>NZ_AYMR01000009.1 GCF_000633535.1 Leifsonia aquatica H1aii | reverse complement strand
AACCGCCGCACCCAGGTCCCGAGGTTCCAGCCGTACTCGAGGTCGACGATCCCGACGACGCCACGCCGCGCCGCGGCTCCGGCCGCCTCCGCCGCCCAGCGGTCCAGGGTGGCGTCGTCGGCGGCGCTGAGCTGGCTGGTGACCGCGAAGCTCGCATCCTCACGCACCACGGCGTCGTCGGTCCCGGGAGCGAGGAGCCGGGCCGCGGCCGTGTTCAGCCAGGAGCAGTGCAGGTCGCCCGACATCAGGACGACCGGCCGCTCCCCCGCCGCCGCGTCCAGGAGGGCACGGGTCGGCACGTCGGGCCAGAGGGCGTCGTGGAAGCCGAAGCCGACGAGCACCTCGTCGCGGGGAGCCTCCGCCGCACGACGGCGTACCAACTCCGCCGCTTCCGCCGCGGACGCCGCGCGCGACACGTCCAGCCGCCGGGCGGTCTGCGCCCACTGGGTGAAGTGCACGTGCTGGTCCCAGAGGCCGGGCACGAGCCAGCGGCCATCGAGGTCGAGCGGCTCGGCTCCGGCCCGGTCGAGGCGACCGGCGAGGTCGACCGCCGTGATCCGGCCGTCGTCGAGGCGCACGTCGACCAGGCCCTCGGACCCGGGCAGGCGGGCGCCGGTGAGCAGCAGGCTCATCGAGCGGCGCGGCGGCGGTCGTGCACGATCGTCATCTCGCGCAGCAGGCCCTCGCTGGCGTACGGCCCGTGGCCGGCCAGCTCCAGGAGGATGCGGTCGACGATGTGGTCGGGGCGGTTCTGGCTCATCTTCTGCTTCGCGGAGATCGTCGTGGGGGTCAGGCGCAGGCCCACGGTCCCGGACGAGATCCGCTGGGCGTACGCGGAATCGGCCTCCGTGCCGGCCATCTGCCGCGGCTCCGGGAGCTCGCGCTCGAAGTGGTCGACCAGGCGAGCGAGCACCTCGAGGTTCTCCTCGTCGCTCAGGATCTCGGGCACGCCCGAGAAGTGCGCGGAGATGAAGTTCCAGGTCGGCACCGCGGGCTTGTCGTCGTACCAGCCCGACGAGATGTAGCCGTGCGGGCCCTGCACGATGATCATCAGCTCGTGCTCGCCCAGCTCGTGCAGCTGCTCGTCGGGGCGGCCGACATGGCTCAGCAGGCTGATCCCGTCCCGGGTGTCGTCGAGGATCACCGGATAGTGGGAGGCCACCAGGCCGCCGGCGGTGTGGCTGACGAACGTCGCCCACGGGTTCTCGCGGACGAGTCGCTTGAGCTCCTCCGCGCCGGTGAGGGTGAAACTCGGGTTCTGCCGCATGCCGCCTCCTAGGCCTGATCCTTCGGGCACCAGTACAGCTTGCGGCCGCCCAGCTCCTCCATCACGATGTGGGTCCCGCAGACGCGGCAGGGCAGGCCCTCGCGCTTGTAGACCCAGTGCCGGTCGTCCCGGCTCGCCATCGCCTTGCGGTACGCCTCGTCGTCGAGGCCGTCCATCGTCATCATCTGGCCGGTCGCGACACCGATGCGCAGCAGCCGCACCCAGTCGTGCCAGAGTTCCCGCACGGTGTCCTCCGGGACCTGTTTGCCCGGGGTGTGCGGGTTCTGGCGGGCGCGGAACAGCAGTTCGGCGCGGTAGACGTTGCCGATGCCGCTCACGACGCTCTGGTCCATCAGCAGCAGGGCGATCGCCGTCGGCTTGCGGCGCACGGTCGACACGAACCGCTCCTCGGCCTCAGGCCCGTCGTCGAGCATCGGGTCGGGCCCGAGCTTGGCGATCACGGCGTCCACCTGGGCCGGATCGAGCACCTCGCACGCCGTCGGTCCGCGCAGGTCGGCGACCGCGGTGTCCGTCAGCAGCCGCACCCGCACCTGTCCCACCGGATCGGGCGGGAAGGACGTGATCTCGGCCTCCAGCTTCTCCGACTCCGCCATGCGCAGCCGGGTGCGCCGCGGCGCCCCGATCGAGTGCAGGGAGTTCTCCCCCGCATCGTCGAACACCCGGGCGGCGTCGGCGTCGGTGCCGCGCTGGTTCGTCTGTCCCATCCGGCCGTTGGCGGACGCGATCGTCGGGTCGACGCTGATGTCGCCCGCGAAGTCCCACGCCCCGTAGATGCCCAGGTGGATGCGCAGCCAGAGCCCGCTCTCGAACTCCAGGAACATCTGCTTGCCGACGGCCTTCGCTGCCGTCATGACCTGCCCGTCGATGCGCGCGGCGCCCTCGGCGAAGCGGCCCTGCGGCGACGAGACCGCCACCCGGTGGCCGACGAAGTTTGTCGCGAACTGCCGGGCGATGCGATGGACGGAGTGGCCCTCGGGCATCAGCGGTCCACGTTCTTGCCCGCGATGTCGCCGGTGGCCTCGTACTCCGCGAGCTGGGCGATCCGGCGCACGTGGCGCTCCTCGAGCGAGAACGGCTCGGCGATGAAGAGGTCGATGAAGCGGGTCGCCTCCTCGACGGTGTGCTGGCGGGCGCCGATCGAGATCACGTTCGCGTCGTTGTGCTGTCGGGCCAGCTGCGCCGTGCTGTCGTTCCAGACGAGGGCCGCACGCACGCCCAGCACCTTGTTGGCGGCGATCTGCTCGCCGTTGCCGGAGCCCCCGAACACCACGCCGAGGGCCTGCACGCCGGCCTGCTGGTCGCGCACGACACCCTTCGCCGCGTTGATGCAGAACGCCGGGTAGTCGTCGATCGGGTCGTACTCGGCCGGTCCGTGGTCCACGACCTCGTGCCCCGCGGCCGCGAGGTGATCCTGCAGGTGCCGGCTGAAGTCGAGGCCGGCGTGATCGGTGGCGATGTGGATGCGCATGGGCCAAGTCTAGGGAAGGCCGCCGACCCCGGCGCGCGGGTCGATAAGGTGGATGCGGTGGACACGATCCACGCGAATCTCGTCTTCAAGGAGTCACCGTTGCCCGGAGAAAACCTCACACGCATCGAAGCCCAGGAGCGCGCGTCGCTCGTCCGCACCCACGCCTATGATGTCGTCCTCGATCTGACGACCGGCCCGGAGACCTTCCGCAGCACGACCACCGTGCGCTTCTCCGCGACCGAGGGCGCGTCGACCTTCATCGACGCCATCACCCGCACCGTGCACTCGGTGGTCCTCAACGGCGTCGAGCTCGACCCGGCGCAGGTCGCCGACGGCGTCCGCATCCGGCTGGACGGCCTCCAGGCCGAGAACGTGCTGACCGTCGACGCCGACGCGATCTACACGAACACCGGCGAGGGCCTGCACCGCTTCGTCGACCCGGTGGACGGCGAGGTCTATCTCTACAGCCAGTTCGAGGTGCCGGACTCCCGCCGCATGTTCGCGGTGTTCGAGCAGCCCGACCTGAAGGCGACCTTCGCCTTCACCGTGACCGCCCCCGAGCACTGGGTCGTCGTCAGCAACTCCCCCACCCCCGAGCCCGTCGCGGCCGGCGCGGGAGCGAAGACGTGGACGTTCGCTCCCACGTCGGTCATCTCCTCGTACATCACGGCGCTCATCGCCGGACCGTACGTCTCCGAGCACAGTGAGCTGACCAGCAGCGACGGCCGCACCATCCCGCTCGGCGTCTACGCCCGCGCGAGCCTGGCGCAGTTCCTCGACGCCGACTACATCTTCGAGAAGACCCGCGAGGGCTTCGCGTTCTACGAGGAGCGCTTCGACGTCCCGTACCCGTTCGAGAAGTACGACCAGCTGTTCGTCCCCGAGTTCAACGCGGGCGCGATGGAGAACGCCGGAGCGGTCACCTTCACGGAGACGTACGTGTTCCGGTCCAAGGTGACCGACGCTATCAAGGAGCGCCGTGTCGTCACGATCCTGCACGAGCTCGCCCACATGTGGTTCGGCGACCTGGTGACGATGAAGTGGTGGAACGACCTCTGGCTGAACGAGTCGTTCGCCGAGTACGCCTCCACCCTCGCCACCGCCGAGGCGACCGAATGGCACGAGGCGTGGACCACCTTCGCCGCGATGGAGAAGAGCTGGGCCTACAAGCAGGACCAGCTGCCCTCGACCCACCCGATCGTCGCGACGATCAACGACCTGGAGGACGTGCAGGTCAACTTCGACGGCATCACCTACGCCAAGGGCGCCTCGGTGCTCAAGCAGCTGGTGGCCTGGGTCGGGCAGGACGACTTCCTCGCGGGCGTCTCCGCCTACTTCAAGAAGCACGCGCATGGCAACACCGAGCTGAAGGACCTCCTGGTCGAGCTGGAGGCCACCAGCGGCCGCGACCTCAGCGATTGGTCGGCCAAGTGGCTGGAGACCGCGGGCGTCAACACGCTGCGCCCCGAGATCGAGGTGGACGCGGACGGCGTCATCACCTCGTTCGCCGTGCTGCAGAGCGCCGTCGCCGACTACCCGACCATCCGCCCGCACCGGCTCGCCATCGGCTTCTACGAACTGCGCGACGGCCGGCTGGTGCGCGACCACCGCGTCGAACTCGACGTGGACGGTGAGCGCACGGAGGTCACCGAGCTGGTCGGCCGCGCACGCCCGGCCCTCGTGCTCCTCAACGACGACGACCTGGCCTACGCCAAGATCCGTCTCGACGACGCCTCGCTGGCCGTCGCCATCGAGCACCTCGGCGAGATCGAGAGCCCGCTCGCCCGCTCCCTGGTCTGGGGTGCGGCCTGGGACGCGACCCGCGACGCCGAGACGTCCGCGAGCGACTACGTGCGGCTGGTGCTCGGGAACATCGCGTCCGAGACCGAGTCGACCACCCTCCGCACGACGCTGAGCCAGCTCGGCCTCGCCGCGGGCAGCTACGTCGCCCCGGAGCGCCAGAAGGAGACCGTGCAGGCGGTCGCGACCGCGCTGTGGGAGCTCGCGAAGCAGGCCGAGGCCGGCAGCGACGCGCAGTTCCAGTTCGTCAAGTTCTTCGCCGCGTACGCGTCGACCGACGAGCAGCTGGCCGAGATCGCGGCGCTGCGCGACGGCACGCAGACCCTCGAGGGGCTCACGGTCGACACCGACCTGGCCTGGGAGCTGCTGATCGCGCTGGCCGCGGGCGGTGCCGCCGGCACGGACGAGATCGACGCCGCCCTCGCCGCGGACAACACCGCCAACGGCGGCCAGTTCGCCGCGCAGGCGCGGGCCAGCATCCCCACCGCCGCGGGCAAGCAGGCGGCCTGGGACTCGGTGTTCGGCTCGGACGACCTGCCGAACACGATCGTCCGGTTCACCGGCCTCGGCTTCCAGCGGGCGGCCGACAAGGACGTGCTCGCCGGTTTCGTCGCCCCGTACTTCGCGGCGCTGCAGGAGGTCTGGGCCTCCCGCACCTACAAGATCGCGGAGTACCTCGTCGCCGGGATGTACCCGGCGCCGCTGGCGGACACCGCCCTGCGCGACGCGACCCGTGCCTGGCTCGACGCCACCCAGGAGCCGGCCGCACTGCGCCGCCTCGTGGTGGAGAACCTCGCCGGTGTCGAGCGCGCCCTGGCCGCCCAGGAGCGCGACGCCCGCGCGTAGTCCCGCCGGCGCACGACGCGCCCCCGCACGGAGAAGGGACCCTCGTCCGACCCGGCCTGGTACTACGGGCCGATGGCGGACGGGGGTCCCTCCCTCTACGTTGGACTCATGATTCAACTCGACCGCCTCACCAAGAGGTTCGGCCCCAAGACGGCCGTCGACGGCATCACCGCCACCGTCCAGCCCGGCAAGGTCACCGGCTTCCTCGGCCCGAACGGCGCCGGCAAGTCGACGACCATGCGCATGATCATGGGACTCGACCGCCCGACCTCCGGCGGAGCGACCGTCAACGGCAAGCGATACGCCGACCTGCGCTCCCCGCTGACCGAGGTCGGCGCCCTGCTGGACGCGAAGGCCGTGCACACCGGCCGCACCGCGTACAGCCACCTGCTGGCGATGGCGGCGACGCACGGCATCCCGAAGAGCCGGGTGCACGAGGTGATCGGTCTGACCGGCCTCGACTCTGTCGCGAGCAAGCGCGTCGGCGGCTTCTCGCTCGGCATGGGCCAGCGGCTCGGCATCGCCGCCGCCATGCTCGGCGACCCGGCCACGCTCATCCTCGACGAGCCGGTCAACGGGCTCGACCCCGAGGGCGTGCTCTGGGTGCGTCAGTTCGCGCGGCACCTCGCCTCGCAGGGCCGCACCGTCTTCCTCTCGTCGCACCTGATGAGCGAGATGGCGCAGACCGCCGACCACATCATCGTGCTCGGTCGTGGACGCATCCTGGCCGACGCCCCGGTCGACCAGATCCTCGCGGGAGCCACCCGCAGTGCCGTGCGCGTGCGCACTCCGCAGGTCGACGAGCTCGCCCGGGCGATCGCGTCCGCCGACGTCACCGTGACCGGTGTGGAGTCGCAGCTGATCGAGGTCACCGGCCTCACCGCGGCCCAGGTCGGCGAGGCCGCCGCCCGCTCGGGTGTCGTGCTGCACGAGCTCACCCCGCTGAGCGCCTCGCTCGAGGAGGCCTACCTCGAGCTCACCCACGACGAGGTCGAATACCGCACGGAGGTCGAGAAGTGACCACGACAGCACCCGCCCGCCCGCACGAGCACGCAACGCTCGGCCGCCTCAGCTTCCCGCGGGTCGTCCGCTCCGAGTGGATCAAGCTGCGCACCCTCCGCTCCACGTTCTGGACGCTCGCCAGCGTGGTCGTCCTCGTGGTCGGCATCGCAGCCCTGGTCGCGACGGCCATCCCCGAGAAGTCCGTCCTGTTCGGCGAGGTCCCCCAGGCCCAGCGCGCCGGCGTCGAAGCGCAGGCGGCGGAGTTCGCCACCAGCGCCTCGACCGCCGGGCTCACCTTCGCGGCGCTCGTCATCGCAGTGCTCGGCGTCCTGGTCATCAGCGGCGAGTTCTCCACGGGGATGATCCGCTCGTCGTTCGCCGCCGTCCCGCGACGCTTCCCCGTGTTCGCGGCCAAGGCGCTCGTGCTGTTCGTCGTCTCGTTCGTCATCGGGCTCATCTCGTCCGCCGCCTCGTGGGCGGTCGCGCTGCCCATCCTCAACGGCAAGGGGTACCCCGGCGACCTGCTCTCCTCCGACACCCTCTGGGCGATCCTCGGCGCCGGCGCGTACCTGGGGCTGGTCGCGGTCTTCGCCCTCGGCGTCGGCGCGATCCTCAAGTCGACCGCCGGCGGGATCGCCGCCGCCCTCGGCGCACTTCTGGTGCTCCCGATCATCGCCAACCTCGTCGCCGGCCTGACGAAGACGCAGTGGGTGCAGGACGCCGGCCACTACCTGATCAGCAATGCCGGCACCGGGCTCGCGGGAGTGACCAACGGCACTCTGGAACCGTGGGCCAACGTCGTGACCGTGCTGGCCTGGGCCGGCGTCGCCTTCGTCGTCGGTGCCATCCTGCTCCAGCGTCGGGACGCATGACCCCGTCCCTCCCGTCGACGGACCCGACCCCGGGCGGCCTGGAACTCCCCAGGCCGCCCGGGGTCATCCGTCGTTTCCTCGCCGCGCACCCGCTCCTGGTCGACACGGCGCTCGTCACTGCCTACTTCGTCCCGTCGATCCTGGTGACCGTGGTCACCCAGATCATGACGCCGTCGGTCGGCGGTGCCCTGGCGATCGCGCTCGTCGTCGTCGCGAGCGGATCCTTCTACTTCCGGCGCCACCGCCCGCGCGTCGTCTTCGCCGTCGCGATGCTCGTGCTCGCGTCCAGCACGGTCACGGGTGAGATCGTCGACTTCCTGCCCGCGTTGGTGGCGCTCTACGCCCTCGCCGTCTACCGGTCCACGCGCTCGGCCTGGATCGGCTTCGCGATCACGGCCGCCGTCACGGTCTGCGCACTCTGGGCCCTCTCCCTGCTGGAGCACGCCGGCTTCTACGGAGCGGACCACACCGAGCCGGCCACCTCCACCTTCACCGTGCTGGCGTTCTCGCTGGTCGCCGTGCTGATGGGCAACAACATCGGCGGCCGCCGCCGTTACCTCACCGCACTGATCGACCGGGCCCGCCAACTGGCCAGGGAACGCGACCAGCAGGCGGTCATCGCGGCCGCCGCGGAGCGCAGCCGGATCGCCCGCGAGATGCACGACATCGTCTCGCACAGCCTCACGGTGATGATCACCCTCTCCGAGGGCTCGGCCCGCCTCGCCGACACCGCACCGGAGCGGTCGGCCGACACCATGCGCATGGTCGCCGAGACGGGACGCTCCGCCCTCGGCGACATGCGCCGGCTGCTCGGAGTGCTCCGTGCGGGCGAGGAGCTGGGCGCCGACCACCAGCCGCAGCCCGGCGTCGGCGACCTCGGCGAGCTGATCGAGCGCTTCCGGGCGGCCGGGATGTCGGTCAGGGTCACCGTCACCGGCGATCCCCCCACCGACGTGGGGCAGCAGCTCACGGTGTTCCGCGTGGTGCAGGAGGGGCTCACCAACGCCCTGCGCTACGGCCGGCTCGCCGACACCGTCGAGGTCATCATCCGCTTCCGTCCGGACCGGATCGCGATCACCGTGGAGGACGACGCCGCCATGCGCGGCGACGCCACCGAGGGCTCCGGCCGCGGCCTGATAGGACTGCGCGAGCGGGTGGCGCTCTACAACGGAACCCTCGACGCCGGCCCGCGCGTCCCGGCCGGCTGGCGGCTGCACGCCGAGTTCGACGCCGTGCGACCGGCGGCCCCGGCGGGGTCGCCCCCCGCGTCCGCCACGCCCGAGGCCCTGCACGCCCGGACTGCACGGGCCGACGCTACGCGGGCCGAGCCTCCGCGGGCCGAGCCTCCGCAGGCCGAGACTCCGCAGGCCGAGGCTCCACAGCCCGCTCCGCCCCAGACTCCGACCCCGACCCCGACGACCACCGAGGAGAAGACCCCGTGACCGACACCGCTCCCCTGCGCATCCTGCTCGTCGACGACCAGTCGCTCGTGCGTCTCGGCTTCCGGATGGTCCTCGAGGCCGAGGCCGACTTCCGCGTCGTCGGCGAGGCGGCCGACGGCGTCGAGGCCGTGCGCCTCGCCGTCGAGGTCCGCCCGGACGTGATCCTGATGGACGTGCGCATGCCGTCGATGGACGGCATCGAGGCCACCCGGCGCATCGTCGCGGCCAACCCGGACGCCCGCATCATCATCCTCACCACGTTCGACCTCGACGAGTACGCGTTCGGCGGCCTGCGCGCCGGCGCGAGCGGGTTCCTGCTCAAGGACGCCCGACCCGACGATCTGATCGCCGCGATCCGGGCCGTGGCGGCGGGCGACGCCGCGGTCTCCGGCCGGGTGACCCGCTCCATGCTCGAGCTCTTCGCCGACCGGCTGCCCCAGAACGCGACGAGCGCCTCCGACGACGGCGACGCCGCGTCCGCCCTGACCCCGCGCGAGCGCGAGATCCTGCTCGCGATGGCCGACGGCCTGACCAACGGCGAGATCGGCGCCAAGTTCTTCCTCACCGAGTCCACGGTGAAGACGCACGTCGGCCGGGTGCTCGCCAAGCTGCACCTCCGCGACCGCGTGCACGCCGTGATCTTCGCCTACGACAACGGGCTCGTCGACCGGTGAATCCAGCCCACGCCAAGGCGCGTCTCGCTAGGCTCGGTCGGGTATGGGAACTCTGAAGACGACATTCTGGACCGACCTCGGCACCTGGGCGGCGCAGGCCGGATGGAACACCCTGAGCGCGGCGCTGATCGTCGTCGGCGCGATCGCCCTGAGCTGGTTGCTGCGGGTCCTGATCCGCCGGGTCGTGAAACAGATCGTCTCCGGTGTCAAGAAGGGTCAGAACGTCACGGACACGCAGGCTCTGGTGGCGTCCCCGCTGGCCGCGGTGCGCGTCGTGCAGCGGACCAGGACCCTCGGCTCCGTGCTCAGCAACATCGTCAACGTGACGATCGGGATCATCGCGATCATCCTGGTGCTCAACGTGTACGCGTCGGAGGTGCTCGGCTCCTTCGCCCTGCTGACCGCCGCGATCGGCGCCGGCCTCGGTTTCGGCGCCCAGAACATCGTCAAGGACGTGCTCAACGGGCTGTTCATGGTGATGGAGGATCAGCTGGGTGTCGGCGACATCGTGGACCTCGGCTCGGCGACGGGCGTCGTGGAGGCTGTCGGCATCCGCATCACCCAGGTGCGCGACGTGAACGGCACGCTCTGGTTCGTGCGCAACGGCGAGATCCTGCGCGTGGGCAACATGTCCCAGGGCTGGTCCCGCGTGGTGATCGATCTCGCGGTGCCGTACGACACCGACGTCGAGGCCGTGCAGGAGAAGATGCTGGCCACGGCGACGGCGCTCGCGACGAGCCCGAAGTGGCGCTCGCGCATCCTGGAGAAGCCCGAGATCTGGGGCATCGAGTCGATCTCCGCCGACGCCATCGTCATCCGGGTCGTGATCAAGACGCGGACGACCGCGAAGGACGACGTCTCGCGCGAGCTGCGCGCCCAGCTCAAGCACGCCCTCGACGAGATGGGCGTGAAGCTGCCGTCGCTGTCGGCCGTCGTGCTCAGCGGGTTCGACAGCGCGGGCAGCGTCAGCGGCGCCAAGCCCCCGCGCACCCGTCCGGTGCAGGCCGTACCGGAGGTGCCGCTCACCGGGCGCAAGGCGCGTGCCGCGGCCAAGAAGGCCGCCGCGAACCCGAATGCCATCCGGATCACGCCGGGAGCCTCCGCGGCCGTCGTGCCACCGCGCACGCCGAAGCCGCCTGCTGCCGAGAAGGCGGTGCCCGCCGAGAAGGCGACGCCCCCCGAGAAGGCGGCACCCGCTGCCGAGAAGGCGGCACCCGGCGCCGAGCGCCTCGCGGCAGACACGCCGCCGAAGCCGCGCAGCGCCCCGAAACCCCCGACCGAGCCTCCCGCGGAGTGACATGACCACCATCCCCGTCGGCCCGCCCTCCGGGCCGTCCTTCTACGAGCAGGTCGGTGGCCACGACACCTTCCGCCGCCTCGTGGACGCGTTCTACCGCGGCGTCGCCGCCGATCCCGTCCTGAAGCCGATGTACCCCGAAGAGGATCTCGGCCCCGCTGCGGAGCGCCTCACCCTGTTCCTCGAGCAGTACTGGGGTGGCCCGGGCACCTACAGCGCCGAGCGCGGTCACCCGCGCCTGCGCATGCGGCACATGCCGTTCCGCGTCAACCCCGACGCCCGGGACCGCTGGCTGGCCTGCATGCGCACCGCCGTCGACGAGCTCGATCTGCCGCCGCTGCAGGAGGAGACGCTCTGGAGCTATCTGGAGCGGGCCGCGTTCGCTATGGTCAACACATTCGAGGAGTAGCCCTCCCGCCCGACGTGCCGAAGGAGACACGCCATGCCGTCTGAACCCGACACGCACGCCCAGCCCGACGCGATCGTCGTCGGTGCCGGCCTCGCCGGTCTCGTCGCCGCCTCGGAGCTGCTCGACGCCGGCCGGCGCGTGACGATCGTCGAGCAGGAACCCGCCGCCTCCCTCGGCGGCCAGGCGTGGTGGTCGTTCGGCGGGCTCTTCCTGATCGACTCGCCGGAGCAGCGCCGGATGGGCGTGCACGACTCCCTCGCCCTCGCCAGGCAGGACTGGTTCGGCTCCGCCGGGTTCGATCGCGACGAGGACCACTGGCCACGGCGCTGGGCGGAGGCCTACCTCCAGTTCGCTGCCGGCGAGAAGCGTGCCTGGCTGCACGAGAAGGGCGTGCGCTTCTTCCCCATCGTCGGGTGGGCGGAGCGCGGCGACGGCACATCGGGAGGCCACGGGAACTCCGTCCCGCGGTTCCACATCACGTGGGGCACCGGGCCCGCGGTCGTCGAGCCGTTCATCACGCGGGTGCAGGCCGGGATCGCCACCGGACGCGCGCGCCTCCTCCACCGTCACCGCGTCGACGAGCTGATCGTCGAGGACGGCCGTGTCACCGGGGTGCGCGGCGCCGTCCTCGCCCCCGACACCGCCGCCCGGGGCGCAGCGAGCACACGCGAGGTCACCGGCGACTTCGAGCTGCACGCTCCCTCGGTCATCGTCGCCAGCGGCGGCATCGGCGGCAACCACGAGCTGGTGCGCGCCGCGTGGCCCGAGCGTCTGGGCACCCCGCCGGAGTCGATGCTGTCGGGTGTTCCCGCCCACGTCGACGGCCGGATGCTCGGCATCACGGAAGCGGCGGGCGCCCGGCTGATCAACGGCGACCGGATGTGGCACTACACCGAGGGCATCCAGAACTGGGACCCGGTCTGGGCGCAGCACGGCATCCGCATCCTCCCCGGCCCGTCCTCGCTCTGGCTCGACGCGCGCGGAGAGCGGCTCCCCGCTCCCCTCTTCCCCGGCTTCGACACGCTCGGCACCCTGGAGCACCTGCGTCGCACCGGCTCCGACTACAGCTGGTTCATCCTGACCCAGAAGATCATCGAGAAGGAGTTCGCACTCTCGGGCAGCGAGCAGAACCCCGACCTCACGGGCAAGGACGTGCGCCTGCTGGCGAAGCGGGTGGGCCCCGGAGCGCCCGGCCCGGTCGAGGCGTTCAAGGAGAAGGGCGCCGACTTCATCGTCGCCGACACCCTGGACGAACTGCTGGCCGGCATGCAGCGCCTGAGCGACGTACCGCTCGACGTCGACCTGGTCACCCGGCACGTGCACGAGCGCGATCGGGAGCTGGACAACGATTTCGGCAAGGATCTCCAGCTCGCGGCCATCCGCGGAGCCCGGGCGTACCGCGGCGACAAGCTGATCCGCGTCGCGAGCCCGCACAAGCTGCTCGACCCGAAGGCGGGACCGCTGATCGCGGTGAAGCTGCACATCCTCACCCGCAAGAGCCTGGGCGGCATCGAGACCGACCTCGACGCCCGCGTGCTGGACGTCGCCGGCGAGCCGATCTCCGGACTGTACGCGGCCGGGGAGGCGAGCGGCTTCGGCGGCGGCGGCGTGCACGGATACCGCGCCCTGGAAGGGACGTTCCTCGGCGGGTGCCTGTTCTCCGGTCGCACCGCGGGGCGGGCGGCGGCCCGCGCCGTCTGAGCCGGCCGGCGAACCACGCGGCCACGCCGACGAGGCGGGGCTACATCCGCAGCGACCACGCCTGGCGGCGGATCAGGGTGTGGCCGCGCTGGGTCGTCAGCCGGGTCCAGGTGCCGGTCTCGAGCACGGACACCGGCTCGGCCGGGTCGAGGAAGCCGAGGCTCTCGGCGGCGAAGGCGGCACCGGCCGGGATATACTCGATCCCGTCGATCGGGCGGCCCCAGACCTCGGCACGCACCCGCTGCACGAGCTGCTCGCCCGTCCCCGTCGGAACGGCCTCCGCCACCTCGGCGATACCGGCCTGGGCGGTCGACTCCAGCAGATCGTAGGTCGTCTCGCCGACCGGTCGCCAGCCTCCCCGCGGCGGCGAGATGCCCGCCCAGGTGACGGTGGAGACTTCCAGCGGGAGGCGCACCTCCACCGGGCCGGCCGGTGCGTCCTCGGCCTCCGCGGCCTCCCTCACCCGGGCCAGCCGGTCGAGCAGCGAACGGATCGGGACGACCGCGTCGAACGTCACGTCGCCGCGCGTCGCGAACGTGCGCAGGCCCAGCACCGTCGGGGTCTGGTCGAGCAGACCGCGCGGATAGAGGATGGCGGTGTACACCGCCAGCACGCCGGAGCCGGCGATCAGGCGCACGGAGCCCTCCTCGACTCGGGCCGCCCTCGACAGATAGGTCTGGAGGTCGGCGACGGCGAGGCTGTCCACGAGGGAGAATGACTGGTTCATCGGACCTCTAAACTACTAGAGACATCGGATGGAGACACTGTGAGCGAGCCCCTGGCATCTCTTCTGACGGCGCTCGATCTCACCGACACCGGCGCCCGCACGAGCGAGGACATCTTCACCGGCCCATCACAGTGGATGCCGCTGGGCCGGGTGTTCGGCGGGCAGGTGCTCGCGCAGTCGATCGTGGCGGCGACGCGGACCGTCACGGATGACCGCGGCATCCACTCGATGCACGGCTACTTCCTGCGGCCGGGCGATGTGAACCTGCCGATCACGTTCTCGGTGGACCGCATCCACGACGGCCGCTCCTTCTCGACCCGACGCACCCAGGCGTACCAGAACGGCCTGCCCATCCTGTCGATGATCGCGTCGTTCCAGGACGAGGATGAGGGGCTGGAGCACCAGGTCGCCATGCCGGAAGGCCTTCCCGAGCCCGAGTCGCTGCCCTCCTCGGCGGACTCGCTGGAGGAGGTCCGGCATCCCGTCGCCCAGTACTGGGCGAGCCAGCGCCCCTTCGACATGCGCCACACCACCTCCCCCGTCTATCTGAGCGTCGAGGGCGAGCACGTCGCGCACCAGGCGGTCTGGTTCCGGACGATCGGCGAGCTCCCGGACGACCCGGCCCTGCACCGTGCGGCGCTCGCCTACGCCAGCGACTACACGATCATGGAGTCGATCATGCGCCGCCACGGCGTCGCCTGGGCGACCGACGGCCTCAAGGCAGCGAGCCTCGACCACGCGATGTGGTGGCACCGGCCGGCGCGCGTCGACCAGTGGCTGCTGTACGTGCAGGAGTCGCCCAGCGCCAGCGGAGGACGCGGGCTCGCACAGGGGCGCATCTTCACCCGCGACGGGCAGCTCGTCGCCTCGGTCGCCCAGGAGGCGATGGTGCGGGTGCCGGCGGACCACCGCGACTGAGCCGCGGCGGCGTCAGCCGACGCTGCTGCGCGGCGTCACCCGAAGCTGCTGCGCGGCGTCACCCGAAGCTGCTGCGCGGCGTCACCCGAAGCTGCTGCGCGGCGTCACCCGAAGCTGCTGCGCAGGAGCACCGTCCCGTCGCCCGCCGCGCGGATGTCGATGGAGGCGATGTCGGCGACCGCGACGCTGGTCGTAGCGGTCGGTACCACGGTCGTGCCCTCCTCCGCCGTCCAGGTCGACACCTGGGTCTGCCGCCCCTGACGATCGGTGACCACCATCGCGTAGGTCCACGTGTGCACGCCGTGGTCGTCGCCCACCTGCGCGTAACTGCACCGGGATTCGATCCGGGTGCCCCACGGCTCCGCCGTCAGCCGGAGGTCGGCGGTGAGGGCGCTCGGCTCCACCTGCTCCATGGTGATCGCCTTCGCCTCCGGCTGCGACGAGGAGAGCACCGGAGGCAGCACGAACGCGAGCACGCCGACCAGCAGCACCGCCGCCGCCGCCGCGAGACCGGCGGTGAGCCACCGCGCACGGAGGCGCTGCCGTCGGGCACGCGCCACCAGCAGCGGGAGGACGTCGGCGCCGACGCCACCGGTCTCGGGGACGTCGGCCGCCAGCGCGGCCATGCCCTCCTCGCGCGGCAGCAGACCGAGCAGGCCGGGCATACCCGCCAGCTCCGACACCGCGGCCGCGCACCGGTCGCACTCCCGCAGGTGCTCCTCGTAGGCGCGCCGGTCCGCCGGCGACAGCGCGCCGAGCACGTAGGAGGCGTCCCACGTCGCGAACTCGTCGTGCGTCGTCATCGCTCCGTCACTCCTCTCTCCTGCAGGGCGAGCCGCAGGGCCCGCAGACCATAGTGGAGGCGGGACTTCACCGTGCCCTCGGGCACATCGAGCTCCCGGGAGATCTCGGCGATCGACCGGCCGCCGTAATAGGCATGGACGATCACCGCCCGATGCTCGGTCGACAGCTCGGCCAGCGCGTCCGACACCAGCCATGCGTCGAGCACCGCGTCGGACTCACTGGCGGTGCTGCTCACCTCCGGCAGCGTGTCCGTCCCGAACTCATGCTTCTCGTGCGCGCTGCGCTTCGTGTCGATCACCAGGTTGCGCGCCACGGTGAACAGCCAGGCGCGGGCCGAATGCTGCGACTGGTCGAGCACGGCCGGCCGGCGCCAGGCACGCAGCAGCGTCTCCTGCACCACGTCGTCCGCGAGCGCTCGGTCGCCGGTGAGGTGCACCACGTAGCGCCACACGGCCTGCGAGTGCTGCTCGTGCAGCTCACGCAGCAGACGCGCGTCATCGTCCGGCATGCCTCACCTCCACTCCTGCTCACCGATGACACGACGCGCGCGTGCGGAAAGTTCACGGATCCGCAAATCGGATGAACCATCCTGCACGCGCATCCGTGCCTATGGTGAAGAAGACGCTACGCCGACCGAGAGGACCACGCATGAACGACGCCACACCCCTCACCCGTCGCACCCTCCTCCAGATCGGCGGTGTGACGGCCGCCGGCGCCGGCACACTGCTGCTCGCGGCCTGCACCCCAGGCGGTGCGGGCGGATCGGGTTCCGGTTCCGGTTCCGGAGGGTCGGGCTCGGGAGGGTCGGGCTCCGGGAGCGGCGGGACGACCACCGTCGCCCTCTCGTCGATCCCCGTCGGCAGCGCCGTCTCCGCGTCGATCGGGTCGGCGCCCATCGTCGTGTCGCAGCCGTCCGCCGGCAAGGTCGTCGCATTCAGCGCGGTCTGCACCCACCAGGGCTGCACAGTCGCCCCGCAGGGCAAGGAGTTCGACTGCCCCTGCCACGGCTCGACGTTCGACGCCGCGACCGGGGCGGTGATCAACGGGCCGGCCCGGGACCCGCTGCCCCAGCTGAAGGCGACCGTGAGCGGCGACACGGTCACGGTGACGAGCTAGCCGCTCATGGAGGTCAACGGGCTCCCGCTGCACGTCCTCCTGGTGCACTTCGTCGTGGTGCTGGTGCCGCTCACCGCGCTGTGCGCCCTGGCGGTGCCGCTCTGGCCGGCCGCTCGCCGCCGTCTCGGGATCGTCACCCCGCTGCTCGCGCTGGCGAACGTGGTGCTGGTGCCGATCGTGACGGACGCCGGCGAATGGCTCGAGGCGCGGGTGCCGTCGACGCCGCTGATCCGGGAACACGCGGCGCTGGGCCAGGGGCTCTACCCGTGGGTGATCGCGCTGTTCGTCTTCAGCGCGCTGCAATGGGCCTGGTTCTTCTTCGTCGACCGGCCCGGCCGGGAGCGTCGTCCGTCGAGGGCTGTCCGGACGACGGTGATCGTGGTCCTGGCCGTGATCGCCGCGGTGCTGGCCGCGGGCACCATCGTCGACGTGGTGCTCATCGGTGAGGCCGGGTCGCGCGCGATCTGGCAGAACTCGTTCTCGCCGACGCCGCTGCCGACGACGACTCCGACGCCCTAGTCCGGCAGCGGGCGCGAGCGGAGCCGGTCGTCAGCCGCGCTTGGTGAACTGCACCGGCTCGTCGAGGTAGGGCGTCCACGCCGCCCGCTCGGTGTCGTTGATCCTGCGCGGGCGCTGGGTCGTCGCGTCCACCAGGACGATGGTCGTCGCGGCGCGGGTGAAGAGGGTGCGCGTCTCAGCGCCCTCGGGCGACCACACCTCGTAGCAGACCTCGAGGCTCGCCCCGCCGAGGCGGCCGATCCAGAGCTGGACGTCCAGCGGGGGCCGCAGGTACGGGATGGGCGCCAGATACTCGATCTCCTGGCGCGCGATCAGGGTGAGCGTGTCGGCGCCGGGGCGCCCGTCGAGGACGGCGGTCGAACCCCCGACCGCCGCCTCGGCGTCGTCGGTGACCCAGAACGCCTCGATGCGCGCCTCCTCGAGCAGGCGCAGCATCTCGGCGTTGTTGACGTGCCCGTACGCGTCCAGGTCGCTCCAGCGGAGCTTGATCGGCACGTGCAGTCTCATGGGTCTCCTGTCGTCGTCGTCGCGCGGCCCGTCGCCCGCGGCCGAGCGTTAGTCGCGGGTCAGCTTGCGGTACGCGGAGCGGTTCGGCTTCGCGGCGTCCGGGCCGAGTCGTTCCACCTTGTTCTCCTCGTACGCCTCGAAGTTGCCCTCGAACCAGTACCAGTTGGCCGGGTTCTCGTCGGTTCCCTCGTAGGCGAGGATGTGGGTCGCGATGCGGTCGAGGAACCACCGGTCGTGGGTGATGACCACGGCGCAGCCCGGGAACTCGAGCAGCGCGTTCTCCAGGCTCGACAGGGTCTCGACGTCGAGGTCGTTGGTCGGCTCGTCGAGGAGCAGCAGGTTGCCGCCCTGCTTGAGCGTGAGGGCCAGGTTGAGGCGGTTGCGCTCACCACCGGAGAGCACGCCCGACTTCTTCTGCTGGTCCGGTCCCTTGAACCCGAAGGTGGAGACGTAGGCGCGCGAGGGGACCTCCGTCTTGCCGACCTGGATGTAGTCGAGGCCGTCGGACACGACCTCCCAGACGTTCTTGTTCGGGTCGATGCCGCCACGCGTCTGGTCGACGTACGAGATCTTGACGGTCTCGCCGACCTTCAGGTCTCCGCCGTCGAGTGGCTCGAGGCCGACGATCGTCTTGAACAGCGTGGTCTTTCCCACACCGTTCGGGCCGATCACGCCGACGATGCCGTTGCGCGGCAGGGTGAAGGTCAGGCCGTCGATGAGGACGCGGTCGCCGAAGCCCTTCTGCAGGTTCTTCGCGTCGATGACGATCTGGCCGAGGCGCGGGCCCGGCGGGATCTGGATCTCTTCGAAGTCGAGCTTGCGGGTGCGCTCCGCCTCCGCCGCCATCTCCTCGTAGCGCGCCAGACGTGCCTTGGACTTGGCCTGCCGGCCCTTCGAGTTGCTGCGGACCCAGTCGAGCTCCTCGGTGAGGCGCTTGGCCAGCTTCGCGTCCTTCTTGCCCTGGACGGCGAGGCGCTCGCGCTTCTTCTCCAGGTAGGTCGAGTAGTTGCCTTCGTACGGGTACAGGTGTCCGCGGTCGACCTCGGCGATCCACTCGGCCACGTGGTCGAGGAAGTACCGGTCGTGGGTCACGGCGAGCACGGCGCCGTGGTACTTCGCCAGGTGCTGCTCGAGCCAGAGCACGCTCTCGGCGTCGAGGTGGTTGGTGGGCTCGTCGAGGAGCAGCAGGTCGGGCTTCTGGAGCAGCAGCTTGCAGAGCGCGACGCGGCGCTTCTCGCCACCGGAGAGCGTGTTGACCGGCCAGTCCCCCGGCGGGCAGCGGAGGGCATCCATCGCCTGCTCCAGCTGCGAGTCGAGGTCCCACGCGTCGGCGGCGTCGATCTGCTCCTGCAGGGTGCCCATCTCGGCCAGCAGCGTGTCGAAGTCCGCGTCCGGGTCGGCCAGCAGGCCGGAGATCTCGTTGAAGCGGTCGACCTTTCCCTTGATCTCGCCGACGCCCTCCTGCACGTTCTCCAGGACCGTCTTGCTCTCGTCGAGCAGCGGCTCCTGCATCAGGATGCCGACGCTGTAGCCGGGGCTCAGCTTGGCGTCGCCGTTGGACGGCGTGTCGAGCCCCGCCATGATCTTGAGGATCGTGGACTTACCGGCGCCGTTCGGGCCGACCACACCGATCTTGGCGCCCGGCAGGAACGCCATGGTGACGTCGTCCAGGATGACCTTGTCGCCGACCGCCTTGCGGGCGCGCACCATCGAGTAAATGTATTCGGCCACGTTCTTCTCTAACTCCCTGTCGTCCGCTGGGCGCACGCCGGAATGATCTCGATCGGCGCCCTGTACGAGGATACCGGCTACCGCACCCCGGAGGCCGCGCTCGGCCCGGATCGTGCACCCTCTTCGGCCGGATCGCGCCTGCGATCCCGCGTGACTCGGACGATCGCGCGTGAATCCCGTCGATCGAGTCTGCTACCAGTCGATCGCCCGCGTCTGCCCGACGAGGCAGGCGCCGGTGGAGAGCACCGGCGTCACCTCGCTGTTGTAGCCGCCCGCGTCCGCGCCGTTCTGTCCGATGAGGCAGGTCTCCCCCAGCTTGACCGAGAACTGGATGCTGTTGGCCTTCAATCCGATGGTGGTGGTGTCGGCTGTCACCTGCATGTCGGCCTTCGCGAAGCCTGCGGCGACGAGCGCGTCGATGAAGTCGCGACCCTTGGCATCGGGGTTCGCGGCGAGGGTCGCCCGGTTCACATGGTCGAAGAAGGGGAGGTTCTGTTCGGCCGATCCACCCGCGATCAGGTGCGGGGCGGGCTCGCCGCTGGCCACCGACGTCGGGGTGGGCGTCGCCGAGGGGGTGGCGGACGGCTTCGCGCCCGGCGTGCAGCCGGCCAGCGCGAGCGCCAGGACCGCCGCGACGATCACCGGCGCCCCGGCGGCCGCCGCCCGGAGGCTCCGCAGGCGCTGGGTGGGCCGGCTGCGGAGAACGGGGCGTCGCGTCATGGGTCCACGTTATCGATCCTTCGCTGGGGATGCGTCGGGAGGCGCGCCCCGGATGGACCGGATGGACTCGCCCACGCCGGGATCGGCGGCCGGGCCGAGGTCGTGCCCGATCGCTCCGGCCTCGATTTCGGCGGCGGCGCCGGGGGCCTCGCCTCCCCACTCCCGGATCGCCAGCCGACCGGCCACCAGCACCGCATCTCCCATCGTCAGGGATCCGGCTGCGCTCACGGCCAAGCGGTCGACGGCACGGACGATGTACCAGCTCCGGTCGCGCGTCGCCGTCGCGGCCAGCAGCCGGAAGCTCGTCACCGCGAGCCCCGCAATAGTTCCTAGACAACCTTTTCGAATCGACCCTCTAGATTCCATAACGTCACAGATGTGCGGGAATCAAATCAGGCCAAAGGACGCCGGCTCAGCTCCGAACTCTCCAACGCTATCCAAGACGTACGCCGACTCACCGAAGAACTCGCCGCAGCCAAAGAACGCGAGCGCACAGCGCTCTCGGCGGTCCGGGAACACAACCGCGAGATCCGACGCCGTGAACCCAAAGTGCGCCCGCACAACCCCGCCAACTGGTGCGAACAATGCGACGGATGGGCACCCCACTCCCCCACAGGGAAACGCCAAGCCCACCAAAACCCAAAAAACGGCCAATGGTGCACCAACGGCAACACACCCACCGACGCTATGAGAACCAAAGCCCGCAAAAGCAAAAAGCGCCGCTCCGTCAGAGCCACCAGCGCCGGAGTACCCACACTCGGCAAACGGTCGTAGCCACAAACGGTCGCGACGGTCATTTCCCTACTAAGGGAAGACCGTTCACCACGACCGTTCCCGACTGAAATACAAACTGAGTTTCAAAAACACCTCGCACATCTTTCGGGGTATAGCGGGGGCGCCTCTCGTCGCAAAAGGGGGCCCACCCCCGGGTGCTAGGTCAGTCGTTGAGGTACCGGTACACGGTTGCTCTCGAGACACCCACGGCACGTGCGATCTCTGCTGCCGCTAGTCCCTGCTGCTTCAGCTTGCGCACCTTTGCTGCTGCCTTGTCGTTGACCTTGCGTGGTCGACCACCGTGCCTGTTGTTGAGTGCAGCAGCAGCGAGACCGGCGCGCGTGCGCTCAATCATCGTGTCGCGCTCCAGCTGGGCGAATGCGGCCATGATGGTGAGCATGGCCACACCCATAGGTCCGGTCGTGTCTAGGCCCTCAGTGAGGCTCCTGAAGCCCACCTGACGTGCTCTCAGCTCGTCGATGACCTCGAGTACGTGGCGGGTGTTCCTGCCCAGCCTGTCGAGCTTCCACACCGTGAACACATCATCAGGCCGCAGGTGGTCGATAGCAGCCGCAAGCTGTGGCCGATCAGTGGACGCGCCAGACAAGCCGTGGTCGGTGAAGATCCGTTCGGCGCCGGCATCCTGCAACGCGTTCACCTGAAGGTCTAGCTTCTGCTCTGCCGTGGAAACGCGGGCGTACCCGATGATCGCCATGACCGTCTCCTGTCTCATAAAGCCGTTGCGGTGAGCCTAGGTCAAATGAGACGGGATTACAAGACAGAGATCCCCGAAATCACGCGGAACCGCTGACGTCGCTGGTCGTCTCAAATAGCCATCGTTTATGAGACGACATGGGGGTCTACGCGCGCGGGGTTTTTGGGGATGAACAGGGCCGCGCGGACGGGACGATCACGACTCGGCTGATGGTCGTTCGATTCGCGCTTTCAGATATGCCACTTCAGCTTCGGTGAGGCCAGCAAGGCTCTGCACGTTCTGGCGGGTGGCTTCGATGTTGAGGGCGAGGCTCGCGCGATACTCACTCATGGATTTGCCTACTTCGGCGTTGTGGGCTTTGCGTTCGTCTAGTTCTTGGCGGACTTCGTTGTATTGGGTGAGAATGTCGGCTGGTGCATCACTGAGCAGGGGGATGTAGGAGTCCAACTCGTTCTCAAGCTTGGCGATTTCGTCGGCTTCGTGTGTGATCCGAGCGGCCATCGCTTGAATGCTCGCCTCGCTCGCCGCAAGGTCTTTGTTGAACTTGCGCATTGCGCGTCGTGTCTTCCCGAATGGGTTGGCTCGTTGCGCGAGGGGCGGGAGGTCGGCATAGGCGCGTCGTGCCAATGCGACGACAGGACTCATCACAACTAGGAGCATGCAGAAAAGGATCCCGTACATAGCGACGGGCACCGAACTTATTTGTTCGTTCCCGGTAGCCATTGCGATGATCGCACTGGCCTCTATTAGCGTTAGTAGCGCGGCCAAAACGGTCCAGGATGCGGCTTGGGCCCAACGCCCTAGTCGATCATCGAATCGCCACAATCGCGAGTTGGACCGGGCCTCAAGAACGAAGGCCAAGGCGAGCACTGGCGCAATGCCGGCGACGGGTATCCAAAAACGTTCGACCATGGCTTAGTCCGAGGCAGCTGCTAAGCGCTTCGCTCTTCTGGCTGCGAGGCGCGCCGGTCCCTGGAAGACTTCCGCGAGCACCTCTGACATGAGTTCGAGAACCTCCTCGGCCTCTTCGCTCGTTACGCCTTGGAGATTATCACCGTGCGCCATGTCGTTGCCGATAAGGCGGATTTCGTGAGCAGCCTCCGCGATATCGGGGCGAATGAGAGACAGTTCTTTCAGATTGTCGATCTTGGCTACCAGACTTCCCGAGGTGACCCCCTTCTCCTTCGCCGTCGCCTCGATCACGGTCCGCGCCATCAGAATTGCTGCACGATTCGCTCCAACACTCTGGCAGGAGACGGCTTCACCTGCGGCCTGAGAGATGTGCTCAGGAACATCACTGAACTGTTCTTCTTTGACGCTACGCGGCAACCATCTGGCCGACTTCATGGCGCCTTTGTCGATGAGTTCGTCAAGCTTGATGGCTGCGAGGCCCGTGTACTCGACCACGCCCGTCACGATGTTGATAAAGCCGCATTGATCGCAAGTAGAGGCGAGTACCCCAATCCTGCGGTCATCTTTCTGAAAGCTGTCGCCCCAGCGGGGTGTCATGTGGCTGAATGCTCCGCAGAACGCGCACGTGGTCGATGCCATGCCAGTCATACTGGCATAGGTACGCAATCGAACATATGTTCTAATGAATGCGTGACGCGCCCTCGCCCTATCCGTTACGACCGGGACACCTGGTTGGTGATGCGCGACGACAAAGTGATCCCCAAAGCGGTCATACGCCGGTACACAGACAAGAGCGGCAAAGACCAGTACCTGCTGATCCGGTGGGATCTAGACCCGGCAGATCGCCGCCTGATGGCGGTGTGTGATTCGCTCGAGCGTGCCGACAGTCTTGTGTTATATGACGGTGGATCACCCAAGGGGTATTGGAGTGGGCCACCCAACCCGCACCCTGCCGGCTAGTCGCACTCCCACAGGTGATACCCCAGGTATCACCATCAGACGATGGGGCTCCCCGAGTAGCGGGATCGCGGCGCTAATCTGCCGACACTCCTCACCCACCCGGGGAGCGACGCCAGCCTACGCCGGGACGAAGTTGGGCTGCCGCGCGAATTAATAACTTCTCTGAGCTTTTAATGCAGTTGACCGGCTTTTAAGATGCCAGACATGAGCAACACTCAGGGGGAACGACCCACCAGCCTCAAGGCGCGCATCATCGGCGGCAGCATCGCCGCCGTGCTTCTCGCCGGACTGGGTGTTGGCGGATACGCAATCGTTGCCAACGCTCAAGCCGGTGCCGCAGCCCACCAACAGCTCATGTCCCAGGTGAAAACCGTTGGGGCAACCCTCACCACAGCCGCAGCCGATGATGCTGCGTTGAACGAATCCGCGGTGCAGGCCAGTCAGGTGAAGCACATTGCTGCTATCGTCGCCGAACAGGAAGCAGCACGTGTTGCTGCCGAACAGGCTGCCGCAGCAAAAGTCGCAGCCGCACTCGCCGCACAACAGGCCGCCCAAGAAGAAGCCAACCGCCAAGCCGCAGCCGATCAGCCGTCAACCTCAGATGACGCTGCCCCAACCGGTCCGATCAAATGCCCTGCCGGGAGTCAAGCCAACAGCGGCGACGGCCCCAACGACACGTCATGCCTGCCGGAAATCTGCTTCCACATCCAACTGCCTGATCCGAGCTACCCGCAGTGCGAGACGCCGTTCAAGCCTTAATCGGTACCAGACTTCCCGCCTGTGGTGTTCTGAGCACGGCGGGCGAGGCTGCTCGACGGACGTAGGTTCCCCTCGAATAGGTAGTTAGCAATGATGTACCCGAGTCCCAAAGTCTCCAGGAGTGACGTCGAAAGCCATGCGATCATGACGGCCGAATCGATTTCGCTCCCCTTGGCCACGAGATACCAGACGAACGCGAAAGCGCTGAAGGTAAGCACGCCAGAAATCGCGATGATGGCCCATAGAAAGAACCGCCGCCGCTGATCCTGCATCTGCTGAAGCTTGTCAAGCTGCTTCTCGTGAAGTTCAAGCTCAATCTTTCTCGATTGCTGCTCAGCATCGATCTGCTCACTGCGTCTAGCGTCAGAAGCAACACGGCTACCTGAGGAGACGCCAAGTCGAATAATGTCCCCAACTTGGTACTTGCGTTGAACGTCAATCGAATTGAGTCGACTGAACTGCGCTTGATCGAAATCGCCGCCTTCATCTGCGTCGCCCCCCGAGTCACCCTTTTCGGTCACCCGAGTCTGCCATCGTTCCGGAGGCGTTCGACACGCTTCCTTACCGCCGGACGGCTGACACCGAAAAAGTCGGCGAGCAAGCTGGTGCTCATTCCCTGCTCGTACAGCTCAACGAACTTCTCCGCCGGCATGAGAAGGTTCCCTGCGAATTCGTCGGCGTAGAACTCGTGGAGGTCATAGCCATGAGGACTCCGCGTGTCCTTGAAGGAGTAGTCGTCGTCTCGCGCGGCCGTGCGCTCCAAGTAGTGGCCAATCTCGTGGGCGCAGGTAAAGGTCTGGCGCTCGAAAGGCTCGTCCTCAGCCAGAAATATCTGAACCTTCTCGCCGTCAGCGACAATCGCCCCAGAAATATCGTCATCCAGCGCGTCTAGCCAGACGGTAATGTCGAAGCCCTCGGCAATCGCAACTGGGTCGACAGGAAACTTGCCATTCCAATGCTCAGCGAGAGCATTTTCGGCAGCGATTCGTGCCGCATCTTTTACGAGCAATTTGCCCTCCCTTTCGCGATAGTAGCGTCTTTTCAGCGAGTGCTTGGGATGTCGATTTAGCCTGTCATGACCCACCGTCATTTGAACTCACGCGCCCAGTTCCCGAAGCCGGCGATCGGTGTCGGCGTCCAAGACCAGCGGCACGATGGCACCGAAGAGGTCGTAGTTGATCGTCTTCGCCGTCACCCCGTCCTCCTCGAACACGACGAAACAGGCCATGTTGTGTGCGATGAGGTCTTCCGCCATCAAACCCACATCCCACGGCACCTTGTAAGCAGGGTCATAGTTCGCATTCTCCGGGTCGTCCCGGATCGCCTGCTGCCCCTTGTACTGGAACAGGTAGCCGCGCACCGCTCGAGCATCCACCGCCGTAAATGGCAGATCCGACAGGTTCACCTTCGCCTCACGCGTCGACGGAGCAAACCCATACACACCCGAGTTGTGCTGCCACACCGTCTGACGTGCGCCAGGCAACGAGCTGACATCAGTGTTATAGGCCCCCACACTGTTCAGGCTGCTCGAGAACGTGCCCGAACTCCCTGACACCCCACCGCTAGCGCTTACAGATGCTGCGCCAACAGAACCGCCCGTGCTGAACCCGCCAGCCGTCGCCGTACCCGAGACAGTCAAAGCGCCACCCGTTGACGTGATGTTCCCGGTACAAGACAGGGCACCGCTTGTCGTGCTGATGTTCCCGCCTGCCTGAATGAAACCACCAGCAGTGATGTTCGTACCGGCAGTCACCGTTGTCGATGCGCTAATTGAACCGGTGGTGTTGATCGCACCATTCGTGTTCAACGAACCGGTGCCCTGAATGGTTATCGAGCCACCATTGTTGACGAGAATGCCGCCAGCACCAACCTGCATCGCCTGACCAGACTGGGCCGCATTAGCCTCCCGCTGAGCACGCTCAAGGTCACGTTGCGCGCGGACTCCGTCATCCTCTCGAGGCGGCATCGACCATGACAGGTTTCCTGGACCGTTCGGCATCTTTAGACCTTCCTTGCGTTGAGACGCATCGCAACCGACTGCGTAAGCTGCGTCGGATCCGACGCGGTCACGTTCCATGTGTGATTGTGCGTAATGTTCGTGACGGCCGGAGCTGCGTCGCGACCCGCTTTGGCGTTCGCATACGCGGCAATCTGACTCGGGTTTGCACCCTTGTTGATCAGCTTCAACAAAGTGCGATTGTTCGACGCCTGCCCAAACCGGTTCGAGATGACCTCCTCAGAGGCTGCCAGCATGGCTCGCACGGAGTCCCGGTGTGGTGACCCCACTCCGGGTACGGTCATCCCGTTAGCGGCACCGATGGTGCCACCGTCACGGTGACCGTCACCCAAACCGAACCCAACATTCGGGTTCGTGGCATTCGTGTTGATCGTGTTCACCCGGATAGTGATCGAACGGTCGATTGCAGCCAAAGCAGCCTGCACGTCATTCGCTGCCTCCACGGCAGCGTCAGCACCGGAGGTGTGGAACGCCGTCGAGACGTTGCCCGGAATCAACCCGTACTGATCAGCAAGGTGTGCCGCCTGATCGGCTGTAGCGCCGGCAGCCTGAGCGGCGTTGATGAAGGCCTGCCGGGCAGTCCCCATGTTCGCGGTGAGCTGGTCGGAGGATGCGCCGGCCTGAGCCTGCGCAGACACCAACTGGATGGCCGAAGATGCAATCCCGTTGAGGGCCGACATGTTGCGTCGACCAGCCTCCGTCGTCTCATCCAGCCCTTTGCCGTACTGCTTCGCGGCAGCCGCAGCGTCAGCAACGGACTGGTTGTACGCAATGCTCGCCTGCGACGCATCCATGTTGACCTGACCGATCCCAGCAAGCTGCTTGGCAAACTTGTCGGTCGCCGCCGACGCCGCATCCGTGGCATTCTTCAACGCCGTAACCGCGTCCACGTTCTCCAACGTCGCCGCCGTCGAACCAGCCGTTGCATCCTTCGCCTCCTGGTTCCGGATCTTCGCCGACGCAAGCTCATCATTCTGCTGACCCAGAACGTTGCGCACATCGTTAGCGGCACCCTGCAATTTGTACTGCTCCTGCGACAGACCACCCGTGGCAGACCCGACGGCCCCAGTGGTGCCCTTCACCTGAGACAGCACCGCATTGACCTTCGACATGGCCGCAGCGTTCCCGATCGCAGCCTCTGTCAGGGTCTTCGTGGAAAGCCCCAGCTCGTGGCCCGACTTGAGAGCACCGCTGTCGTGGAGGTTCTTCACGGCCAGCAGGCGAACGTTCTCTCCGATCGCGTCGTTGTCCTGTTTCAACGCGTTCGCATAATCCACGGCACCCTGCGCCGCATCCTGAGTCGTAGTGACGCTCACTGCCAGCACAGCGGCCAGCGCCGAGACGCCAGCGGTGATCCAACCGATCGGACCCTCTGCTAGCTGCACGGCGACACCGAGGTTGCCGATCGCAGTAGCGACACCGGCAAGAATCGGAGCGATCATTCCCCAGAGTTTGAAGGCCGCGAATGCTGCGGCAGCACCCGTCACCACGCTCAAGAGCACCGGTAGCGGGATGGCGTTGATCGCGCCACCCAAAGCTGTCAGGCCTTGAACGACGAGCGTTCCCAGTGGGGCGAACGCCTCAACAATGTGGAGTGCGGCTGAGGCGAGTGAACCCAGCATGGTGGCAACCACCGGGAGTTGTGTGCGCGCGTAGTCGGTGAACTTCTGCAAGCCACCGTCGTGCGTCCACGACTGGAACCCTCGCGCCAGTTGAAGGATGTACGCCGACGCCTCAACGAACAACGGGTTAAGGATCCGCAACGCGTTGATGACCCCGGAAAGGACAGCGACTCCGGCATTACCGAGGATCCGCGAGAACGTGTCGATCTGCGAATTCAGAGACGGCATCGCCACCGTGATCGCGTAGACGGCTCGCTGGAAGGACCCGAGCATGGCGAGCGCGGCCGTGTTCCCCAATTGATCAAGCGAGCCCTTAAGCAAGTCGAGGCCCGACTTGTACTCGATTCCGGCAGCCGTGCCGTCCTTGACCGCTTTCACGATGCCGTAGATCGCCAGCGCCCCGGCGGCGCCCATACCGGCCAGCGCACCGGCCACGCCAACCGCATAGCCAGCCAATGGGGCAAGCAACGGAATCAAAGCTGCGATCGCCCCAGCGATCAACTGCCAACGCTGGATGCTGAGCTTCTTCGACGCCGCCGACTTCTCTTCCGCAGCCGTCTCATCACCAGTAGCCGACGCAGCCGCTGCGGTAGTCGCCGCCAACGCCGCCTTAGCAGCAGTAAGACGATCTGTCGCGTTCTTCTCTGTCTCCTCAGCACGCGATGCAGCCAAGTGAGCGGCAGCCACCTGCAACGCCGACACACCCTCACGACCCTGAATCGCGTCCAGGCGACTATACGAAAGCCGGGTAGCCTCATTTGCAATTGCAAGCTTCCGTGTTGCAGCCTCAACCGCCGCCAGCTTCGCCGCCACCGCAGCAGCATTCACATCAATGCTGATCTTCGGAGACGAAGCCCCCAACCGGTTCGCAGTCGCCTGCGTGGCCGCCAACTTCGAATCCGCAGCAGCAGTATCCGCACCAACCCGAACAGTCGGATCTACCGAACCCAGCTTGCGAGCCGCAGCATCCGCCGCCGCCAACTTGTCAAACCAGTCAGACGCATCAAGTTTCAGGGTCCCCTTGATGCTGCCGGCAGTCGTTGGGCCTTCCGCCGCCATCTAAACTCCCCTCTAAATGCAGAAGCCGCCCCGAAGAGCGGCTATGTAAATGCTTCGTAGTTCTGTGATTTAGGCGAGCGACCAGCCGTCGCGCACGACGTCCTGCCCGAGCAGCTGGCGCTCGAGGATAAGCGCCTCGACTCGCCCCCGATAGACGTTCAGGATTTCGAGGGCCTCTGCGCGGCCGATAGCTTGTGTCAGCGTGTCCGCAAACAGTTCGACCGCACCCTCAAGGAGCAGCATCCGAAACTCTGCGGGATCCTTCTGCTGCGCCGACCACTGCCGCAGCCGATTCGCCTGCGAGCGGTCCGGGTCGTTCACCGACATGATGACCGAATTGAGTAGCTCCGCGATCACCTGATCGGTGGGGATCGCCGTCACTGGTCGCCCGCCACCGCAGCCTGGTACTCGGCGGACGCTTCGACCTCGCTGATGTCGGAATTGGATGCGGCGCTCCCCGCCGAACGGATGATTCCGTCACCCTCAGTGCCCTTGTGATTACCCCGGCCCAGCAGCAGATTCAGTTCGCCGGCCTTCTCAGCCGCGTATGCCTCCTCAGGAGACGCCGACTCCAACCAGTCGAGTTTCGCCAACTGATCCGGCGACATGCCCTGCCGAATCGCAGTGACCATGGTTGAGCCGTGTGCGTTCACCACGGCTTTCATCTGTGCGTACGAATCGAACCCAAACGCTTCAGCGTAGAGACGATCCGGTGTCCCCTTCACGTGGGCTTCCTGTGCGCTCTCGGAGTCCGTCTTGCCACCCATGTACACCGCCAGTTCGCCCGCGTGAAGGGCTTCGTGTATCTGGTCAGGGGTGGCCTTGGCGACCCAACCAGCGCTTCGCTGCTCAACCATTCAGCGCCTCCTCGCGCGTGATCTGCTCGAGCCCGTCACGCTGCATGATCTCGGGCGAGAACGGACTGCTGGGGCTAGTGACAAACAGGGCGCCATCGTGCTTGCGGAAGAACAGGGCGTCGTCCGGGTACCCAGGCAACTCATGGTCGATTTCCTTCAGTTCCGTCTTGAGCACATCAAGATGGCTGGCCCCGTTGAACAGATCCGCCAAGTACCGGTCCGGAAAGATGAGCTGGAATTGGCGCTCGCCAGCCTGAATCGACATGTCGCCGGCCCCATCGCGCCACCCGAGTCCGTGCTCGGAGGCGGGCGGCACTAGGCGGGTTACGTCCAAGAGGGGAACATCCAGATCCTTCATCGACTGGGACCACTTGCGCACGACTGCGTTACGGTCATCGAAGAGCTTGCGGAAGGCGCCCAGGGCAGACTCCACTGCCTCAAATCCCTCCAGAAGGACGTCCCCTGACTTGAGGGAGTAGGCGTCAATCTCTTCACGGAGATCGGCCAACGCGACCTGACGAACCTGCTCGTCGTACTTTCGCTTGTCCGCAGCGACTCGAAGCACCTGCGCCTCAGCGAACTCGATCACAGCCTTCTGATCGATGTAGTCCTGCCATTCGCCTCGACCGTCCACGAAGGCGTTGTGAAGCTGTTCAAGCCGCTCCCGACCTTCATCGAGCGCGACCTGCGCAGCCGCCACATCAGCCGCCGTGACTTTCTCAAACGTCTGTCCCTTTGCCATTTACGCCACCCTCGGGATCCGCAATGCGGCGATCGTGCCGCTATGACCAACCTGAAAATCGACGGACACCGTGCCGTCGTCCTGATACACGCGATTCGACTCGAACGGCCCCAACCACCTGGTCGACGAAGCCGGAACCGAGAACGTCAGATCCGGCCACGCGATCAACCCCAGAACTCGGTCGCTCGCACGAACTGTGACCGTATGCGGGTTGGTGTCGGTGTTCGTCACCTGCAGTACCGTGTTGCTCTTGGCCGGATTCGCCGGCACCTTCATCCCATTCGGCTGATCAATCGAGGTCGACGCGGCCACCACCCCTGTTGGTGCGATCGTCGTCGCCGCAATACTCGTGCGTGCCATTCAGGCCCCTTTCCCATTCAAGAATTGTTCGATCGATGACTCCGGGACGACCCAGACGCGCCCCAATTTCCACCCGAACAAGCGATCCGCGACCAACATGCGCGTGACCGTTCGCTCTGAGAGCCCCATCCGCTCTGCGGCAGCTCGAGTGGAAACTGGGGCGCTTGTCCCCGGTGCATCACCTAATAGAATTTTACTCTCTGGCAGTGTGATATGTCCGTCGACGGACACGTGCTGAGGCGCTGTGGACAGGGCGTCAAGGAGGTCAAGAATGTCGTTACCGCTACCGTTCGTGATTCTCCGGAGATCGCCAACGTCACGTACTGCCAGTGAGCGGATCCACGGCGCGAGGCGAGGCGGTACGAGCACAACGCCATCCCGGCGCAGAAGCACACTCAGCCGGCGCGCGTCAGCCTGGGTTCCCGTCTCATTCATCACCCTCGGTCACCCCTTCCGCCCGCAGCCTCTGGGCGGTCAAGAACGTCGCGGCGTCGTGGTGCCGGGTCACCGCATAGTCCTTGCGGATGCGCGCCCACGAGACGGGATCCAGTCCCAACTTGTTCGCCTCGTTCGCCGCTGTGGTCTTCCATTTGCGCAGCAACTCGAGCGGGCTCGTCTGACCCTTATCGCTGCGGGCCGCCTCCTCGTCCGTCATGCCACCGACCCACGACTCAATGCGCATCACACGAGCCTCGGTCTGGCAGTACGACAGCAAACGCTTGGCGAAGCGCGGCGATTGGAGGTATGCCGAGTCGGGGTCGGTCAGGATCGTTTCGCGTAGTTCGGCCGCCAACGGCTCAATGACTGAGGGCGTGAACGCGCCGTGGGTCTGCGCAAGCTTATTTCCTGGTTCGAACGGAGGTCGCTGCCAGTCCTTCTTCTCCGGGAGCGGGTTCACAGGGAATCGCCCTCCTCCTCGATCCGCCTCAGCGTCGACAGCGTGGTGCGGGTGTTGAAGACCTCCAGCGCCTTTTCACGGCTGCCGAAATGCAGCACGGCGAGCTTCGCGTACTCGCGCACGAAGTGCATGGCCGCGAAAAGCAAAATGTCCTCAGCGTTGCCGGCCGGCTTCGCTTGCGCGTAGATCTCGAGCATTGCGGGGCACTGCGGGTCTGCGATCGCATTGGCGATCTGGCCATCGACCATCTGCAAGAGGTTGTCCATGGCTCCGGGTCCGAAGTCGTCGATCATGCTGCGTCCATTCCATATTTGGCGCGCCAGGCGTCGCGGTTCTGTCGTGTATCAATCCCCCGCACAACGGCGGCCACGGTGGCCTTTTCGCAACCGCAGAATGCTGCGTGGTAATACCGGGCGGCATCTGCTTCGGCTTGCACGAGCTGGCGGGCCTGCGCTGCAGAGTCGACCGCAATGCGTTCCCAATGCGGTCGGTGGTCCTCCAGTGCCGCGGTATATCCGGCAGCCCAGATGACGGCTTCGTCCGGTGTGAGCGATTCGAAATCAACCACGATGCACCTCCATGAACGGTCGTGCACTCAAATGGTCGTGGCGGTCATTCCCCCTCTTAGGGGAGACCGTTTCCCACGACCGTTCATTTGATACGGATGTACGGGTCACGTATGCTGTCTCCCTTCGTGATCAGGCCCAGATCCAGAGCCACGGTCCTCAATGCCTGGTATCGCCCCTTGTTCGATGAGAGGCCCCACTTGCCCTGAAGCTCGGTACTTGTGTAGCCGTTGCCTGGAACCATCAGTTGCACGAGACGGTGCACCTCCGCGTCGTGATCAACCTGCTCCTGCTTTGTCATTTCAGTGAGCACGACGTGAGGACCGGACGTACGGAGACAGAGCCCCGGGATGGTGATCGAGGCGGCGTCGCGCTGCTTTCCACCCTTGGACGTCGCAGTCGTGATTACGAACTCATCTGAGCTGCCGAGCATCATGACCAGTGAGTCGCTGTCGTTGCGGAATGCGCTAGCGCCCCGCGACTTAGTCGACTTGCGCCCGCGACTGTCAACGTTCTCCGTGACGTGGTGAAGAAGAACGCCGGTCGCCTGTGGTGCCGACTGAACCTCCTTGCGGAAAGCTTTGATGAACGCGGAGACTTCGGTGTTGTCGTTCTCGTTCTTCAGGGGAACGTTGGCTGCAACCGTGTCGACGACGATCATTTGATACCGCTGCTCCCGCTGAAGCCGGCCGAGGCTCTGAAGGGTTGCAGCGTTGAGACTGACGCCACTTAGAAAATCGACGCCAGTCACGGTGCCGTAGGTAACCCCGCGAGCCATTTCCCATGCCCGCAAACGCTGCTCCATCGCGGCGATGCCTTCCCCAGCGATGAAGAGCGTTCGGCCCTGTCGCACCTCACGCCCTAGGAATGGCAAACCGGTGGCCGCGCACGCAGCCACATCGATCATGAGCGCTGATTTGCCGAGTCCTCCGGTTGCAGCAATAGTGGCGATAGTTTCCGTGTAGATGAGGCCCGGCACAATCGGCTGTGGTGGCGTCATACGGGCAACGTCTCGCCGCGTGAGTACGTTGAGGGGCGACGCCGGTTCCAGCTCGTCCGCCCGACGCTGAGCGGCCCTCCTCAATCGAATCTCTTCAGCCATTACATCAACGCGGCGCGCCCGCTCTTCCTCCTTCTCGCGGGCGTGCATGTCGGTCAGTGGGTCAAATTCTCGCAAATCATCGGGGACCATCATCTGGCCGCTCCGAGGCGGTTGATTTCAACCAAGTGATGTACTTCTCTCTCTCAGTCGCATTAACGCGAGAGACCGCTCCGGAGAGCGGTCTGAGTGAAGCAGGAGACACGGATCTGACCTAGAATAGAATCAGGTCAAAGCTCCCACGCGGAGTTTTTGGAAGGCCCGGCAGAGATTCCCGTCTAGCGCCGGGCCTTTGTTTCGTTCTGATGCTCAATTTCTTGCCAGCGTTCGATTGCCGCTTTGTTCAGGCGAGCCGTCTGGGGATGATCTTCACCGGGAGCCCTTTCCCAGGACGCATCAGCCACGACGCACCAGTGGGCAAGCGCCGCCAACATAGCGGCAGCCGACACGACGATCGAGATACCGTCTGCCCGTTTTGCCACTGATGCTTCCTCCCATCCGATGGCGCAGTGAAACGTTGGCAACCACCTGCGCTTCCTCCTGGAGCGGCCTTCTGTGAATGCGATTGCCTCGAGGACGCATTTGGTGTCCTCAGACATGTAGATCACTCGCGGGATGAGATGGCGGCTACTCGCGTACTTTGAGGCAAAGGTGACCTCCCACGGCAGCAACGCCGCGGCTTGTTCGCCGGTCGGGTCGCCGTAAGTTGGTGGGGGCCGGTGCGCGTCAACCAAGGTTGAATCGCTGTCAAACCCCTTCCCTGGACCGTCAGCCCAGCGTGTCACCGGGGCGGCCTCACAGGCCCAAAGCCGCCGAATGCGGCGCGGATCACATCACGCTGCGCATCAGTGAACTCAGGCGGTTTCGGCATCTGCACACGGATCATGCTGCTGACCCCTTCTCGACCGGCGAATTGGCGTTATCGAGACTCTGTAGGTTGACGCGAATTAGGCGTGGCCCAAACCTGACTGCCTCGATCAGCCCAGCGTCGATGTACCGCCTGATCGTGCGGGTACTCACGTCGCGCATGACCGCCGCGTCAGCGATCGTTCCCCAACTGTGGTCAAACACTCCTGCCTCCTTAAACACGAAAGGCGTCATCTGCTCAGCCAGATGACGCCTTTAAATGCGAAAAGCCCCGGGGCGGTGTGCTCCGGGGCTAGGTGGTCAACAGGACGTCAAGTTCCGCAAAGTTCGGCGGAGTCGCACCCTGTCATTATGAGGGCTAAAAGAAAAAGCGCCCACGAACTGTGGGCGCACTTGTACTGCGTGTTATCAATCTAGCAGGCGCCGCCGACATTCGCGCGTCGGCGTGTCGACTTAGAAAAAGCGCCCACGCGTTGTGGGCGCACTAATGCCGAGCGATGCCATTCTACGGCCTCCCACCGACACCTGCACCGTGGGTGTGTCGCACTTCGGGCACGTACGAGGAACGACACGATTGAACGCACCGACGGTGCAGGTGTTCCGATCCGAACACCTGCACCGTGGGTGTGACCGTCTCGTGTCGCAGCAACATGGGGACGGTCGGCATAATCAGCGTGCCACTACCTCGCGAATGATCTGCTCAAGACGCTCAGCCTGCTCCCGCATCAGCGCGGGAAGGCCCTCGTACACTGCCGCCAAGGCACGGAGCGACTCCGGTGTGAGGTCTTCGTAGTTGCCTGCGAGCCAGACCTGTCCGAGGGGAGCGGCCGAGCCATTTCGTACGATGTCGATTACGATCTCTCCACTGTCGAACTCGACGTCGCCAGTGTGATGCGCCCACTCGGCCGGGTCTACACCCGGCTCGTGGTAGCTGCCGTCGCATCCGGGGAAGTCGCAGGGAGTGGACTTAGCGGCCGCGTACTCCCTGCGCATCGTCGCGAGGTGGGCATCGAGATCCGAGTCTTCGCGGATGTCGGCGGCAGCGGGTCGGGTAGCCTTCTTGGAGTTCATATTCCTTGTCCTTACCTTGGCGTTGATCTGGTCCCGTCCCGTTGACCCGGCGACGGGACCAACTTCAGGACTTCCACGAAATATGGACGTCCTCCGGGCGGAAGGCGTTAGCCCCACCACGCTTAGTCGGCATCAAAACCACATCCAACAGAGCAGCAACAACACGTCGCTTGTTCTGAATAGAAACGTGGTGGCGCCAAAAGTCCTCTACGTCAGCCGCACCGACAAGCTCGCCAAGTAACGACCCGCCCTGCATCGCACTCAACCGCGCCTGCAACTCCTCAAGCCGCCGATTCAACTTCTCCCGCTGCGTCCTCACTCCCACCGAGGTCAGCACACCCTCCGCGTAGAGCTCCGCAAGTCCGTCAATGCGCTGTCGAATATCTCGCGACTCGGACGCGAGCGCTGCCGCATCCTCGCTAGGCGTCAACAGGCGGCGAGCGTCAGGGCTGCTGAGGCGATCAACGACCACCGATTCAACCAGTTCATCAACCTTTGCCAGGTTGCGTCGCAGATCATGGTTCTCGCACACGTAAACCGGGGGATGCGATGCCCGCCCGTGGTTGTAGTCGCGGACCACCCGAATGCGACCGCCACACTTGCCACACCGGTAAACGTTCGTGCCCAGATACTTGACAGCGCGCGACCAGTCCTGCGTCTGGCTCCTGCTCGCAATCGACGATTGAAGCCGCTCCCACGTCTCGCGATCGATGATCGGCTCCCAGATGCCCTGCTCAGAGGCCACCTCACCCCGATAGGTACGAATGCCGGCCAGCGCAGGCTTAGTCATCCTTAACCGTAGGTTCTGGTAGCTGAACGGCTTTCCATTGTTCGCGAGAATCCCGCGCTTCTTGAAGTCGGCGGCAATTCCGTACCAAGACTCCCCCGCGACGTAGCGGCCAACCGCTTCACGGATCACAGCGGCCTCCTCGGGCACGATACGAATCTCACCTCCCGCACGCTCATAGCCGTACGGTCTGGTCGAAAACTGCCATTCGCCGCGGTTAGCTCGCTGTACGTTTGCAGCGACCTGACGCGCGCCCTTCTGCTCGACCTCATACCGGGCCGCAGCGCCCAACATCTGCGCCATCATCCGCCCAGCCGGACTTCCCAGATCGATTGTCCCGGCACGTACCGTCAGGATCTTCACGGAATTCTTCTCGGCAAGCTCCACAAGCTCGACTAGGTCCCGCAACCGCCGATACAGACGATCGACATGCCACACAATGACGGTGTCAATCTCGCCATCACGGATCGACCGCATCAATCGCTGAAACTCAGGCCTAACACCTTTCGTGGCCGAGACGTCATTGTCGACGTACTCTCGAACGACCGTGAGCTGATTCCGCTGAGCCAAGAATCGGCAATCATCGAGCTGACGTGAGACGGCAGTCCCCTCACCGGACCGGTCAAGAGACTGTCTCGCGTAGATCGCTGCACTGCTCATGGCGAAATAGTAGTCACAACACCACCGTGCCCTCCGCGGTGACCACGTGCCGCGGTCGTCCGGCGACGATCCCCCGCACTGTGACGGTCGCTTCCATCCCTACTCCTCCCCGCGTCCGCCGGATGCGGTCCGCACGTCCAGCCTGGTCGCCCACCCGCCGTGGCGCGGCCGCGTCTCCGGATCTGTGCACGCCGGCCCGGTTCGCCGCCCTGGGGAGGGATCCGTGTGCATCACAGGTCGGCCCACGTGCGGATGTGCGACACAGCGCGGCGGCTGCGCTCCGCACGCCGCCCCCGCGGTTACCATCGGCGCATGCAGTGGTGGAATGACTTCGTCGATTGGCTCCTCGCACCGGCCACGCGCCCGGTGATCTTCTCTGGCGCGGTCCTCGCCGTCGCCGTCATCGTGTCCGGCCTCCTCGCGGCGTGGATCGCGCGCGGCGCCCTGCGGGGCCTGCTGTCGCGCACCGACCGCCAGCAGAAGGCCTCCGCGATCGCGGCGCTCGTCGATGCCGCGACCGAGGCCTCCGTCTGGAACTCCCTCACCCCGGCTGAGCAGGTCCTCTCGGACCGCGCCGTCGGTCAGGCCGACATCCTGGTGCGCCTGCTGCCCATCAAGGGCTCCGGGGTCGCCGCCAATTGGGCCGGCCACCAGCTCGCCGAGATGAAGCGGGCATCGGCCACCTTCGGCTACCAACTCGACCCGGCGGTGGCGGAGTTCCGCGACCGCCTCATCGAGTGGCAGAACAAGCCGGGCCGCGCCCGCAAGATCTTCCAGAGCGACCTCGAGCGCTGGCGGTTCGAGAACACCGACACCGACCGCAGCCTGATCCAGCAGCAGGACGCCTGGGTCGCCCAGCAGCACCACGACCAGTACGCGGCCCCTGCCGGCTCCGCGGCCGCCGCTCCGGCAGCGACGGAGCGACCGGTCGCCGACAGCGGCCCGCTCGGCATCCTGACCACTCCCGCCGGCTCCGGCGAGAGCTCGGACACCGCACCGACCACGCGCTTGGGCCAGCCGGTCTGAGCCTCGCGGACGCGTCACCACCCGAACGGGAAGGGGGCGCCGGCTTCGCGCCGGCGCCCCCTTCTCGCGTTTCGCGTGGCTCGTCGCCCGCCCGAGGCCGGGAGCCGGCAGAGCGGACGCGATCTCAGACGCTGTAGTCGCCGCGTCCCTGCCACCACGTGTCGAACATGCTGGCGGGCACGCGACGCTTGTGCTCCGTCGCCAGATAGCGCGCCTCGATCGCCGCCGCATCCTCGGCCGCCACGTCTTGTCCCTCCAGGAAGGCGTCGATGATCGCGTAGCTGAGCCCGAGGTTGTCCTCGTCCGTCTGTCCGGGGTCGTGATCGAGCAGATCCGCCGTCGGCGCCTTCTCGTAGAGCCGTGCGGGTGCCTCCAGCTGCTGCAGCAGAGCCTTGCCCTGCCGCTTCGTCAGACCGGTCAGCGGGAGCACGTCCGTGCCGCCGTCACCGTACTTGGTGAAGAACCCGGTCACGGCCTCGGCGGCATGGTCGGTGCCGACCACCAGCAGCCGCCGCTGACCAGCGATGGCGTACTGCGCCACCATCCGCACGCGCGCCTTCACATTGCCCTTGGTGAAATCGGTCATCGCGTCGCCGACAGCGTCCGCGTACTCGTCCTGCACACCGTCGGTGCCCCGCTGGATGTTGAACGTCACCACGCGCTGCGGGCGGATGAACGAGAGCGCGAGCTGGGCGTCGTCCTCATCGTGCTGCACGGCGTAGGGCAGCCGCACCGCGATGAACTCGGCCGCGGTGCCGCGCTCGCCGAGCCGCTCGACGGCCAGCTGGCAGAGCCGCCCGGCCAGGGAGGAGTCCTGCCCGCCGCTGATGCCCAGGACGAAGCCGGCGGCGCCGGTGACGGCGAGGTAGCGGGTGAGGAAGTCGACCCGCTTCTCCACTTCGGCGGCGGGGTCGATGGTGGGGCTGACGTTGAGTTCGTCGATGATCCGTGCCTGCAGTTCGCGCATGCCCCCACGATATCCCCGGCGCGTTTCGGTCGTGTGAACGCCCCCTTCCAGAGCCGTGCACCCGGCGGCTAGCATCGGCCCATGTCCCCCGACGTCGCCACCATCGTCCTCGTCCCGCTGCTGGCGGTGGCGGCGCCGATCCTGGCGCGACTCGTCGGCCGAGTGGCCGCCATCCCCCTCGTCGTGTTCGAGATCGTGCTCGGCCTCCTGGTCGGCCCGAGCGTTCTCGGCTGGGTGCCGACGAGCGGCGCTCTCGACGCCGTGTCCAACTTCGGACTCGCCTTCCTCTTCTTCATGGCGGGCAACGAGATCGACTTCGCGGCGATCGCGGGCCGACCGCTGCGGCGCGCCTCCCTGGGCTGGATCATCTCCCTGGTCGCGGGCGTGCTGATCGCGTTCGCACTCTCCCCCTCGTTCGTCACCGCCGTCTACGTCGGGATCGCCCTCACCTCCACCGCCCTCGGCACCCTCATGCCGGTCCTGCGGGACGCCGGCGAGCTGCGTACCCCGTTCGGCCGGGCCGTGACGGCCGTGGGCGCCATCGGCGAGTTCGGGCCCCTTCTGGCGATCTCGCTGTTCCTCAGCGGGCGCAGGCCGCTCGGCGCCGCGATCGTGCTGATCGGCTTCGCGATCATCGCCGGGGCCGCCATCTGGTTCGCGTCCCGCGGTGCGCACCGCGGCTTCCACCGCCTGGTGCGCGCGACCCTGCACACCAGCGGCCAGTTCGCCGTGCGTTTCGTCGTCCTGGTGATCGCCGCCCTGGTGGGGCTCAGCCTGGCCCTCGGCTTGGACATGCTGCTCGGGGCGTTCGCGGCCGGGGTGATCTGCCGCGTGCTGCTGGCCGGCGCCGACGAAGAGGACGCCCACCTGATCGAGGGCAAGCTCGAGGCGGTCGCCTTCGGCGTGCTCGTGCCGGTGTTCTTCATCAGCACCGGGATCGGGTTCGATCTGAAGGCGCTCGTCACCGATCCGCACGCCCTCCTGCTGCTGCCGATCTTCCTCGTCCTGCTGCTGGTGGTCCGTGGGCTGCCCGGCTCGCTCGCCGCTCCTCCCGGGTCCACGTTCGCCGATCGCGCGTCGCTCACTCTGTTCAGCGCCACCGGTCTGCCGATCATCGTCGCCGTCACCTCCATCGGCGTCGCCGCCGGAGACGTCAGCAGCGGCACCGCGACGGCGCTCGTCGGCGCCGGGATGCTCTCCGTCCTGCTCTTCCCTCTGCTGGCGCTCGTGCTGCGCAAGCGCTCGTCCGACGGCGGACGCCGCCCCGCGGATCCCGACCAGGTCCCGATCGTCGGCTGACCCGCACGGAATCGCGACCTACGGGACGCGGGTCACGGCCCGTGCCAGGATCGCGGTCGTCAGGGCCTCGATGGGCTCGGTCGGCGCCGCCGGGTTCGACAGCAGGGTGAAGTCCACGTGCCCCAGCTCCGGCAGCGCGAACCGGTTCGTGACCTTCACCAGATCGGTCGGGATGAGCGAGCGCGGGAAGACGGCGACGCCGATCCCTGCCCGCACCGCCGCGAGCACACCGTTGACCTCGCGCGTGTTGCAGGTGATCCGCCAGGTGCGGCCCGCCTCCTCCAGAGCATCGATCGCGATCTGGCGGCTGAGGCTGGTGCCCTGGTAGGCGATCAGCGGCAACGGTTGGGCCGGATCGAACGCGCTCTTCTCCTGCCCCATCCACACCAGTTCGTCGGTGGCCACCACCGTGCCCTCCGTCGTGCCGGGGTTCTGCTTGATGAAGATGAGGTCGAGGTGGCCCGCCTTCAGCCGCCGGTGCAGCGGCCCGGACTGATCGACCGTGAGCTCGAGATTGATCTGCGGATGCTGCTGCCGGAAGTGGCGCAGGATGCGCGGCAGCGTCGTGATCGCCAGGTCGTCCGCGGCCCCGAAGCGCAGCCGGCCCCGCATCGCCGACCCGCTGAAGTAGCGGTCCGCCTCGGCATGCGCCGCAAGGATCGTCCGCGCGAAGCCGGCCATCGCGTCGCCGTTGTCGGTCAGGCGCACCTCACGGGTGTCCCGGGCGACGAGCTGTCGTTTGGCGGCCTCCTCCAGCCGTCGCACATGCTGGCTGACGGTCGGCTGGCTGATGCCGAGGCGGCCCGCGGCGCGCGTGAAACTGCGGGTGTCGGCCACGGCGAGGAAGGTGCGGAGCAGCACGGGATCGAACATCGCCCATCCATTCGGAAAGTCAATAGGAGTTATAGCTTCGATTGCACCAAACAATACCCCGACCCGACGTATGGTCGAAGGAGCCCGCAGATACGGAACCAGACCCACTCGATACACACGCAAGGACACACGTGGCGACCCCCACAGCAGCAGCCCCGCCCACCGGCCCCATGCCCGTGCTCAGCACGCGACCCCCGTGGCGGGAGACCTTCGTCTCGCTCCGCGTCCGCAACTACCGCATCTTCGCCGCGAGCAACCTCGTCGCCAACACCGCCGTCTGGATGCAGCGCATCGCGATGGACTGGCTCGTGCTCCAGCTCTCGGGCAGCGTCGCGGCCGTCGGCATCACCGTCTTCATGCAGTTCACGCCGATGCTCGTCCTCGGCCTCTACGGCGGCGTGCTCACCGACCGCTACTCCAAGCAGCGGCTGCTGATCATCACCCAGTCGGCGGCCTCCGCCCTCGCCGCGGCACTGGCCATCCTGACCCTCACCGGCAGCGTGCAGGTGTGGCACGTCTACCTGATCTCGTTCCTGCTGGGTCTGGTGACCGTCGTCGACAACCCCGCGCGCCAGGTCTTCGTCAACGAGCTCGTCGGTCCGACCTACCTGCGCAACGCGATCAGCCTGAACTCGTCGATCTTCCAGCTCGGCGGCCTCATCGGCCCGGCCGCCGCCGGCCTGCTCATCACCGCAGTCGGCGGAGGCTGGTCGTTCGTCATCAACGCCGCCGCCTGCCTCGCCGTCGTCGGAGCGCTCTGCACCCTGCGCACCGATCAGCTGCACCACTCTCCCCCGGCTCCCCGCACCAAGGGGCAGCTGACCGAGGGGATGCGCTACGTGCGTCGCAAGCCGGTCATCTTCTGGACCATCGTGATGGTCGCCGTCACCGCCGTCTTCGCGTTCAACATGCCGGTCTTCCTGGCCGCCTTCGCGAACGACGTCTACCGGGTCGGAGCCCAGGGCTACGGCCTCTTCAACGCCCTCGTCGCCGCCGGCGCCCTGGCCGGTGCGCTCGCCTCCACCCGGCGCACGAGCGTCCGCCTCTCGATGGTCGTCGGCACCGCCGCAGCGCTCGGCATCGTGCAGACCCTCGCAGGCCTGGCCCCGGCCGAGATCGCGTTCAGCATCCTCCTCGTCGGCATCGGCGTCGGCAACCTGCTCTTCATCACCGCCGCGAACTCGCTGGTGCAGATGTCGTCCAACGTGCAGATCCGCGGCCGCGTCATCTCCCTCTACATCCTCGTGCTGCTGGGCGGCCAGGCGATCGGCGGACCCGTCATGGGCTGGCTCGTCGAGGCGATCGGCCCCCACAGCGCCATGATGATCTCCGGCATCGTCCCCGCCGTCGCGGCCGTCATCGTCGGCGTGCTCATCGCCCGCCAGGCGAGCCTCCGACTCCGCTTCGGCCTCCGCGGCCGCCGCCCGGTCATCGCGATCGTCACCCGCGCGGGCAAGAGCGGCGCAACCCTGTAGCGGCCGCGGTGCGGCGCGGCGCGGCACCGCTCTCGGTGCGAGCGCTACGTCTCGGGACGTCCGCTGCGCGGCGCCGCACCGCGCACGTCCCAAACAAGGGCGCTCATCGCCGCACCGGCGTGTCGCCGCTGAGACGCCGCGACACGCCCTTTTTCGCGACCGCTCACGTCCCCCCAGGGCGCGTCGCGCCCACTCACGGCGCTCGGCGGCGGTCGGCGGGGAGGGAGGGCACCTGCGGTATCGTTGACGTCGCGCCCCCGTAGCTCAGCGGATAGAGCAGGAGCCTTCTAATCTCTTGGTCGCAGGTTCGATTCCTGCCGGGGGCACCCGCGTGCCACAGCGGTAGTGCACCAGCGACCCTGTGCCACAGCGACCGCGAGCCACAACGGCCACGCCGGATACCGGCGAACCGCCCGCTAGACCGCCTTCGCCGCCGCGACGAGCACCTGCTGCAGCGTCGGCACGCCCTCCGCCCGGAAGACCTCGTGGCCGTCCGCGCCGGTGACGATGACCGTCGGGGTGGAGCGGATCCCGTCGCGCTCCGCGCGGTCGAGGGCGCGGGTCACGTCCAGTTCGGTCACGGTGATCGCCGGGACCAGGCGCACGGCCTCGGCGAGCACGGCGCGGGTCTGCATGCAGGGCTCGCAGAACGCCGAGGTGTACAGCGTGAGGGCGATGCCTCCCGTGACATCCCGGGTAACGGACGGTGACGGATCCACGCTGTCAGTGTACGTCCGGCGAACTCGGGACGACGATCCGGCCACCGTCGGCGCGATGTCACCCGCAGGTCACCCGCGGCGCTCAGAATCGCCCCGTGAGCCGGTCCAGCTTCTCTCGGTACGTCGCCCTCGGAGACTCGATCACCGAAGGGCTCTGCGACGCGACACCGAACAGGCACGGCGCGTGGCTGGGCTGGGCCGACCGGCTGGCGGGCATCCTCGACGGGGACGCGCGGCTCGCGGGCCGCAGCCTCGAGTTCGCGAACCTCGCCGTGCGCGGCCGCCGCATCTCCGACGTGGTCGACGACCAGGTCCCGCACGCGGTCGCCATGAAGCCCGACCTCGTGTCGGTGCTCATCGGCGGCAACGACCTGATGAGCCCCACGGCCGACCCCGACGCACTCGCCGCCGAACTCGAGAGCGGGATCCGCGCCCTCCGTGCCGCCGGATCGTCCGTGCTGCTCGCCAACCTCTTCGACCCGCAGTTCGCGTTCTTCCTCAAACCGTTCCGGGGGCGCGCGGCCGTGTTCAACGCCAACATCTGGAGCATCGCGCGCGACCAGCAGGCCACCGTGCTCGATGTGTGGGGCGTGCGAGAGTTCCGGGAGGCCGGGATGTGGGCGTCCGACCGGGTCCACCTCAGCTCCCGCGGCCACCGTGTCCTCGCCGGCCTGGCGGCGCACACCCTCGGCATCCCGTACACCGAGACGACCCCGCTGTTCGGCGAGGCGGCCTCCCCCGCCGACACACCCCCCGAGGCCGCGCCCGACGAGATCCCGTTCCGCACCTGGCTGCGGGTGTACGCGATCCCGTGGGCCGGGCGGCGGCTGCGTCACATCTCGGCCGGTGACGGGATGGACCCCAAGCATCCCGTGCCCCAGCCCGTGCCGCGGGTGGTCGGAGGGCCGCACTAGACTCGAAGGCATGTCTAACTCCTCGGATCGACTGGTCTGGATCGACTGCGAGATGACCGGACTCGACCTCGAGGTCGACGAGCTGGTCGAGATCGCCGTGGTCATCACCGACTTCGAGCTGAACGTGCTCGACCCCGGACTCAGCATCGTGATCAAGCCCGACGCGTCCGCGTTCGAGAACATGAACGACTTCGTGCGTGACATGCACACCACCTCGGGACTCATCGAGGAGATCCCGGACGGCAAGAGCCTGGGCGAGGCCGAATACGAGGTGCTCGAATACGTCCTGAAGTTCGTGCCCAACGCTCGCTCGGCGCCGCTCGCCGGGAACACCATCGGCACCGACCGCATGTTCCTCGCCAAGTACATGCCCCGCCTCGACAACCACCTGCACTACCGCAACGTGGACGTCTCGTCGATCAAGGAGCTCGCCCGCCGCTGGTTCCCCCGCGTCTACTTCAACGCCCCCGGCAAGAACGGCGGACACCGCGCACTCGCCGACATCCTGGAGTCCATCCGCGAGCTCGACTACTACCGTTCCGCCGCCTTCGTGAGCGACCCGGGACCCACCACCGAGCAGGTCCAGGAGGTCTCGGCGGCCGTAGTGGAAAAATGGGCGCCGCGGATGTACTAGAATCGATGAGTTGCCTCGGCCGGTTCAGCTGAAACGGTCGCAGGACATGGTGGGTATAGCTCAGTTGGTAGAGCGCCTGGTTGTGGTCCAGGAGGTCGCGGGTTCAAGCCCCGTTACTCACCCCACAGAGAAGCCCCGGTCGAACAGACCGGGGCTTCTCGCTTTCACGGCCCTCGTCCCGAGCGACCGCTGTCGTTCGGGACGTCCGCGGTGCGGCGCCGCACCGCGGTCGTCCCGAAGCACCGCGGTCGTCCCGAAACGCCGCGGTCGCCGGGCGCGAAGCGGCCCGGCGCAGCGCGCTACTCGGCGGAGCGGTGCAGGACGACGAGGCCGCCGTGCAGGGGAAGATGGGCGCGGTCGGCGTCGGTCTCGACGAACTCGTCGATGACGGCGACGATGCGCCGGTCGAGTTCGGTGACATCCTCGTCCGACAGATGGAGGGCGAAGCGCGCGTAGGTGGCGATCGAGGCCGGGCCGGCCTCCGCGAGCTCCTGCTGGAAGGCGTCGATCGGCGCGTAGCCGTCGCTGCCGGCGAACGCGTCCGCCCCCACCGACAGCCACCAGGTGCGCCCGGTCGACCGGTAGGGCTTCTCCAGGGCGCCGCTCTCCCCCGTGCGCACGGCCACCGGCTCGAGGAAGCCCGCGTCGACGAGCTGCCGGACGTGATAGAGCACGGTACCCGGGTCGACGTCGAGCCGGTCGGCGAGTTGCTTGTTGGTCAGCTCCTTGTCGCCGCACAGGCGCAGGATGCGCACCCGCAGCGGATGCGACATGGCCTTGATCTCCTTGACGGTCGCCGGGCGCCGCTTCGCGTCGGGATCGATGCTCGGGTCGCGTTCCATGGGCACAGACTACCGATGATCGAGTTCCTTCGCATCGATTGAATTCTCTCAATCCCTGTGCGATGCTGGCCTGCGTGACCTCGAAACGACTCGGTGCACCGTTCTGGACGCTGTGGAGCTCCGCCGGATTCTCCAACCTCGCCGACGGCGTGATGAAGGTCGCCCTCCCCCTCGTGGCGGTCCGCTTCACCGACTCGCCGCTGCTGATCGCCGGGCTCGCGTTCGCCTTCTCGCTGCCCTGGCTGCTCTTCGCACTCACGGCTGGGGCACTGGCCGACCGCTTCGACCGGCGCCGGCTGATGATCGGCGCCAACGTCGCCCGCGCGGCCTTCCTCGCGGTCCTGACGGCGGCGACGGTGGCGGGCGTCGGCTCGATCTGGCTGCTCTACGTCGCCGCGGTGCTGGTCGGCACGGCAGAGACGGTCTACGACACGTCCTCCCAGTCGATCCTCCCGCAGCTCGTCGGGAGGGATGCCCTCTCGCGCGCGAACGGCCGGCTGTACGCGGCCGAGCTCACGGCGAACCAGTTCATCGGCCCGCCGCTCGGCGGCTTCCTGGTCGCGGCCGGCATCGGGCTCGCGTTCGGGGCTCCCGCGGTGCTCTGGGTGGTCGCGATCGCGCTGCTCCTCCTCCTGCGGGGCGGCTTCCGCGCCGAGCGCACCGGCACCACGACGATCCGCGCGGACATCGCCGAGGGGCTGCGCTTCCTCTGGAGCAGCACCCTGCTGCGCGTGCTCGCCTTCATGGTCGGCGGCTTCAACTTCGCGACGAACGCGATGTTCACCGTCTTCGTGCTCTACGCCGTCGGGGCGAACTCGGCGATGGGACTGGACGACCCGGCCTACGGTGCGTTGCTCACGGCCTCCGCTCTGGGCAGCGTGCTGGGCACCTTCCTGGCCGAAGGCGCGGAGCGGCTGCTCGGCCGCTCCCGCGCGCTGACCATCTCCATCCTCGGCTCCGTGCTCACGGTCGCGACGCCCGCATTCACCGCCAGCCCGTGGATCATCGGCGCCGCCTTCTTCATCGGGGGCGTCATGGTGTCGGTCTGGAACGTGATCACCGTCTCGCTGCGCCAGCGGGTGACCCCGCATCATCTGCTGGGCCGCCTCAACAGCGCCTACCGGCTCCTGGCCTGGGGCACCATTCCTCTCGGGGCGGCGGCGGGCGGGATCGTGGCGCAGGTGTTCGGCCTGCAGGCGGTCTTCCTGGGCGCCGGGGTCGTCGTCGTGTGCCTCCTCACAGGGATGATCTGGGTGACGGATCGGCGCATGGACGCGGCGGAGTCGGCCGTCGAGGAGTCCACGGCCGGCACCGCCGATAGGTGACACGTACACGACTTTGCCAGGGGTCGTACCCGAACCGTCCAGAATCGGGGCCTAACGTGGCCTGTCGGCGGCATCGAAGGCCGCCCGTGCCACGCTGCGCGCGTCCTCCCCCAGCCCCCAACACCCGGGACGCCGCTTCGACGCGTGGCACACCCCGCGCCGCACGCCGCGCCCTTCCGGACCACGGGTCCAGCTGAGGCTTCCGTGCGTTCCGACGCGGGTTCCAGCCCGCCCGTCCGCGCCCCCGCGCGGCACGGTCACGTCTGCCCGGAGCACCCGGGAGGCCGCCAGGCGGGGAAGCCCGACCCAGGAACCGAATGCTCAGCACCCTTCGCAACGCCATCCAGAAGACCGACATCCCCTTCGGCCGCATCGTCACCGGTGCCGCCGCCGTCCTCATGTCGGCCAGCCTCATCGGCCCCGCCATCAGCGCTCAGCAGAAGAGCGAGGCCGCCACCCGTGAGCTCTCCTCCTCCACCGGCCTGCACCACGAGCAGCTCTCCATCTACGACAAGATCGTGCGCGACCGGCTCGAAGCGGAGGCGACGCAGACGCTCGCCGCCGCGCAGTCGACCGTGACCGCCAACGAGTCCAAGACGGACGCCTCCGCGGCGAAGACCGAGATCGCCGGTCTCGGCGCCTACACGAAGCTCGACGACAGCACGCTGCGCTCGACCATCGACGCCACCAAGGCAGCGACCGCGGCTCTGGCCGCGGCCGGTGCCGAGGCCGACCGCGTCGCCGCCGAGGCGGCCGCCGCCGCAGCGGCGGCGGCCAATACTCCCGACGGCGCGAAGGCGACCGCCCGCTCGGTCTCCGCCTCGCAGTACGGCTGGGGCGCCGACCAGTTCCAGTGCCTCAGCAACCTGTGGCAGAAGGAGTCGAACTGGAACTACCAGGCCTCCAACGGCGGCAGCGGCGCGACCGGCATCCCCCAGGCGCTCCCCGGCAGCAAGATGGCCTCGTTCGGCACCGACTGGGCCACCAATGCCAGCACACAGGTCAAGTGGGGCCTCGACTACATCTCCCGCGCCTACGGCACGCCCTGCTCGGCGTGGTCGCACTCGCAGTCCGTCAACTGGTACTGAACCGCCCCTGGGGCCGCTCGCCCCGGCTCACCCGCGCGACGCCGGTAGACTCGCGCGGGTGAGCACCGTTCCCCCGCACCCCGCCCCGAGCGCCCCGGAGGTCCGCGGCGCCCACCTCGTCGGCAGCGTCAACCTGCCCGATGCCGAGACGGTCCTGCGGACCGTCTCAGAGCATCTGGGCGACCGGATGCGACGTATCCCGGACGGCGAGGTCGGCGAGCGGTTCTACTGGATCCAGTTCCAGACCGCCCGCTTCGACACGATGGCGGGCATCTCCCGCATTCCGACCGAGCCGTACTACCTGCGCGATCGCTTCGACGCGCGGCCGTTCCAGCTCGACGCCGGAGTGACGGCGGACGACCTCGTCTTCCCCGACCTCGGCTACGCGACCGCTGCGCTCGAGTCGTATGCCGCCTTCGCGCGGCTCGCCGACGAGGGCGTCCTGGCGCCCGGCACCCGCTTCCAGGTCTCGCTGCCGACGCCCGCCGCGATCGCCGGCGCGTTCGTGGTCCCGCAGGACCGCGCCGCCTTCGAGCCGGCGTACGAGCGGGCGCTGCTCGCCGAGCTCGACCGCATCGTCGCCGGCATCCCGCACGACCGCTTGGCCGTCCAGTGGGATACGGCGGTCGAGTTCGGGCTGCTGGAGGGGCGCATCGAACCCTGGTTCGACGATGTCCTCGACGGGGTCGTCGAGCGAGCGGTCCGCCAGGCGCAGGCCGTCCCGTCCGACGTCGAGGTCGGATACCACCTCTGCTACGGGGACGTCGAGGAGTCGCACTTCGTGCAGCCCGCCGACGCCGGGTGGCTCGCCGCCGTCACCCGCGGCATCCTCGACCGGGCCGGCCGCCCGATCGCCTTCGTCCACTTGCCGGTGCCGATCGAGCGCGACGACGAGGCCTACTTCGCGCCGTTGGCCGACGTCCGGATCCCGGACGGGACCGAGCTCTACCTGGGCCTCCTGCACCACGAGGACGGCACCGAGGGAGCCGCACGACGCATCGCCGCCGCCGGAACGGCGCAGCCTGCGTTCGGTGTCGCGACCGAGTGCGGCTTCGGCCGCGGCCCGAGTGAGCGCACCGCCGGCCTGCTCGACCTGCACGCCGCCGTCGCGGAGGCGTGGTGACCGTGGGCCTGCAGCTCGATGCCGATGCCTTCGAGGCGCTCGTCACCGATGAGCTCGACGAGCTGCCCGACGAGATGATCGACGGACTGGACAACGTCGTCTTCGTGGTCGAGGACCGCCCGGAGGACGGCTCGCTCGACCTCCTCGGCCTGTACGACGGCGTGGCCCTCACCGAGCGCGACGCGTACGGGTTCGGCGAGATGCCGGATCGCGTCATCCTCTACCGGGAGCCGCTGCTGGCGATCTGCGACACCGTGGACGAGCTGCGCGACGAGATCCACATCACACTCGTGCACGAGATCGCGCACTACTACGGCATCGACGACGAGCGCCTGCACGAGCTCGGCTGGGCGTAGCGACCGGGCCGGCGTGGAGCCTTCGGCGCTCCCGGCCGCCACGGTTCGGTGCTAGAGGGACTCCTCGTCCTTGTCCGCCTCGACCGGATCGCTGTCCGGCGCGTCGAAACGGTAGCTCACGTGCTTCTCGCCGTTGACCACGCGCTCGTCGCCCGCGACGTACCAGAACAGGGACTCGAGCCCCTCGACCGCCGCGACGGCGCCGATCCGCTCGTCCACCGCGCCGCCGACGAGGTACCGGCGCTCGGCGGTGCCGGCCAGGGGGCCGTCGGCGTACTCGACGATGTACTCGGGATCGTGGGCCTGTGAATCGCTCATGACGCCACGTTAGTCCTCCCCGACGCGCAGCCGCTCCCCACCGAGCGGCCAGTCGGTCACATCGAGCCGCAGGACCGCCGCCGCCCGCGGACGCTCCCGCACGAGGTACGCCTCGAACTCTGCCTGCCAGCGGTCCCAGTGCTCGGCGAAGGTCTCGCCGTCTCGGTCGAGCGCCCGGCGCTTGCGGAGGGTGTCGTCGGCATCCAGCCAGAGCGCCAGGTCCGCTGCGGCGACGTTCGCCCGGGCCAGCGTCCCGCAGCCCTCGACGATGAGCGGCTCGGTGCCGTGCACCTCCGTCCAGCCGGCGGGACGGTCGAGCGCCCAGTCCCAACGCTGCCAGCGGCCGGAGCCGGCGTGGCGCAGCGGCACCAGCAGGTCGCGGCCGAGTGCCACGCTGCCCGCATCCAGGCCGTCCCACCCCGGGTAGAGGTCGTCCATCCTGACCAGGCGCGGCACCCCCGCCGCCGGCCAGTCGCGCAGCAGGTCGTCGGCCAGCGAGCTCTTGCCCGCACCGCTGGGACCGTCGATCAGCACGACGGGAGTGTGCGCGCGGGAGGCCGCGGGATCGCGCGGATCTCCCGCGCACGCCCGGTCGACGGCGGCCCGGATGGCGGCGTCGAGGCGCGTGCGGTCCGCGGGCCCGGCCGGTTCAGCGGCCCAGGACATTCCAACTCCCCACTGCCACGGCCACGGCCACGGACACGCCCGCCACGACGGCGGCGACCGCCAGCGCGGCCCAGTCCCGGCCGCGGAACACCGAGGGCCGGGCCCAGGTCCGCGTGGCCGACGACCCGAAGCCGCGGGCCTCCATCGCGGTGGCGAGCTTGCTGCCGCGGCGCAGCGAGAGCACGAAGAGGGAGAACGCCTGCCCCAGCATCCGGCGCAGGGCCCCGCTCTCGGCGACACCCCGGGCACGACGGGCCAGCGTCAGCGCGCGCCAGTCCTCGGCGAACAGCCCGACGAGGCGCAGCCCGGCGAGTCCGCCGAGCACGAAGCGCGCCGGGAGGCGCAGCAGTTGCGCGAGGCCGTCCGCGAGATCGGTGGGGTCGATGGTGATGAACAGCAGCACGGCGGGAAGGCCGATGGCCAGGATGCGCAGCATCGTCGCGAGGCCGAGCTGGAGGGAGCCGTCGCTGACCTCCACGGCCCACCACTGCAGATGGACCGTCCCGGACGTGCGGCCGTAGAGCGTCGTCGTCAACCCGGCGAGCGGCGCCGCGATCCAGATCGGGGCCGTCCGCAGCGCGAGCGTCCGCGCCGGGAGGCCCGAGAAGGCCACGAGGAGCAGCTCCAGGGCGAGGGCGACCGCGGCGGAGACCGGGTCGATCGAGATCAGGAGCACCGCGGTCACGATCAGCGCCGCACCGAGCTTGGCCACGGGGTTGAGCGTGGCGAGCGGCCCCGTGCGGACGGGTTCCAGCAACGTCATGCCGCCACCTCCCGTTCCGACCCCAGCGCGAGCGTCGCCGCACCGATGGCCGACACGAACTCGGCGTCGTGGGTCGCGGTGACGATCGCATGCCCGGCCGCACGCAGTCCGGCGATCGTGCGCACCATCCCGCGCCAGGTGTTGGCGTCCTGGCCGAAGGTGGGCTCGTCCAGCACGAGGAGCCGCGGCCGGGTGGCCAGGGCGGTACCGACCGAGAGCCGCCGCTTCTGCCCGCCCGAGAGGGTGAACGGGTTGGCGTCCGCGACCGCTGTCAGCGTCAGCCGCTCCAGGAGCTCGTCGACCCGCTCCCGGGTCTCGGCGTCCCCGAGACCGAGCGCGCGCGGACCGGCCGTCAGCTCGTCGCGCACGGTCGACGCGACGAACTGGTGCTCCGGGTTCTGGAAGACGCTGCCGATCCGTGTCAGCAGTTCGCGCGAGCGCCATGCCTGCGGGGCCGGGTCGGCACCCGCCGCCAGCGTGGCCTCCGCTCGCAGAGTCCCGCCCAGCACCGGCAGCAGGCCGCCGAGTGTGAGGGCGAGCGTCGACTTGCCCGCACCGTTCCGCCCGGTGAGAGCGACCGCCGACCCCTCGGCGAGGTCGAGGGAGACGCGCTCGGGCAGCGCCCCGACCGCGGCGGCCCTGGCACGACGGCGTCGCCGGGCGACGGCCGGCCCGCGGCCGAAGGCGAGCTCCCGCGCGGTGAGGAGCGGTGCGCCGAGGGAGACGGCCTGCGCCTCCGCCACCATCTCGCCCGGCAGCCACACGCCGGCCCGGCGCAGGGCGCTGGAGGCGTCGGCGAGCACGGCGTCCGGCGTCCCGTCGGCGAGGACGCCGCCGTCGGCGGCCAGCACGATCACCCGGTCGACGACCTCCCGCCACACGGCCACGCGGTGCTCCACGACGACGAGGGTCGCCCCGCTCTCCGTCGCGGCGGCGGCGACCGCGTCCCGGACCTCGCGCACGCCGTCCGGGTCGAGGTTCGCCGTGGGCTCGTCCAGGAGCAGGAGGCCCGGTCGCATGGCGAGGATGCCTGCCAGCGCGAGCCGTTGCTTCTGCCCTCCCGACAGCTGGGTGGTGGGGTGGTCGAGGGGCACGGCCAAGCCGACCGCGTCGAGCGCGGCCCGCACCCGCGGCCAGATCTCGTCACGGGGGACGCCGAGGTTCTCGCAGGCGAACGCGACGTCGTCGCCCACGCGCGCCAGGATCACCTGCGCGTCGGGGTCCTGCAGCAGCAGTCCGGCCGTGCCGCGCGCCTCGGCCGGCGATCGGCCGGCCACGGCCAGCGTGCCCTCCGCCTCACCGTCGTCGTCGCCTCCGAGCACGCCGGCGAGCCCGGCGAGGACGGTGCTCTTGCCCGCGCCCGAGGCGCCCAGCAGGAGCACCCGCTCGCCCGGCTCGATGCGCAGCGTCAGATCACGCACGGCCCACGCCGCGCGCCCCGAATAGCGCCAGCCCCAGCCGCCGACCCGAACGGCGGCCGGGACCGGCGGTCCCTGGGTCACGGGATCGTGAGCGATGGTCAGACCCGTCCCGTCGCCTCGCGCCCCGCCGCGAACCGGCTCAGCGCTCCCGTCTTCGCGAGGGCGCGCACGAGCAGCCACGACAGCAGACCGGCCACCAGCGCACCGGACACCGTCGTGGTGATCGTGTAGACCACGGCGAACTCCGGCTTCGCACCCGGGTACCAGTAGAGGAGGTCGAGGATCGACTCGGCCAGGCCGGCGCCTGCCCCCGCGAGGATGGCGGGCACGATCCTCCAGTTCGCATAGAGGAACAGGGCGAAGACGATCTCCGCCCCGATCCCCTGCACCGCGCCGGAGAGCAGCGTGGCGAAGCCCCACTGCGTGCCGATCAGGGCGGAGACGACGGCCGCGACGAGTTCGCCGTAGAGGGCGGCGCCCGGCTTGCGGACGATCAGCGCCGTCAGCACTCCGGCGAACAGCCACGGGCCGTTGAGCAGACCCTGGAAGCCGGGCAGCACGGCGCTGACCGGGCCGGAGATCGGGTTCTGGACCTGTCCCCAGACCCAGAAGACGACGCCGGCGGCGACGGCGACGACACTCGCGACGACGATGTCGACGACGCGCCAGCGGAGGACGCGCGCGGGGCGCGTCTCGGACGAGGTGATGGTTGCGTGCACTGTTCGTGCCCTTTCGCTCAGGGAAAAGAGGGCACGGGATTCAGAGATGGCCTCCCTGCGCTGGCATGATCCAGATCAGGTTCGACGGTCGAAGCTTGGAGAAGCTTCCTCTCAGCCCGGCTCACCGGACTCCCGTGTTCGCGACCAGTCTAGTGCGACATCACTTCTTCAGCGCACGGATGACGCGCGACCACGCGTGCCCGGCCACCCAGACGAACGGGATGGCGACCGCGAGCAGGGTGATCAGGTTCGGCCGGAACCGGACGCCCGCCGCATCGCTCACGTACGCGCCGAACGGGATGGCCACGCCACCGCCGCCGCCACCGCCGGGGCCGTCCTCGCTCTCGGAGCCATTGCCGGCTCCGAAGCCGAACTGCACGGCGGCCACGGGGACGAGGGTCGTGCCGTCGATGACGACCGGCTCGCCGTAGACGGACTTGATGCCGGACGCGCTGACGGTCTCGGCGAGCTTGAGCGAGATATTGGTCATGCCTTCACCGTACCCGCCGCGCTCCCAGCATGACCAGGCCGGTTCGCAGGCTCCTCCCGGCGTTCGCGGCGGGTTCTCAGCGACAGGGTCGGAATAATCGATCGGGTGTCACCGAGCCGATCCCGCCGCCGCCCCCGAGGCGTGCTGACGGGGATCGCGGCGCTGGCCGTCGCCGCCCTCCTGCTCTGCCACGGGATGCTGCCGGACGTCGGCGGAGCCGCGTCCCTCGTCGAGTCCTTCCTGCCCTGGGCCGCCGCCCTCATCGCCCTGCTCGGCCTGTCGGCGCTGTTCCGGCTCTCCCTCTTCGCCGGGCTCGGCGTGGCCGCCGCGGCGGCCGTGTGGTGGTCGCTCTTCGGCAGCGCCCTGCTGCCCGCCGCGTCCGTGGGCGCACCGGACTTCACCGTGGTGAGCGAGAACCTCCACGCTGCGAACCCGAAGGCGGCGGAGATCGCGCGCGACCTCGCCGGCCGCGATCCCGACCTGATCGCCCTGCAGGAGCTCGACGCGACGAACCGCGATGCCGTCTCCGGCGTTCTCGACGCCGACTACCCGTATCACGCGATCGTCGGGACGGTCGGGCTCTGGAGCTCCCACCCTCTCCACGACGAGAAGCGGCTGGATCTCGGCCTGGGCTGGGAGCGCGCGCTCAGCGTCGACGTCGACACCCCCGGCGGCACCACCCGGGTCTACGCGGTCCACCTCGCGTCCGTCCGGCCGGGCGAGAGCGCGACGCGCGACGAGATGCTCCGGGAGCTGACGGACACGGTGGCCTCCGACGATGCCGTCCGCCTCCTGGTGGTCGGCGATTTCAACACCGCGACCACGGACCGCACACTGGCCCCGCTCTTCGCCGAACTGGGCGAGAAGCCGGACAGCGAGCTCGGCCTCGGCTTCACCTGGCCGTCGGCGTTCCCCGTCGCGCGCCTCGACCACGCGCTGGTCCGCGGCCTCTCGACCGTCAGCAGCACAGTCCTCCCGGACAACGGCAGCGACCACCGCGGGATCGCGGTCGGGCTGCGCTAGTCGCTGACCCAGCGCGGGTTGCGGCCGTCGCGGGCCTCGTCGTCCGCCTCGCGGGTGCGGCGGACGAGGGAGGCCGGGCCGATCATCCCGCGCCCGAATCGCGCGCTCACCGCGTCGAGGGCGCGTTCGGTCTCGCGCCACTCCTCGTCCGGGTCCCAGAGCGCCAACGCGTCGCCACCCGCGTCGAGCAGTTGCTCGGCGCGCACGCCGATGAGGCGGATGGGCGTCGTGCGCACGTCGAGGTCGAGCGCCTCGAAGATCTGCCAGGCCTCCTCGAACAGCCGCCGCCCGACGTTCGTCGGTTCGGCGAGGGTGCGCGAGCGGGTGATCGTGGGGAAGTCGGAGAACCGCACCTTGATCGCGACGGTGCGCCCCTCCAGACCGTGAGTGCGCAGGCGCTCCCCCACCCTTCCGGACAGCCGGAGCAGCTCGCGGCGGAGGATGTCCGGGTCGTCCACGTCGGCGCTGAACGTGTTCTCGTGGCCGACGCTCTTCTCGCGCGATTCGGTGACCACCCGTCGTGCGTCCCGGCCGTTCGCCAGGTCGTGCAGGCGGCGCGCGCCGGCATCGCCCACCGCTCGCTGCAGCACCGCCATCGGCGCGTCGGCGAGGTCGGCGACGGTGCGCATCCCCATCCGCTCCAGCGACGCCTGCGTGCTCGCGCCGACGCCCCAGAGCGCGCCGACCGGCAGCGGCCTCAGGTAGGCGATCGTCTCCGCCGGAGGGATGACGAGCAGGCCGTCGGGCTTCGCGCGTCCGGAGGCGAGCTTCGCCATGAACTTGGTCCCGGCCACACCCACCGAGCACGTGAGCCCGGTCTCCTCCTGAACGCGCGAGCGGATGAGCTCGGCGATCCTGCGCGGCGAACCGAGCAGGCGCCGCGCACCGGCGACGTCGAGGAACGCCTCGTCGATGCTGAGCGGCTCCACGAGCGGCGTGACCTCGTGGAAGATCTCCATCACGCGCGCGGAGTACTCGGTGTACTTCTGGTAGTGCGGGGGAAGGATGATCGCCGTCGGGCACAGTCGCAGCGCCTGCGACATCGGCATCGCGCTGCGGACGCCGAAGCGGCGCGCCTCGTACGTCGCGCTGGTCACCACGCCGCGGCCTCCCGCGTGCCCGACGATCGCGGGCTTGCCCCGGGCGTCGGGGCGGTCGAGGAGTTCGACCGAGGCGAAGAAGGCGTCCATGTCGACGTGCAGCACGGTGGCCGCGGAGTCGTCGACGTCCGCGGTCGTCACCCGCCGATCGCTGCCGTCCGCACGTCCCACAGGGTCCAGCATGCCACCGTCCCCTGACAGCGTCCGCGACGGGTAGCGTGATCGCATGGAATTCAGATACCTCGGCAACTCCGGGCTCAAGATCTCGGAGATCATCTACGGCAACTGGCTGACCCACGCCTCCCAGGTGGAGAACGACATCGCCGCACGCAGCGTGCGGGCCGCGCTCGACGCCGGGATCACCACGTTCGACACCGCGGACGCCTACGCGAACACCGCGGCCGAGAAGGTTCTCGGCGACGCCCTCGCGGGTGAGCGCCGTGCCTCGCTCGAGATCTTCACGAAGGTGTACTGGCCGACCGGCCCGAAGGGCCACAACGATGTCGGGCTCTCCCGCAAGCACATCTTCGAGTCGATCGACGGCTCGCTCGAGCGTCTGGGCACCGACTACGTCGACCTGTACCAGGCCCACCGGTTCGACTACGAGACTCCGCTCGAGGAGACGATGCAGGCGTTCGCCGATGTCGTCCGCGCCGGCAAGGCCCTCTATATCGGTGTGAGCGAGTGGAACGCCGAGCAGCTGCGCGCCGGTCACGCCCTGTCGAAGGAGCTCGGCTTCCAGCTGATCTCGAACCAGCCGCAGTACTCCATGCTCTGGCGGGTCATCGAGAAGGAGGTCGTGCCCGCGTCGGCCGAGCTCGGGATCTCGCAGATCGTCTGGTCGCCCGTCGCTCAGGGCGTGCTCACCGGCAAGTACGCGCCGGGCGCGCAGCCGCCGGCCGGCAGCCGTGCGGCGGACGAGAAGGGCGGGGCGAACGCGATCAAGGGCTTCCTGCGCGACGACGTGCTCACGGCCGTCCAGGGCCTGAAGCCCATCGCCGACGAGCTCGGGATCACGATGGCCCAGCTCGCCGTCGCGTGGGTGCTGCAGAACCCGAACGTGGCCGCCGCGATCGTGGGCGCCTCGCGTCCCGAGCAGGTCGCCTCCAACGCCGCCGCGGCGGGCGTGCGCCTGTCCGGCGAGGTTCTCGCGCGCATCGACGAGGCGATCGGGGATGTCGCGGAGACCGACCCCGCCCAGACGATCTCGCCGGCCCAGCGCCCGGCCTGACGGCGTCCCGGCCTCTGGCGGCCGCCTCAGACGAGCGCGGACACCAGGGGCCGGAACCAGTCCCGGAACGCCGGGGAGTCGTCGCGCAGGCTCGCGCTGACGACCACGGTATGCGGCCCGACGATCCACGCGCCGGAGCTCGAGAGCGGCAGCACGTCGAGGTCGAGCCGGAAGTACCCTGCCTGGCGGCGCAACTCGTGCTCGCGCTCGCGCACCACGTCGACGATGTCCGCGGCGCGGCGGGCGTGGTTCAGCAGACTCGCCTGCACGTACTCGGCGTGGCGCTGGTGCGCCCAGTCCGCCGCCGCGTCGTAGTGGGCGATCACGACGTCCTGAAGCTCGATCGCGCGGTCGAAGACGGGGAAGTGCGGCGGGCGCAGCATCCCGCCGAGCGGCCGTCGCTCCCGGTCGACGGCGACGTCGAACCACGCGCGCCACTGCTGCGCGAGGGTGCCGGGCTCCCCCACCGCCGCTCCGGTGTGCCCGGCGCGGGATGCCGCCCGCGGGACCGCGGGATGCGCGCCCGTGTTGGCCCGCAGCACCGGCGCGAGCGCCGGGGTCAGTCGCGGCAGCGCCGGCTCGCCGGCCTCCCCCAGCCCGGCGAGGTCGCGGACGGCGAGGGCCATCAGCAGGTCCCAGGGACAGTCCTCGGTGACCTGCCATCGAAGCGTGCCCTCGACGAACATGCCGCAATTGTAGGTTCGCCGGGCGCGCCGGAACAGTGCTCGCGTGGCCCTCAACCGCGCCGATCGAGCTCGGCGAGGAGCCGGGCCACCGTGCGCTGGTTCCGCGCCGCCGCCACGGGGCCGACCGCGCGCCAGAACGCGGCAGGGACGACGGACTTGGAGACGCCCAGCGGACACCACTGGTAGAGGGCGCGCTCGCCCGCCCGGATCAGCTCGGGCACGGTCTCCGCGTCGGCCGGGAGCTCCACGCCCTCCGGCAGCTCGTGGTCGAGGAAGGTCACCACCAGCCGCGCGTCGTCGTCCGCCACCGCGACGAGCGGGTTCGCCGCCGCCACGGCGCGGAACCGCTCCTCCGGCAGCAGCACGACCCGGGCGGAGACGCCCGAACGGGCGCGCAGCGCCTCCTCCACGCGCGCCGCCAGGGAGGCCGTTGGCTCCTCGTCGGCGACGAAGACGGCGTTGCCACTCTGCAGCAGCGTCACCACGTCGCGCAGACCCGCATCCTGGAACGCCGCCGCCAGGTCGCCCGCGGCGACCCTGGTCGACGCCCCGACGTTGATCCCGCGCACCAGTCCGACGGCGAGCACGTCAGTCCTCCACGGGCTCGGCGGCGACGAGGCGGGAGGCCGGGACCGTCGCGGTCTCGGCCGGCCCGCGCCCGTCGCGACGATACTGCGGCTCGCTGAAGGCGACCACCCAGGTCGTCAACCGGTCGGCCGGCAACGACACGCTGCGCAGGCTGCGCTCGCCCGGCGCCACGATCACGCCGGTCGGCTCGCCGACCCAGTCGTCTCCGGCGGGCGGGTCGCTCTCACGGACGTACACCTGCACGCCCACGCCGAGGGCGCCGCCGGCCGCCGCGTCCTCGTGCGGGCCCCGCCCGTCAGGACTGGTCTTGCGTCTCCACATGCGACAAGCATCCCATCACCAGGGCGTCGATCCCCTCGTGCTCGCCGTACTCCGCGCGGAGGATCGCCCAGTCCGCAGGGTCCGCGGCGGTGGCCAGGCCCGCCGGCCACGCCGCCACCCCCTCCCGCGGGAACGTCGCGTGCGTGCCGGTGAGCCGCTCGGTCGCCGGCTCGGGGACGGGTGTCAGTGCGAGATCGACGGTGTCGTCCTTCCCTGCGGGCGCTTGCGCGCCGGATCGAGCAGACGGCGCAGCAGCCAGCGCTCCGCCACCGTCCAGGTGGTCGTGGTGAGGATGTAGACGGCGGCCGCCAACGGGACGAAGGCGGCGAACACCACGGTCACGTACGGCAGGAACGACAGCGCGCGCAGCATGCCGGTCGGTGTGGCGGCGCCCTCCGGCTGCGGCAGCGCGAGCACCCGGCGCGAGACCGTCGTCACGACCGCGATCAGCGCCAGAACGGTCAGGTAGACCGCGATGGCCGGCCAGACCGGGCCCGCTCCGGTCAGTCCCACGAAGCTGGTGCCGAGGGGCGCCCCGAACGTCCGCTCACCGAGCAGGTCGTTGGCGTGGCCGGCGATCATCGGGTGGGTGAAGACGGCGTACACGAGCGAGATGACGGGGATCTGCGCGAGCAGCGGCAGCATCCCGGCGAACGGCGAGGTGCGCTCGCGTCGATAGAGCTCGATCGTCGCCTCCGCGAGCCGTTCGCGATTCGCGCCGTGCTTCTTCTGCAGGTCGGCCAGCTGCGGGGCGAGCCGGCGACGGGTGAACTCGGCGCGCACCTGGCTGATGCCGACGGGGAGGAGGACGGCGCGCACGAGCATCGTGAGCACGATGATCGCGACGACGCCCGCCGCGGTGCCGGCGAGCGGCTCGATCGCGGCGGAGAGGCCGGTGACGAGGCGGTAGGCCGCGTCGAGGACGGCCGCGATGGGCGGCCAGGAGAAGAGGTCCATGAGTGTGTTTCCCTGCTGTCGGACGGACGTGGAGTCGTCTGGCCGTGCGCAGGGCGAACGCCCCGGCTACGCGGCCGGCAGCGGGGATCCCGGCGCTCGCGGGCGCGGGCGCCCGTCGGTGTCGGGGTGGGACTGGCTCTCGGCGAGCCCGTCGACATCGGGCTCGGCGGGGCGCGACCAGACCGCGCGTTCGCGCAACGAGGCCGCGAGGGCGGCGACCGAGCGCACCGAGGCGACGGCGACGGCGGCGATCAGGCCGACCGCACCGGCCACGCCGGCGGCGGCGAGGAGGCCGCCCGGTGAGCTCGCGCTCCAGGCCGTGCCCAGAGCGGACGCGACGAGATGCGCGAGGAGCTCCAGGACGGCCGACATGGTGCCGACGCTAACAAAGAACACGCCGGATGTCTGTGTACGTTCGCCGTGAGCGCACCCACCCCGAGAGGGAGCAAGATGGAGACATGTCTCGAGTAGCGATCGTCGGTGCCCACGGAAAAGTCGCCCAGCAGCTCATGCGGGTCCTCTACGACCAGGGGGACGACTTCGTCGGCGTCGTGCGCAACGACGAGCACGCCGAGGACGTCTACCGCCTGGGCGGGGAGGGCGTGCTCCTCGACATCGAGTATGCGGACTCCGACGCTCTCGCGGCGGCCTTCGCCGGGTGCGACGCGGTCGTCTTCGCCGCAGGCGCGGGCGGCGGCTCGGGCGTGGACCGCAAACGGACCGTCGATTTCGCCGGATCGGTGAAGTCGGCCGAGGCCGCCACCGCCGCCGGCATCCGGCGCTTCGTCCAGGTCTCCGCGTGGGGTGTCGACTCCCCCGTCGCCGTCGACGCGACGCCCGACTGGCGTGCCTATGTGGAGGCCAAACGGGACGCCGACACCGCCCTGCGGCAGTCCGGGCTGGACTGGACCATCCTGCGCCCGGGCGCGCTCACTTTCGACGAGGGCACGGGCGGTGTGACCCTGGGCGCGTCGGTCGAGCGCGGCTCCATCCCGCGCGAGGACGTCGCCCGTCTGATCGCCGCCTGCCTGGGCGAGCCGGGCAGCATCGGGAAGACATGGGAGGTCGTCGCCGGCGACACCCCGATCGAGCAGGCCGTGCGGGCTCTCGCCGCTCCCGCGTAGGCTTGCGCGCGTGAGCATCTACAGCGAACGCCCCTGGATCGCGAGCTACGCACCGGGCGTCCCGGCCGACGTCGACGTCCCCGCCGGCTCCCTCGCCCACCTGATCGACGAGTCCGTGAAGACCTACGGCAGCCATGTGGCGCTCGAGTTCTTCGGTGCGACCACGACGTACGCGGAGCTCGGCGAGCAGATCGCCCGTGCCGCCGAGGGCCTCCGCAAGCGGGGCGTCCGCAAGGGCGACCGCGTGGCGCTGGTGCTGCCCAACTGCCCGCAGCACGTCGTCGCGTTCTATGCGGCCCTGCGCCTGGGCGCGATCGTGATCGAGCACAACCCGCTCTACACGCCGCGTGAGCTGCGACACCAGTTCGAAGACCACGGCGCGACCGTCGCCATCGTCTGGGACAAGGTGGCCGCGACCGTTCAGGACCTCCCCGCCGACCTCGGCGTCACCACCGTCATCTCGGTCGACATGACGACCGCGATGCCGGCCGGCAAGCGGTTCGCGCTGCGCCTGCCGATCCGGAAGGCCAGGGAGGCCCGCGAGGCACTGACCACGAAGGTCTCCGGCACCGTGACCTGGGAGCAGCTCGTCTCCGGGCGCCGGCTGAAGGCGTCCTCGCCCCGGCCGCAGGCGGACGACCTTGCGCTCATCCAGTACACGAGCGGCACCACCGGGCTGCCGAAGGGGGCGATGCTCTCGCACGCCAACCTCACGGTGAACGCGGCGCAGGCACGGGCGTGGGTGCCCGCGGTCGAGCGCGGCACGTCCGTGGTGTACGCCGTGCTCCCGCTGTTCCACGCGTACGGCCTCACCCTCTGCCTCACGTTCGCGATGAGCATGGGCGCGCGCTTGGTGCTCTTCCCCAAGTTCGACCCGGAGCTGGTGCTCGACGTGGTCAAGAAGCGCCCGGCCACCTTCCTTCCGGCCGTGCCCCCGATCTACGACCGCCTGGTGCAGGCGGCGGACAAGCGCACTGTCTCCCTGGCGGGCATCGACATCGCCATCTCCGGCGCCATGGCGCTCCCCCAGGACGTCGTGGGCGAATGGGAGCAGCGCACCGGTGGCTACCTCGTCGAGGGCTACGGACTCTCCGAGTGCTCGCCGGTCCTCATGGCCAACCCCGTGAGCGACGGGCGCAAGGCCGGCACCGTCGGCCTCCCCCTCTCCAGCACCGAGCTGCGGATCGCCGACCCCGACGACCCCGAGGTCGACCGCGCGTTCGGCGAGGAGGGCGAGCTGCTCGCCCGCGGGCCGCAGGTGTTCTCGGGTTACTGGCGCAAGCCGGACGAGAGCGCCAAGGTGTTCGCCGCCGACGGGTGGTTCCGCACCGGCGACATCGCGACCATGGACGAGGACGGTTTCGTCCGCATCGTGGACCGGATCAGGGAGCTGATCATCTCCGGCGGCTTCAACATCGCGCCGACCGAGGTGGAGGACGCCCTGCGCTCCTTCGAGGGCGTCGCCGACGTGGCCGTGGTCGGCCTCCCGGACGCCCACAGCGGCGAGAAGGTCGTGGCGGCCGTGGTCATGCAGCCGGGGACGTCGTTCGACGAGGCCGCCATCCGCGCGTACGCCCGCGACACCCTCACCGCCTACAAAGTGCCGAAGTCCGTCGTCCAGGTCGACGACCTCCCGCGCTCCATCGTCGGCAAGGTGATCCGGCGCAAGGTGCGCGACCAGCTGCTGGACCGCTGACGTCCTCAGCCGATCGGGAACACCAGCAACGACCCGGTCGCGGTCGCCACGACCTTGCCGGAGGCGTCCGTCACGACCCCGTCGGCGAACGCCACCCGGTTGCCCGGCTTGGTGACGGTGCCGACGCAGGTCAGCGGACCGGAGTCCGCCAGCACCGGGCGCAGGTAGTTCACCTTGATCTCGATCGAGGTGTAGCCCTGCCCCTGCGGCAGCGTGGTCTGCACCGCGCAGCCGAGCACCGAGTCCAGCAGCGTGCAGACCAGGCCGCCGTGCACCGTGCCGATCGGGTTGTAGTGAGACTCGTCCGGCTCGCAGACGAACGTCGCCGTGCCCGGCCCCGCATCGACGAGCGTCATGTCCATGAGGCGCGCGATGGGAGGCGGCGGGAGCACTCCATCGATCATGGCCCTCAGGTAGTCGAGGCCGCTCAGGGTGGGCATCACCGCCACTCCCGGCGCCGGGTCCTCCCATTCGACGATGCGCTGGCGTTCCGTCACGTGCCGTCCTCTCGTGGAGCCGTCGGGTCGTCGGCCGACTCGACCGGCTCCAGTGTCTCAGCATTCAGCGGGATCTGCCCAGGGGGCAGGTTCGAGCGGTCCGGTGCGATCACGGTGCGGGCCGGCGTGGAGTCGGGCAGCCCGAAGGTGGGCACGCCGGCCGGGGCGAGCACGAGCGCGTGGGAGCGCATCGGCAGGGTCTCGCCGCGGAAGTAGTCGGGCTTGCGCCACCACCAGATCAGCATCAGCACGGCCCCGATGACCAGACCGCCGACGCCCACCACGGCCTCGGCGCCGATCCCGAAGATGGTGACGTTCTTGCCGTTCTCATCGGTCAGCCAATCCGGCGCGGAGAAGCTGATCAGTCCGTACACGAAGACGGCCAGCAGCATCACGCCGCCGACGAACGGGAAGAGGCCGCGCATCACGATGTCCCGGAACGACCGGAAGAGCGTCTTGCGGTAGAACCAGACGCAGGCGAACCCGGTGAGACCGTAGTAGAACGCGATCATCAGGCCGATCGAGCCGATGAGGGCGGTCAGCAGGGTGGCGCTGATGAAGGTGAAGATCAGGTAGAACAGCGCCGAGACCAGACCCATCCCGATGGTCGCCCAGGTCGGGGTGAGGAACTTCGGGTGGATCCGGGCGAACTGCGTCGGGATGGCCTTGTACGCGGCCATCGAGAGCGCGGTGCGCGCAGTCGGGAGGATCGTGGTCTGGGTCGACGCCGACGCCGACGTGAGGATCGAGAACCCCAGCAGGGCCATCAGGATCCCCCCGACAACACCCCCGCCGAACAGCGTCGGGCCGATCGCCGAGAACACGTCGCCCGAGTTCGCGGGGTTCGCCAGTCCGATGCCCTTCTCCCCCACCCCGGCGAAGGCGACGGTCGCCACCGTGACGACCGCGTAGGTGGCCAGCAGCAGCAGGGTGCTGATGACGGCGGCGCGGCCCGGGGTCTTGCCCGGGTCCTTGGTCTCCTCGTTGATCGACACCGCGGTGTCCCAGCCCCAGTAGATGAAGATCGCGGTGAGCATCGCGGGGGCGATCGTCTTGGCGAAGTCGAGGGTGAACGGGTTGAACCAGTCCCATTGCGGGATGAGCGAGTACGGCTCGGCGTTGCCCGTGTAGACCCGCACCAGAGCGAAGACGGCGAAGAAGATGAGGATGACCACCTCGAAGCCCAGCAGCACGTACTGCAGACGAGCGGAGATCTCGATGCCCCGGTAGCAGATCCAGGTCATGAGCGCGATCCAGATGAGGCCGGCGATGGTCGTCGCCACCACGTTCGTCGCCAGCGCCGAGACGGCGGGCAGCCCGAAGCTGCCGACGAACGTGAAGGAGTACGACCCGGCGATCTGCGCCAGGTTGGCCATGACGATCACGTCGGCGACGATGATCCCCCAGCCGCCCATCCATCCGGTGACCGGGCCGAACGCGCGCGTCGCCCAGGTGAAGGTGGTGCCGCAGTCGGGCTCGGCCTTGTTGAGCTCCTGATAGGCCACCGCGATCAGGTACATCGGGATGAACGCCAACAGCACGATCCCCGGCGCCTTCACCCCCGCGGCCAGCGTGCCGCCGACGACGATGAACCCGAGGCTCGCGGCCAGGCTGTAGGCCGGGGCGGTGGATGCGACTCCGACGACGACGCTGGACACCAGTCCGAGCGCCCCGTCCTTCAGACCTTTGGACTCGACATCGTCGGGTTTCGAGGGAACTGTCGCGGTCATGAGCACCTCCATAACATGAGGTCCGCTCATCTCCGAGCGGGCGCAGGACTCAGCGTAACGCCGATCGGGCCGGAAACGCCGCTATGCGCGGTTCTGCTCCTCTGTCAGTCCGCTCAGCTCCGCCAGCCGGTCCAACCGCCGCCGTGCCGCCAGCTCCGCCTGCGTGCGCGGGCCGAGCAGCGCTCCGGCCCCCGCGAGCACCGCCGCGGCGACGCGATCCATGGGCACGAGCCGCTCGACCCACCGCTCGCTCCACGGCGCGCGGAGCCCGAGCAGCTCCCGGTGCCGCGGCTGCAGCGTCGAGACCGCGGCGCGGAACAGCACCCGGTACGACGGCCGCAGCACGCGCGGCAGCGGCGGGCGGCGGATGAAGTGCACGATCTCCTCGACCTCCGGCCCGCCGCGCAGCTCCCCCGCATCGGTGACGGCGGCGATCGCGGCGCGCAGCCCGGCGGCCGTCGTCGGCGGGTCCTCCACCCCCATCAGCCGTGCGGCCCGCGTCCACTCCAGGACGTAGCCGTCCGCGCCTCCCGGAATCGCGCCTCCCCAGCGCTCGTGCGCGGTCAGGAACGCGTCCGTGAACGCCAGGTGCACCCACGAGGCGAGTTCCGGATCGTCAGCCGAGTAGGGGCGCGACACCCCGTGCCCGTCGACGAAGGTTCCCGCCACCCGGGCGTGCAGCGACCGCACCCACTCGGAGCCGGCGATCGCCTGGTCCGTGCTCCCGTAGCTGACCGTGTGGATCCAGCGGATGGTCCCGGCCAACCGACCCAGCGGGTCCTCGCGGTAGCGGGAGAACTCCCGCACCCCGGCCAACGCTCCGGGGTGCAGCGCCTGCAGCAGCAGTGCCCGGATGCCGGCCACCAGCGTGGGCATCCCGCCGTGCACGACCCACGCGGCGCTCCCGGGACCGAAGAAGCCCTCGTCCTCGCCGTGCTCGAGCTCGAGGATCCACTCCGGCACCACGTCCGACCGGCCCGCGAGCGTCTCGATCAGCCGCGAGCGCACGGGCGCGAGGAGGCGGGTCATCCGGCGGGGATCTCCAGCCCCAGTCCGTCCACGACCTGCGCTCCCGGCAGCGCGGCCAGCAGACGGCCCGGCACGAGTATCTTCGAGCGGCGGACACCGGAGCCCACGATCACCACTTCCGCCTCCGCGACGCGCCCGTCGACCAGCACCGGCCACGCCTCCGGCAGGCCGATCGGGGTGATGCCGCCGTACTCCATCCCGGTCAACTCGACCGCCCGGTCCATCGGCAGGAACGATGCCTTGCGCACGTCGAGGAACCGCTTGACGACGTTGTTCACGTCGGCCCGGGTCGTCGAGAGCACGACGCACGCGGCGATCCGCTCGACGCCTTCGCGCTTGCCGCCCACGACCACGCAGTTCGCGAGCGTCGCGGCGTCCAACCCGAACTCGTCACGGGTGGCCGCGGTGTCCGAGACGTCGGGGTCGATCTCGACCACGCCGACCTCCTCGAGCCAGCCGAGGGCGGTGAGCGCGTCGAGCGCGGCGGGCGCGAGCAGATCGGTGCGGGAGGCGGCGGGGACCGAGGTCAACCCGCCCAGAGTGAAGACGCCCATGCATCTACTCTGCCTCGCGGCGCCCGCGCTGTCCACGCGCGCATCCACCTGACACGACACGCCGTGCGAGTGGAGGCTCGCACGGCGTGTCGTGACAGATCGTCCGGGCGACTACTGGGCGGCGCGCTCCAGGACCAGCTCGCGGACGCGTGCGGCGTCCGCCTGACCCTTCATGGCCTTCATCACCGCGCCGATGACGGCGCCGGCGGCCTGCACCTTGCCGTCACGGATCTTCGCCAGCACGTCGGGCTGGGCGGCCAGCGCCTCGTCGATGGCGGCGATCAGCGCCCCGTCGTCCGAGACGACCGCGAGACCGCGGGCGTCCACGACCTCCTGCGGACGACCCTCGCCGGCGACGACGCCCTCCAGCACCTGGCGGGCCAGCCGGTCGGTGAGCGTGCCCGCCTCGACCAGCGCGGCCAGCTCAGCCACGTGGGCCGGGCTCACGAGCGTGCCGGCGGGGAGGTTCGACGCGTTCGCGAGTCGGGCGATCTCACCGGTCCACCACTTGCGGGCCGCGGCGGCCGGCGCACCGGCGGCGACCGTGGCCTCCACCTCGTCGAGCAGATCGGCGTTCTCGACGTCCTGGAACTCCAGGGCGGTGAAGCCCCACTCGGCGGCGAGGCGCTTGCGGCGCGCGGACGGCTGCTCGGGCAGCGTGCCGCGCAGCTCCTCGACCCACTCGCGGCTCGGCGCCACCGGGACCAGGTCGGGCTCCGGGAAGTACCGGTAGTCGTCCGCGTCGCTCTTCGGACGGCCGGCGCTGGTGGTGCCGGTGTCCTCGTGCCAGTGGCGGGTCTCCTGGGTGATCGTGCCGCCGGCGTCGAGGATGGCGGCCTGCCGCTGGATCTCGTAGCGCACGGCGCGCTCGACCGAGCGCAGCGAGTTCACGTTCTTCGTCTCGGTGCGGGTGCCGAGCTGGTCGGAGCCGCGACGGCGCAGGGACACGTTCGCGTCGCAGCGGACGTTGCCCTCCTCCATCCGCGCGTTCGACACACCCAGCGCCTTCACGATGTCGCGGATCGCGCGCACGTAGGTGCGCCCGATCTCGGGGGCGTCGTGCTCGGCGCCCTCGATCATCCGCGTCACGATCTCCACGAGCGGCACGCCGCCGCGGTTGTAGTCCACGAGCGAGTAGTCCGCACCCTGGATGCGCCCGGTGGCGCCGCCGATGTGCGTCAGCTTGCCTGCGTCCTCCTCCATGTGCGCGCGCTCGATCAGCACCGTGACCTCGCGGCCGGACTCCAGCTCGATGGTGACCGAGCCGTCGTGGGCGATCGGCTCGTCGTACTGCGAGGTCTGGAAGTTCTTCGCGGTGTCCGGGTAGAAGTAGTTCTTGCGCGCGAAGCGGCTCGACTCGGCGATGCCGCAGCCCAGGGCGAGGCCCAGGCGGATGCTCGACTCGATCGCCTTCTCGTTCACCTGGGGCAGTCCGCCGGGCAGACCCAGACAGGTCGGACAGGTGTTCGTGTTGGCGCCCGAGCCGAACTCGTTCGCGCAGCCGCAGAACATCTTCGTCTTGGTGTTCAGCTCGACGTGCACCTCGAAGCCGAGCACCGGCTCGAACAGTTCGAGGGCCTTGTCGAAGTCCATCAGTTCCGCTCCGGCCATCAGACGGCTCCCTCTTCGCTCGCGAACATCTCGGTGGCGGCCAGGTCCGGCGCCTGGCTCAGCAGGGTGCGCCCCCACTTCTCCTCCAGCAGCCGCTCCAGGGCGGCGCCGATGGTGTACAGCCGGGCGTCGGCGCGGGCCGGAGCCATCAGCTGCATGCCGACCGGCAGGCCGTCCTCCGGCGCGAGGCCGATGGGCAGTCCCATGCCGGGCACGCCGGCGAGGTTCGCCGGGATGGTGGTGATGTCGTTGAGGTACATCGCCATCGGATCGGCGAGCTTCTCGCCGAGCTTGAACGCCGTGGTCGGCGCGCTGGGGCTGACCAGCACGTCGACCTTCTCGAACGCGGCCGAGAAGTCGCGCTGGATGAGAGTGCGGACCTTCTGGGCGCTGCCGTAGTACGCGTCGTAGTAGCCGGCGCTCAACGCATACGTGCCGAGGATGATGCGTCGCTTCACCTCCGGCCCGAAGCCGGCGTCGCGGGTGGCGGCCATCACGCGCTCGACCGTGACGGGACCGTCCTGCGGGTCGACGCGGAGCCCGAACCGCACGGAGTCGAAGCGGGCCAGGTTGCTGGACGCCTCGGCCGGGAGGATGAGGTAGTAGGCGGCGACGGCGTACTCGAAGCTCGGCGCGCTGACCTCCACGACCTCGGCTCCCGCGCCCTCCAGGAGGGCCACGGCCTCGTCGAAGCGCTGCTTCACGCCGGCCTGGAAGCCCTCGCCGGCGATCTCCTTGATGACGCCGACGCGGACGCCGCGCAGGGCGCCCTCCGCGAGGCCGGCCCGCGCAGCGGCGGCCATCGACGGCCAGGTGTCGGTGAGGGAGGTCGAGTCGAGCGGGTCGTGCCCGGCGATCACGTCGTGCAGCAGTCCCGCGTCGAGCACGGTCCGCGAGACCGGGCCGACCTGGTCCAGCGAGCTCGCCAGCGCGATCGCGCCGTAGCGGCTCACACCGCCGTAGGTCGGCTTGACGCCGACCGAACCCGTGACGGCCGCGGGCTGGCGGATCGATCCGCCGGTGTCGGATCCGAGCGCGAACGGCGCCTCGAACGCGGCAACGGCCGCGGCCGATCCACCGCCGGAGCCGCCGGGGATGCGCTCCAGGTCCCACGGGTTGCGGGTCGGGCCGTACGCCGAGTGCTCGGTGGAGGATCCCATCGCGAACTCGTCCATGTTGGTCTTGCCGAGCGGCACCAGGTCCGCCTCGCGCAGCTTGCGGACGACCGTGGCGTCGTACGGCGGCAACCAGCCCTCGAGGATCTTCGATCCGGAGGTCGACGGCATGTCGTTCGTCGCCAGCACGTCCTTGATCGCGACGGGCACACCCGCCAGCGGCCCGAGGGCGTCGCCTGCGGCACGACGGCCGTCGATCTCGGCGGCGGTGCGGAGGGCCTTCTCCCCCGCGACGTGCAGGTAGGCGTGCACGTCCGCATCGACGGCCTCGATGCGCTCGAGGTGGGCACGGGTCGCCTCGACCGACGACACCTCGCCCGCCGTGAGCAGGTCGGCCAGGGCGGCGGCGCTGATTCTGGTCAGGTCCGTCATGGTCACTCCTCGTCCAGGATCGGGGCGACCTTGAAACGGTCGCCGTCGCGTGCGGGGGCGCCGGAGAGCGCCTGGTCGACCGTCAGGGACGGGACGACCTCGTCGCGGCGGAACACGTTGGTCAGCGGCAGCGGGTGGCTGGTCGCCGGCACGTCCGGTCCGGCGACCTGCTGCACCTTGGCGACCGACTCCACGATCTGGCCGAGCTCGCTGGTGAGGCTCTCGATCTCTTCCGGGCTGAGGTCGATCCTGGCGAGACTCGCCAGGTGCGCGACCTGTTCTGCGCTGATTTCGGACATACGTCTCCGTCGGTGCTGGTGTGTTGAGGTGCCGCGGGTGCGCCCGGCGGCCTACGTCGATTCTATTGCTCGCCGAACAGCCCGAGGCCGAGCCGGTGCACGGCGTCGTACGCCTGCTGGTACGTCTCCGGGATGGCGTCGCCCGGCAGACCGTAGCGCGCGGTGAGCAGGCCCACCAGCCCGATGCCGGGCGGGCTCAGCGGGCGGTCCTGCTCTCCCGCCGCCGGGGCGTCCGCCTCCGGGTTCGCCGGCAGGTACTGCGGGTGGGTGTCCGGCCAGGTCCCCGGCTGCCGCGGCGTCGTCAGGTTGATCGCGTCGCGCAGCGTCCGCGCGCCGCGATCCCGCTCGGTCAGGTGCGGCAGCCCGTACTTCTCGCACAGGGTGGCGATCACCGCCGCGTGGTGCATCTCCTCGTGGAGGATCGACCCGCGCGCGGTGTAGGCCGAGATCGCGATGGCGGGGACCCGCAGCCCGAGCCGGTCGAACAGGAAGGCGTTCTCCCCCGGGCCACTCTGGTCCGGCGGGGTCGCCGGTCCGGGCGGCACGTGATCGTACGTCCCGCCGTGCTCGTCGAAGGTGACCAGCAGCATGGTGTTGAGGGCATTGGAGCCCGACGCGCTGCGGGACGACCGGATCGCGGAGTACACCTCGTGCAGCAGCAGGTCCCCGGCGCGGACGTCCGAGATGGCGCCCCCGACGATCACGTCGCCTGCGACATCCTCCTCGGTCGCGGGGCCGCCCGGCGGGTGCATGTCGTTGTGGTCGTACAGCAGCCGCGGCTCGACGAACGCGTAGTCGGGGAGCGTGCCCTCCTCGACGTCCTTGTAGAAGTGGGACATCGTCCGGAAGTTGCTGCGCCAGAAGGGCTCCAGCGCGGGTGCGTGGATGAAGCCGGTCAGCGAGATCAGCTGGCGGTCGTCGTAGTAGACCCGCCAGGTGCGACCGGCCTCCTCGAGCCGGTTGAAGATCGTCGGCGCGTCGTTGGCCGGATCGAACCACTTGCGCAGCCCTCCGTCGCCGCCGTTGTCGACGTAGCCGTGGGAGGTCGACGCATGGAAGAACGACCGGTTGCAGAAGGTCTGCGACGGCACCGCGCAGTGCCAGTCGTCGTAGACGGCGAACTGCCGCGCGAGCGTCGAGAACACGGGCAGCATGTCCGGGGTGAACGCACCCATGATGCGGCGGTAGTCGTCGATCCCGGGCTCCTGCCCGGTGTCCTTGCGCAGCACGCCGATGTAGTCGCGCACGAAGCCGTCCATGCCGGGCTTCTGGCCGGGCCGGGGCGCGTTGTAGGGCGGGAGCATGTCCTTCACCAGGGCGTCCGCGTTCGACGGCGGATCGACGATCCCGAACAACTGGGTGTTGACGTGCGGGTACACCTCCCCCGGGTCGGGCGACGGCTGGCGCATCACGAAGTCGGTGGTGCCCTCGTAGGCGTGCACCGGGATGTCGGGGCCGCCGTTCGGATCGGGGTTGCTGTACGCGCCGAAGGCCAGCCCATCGAAGCGTTTGCCCTCCGGAAGGGACTTTTCGTCGTACAGCCAGCCGAGGAGGTTGTCGAACGAGCGGTTCTCGTACATCAGCACCACGAGGTGGTCGAACCCGGGACGCGCCTGCGGCGGCAGCGGCGGGTACTCCTCGCCGGGCTCCGCCCGCGGTGTCTCGTCCGGCCGGGAGGCGAACGCCGCACCCGCGGCCGCACCCGCGGCCGCTCCCCCGGCGCCGCCCGCGACCGCACCCGCGGCCACGAGACCCGCGCCTTTGAGGAAGTCGCGGCGCGACGACCCGCGTCGCCCCTGCTGCTCGTCGTCCGATCCCATCCCGTCCATTATGGGGCTCACGGACACGCGCGGCTCACGGACGCGTGCGGCTCACGGACGCGTGCGGCTCACGGACGCGTGCGGCTCGCACACGGATCAGACCCGAACGGTCAGAGGACGAGTCGTCCCTGATCGATGCCGATCATCGCCAGGTTGCGCATGCACTCCGTGCCTGCGGTGAAGTACTCGTTGTGCCCGGTCGACCCGGCCAGCGTGCGGTGCGTCAACGGATCGACGGCACCGCCCACACCCATCTTCTTGGCGCCGTACGACGGCGAGCCGGGGTCGCTGCCGAAGAACGCGCTGTCGACGATCGGGTCCATCGGGGCTTCGCCGACCCAGACGTTGCCGCCGCGCACCGAGAGGTCCTTCACCGATTGGGCGTCGCTGCCGGGCGATCCCATCAGCGCGAGCGCATCCACCTCCACGGTCCCCCGCTCGAGCGCGAGCAGTGCTGCGGTCGAGCCGTACGAGTGGGCGAAGACGCTGAGGTAGGGCGGGTCCGTCGCGCGGAGGCTCTTGATCCCCTCGAGCGTGCGCTCCAGGCTGTCCGCACCCTGCTGCGCGAGCGCCAGGCCGCCGATGTTGGTGAGCACCGGCGTCTGGTAGCCGATCCACGCGACGACCGCGACTCCGGGAGGGCTGGTCCCGCTGCGCGGCCCGAGGATCCGACCGAGGAAGGCGGTCTGCTGGTCGTGCAGGTCCTGCGCGACCGCGGCCCAGGCCTCGATCTGCTCGCCGACGGACATGTACATGCCGGGGACCAGGACGCTGACGTACTTCGCCGTGCTGAGATCCCCGACCACGATGGCGGCCTTGGCGTCATCCGAGGTGTCCAGCGACACCAGGGTGCGGGTCACGCCGTCCATCTTCGCGAGCGCGGCCTTCACATTGCCGAGGGTGGTCAACTGGCGCTGGAGGGTGAGGCGCTCGGTCTTGCCCCGCTCGGTCTTCAGATCGCTCTTCGCTGCGGCAATGGTGCGTTTGAGGTCGAGGGCGTTCGCCCGGCCGCGCACGCTGTACGGCACTCCCTCGAGGTTGCCGATGAGGTGCGGGGCCTCCTTCAGCAGCACCGCCTGCTGCTTGCCGTCCAGGATCGACCAGACGCGGCTGACGTCGCTGGCGGCGGGCGGGTCGGAGATCAGCTTGTCGATCTCGGCCCGGTGGCCGCTGAGGTAGGCGGGCAGCGCGGACGCGCTGACCCCGGCGATGCGTCCGAGCGTGGACGATGCCGCGACCGTGGAGGCCCCCGCGACGGGAGCGTCCGAGGTGATGCCGGCGACCGCCACGGTCGACGCGACCGGGGCCGCTGCGGCGGCGTCGGCGGGCACGACGAAGGCCCCGGTGAGTCCGGAGACTACCGAGGTCACGGTGACGACAGCTGCAAAGCCGACCAGCACTCCGTCCGGGTCCCTCCGAGAGCGAGCGAGCTAAGCCCTTGCAGTGCACCCTGGGCGAGCGCACTCCTCGATGCTATCGGGGAAAACATGGACGTCGGCAGGACGTTCTACCCCCGATTCAGGGGGAGACTTGAGATCCTGTCCGCGCTTTGACTGACAGTTTCAGGCCTCATCGAGGGCCTGGGGACCCTGCTCGACGAGGATCCGGAACTGCGCGGCGTCGAGGACGCGCAGGCCGAGCTCTTCGGCCTTGGTCAGCTTGGACCCGGCGCCGGGCCCCGCAGCGACGAAATCGGTCTTCTTCGAGACGCTGGAGGCCGCCTTGCCGCCCGCCGCGATGATCGCCTCCTGGGCGCCCTCACGGGTGTACCCGTCGAGGGAGCCGGTGGCGACGACGGTGAGACCCGCGAGCACGCCTCCCGCCTCGGCCGCGGCGCCCGGCCCGGGGTGGCCCGGTGTCGTGAACTGCACTCCGGCCTGCGTCCAGCGCTCGACGATGTCGAGATGCCAGTCGACGCCGAACCAGTCGATGACGGCGTCGGCGATGATGCCGCCGACCCCGTCGACCTCGGCGAGCTCCTCACGGGTCGCGGCACGGATCGCATCGAGCGAACCGAAGTAGTCGGCCAGGGCGCGGGCCGCGACCGGGCCGACGTGCCGGATGTTGAGCGAGACGAGGATGCGCCAGAGCGGCTTGGTCTTCGCCTTCTCGAGCTCGGCGAGCAGCTTGGTCGCCGCCTCGGACGGCAGCACCGTCTGGTGGTCCTTGCGGATCCCCCTCCGGCGGCGCTCGGCCGGGTCGAGCTCCTCGGTGCCGGGCGGATAGGTCTTGGCGCCGAGCCGTTGGAACGGCGACCGGCGCACGGGTTCGCCGGTGACCTCGTCGAGCTTGATCTCACCCGTCTCGGCGTCGCGCACGACCACCTCGACGGGCACCAGCTCGTCCAGCTGCAGGTCGAACAGCCGCGCCTCGGTGACGAGCGGCGGCGTGGCGGGGACCAGCGGCTGGGTCAGGGCGGCAGCGGTCACCTCGCCGAGTGCCTCGATGTCGAGGCCTCCGCGGGAGCCGATGTGCTCGACCCGGCCGCGCACCTGGGCCGGGCACGACTTCGCGTTCGGGCAGCGGAGGTCGATGTCGCCCTCCTTCATCGGGCGCAGCGGGGTGCCGCACTCGGGGCAGACCTCCGGCATGTGCCACTCGATCTCGGAGCCGTCGCGCAGCTGCTCGACGGCGCCCAGGATCTCGGGGATGACGTCGCCCGCTTTGCGCAGGACCACGGTGTCGCCGATCATCACGCCCTTCGCCCGCACCACCTGCTGGTTGTGGAGCGTCGCCTGTCGCACGGTCGAGCCGGCGACCTTCACCGGCTCCATGACGGCGTAGGGAGTCGCGCGGCCGGTGCGGCCGACGCCCACGACGATGTCGAGGAGGGTGGTGTGCACCTCCTCGGGCGGGTACTTGTACGCGATCGCCCAGCGCGGCGCCCTGCTGGTCGCACCGAGCTCGACGTGCAGCTCGAGTTCGTCCACCTTGACCACGATGCCGTCGATCTCGTGCTCGACGTCGTGCCGGTGCTCACCCCGGTCGGCGATGTAGCCGGCGACCTCCTCGACGCCGTCGAACACCCGCGAGTGCGGTGACACCGGCAGGCCCCACCCGGCCAGGAGGCCGTAGATCTCGGACTGCGCCGCGACATCGGGATGCTGCCACGCGCCGATGCCGTGCAGATACAGGGAGAGCCGGCCGAGGCGCTCGCGCATCAGCTCCAGTTCGAGGGCGTTCTTCTTCTCGCGGCGCTGCCGGAGGCTGCCGGCGGCGGTGTTGCGGGCGTTGGCGAACTCCGGGAAGCGGGTCTTGATCGCGTCCTCCGGCTTGCCCTTCGCCCGCTCGTCCGCCTCGTACGCGGCCTGGAGCTCACGCTGCCGATCGTTGAGCGCCTCGAAGTCCACGGTGCGCAGGAAGACCTCGCCGCGCACCTCGAAGAACGACGGGTACCCGGTGCCGCTCAGCTCGCGCGGGATGGCGGGGATCCAGTCCACGTTCTCCGTGATGTCCTCCCCGACCCGGCCGTCGCCGCGCGTGGTCGCCGTCTCGAGCACGCCGTCGCTGTAGGCGAGGCTGATCGCGAGCCCGTCGATCTTCAGCTCGGTGAGCCAGCGCACCGAGCGCCCGGCCGCCGCGGCGGTCTTGGCGGCCCACTCGCGGAACTCGTCGATCGAGAACACGTTGTCGAGGCTGAGCATCCGTTCGGCATGCTCGTGCTCGGGAAAGCCGATGGAGGCGACGGCCGCGCCGACCTGCTGGGTGGGGCTGTCCTGCCCCGCCAGCTCGGGGAACGCGCGCTCGAGCGCCTCCAGCCGGTGGAAGTCCGCGTCGTACTCGGCGTCGGAGAGCGCCGAGTCGCCATCGCCGTAGTAGGCGAGGCGGGCCCCTTCGATGCGCTCGGCCAGCCGATCGGCCTCGGTGCGGGCCGCCTCGAAGTCGAGGTCGCCGAACTCGAGGTCGCCGAACTCGACCGGGGTGTCACTCGTCTCAGAGATCTCGCTCACGGACCAAGTCTAGGCAGCGCCGCCGACAGCGCCGCGAGCCCCTCCGCCGCGCGCGCATTCGTCACGAATCGCGCGATACCGCGCGCAGGAGTCGACATTCGTGACGAATGTCCGCCCGTCAGACGGGGACGGCGGAGACGGTGCGGTCGATCGTGGTCTGGCCGAGCACCCGGGTGCCGACGTACACGACGGCGGTCTGCCCGGGCGCCACGCCGTCGAGCGGCGTCCGTGGGCGCACCACGAGCTCCCCGTCGGCCACCCGAGCGACGGCGGGCACGGGATCGGCGTGCGCGCGGATCTGCACGTCGCAGTCGAACGGCGTCTCCGGGTCCTCGGGCGCCCGCCCTGCCCAGGTGAACCGCGACCCCGCGATCTCCGCGATGTCGAGCGCCTCCTTCGGGCCGACGACCACGGTGTTGTCCTTCGGCCGCACCTCCAGCACGAACCGGGGGCGCCCGTCGGCCGACGGGTAGCCGATGTTGAGGCCCTTGCGCTGGCCGACCGTGAAGGCGAGGGCGCCCTCGTGGGAGCCGATCCGGTTGCCGTCGCGGTCCAGGATGTCGCCCGTCTCGGCGCCGACGCGTTCGGCGAGCCAGCCGCGGGTGTCGCCGTCCGGGATGAAGCAGATGTCGTGGGAGTCGGGCTTGTTGGCGACGCTGAGTCCGCGCGCGGCGGCCTCCGCCCGCACCTCCGCCTTCGACGGCGTGGCTCCCAGAGGGAACATCGCGTGCGCGAGCTGGTCGGCCGTCAGCACTCCGAGGACGTACGACTGGTCCTTCGCCCAGGCGCTGGCCCGGTGCAGCTCGCGGTCGCCGTTCTCATCGGTGACGATCGCGGCGTAGTGCCCGGTGCACACGGCGTCGAAGCCGAGGTCGAGCGCCTTCTCGAGCAGCGCGGCGAACTTGATCCGCTCGTTGCAGCGCATGCACGGGTTGGGCGTCCGGCCGGCGGCGTACTCGGCGATGAAGTCGTCGACGACGTCGAGCTTGAAGCGCTCCGAGAAGTCCCACACGTAGTAGGGGATGCCGATGATATTGGCGGCCCGCTGCGCATCCATCGAGTCCTCGATGGTGCAGCAGCCGCGACTGCCGGTGCGCAGCGTGCCGGGCATCCGGCTCAACGCCAGGTGCACGCCGACCACGTCGTGACCGGCCTCGACGGCGCGCGCCGCCGCCACTGCGGAGTCGACTCCCCCGCTCATCGCTGCCAGAACCTTCACCCCGGGATTCTACGCCGCCCCGGCTGGACGCCCGCTCCGTCCACCGCCGTCCCTCCGCCCCGCGGCTCGCCGCGCCGGGGTCGCGCTCTGTCGCTCCGCCCGCCCCACAGCGACGGAATGCGACCCCGCACGGTCATCTGCGCGGCGAGCACGGCAGGCGCGGCGAGCGCGGTGGGCACGGCGGCCGCGGCGGGCGCTCAGGCGAGCCGCGTGGCGCGCTCGGCGTGGCCGGCACGCGCAGCCTGGGCGTATGCGCCGGGCAGGGCGGCGAGCAGCGCGTCGACGTCGTCCTCGGTCGAGGTGCGGCCGAGGGTGAACCGCAGCGCGCTGCGGGCGTCGAGCTCGCTCCGGCCCATCGCGAGGAGCACCTGCGACGGCTCCGGGATCCCCGCGGTGCAGGCCGAGCCGGTCGACACCGACAGCCCGGCCAGGTCGAGCAGGAAGAGCAGCGAGTCGCCCTGCGCTCCCGGGAACACGAAGTGGGCGTTGGAGGCGACCCGCTCCCCGCTCTCGGGCGTCGGACCGCTCAGCACGGCCTCCGGCGCCGCCGAGCGCACTCCCGCGATCAAGCGGTCGCGGAGCGCGGCGAGGCGCCGGCCCTCCGACTCCCGCTCCGCCTCCGCCGCCCGCGCGGCGACGGCGAACCCGACGGCGGCGGCGACATCCTGCGTACCGCTGCGCACCTGGCGCTGCTGGCCGCCGCCGTGGATGAGCGGGACCACGGTCGAGGTCCGGCTCAGCACGAGTGCGCCGATGCCGACCGGGCCGCCGATCTTGTGGGCGGACACGCTGAGGGCGTCGGCGCCGAGCGCGGCGAAATCGATCGGCAGGTGCCCGTAGGCGGAGACCGCGTCGACGTGCACCGGGACGCCGGCCTCGCGCGCACCGCCGACCAGCTCGCCGATCGGCTGGATCGTGCCGACCTCGTTGTTCACGGCGAGGAACGTGAGCAGCGCCGTCTCGGCGGGCTCGCCGATCGGCGCGGGGACGATCCGTCCCTCGGCGTCGAGGTCGAGCCACTGCGGCCGGGCGCCCTCCGCCCGCTCCAGCCAGTCCACCGCGTCGGTGGTCGCGTGATGCTCGCCGCCCGGGAGCAGGATACGCGGACGGGCGGCCCCCGCGTTGCGCGCCCAGTACAGTCCCTTGACCGCCAGGTTGACCGCCTCCGTGCCGCCCGAGGTGAAGACCACCTCGATCGGGTCGCAGCCCAGCGTGGCCGCGACGGACTCGCGCGCCTCCTCCAGCATCCGCTTGGCCTCCTGGCCCTGACTGTGGATGCTGGAGGGGTTGCCGACGACACCCATCGCGTCGGCAAAGGCGGCGATCGCCTCGGGGCGCATGGGGGTCGTCGCGGCGTGGTCGAGATAGACCGGCACCGGGACCTCCTCGATGTGCGGGTGCGGCGCCGGGCGGGAGCACGGGCGCCACTCACTACTCTAGATCGCATGACCTCCGCCGATCCTCTGCGCAATCTGGGCGTCCGTGTCGGGCCGAACGGCGGCGAGCTGCGGGTGTTCTCCGCCAATGCCGACGCGATGGAGCTGTGCCTGTTCGACGAGCGCGACCCCAACTGGCTCGTCAAGACCCGGCCGATGACCCGGGATGCGAACGGCGTCTTCTCGGTGCGCTCCCGCTCCCTGACGATCGGCAGCCGCTACGCGATCCGTGTCTCCGGTCCGGCGTCGCCGCAGAACACCTTCAACCCGGAGACGCTGCTGCTCGACCCGTACGCCCGTGGTCTGGTGCGCGCCGGCTCCGATCACTGGCGCGGCGTCGTGATCGCCGACGGCTTCGACTGGGGGGAGGCGCGCAAGCCCGCGACCCCGCTCGACCGGACCGTGGTGTACGAGGCGCACGTGCGCGGCTTCAGCAAGGTGAACCCGGACGTTCCGGAGGAGCTGCGCGGCACCTATGCCGGTCTCGCCCACGAGTCGTCGATCGGCTACCTGCGCGACCTCGGCGTGACCGCGGTCGAACTGCTCCCGGTGCACACGTTCGTCTCGGAGCAGCGGCTGATCCAGCAGGGGCTGACGAACTACTGGGGGTACAACACCCTCAACTTCTTCGCTCCGCACGCGCCGTACGCGTCGCGGGCGGCTCAGGCGGCCGGCCCGGAGGCGGTCATCGCCGAGTTCAAGGGCATGGTGAAGCTCCTCCATCTGGCCGGGATCGAGGTCATCCTCGACGTGGTCTACAACCACACCGCTGAGGAGGGTATCGGGGGTCCGCGCACCAGTCTGCGCGGAATCGACAATGCCACCTACTACCGGCAGGACGACCACGGCGTCTACATCGATGTCACGGGGTGCGGCAACACCGTCGACTTCGGCCGGCCCGTGCCGCAGCGGCTCGTGCTCGACTCGCTGCGGTACTGGGCGAACGAGATGCAGATCGACGGCTTCCGGTTCGACCTGGCGGCGACGCTCGGCCGCGGCGCCGACGCGTCCTACTCCCCCGAGCACCCGCTGCTGCACGCGGCGCTCGACGACCCGGGCCTGCAGGGCGTGAAGATGATCGCCGAGCCGTGGGACGTCGGCCTGGGCGGGTGGCAGACCGGCAACTTCCCCGACGGCTGGTCGGAGTGGAACGACCGCTACCGCGACCGTGTGCGCAACTTCTGGCTCGCCGACGTCGCGGAGGCACGGCGGAACGGGCAGGCGCCGGTGGGCATCGGCGGTTTCGCCACCCGGCTCGCGGGCTCCTCGAACACTTTCTCCCCCGAGCGCGGGCCGCTCGCCTCGGTCAATTTCGTCACCGCGCACGACGGCTTCACCATGGCCGACCTCACCGCCTACGACGTCAAGCACAACCTCGGCAACGGCGAGGACAACCGCGACGGCACGGACAACAACCGGTCGTTCAACCACGGTGTCGAAGGGCCGACGGTGGACGAGAGCGTGCTGCTGAGCCGCAGCAAGGCGATGCGCAACCTGATGGGGACCCTGCTGCTCTCGGCCGGCGTGCCGATGATCACGGCCGGTGACGAGTACGGCCGCACCCAGCGCGGCAACAACAACGCGTACTGCCACGACAGCGAGCTCACCTGGCTGAGCTGGCTGCGCACGCGCGAGCAGCGCGAGTTCCACGAGACGACGAAGCGCCTCCTGGAACTGCGGCGCACGAACCCCGCCCTGCGGCCGAGCCGCTACGCCGTCTACGGGGAGACGACACCCAACGCGAGTCACATGGACTGGTTCGACGCCACCGGCGCCGGGATGGACGACGTGGACTGGAACTCGCCCGAGAACCGCACGCTGCAGTACCTGGTCGCCTCCACCCCGGACACGGAGGAGTTCAACCGGGTGCTCCTCATCGTCCACGGGGTCGAGGACGACGTGGAGGTCTCGCTTCCGGCCGCCCCCGGGGTCGAGTCGTACCAGCTGCTCTGGGACAGCGCGACCGAGGTCCCGATCGCGGAGGACCCGGCGCTGCTGGCGCCCGGCTCGACGCGGCTGGTCGGCGGGACGTCCATGCAGTTGTTCCGGGCGAACGGACCGCGCGTGACCGGGCCGGCCGACTGATGGCGAAGCAGAAGGCCGCCGCCGGCACGCCGGCGACGGCCGCGCTGACGAGGGCCGGGCTGCCTTTCACGCTGCATCCCTACACGCACGATCCGGCCGCCGCCTCGTTCGGGCTGGAGGCCGCGGAGGCGCTCGGAGTCGAGCCGGAGCGGGTGTTCAAGACGTTGCTCGCCGACACCGAGCTCGGCGTGGTGGTTGGCGTCGTGCCCGTGACCGGGCTGCTGGACCTCAAGGCGCTGGCCGGCGCGGTGGGCGCCAAGCGGGCTTCCATGGCCGACCCGGCCGTCGCCGAGCGTCGGACGGGCTACGTGGTCGGTGGGATCAGCCCGATCGGCCAGAAGAACCGGCACGTCACGGTGGTGGACGAGACCGCTCAGCTCTTCGACACCGTCTTCGTCTCGGGCGGCAGACGGGGGCTCGACCTCGAACTCGCGCCGGCCGACCTCCTGGCGGCGACCGACGGGTCGTATGCGGCGATCGCGAAGGCGTCGTCCTGACCGGGCGGGCCGAGCGGGCGCCCGTGACCGTGCGGCGCGCCACGGCGGCCGACGCCGTCGGCATCGTGGCGCCCGTGACCGTGCGGCGCGCCACGGCGGCCGACGCCGTCGGCATCGCGCACGTCCATGTCGCCGCGTGGCGGGAGGCGTACGCCCGGCAGCTGCCCGCCGACCTCCTGGCCGGTCTCGACGAGGAGCGGCGCGCTGCGGGCTGGGCCGCCCTGATCGAGTCCGGGCGCACGGCGGTGTGGGTGGCGGAAGCCGCGGGGACGATCATCGGCTGGGCGTCCGCGGGTTCCGGGCGGGACGCCTCCGCGCCGGTGTCGCTGGAGCTCGAGGGCATCTACGTGCTCGCCGGCGCGCACGGCTCGGGAGCCGGTCAGCTCCTGCTCGACGCAGCCGTCGGCGCAGCGGACGCCTACCTCTGGGTCATGGCCGACAACCCGCGGGCGTACGCGTTCTACCGCCGCAACGGCTTCACCGCCGACGGCGGGTCGAAGGTCGAACGGATCGGCGACGTCGCGGTGGACGTCGTGCGGCTGGTCCGCAGGCGCTGAGCCGCACGCGTTTGCGGTCTCCGCATCACACCCGCTGCAGCAGGGAGCCGAGCCTCACCGCCGTGTCGGCGACGAGCGAGACCAGGCCGTCGCGGTCGGCGAGCCGGGCAGCCGGCAGGGCGAGCGCGAGCCCGGCGATGAGGCGCTCGTCCTCGCCTCGCACCGGCACCGCCAGGCAGCCGAAGCCCGGCGTCAGCTCCCCCTCCTGGGTCGTGTAGCGGGTGGGTGACGGGACGGTGCGCGCGGCCTGCTCCGCCAGCAGCAGCCGGCCGAGGGCCGAGACGCTCAGATCGCTGCCGATGCGCTTGGGGTCGGAGAGCGGGAAGTCCGGGTCGACGTCGACCGGCACCACCCGGCCGTCCCGATACACCGCGAGGTGTACACCGCCACGGATGTGGGAGCGCAGGTCGGTCACGGCCGCCCGCGCGGTCGCTGCCGCGTCCTGCGCCTGGGCGACATCGGCGAGCTCGGCCACCTTGCGGCCGAGGGCGAACCCGCGCAGGTCCGGCATGCGCACCAGGTACTCGTCCTGCACCAGCAGGTTGAGCAGCCGGTACGCGGTCGCCCGGGGCAGCCCCAGGCGCACCGAGATCTGCTGGGCGGTGATCCCCGGCCCGGAGCGCGCCACCTCCTCGAGCACGGCGAGGGCGCTGTGCACCGCGCCGGGCTGGCGGCCGCTCAGCTCGGGGATGGCGCTCATGGTGCCCCGCCGAGCACGTCCCCCGTCGTCGGTTCGTCGTACAGCCCGATCCGGCTGAGTGCCTCTGCCCGCCTCCGCCGGCAGACCAGGAAGAGCGCGACAGCGATCACCGCGACGACCGCGAGCAGCACGACCGCGAGCGCCCGCGGGCCTGCCGCCTCCAGCCCGAGATCGAGCCCGAGGGCCCCGATCAGGCCGGCGGCGGCGATCCCCGCCGTCACGGCGGGCCCGGCGGTCAGCTCGCCGATCCGCCGCAGGAAGAACGGCGCGGCGACGCAGACGAGGGCGTACGCGGTCATGTAGCCGGCCGCGGCGCAGACCACGATCACGCCCATCGCCTGCCACGCGCCCATCCCGCCGGCGACGAGGACGGCCGGCACGGCCACCTCGGCGCCGAGCCCGACTGCGAGGGCGATGTGCGGGGTGCGGAAGCGGCGATGGGTGCGGCCGAGCGCCCGGGGCGCGATGCCCTCGCGGCCGAGCGAGAACAGCACCCGGGCGAGAGCCGTCGTCGAGGCGAGGGCGCAGGCGAGGAACGAGCAGGCGAGCGCGCCGTCGAGGAGCAGGCCGATCCACTCGACCCCGGCGCGCGCGGCGAGGTCGTTGACCGGGCTCGCGCTGGACGCCAGCTCACCGCCGAGGGCATCGAAGCCCGCGAGTTGCGTGTACGCGGAGAGCAGGTAGAGCACCCCGGCGGCGATGACGGTCCAGCGGATGGTGCGCGGGATGGTGGCGAACGGCCGCCGCGACTCCGCTCCGAGCGTCGCGGCGCTCTCGAACCCGACGAACGCGGTCACGGCGACGGTGGTGCCCGCGGCGAGCTGAGGGAGGCCGACGTCCCTGGGCAGCGCGACGCTCCAGAACGACGTGCCGGGCACGCGCACCAGGAGCACCGCGATCAGCACCAGGATGGCCGCGATGGACAGCAGCTCGATGACGAGCGTGACCCGGGTGGAGAGCCGGATGCCGCGCCAGAGCACGAGAAGGCAGAGCCCCCCGAAGGCGACGAGCAGCAGCAGGACGAGCCCGCGCGAGCCCGCGAGGCCCGGGGAGGTGTGCGACAGCAGGGTGAGCGTGTAGTACGCGGCGCCGAGGAGGGCGAACATCGCCACGAAGCCGTAGCCGACGATCATCGCGACGCTGGTCGCGAAGCCCGTGCGCACTCCGAGCCCGCGCGCCGCGAACGTGTACAGCGACCCTGTCGCCGCCATCCGCCGGGTGAACTGGTTGACGGCGTGGGCGACCAGCGCCATCAGCACGGCCGCCAGCAGGAAGGCCAGCAGCGTCCCGGATCCCGCCCGCGCCGCGACGAGCACGGGGCAGGTCGCCGCGGCGGCCGACGGGGCCACCGCGCCGACGGACTGCGCGAGCACGTCGACGAAACCCAGGCTCCGTCGGTCGAGGCCGGACATCGGCGAGCGCACGGCGAGTCCGTCGACCGGTCGCGGATCGGCGATCGCCCGGCTCAGGGCCGTCACGGGTGGCTGTGCTGTCACGGGATGCTCCTCGCTCGCGAGGCTACGTCGCGCGTGTTGCGCCCGGGTTTCCGCCGCGTCACGGGATCGTGACCGCCGAATGCGACACCGTCGTCCCATTCGGCGAGCGCCGAACCTTCACGCGGGCGGAACGACGGCGCAACACCCCGTGGCGAGACTGGCCGCACCCATCCTCTTCCCCTCTCCCCCTTGGAGGAACTCATGACCGCAGCACAGGAGCCTCAGGCTCTGCTCGGCGATCCGCTCGCGGTCCGCGGCGCGGGTGCGTCGCGGCAGCTCTCGGGCCGGCTCGGCGTCGGCTCGATCGTCTTCATGGTGGTCGCAGCGGCCGCTCCCCTCACGGTGATCGGCGGCGGTTTCCCGGTCGCCGTCCTGCTCGGCAACGGCGCCGGTGTGCCCAGCATGTTCGCGATCGGTGCGATCATCCTGCTGTTCTTCGCGGTGGGGTTGAGCGCGATGAGCCGGTTCATCCCGCGCCCGGGGGCCTTCTTCACCTATGTCGGCTACGGGATGGGGCGTCCGCTCGGTCTCGCCGCCGCGTATCTGGCCCTGTTGACGTACACGACCGTCCAGGTGGCGGTCTACGGCTATCTGGGGGCGACTCTGGCGTCGTCGGTGGTGGCGCTGCACGGACCCGACGTGCCGTGGTACCTGTACTCGCTGGCCATGGTCGCCCTCGTCGGCGTGCTCGGCTACCGGCACATCGAGCTGAGCTCCCGCGTGCTCGGAGTCCTGCTCATCGCCGAGGTCGGCATCGTGATCGTGCTCAGCGTGGTGATCATCGGCACGGGCGGGGCGGACGGACTGTCGGCGGCGCCGTTCGAGCCGAGCACCGTGCTCTCCGGCTCGCCGGGCATCGGCCTGATGTTCGCCCTGGCCGGTTTCATCGGCTTCGAGTCGACGGCGATCTTCCGTGACGAGGCGAAGGAGCCGGAGAAGACCATCCCGCGGGCGACCTACATCGCCGTCATCGCGATCGGCGTCTTCTACACGTTCGCCTCCTGGGCGCTCGTTATGGGGTGGGGCCCGGCGCAGATCGTGGACGTGGTGGCGAAGGACACCGGCGGCTTCATCGTCAACACCGCCGTGCACTACCTCGGGTCGGTGGGCGGCGTGATCGTGAACGTGCTCCTGATCACGAGCCTGTTCGCCTGCGTGCTGTCGTTCCACAACGTCGTCACCCGCTACCAGCACTCGATGTCGAACGCCTCGGTGCTCCCGGCCCGGCTCGGCCGAGTGCACGGCACCCACTCGTCGCCGTACGTCTCGTCGCTGGTGCAGACCGCGACCGCCGCGGTGCTGATCGTCGTGTTCGCGCTCTTCCGGCTCGACCCTGTACTGCAGGTCTTCACCTGGTTCAGCGGAATCGCGACGCTGGCGATCGTCGTCCTGATGGCGCTGACCTGCCTGGCGGTGATCGTCTACTTCGGCAGGAAGAAGACCGGCGCCGGTCTCTGGCGCACCGTGATCGCTCCCGTGATCGGGCTGATCGGACTGATCGGCGTCACGATCATCATCGTCGACAACTTCCCCCTCCTCATCGGCGATGTGGATGCGCAGGGCACTCCGGTGCTCGGGCCGCTCTCCATCGTCTTCTTCGCCGCCATGCTCGCCTTCCCGGTGATCGGCGTGGTGCAGGCCCTCGTCCTGCGCCGCAGCAAGCGCGACGCCTACGAGAACATCATCGACACCATCAGCGCTTAGGAGACGTGAGCACCATGACCACCGAGCTTCCCCTGACCCTGCCCGACGACGACACAGCGGCCTCCGGCCCGCTCTCCAGCCTGACCGCCGCCGAGATCGAGGCTGCGGTGCGCATCCTCCGCGACGCCGGGGCCGTGACGGACACCACGCGCTTCGTCTACGTCGGCCTCCTCGAACCCGACAAGGCCGACGTGCTGGCCGCCCGGGCCGGTGACGCCCCGGCGCCCGATCGCGAGGCGCGACTCCTGCTGCTCGACGTGGCGACCGGTGCCAGCGTCGACGCGGCCGTCTCGCTGACGCGCGGGGAGGTCGTCGCCCTCGTCCCCATCGACGGCTCGCGGGGCCAGGTGCCGATCCTCGAGGAGGAGTTCGAGGCGATCGGCGGGATCCTCGTCGCCGACGCCGGGTGGCTGGCGGCCCTGCAGAAGCGCGGCCTGACCGCCGAGCAGGTCGTCTACGCCCCGCTCTCCCCCGGGTCGTACGACCTCCCGGGCGAAGAGGGGCGGCGGATCATCCGCGTCTTCGCCTTCCGCATGGACCACGCCGAGGACCACCCGTGGGCGCACCCCGTCGACGGTCTCTGCGCCTACGTCGACGTGATCGCCCGCGAGGTCACCCAGGTGGTGGACGCGTTCGAGCTGCCGGTGCCGGAGGAGCCGGGCAACTTCCACCTGGAGGCCGAGCGGCCCGCACCGCTCGACTCGCTCAAGCCGATCTCCATCACGCAGCCGGAGGGACCGAGCTTCTCGGTGGACGGCGACACCGTCACGTGGGCGAACTGGTCGTTCTCCCTCGGCTTCGACGCTCGCGAGGGGCTGATCCTGCGCGACATCGCCTTCGCGGACCCGGATCGGGGCGGCGAGGTGCGCCCCGTGATCTACCGCGCCTCCATCGCCGAGATGGTCGTGCCGTACGCCGACCCGTCGCCCACGCGGTACTGGCAGAACTACTTCGACACCGGCGAGTACCTGTTCGGCCGGTTCGCGAACTCCCTCACGCTCGGCTGCGACTGCCTGGGCGAGATCCGGTACTTCGACGCGGTGCTCTCCGACGAGTTCGGCCGGCCCAAGACCATCGAGAACGCGATCTGCCTGCACGAGGAGGACGACGGGACGCTCTGGAAGCACACCGACCTGTTCACCTCGGCCGACGAGGTGCGGCGATCGCGGCGGCTCGTCGTCTCGTTCTTCACCACGGTCGGCAACTACGACTACGGCTTCTACTGGTACCTCTACCTGGACGGCACCATCGAGTGCGAGGCCAAGCTCACCGGCATCCTGTTCACCTCGGCCTACGTCGACGGGTCGGCGACGGCGAGCCAGGTCGCGCCCGGACTCGGCGCGCCCTACCACCAGCACCTGTTCTCGGCCCGCCTGGACATGATGGTGGACGGGCTGGCCAACGCGGTCGAGGAGGTGGACGCGGTGCGGCTGCCGATCAGCGCGACGAACCCGTACGGGAACGCCTTCACCCGGAAGGCGACCCGCATCGCCAGCGAAGCGGACGGCGCCCGTCTGGCCGACGCCTCCGTGGGCCGCACCTGGCACATCGTGAACACCGAGAAGACCAACCGGCTCGGGCAGCCGACCGGGTATGTGCTGCACGCCGAGCAGAACCCGACGCTGATGGCCGACCCGTCCGCCAGGGTCACCGCCCGCGCGGCCTTCACGACCAAGCAGGTCTGGGTGACCCAGTACGCCAGCGACGAGCGCTACCCCGCGGGCGAGTTCGTCAACCAGAATCCCGGAGGCGACGGCCTGCCGGCCTACATGGCCGCCGACCGCTCGCTCGACGGCGAGGACATCGTGCTCTGGCACACGTTCGGCCCGACCCACTTCCCCCGCGTCGAGGACTGGCCGGTCATGCCCGTGGACCGTGCGCGGTTCACGCTGAAGCCGTACGGGTTCTTCGGCCGCAACCCCGCCCTCAACGTGCCCGCCGAGGCTCCCGCACACTGCGCGCCCGGCCAGCACGCCCACGCGAACGACACGCACGACGCGCGCCAGCAGGATGGCGGACACCCGCACGGCGACCACGCCCACCACGGCGACCACGCCCACCACGGATGATCGAGGCCCTCCACCTCGGCAGCATGCTCCCGGCCGCGCTGGGAGCATGCTGCGTCGCGGGTGGCGCCGACCGCCGCTCGCCGCTGGCCTGGTCCGGGATGGTGGCGATGCTCGCGGCGATGGCCGACACCATGCTGCTGCCGCACCCGGTGCTCGCACCGATCGCCTGGTCCGCTGTGCTGGTGCTCGTCGCGCTGGCAACCGCGCTGGCGGGCCGCCTGCGCACGCCGCCGGCAGAGCGGAGCCCGGCCCATCCGTCGCGGGCGATGGCCGTGCATCGCGCTCTCCAGGCCGTGCTCATGGCGGGTCTCGTCGCCACGACGGGCACCCACCACTCCGGCACAGCGGGGGGCGGAGCCCATGCCGCCCACGCGCTGCCGGTGCTCCTCGCACTCGGGATCGCGTCGCTCGCGTTCGCGGCGGGGTCGGCGCTCATCGCACTGCGTCGCCCGCTGCCGCCGCTCCCGCGCGCGGAGGCCGCCCTCGGCGCCGCCGCGACCGCTCTCATGGCGCTCCCCCTGCTCGCCGCCTAGCCGAGGTTCACGTCGTTGCGCCCATTCCGCCGGAATGGGGGCGACGACGTGAACCTCGGGCGGCTCAGGAGGCGACGGAGACCAGTCCGAGTTCGGCGGTCGACAGCAGCAGGTCGTTCACCGGGACCACGCGCACGGTGTAGCCGAACGATCCCGCCCAGGCGAGCGTGACGGTACCGACGTACTCCCGCGCGACGGCCGGGTCGTCCGTGCCGGGCACGCCGTGATCGAGTTCGAGCCGCTGGTGCCGCACGTCGACGAGGTCGTCGCCGTCCACGCTGCGGCCGAAGACGACCTGCACCTCGACGTCCTCGGGCTTCAGCCCGTTCAGGTGCACCAGGGCGCGCACGTGCAGCTGATCGCCGACCTGCGGCACGGCGTCCACCCCGCCCGCGTCGACGTGGGCCACGTTGACGCCCGGCCAGGCCGCGCGCACCCGGTCCTTCCAGGCGGCCAGCCCGCGGGCGGCGGCGAAGCCGTCGGCGCTCAGCCGCTCCTCGTACCCCGACGCCGGGATGTAGAGCCGCTCGACGTACTCCCGGACCATCCGCTCCGCGCTCAGCGACGGGGACAGGGTGGCGAGCGTGTGGCGGATCTGCCCGACCCACGCCGTCGGCACGCCGTCGCCGTCCCGGTCGTAGAACCGCGGCGCGATCTGGTGCTCGATGAGGTCGTACATGGCCTCGGCCTCCAGCGCGTCCCGCTCCGCCCCGTCGCCTGCGGCATCGGCGGACGGGATCGCCCAGCCGTTCTCGCCGTCGTAGAACTCGTTCCACCAGCCGTCCAGGATCGACAGGTTGAGCGCGCCGTTCAGAGCAGCCTTCATGCCGGAGGTGCCGCAGGCCTCCAGCGGACGCAGCGGGTTGTTCAGCCAGATGTCGGTTCCCGGGTAGAGCAGCTGCGCCATCCCGATGTCGTAGTCGGGCAGGAACACCATCCGGCTGCGGATCTCGGGCTCCGAGGCGAACTGGACCAGCTTCTGGATGAGTCGCTTGCCCTCGTCGTCGGCGGGGTGCGATTTGCCCGCGATCACGAACTGCACCGGGCGCTCGGCGTGCAGCAGGATGTTCCGCAGCCGCTGCGGGTCGTGCAGCATCAGGGTGAGCCGCTTGTAGGTCGGCACGCGCCGGGCGAAGCCGATCGTGAGCACGTTCGGGTCGAGGAGGTCGTTCATCCAGGCCGGGGCGACACCGCCGGGGTTCTGCTCCTCCCAGGCGGCCTGCAGCCGCTGACGCGCGTCCTGCACCAGCTGCTCGCGCATCCGGTTGCGCACCGACCACAGGTCGGCGTCGCCGACGGCTCCCGCGTTCGCCCAGTCGGCATGGGTCGTGTCGTCGGTGCCGAGGCGCTCCAGGGCGAGCGCGCGCAGCATCGGGTCGGTCCAGGTCGGCGCGTGCACTCCGTTGGTGACCGAGTCGATCGGGACCTCCTGCGGGTCGAACCCCGGGTACAGGCCGTTGAACATCTGCCGGCTGACCTCGCCGTGCAGCTTCGACACGCCGTTCGCGTGCTGGCCGAGGCGCAGGCCCATGACGGCCATGTTGAAGACGTCCGGTGAGCCGCCCGGGTAGTCCTCCGCGCCCAGCGCCAGCACCTGCTGCACGTCCACTCCCGGCAGGAGGGAGGTGGAGAAGTAGCGCTCGACCAGCGGACGGTCGAACCGGTCGATGCCGGCCGGGACCGGTGTGTGGGTGGTGAACACGGTGCCGGCGCGCACCACCTGCAGGGCCTCGTCGAAGCTGAGACCGTCGCCGATCAGGTTCGCGATCCGCTCCAGGCCGAGGAAGCCGGCGTGGCCCTCGTTGGTGTGGAAGACCTCGGCGGCCGGAGCACCGGTCAGCTCGGACCACGCCTCCAGTGCCCGCACACCGCCGATGCCGAGCAGCAGCTCCTGCAGCAGCCGGTGCTCGCCGCCGCCGCCGTACAGGCGGTCGGTGACGGAGCGCAGCCGCTCCTCGTTCTCGGGGATGTCGGTGTCGAGCAGCAGCAGCCGCACCCGGCCCACCGCCGCCTGCCAGACCCGGGCGTGCAGCACGCCGTCCGGCAGGGCGAGGGAGATCTCGACGGGTGTGCCGTCCGGGGTGCGCAGCACGCTCAGCGGGAGGCCGTCGGGGTCCAGGGCCGGATAGGTCTCCTGCTGCCAGCCGTCGGGGGTGATCGCCTGGGTGAAGTATCCGGCGCGGTAGAACAGCCCCACGCCCACCAGCGGCACGCCGAGATCGCTGGCCGCCTTCAGGTGGTCGCCGGCCAGGATCCCCAGGCCGCCCGAGTACTGCGGCAGGGCCGCCGCGATCCCGAACTCCGGGGAGAAGTACGCGATCGTGCGCGGTGCGCTCTCGCCCAGCGACTGGTACCAGCGCGGATCGTGCTGATAGGCCCGCAGCTCGTCGCGGGTGTGGTTCGCCCAGTCGACGTAGCCCTGGTCGGAGGCGAGCTCGGCCAGTCTGCCGGGGTCGACGGCGCCGAGGAGCGCGACCGGATCGTGCTCGACCTGGTGCCACAACTCCGGCGAGATGCGGGCGAAGAGCTCCTTGGTCGGCTCGTGCCACGACCAGCGGAGATTGCCCGCCAACTCCTCCAGGGCGGAGAGGTTCTCGGGCAGGACGGCTCGGACGGTGAATCTACGGATGGCCTTCACTCGCCCCACCCTACGGGAGCCTCATGTCGAGCAGGTTAATGAGTGTACGGTCGGGGTTGTGGGAAAGAGCGCAGCGACCAAGCCGGCAGCCGCAGCGGCACCGGAGGCCACCGTCGACCACCTCCCTGAGGAGGTGACGACGCCGGCCGCCGGGACCCCTGCGGCCGGTTCGCCCGGGACCGAGCCGGTCCCGGAGTACGAGCCCCTGCTGACCCGGCTGCCGATCCTCGGCCTCTCGCCGCAGGTCGACGAGGGCCACTGGCCGGCCGTCGCCTTCAGCGGCGAGGTGGTCCCGTTCCGGGCGACCTCCTTCCGCGAGGGTCACGACCGCATCGGCGTGGACCTGCTCCTGCTCGACCCGACCGGCGTGCAGACCGAGCACCACATGCATCCCATCGCCCCCGGCACCGACCGGTGGGAGGTGGAGGTCCAGCTCGAGACCGAGGGCCTGTGGCGCTACCGCGTGCAGGCCTACGCCGACGACTACGCGACGTGGAAGCACAACGCCGAGGTGAAGGTCCCCGCCGGGATCGACGTCGACCTGATGCTCCGGATGGGCCACGAGCTGCTCGCCGGCGCCGCCGCCGACAAGCGACGCAGCCCGGCCGAACGCCGGCACCTCGGCGAGGCGGCGAAGGTCGTCGCCGACGCCGCGCAGCCGGTCGACGCCCGCTTCGCCGCGGCGATCGACGACCGCATCGTGCGCATCCTCACGGAGCGCCCGGTGGTCAGCCTCCCCTCGCTGTCGGAGACCCGCGCGGTGCAGGTCGAGCGCACGCGCGCCGGGGTGGGCAGCTGGTACGAGTTCTTCCCGCGCTCCGAGGGCGCGAAGAAGCTCGCCGACGGCTCCTGGAAGTCGGGCACGTTCCGCACGGCGGCCAAACGCCTGCCGGAGGTCGCGGCGATGGGCTTCGATGTCGTCTACCTGCCGCCGATCCACCCCATCGGCCGGACCTTCCGCAAGGGACCCAACAACTCCCTCGATGCCGGCCCGAACGACCCCGGCTCGCCGTGGGCGATCGGCTCGGCCGACGGCGGCCACGACGCCATCCACCCCGGCCTGGGCACCGAGAAGGACTTCGCGCACTTCCTGGGCAAGGCCAAGCAGGCGGGACTCGAGGTCGCCCTCGACCTCGCGCTGCAGGCCTCCCCCGATCACCCGTGGGTCACCGAGCACCCGGAATGGTTCACCACCCTCCCGGACGGCACCATCGCGTACGCCGAGAACCCGCCGAAGAAGTATCAGGACATCTATCCGATCAACTTCGACAACGACTACGACGGCCTGCGCTTCGAGGTGCTGCGGATCGTGCGGCACTGGATGTCGCTGGGCGTGCGGATCTTCCGCGTCGACAACCCGCACACCAAGCCCCTGCACTTCTGGGAGTGGCTGATCCGCACCGTCAACGCGACCGACCCCGACGTGGTGTTCCTCGCCGAGGCGTTCACCCGCCCCGCGCTGCTGCACACGCTCGCAAAGGCCGGGTTCCAGCAGTCGTACACGTACTTCACCTGGCGCAACACCAAGGAGGAGCTCGAGGAGTTCCTGACCGGGCTCGCGACCGAGACGGCCGACTTCCTGCGACCGAACCTGTTCGTGAACACCCCGGACATCCTCACGGAGTACCTGCAGTTCGGCGGGCCGGCCGCCTTCAAGGTGCGCGCGGCGATCGCCGCGACCGGCGCCCCGACCTGGGGCGTCTACTCCGGCTTCGAGCTGTTCGAGAACGTCGCACGCCCCGGTGCCGAGGAGTACATCGACAACGAGAAGTACGAGTACCGCCCGCGCGACTACACCCGGGCGCAGACCCTCGGACGCTCCCTCGCCCCCTACCTGACCCTGCTGAACCGGACCCGCAGCGAGCACCCCGCCCTGCGCCAGCTGCGCAACCTGCACGTGCACGCCAGCGAGGACGACGCCATCCTGGTCTACTCCAAGCACCTGCCCGGCGCGTTCACCCGCAGCGGCAAGGCCGACACCGTGCTGGTGGTGGCCAACGTCGACCCGCACTCGGTGCGGGAGACCATCGTCCACCTCGACGTCGCCGCGCTCGGGCTCGAGCCCGGATCGTCGTTCGAGGTCAAGGATGTCGTCACCGGCCAGCGCTGGACGTGGGGAGCCGACAACTACGTCCGCCTCGACGCGTTCACCGAGCCCGTGCACATCCTGGTCGTCAAGCCGCTCTGAGCCCACCGGCCCGAGCCGACCGCCCGCTGAGAAGGAGTCCGATGAGCCCGATCCCCGAAGGTGCAGCCGCCGTCGATCTGCCGACGCTGGACGACGGGCTGCTGTTCGCCGTCGCGACCGGCGCCTACCACGACCCGCACGCCGTGCTGGGGCAGCACCAGGTGAGCGCTCCCGGCATCGCCGACCCGGTCACCGTCGTCCGCGCCCTCCGCCCGCTCGCCACGGAGGTGTTCGCCCTCCTCCCGACGGGGGCTCACCTGGAGCTCGCTCACCTGGCGCACGGCATCTGGCAGGGCGTCGACATCGTCGGCCCGGGCGCCTACGAGATCGAGGCCCGCTACGCCGACGGCAGCACTTGGACCGCGGACGACCCGTACCGGTTCGCGCCGACGATCGGCGAGCTCGACCTCCACCTCATCCGGGAGGGTCGCCACGAGCAGCTCTGGACCGCCCTGGGCGCGCACGTCCGCGACCTCGGCGGCGTCGTCGGCACCGCGTTCACCGTCTGGGCTCCCCGGGCCAAGGCGGTCCGCGTCGTCGGCGACTTCAACGGCTGGGACGGCACGCAGCACGCCATGCGCACGATGGGACGTTCCGGCGTCTGGGAGCTGTTCGTCCCCGGCATCGCCGACGGCGAGCTCTACAAGTTCGACATCCTGGGCCCGGGCGGTGCCTGGGTGCGCAAGATCGACCCGATGGCCCAGGCCGCCGAGGTCCCGCCGGCCACCGCCTCGGTCGTCACCACCTCCCGGCACCCCTGGCAGGACGGCGAGTGGATGCGGTCCCGCGCCGCGAACGACCCCCACGCCGGCCCGATGAGCATCTACGAGCTGCACTTCGGCAGCTGGCGTCCCGGCCTCGGATACCGCGAGGCAGCCGACCAGCTGATCGACTACGTCGTCGCCCTCGGCTACACGCACGTCGAGTTCCTCCCGCTCTCCGAGCACCCGTTCGGCGGCTCCTGGGGCTACCAGGTGACCGGCTACTACGCCCCGACCAGCCGCTTCGGTTCGCCCGACGACCTCAAGCACCTGATCGACCGCCTGCACCAGGCCGGCATCGGCGTGATCATGGACTGGGTCCCCGGGCACTTCCCGAAGGACGATTGGGCGCTCGCCCGCTTCGATGGCGAGGCGTTGTACGAGCACCCGGACCCGCGACGTGGCGAGCACAAGGACTGGGGCACCTACATCTTCGACTACGGCAACTCGCAGGTGCGCAACTTCCTGGTCGCCAACGCGCTGTACTGGCTCGAGGAGTTCCACGTCGACGGGCTCCGTGTCGACGCGGTCGCGTCCATGCTCTACCTGGACTACTCGCGCAACGCCGGCGAGTGGGAGCCCAACATCCATGGCGGGCGCGAGAACCTCGAGGCCATCGGCTTCCTGCAGGAGGTCACCGCGACGGCGTACAAGCGCAACCCCGGCACCGTGATGATCGCCGAGGAGTCGACGAGCTACAGCGGGGTGACCGCGCCCACCTCCTCCGGGGGGCTCGGCTTCGGCCTCAAGTGGAACATGGGCTGGATGCACGACGCACTGCAGTACATGCACGAGGACCCGATGTGGCGCTCGTACCATCACAACGAGCTGACGTTCTCGTTCGTGTACGCGTGGAGCGAGAACTTCCTCCTCCCGATCAGCCACGACGAGGTCGTGCACGGCAAGGGGTCGCTGCTCGGCAAGATGCCCGGCGACCACTGGCAGCAGCTGGCGAACGTGCGGGTCTTCCTGGCGTTCATGTGGTCGCACCCGGGCAAGCAGCTGCTGTTCATGGGCCAGGAGTTCGGGCAACCGTCCGAGTGGAGCGAGGAACGCGGCCTCGACTGGTGGATCCTCGACCAGCCGGCCCACCAGGGGCTGTGGAACCTGGTCGCCCAGCTCAATGCGGTCTACCGCGCGCAGCCGGCGCTGTGGGCGCTCGACAACGAGCCGGCCGGCTTCGAGTGGATCGACGGCTCGGACGCGGCGGGGAACGTCATCGCGTTCGTGCGCAAGGACCGCGACGGCTCCCCGCTGGTCGCCGTCTTCAACTTCTCCGGCGCCCCGCACGACGGCTACCGGCTCGGGCTCCCCTTCGCCGGGGAGTGGGAGGAGCTGCTCAACACGGACGCGGACGACTTCGGCGGTTCCGGCGTCGGCAACCTCGGCGGAGTGAACGCCGTGGACGAGCCCTGGATGGGGCGACCCGCGTCGGCCGTGCTGACGCTGCCCCCGCTGGGTGCGCTGTGGCTCAGGCCCCGGCGCTGAGCCAGGCGGCGTAGTCCGCGCCGTCGACGGCGTGCTCGGGGGCGAGGTTGCGCCCGGCACGCCAGGTGGCGCCCAGTCCCCCACCCAACCGCACCGCGAGGATCGGTCGGCGAGACCCGTTCGCGGCCTTCCACTGCTCGGCGAGCGATCGGGCGGACTCGACGGTCGGACCGCCGATGGTGCGCACAGTGTTCCCCGAGCCGGTCGGTTCCGCACCGGTCGTCTCGGCGGCATCGACGAGCGCGCGCGCGACGTCTTCGACGGCGATGGGCTGGAACCGCGTGCCGGCGGGAGCGAACAGGGCGCCGAAGGGGCGGCCCCGCTGGAAGATCGACGTGACGAAGTCGTGGAACTGGGTCGCGCGGACGATATGCGTCGACAGCGGCGACTCGGCGTACACCTGCTCCTGGGCGAGCTTTGCGCGATAGTACGGGTAGCGCGACCCGTCGACGCCCGCGATCGACAGCAGCACCGCACGGCCGACACCGAAGCGGGCGGCGGTGTGCAGGAGGTTGCCCGAGCCGTGCACGAACAGCTGCGCAGCCTGTCGCCCCGTGCCGTTGCTCGCGTCGATCAGCACATCGACCCCGTCGACCGCCTCCTCGATACCGCCTCCACCGATCAGATCGGCCGTGACGTACTGCGCCCCCTCGACGAACGCCGGAGCGTCATCGTCCGGGACGCGGCGGGAGGCCACGATGACGTCGTGGCCGTGTTCGATCGCGGCGGAGGTGACGGCGCGTCCGGCCAGGCCGGTCCCGCCGACGACGAGCACACGGGGCATGCGCTGCCTTTCGGGAGGGGGTCGTGGCGCCGCCTACCGCGTCGAGGACGTCAGTACAGCAGCGACGTCAGCCTAGCCCTCGCCTTGCCGACGCGGGGATCCTCCACACCGACGATCTCGAAATAGTCGAGCAGCCGGGTGCGCACCGTGTTCTTGCCCGCCGCGTCGAGCGTCGGGAAGAGCGTGAGCAGCCGATCGAAGGCGTCCTCGATGTGACCGCCGGAGAGGTCCAGGTCGGCGACGTCGAGCTGTGCCTGGGCGTCGCCCGGATCGGCGGCCGCGGCGGAGCGGATGGCGTCCAGCGTCTTGCCCGCGAGCCGGGACAGCAGGCTCACCTGGGCGAGGCCCGCCACCGCCATCGCGTCGCGGGGATCCTGGGCGATCGCCGTCTTGTACTCCTGGATAGCGGTGTCGTAATCGCCGCGCTCGATCGCTTCGTAGGCCTCGGCGTGGTGCGGCGGCAGCGGTTCGGGCTCGGGCTCGGGCTGCTCGGTCTGCTCGCCCTCGGGGGCGGGGCCCGCGTCGCCCTCGACCGTCACCGTGCCGGTCACCCCGTTCTGCGCGGCCAGCTCGAGGAGCTGGGCGAACACGTCGCGCACCTCCTGCTCCGGCAGCGCCCCGACGAAGAGCTGCACCGGGCGGCCTCCGACCAGCGCCGCGACGGCGGGGATCGACTGCGCCTGGAACGCCTGGGTGAGCTGCGGGTTCGCGTCGACGTCGACCTTCACCAGAACGACCCGGCCCGCATACTCGGCGACGACCCGGTCGAGGATGGGGCTGAGCTGCTTGCACGGGCCGCACCATTCGGCCCACAGGTCGACCACGATCGGGACCCGCATCGACAGGTCGATGAAGTCGTTGAAGTTGGCGTCCGTGCCCTCGAAGTAGAGGCTCGGCAGGGCGAGCGCCTCGCTCGATCCGGCGGCGGCGCCCGGCGCGCCCGGGGCGGCCGGCGCAGACGGATTCGGGCGGTCCACCAGCGAACTCAGATCGACGGCGCCACGCAGGTTGGCGGGTGCGGGAGGGATCTGGCTCATTGCACTTCCTTCACGGCGACGAGGCCCTGGGCGAAGCCCAGGAGGGTGATCTTTGCGTCCGAACCGGCGGGCGGCACATAGAAGGCGAGCTGGTAGCTGTAGGTGCTCTCGACGCCCGTCTTGCTGCCCGGTGCGCCGAGGAGCGCCGCGGTGGCGCCTCCCGGGGGCTGCAGGGTGATCTCGGCTCCGGCCTCGGTGACCTTGGTCGTCTCGAATTCGTCCAGGTTGGTCCACACGATCGCGCCCGAGTCGTTGGTCGCCATCGCCACGGTCGAGTCGGCGGGAACCTGGTTCGTGTAGGACAGCGACGCCGTCGAGGACAGATTCGCCTTGCGCTCGTTCTTGTACGGCAGGCCGACGGCGGTACGCAGCGTGTCGCCCTCGCTTTGGAACAGCGACGCGTACTTGCTGTCGTCGCCGTTGAGGAGGATGTCGCCGTAGGCGGCCGCGACCTCGTTCGGCGGGAGCCGGAGGAGCTTCGAGTTCGGCGGCAGGACGGCGGCGCCCACGCTCGCCGGGGCGAGGTCGGGCACCTTGGCGTTGGGCTCCAGGGAGACCGCCGAGGACACCAGGTAGTTGTCGCGCGGGGTGTCCTGGACGAGGGTGAGGGCCTGCGGGGCCTGGTCCTTGCCCTCGGCGTCCTTCGGCATCTCGATCACGGCCACGACCGTCCGCGGCCACGATGTGGTCGCCTGGGGCAGCGAGAGCACGATCGGGTCGGCCGGGATCGCCGGCAGCGCCGGCTGGTCCGCCTTCTTCGCCCGGATCGCGTAGTTCGCCTCGCGCAGCTGGAGGGCCGCGCCGGTGAACCGCTCCTTGGCGAGGTTCGGATCGGCCTTCGCGTCGGCGTTCGCCGCGGAGATGGAGATGCGCTTGATGATGCGCTCGAGCTGCGGGACGGTCACCGCCGGAGGCAGCTGGTTGGCGGCCTTCGGCACCGACGTCGTCGTGGAGGTCGGGGCCGACGTCGGCGTGGGCGTCGGGGTCGGGGTGTCGTCGGCGAAGGCGGCGCCCGCACCGATCCCGGACAGCGTCAGCGCGCCCACGAGGACCGCGGGGGCGATCACCCGGGTCCGGCGGGTGGAGCGACGCCCGCGGGACGTGGTCTCGACGTCGGCGCTGGGCTTGTACTTCGGGGCTTTGGGGAGTTTGGGCATCTTGGGTCCGCTCTTCCGGCGCGGTCCGCGCGCTTTGCGGTGGGTGTATAGCCCCCACAGGTAGAGGGCGATTCCGATGACGAGAAGGACGAGGCCGCCGATGATGAGCGGGAACGCCCAGGGGGTGCTGGAGTCGACGGGCCAGGTGATGTGGATCATCGACGGGGCGGGCTTGATGCCGTCTGAGGCGACCAGCACGCTCACCCCGTCCGGGATGCTCATGCGGGTGACCTGGGCGTCCTCGCCGTCGTACTCCTCCAGCCACAGGTCCGAGCCCGTGGGATTGGGGCCGGCCTCGGACTTCTGCGGTGCGGAGTTCTCCGTCGTCGACCCGGCGGCCTCCGTCGAGGTGGGCGACGGCGTCGACGTCGAGTCGGAGCTGTCGCTGGAGGCCTTGGGCGTGACGGAGCGCGTCGTCAGCGTGTCCGCCGCCGAGTCGTATCCGACGGCGACGTACTTCTCGCTGCCCAGCCACGCCATCACGTCGGCGGTGCGGCCGATCGCGACCACCTGGGACTTCACGTCGGGGGCCCCGCTGACGGAGAGCGTCTGCTGGCCGCTGTGCGCGTTCAGGGCCGAGCCGGCGATGACGACATAGCGCGCGTCGCCCGTCACGGTCGCGCTCGCGGTCAGCTGCGTGGGAGGTGCGAACACCGTCCGCTGGGCGATGCCGGCGACGATCATGACGGCGGCCACCACGAACGCGACGATGGCGAGTACGAAACGCAAACAAGCTCCTTCTGTGTTGCCCCGGGTCACGGGCGGGCACAGTCACCACACACTAGTCGATCCGCCTGGGAGCCCGCCAACGATTCCCTGGACAGAACGGAAGCCCGGCCCACCCGCGGGTGGGCCGGGCTCAGTGCCTCGGAGCGGAAAGCGTCCGGGTCACCCGTTGAACTGGAAGTACATGTTCTGATTGCGCAGCGCACCGAGGTTGTAGCAGGCTCCGCTGTCGAACCTGCTGAGCGCCCAGGTCATCGAGCTCGACGGCCCCCAGATCGCCAGGGGTGTGGTGCCCCGCAGGTAGACGGAGGCGGCGTTCTTGTAGATGCCCTGACCGTATCCCGCGCTGCCGTGCGCGTTGCGGTTGAACGTGTCGTTGATCCACGGCTCTTTGCCGTTCGACTTCTCGTACCCGCGCGACGCCCCCTGGCAGTCGGGCGAGTAGAAGATCTCGAACGCGTTCGCCCCGGTCGCCTGAGCGGGGATCCCCGTCAGCGCGACGCTCGCGGCCACCCCGAGCGCCGCGAGCGTGCCCACGACGGCTCGCCCGGTGGCGCGGCCGGACTTCGACGACTTCGACTTCATTGCCATTCCCCCTTGATTCGGTCGAACCGCAGCGCTCGGCGCTGCGGCGGCCGCCGGTCCGTGCCGTGCAGGCTCGACCATCGGCGAGCTCACGGCCGCCGTCCCGGCGGGTCCGTATGCACACTGCCGGGATGCCGCAGGCCAGGACAATTCGACATTGGTCGTATTGCCACCTCACCCCGGCACATGCTCCCGTGCGGCCACCGGCGCTCTCGCATGCGCCCTTCACGAACGAAATGTAGGATCAGTTCGGCCTGTTCGCCGGGCCGTGCTTGCTTTGAGAGTTCAGGAGAGAAGACTGTGGCCACGGATGAATCGAACTTCACGCAGGTCTTCCGCGGGTACGACAAGGATGAGGTCGACAAAGCGGTCCAGGACCTGCGGCGTGAGCTCATCAAGTCGAACACCCAGTCCGCGGACTCGTCGAAGGAGGTCAAGCGCCTCCAGCTGCGCATCGAGGAGTTGAACGCCGAGATCGAAGAGGTCGGCAGCCCTACCTACTCCGGGCTCGGCACCAAGCTCGAGAACACCCTGCGGGTGGCCGAGGAGCAGTCGACGCGCCTGATCGCGCAGGCCGACATCGACGCCGAGAAGCTGCGCGCCGGCATCGCCGGCGAGGTCGAGAAGATCAAGAAGGCCGCCGCCCAGCAGGCCGAGCGCATCATCGCCGACGCCACGGCCCGCGCCACCACCACGCTCGAGGACGCACAGATCGAGTCCAGCGAGCTGCTGGCGAAGACGCGCACCGACAAGGAGACGCTGCTCACCGACGCGATGCGGGAGGCCGCCGGGATCCGCGGCGCCGTCGCCACCGAGGCCGCCGAACTGCGCGCGACCAGCAAACGCGAGGCTGCCGCCGTGCGTGCCGAGGCCGACCGCGAGGCCGCCGAGCTCAAGGCCGTGGCGTCCCGTGAGGCCGAAGCCGCGCGCGCCGAGGCCGCAGAGCTGGAGCGCACCATCGAGGCGCGCCGCGGCGAACTGGAGGGTGCGTTCGCCCAGGACCGCGCCGCGTTCGAGCGCGAAGCCGCCCAGATCCGCCTCGATCTCGACCGCCGGACGGCCGAGACCGCCGACCGGTTGGCCGCCGACGAGGCTCGCCTGCGGGCGGAGCTCGCGGCGGAGGCCGCCCAGACCCGCGCCGACCTCGCTGCCGAGGTCGAGCAGCAGCGCGCCGCGCTCGCCGCCGAATCCGCCCAGACCCGCGCCGACCTCGCCGACGAGGACGCCACCACCCGGCTCTCGCTGAAGACGGAGGTCGAGCAGACGTCCAAGGCGCTCGCCCTCGAGGTCGAGCAGACGAAGGCGGCCCTGGCCGCCGAGGCCGAACAGACCCGTTCGGCGCTGGCCGACGAGGTCACGACCACCCGATCGGCACTCGCCGAGGAGTCCGGGCGCACGCGCACCGAGCTCGCCGACGAGGTCACCCGGACGACCTCGGCTCTCACCGACGAGGTCACCCGCACGAAGTCGGCTCTCACCGACGAGGTCACCCGCACGAAGTCCGAGCTCGCCGACGAGGTCACCCGCACGAAGGCGCAGCTGGCCGACGAGGTCGAGAGCACCACGAAGCGACTGGCCGACGAGACCCTGCAGACGCGGACGACGCTGGAGCGGGAGTCCACCGAGACCCGCGCCGCACTGGAGGCCGAGCGCACCTCCACCACGGCTGCCCTGGCCGCCGACCGCGAGCGCAGTGCGAGCGAGCTCGCCGCCGCGGCCGAGACGGCCCGCGCCGCACTGGAGGCCGAGACCGACCGTCGACGCCGCGAGCTCGACGCCGAAGCCACCCAGCTGCGCGCCGACCTGGCGGCCGAGGTCGACGCCGCCCGCACCTCCCTCGCCGATGAGCTGTCCCGCGAGCGAAGCACGCTGCAGGCCGAGGTCGCCTCGACCCAGGCGCAGCTCGCCGCCGAGGTCGAGACCACTCGCGCCGCCCTGGCCGCCGAGGTCGAGCAGACGACCTCGGCGCTGCGTACGGAGGTCGCCACCACGACGTCGGCTCTCGCCGCCGAGGTGGAGCAGAAGACGTCCGCGCTCGCCGCCGAGGAGGAGCAGCGCAGGTCCGCTCTCGCCGCCGAGGTCGAGCAGACGACGACCGCTCTCGCCGCCGACACCGAGCAGGCCCGGTCCGCACTGGAGACCGAGGTCGCCACCACCAAGGCCGCCCTCGCCGCCGAGGTCGAGCAGACCACATCCTCTCTCGCCGCCGAGGCGGAGCAAGCCCGGTCCCGGATCGCCGAGGAGACCGAGCGCACCCGCACCACCCTCGAGGAGGACGTGCGCCGCACGTCCGTGGAGCTGGCCGACCTGCGCGCGTCGACGGCCAACGAGCTCGCCAACGATCGGGAGCAGCAGCGGATCGCGCTGGAGACCGAGGCCGAGCAGGTGCGCCTCACCCTCGCCGACGAGACCCAGCAGGCCCGGGTCGCTCTGGAGAAGGACTCGGGCGAGGCCCGCACCGTCCTCGCGGCGGAGGTCGCCGAGGCCCGCACCGCGCTCGCGGCCGAGATCGCCGAGCGCACCGCCGCCTTCGAGCACGAGGCCGCCGACGCCCGCACGGCGCTGGAGTCCGAGCTCACCGCGCTGCGGACGACAACGCTCGCCGAGCTCGACGCCCGCACCCACGAGGTGGCACAGGCGCGCATCGACCTCGACGTCGAGCTCCGCGCCCGCCGCGACGAGGCCGCGAAGGAGTACCTCGCCCGCCACCAGGAGGCCGTGGCCCAGACCCAGAAGTACCTGGACGACGCGAACGCACAGCTCCAGGACGCCACCAAGCGCACCGCGCAGGCACGGTCCGAGAGCGAGGCCTTCGAGACCGAGGCCCGCGAGACGGTCAAGAAGGCCCGCAAGGACGCCGAGCAGACCGCAGCCGCGATCCTCCGCGACGCCGAGGAGCGCGCCGCCGCCCAGATCGAGGAGGCGGAGGACCGCACCAAGCGGCTCGTCGCCGACGCCGAGGAGCGGCTGGCGCAGATCAAAATCGAGCGCGAGGCCGTCGCCGGCTACTTCGAGAACCTGCGCGGCGTGCTCCAGCAGGCCGAGAGCGTCTCGTCCGAGCGCGACTGAACGACCGATCCGGGGGAACCATGAAGATCCAGAACGCCTTCCGCGCCGGGCTGATCGGAACGCTCGGCGTCGGACTGGGCATCCTGATCCTGACGTCCATCGTCAGCCTGGCGACGATCATCACGTACATCGGCGCTGCGCTCTTCCTCGCGCTCGGCATCGAGCCGCTGATCTCGTTCCTCGAGCGCCGCCGGTTCCCGCGCTGGCTCGCCCTCGTGATCACGCTCGTGGTGATCATCGGCGCCTTCGTCGGCCTGATCTGGGCGATCGTCCCGGTCGCCATCTCGCAGGCGACCCAGCTGGTCAACAACACGATCACCTGGGTCAACAGCGGAGGCGCCGAGGACTGGTTCCAGAGCCTGCAGCATCAGTTCCCGTCGGTCATCAACGACTCGAACATCAATGCGGTCACCCAGTGGCTGCAGCAGAACCTGCCCGACATCACCTCGAAGGTCCTGCAGACGGCCTCCGGGATCGTCCAAGGCGCGTTCGGAGTGGTCATCGTGATCATCCTCACGATCTACTTCACGGCGTCGCTGCCGAGCATCAAGCGGGCCGCGTACCAGCTCGTCCCGGCCTCCCGTCGCTCCCGGTTCGCCGACCTGGGCGACCAGATCACCGATTCTGTCGGCAAGTACGTCATGGGCCAGGTCTCGCTCGCACTCGTGAACGGCGTGCTGAGCGCCATCTTCCTGACGATCATCGGCGCCAAGTTCCCGGTGCTGCTCGCCTTCATCGCGTTCTTCTTCTCGCTGATCCCGCTGGTCGGCACGATCACCGGCTCGGTCATCATCGTCGCGGTGTGCATCCTGTCCGGCCCGCCGACGGCGATCGCCGCCGCGATCTACTACATCGTCTACATGCAGGTCGAGGCGTACGTGCTCAGCCCCCGGATCATGAACCGGGCCGTCGCCGTCCCCGGCGCGCTGGTCGTCGTCGCCGCGCTCGCCGGCGGCACCCTGCTCGGCATCCTGGGCGCACTCGTCGCCATCCCGTTCGCGGCGGCTCTCCTGCTCATCATCAAGCAGGTGGTCATCCCCCGGCAGAACGAGCTCTAGCTCGGCGAGGGAGGCGCTCCTACGCTCCGGTCCACTCGGTCGGGAGCGGCAGCGCGGACGGGTTCACCCGGGCGACGATCTCGTCGAGCACGCGCCGGGTCTGGTTCTCCCCCACCCACAGGTGCTTGCCGCCGGCGACGGCGACGAGCTCGACCTGCGGCAGCGGGGCGAACCGGCGGGCCGCCTCGGCGGGCTGCAGGTAGTCATCGTGCTCCGGGATGAGCGCCACGATCGGGCGGGTGTCCCCCGCCCACGCGGCCAGGTGCTCCGGCTTCGCCCGGTGCAATGGCGGAGAGAGCAGGATCAGGCCGTCCACCGGGAACTCGCGGCCGTGCATCAGCGCAAGCTCCGTTCCGAACGACCAGCCCAGGAGCCACGGATGCGGTAGGCCGCGCTCGGCGACGAACGCCATCGCCGCCTCGACGTCATAGCGTTCGTCGACACCGTGCCCGAACTCCCCCTCGCTGCGACCGCGCGGCGACACCGTCCCGCGTGTGTTGAAGCGCAGCACGGCGATGTCCGCCAGGGCGGGGAGCCGCCCCGCGGCCTTGCGCAGGATGTGGGAGTCCATGAAGCCGCCCGCGGTCGGCAGCGGGTGCAGGGTGACGAGCGTCGCCACGGGCTCATGGTCGAGCGGACTGGCGAGCTCCCCGACCAGGGTGAGGCCGTCACGGGTGTGCAGTTCGATGTCCTCGCGACGGGCGGGCAGCTCGATGCCTCCGCGGATCTCGACCGACGCGGCGGGGGTGGTGGTCACGGTGTCCTTCTCGTCTCTCTCATCGGCGCCCGGATCGGCGCCCGGCCCGGTCAACCGATCCGCCAGCACGCCTCGTGCCAGTGCCGTCGCGCAGCGAGGTCGGCCGTGTCCCCGAGCACGCCGTCCGCACGCCAGGCGACGAGATGCGCCACGCCCGGACCGATGTCACGGCCGCAGCCCGGGCACACATAGGTCTTCTGCGCTTGGACGGCCGTGACGGGCTGCACGTTCCAGGTCACCCCGCGACGGGTCTCCGTGCGGCGCCAGCCGGCGATGAGCCGGTCGAGCGCGTCGTCCTGCCGTTCCACGGCATGCCCGCGACCGTGGCCCTGACGGCCTCGGTGACGGTTGCTGCGCGGCATCGAACCAGTCTAAACCGAGCGGGCGAACGTCCGGGTCAGTACCAGCCGGAGGACTGCGAGTGGCCCCAGGCACCGCAGGGCGTGCCGTAACGGCCCGTGATGTAGCCCAGGCCCCAGGTGATCTGGGTCGCGGGGTTCGTCTCCCAATCGGCGCCGGCCGAGGCCATCTTGCTCCCCGGCAGGGCCTGCGGGATGCCGTAGGCGCCGCTGCTGCCGTTGTGCGCGTACACGTTCCAGTGCGACTCCTTGTTCCAGAGCGCGACGAGACAGCTGAACTGATCGTCTCCCCAGCCGCGGGCCTGGAGCATCTCGTACGCGATCGCCTGGGCGGTGCCCGGGTCGGGCGTGCCGACCGCAGGAGCGGAGGCCGACGACGACTTGCTGCTGCTGGACGCGGTGGGCGTCGGAGTGGGCGTGGGCGTGGGCTTCGCCTTGACGCTGACGGTGTCGCGCTCGACCGTGGTCGCGGCCGCGTCCGGCGCGGTCAGAGTCTGCGTCGGCGCCCCGCCGAACCGCGAGGTGGTCTGCGGGGCCGGCAGCGTGTCCGCGTACGCCGGGGCCGCGGTGGAGCCCGAGTACGGGTCCACGACGTTCACCAGGGCGAATCCGACGGCGGCTGTGAACGCGAAGCCCCAGAGCAGGGCGCGCGATCGGATGTGCGGTCGTCGGGATCGCCGGAACGCGACTCCGACCGGGTTGGCCGGTGTCAGCGGAACGATCTCTGCTGTTTCTCGTCTACCCACGATCACAAGACCATAACGGACTTCGGCGGACAATCCAAGAAACCGCGCCTCCGCTCAGCCAATGACCAGCCTCAGCGGACCGCGAGCATCACGTCCGTGACGCTGTCCAGGAGCAGGTCGACCTGCACCTCCCGATACCCGCCGCGCTGCTCGCGGAACGTGACGGTCCGCACCTCTTCGACGCTCATCGGCCGGCCGTCCTGGAAGTACTTCACCAGCCGGTTCGCGAACCGGTCGACGTCCTGCCTGTTGTAGCCGAGGGTCAGCACGCTCACCCGGTCGAACCGGTGGCCCACCGGGCGGTCGAGACGGTTCAGAACCACCTGCGCCGTGCTGCGGGCCTCCGCGAACCAGGCCTCGTCGCCCGCGGCGACTCGCGCCTGCTCGCGCTCGCGCTGGGCGAAGGCGTCCTCGAGGCGCTCCAGCGCCGCGTCGACGTGGGTGGTCGAGTAGCCGCCCTTCTGCATCGAGAAGGCCGTGCGACGGATGTCCGCCGACGTCAGCGGCGCGGAGGCGTCGTCATCGTAGGCGCGCCGGGCGGTCTGCAGGAAGGCGTCCACCTGCTCGACGTCGTATCCCTGCTTCTTCGGGGTGCGGGGGAAGGTGCTCACTCCCCCATTCTGTCATCGGAAGATGAGGAACAGCACGTAGGTGGCCGCCGCCGACGGCAGGATCGAGTCGAGCCGGTCCAGGAACCCGCCGTGCCCGGGCAGCCACGAGCTCATGTCCTTGATGCCGAGGTCGCGTTTGATCAGCGACTCGGCGAGGTCTCCCGCGGTCGCCGTGAGCAGCAGCACGACGCCGAAGATCACACCGAACCACCACGGCTCGTCGATCATGAACAGCGACAGCAGCACTCCGGCGATGATGGCGGTGGCCGTCGCACCGGCGAAGCCCTCCCAGGTCTTCTTGGGACTGATGGTCGGCGCCATGGGGTGCTTGCCCCAGGACAGGCCGGCGGCGTACGCGCCCGTGTCGACCGCCACCACGACGATGACGAAGGCCAGCACCCACCATTCGCCGCCCGGCTCCGCCAGCAGCAGCAAGACGAAGCTGGCCAGCAGACCGACGTAGAGCTGCACCAGCACGCTCCAGGTCAGGTCGCGGCCGAGGGCGGCCGCGCCGGCACGACGCGCGGGGACGGCGAGTTCCTCGATCAACCGCCAGACGACGACGAGCGCGATGCCCGCCGCGAGTGCGACGAGCTGCCCGCCGGCGTGGAACCAGAAGGACGCGGGGATGATCGCGACGGCCGCCGCGACCGTCGGGATGCGCGGGATGTGCCGGCCGGCACCGCGGAACGCCTGGGTCAGCTCGAAGGCCGCGAACCCGGCCATGACCATCCCGAAGGGGATGAACAGCTCCTTGATGAAGACCAGGGTCCCCACCACGATCACGCCGGCGCCGAGGCCGATCAGGATCGCCAGGATGAGGTTGCGGCCCGTGCGCTGCTCGATGAGCTCGTTCGTCGCGTCCAGCTGCGCCTTGCGCGCCTGAACCTGCCGCTCGAAGTCGGCACGCGTCGCCTGCACCTGGGCGCGCAACTCCTCACGAGACCGCGGTTTGCCCCGCCTGCCCGTGTCCGGCGTCCGGGGCGCGCCGGTGCCGCTCCCCTCGCTCATGGTTAGACCTCGAGGAGCTCGGCTTCCTTGCGCTTCAACGCCTCGTCGACGGCGTCGACGTGCGTGCGGGTCAGGGCCTCCAGCTCCTTCTCGCCGCGGGACACCTCGTCGTCGCCGACCTCGCCCTTGAGGGCGTCCAGGTCGTCCTTCGCCTTGCGGCGGATGTTGCGCAGGGCCACCTTCGCGTCCTCGCTCTTGCCGCGGACGATCTTGACGAACTCCTTACGGCGGTCCTCGGTGAGCTCCGGCAGGGTCACGCGGACGATCTCGCCGTCGTTGCCGACGTTCGCGGAGAGGTTCGGCATGTTGACGATGGCCTTCTCGATCTCCTTGAGCGCCGACTTGTCGTACGGCGTCACGAGGAGGACGCGCGCCTCCGGGTTCTGCAGGCCGGCCAGCTGGGCCAGCGGCGTGGGCGAGCCGTAGTAGTCGACGAGCACCTTCTGGAAGAGGGCCGGGTTGGCGCGGCCCGCGCTCACGGTGCCGAAGTCCTCCTTCGCCGCCTCCACGGTCTTGCTCATGCGCTGGCGGGCGTCGGTCATCACATCCGCGATCACGGTGTCTCCTTCAGATCGGTCAATCGGTGTCTAGTCTAGAGCCCCGGCTCCGCGCCCGGCGGCGGGCAGCGCCGTCGCCGGTCAGCCGAGCAGCGTGCCGATCTCGGCCCCCAGCAGCGCGGCCGTGATGTTGCCGGCCGGCTCCATGCCGAAGATGCGCATCGGCATCCCGTTGTCCATGCACAGGCTCAGAGCGGTCGAGTCGACGGCCTTGAGGTTCTGCTGCAGCGCCTCCTGGTGGCTGATGTGGTCGATCTTGCGAGCCTCGGGGTTGGTGCGCGGGTCGGAGTCGTACATCGCGTCCACGCCGTTCTTGGCGACCAGCACGACGTCGGCGCTGATCTCGAGGGCGCGCTGGGCGGCGACCGTGTCCGTGGAGAAGTAGGGCAGTCCGGCGCCGGCGCCGAAGATGACGACGCGGCCCTTCTCGAGGTGGCGCTCGGCGCGCCGCGGGATATAGGGCTCGGCGACCTGCGTCATCGCGATGGCCGACTGGACGCGGGTCTCCGCTCCGGCCTGCTCGAGGAAGTCCTGCAGCGCGAGCGCGTTCATCACGGTGCCGAGCATGCCCATGTAGTCGGCACGTCCCCGGTCCATGCCGCGCTGTGAGAGCTCGGCGCCACGGAAGAAGTTGCCGCCGCCGACCACGATCGCGATCTCGACGTCCTCGGCCGCCTGGGCGATCTCGCGGGCGATGCCGCTGACGATGTCGGGATTCACTCCCAGCTGGCCTCCGCCGAACGCCTCGCCCGAGAGTTTGAGAAGGACCCTGCGTCTTGTGCTCGCTGCCGACATGCGTGAATAGTCCTTCCGACTGTTTGGGGTTCTAACGGTAGTGCGTGGTGCTTCGTGCGCCTATGGGTGGGCGCACAGAAAAGGAGTCCGGATCGCTTGTGGCGATCCGGACTCCTTCATCGGTGCTTTAGGCGCCGACCTTGAACCGGGCGAAGCCGGACACGGTGAGACCCGAGTCCTTCAACACCTGGGAGATGGTCAGCTTGTTGTCGCGGGCGTACTCCTGCTCGAGCAGGGCGACCTGCTTGAAGAACGCACCGAGGCGGCCCTCGATGATCTTCGGGAGCGCGGCCTCCGGCTTGCCCTCGTTGCGCGAGATCTCCTCGACGATGCGACGCTCGTTCTCGACCTCGCTGGCCGGGACGTCCTCGCGGGTGAGGTAGGTCGGGTTCGCGAACGAGATGTGCTGCGCGATGCTGCGGGCGGTCTCCGCGTCGTCGCCGGCGTAGCCGACCACGACACCGACCTGCGGCGGCAGGTCCTTGGAGGTCTTGTGCAGGTAGATCGCGAAGTGCTCGCCCGAGACCGAGGCCACGCGGCGCAGCTCGACCTTCTCGCCCAGGATGGCGGCCTCGTCACCGATGAGCTCGGCGACGGTCTGGCTGCCGGCGGGGGCCGCGAGGGCCTCCTCGACCGTGGTCGCACCGGCGGCGGCGGCCGCGTCGAGGACTTTGTCGGCCAGGGCGATGAACTTCTCGCCCTTCGCCACGAAGTCGGTCTCGCAGGCGAGCTCGATCATCGTGGCGGAGCCGTTGCCGTTCTCCTTGGCCGCGACGAGGCCCTCGCTGGTGGAGCGGTCGGCACGCTTCGCGTTGCCCTTCGCACCCTTCAGACGGAGGATCTCGGTCGCCTTCTCGATGTCGCCACCGGCCTCTTCGAGCGCCTTCTTGGTGTCGACCATGCCCGTGCCGAGCTGCTCGCGCAGGGCCTTGATGTCAGCGATGCTGATGTTTGCCATGTTCTGACTGGAACCTTCTTGTCGAAAGCGGTTGGGGTGGGGACTACTTGGTCTCGGCGTCGGCCTCGACCGCGGCCTCGTCCTCCGCAGCGACCTCGGTCTCCGCGGCGACCTCGGCGTCGGCCTCGCCCTCGGCGATGACCTCGGCGGAGTCCGCCTCGGCCTCGGCGAGGTCGGCGTCAGCGGCCTTCTCGGTCTCGGCGCTCGACTGCACCTCGGCCTGGCCCTGGAGCAGCTCCTGCTCCCACTCGGCGAGCGGCTCGGCCGGCTCGGTGCCCTCTTCGGGCTTCTGGTGGCGCTGGATGAGGCCCTCGGCCGCGGCGTCGGCCACGATGCGGGTCAGGAGGCCGACCGAACGGATGGCGTCGTCGTTGCCCGGGATCGGGTACTGGACCTCGTCCGGGTCGCAGTTCGTGTCGAGGATGGCGATGACCGGGATGCCCAGCTTCTTCGCCTCGTCGATCGCGAGGTGCTCCTTCTTCGTGTCGACGACCCAGAGCGCGCTCGGGGTCTTGGACAGGTTGCGGATGCCGCCCAGCGACTTGTGCAGCTTGTCCAGCTCCCGCTTCTTGATCAGCAGCTCCTTCTTGGTGAAGCCGCTGGTGGTGCCCTCGAAGTCGAGCTCCTCGAGCTCCTTCATGCGGGCGAGGCGCTTGGACACGGTCTGGAAGTTGGTCAGCAGACCACCGAGCCAGCGCTGGTTGACGTAGGGCTGGCCCACGCGGGTCGCCTGCTCGGCGATCGCCTGCTGCGCCTGCTTCTTGGTGCCGACGAAGAGGATGGTGCCGCCGTGGGCGACCGTCTCGCGGACGAAGTCGTAGGTCTTGTCGATGTAGGTGAGCGACTGCTGCAGGTCGATGATGTAGCTGCCCGAGCGCTCGGTGAGGATGAATCGCTTCATCTTCGGGTTCCAGCGGCGGGTCTGGTGTCCGAAGTGGACGCCGCTGTCGAGCAGCTGGCGCATGGTGACGACGGCCATTGCCGTTTCTCCTTGTGTTTGACGCGCCCGTGACGTCTCCGTCGGGCAGGCGCGATGTGCGGTTGTCCACGGCGGCCGGCGGCCACCGTTCCTGGTGCCCCGCGCACCTCCGCTCCCCTGTCCGTCCCGCGCGGAATACCGCGGAGAAAGTGGAGGGAGACCGGTGGAAGTGCGCCCCACCCTGCGGGTGTCCGGGCACGCGTAGTCACTCCGACGAACGGAGTGCTCCGCACATCCTATCAGGAACGCGTGGTCACGCGGAGTCGCCGCTGGAGCGGACCTGCGGCCCGCGCGCCCGCCCCTTGGCATTGGTGAACAGGGTCTCCGCCTGCTCGAGCGCCATGCCGTTCGTCTCGGGGATCTTGAAGAAGACGAAGAAGAACGACAGCGCCGCGAACAGCGCGTACATCCCGTAGGTGAACACCAGCGAGAAGTCGGCCATCGGCGGGAACGACACCGTGATGAGGAAGTTCGCGATCCACTGGGCCGCCGCTGCCAGCCCGAGCGCCTTGCCGCGGATCTTGGTCGGGAAGATCTCGCCGAGCAGCACCCAGACGAGCGGGCCCCACGACGCACCGAAGCAGATGACGAAGAGGTTGGCCGCGACCAGGGCGATCGGCCCCCACGCGCCGGGAAGGCTGACCGCGCCGTTCGCCCCCTTGTCGGCGAACGCGAACGCGAGCGCCATCGTCCCGAGGGAGACGGCCATGCCGACGGAGCCGGTCAGGAGGATCGGGCGGCGGCCGATCCGGTCCACCAGCAGGATCGCGACGACGGTGACCACCACGTTCGTGACGGACGTGATCACACTGATCGTGAGGGAGTCGGCCTTGGTGAAGCCCACGGCGCTCCACAGGGTCGTCGAGTAGTAGAAGATCACGTTGATGCCCACGAACTGCTGGAACACCGACAGGATGATGCCGATCCACACGATGCCCTTCAACCCCAGCACATTGCCGCGCAGGGTCGCCTTCAGGCCCTCCTTGTCCACCTTGATGGAGTCTTCGATGTCCTTGATCGACCGGTCGAGGTCCGCGGCGGGCACGAGCGTCTCGAAGACCTTGCGGGCCTCGTCGCGGCGACCGGTCGCGAGCAGGAAGCGCGGGGACTCCGGCACCGTCAGCGCGATGATGCCGTAGACGGCGGAGGGGATGACGCCGACCAGGAACATCCACCGCCACGCCTCCAGCCCGAACCAGATCTCGCGCGACGGGTTGCCGTTCGCGAGCAGCGCGTCGGAGAGGAGCGCGGCGAAGATTCCGATGGTGATCGCCAGCTGCTGCAGAGAGGCCAGGCCGCCACGTCGCTGCCGCGGCGCGATCTCGGCGATGTACGCCGGCGCGACGACGGAGGCGATGCCGATGCCGAGGCCGCCCACCACGCGCCAGAGGCCCAGATCCCAGACCGAGAAGGCGAGACCGGCCCCGATCGAGCTCACGAAGAACAGGACGGCGCCGAGGAACATGACCTTGAGCCGGCCCCACCGGTCGGCGAGCCGACCGGCCACGTAGGCGCCGAGCGCGCAGCCGAGCAGAGCGACGGCGACGACGAACCCCTTGACGAACGCGTTGAGCTCGAAGTGCGTGCCGATCGAGTCGACCGCACCGTTGATGACCGACGAGTCGAAGCCGAAGAGGAAGCCTCCCACGGCCGCCGCGATGGCGAGCCCCGTCGCTTTGCGCCGCATCGCGCCGCTGGGCTGGTGGGCGACCTCGTTCCCGGCCTCATCCGTGCCGCTGCGTTGTCCTGACATGTCTTCCCCTTGTTCGGTTGTGTGCCGCCGCCGGCGACGTCCGCGACGGGCGAGCGCGAACCGGCGCTAGACACGGTACGCCCGGATCGCCGCGGGGCAATGTCGACATGCGTCCGATGTGCAGAAACCCGTTTCCCACCGATCCGCGGCCCCGGGTCCGCGGCGGATCCGCTTCACGCGAGAGTGGGAGCGGGCGCCGCGCGGCGCGGAGGGGGTGGACGCCGATGCACGTATGGGACGGATGGCGGAGGTGGCATGCGTGGCGGGGATGGCATGGATGGCACGGATGGCGTCGCGGTAACGCGGGGTGCTCGCAGGGTCGGCGGGTGAGGGGGTGGGCCAGGAACGGGCGGCGTACTCCCCGGGTCCTGGCCGCCCTGTGCTGCGGCGTCCTCCTCGCGGGCGGCGCGTCGCCCGAGCGATCCCCGGCGAGCGGACTGCCGCCCGCCGGGCCGGCGGCCTCGCCGTCGAGCGTCGGACGCGTCGTGCAGCCCTCGCCGCGCTGGTCCTGGCCGGTCGCTCCTCCCCGGGTGATCGGGCCGTTCGCGGCGCCGCCGACGCCCTATGCGGCCGGGCATCGCGGCATCGACCTGGCCGCGATCGCCGGTACGCCCGTGACGTCGCCGTCGGATGCGCGGGTGCGCTTCGCCGGCGTCGTCGTGGACCGCCCCGTGCTCACGCTGGACCATGGCGGCGGCGTGCTCTCGAGCTACGAGCCGCTGTCGACGTCCCTCGGCGCGGGCGATCCTGTCGGGCGCGGTGCTCCGCTCGGTCAGGTCGCCGCCGGCGGCCACTGCGATGGGGCATGCCTCCATGTCGGCGTCCGGGTCGACGGCGCGTACGTCTCGCCGCTGTTGTTCTTCGATTCCGTGCCGCCGTCCGTGCTGCTTCCGCTGGACCATGGGAGGTGACACTCGCGTCGACGGCCGGGCGCTCAGGCGCGGGGGTGCGCGATCCGGTAGCTCTCCTTGAGGCGTTCGGTCGAGACGTGCGTGTAGATCTGGGTGGTGCCCATGCTCGCGTGCCCGAGGATCTCCTGCACGGCGCGCAGGTCGGCGCCCCCGTCGAGGAGGTGGGTGGCGGCCGTGTGGCGGAGCGCGTGCGGGCCTGCCGGTCCCGACCCGGGGATCTCCTCGAGGAGGGTGGCGACCAGCTCGTAGACCGCCCGCGTGCCGATCCGTCCGCCGCGCGTGCCGAGCAGCAGTGCCGGCCCCGATCGTTCGACGGCGAGCGCCGGACGCGCCTCGGCGAGGTAGCGGCGGATGACCGCGCGGGCGGGGACGCCGAAGGGGACGACCCGCTCCTTCGCCCCCTTGCCGAGCACGCGGACGGTCAGCCGGTCGAGGTCGACGTCGTCCACGTCCAGTCCGGTCAGTTCTGAGACGCGGACCCCGGTCGCATAGAGGAGTTCGATGATCGTGAGATCGCGAAGCGCTCCGGGGTCCCCGTCGGTCGCGCGAGCGGCGAGGGCGGCGAGCAGGTCGTCCATCTGCGCTCGGGTGATCACGCGCGGGAGGGTCTTGTCGGGTCGCGGCGCCCGGAGGCGTGCGGCCGGGTCGACTCGTTCGCCCGCCAGGCGGCTCGACCACGCGCTGAACCCGCGCGCAGCGGCGGACCGTCGGGCCAGGGTCGCTTTGGACAGTCCCCGCTGCGCGCCCTCCCAGAGCCAGTCACGCAGCAGGTCGAGGGTCAGCCCGTGCGATTCGTCCACCTGCCGTCCGGCGGCGAAGGCGGCGAGCGCCGTCAGGTCGGACCGATAGGCGCGCACGGTCTGCGCCGAGTATCCGCGCTCCACCTCCAGGTGGCGCGCGTACCCGTCGATCGCGTCCGTGAACTGCACCCTCCCAGCATCCCGCCCCGACGGCCCCGGCCCGCGCAGCGACCCTCGGGGAGCCCCGGTTCCGCTCCGTCTGCCTCCGTCTGCTTGGCTGTCCGTCTGCCGGTCTGCCGGTCTGTCCGTCTGCCGGTCTGCCGGTCTGTCCGTCTGCCCGGCTGTCCGTTTGTCCGTCTGACCGTCTGCCCGTCTCTCCGTCTCTCCGTCGGTCCCGGAGATGTCGGTCCCAGAGACGGCGGTGCATGAGCGCGTCGCAGACGAACGGTGTGCGGGTCGAACCAGCTCATCGGGTCGCCTCCCAGCCGGTCTCGGTGAGTCGCACGTCGCCCGTCAGTTCGAGCCGTCCCAGCGCGGCGACGACCGCCTGCACCGGGACGCCGCTCGTGCGGGCGAGCGCGTCGGGGGTGAGGCCTCCACGCACGGAGGCCGCTGCCAGGACCGCACGGTCGTTCGTGTGCTGCCCCGCGGTCACGGCATCGTCCGGGTCGTCCGGGGGCCCGCTGCCGATCGGGTCGGCGAGTTCCGCCATCTCGTCGACGGTGGTCACGCAGGTGGCGGCGTACTCGCGGATGAGCCGGTGGCAGCCGGCCGAAGCCGGGGACGTCACCGGACCGGGGACGGCTCCGAGCGGACGGCCGAGCTCGGCGGCGTGACCCGCGGTGTTGAGGGAGCCGGAACGGTGTCCGGCCTCGACCACGACGGTGGCACCGCTCACCGCGGCGATGAGTCGGTTGCGCATCAGGAACCGCCACCGGGTCGGGGTGGATCCGCACGGCAGCTCGCCGAGGAGCAGGCCGTCCTCCGCGACCCGCCGCAGCAGGTCGCTGTGACCGGCGGGGTAGAGCCGGTCCACTCCCCCGGCCAGGAACGCCACGGTGACGTGCCCGCTCGCGACCGCAGCGCGATGCGCTGCGCCGTCGATGCCGTACGCACCGCCCGAGATGATGGCGAATCCGCGGTCGCCGAGGCCGGCCGCGCTCTCCATGGCCACATGCTCGCCGTAGCCGGTCGCTGCGCGGGCACCGACGAGCGAGATCGAGCGGTCGAGAGCGGCGAGACGTCGCGCGTCGCCGCGCAACCAGAGACCGATGGGCGCGCCCGTGTCCAGGGCGGCGAGTCCCGCCGGCCAGCCGACGCTCTCGGGTGTGAGCAGCGTCGCGCCGACGTGCGCCGCCATCTCCAGGGCACGGACGCCCGCCTGCGGCGATCCTCGCGTGCGCCAGCGCTTCAAGGCGTCCGACATCCGCGAGCGTTGGCGGGCGCTCGACGCATCCGCGCCGATCCGCGCGAGCATGTCGCCCGCGTCGTGCTCGGCGGCGAGACAGCGCAGCGCCCCCGCCGGGCCGAGCGCCCCGACCAGCGCGCCCGCGTCGGTGTCCCCCGGTTCGACCATCGTGCCGAGGGCGACCCGAGCGAACGCGGTCTCCATCGCATCACGGTCGTTCCCTGCGGCGCCCGATCCATCCCCCTCACCGCCCGTGGCCGCTGCCGACGCGCGTCTTTCGGGAGCCTCGGCGGCGGGACGTGGTTCGACCGCGGCGAGCAGCGCCGCGAGCCGGCGATGCGGCACGCCGACGAAGGCGTTCGTGGAGGTCATGCTCCCACTCCCCGGCGCAGGAAGAGGGCGCGACCGATGTGGTCGGCGGTCGGGCAGGCGTCGCCGTCGAGGTCCGCCAGGGTCCACGCGAGCCGCAACGCCCGGTCGTAGCCGCGCATCGTGATGGCGCCGCGCTCCAGCGCGCGGTCGAGCGGCGCGATGGCGGTCGTTCCGATCCGCCTCGCCCCCGTCCGCAGCCAGACCCCCGCGACGTCCGCGTTGCGACGCCACCCGGTGCCGGCCAGACGCGACGCCGCGGCGCGGCGTGCCGCCTCCACCCGCGCCCGCAGCGCGGCGCTCGATCGCCCGGGCGGTCCGGCGTCCGAGGCGGTCCGCAACGCGGACAGGCCGAGACGGCGCACGGTGAGGTGGATGTCGACGCGATCCAGCAGAGGGCCCGACATGCGGGCGAGGTAGCGACGGCGCGCTATGGGCGTGCAGGTGCACTCGTCATCGAGCGAGCCGTAGCGACCGCACGGGCAGGGGTTGGAGGCGAGGACGAGCTGGAATCGCGCCGGGAACGTCGCGGCGCCGCTCGCCCGATGGATGCTGACCGCGCCCGCCTCCAGCGGTTGCCGCAACGCGTCCAGCACGGACGGCGGGAACTCGGCGGCCTCGTCGAGGAACAGCACGCCGTTGGTGGCGCGCACGATCGCACCGGGGACGATCCGACCGCTGCCTCCCCCGATCAGGGACACGGCGCTCGCTGTGTGGTGCGGTGCCTCGAACGGCGGCCGACGGACCAGGCCGCTGCCGACACCGAGCCCTGCGAGCGAGCGGATGGACGTGGACTCGAGGGCTTCGTCGCCGGTCAGATCGGGCAGCAGGGACGGCAGCCGACGCGCGAGCATGGTCTTGCCTGCCCCGGGCGGGCCGACCATGGCCACATGGTGCCCGCCCGCCGCGGCCGCGACCAGGGCGTCCACCGCCTCATCATTGCCGGCGACGTCGGCGAGGTCCGGCTCGACGGGAGGGGCGAGGTCGCGTGCCGGTCCCTCGACGGGGTCGACGTCGACGGGCTCCAGATCGGCGCCGTGGGCGATCGCCGCGGCGCGCAGCCCGGTCACGGCCACGACCTCCACCCCGTCGACGAGCTCGGCCTCGCCGGCGTTGGCCGTCGGGACGAACACCCGGTGGAACCCCGCCTCCCGTGCGGCGAGCACTGCCGGGAGCACCCCGGGCACGGGCCGGAGGCGACCGTCGAGCCCCAGCTCGCCGAGGTGCACCGCCCGCGCCGCGGATTCCGCAGGGACGTCGCCGGCCGCCGCCAGGGCGGCGATGGCGATCGCGAGGTCGAAACCGCTCCCCTGCTTGCGGAGCGAGGCGGGCGACAGGTTCACGATGAGCTTGCGCTGCGTGAGCGGACGGCCCGCGTTGACGGCGGCCGCACTCACCCGCTTGCGGGACTCGCCGAGCGCGGCGTCCGGGAGCCCGATGAGCACGAAGGCGGGGAGCCCCGCCGAGATGTCGGCCTCGACCTCGACGATGTCGCCGCGAACACCCGTCAGCGCCACCGCGAACGCGCGCGCGAGCGCCATCACGCCACCCCCGCGAGATGCTCGACGGTGGGAGTGCTGCTCCACGCGTCGGTCACCGCCACCGCGTCGATCCGGATCTCGCCGCGGACGGGACCATGCTCGTGACACCACTCGGCCACCAGGCGCCGCAGCCGCGACCGCTTGATCGGCGTGATGGCCTCGAACGGATGCCCGAACGCGACGGAGCTGCGCGTCTTCACCTCGACGAACACCGTCGTCCTGCCGTCCGCGAGCACCAGGTCGAGCTCGCCGATCGGGCACCGCCAATTGCGGTCCAGTACCACCCACCCGGCCGCCTCGAGCCAGCCGGCCGCGACCGCCTCACCTCGGCGCCCGAGTTCGTCCTTCTCTGCCATGTCGACCTCCTGCCCCCAGCATCGACGGGCGGGCGACGCCACGGGGCCGGAGAGGAGGATCGGTGGAGAGCGACACGCGACGACGCGACTGTGGAGGGATCAGAACCCGGCGCCCCGGCAGGCACGACCCATGAGAACCGTGTGCGATCAGTGCAGCACACCGAACCGCGGCGAGGCGACCGCACGGCGACGAGCGTGCTCTGCGACGACTGCTTCGCGGCGTTCGCGGGGCTCGCGGCCGGCTACCAGGCCGGTGGGACCGTCGCGGACGCAATCAGCACGTCGGGCTGGTTCTCCCGACTCCGTGCGCGCCGCGATCGCCCGGAACGCCCGGAGTAGGCCGCGGCGGCGGGCGCTGTCCGCCGAACGCTACTCGTCGAGCGCGAGCTCCTTGGGGAGCTCGAACTCCTTGCTCGAGAGCTCCTCGATGTTGACGTCCTTGAACGTCAGGACGCGCACCGACTTCACGAACCGATCGGCGCGGTAGACGTCCCACACCCACACGTCGTTCATGGTCAGCTCGAAGTAGAAGTCGTGCTCGGTGTCCCGGCGCACGAACTCCACCTCGTTCGCGAGGTAGAAGCGGCGCTCCGTCTCGATCACGTACTTGAACTGCGAGACGACGTCCCGGTACTCGCGATACAAAGCCAACTCGACCTCGCGGTCGTAGTCGTCGAACTCGTCTTCATCCATCGTTCGTCAAGTCTATGCCGGACCGGGCCTCAAAGCGGAATGTCGAGCATCGAGGACTGCTTCAGCCAGGTCAACCGGTGCAGCGCGCTCGGCCCGAGCTCGTCCAGCGCGGCGAAGTGCTCGCGCGACGAGTAGCCCTTGTTGTTCGCCCAGCCGTAGCCGGGGTACTCGGCGTCGTGCCGGATCATCAGCCGGTCGCGGTGCACCTTGGCGATGACGGACGCCGCCGACACCGACGCGCAGTCACGATCGGCCTTCACCCGGGTGACCACCCGGGCGGGTCGCATCAGCGCCGGGTTGAGGTAGTCGTAGTTGCCGTCGAGGATCAGGGTGCTGTCGTTCACCTGCGCCCCCTGCTCCTCCAGCTGAGCGAGCGCGCGCGCACCGGCCAGACCCAGGCACTTCATGATGCCGAGCGCGTCGACCTCCGCGGCCGATGCCAGCCCGACGGCGTGGAACATCGCCCAGCGACGGCACGCCGGCTCGAGCGCCTCGCGCGCGGGCTCCGGGAGCAGCTTCGAGTCGCGCAGCCCGACGGGGATGCGCTTGACCGCGGTGTCGATCACCACCATGCCCACCGCGACCGGTCCGGCGAGCGCACCGCGGCCCACCTCGTCGACCGCGACGATGGACGTCACGCCGTCGCGGTAGAGCGCCTTCTCGAACCGGAGGGTCGGCGTCACCGGGGCCATTATCCTGAGCTCTCCTCCACACGTGCGAAGACCTCAGGATAGTCGTCCAGCCAGGTCCATCGGCTGACAGGCCAGCTGATGACGAACGCGCGCCCGACGACGTTCGAGAGCGGGACGAAACCGTGGCCCGGCAGCGACTGGTTGCGTGAGGAGTCCTGCGACGCGTAGCGGTTGTCCCCCATCACCCAGAGCTCCCCCGCGGGCACGGTGACGTCGAAGGCCAGGGTCGCGGCGTTGCTCTGCCCCGGAGGGACGATGATGTACGGCTCGTCGATCGGCACGCCGTTCACGGTGAGGTGACCCGTGGTGGAGCAGCAGGCGACCCGATCGCCGGGGAGGCCGATGATGCGCTTGACCAGGTGGTCGTCGCTGTCGGACGCGGAGAGGCCGACGAAGGTCAAGGCGGTGTCGACGGCCTGCCCGATCGGGTTCTGGTGGGTCGGCGGAGCAGGAGGCAGCCAGCCGCCGGGATCGCGGAACACGACGACGTCGCCGCGCGCGAGCGGGAACAGCGACGGTTGCAGCTCGTTGACGATGATCTTGTCCTGGATCTGCAGGGTGTTCTCCATCGACCCGGAGGGGATGTAGAACGATCGGACCACGAAGGTCTTGACCAGGAACGACACCAGCAGCGCGACGACCACGATCACCGCGATGTCGCGCACGAACCTCAGCGCCGAGCGCTGCTTGTCGCGCTCGCCCCGCGTCGCCGGCTGCGCACCCGCGGGGACCGTGTCTTCCGTCATTTAACCGCCTGAGCTCCCGGTCCAGTGTAGGACCGGGAGCTCAGGACGACGGCAGCAGGGGCCGCGCGAGTCGCTGCGCGGGGCAGCTCAGTTGTCGCGCTTCTCCTTGATCTTCGCCTTCTTGCCGCGCAGCTCGCGCAGGTAGTAGAGCTTGGCGCGACGGACGTCACCGCGGGTGACGACCTCGATCTTGTCGATGACCGGGGAGTGGACCGGGAAGGTGCGCTCGACACCGACCTGGAAGCTGATCTTGCGGACCGTGAAGGTCTCGCGGACGCCCTCGTTCGAGCGTCCGATGACGACGCCCTGGAAGACCTGGACGCGGGCGCGGGTGCCCTCGATGATGTTGACGTGCACCTTGACGGTGTCGCCGGCGCGGAACGCGGGGATGTCCGACTTGAGGGACGCGGCGTCCACGTGGTCGAGGATGTGCATGGCTCTTCGCTCTCTGTACCCGCCGACAGGTCGGGGACGGATTCGGGGCCGCCTCGCGCTCACGCGGTGGCGGCCGTTCATTCGGTTGGGGTGTGCGCGAGAGATGCTGGCTCCCCTGTGGCAGAGCCTGGCCGCGGCACAAGCATCAATTCTGCCATGCCGACCCCGCGATCACCAAAGCGGGTCAGCGCTCGTCGTGCCGTTCCTCGACGACGATGTACTCGACGCTGTCGTAGTGCGGCTCCGGACGCGGGACCTGGGGCGCCTGCGCCGCCCGCTCGTAGGCGGCGAAGGTCTGCTGCACCCGGGCCCGCATGTCGGTGACGAGCTCGCCGAGGACGAGCCAGAACGTGCCGAGGAAGAACACGACGGCGGCCACCGCCAGCCACCCGGTCGCGCCGGCCGGGAAGAAGCCGAAGGCGATGACGGCCGCATGCCACGCGGTGAGCAGGCCGACGTCCGGCCAGGAGACCGCTCGCACGTCCCGCGCGCTGCGGCGGGCGACGGTCACGCCCGCGACCGCGAGCTGGGCCAGGAAGAGCACCGGGCACAGGATCAGGAGGCCGACGAAGCTCCACCCGCTGCCGGCGCTGAACGCCGCCCAGCCGATCAGCAGCCACACCGGAAGCACCACGGCGGACGGGAAGAGCCACCAGTAGAACGCCTTGCGGATGATCACGCGACCAGCGTAACCGCGGACGCCTGTGCGGCGGCTGCGGGTTCGCCGTGGGCCGAATCCGCGCGACCCGACCGCCTGGAACCACCGCGCGGCAGCGTGGAAGACTGTGAGCGGCCCGTGCACGGCGCGCGCGGCGACAGGAGGAGGACGCACCCGTGATCGAGCTGAGGACCCCCGCGGAGATCGAACAGATGCGGCCCGCGGGACGCTTCGTCGCCCAGGTGCTGGCCGAGACCGCCGCCGCCGCGAAGGTGGGCGTCAACCTCCTCGAGCTCGACCGGATCGCGCACGACCTCATCCGGTCGCGCGGGGCCGAGTCCTGCTACATCGACTACCACCCCTCGTTCGGCGCGAGCCCGTTCGGCAAGGTCATCTGCACGTCCGTCAACGACGCGGTGCTGCACGGGCTCCCCCACGACTACCGCTTGCGCGACGGCGACCTGCTCAGCCTGGACTTCGCCGCGAGCGTCGACGGCTGGGTCGCGGACTCCGCCGTCTCGCTCGTGGTGGGGGCGGCCCGGGACGAGGACCTGCGGCTCATCGAGACCACACGCCGCGCCCTCGCCGCCGGGATCGCCGCCGCACGGCCGGGCGGCCGGATCGGCGACATCTCCGCCGCGATCGCTGCGGTGGCCCACGCGGAGGGCTACTCCATCAACACGCAGTTCGGCGGACACGGGGTGGGGCGCACGATGCACGGGGACCCGCACGTGCCGAACGACGGACGGGCCGGACGCGGCTTCCCGCTCAAGCCCGGACTCGTGGTCGCGATCGAGCCGTGGTTCCTCGAGACCACCGATGAGATCGTGACGGACGCCGACGGGTGGACGCTGCGCAGTGCGGACGGATCCCGTGGCGCGCACTCCGAGCACACCGTCGCCATCACGGACGACGGGCCGCTGGTCCTCTCCGCTCCGTAGCGGCCACGGGAGCCGTAGCGGCGACGGGAGCCGCAGCCGCTACGGGAGCAGGTCCGGGCGCACGCGACGGGTGCGCTCCAGCTGCTGCTCGCGCCGCCAGGTCGCGATCGCTCCGTGATTGCCCGACAGCAGCACGGGCGGCACGGTGTGCCCGCGCCATTCGGCGGGCTTCGTGTAGCTCGGGTACTCCAGGAGCCCGTCCTCGTGCGACTCCTGGACCAGGCTCTCCGGGTTCCCCACGACGCCGGGGATCAGCCGGCCGATCGCCTCGATCATGGCCATCGTCGCGACCTCCCCGCCGTTGAGCACGTAGTCCCCGATGCTCATCAGCCGCACCCTCGCCCGCGCCGCGGTGTCGTCGAAGACACGCTGGTCGATCCCCTCGTAGCGCCCGCAGCCGAACACGAGGTGCTGCTCCTGGGCGAGCTCGCGGGCGATGGCCTGCGTGAAGACCTCGCCGGCCGGCGAGGGGAAGATCACGACCGGGCCGTCGGAGTCGTCGGCGCCGTGCGCGTCCTCCCCCGCACCCAGCACCGCGTCGAGGACCTCGCCCCACGGCTCGGGCTTCATCACCATCCCGGCTCCGCCGCCGTATGGGGTGTCGTCCACCGTGCGGTGCCGGTCGTGCGTGTGGTCGCGGAGGTCGTGGACGCCCAGCTCGATGATCCCGGACTGACGCGCCTTGCCGAGCAGCGAGATGTCCAGCACATCGAAGAACGTCGGGAAGATCGTGACGATGTCGATGCGCATGCACACGAGTCTATTCGGGCACGACGGCCAACTCCCGGTCACGCGGGACGAGCGGGGTCGCGATCGCCGGGCACAGGGCGACGAGCGCGAACGCCAGCGGGTAGCCGAGCCAGCCGATCAGTCCACCGACCGCCGGGCCCACGACGGAGGCCGCGAGGAACTGCCCGGTGTTCTGCGTGCCGAGGGCGCGACCCGACCAGAACGGCCCGGCGATCTCGGCGACGGAGGTGTACGCGAGTCCGTTGTCGGCGACGGTGACGATCGCTGCGACGATCAGGATGACCGCGGCCGGCGCCGAGCCGAGAGCGGACGCGACCGCCATCAGCAGCATGACCGCGACCGCCGCCAGCGACACCCACCGCAGGGGACGCAGGTGGCTGCCGACCCGGTCGCTCAGGACCCCGACGCCGATCCGCCCGATCGCGCCGGCGAACTGGCTGACCCCGATCACGATGCCCGCCGCCAGCGCAGAGAAGTGCAGCTGGGTGACCAGCCACACCAGACCGAACGTCGACACCGTGAACTGCGGAACGACCAGCAGCATCGACACCGCGTGGATACGCCACAGCAGTGAGGTCTCGCGGTAGGGGCGCCAGGCGGCCTGCCGGTGCGGCGCCGCCCCGTCTGGCGACGTGCGCGGCGGCCGGGGCGGGTCGACGATGCCGACGGCGCAGAGCACCGCGGAGACGGCGCACAGCGCGGTCGGCACGACCAGCGCCGCCCCGATCCCCCCGGCGGCGGCCAGCAGCGGGATCGAGAGCGCGGCCACGGCGACGCCCAGCGGCTGGCACATCTGCCGGATGCCCATGGCGAGGCCGCGGCGCTCCTTCGGGAACCAGCCGATCACCACCCGTCCGCTCGCGGCGTTCGGGCTGGCGGCCGCCATCCCGCCGAGCAGGAAGAACGCCCCGAGTGCCAGGTAGGACGACACGAACATCGCGCCGAGCCCGGCGAGGGCGGTGATGGCGAGCCCGGAGGCGATCACCCAGCGCTCGCCGATCCGGTCGCTCAACGCACCCCAGCCGATGAGCGTGAGGACGAGGCCGAGGGTCGGTGCCGATGCGAGCAGACCCGCCTGGGCGAGGCTCAGCCCGCGCTCGCTGTGCAGGAGCGGGATGAGGAACGCCGGGGTCGACACGAACACGGTCGAGCTCGCCTGGGCGATCACGCCGAAGCCGAGCATCAGCCAGGGCCGGGGACGGCGCAGGCCGGAGCGTTGGAGGACGGGCATCATGCGGTATACCCTAGTGGTATACCAAAACGGCCCGCCACACGGATGCACCAGACTGGTCGACACGGCCCGGTCCGCATCGACTGCTCGACACCGGCCGGCAGGCCAGGAGAGGACTCCCATGAGCGCGCAGCCCACCGCCTACGAGCGCCTGCGCTCCGAGATCCTCGACCTCGACCGCGTCCCGGGGTCGCGGCTGACCGAGCGCGGGCTCGAGACCGATCTCGGCGTCTCGCGCACCCCACTGCGCGCGGCGCTGCAGCGCCTGGAGAGCGAAGGCCTGGTCGCGCGCGACGGCCGCGCGTGGCAGGTCTCCCCCATCGATCTCGGCGAGATCGCCCGGCTCAGCGAGCTGCGCGACGCTCTGGAGACCGCCGCGGTGCGGCTCAGCTGCGCGCGCGCTGCCGACGCGGACATCGCGGCGCTCGCCGAGCGGCTGGGCGCCTACGACCTCGCCCGCACGCACGAGGACGCGGTCGGTGCCGGCACAGGCTTCCACGTGCGGCTCGCCGCGCTGAGCGGCAACCACTTCTTCGCCGACGCGGTCGACTCCGCGATGACCAGGCTCGCGCGCACCCGCTGGCTGGAGGTGCGGAGCGAGGAGTCCCGGCGCACCGCCTGGCAGGAGCACCGCCGCATCGTCGACCTCGTCGCCGCCCGGGACGCCGAGGCGGCCGCCGAGCACATCCACCGGCACATCGTCGCCACCCACGAGCGGCTCGCCGCGGCACTCGACGCCGACGCGCGCGGGCTCCGGGCGCGCGGGCTCTCGATCGTCGGCTGAGACGCGAGAAGCCCCGACCGCGAGGTCGGGGCTTCTCGCGTCGCGGGAGGGATCAGTCCGCGGAGGGCGACTCCACAGCCGCCGCAGCAGCGTCGTCCGCTGCAGCGTCGTCCGCTGCAGCATCGTCCGCTGCAGCATCGTCCGCTGCCGCATCGTCCGCTGCCGCATCGTCCGCTGCGGCGTCGTCCTGGGACGGTGGCTCGACGGCCCCGGCCTCGTCGGACGCGGCGTCGTCCTCCGGGATCTCCTCGAAGAGCCCGGTCGGCGGCGTCAGGGTCACGGTCCCGGCGGCCAGATCGACCTCGGGCACGATCGCCTTCACGAACGGCACGAGCACCTCACCGGTCACGGTCTTGATCGCCAGCAGGTCCTGCGCCGGAAGATGATCCACCCGGGCGACCGTGCCGACGGGGTGCCCGTCACGGACGGCGCTCAGGCCGACCAGCTGGTGGTCGTACCAGGCGTCCGCCTCCTCCGGGAGCTCCTTCACATCCTGGCTCACCCAGAGGATGGCCTTGACCAGTGTCTCGGCCTCGTCCCGGTCGTCCACTCCCTCGAAGAAGCCGACGGCGTGACCGTTGTACCAGCGCAGCTCGCTGAGCCGGAGGGTCTTGCCGTGCCATTTGGAGGCGGTGGGGACCTGGAGGGTGAACTCGGCGCCCGAGACGAACCGCTTCTCCGGCTCGTCGGTGAACAGCTCCAGCTTGAGGGCCCCCTTCAGCCCGTGGGCCTTGGTGAGCCGACCGACGCGGAGCTCGGTCTGATCCGGTCGCGGTGCGACGTCCTTGCGGGGCAGCTTGTGGTCGGCCACCTCAGTCGTCGACGACGTCGACGCGGACGCGACGGCCGTCGGCCAGCGCGGACACGAGCGTGCGGAGCGCCTTGGCGGTGCGGCCGGAGCGGCCGATCACCCGGCCGAGGTCCTCGGGATTCACACGAATCTCGAGGACCTCTCCACGCGGGGAGCTTTTGGCCACGACGTGCACGTCGTCCGGGTGGTCGACGATGCCCTTGACCAGGTGCGTGAGCGCGGGTGCGAGCAAGGTGTTACGCCTTCTCGGCGTCGGCGACGATCTCTTCGGCCTCGGCGACGACCTCGGCCTCGGCGGCCTCCTCGGCCTCGACCTCGGCCTCGACCACGGCCTCCGCCTCAGCGGCGACAGCAGCGGGCTTCTCCGCCTTGGGCTTGAGGACCGGCTTCTTCTTCTCGTCGGCGACGAACGCGACCTTCTCGTCGGCCGTCTTCACGGTCGAGACGGCGTCCTTGTCGCCCTTGAACTTGCCCCAGTCGCCCGTGAGCTTGAGGAGCACGAGGACCTGCTCGGACGGCTGGGCGCCGACGCTGAGCCAGTACTGCGCGCGGTCCGAGTCGACCTCGATGCGCGAGGGCTCCTCGGTGGGGTGGTACAGACCGATCTCCTCGATCACGCGACCGTCGCGCTTGGTGCGCGAGTCGGCGACGACGATGCGGTAGTACGGAGCGCGGATCTTGCCCAGGCGCTTCAGACGGATTTTGACAGCCACAATTCTCCAGTGTTGATGAGTGAGTTTTGTCGAACTGACTGCCGTGAGCGTGGGGGCACACTCGGCAGGAGGTCTTTGGTATCCCGCCGAACCGGATAGAGGGTCGGGTACGACGGAACTCAACTAGCTATTCTGTCAGATACTGCCCTGCTTTGAACAATCGGACGGACGGGACGACACCCTTGCAGATCGAATTCTCGGAGTCCGAGCGCTCCACCGTCGGCATCGAATGGGAGATCGCCCTCGTCGACGGCGCCACCGGGGACCTCGTCCACATCGCCGACGAGGTGCTCCGCGAGCTCGGCACGCCGGACGGCCGGGAGCACCCGCAGATCACTCACGAGCTCCTCCTGAACACCGTGGAACTGGTGAGCCGCGTGCACCGCACGGTCCCGGCGGCGGTCTCCGACCTCCAGGAGCTGATGGGCATGGTGCGGGAGGTGACCGATCCGCTCGGCGTCGAACTGCTCTGCGCCGGAACGCACCCGTTCGCCCAGTGGTACGACCAGAAGGTCACCCCGAACGACCGCTACGACCGTCTGCTCGACCGCACCCAGTGGTGGGGGCGCCAGATGATGATCTGGGGCGTGCACGTGCACGTGGGCATCGACGAACGCGACAAGGCCCTGCCCATCGTGAACGGCCTGCTCACGTACTACCCGCACCTGCAGGCGCTGAGCGCCTCGAGCCCGTACTGGGCGGGAGCGGCGACCGGCTACGCCTCCAACCGCGCACTGATGTTCCAGCAGCTGCCGACGGCCGGGCTGCCCTGGCAGTTCGGTTCGTGGGCCAACTACGAGGAGTACGTCCAGGACCTGGTGACGACCGGTGTCGTCACCGACCACTCCGAGGTCCGGTGGGACATCCGTCCCTCGCCGAAGTGGGGCACGGTCGAGATGCGCGCCTGCGACGGCCTGTCGACGGCGGACGAGGTCGGCGCCGTCGGGGCCCTGATCCACTGCCTGACGGACAGGATGGCGGGCGACCTCGACGACGGCGTGGAGCCGGTGACCCTGCAGCCCTGGTTCGTTCGCGAGAACAAGTGGCGCGCCGCGCGCTACGGTCTCGACGCCGAGATCATCGTCGCCCCCGACGGGCGCGAACGGCTGGTCTCCGAGGCGCTGCGTGAGCTGGTGGACGAGTTGGAGCCTGTCGCCGACCGGCTCGGCTGCGCGCAGGAGCTGCAGGATGTGCTCCGCATCCTGGACGGCGGGGCCAGCTATCAGCGGCAGCTCCAGGTGGCCGGGGCCAACGGCGGGAGCCTCCAGGCGGTGGTCAGCTCGCTGACCCACGAGCTGCGCGGCGGCCTCCCGCGATGAACCGCCCCACCCCACTGCCACGCGCACAGGGACGCCCTCACAGGCGCATAGCAAAGGCATAGCCTCCGCTCGTAGGCTTCCGACATGCTCGCTCACCGACCACTCGCCGCCTTCGCCACCGCCATCACGGTGGCGACGATCGGCGCGGCGGCGCTGAGCGGGTGCGCCTCCACGGTCGACCCGGTGGCGCTCGGCACGCCGGTGGTCAACCCGCACTACCGGGTCGCGGTGATCGGCGACTCGATCGAGGCGGGTCTCGGCCTCACACCCGGCGAGGCATGGCCCGACCTGCTCGCGGTGGACCGGCGCTGGGGCCTGGACAACCTCAGCGTGTCCGGAGCCGGATTCGTCGCGACCGGCGCCGACGGCGGCACCTTCGCCTCGCAGGTGGATGCGGCGATCGCCGACAACGCGCAGCTGGTGCTGATCGGCGCCTCCGACAACGATCTCGGCCAGGACGACGCGACCGTCACCGCGGCGATGACGGCCGCGATCGGAAAGCTCCACACCGCGCTCCCCCACGCGCGGATCATCGGCTACGACGCGCTGAGCGGCGCGGCCTCGGATGACGACCTCGCGCCTCTGGACGCCGCACTCCAGACCGCCGTGACGGCCGATGGCGGCGTCTGGATCGATCTGGGCGAGCCCTACCGGGACCAGGACGGCCTCGTCCAGGCCGACGGCGAACACCCGACCGCCGCCGGGCAGCAGGCGATCGCCGCCGTCGCCCTGACCGACCTGGACGGTCTCGTGGCGGCCCGTTCGACGGCGGCGGACGCAGCGCACAGCTGACCCTCGAATCAACCCCTGACCGGGGGTTCGGGACGCGCCGACCGGCACTCAGCATTCACGCAACATCGGGGATCTATCCTCACATCGTGCAGATCACCCGCCCCCGCACGCGACGCCCTCTGAGCCTCGCCCTCGCCGTCGCCGCCCTCGCCGTCGCCGCAACGGCGCTGACGGGTTGCGCCGCGACCGCGAAGCCGGTCGCCGCTGAGTCCGCCGCCGCCCCCGCCGCCGCCGAGCGGCCGTCCGCGGTCGCGATCGGCGACTCCATCGCGTTCGGCAAGGGCGTCGGCCCCGGCGAGGCCTGGCCCGCCCTCATCGCCGAGCAGCACGGCTGGCGGCTCGACGACCTGGCGGTGTCCGGATCGGGATTCATCAAGGCCGGCTGGAACGGCACCACCTACCGCGATCAGGTGGACCGCGCCCTGAAGCTGCACCCGGAATACATCCTCATCGCCGCCACCCGCAACGACCGGGATCAGGATCCCGCCGCGGTCACCGCCTCGGCCGACCGGCTGCTCGGCGAGCTGCGGGACGCCTTCCCGAAGGCCCACATCATCGGCATCACCGGGATCTGGGGCGCCGACCCGCAGCCCGCCACGATGGACCGGGTGGACGACATCGTCGGAGCGGCCGTGCGGACGGTCGGCGGAGACTTCCTCGACCTGGGCCGCCCCTTGGAGGGCAAGGCTGATCTGCTGCAGGCCGACGGCATCCATCCGAACGCGGCCGGCCAGCGCGCGGTGGCCGCGCGCATCGAGAACCGGCTGGCGCCCCTGGCCGCGACGCTCTAGCGCCTGGCGCCTAGCGGCCCAGGAACTTCTGCAGCGAGGCCAGCTCCTCCTCGGTGGGGCCGCCCTTCGGGGCCGCTCCCCCGCCGCCCAGGCCGAAGCCGCTTCCGGCCGGTGCCGAGGTGGCGTTCGGGTCGACACCCGAGGCCAGCGCGGCGTTCTCCGCGGCGCGCTTCGCCGGGTTGCCGGAGCGCGAGCCCTTCTTCTTCTTGGCCTGCGGCTTGCGTCCGGCGTAACCGGCGCCGGGGATCGGGCCCATGCCGGGGACGTTCGGAACGCCGCCCTTGGCGACGGTCTTCATCATCTTGGCCGCCTGCTCGAAGCGGTTGACGAGCTGGTTGACCTCGGTCACCGTGGTGCCCGAGCCCTTCGCGATGCGCAGTCGACGCGAGCCGTTGAGGAGCTTCGGGGTGGTGCGCTCGGCCTTCGTCATCGACTGGATGATGGCCTCCGTCCGCACGATCTCGCTCTCGTCGAAGTTGTCGAGCTGCTGCTTCATCTGCCCGGCGCCCGGCAGCATGCCCATCATCTTCTTGATGGAGCCCATGTTGCGCAGCTGCTGCATCTGCTTGAGGAAGTCGTCGAGGGTGAAGCTGTCGGTCGCGAACTTCTCGGCGACCTTGCGCGCCTCCTCCTCGTCGAAGGCCTCCTGGGCCTGCTCGATGAGGGTGAGGATGTCGCCGAGGTCGAGGATGCGCGACGCCATGCGGTCGGGGTGGAAGGGCTCGAAGTCGTCGAGGCCCTCACCGGTGGAGGCGAAGATGATCGGCCGACCGGTGATCGAGGCCACCGAGAGTGCCGCACCGCCGCGAGCGTCGCCGTCGAGCTTGGAGAGCACGACGCCGGTGAAGTCGACGCCGTCCTGGAAGGCCTTGGCGGTCGCGACCGCGTCCTGGCCGATCATCGCGTCGATGACGAACAGGACCTCGTCCGGATCGGTGGCCTTGCGGATGTCGGCGGCCTGCTTCATCAGCTCCGCGTCGACGCCCAAGCGGCCGGCGGTGTCGATGACGACGGTGTCGTACTGCTTGGTCTCGGCGAACTTCAGGGCGTCCTTCGCGACCTTCACCGGGTTGCCGACACCATTGCCCGGCTCCGGTGCGTAAACGGGGACGCCGGCCTGCTCGCCGACGATCTGCAGCTGGTTCACGGCGTTGGGGCGCTGGAGGTCGGCGGCGACCAGCAGCGGCGTGTGGCCGTCCTTGACCAGCCACTTGCCCAGCTTGCCGGCGAGCGTGGTCTTTCCGGCACCCTGGAGGCCCGCGAGCATGATGACGGTCGGCGGCTTCTTGGCGAACTGGAGTCGGCGCTGCTCGCCGCCCAGGATGCCCACCAGCTCCTCGTTGACGATCTGCACGACCTGCTGCGCCGGGTTCAGCGCCTTGTTGACGTCGTCGCTGAGGGCGCGCTCCCGGACCTTGCCGGTGAACTCCTTGACCACGTCGAGTGCGACGTCGGCGTCGAGCAGGGCGCGACGGATCTCGCGCACGGTGCCGTCGACGTCCGCCGGCGACAGCTTGCCCTTGGTGCGCAGGTTCTTGAAGGTGTCCGCGAGACGGTCGGACAGCGTGCCGAAAGTAGCCATGATCCGACAAGTCTATCGGGCCGCACCGGGCACTCGCCGTGCGTCGGCCGTGCGTCGGTCCGCTGTGGGCGGACCGGGCTCAGCCCTGCGTGTCGACCGCCACCACGTCGCCGCGCACGTCGAACGAGACCGTCAGGATGGCGTCCGTCTCGTCGGGGCTGATCGAGTAGTCGAAGGTGGCGAAGACCTCCTCCTCGTCGGCGTTGTCCGGCTGCAGGACCACGTGCAGCAGCTGCAGCGACCGCAGCACGTCGATCGCGATGTCTCCCGAGTTGTGGACCAGCAGGTCGACCAGGCTCTCGCCCATCCGGTCGACGTGCTGGTCGATGTACTGGGTGGTCGCCGACTGCCGCGAACTGAGCTCGGCGATCAGCGCGTCCCTGGCGCGGGCGTCGAAGCCCTCGAGCGCCTGGATCAGCGCCGCCGCCGCGTCCAGGGCGTACTCGCTGACGGCGGTCTCGTCGTCGGCGAGCAGCTCCACCTCGACGGCCTGCTCGGCCAGCTCCACGGTGTCGGACCAGGCGAGACCGCCGGAGGCGGTCTCGTCGATGATGCCGAAGAAGTCGTGCTCGATCGCCATGCGCTCCCCCTAGCCGACCAGCTGCTGTGCGAAGACGTGCGGGGTGAAGCCGGTGAGGTCGTTGATGCCCTCGCCCTGGCCCACGAGTTTGATCGGGATGCCCGTGCGCTCCTGCACCGCCAGCACGAAGCCGCCCTTGGCAGAGCCGTCGAGCTTGGTCAGGACCAGCCCGGTGACGCCGGCATGCTCCAGGAACGCCTCGGCCTGCGCCAGACCGTTCTGGCCGGTGGTCGCGTCGAGCACCAGCAGCACCTCGGAGATCGGAGCCTGCTTCTCGACGACGCGCTTGATCTTGGAGAGCTCGTCCATCAGGCCGCCCTTGGTCTGCAACCGGCCCGCGGTGTCGATGATGACGATCTCGGTGCCGTCGTTCTTGGCCTTCTCGACGGTCTGGAACGCGACGGAGGCCGGGTCCTGGCCCTGCTGCTGGGGGCGGACGATGCCCGCGCCCGCGCGCTCCGCCCAGGTGGCCAGCTGCTCGACGGCGGCGGCGCGGAACGTGTCGGCGGCACCGACGACGACGGTGCGGTCGTACGTGCGGAGGAACTTGGCGAACTTGCCGATCGTGGTCGTCTTGCCGACGCCGTTGACGCCGACGACCAGGACGATCGCCGGCCGCTCGCTCAGCTTGAGGGTGGTGTCGAGCTTCGACAGCCGCTCCTCCAGCGTCTCCCGCAGCATGCGCTGCAGGTCGGCCGGATCGGTGGTGTGATAGCGCTCCACCTTGGCGCGGAGGTCGTCGATGATCGCCTCGGTCACGTCGGGCCCGAAGTCGGCGGTGATGAGTGCCGCCTCCAGGTCGTCCCAGGTGTTCTCATCGATGGTCTTCTTGGCGAACAGCCCGCGGAGGGCGCCCGACAAGGACCAGGGTGTGCGGTCTGCCATGCCACTCAGACTAGTTGCTAGCGTGGGGCCATGTTCTCCCTCGTGGCGGTGTCGGCCGAGCTCGCCGAGCAGCTGGTGGCGATCGAATCCGACGGGGACGACGCCGTGCACCAGGCACGGACGCGGGTGCGTCGTCTGCGCAGCGTGCTCGGCGTCTACCGGCGGGCGTTCGAGCCCGCGGAGACGGAGCACCTGCGCGCACGGCTGAAGACTCTGGGAGACCGACTCGGCGTCGTGCGCGACGCCGAGGTGCGGGCGGCGGCGCTCGACGGCGTGCTCGAGGCGGACGACGACCCTGTGCTCGTCGATGGGGTGGAGGCTCTGGCCGCCGACTCCCGCGCGCTGCACGACCGCGAACGTGCCGCACTGCTGGAGCATCTGCGCAGACGGTCGCACCGCCGCCTGCTGGCGGATCTGCAGGGGTTCGCCGCTGATCCTCCTCTCAGCGAGGCGGGGCGCCGGCACCCCCGGCGCCTCACGCGGCACGGGCTGCGGAGGGCTGTGCGGCGGGTGCACGCCGAGCGCGGCGACTCCCTCGACGAGCGGCACGAGACGCGCAAGGCCGCCCGGCGGCTGCGCTACGCGGCGGAGGCGGTGGCCGACGACCTGGGCCGCGACGCCGTGCGTCTCGCGGCCGCCGCCGAGGCGGTCCAGGACGCTCTCGGCGCCCACCGTGACGACACCCTGCTCGCCGAGTTCCTGCGCAGCAACGGCTTCGAGGCGGCGGCGCTGCGCTGCGATCGGCGCGCACGGGCAGCGCTCGACGGCCTCGACGAGCGCCTCGCCGCCATCGACGTCTGACCGGACTCAGCGGGTGACGTCGCGCCGGCTCTCGTCCTGTCCGGCCGGACCGGGACGCCCGTCCTGCCCGGAGACACCGTCCCCGTGCGGTCCGAGCCGGAAGGCGTGCTCCGGGGAGCGCACCACCAGCCGGCCGACATAGGCCATCACGATCGCCGCCGCGATCAGCGCCGGACCGAGCACCGGCATGGCTCCGGTCACGACCTGGAGGAATGTCTGCACCGTGACGGCGAGGCCCTGATCGAATCCCGTCGCCCCGGTTCCGCCCGCCCACGCCCCGTAGACGATGGCGGGCACCACCGCGTTGATCACCGTGGACGCGACCGTCAGGCCGATCCCCCACCACAGCACGACTCTCGGACGCAGCATCGCGCCCCCCTCTCCGTCAGGACGCCTCCTCCTGCGCGACGCGCTGGCCGACGACCGCCGAAACCCCATCCTGCCGCATCGACACCCCGTAGAGGGCGTCCGCGATCTCCATCGTGCGCTTCTGGTGCGTGATCACGATCAGCTGACTGCTCTCACGCAGGTCCTCGAAGATCGTCAGCAGCCGGCCGAGGTTGGCATCGTCGAGCGCCGCCTCCACCTCGTCCATGATGTAGAACGGGCTCGGACGCGCCTTGAAGATCGCGATCAGCAGGGCCACCGCCGCCAGCGACCGCTCACCGCCGGAGAGCAGCGAGAGACGCTCGATCTTCTTGCCGGCGGGCTTCACCGAGACCTCGATCCCGGTGGTGAGCAGGTCGTCCGGATCGGTCAGCGCGATGCTGCCGGTTCCGCCGGGGAAGAGGATCGGGAAGACCCGGCCGAACGCCTCCTTGGTGTCGGCGAAGGCGGACTCGAAGATCGACTGCATCTTCTCGTCGATCTCCTCGATGATCGTCAGCAGATCGGTGCGGGTGCTGGTCAGATCGGTCAGCTGCTCGGTGAGGAACTTGTGCCGCTGCTCGAGAGCGGCGAACTCCTCCAGGGCGAGCGGGTTCACCCGCCCGAGCTGCGCCAGCTTGCGCTCGGCCCCAGCGAGCCGCTTCTGCTGCTGCTCCCGGACGAACGGCACGGTCGGCGGCTCGTCGTCGGCGCCGGGTCCGGCGGCCGCGTCCCGGGCGCCGTCGGGGTCGCGCTCCACCGGGATGCCCACCTCGGGGCCGTACTCGGCGACGAGCACGTCCTCCACCAGACCGAGTTCGCTGCCGACGCGCTCGAGCAGGCTCGACAGGTGCAGCTTCTTCTCGTAGATCTGCAGCTCCAGACCGTGAACGCTCTCGGTGACGCCGTGCAGACGTTCCCGCAGGGCGTTCTCCTCACGGCGCACGGTCGTGAGCTCCTCGTTCTGGCTGGCGCGCTCGGCCTCCGCGGTCGCGAGCTCGAGCCGGGCCTGAGCGACGGAACGGTCGGCGGAGGCGAGCACCGGCGGCAGCGCGTCGACGACCCCCTGCGCGGCGTCGAGCTGACGGCGACGGATCACCGCGCGTCGTGCGGCCTCCTCGGCGGCGGCGCGCTCGGCCTCCAGCTGACGGGCGAGCGCTTCCCCGCGCGCCTGCTCGGCACGAACGCGTTCCTTGGCGGTCTCGACGCCGAGTCGCGCCTCGACCTCCGACTCGCGAGCCGAGTCGAGCTCGGCCGACAGCGCGTCCCGGGCGCTGACGTCGAGGATGGGCCGGGGGCGGGAGCGTGCTGTCTCGAGTTCGGCGGACGCCGCCTGAGCGGCCGCCTCGGCCTCGGCGACGCGCTCGGCGGCTTGATCGTGCGCACGACCGAGGCGCTCCGACTCGGCGAGCGCCCCCTCCAGCTGCACCTTCACCCGGTTGAGCTGCTCGGTGCGCGCCGCGAGCTTCGCGTCGAACTCGCGGAGGGCGGCGAGCGCCGCCTGGGACTGCTCCTTCGCCACCTGCAGCACGCCGCGCTGCTCGGCCAGGGTGAACCCGGCCCGCTCGATCAGCGAGGTGACCTCGCCCAGGCGGTCGGCGGCGGCATCCCGCTCGGCGATGAGCTCGATGCGGCTCTGCTTGGCGCCGGACCCCCCGCGCAGGACGAATCGGGTGAGCACGTCCCCTGCCCGGGTGATCAGGGTGACCGGGCCGCCGAGATCGCGCGAGGCGAACGCGTCCGCCGCGGTGCGCGCCGACTCCAGGTCGTCGGCGACCGCCGTGCAGGCGAGCACGCCAAGCACCCCGGGAGGCGCGTCCACCACGCTGCGGGCCGGCACGACTCTGGGGACACCGCTCAGGTCGACCTCCGGCACCACGGCCTCGGCGAGGACCACCTCCACCCGGCCGAGGTCGTCGGAGGCGGCGTGGGCGACCGCGTCGAACGCCGCATCGCGATCCTCCGCCAGCACGGCGTCCGAGAGGGAGCCGAGCGCGGCCGCGATGGCCGCCTCGTAGCCGGGGTGCACCCGGATGTGCTCGGCCACGAGCCCGCGGACGCCCGTGAGACGGGCGGCCACGAGGGCGGCCGATCCGTCCTTCTGATCGAGGGCGAGCGACAGCGCGCCCGTTCGCGCGGCGAGCGCGTCGCGCTCGCGCTCCAGCGTGTGCAGCTCCTCGCGGAGGCGTTCGATCTCGCCCTCCGCCTCGAAGACGTCGGCCTGAGCGAGTTCGTACGCCTCGTCGAGGGATCCCTCGCCGAGATCGGACTCCTCCGCTTCGGCCTCACGCTGATCGAAGGCCAGCTGCGCCTGCGACAGCCGCTCGGCGGCGGCATCGAGCGCGTTCTGCTGGCGGAGCACCTCCCCGCGCACAGCGGCGAGCCGCTGGGCGGCGGCGTCGGCCTGACCGCTCAGCTTGGAGATCTCGAGGTCGTGACGGGAGACGAGCGCACTCTGTGCGGCGATCTCGTCGTCGACCGCGTCGAGCCGTTCCCGCGCGGCACGGGTGGCGGCCTGCGAGGCCGTCCACGCCGCCTCGGCCTCGCCGACGACGGCGCGCAGACGCTCCGTCTCCTCGTGCGCATCCTGGACCATCTGCGGACTGACCCGCGGGCCCTCGTCGGTGGATTCGGCCTGGCTGCCGAGGAGCGCGAGCCGCTGGGTGGCGAGCGTGTAGAGGGAGCGGAGGCGGTCCTGCACCGACTCCAGTGCGAAGGCGACGCTGCGAGCGGCGTCGACGGCGTCGCCGATCTGCGCCTGCTCGAGACGGGCGCGCCGCAGCTGCTTCTGCTCCAGCTGCTCCTGCAGGACGATCTGCTCGGTGTGCCGTTCCGCCTCGGAGCGGGTGTGCACGTCGAGGACGCGGCGCAGTCCCACGACCTCGTCGGCGAGGAGGCGGGCGCGGGCGTCCCGCACCACGGCGGCGATCGTCTGCGCCTCCCTGGCGATCTCCGCCTGGTGGCCGAGCGGCTTGAGCTGGCGCCGCACCTCCCCCGCCAGGTCGCTGAGCCGGGTCAGGTTCGCCTGCATCGCGTCGAGCTTGCGGAGGGTCTTCTCCTTGCGCCGACGGTGCTTCAGGATGCCGGCGGCCTCCTCGATGAAGCCGCGGCGCTCCTCCGGACTCGCGCGCAGGACGGCGTCCAGCTGCCCCTGCCCCACGATCACGTGCATCTCGCGGCCCAGGCCGGAGTCGCTCAGCAGCTCCTGCACGTCGAGCAGCCGGCACGACTGGCCGTTGATCGCGTACTCGCTTCCGCCGTTGCGGAAGAGGGTGCGCGAGATGGTCACCTCGGAGTACTCGATCGGCAGGGCGCCATCGGTGTTGTCGATGGTCAGCTGCACCTCCGCGCGGCCGAGCGGGCCGCGGGTCGAGGTGCCGGCGAAGATGACGTCCTCCATCTTGCCGCCGCGAAGCGTCTTGGCGCCCTGCTCGCCCATCACCCACGCCAGCGCGTCGACGACGTTGGACTTGCCGGAGCCGTTCGGCCCCACCACGCAGGTGACGCCGGGCTCGAAGGCGAACGTCGTCGGCTGCGCGAACGACTTGAAGCCCTTGAGCGTCAGACTCTTCAGATACACGCAGGTGAATTTACCGTAACGGCCACGCTGCGCCGCGCTGCACGGCGTGAGTCGCCGCGGTGGCCGCCGGGCGGCGGCCACGCGACGACCCGCACCCGGGCGTCAGCCGACACCCAGGTAGGCCTCTTTGATGGCAGGATCGGCGAGCAGCTCCCTGCCCGTCCCCGAGCGGGTGATGCTCCCCGTCTCCAGCACGAACGCCCGGTTCGCCCTGGCCAGCGCCTGGTTGGCGTTCTGCTCGACCAGCAGCACGGTCGTCCCCTGCTGGTTGATCTCGGAGATGATCGAGAAGATCTGCTTGATGAACTGCGGCGCGAGCCCCATCGACGGCTCGTCCAGCAGCAGCAGCCGCGGGCTCGACATGAGCGCACGGCCGATCGCGAGCATCTGCTGCTCGCCGCCGGACATGGTGCCGCCGACCTGCGTCTTGCGTTCCGCCAACCGGGGGAAGAGCCCGAAGACGCGCTCGAAGTCGGCGGACATCCCGCTGCGGTCCTTGCGGCCGAACGCCCCCATGTCGAGGTTCTCCATCACCGTCATGCCGGGGAAGATCCCCCGGCCCTCCGGCGCTTGGGAGATGCCGCGGACCACGCGGATGTGCGCCTTCATCTTGGTGATGTCCTGGCCGTCGAAGTGGATCGTGCCCTGCGACGGGTTCAGGATGCCCGAGATCGTCTTCATCGTGGTCGACTTGCCGGCGCCGTTCGCACCGATCAGGCTGACGATCTCGCCCTCCTCGACGGAGAACGACATGTCGTGGATGGCCTCGATGCGCCCGTACGAGACGCTCACGTTCTTCAGTTCAAGCAACGTCATCTTCGGGCTCCCCCAGGTAGGCGGCGATCACGCGCGGGTCGTTGCGGATCGCGGTCGGGACGTCGTCGGCCAGCTTGCGGCCGAACTCCAGCACCACGATGCGGTCGGTGACGCCCATCACCAGCCGCATGTCGTGCTCGATCAGCAGCACGGTGTAGCCGTCGGCGCGGATGGTGCGGATGAGGTCCATCAGGTCCTCCTTCTCCGCGGGGTTGAAGCCGGCGGCCGGCTCGTCGAGGCAGAGCACCTTCGGGTCGGTCGCCAGGGCGCGCGCGATCTCCAGCCTGCGCTGGTACCCGTAGGGCAGTTGACGCGACGCCGTGCTGGCGAGGTCGGCGATGCCGACGAACTCGAGCAGCGCCATCCCGCGCTCGATCGACGACTTCTCCTCGCGGATGTGCCGCGGGGAGCGTACGAGCGCGCCGGGCACGCTGGTGCGGTGCCGGGCATCCAGGCCGACCACCACGTTCTCCAGTGCGCTCATCTCACCGAACAGGCGGATGTTCTGGAACGTGCGCGCGAGTCCGAGCCGGGTGATCCGGTGCTGCTTCTGCCCCTTGATCGAGGTCCCCTCCAGCAGCACGTCGCCGCTGGTGGGCTTGTAGACACCGGTCATCGCGTTGAAGCAGGTGGTCTTGCCCGCCCCGTTCGGCCCGATCAGGCCGAGGATCTCGCCGCGCTTGATGTCGAAGCTCACGTCGTCGAGGGCGGTCAGACCACCGAACTTCACGGTGAGGTTCTTCACCTCCACCAGTTTGTCGCCGACCTCCACCGCGATCTCGCGGTCGGGAGCGGCGGCCGCGGCCACCTCCAGGTCGACGTCGAGGTCGGCCAGGGCTTCGGGGTCCGCGCCTTCGGGCAGCTCGGCGCCCTCGGGCAGGGCGGCACCCTCGGGCGACTCGTCGCGGGCGTCGGTCATGATGCGCCTCCGTTCGGCGTGACAGGGGTGCTCGGTGGAGCGGGTGGCGCCGGCGGGGTCGGCGACGAGGAGGGGGTGCTCCCGGTCGTCGGCGGTGGCGTCGGTTTGCTCACCAGGTACTTGTACGCGTTCCGGCCGTAGGCGAGCAGCCGCTGCTTGGCGGGCACGAGGCCCTTCGCACGGAAGATCATCAGCACCACCAGGGCGACGCCGAAGATCAGGTACTTGTAGTCGGCGATGGCGGTGAAGCGCAACGGGATGTACGCGACGATCGCACCGCCGAGCAGCGCGCCGACCTTGTTGCCCGTCCCGCCGAGGACCACCGCCGCGAGGAAGAGGATCGAGGTCTGCACGTCGAACTTCTGGTTGTTCACGAAGCCGACCTGACCGGCGAACAGGGCGCCGGAGAGTCCGCCGACGGCCGCGCCGATCGCGAACGCCCACACCTTGTACTTGAAGGTCGGGACGCCCATGATCTCGGCCGCGTCCTCGTCCTCCCGGATGGCGATCCATGCGCGGCCCACGCGGCTGCGCTCCATGTTGCCGACCAGCAGCAGCACGATGATGATGATCACCAGCGTCAGCCAATACCACGGCACGCCGTTGGAGTTGGAGAAGATCGGCACGCCCTTGGCGTCCTCCCCCGGTGGGTGACCCACGTTCTGGAAGCCGACCTGCCCCTTCAGCGCCGGGATGATCGTCGCCAGGATGCGGACGATCTCACCGAAGCCGAGGGTCACGATGGCGAGGTAGTCGCCGCGCAACCGCAGCGTCGGCACACCCAGCACCACGCCGAAGATCATCGCGACGACCATGGCCACCGGAATGGTCCACAGGTACGGGATCTTGACGAACGGCGAGTCCGGACTGGTCAGCATGGCCGCGGTGTACGAGCCGACGGCGAAGAACGCCACATAGCCCAGGTCGAGCAGCCCGGCGTAGCCGACCACCACGTTCAGGCCCACCGCGATCAGCGCGTAGACCGCCATGCTGAAACAGGCCAGCGGCCAGTCGTTGCCCGGCTCGGTGGTCAGCGGGAAGAAGTTGAGGTAGGGCAACGCGAACGCGAGCGCGACCACGATGAGCATCCACAGCCACTGCACCGGCCGGGGAAGCCGGTTCCAGCGGTCGCGGAAGCCCTGCAGGGGTCCCCCCTTCGTACGCCGGGCCTCCGCCGCATCGGTCGCTTGCGCGCTGCGCGCGTCGGGTAGGACCTTCGGTCCGTCTGTCGTGCTCATGCTCTGCTCCTCCCCAGCGAGGTACCGAGGATTCCGGTGGGCTTCACCAGCAGGACGAGCACCAGCACCACGAAGGCGATGACGTCGGTCCACTGCGAGTCGCCCAGCAGGATCTGTCCGTAGTTTCCGATCAATCCGAGCAGGAGTCCACCCAGAAGGGCGCCGCGCACGTTGCCGATGCCTCCCAGCACCGCCGCCGCGAACGCCTTGATGCCCAGCACGAAGCCGCCCGTGTAGATGACCCCCGACGGGACCAGCATCACGTAGAAGAGGGCCGCGGCGCCGGCGAGGATGCCGCCGAGCACGAACGTGATCACGATGATCCGCTCCTTGTTCACGCCCATCAGCGTCGCGGTGTCCGGGTCCTGTGCGACGGCGCGGATCCCGCGACCGGTGCGGGTGCGCCGGATGAACATGTCGGTGACGATCATGAGCACGACCGCCGCGATCACGATGATCAGCGACTGGTTGTTGATGATCGTGCCGAACACGTCGAAGACGGCGACCGGCCGGAACATCGTCACCGCCGGTTCGGCGTTCGCCCCGCGGATGACGAAGATCAGCGACTGGATGGCGAACGAGGCCCCGATGGCGGTGATGAGGAACGCCAATCGCGGGGCGTTCCGTTTTCGCAGCGGCCGGTAAGCGATGCGCTCGAGCAGGAAGGCCGTCGCCGCCGACGCCAGCATGCCGACCAGCAGGGCCAGCAGGATGTCGCCGACGATCGCCGCGAACGAGAGGTTCGGGATCGACGGTCCGAAGCCCAGCGAGGTGAGGGTGATGACGACGCCGTACGCGCCGACGATGAAGACCTCGGAGTGGGCGAAGTTGATCAGGTTCAGCACACCGTAGACGAGGGTGTAGCCCACGGCGATCAGGCCGTAGATGGCGCCGAACGTGAGCCCGTCGAAGGTGGCGCCCCAGAAGTTCTGTATGAGCGAGGGAACGTCGAAGTTGATCCAGGAATTGTCGATGACCGGGTGGAGGACAAGGGTTTCGAGCATTCAGGCATCCAGATCCATCGTGAAGGGATCGCCGTCGATCCCCTTCGGTGCGGACAGTGGGAATGAAGGATGCCGCGGGCCACGGTGGCCCGCGGCATCCTCACGGTGTCGCGCTATCCGATGGTGCCGATCGGCACGATCTTTCCGCCGTCGACCTTGTAGCCGTAGACGGTCGGGGCCTGGAGCTCGCCCTTGTCGTCCCACTTGTAGTGCTTGCTCAGACCGTCGGCGTCGTAGTTCTTCACCCAGTCGAGCAGGTCGGCACGGGTGGTCTTGCCCTTGTCGATGCCGGCGAGCAGGACGGTGGTGGCGTCGTAGCCCTCGATCGAGTACGTGCCCGGCTCGGCGTTGGCGAGCTTCTTGTACGCGGACTCGAAGTCGGGGATCAGCTCACCCGGGATGCACGGGCAGGTGAAGTAGGCATTGCTCGACGCGTCGCCGGCCAGCTTGATGAACTGGTCGTCCTTCACACCGTCCGGGCCGACGAACGTGCCGGTGAAGCCCTTGTTGACCAGCTGCTGGTCGAACGGGGCGCCCTCGGCGTAGTAGCCGGCGTAGTAGACCGCGTCCGGCTTGGCGTTGAGGATCTTCGACACCACGGCCGAGAAGTCCTTCTGACCCGTGGTCACCTTGTCGGTGCCCACCAGAGCGTCGCCCAGGGCCTGCGAGGTCTGGGTCCCGAGGCCGATGCCGTAGTCGGAGTCGTCCTGGACCAGGTAGACCTTCTTGGCCTTGAGCTGGCCGGTGAGGAACTTCGCCGCCGCCGGGCCCTGCACGGCGTCATTGCCGAGGCCGCGGAAGAAGGTCTTCCATCCGTTCTGCGTCAGGCCGGGGTTGGTGGCCGACGGCGTGATGTGGACCAGGCCCTGCTGCTCGAAGATGTTGCCCGTGGCCTTGGACTCGCCCGAGAACGGCAGGCCGACGACCCCGACGATGTCGGCCTCGTTGACCGCCTGGGTCACCGGGCCAGTCGCCTTGTTCGGGTCGCCCTCGGTGTCGAACTTCTTGAAGCCGACCTGGCAGTCCTTGTTCGCCTCGTTGTGCTGATTGATGGCGAGTTGGATGCCGTTGTAGATGTTGATGCCGAGCTGGGCGTTCGGACCCGTCTCCGCCCCGACGTAGCCGATCGTCAGGCCCGCGGGACAGGTCGCCTTGCCGTCGCCGGCCGGGAGGACCGCGTCCTTCGGGGTGTCGATCGAGGTGATCGCCGGAATGTCGACCTTCGAGTTCGAATCGGTCGATCCCCCGCTGGACGGCTGATTGGCACACCCTGCGAGGAGCAGTGCGACCGACGCTGCAACGGCCGCACCGATGGTGACTCTGTTTCGTAACATCTTCTGCCTCTCGACGTGAAATGCGTCACGAACGTGGCGTAGTTGCCACGTCGCACCACGAATATGTGTGCTGAGACTACATGCAATGCAAGCTTTTGCAACCGGGTCGTCGGGCGGGATTTACACGATCGAAATCAAACGCGTCCCCCGTCTTCACACGCGGCCTGGAGCGGATTAGGGTGGGTGGTTCCGGTGCCGGGCGCTGCTGCCCGACGACCCGTGAGGCGGAGGTGATGCGCGCTGGAGATCCGACGGCTGCCGCCTCCCGAACGGCTCGGAACGCCCGAGTCCGCCGCGTTCGAAGAACTCGTGGGCGTCCTGAACGGCATCGTCTACCGGCTCTGGGGCGACGACGACTTCGTCGAGACGGCCGAGGAGGCGCTCGCCGCCCTCCGCGAGCAGGACTACCACGAGAAGATCATCCTCGTCGCGATGGACGAGGGCGCCATCGTCGGGCGGGTGGAGGCCGACTTCCCCCTCGACGAGGACGCCGAGACCGTGTCCCTGCTCGTGGACGTGGTCCCGGCCCTGCGCAGCCGCGGCATCGGGTCGGCGCTGCTCGCGGCCGGCGAGGAGCTCGCGGCCGACGGCGGCCGCACGATCGTGAGCACCTACACCGAGCACCCCGTGCGCTCGCTGCCCGAGGAGGGCGCCTGGGTGCACGCGCCGGTCGGCACCGCCGGCCTGCCCGCCGAAGACCCCGGCGTGCGCTTCGCCCTGCGCCACGGCTATCGGCTCGGCCAGATCGAGCGCTCCAGCCAGCTCGAGCTCCCGTTGGCGGCTGTGCGCGAGGTCGCCCTCGCCAGCACCGCCGCCACGGCCGACGGCTACCGCGTGGTCTCCTGGTTCGGCTCGGCGCCCGACGAACTGCTGGACGGGTTCGCCGCGCTCAAGGAGCGCATGGCGGTGGACGTCCCGCAGAGCGGGATCGCCATCGACCGCGAGGCCTGGACCGGCGACCGGGTACGCGCCCAGGAACGTGAGCTGGCCGCCCGCGGCGAGCCGCTGCTCGTGACGGTCGCGCAGTGCGAGGCGAGCGGCGACCTCGCCGCGTACACCGAGATCGCGGTGCCGTCGGACGGGGTGAAGGCCGAGCAGTACGACACCCTGGTGGCGGCCGACCATCGCGGCCACCGGCTCGGCACGCTCGTCAAGCTCCACAACATCCACGAGCTCGGGCACCGCGCTCCGCACATCACACGCCTGCTCACCTGGAATGCCGACGAGAACGCGCCGATGATCGCGATCAACCGTGCCTTCGGCTTCCGCCCGCACGCTCTGACCGGGACGTGGCAGAAACGGCTGGGCTGAGGCGGACGAGCGAAGGACCCGCTCACACGTGGAACGTCGGATCCATCCGCTGGTGCAGGATCCGGATCACGTCGACACCGTCGGCACGGGCGATGGAGAAGACGAGACGAGTGCCGATGCCGTATCGCACGCATCTGCGCCAACCGGTCAGCTGGGACCGGCGGCCGGCCGGAGGAACCGCCGGTCCCGCGCGGCCACCTCGTCGGCGGGGCAGGACGCGCGCAGGATGACGTCGAGAGCCTTCTCGGGATCGGCGGCGTAGATGCCACTGGCCCAGGCGGCGTTGGCCTCGATCACCACGAGCCGGCCGTCCAGCACTCCCAGGTCGACGACGATTCCCGAGGGAAGCGTCGCGGCGACCTCGGCGAGCAGCGCGGCCGCGGGCCCGGCGATGCTCTCGGGAACCGGCCCGAGCATCTGCCCGCCGTCGGCGCTGTACTGACTCGACGCGTGCACCCCTCCGTCCAGGAGGTGGAAGCGGTACTCGGCCGTGAAGGCGACCACTCCGCTGACCAGCACGATCGTCGCCGGGTCGACGGCGTCCGCCCCCGGGAGGCGCGTGCCGTCCGTATAGACCATCGCGCGCAGCGACTTGTCGTTCGGCGACTTGATGAACGCCGGGTACCGCAGTCGCCAGGCCTCCGCGATCGGCATGGCCGCGATCTCGCGCCCCAGCATCGCGTGCGGGAGCTCGGCCAGCCACGTCATCGGCGGCTCGAGCAGCGCGATGCCGTGCCGTGGCGCGACGGCGTCGGCGAAGGTGGGGCCGGCGTGCACGTGGTGGGCGGCCGGCCCCATGTCGTCCGTCCGTGCCGGCTGCCGGACCAGCAGGCCGCGCCGCGTCGCGGCGTCGCGGACCCGACGCGCCGACGGGGTGAGATCCGGCGGGAGGAGCAGGCTTCTGGCCATGACGACGTCGCTCACCGCACCCGCTGGCAGCGCGGGCAGAAGTGGCTCCCGCGGTTCATGAAGTTCTCGCGCACGATCGGCGTCCCGCAGCGAGGGCACGGCTTGCCCTGCTGTCCGTAGGCGTTCAGGCTGTGGGCGAAGTAGCCGGAGTTGCCGTTGACGTTGACGTACTGGGCGTCGAAGCTGGTGCCCCCCTCGGCCAGCGCCTTCTCGAGCACGTGCCGCACCTCGGCGAGCAGGGTGCGGACCTTCGCCGGGCTCAGCGTCGACGCCTCCTGCGCGTAGTGGATGCGCGCCGCCCAGAGCGCCTCGTCGGCGTAGATGTTCCCGATGCCGCTGACCAGCGTCTGGTCGAGCAGGGCGCGCTTGATGCCGGTCTTCTTGCGGGACAGCGCAGCGGCGAAGGCACGGTCGTCGAACGCCGGGTCCAGCGGGTCGCGCGCGATGTGGGCGACCTGCGTCGGCACCAGGGGCTCGTCGGTGCCGAGACCGGCCGGGGCGCCGTCCGCGGTGGGGACGAGCGCGTCCACGGCCATCGAGCCGAAGATCCGCTGGTCGACGAAGTGGACCCACAGCTCGCGACGGGATCCGTCGGGTGCGGGAGCCGTCTCGAGGTGCAGCCGGATGCGCAGCAGGCCGGACTCCACCGCACCCGGGTCGCGCAGCAGGATCTGCCCGCTCATGCCGAGGTGGGCGACGATCGCCTGACGGGGTTCGCCGTCCAACGGGATCCAGAGGAACTTGCCGCGACGGGCAGGCGTGCGCATCACGCGGCCGGTGAGCAGCGCCTCGAACTCTCCCGCCACCGGGTCGTGCCTCTTCAGCGAGCGTGGTTCGAGCACCTCGACGCCGAGGACGGTCGCACCGGAGACCGCGGGAGCGAGCCCGGCACGGACGACCTCAACCTCGGGAAGCTCGGGCACGACGTCTCGTCAGCTCGGTCCAGGCGTTGAGGGCGGCGGCCATCTCGGCCTGCTTCTTGCTGGTCCCCTCGCCCTCGGCGGTGACGAGCTCGCCGACCGCCACGGAGGCGTGGAAGAGCTTGGAGTGGTCCGGCCCGGTGCTGGTCACCGTGTAGACGGGAAGGCCGGCTCCGCGGTGCGCGGCCGCCTCCTGCAGGCTCGTCTTCGGGTCCATCGCCGCACCGAAGCGGGCCGGGTCGCCCAGCAGCGGCTCGACCAGGCGCAGCACGAGTGCCGTCGCCTCGGTGCCGCCGGCATCGAGGTAGGCCGCGCCGATGATCGCCTCGACCGTGTCGGCCAGGATGGAGGCCTTCTCGCGGCCTCCGCTCTGGTTCTCGCCTCGGCCCAGCAGGAGGTACTCCCCCAAGCCGATGCCACGGGCGACCTCCGCCAGCGCGACCGAGCTGACCAGGCTGGCCCGCCGCTTGGCGAGCTCCCCCTCATCGAGGTCGGGATTCTCGCGGAACAGCTTGACCGTGACGGCCTGGCCGAGGATCGAGTCGCCGAGGAACTCGAGGCGCTCGTTGTTCGGGATGCCGCCGTGCTCGTACGCGTAGGAGCGATGGGTCAGCGCAAGCCCGAGAAGCTCGGGGTCGATGTCGACTCCGAGCTTCTCGATGAGTGCAGTGCGGTCGGAGTTCTCCCCGACGACGCTGTGCCCTCTCATTGCTGAGGGACGATCAGACGTCAGCGACCTTGCGGCCCTTGTACTCGAGGAAGAGGGCGGTGCCCGCCGAGTCCTCGACGACCTTCGCACGGTGCGGGAGGCTGTAGGTGACCTTGCCACCCTCGACCGTCTTGACGAGCGTGGGGACCTCGGCCTTCCACTGCGAACGACGGGCGCGGGTGTTGGCGCGAGACTGCTTCCGCTTCGGAACGGCCATGACTATCTCTCTTCTGTGTTCCCGGTGGACGGGGTGGATTCATCGGTGTCGGAAGCCTGGAAAGCCGCGAGCGCAGACCAACGATGATCGATGGGCTGGGTGGGCTCCCGGTCCGGTACATCCGCCAGCCGTTCGCCGGTCTCGGGGTCAAGACCTGGGCAATCCGGCCGGCACACCGGCTGAAACGGCAGTGACAGCACTACCGTGTCCCTGATCAGAGGTTCAAGATCCACGTGGTCGTCGTGAACCTCATAATCGAAAGCTTCTCCAGAAGGATACGCGAAAAGTTCCTGGAAATCGACTTGGACAGGCCGTTCGATGTCGATCAGGCAGCGTCCGCACACACCCGTGGCGGTCGTCGAGCCCTCGCCGGTGACGAGGATCCCCTCGTGCACGGACTCCAGTCGCAGGTCGAGATCGAGGTTCGCCCCTTCCGGCACCGCGAGCAGTCCTTCGCCGAGCTTCTCCCGCACGGGGATGGCCAGCTCCTGCTCGCGCATGGCCCCCGGCTTGTGCACGAGGTCGTACACATTGACCGTGTACGGAGTCTTCTTGAACGTGGTCACGGTCCGCTAGTCTACGCGGCGCTTCCCGGGCTCGCAGGGACCGGCCAGCCTGCTGGCAGCAAGGACACAGGCAGGAGCACCGCACGCAGCCGCCGGCCGGGCCCGGCACGTTCCTCCAGTGCACTGAGCACGCGCTCGAGATCGTCGCGCAGGCCGACCGTCGATCCGCGCACAGGCGGCCCGTACGAGTCGCGTTCCCGCACGGCGAGCAGACGCAGCACGGCCTCCTGCCCCGGCGACCCATCGACGGCCACGGCCAGCCGGCCCGCGAAGGCGCGCGGCGTCTCGGTCTCCGGAGCACTCCAGCCCAGATCGCGCGCGGTGTCGCGCAGCTCCGCCCAGACGACGGCGGCACCGCCCGACGCCTCGGACAGTCGTCTCAACCGATGCCGGCGGCGCACCCGGCGAGCGATCGCGGGGATGAGCAGCACGGCGATCACCAGGACGGCGATGCCCACGCCCGAGAGCACGGGCTGCAGAGGCGAAGGCGTGGAGACGGCGGCCGCACCGGAGGACTGGGCCGGATCGGTCGGCACGATCCGCTTCGGCGCCGAGGTGGCCCCGGAGTTCGGGGCCGACGTCGGCGCGGCGGCCGCGGTGTCCGCCCGGGTGTAGCTCGGGATGGTGCCCCGACCCACCGTCGGCTCGAACGGGACCCAGCCGACACCGGCGAAGTACAGCTCCGGCCACGCGTGCAGATCGTCGCTGGTCACGGTGTACTCGCCCGGGTTGTTGGCGGTGCCGCCGCCTGTCGCACCGGGGAGGTATCCCTCCGCCACACGCGACGGGATGCCGAGGGAACGGGCCATCAGTGCCATCGCCGACGCGAAGTGCACGCAGTACCCGCTCTTCGCCTCCAGGAACGCCGCGATCACGCGGGCCCCGTCGCCGTCGTAGCCCTGCTTGAGCGGCGTCTGGGTGGAGTACACGAACCCGTTGTCGCGGAAGTAGTCCTGCAGGGCGACGGCCTGCTCGTACTCCGACGTCGCCCCCTCCGTCGCGGCGACCGCCGTGCTCTGGATGATCGCCGGCATGTTCGGCGGAAGGAAGAGGTCGCGCTGCACGTCCTCCGGCACGACTCCGCCCGCCTCCTTGAGCTGTTCGGCGGTCGGCTGCAGCAGCAGGCTGGTCGCCGTGTACTTCTGATCCGACGTGGTGGTGTTGATGCCGCCGATGGTCAGATCGTCCGGGTCCCACGACCACGTCCCGGTCAGACCCTTGATCGACTGCACCGGTGCGGGCACGGGCAGCCAACGGCTCTGCATGTTGTCGATCGACACCGTCGTCGTGATCTTGGTGGTCGGCACGGCGGCCGACAGCCCCGCGACCGGACCGATCGGCATCCCCTCGGCCAGGCGTTTCGTGTCGCGCTCGCGGTGCTTCCAGACCGAGCCGGTGAACTGGTCGAGCGACGCGAGCTTCAGGTACTGGCCGGTGGGCGCGGTCGTCGTGTAGGTCAGCGCCCGCACCGCGGTCGGGCGTCGGAGGTCCTTGCCGAGATCGATCAGCGGGGTGACGGTGCCCCCGATGTTGATGCCGCCCGCGGTGAAGGAGGCCGCGCCGCCGCGGTCGAATCCCGGGGCCGTCGCCGCCAGGAGCAGGGCGACCACCGTGGCGGAGGCCCCGACCGCGAGCGCAGCGCCCGGTCGGGGCGAACCCGGGCGCCGCGTGCGCACATCCGCCCGCAGCAGCCAGAGGTAGGCGATGGCGGAGAGCGCCAGGGCGCTCGGATCGAGGCCGTCGCCGAGCAGCGCACCGGGGACCACCAGCACCGCCCCCACCCCGAGCGCGGTGAAGGCGGGCGCCCGGATCGCAACGGCGACCGTGTCGAGGATGACGGCGATGAGGCACGCCCCGCCGGTCACCAGGAAGAGGAACTCGGGAAGGCTGTCCGCCGGGGTGCCCTGCTGGTAGATCGAGAGCATCGCCTGCTGCAGCAGGCTCCACCAGTGCGCGAACGTCGCCGGCGTCGGCACGACGGCCAGCAGACCCGTCCCGCCACCGAAGACCGCCGTCATGACGAACCCGCCCAGCACGATCTCCAGCACGGGCACCAGGCCCCGGTGCACGCCCAGCGTGCGCAGACCCGCTCCGGCGACGAGCAGGAAGGCGGCGGTCAGCATGAGCGCGAACCACCAGCCCACGCCCTGGATGAGCCCCACCAGCGCCACCGACACCGCGAGCATCTGCAGGATCATGGCCCCGGTGAGCCGCCAATAGCCGACACGACGCCGGATCGTGCGGGAGGCGGGGAGGACGACGGACTCGCTAGCCACGGCTCACCGCCCGCTGCCGCACCAGCGCCCGCTGCCAGCAGGCCGCCGGGTCGTCGTCCGGCGCGTACGGGACGCAGAGCCAGCCGGCATCCACCAGCACCTCCTCCACGTCCGCGGGCGTCGAGGCGGCGAGGAAGGCCACGGCCGGGTCCCCCATCGAACGCAGCGCGGCGAGGGATCCGAGTTCCCCCGTGCCGCCGAGGAAGAAGGCGAAGACCGGGACGGAACGGCCGGCGCGCCGCAGCCCGGTCGCGAGCTCGGCGACGGCGTCGTCGCGCGGGGCCACGCCCGCCTCCACGCCCGCGAGGTCCGCCAGCAGCAGGCGGTCCGCCCCGCCGAGGTCGTAGGTGGGGCTGGTCGCCCCGAGGGTCCCCGTGCGACCGGCGCCGCTGCGGCCGTTCAGCTGACGCTCGGCGGTCTCGACCACGTTGACCGCGAAGCCCTCGTCGAGCAGGTGGACGCCCACCGAGGCGACCAGATCCATCTGCGCCTCGACAGCGGCCTCGCCGGCGAGACCGCCGCGGGTGTCCAGCAGCAGCCAGGCCTCCGGGTTGCTGCGCTGCTCTTCCTGCCGAACCATCAACTGGTCGTGGCGCGCCGTGGCCCGCCAGTGCACGCGGCGCAGCGGGTCGCCCGGCCGGTACTCGCGGGCGATCAGCTCGTCGGCGCTCGGGATGCTGTGCCGCAGCAGCTCGTGCTCGGTGCCCTCGCTGTGCGCGATGTCGAGCTCCCCGCGCGTCAGCGGCACGACCCGCGGCGTGACCAGCAGCGACCGCGGCTGGCCGAGCGCATACTCCGCGTAGGCGATCCCGAACGGGTCGGTGCGGCTGATGACCAGCGGGCCGATCGGGTGCGATCCGCGCTTCTCGGCCACCACGTCCTGACGGAGGACCACGGTGTCGCGCCCGTGCATGCCGCTCGGCTCGTGCGGGCCGAGACGGGGGAAGGGCGCCCTCCGCTGCACCTCGATGCCGGCCGGGGCGAACTCCCGCCACCGGGCCGCCGGGCTGGGGCGCCCGACGAGGTTGCGCGCGGTCGTGACGACGGTCGTCTGCTCCCCCACCGCGACGACGTCGGGGTGGAAGCTCCGGGACACGCCGAGGCGCGGACGGTCCCAGGTCACCGAGATCATCGCCGCCAGCGGGAGGACCGTCAGGAAGACGCCGACGAACAGCACGTCGGTGCGTCCCAGGACGGCGGAGGCCACCAGCGCCACGACGCCCACGGCGCCCAGCGTCCATCCGCGCGCGGTGGGCCGCGGCTTGGTCAGCGGGCTGGAGGCCCGGCCGCGCGCCGGCACGCCGCTACCGCCCGCCCGCACCGATCGCGCCCGAGCCCACCGGGACCGGCGTCGCCGCGACGATCCGCCGGACGATGTCCGCGATCACCGGCGCGCTCTCGTGGTGGTGGCCCAGCGCGCGGCTCGTGGGGAGCAGCCGGTGCCCGAGCACCGGCACCGCGAGTGCGTCGATGTCGTCCGGGAGCACGAAGTCGCGGCCGTCGAGCGCCGCGAGCGCCTTCGCCGCCCTGACCAGTTGCAGGGTGGCCCGCGGACTCGCCCCGAGCCGCAGGTCGCGATCCTCACGGGTCGCCCGTACGAGGTCCACCGCGTACTGCTTGACGGGGGCCGAGGCGAACACGCTGCGCGCCGTGGTCATCATCGAGCGCAGCTGTTCGGACGTCACCACCGGCCCGATCCGCGAGAGCGGGCTGGAGGTGTCCCGCGTGGTGAGCATGGCCAGTTCGGAGTCCTCGTCCGGGTAGCCCATGGCGATCCGCGCCATGAAGCGGTCGCGCTGCGCCTCGGGAAGGGCGTAGGTGCCCTCCATCTCCACCGGGTTCTGCGTCGCGACGACGATGAAGGGCGCGGCGAGCGGATACGTCGACCCGTCGACGGTGACCTGCCGCTCCTCCATGCACTCCAGCAAGGCCGACTGGGTCTTCGGGCTGGCGCGGTTGATCTCGTCACCGATGACGATGTTCGCGAAGATCGCGCCCGGCTTGAACTCGAACCGCCGCTCGGCCTGGTTGTAGACCGAGACGCCGGTCACGTCGCTCGGCAGCAGGTCGGGCGTGAACTGGATGCGGCTGACCGTGCAGTCCACCGACTTCGCGAGCGACTTCGCCAGCATCGTCTTGCCGACCCCGGGGACGTCCTCGATCAGGAGGTGGCCCTCGGCGAGCAGCACCACCAGGGCGGTGCGCACGGCGTCGTGCTTGCCGTCGATCACGGACTCCACGTTCGCCGTGATCTGCTCGGCGGCACGGCGCAGCTCGGTCAGACCCATGGTCGGCGCGACGCGGCCGTCATCCTCCTCCGGTGCGACCGAGGGCTCCGTGGGCTGACGCGTCGCATAGCTGTTCATGGCTCCTGCACTCTCATCTCGATGACAGCAGTTCGAAGACTGCGGGCGGGACGTACGGGCTGACGTCGCCACCCAGCGCGGAGACCTGACGCACCAGCGAACTGGACACGTGCGCGTTGGCGGGGTTCGGCAGCAGGAAGACCGTCTCGACGTCGGCGAGGTGGCGGTTCACGATCGCCATCGGCGTCTCGTACGCGACGTCGACCTGCGACCGGATGCCCTTGACCAGCACGTGCGCCCCCACGTCCGTGCAGTAGTCGACCAGCAGGCCCATCGACCAGGACGCGACCACGATGGTGCCGGCGATCCCGGCCTCCTCGATCGACCGCTCCAGCAGCGAGACGCGCTGCGCGATGGGCAGCAGGGCCGACTTGTCCGGGTTGTGGACCACCACCACGTGGACCTCGTCCCAGAGCCGAGCGGCGCGCTCGATCACGTCGAGGTGACCGAGGGTGACCGGGTCGAACGATCCAGGGACTACGGCGATCCTGTTCATAGGGCACCAGACTATCCCGCGATAACCGTCATTTCGTTGTGAATCCGTTACCTTCTCACGACTTGCCGAGATAGGCGCGCTCGGCCTCGTCGAGCCGCCGGGCCAGCGCGGCCTGGAGGGCGGGGTGGCCGGCGAGGCCGCCGTCGGAGTCGAGCGTCTCGGCGGCGGCGACCCGCGCCTCGCCGATGAGGTCTCCGTCGGAGGCGACCCGCAGCAGCCGCAGCGACGAGCGCCCGCCCGACTGCCGGCTCCCGAGCACGTCGCCCTCCCGGCGCAGCTCGAGATCGACGTTCGCGAGCTCGAAGCCGTCGAGGGTGGCCGCGACCGCCTCCACGCGCTCCCGGGCGAGCGAGCCCTCCTCCGCTGCCGTGACCAGCAGGCAGAGCCCGGGGACGTCGCCGCGGCCGACCCGGCCGCGCAGCTGGTGCAGCTGGGACACGCCGAACCGGTCGGCATCGAGCACCACCATCGCCGAGGCGTTCGGAACGTTGACGCCGACCTCGATCACGGTGGTCGCGATCAGGAGGTCGAGGTCTCCGGCGGCGAACGCCCGCATGACCTCGTCCTTCGCCTCGCTCGGCAGCTTGCCGTGCAGCACGCCGATGCGGGACGCGGCGAACAGCGGATCGGCACGCACCTGCGCCGCCACGGCCTCCACGCTGGCGACCGCGCGCGGCGGCCCGTCGGCGGCGCCCGCATCGTCCGTCTCCTGGCCCTCGCCGTCGTCCTCGGCCTCCTTGCCGGTGATCGCCGGGCAGACCACGAAGACCTGCCGCCCCTTGGCGATCTCCTCCGAGGCGCGCTCCCAGATCCGGCGCTCCCAGCCGGGGCGGTCCGCCAGCGGCACGACGAAGCTCTCGATCCCCTGCCGCCCGGCGGGAAGCTGGGCGATCGTGGAGACGTCCAGGTCGCCGAACACGGTCATCGCCACCGTGCGCGGGATGGGCGTGGCGGTCAGCACGAGCACGTGCGGCGGAGTGCCGCCCTTCGCGCGCAGCGCCTCGCGCTGCTCGACGCCGAACCGGTGCTGCTCGTCGACCACGACGAGACCGAGGTCGAAGAAGGTGACGGCGTCACCCAGCAACGCGTGCGTGCCGATCACGATGCGTGCCTGCCCGGAGACGGTGCGCAGCAGCGCCCGCTTGCGCTCGGCCGCGCCGAGCTGCCCGGTGAGGAGGGTCGGCATGAGCTGGGCGGAGAGGTCGGGGCCGAGCATGGCCGCGATCGACCGCAGGTGCTGCGCGGCGAGCACCTCGGTCGGGGCGAGCAGCGCCGACTGGCCTCCCGAGTCGGCGACCGCGAGCATCGCGCGCAGGGCGACCAGGGTCTTGCCGGAGCCGACCTCGCCCTGCACCAGGCGATGCATCGCGGCCGTGCCGTCCAGGTCGCGGCTGATCTCGCTGCCGACGAGGGCCTGGTCGTCCGTGAGGGTGAACGGCATCGCCGCGTCGAAGCGCTCCAGCAGACCGCCCGGTTGCGCCCGTCGGGGCGTCGCGGCCACGACCCGGGCCGCCGCCCGCTGCTGCAGCAGCGCGGCCTGGAGCACGAACGCCTCCTGGAAGCGCAGCGCGTCGCGGGCGCGCTGCCACTGCGCATCCTTCTGCGGGCGGTGGATGCCTTCGAGCGCGTCCCGGTACGACACCAGGCCGCGCTCGGCGGCGACGGACGCCGGCACCGGGTCGGGGGCCGCGTCGAGCGCATCGAGGGCGAGCTCGACCGCCTTCTGCACCTGCCAGCTCGCCACCGTGCCCGTGGCCGGGTAGATCGGGATGGGCGTCTGCGCCCACGACTTCGCCGCCGCACTGCCCGGGTCGACGGCGTTGTCGGAGTCGGGCTCGAACAGCTCGTAGTCGGGATGCGCCAGCTGGAGCGCCCCGCGGTAGGCCGAGACCTTGCCCGCGAAGATCCCGCGGACGCCGGGCACCAGGTCCTTCGACCGCCAGGACTGGTTGAAGAACGTCAGGGTCAGGATCCCCTCGCCGTCGGAGATCTTCACCTCGAGGATCGACCCGCGCCGGGCGCGCATCGAACGCTCCTGCACGCGCAGCACCTCGGCGATGATGGTCACGTTCTCGTCGAGCGGGAGGTTGGCCAGCGCGGTGAGCTCGCCGCGGCGCGCGTACCGCCGCGGGAAGTGGTGCAGCAGGTCGCCGACCGTGCGCATCCCGAACGCCTTCTCGAACGCGGAGGCGGTGCGCCCGCCGAGCACGCCGCTGAGCCGCGAGTCGAGCGTGATCGCGCCCTCGGCGGCCGGGACGGAGGCGTTGGTCATGCTTCGATCGTAGGCGCAGCCCCCGTCAGCGCGGCGATCTCGGCGTCGACGTGCGGGTCGCCGGGGCGTTCGACGGCGAGCCGGCGCTGCACGGCGAGGGCTTCGTCCCCCCGCCCGGCTGCGCGCAGTCCCCGGCCCACCGCCCACCGCGCCGCGAAACGTTGATCGGCGGTGCCGTATTCGACCGCTGCCTCCCGGGCTCGCTCGAACTCGCGCAGCGCGGCCTGCGGCTCACCGGCGTCCAGGAGCGCCCAGCCGCGGTTGTTGCGGAGCGCGACCCGCCAGCGCAGGGTGCGGGGATCGGCCGTCTGCGCGAGGTCGGCGTCGGCCTCCTCCGTCCACTGCTCGCCGTGGCCGGGGTCGGTGATGGCGAGCATGTGCGCCGCGTCGACCGCGAGGAAAACCTCGTCCTCCCGTCGCGCGGCATGGAGCGCCGCCTCCAGCAGCTCCGTCGCCTCGGCCGTGCGCCCCTCCGTGTTCCGCAGCCGGCCTCGCTCCAGCAGGATCCGCACCTGGAGCGTCCCGGTCGCCGGTTCGAGCGAGGCGAGCAGTGCATCGGCCTCCGCGAACCGGCCCTGCAGCCCGAGGGCCCGCGCCCGCTGGGTCTCCAGCTCGGCACGGAGCAGTTCCGCGCGGTCCGGCTCGGCCGCGGCTGTCGCGAACCGCTCCGCGGACCCCACCGGGTCGTCGAAGTCCCACAACGCGTCGAGCTCGGGTTGATCGAGGCGCTCCACCATGGCCCCTATCTTGGTGGCACCACCCGCCGTTGACCAGTGCGCGATGGTCGTATCCGGTGCGGCTAGGCTCGGGATGCCATGACCCGCATCGTCTCCGGCTTCGCCGGCTCCCTCACCCTCCAAGTGCCCAAGAGCGGCACGCGGCCGACGAGCGACCGGGTGCGCGAGGCCGCCTTCTCCGCACTGGACGCACGCGGGGCCGTGCACGGCGCACGCGTGCTCGACCTCTACGCCGGTTCCGGCGCCCTCGGCCTCGAGGCGGCGAGCCGCGGCGCCGTCGCCGTGACGCTCGTCGAGCGCGGTCCCGCGGCCGCCCAGGTGTGCAAGCGCAATGCCGCCGCCGTCACCGCGGCCGCGCCGGCCTCCGCCCGCCCGAGGGTCGACGTGCGCGCGACGAGCGTGCAGTCGTACCTCGGCGGAGCCTCCGGCCCGTTCGACCTCGTCTTCATCGACCCGCCGTACGACGTGGACGACGCCGAGCTGCTCGGCGTCCTGACCGCGCTCGTCCCGCTGCTGGCCCCCGAGGCCTCGGTCTGCGTGGAGCGCAGCTCCCGCACCGGCGAGCCGTCGCTCCCCACGGGGCTGGAGCTGGTGCGCCGCAAGGACTACGGCGAGACCGTCCTCTTCTGGCTGGAGCCCGTCGCGGCGTAGCCGCGCGCAGCCGCGGGGTCGCGAACCGTCGCTCAGACGGGGCCCGAGCGACGAACTGCGCCCCCGCCGTACGAGCGGGCAGGGGTGAGCCGGCGGTCAGCCGGCCGCGCCGTCCCATTCGAGATAGGGGTCCCAGCCGCCTCGCTCGTCGAAGGGTCGGCCGGCGACGAGGAGGCCCGCGCCCTCCCGCACCGTGCCGATGCGCCGGAAGCCGCCCGGGAGCACGGCGTCGGGCGGGAAGGCGGCGAAGAGGCTGTGGTCCTCTCCCCCGGTCAGCGCCGCACGGGGGGCTCCCCCGAGCAGCGTCGGATCGAGATCGATGGCCACGCCGCTCGCCTCGGCCACCCGGCGGGCGTCCAGCGCCAGGCCGTCGCTGAGGTCGAGCATCGCGGTCGCCCCCGCCTCCGCCGCCCGGGGCCCGTCCAGGATCGGCGGTCGCGGGCGCAGCTGGGCCATGACGGCCTCGGGATGCTCGGCCGCCACCGCGTGGAACCGTTCCCGGCTGGGCACCCCCTGCCCGTCGACGGCCTCGGAGAACAAGAGCCGCAGTCCGTCCGCCGCGGCGCCCAGCGTGCCCGACACCGCGACCACATCTCCCGGGCGTGCGCCGCTGCGCAGGACCGGCGGACGACCCTGGAGGTCGCCGAAGGCCGTCACCGCGAAGGTCAGGGTCTCCGAGACCGACAGGTCGCCTCCCACGACCCCGCAGCCCGGCGCGAGTGCCTCGCAGGCGAGGCGGAGCCCGTCAGCGATCGCCTCCAGGTCGGCGACGGCCATCGTGGTCGGGGCTGCGATGGCGACGACGAGCGCGGTCGGCACGGCGCCCATCGCTGCGACATCGGACAGGTTGGTGGCCGCGGCCTTCCAGCCCAGATCCTCCGGCGACGACCAGGCCAGCCGGAAGTCGGGGCCGTGCACCATCATGTCCGTCGTCACGACGTACCGTCCGTCCGGAGCGGCCAGGACCGCCGCGTCGTCCCCCGGTCCGACCAGCGTCGCCGCCGACCCGGGCAGCCGCGGGAAGATGCGGCGCAGCGCCTCCCGCTCGGAGGCCTCCCCGATCGTGCCGCCGGTCGCCGTGCTCTCAGACATTCCCATGTCTGGAAACGCTAGCCTGAATCATTGTGTCCGTACGCCGCACCGCCCTCGCCGCCGTCCTCGCCGCCGCCGCCCTCGCCCTCGCGGGCTGCGCGCCCACCGTCTCGCTCGAGCCCGGAGCCGCGGCCAACGACCCCGGCTGCGCGGAGATCAGCGTGCGCCTGCCCGACTCCGTCGCCGGCAAGGACAAGCGGGTGACCGACGCCCAGGCCACCGGCGCCTGGGGCGACCCGGCCGCCGTCATCCTGCGCTGCGGGGTCCCTCCCATCGGCCCCACCACGCAACCGTGCGTCAACGTGAACGGCGTGGACTGGGTCCTGATGACCGAGCCGACGGCCAAGACCGTCGTCTACCAGACCTTCGGCCGCACCCCGGCGACGGAGGTCGTGATCGACCACGTCTCGGGAGCCTCCGACTCGTCGGTGCTGCCGGAGTTCGCCTCCGCCGTCTCGACGATCAAGCAGACCCGCCAGTGCCTCTCCACGCTGGACACGAGCCTCACCCCGACCGCGACCCCGACGCCCGCGCCCACCAGCACCCCGGCCGGCTGACCGCCGCCGCGTCGCCGACGCGCCGCCGCGCCGCGTAAGTCCCGAACCGCAGCGCACCGGGCCGCCTACCCGCCGCTCGCTGACCGCCCCCAATCGCCACAGCACGGCGACCGCGGTCGCACGGGACGTGCGCGGCCGCTCGGGACGTGCGCGGCCGCACGGGACGTGCGCGGTCGGGCGCCGCGCCGCGTTCGTCCCGAACCGCAGCGCTCGCCCCCACGCGAGACGCGGCGAGGCCGCGGCTGCGGAGGCGGTCAGGCGGCGGCGCGGGCCAGGGCCACCTGGATCAGCTCGTCGATGAGGTCGGGGTACGAGAGCCCCGACTCCTGCCAGCAGCGCGGGAACATCGAGATCGGCGTGAAGCCGGGCATCGTGTTGATCTCGTTGACGACGAAGCCGTCCGCGGTGAGGAAGAAGTCGACGCGGGCCAGTCCCTCGCCGCCGATCGCGTCGAACGCGCGCACGGCGAGGTCCGCCATGTCGGCGAGCTCCGCCTCGCTCAGGTCCGCCGGGCAGATGAGGTCGATGCCGGGCGCGTCCAGGTACTTCGCCGCGAAGTCGTAGAAGTCGCGGCCCGAGACGACGACCTCGCCGGCGACGGAGGCGCGCGACGGCTCGCCCGGCCGTCCGCCGAGGACGGCGATCTCGACCTCGCGCCCGACCAGCGCCGACTCGATGAGGGCGCGATCGTCCTCGGCCAGGGCGATCTCGATCGCCGCGCCGAGGTCCGCCCGATCCGAGACCTTCGTCACCCCGACGCTCGAGCCGGCCCGCGCCGGCTTCACGAACGCCGGCAGTCCCAGCGCCTCCGCGGCGGCGCGCACCGCGTCCGGGGCCGTCCGCCACTGATGTGCGGTGACCGTCTGCCAGGGCGCCACGGGGATGCCCGCCTGCAGCAGGACCGACTTGGTGAAGTGCTTGTCCATCCCGAGGGCGCTGGCGAGCACACCGCTGCCGACGTAGGGCAGGCCCACGAGCTCGAGCATGCCCTGGATCGTGCCGTCCTCGCCCCACGGTCCGTGCAGGATCGGGAAGGCGATGTCGATGTCGCCCAGGGACTCGACAGAGCCGTCCGGGTGGGTGACGGTCAGCGCACGGGTGGCCACGCTCTCGGGCCAGTGGATGCGCGTGCCGTTGTCCTCGACCTGCGGCAGCGCGTCCGCGTTCAGCGCGAAACGGGCGGCGTCGTCCGGCTGGAGCGTGAACGCCCCGTCGTGGGTGATCCCGATCGGGATGACACGGTACGCATCACGGTCGATCGCTGCGAGGACCCCGGCCGCCGTTGCGCAGCTGATCGAGTGCTCGCTTGAACGCCCCCCGAAGAGAAGAGCCACCGTGGCCGTGTCCGTCATCCGTCGTCCTTTCGCCTTGCGGTTCGTCCGAGTCCGTGGTGAGGTGCGGCGCGATGTCCTTCGGATCGAGCGTGCCGGCGAGCACCTGGCTCACCTGCCGCACGATGGGCATCTCCACCCCGCGCGCCTCTGCCAGGCTCAGCACGGGGGCGACCGAGGCCAGCCCCTCCGCCGTCTGGTTCATCTGCTTCACCACGTCGGTGAAGCTGTAGCCCTGGCCGAGCAGTCGCCCGGCGGTGTTGTTGCGGCTGAGCGACGACTCGCAGGTCGCGATCAGGTCGCCGAGGCCCGCGAGCCCCGAGAGGGTCTGGGCCTCGGCGCCGTACGCCACCGCGAAGTCGGTCATCTCGACCAGACCGCGCGTGATGATCGACGCCTTGGTGTTCTCGCCGTAGCCGACGCCGTCGACGATGCCGATCGCGACGGCGATCAGGTTCTTCAGCACGCCGCCGAACTCCGTGCCGATCACATCCGTGTTGACGAAGCTGCGGAAGTAGCGGTTGGTGGCGGCCATGGCGACCAGCTGCGCGGTCTCCAGGCTCGCCGAGGAGACGACCGCCGCGGTCGGCTGCTCGCGGGCGATCTCCAGCGCCAGGTTCGGTCCGGAGGCGACGGCGATGCGCTCGGGCTCGATCGGCAGGCCCTGCGCGATCACCTCGCTCATCCGCAGGCCGGTGCCCTTCTCGACGCCCTTCATCAGGCTGACCACGATCGTGGACGGCCCGAGGTACGGCTTCATCGCCTCCAGGTTGTCCCGCAGCGTCTGGCTCGGGATGGAGACGAACACGACCTCCGCGTCGCGCATCGCCTCCCCGAGCTTCGAGGTCGCACGCAGCGTGCGCGGGAGGTTGATCCCCTCCAGGTAGTCGCTGTTGCGCTTCACCTCGTTGATCTCGCGCGCCAGCTCGGGCCGACGGGCCCAGAGCACGACGTCGGAGCCGCCGTCGGCGAGGATCTTCGCGAATGTGGTTCCCCAGCTGCCGGCGCCGAGCACCGCGATGCGGCGGGGCGGGGTGGGCGGGGCCTTACGAGCCGTCTTAGCCATCGAAGCGGCCGGTCTCCTTCTGGTTGTGCTGTGTCGGGTCCCAGCGCTCCGCGGGGGCCTGCTCGCCGCGGAGGTCTTCGAGCAGGGCGGTGATCGCCTGCATGATGACGGCGGTCGCCTCGGCCAGCGTGGCCGTGTCCAGGTTGCGGCCCTCGAACGCCGACAGGTCGACCGGGTCGCCCACCTTGACGTCGATCGTCTTGCGCGGGAAGAAGCTGATCTTCTTGGAGTACCGGGCCATGACCTGCTGGGTTCCCCAATGCGCGATCGGGATCACCGGGATGCCGTGCTCGAGGGCCATCCGGGCCGCGCCCGTCTTGCCGCGCATCGGCCACATGTCGGGATCGCGGGTCAGCGAGCCCTCCGGGTAGACGACGACGATGCGCCCCTCCTCGATGATCTTCTGGGCGGCCTCCAGCGGGGCCGACCCGCGGGCCGCTCCCCCGCGCGAGACCGGCACCTGGCCGGACTTGCGCAGGAACCAGCCCGCGACCGGGATGCGGAACAGGCTGTCCTTGGCGAGGAAGCGCGGGAGCCGACCCAGCTTCCACAGCACGATGCCGACCATGACCGGGTCGATCTCGCTGTAGTGGTTCGGGGCGACGATGTACGCGCCGTGGCGCGGCATCTTCTCGCGGTCGACGATCCGGAACCGGGCCATCAGGCTCCCGATCGGGACGATCAGACCGGCGAGGACCCAGAAGATCGACGGACGGCTCTTCTCCGAGCGCTGGCGTTTCGTCGGCGGATGCGGGACGGCGGGATCTTCGGGATGTGACACACCCCTATTATCCGTGCCGTCACCCTCCGGGGACTGCATACGTCTCACGGAGTCGCCGTCGCGGGTCGGAGATCGAGGCTCGGGATCCCGGCGAAGTCCGACGGATTGCAGGTGTGCAGCGGGAGGTCGCGTGAGATCGCGGTCGCGGCGATCAGCGCATCGAACGCCCGCGCAGACGGCTTGCGACCCGCCGCCCGGAGCGCGCTCGCCACCCGGCCGAACGCTCGCGCGGCCTGCTCGTCGAACGGTATCGGCTCGAAATCCGCCTCGGCGAGCTGGAGATGTGCGAGTCGTGCGACGCGCTCCTCCTCCGTCTTCGCCACGAGCGGTCCGACAGAGAGCTCCGCGAGTGTGATCGCGCTGATCACCGGCTCGTCCGGCAGCGACGACGGATCGTCGATGCGGGCCAACAGGATCAGGGTGGACGTATCGAGGAGCCCGACGGTCATCTCAGATGGCCTGATCGATGACGTCGTCGATGTCCGCGCGCAGGAGCTGCGGGTCGACCGCCGGGATCGCGCGGCGCCGAGCGATGAGGACCGCCAGGCTCCGTCGCGGTCGCGGCATCGGAGCGAGCTCGGCGACCTCCGCACCGTCCCGCGTCACCGTCAGGTGCTCGCCGCGAGCCACGCGATCGAGGATCTCCCCGCCGTGATTGCGCAGTTCACGAACGCTGACCGTGCTCATGAAAGGGAGTGTATCACCGGTGAGACCGGCGTCACCCTTCGAGGACGAAGTCCGCTCCGAGCTGCTCCAGCTTCGTGATGAAGTTCGCGTAGCCGCGGCTGATGATGCCGACGTTGCTGACGGTCGAGCGTCCCTCGGCGGTGAGTGCCGCGATGAGGTGGCTGAAGCCGCCGCGCAGGTCGGGGATCTCGATGTCGGCGCCCTTGAGCTCCGTCGGGCCCATGATGACCGCGGAGTGGTTGAAGTTGCGCTGACCGAAGCGGCACGCGTGTCCGCCGAGGCATTCCTTGTGCACCTGGATCTTCGCGCCCATGTCGATGAGCGCGTCGACGAAGCCGAAACGCTGCTCGTAGACGGTCTCGTGCACGATCGACACGCCTTCGGCCTTCGCCAGGGCGATCACCAGCGGCTGCTGCCAGTCGGTCATGAAGCCGGGGTGCACATCGGTCTCGATCACGACGGGCTTGAGCGGGCCTCCCGGGTGGAAGAAGCGGATGCCGTCGTCGTGGATCTCGAAGGCGCCGCCGACCTTGCGGAAGACGTTGAGGAAGGTCAGCATCTCGGGCTGGCGCGCGCCTCCCACGTAGATGTCGCCGTTCGTCGCGAGCGCCGCGGCGGCCCAGCTGGCGGCCTCGTTGCGGTCGAACAGGGCCGTGTGGCTGTAGCCGACGAGCTTCGAGACGCCCTCGATGCGGATGACACGGTCGGTGTCGACCGAGATGATCGCGCCCATCTTCTGCAGGACGTTGATCAGATCCATGATCTCGGGCTCGATCGCCGCGCCGGAGAGCTCGGTGATGCCGTCGGCGCGGACGGCCGTGAGCAGCACCTGCTCGGTCGCGCCGACGCTCGGGTAGGGAAGCGAGAGCTTCGCGCCGTGGAGGCCGTTGGGAGCGCTCAGCCGGATGCCGCTGGGGCGCTTGTCGACGACGGCGCCGAACTGGCGCAGCACGTCGAGGTGGTAGTCGATCGGACGGTCGCCGATGCGGCAGCCGCCGAGGTCGGGGATGAACGCCTCGCCGAGACGGTGCAGCAGCGGCCCGCAGAACAGGATCGGGATGCGGCTGGAGCCGGCGTGCGCGTCGATGTCGGCCATGTGGGCGGACTCGACGGCGCTCGGGTCGAGCAGCAGCTCGCCCTCCTCGGCGCCGTCGGTCACCTTGACGCCGTGCACCTCCAGCAGCCCGCGCACCACGCGGACGTCGCTGATGTCGGGGACGTTCCGCAGGACGCTCGGGCCCTCGCCCAGGATCGCGGCCACCATCGCCTTGGTGACGAAGTTCTTGGCGCCACGGACCTCGATGCGGCCCCGCAGGGGGATGCCGCCGTTGATCGTGATGCGGTCGCCCTTGAGGCCGACGCGCGCTCCTGCTGCCTGAGCGTCCTGAAGAAGTGAGTTCAAAGTTTCACCGGGAGTGTCGTGGGCCGCCAACCAGCGCGGCCGCTTTCATATTCGGAGATGCGCGCCTCGTCGCGCAGGGTGAGGGCGATGTCGTCCAGCCCTTCGAGCAAACGCCAGCGAGTGTAATCGTCGATGTCGAAAGACACCTGGACTTCACCGATCGTCGCAGTCTTGGCAACCAGATCGACCGTGGCCGCTATTCCCGGCTCGGCCTCGATGGCCGCCCAGAGGCGCTCCGCGTCCTCCTCGGAGATCTGGCCGGCGAGCAGACCCTGCTTGCCGGAGTTGCCGCGGAAGATGTCCGCGAATCGGGGGCTCAGCACCACCTGGAACCCGAAGTCGCGCAGCGCCCACACCGCGTGCTCGCGCGAGGATCCCGTGCCGAAGTCGGCACCGGCCACGAGCACGGAGGCGCCCTGGTAGGGCTCCTGGTTGAGGATGAAGTCCGGATCCTGGCGCCAGCCGTGGAAGAGGGCGTCCTCGAAACCGGTCTTGGTGACACGCTTGAGGAACACCGCAGGGATGATCTGGTCGGTGTCCACGTTGGAACGGCGCAGCGGGACGGCCACGCCGGTCACGGTCTCGAACTTCTCCATCAGGCGTTCACCTTCTCTCCCGCGCGGGTGTCCGCGTCGCCGGTCCCCGGCGTGTCGCCGCCATCGTTATCCAAGTCCCAGGGACTGGACAGGGTTCCGCGGATCGCGGTGGCCGCTGCGACGAGCGGCGAGACCAGGTGGGTGCGTCCGCCCTTGCCCTGCCTGCCCTCGAAGTTGCGGTTCGACGTGGAGGCGCACCGCTCCCCCGGAGCCAGCTGGTCCGGGTTCATGCCCAGGCACATCGAACAGCCCGCGAAGCGCCATTCGGCGCCGAACTCCTCGACGATCTTGTCGATCCCCTCGGCCTCGGCCTCGATCCGCACGCGGGCGCTGCCGGGCACGACCATGACGCGCACGTTGTCGGCCTTCGTGCGGCCCTTGATCAGGGAGGCGAAGGCGCGGAGGTCCTCGATCCGGCTGTTGGTGCAGGAGCCCATGAACACCGCGTCGACGGGGATGCTCTTCATCGGCGTCCCGGCCTCCAGATCCATGTACTCCAGCGCACGCTCGGCGGCGGCACGGGCGTTCGGGTCGGCGATCTGCGCCGGGTCCGGGACGGACTGGCTGAGCGAGACGCCCTGGCCGGGATTGGTGCCCCAGGTGACGAACGGTTCGATGTCGGCCGCGTCGAGATAGACCTCGGCGTCGAACACCGCGTCCTCGTCGCTGGCCAGGGTGTCCCAGTAGGCGACGGCCTCGTCCCAGTCGGCGCCCTCCGGAGCGTGCGGACGGCCCTTGAGGTACGCGTACGTGGTCTCGTCGGGGGCGACCATGCCGGCGCGGGCGCCCGCCTCGATCGACATGTTGCAGATCGTCATGCGGCCCTCCATCGAGAGGGCGCGGATGGCGCTGCCGCGGTACTCCAGCACGTAGCCCTGGCCTCCGCCGGTTCCGATCTTGGCGATGACGGCCAGGATGATGTCCTTCGCGGTCACGCCGGGGCGCAGGTCGCCTTCGACGGTGATCGCCATCGTCTTGAACGCCTTCAGCGGCAGCGTCTGGGTGGCCATGACGTGCTCCACCTCGCTGGTGCCGATGCCGAACGCCATCGCGCCGAACGCGCCGTGCGTGGAGGTGTGCGAGTCTCCGCAGACCACCGTGATCCCCGGCATGGTCAGACCGAGCTGGGGTCCCACCACGTGGACGATCCCCTGCTCGATGTCGCCCAGCGAGTGCAGGCGGATGCCGAACTCCTCGGCGTTGCGGCGCAGGGTCTCGATCTGCGTGCGACTGGTCAGGTCGGCGATCGGCCGGTCGATGCCGATGGTCGGCGTGTTGTGGTCCTCGGTCGCGATCGTGAGGTCGGGGCGGCGGACCGGGCGGCCCGCCATCCGCAGCCCGTCGAAGGCCTGCGGGCTGGTCACCTCGTGGACGAGGTGCAGGTCGATGTAGATCAGGTCGGGCGAGCCGTCCTCGCCCTTCACGACCAGATGGTCCCGCCAGACCTTCTCTGCGAGAGTCAGCGGAGAGCGATCGGTTTCGGTCGTCATTGTTCTCGTACTCCTTAGCTTGCGTGCGGATCAGCCGTCGACGGACTCCGCGGCGAGAGTGGCCTGAGAGCTAGGACTCGCCGCGGCGGCTAAGGAGGAGACGACCCGCGTACACGCCTGTCAGGATATCACCGACGGTCCGTCGGCCTCATCCGCGGCCGCGGTGTCGTCCGCCTCGACGACGAGCACGGTGACGTTGTCGTGGCCGCCGGCCTCGACCGCGGCGTCCACGAGGGCGCCCGCCGGGTCCTCCGGCCGCTCCGCCAGGATCGCGGCGATGCGGTCGTCGCTCAACTCGCGGGTCAGCCCGTCGGAGCAGACCAGGAACACCTGGTGCGCCGCGTCCGGCAGCACCTCCACGTCCGTGTCCACGAAGTCCTCCGCGCCCAGCGCCCGTGTGATCACGTTGCGCTCGGGATGGACGGCGGCCTGCGCCGGCGTGATCAGTCCGGCGTCGACGAGCTCCTGCACGGCGGAATGGTCGACGGTGAGCTGGGCGAGGGTGCTGCCGTCCCAGCGGTAGACGCGCGAGTCGCCGACGTTCACGACCATCCACTGCTCTGCGGCCCGCTCGGGCACGCGCACGCGCACGACGCCGGTCAGCGTGGTGCCGGCGACGGCGGCACCGGACTCGTCCGCTCCCGAGAGCGCCCGCACCGCGGCGTTCGCCTCGTCGATGGCGGCCACCACTTCGTCGGGCGTCGGCCGGGTCCCTGGCTGCAGGGTGCGGGCGAGGCTCTCCAGCGCGGTCCGGCTGGCCAGGTCGCCACGGGCGTGGCCGCCCATGCCGTCCGCGACCGCGTAGACCGGGTCCTCCGCGAGGAAGCCGTCCTCGTTCACGTGGCGCACCGCCCCGATGTCACTCCGGGCGCTCACTCCGACGTGTGAGGTCATGTGCGGGGTCCTCCTGCTGATCGCGCGGGGCCGCGACCGCACCGGTCCCGGCCGCCGGGGCCTCGGCGGCCTCGTCGTCCTCATCATCGCCGTGGATCGCCTCGGCGAGGGTGGAGCCGCTCATCCGCAGCTTCACCAGACTTGCAATGGTAGCGACAACCATCGACCCGACGATGACGGCGAGCGAGGTCCACGTGTCGATGTCCGGCGCCCACGCGATGTGCTCGCCGCCGTTGATGAACGGCAGCTCGTTCTCGTGCATCGCGTGGAACACCAGCTTCACGCCGATGAACGCGAGGATGAAGGCGATCCCGTACTTGAGGTACACCAGCTTGTCGAGCAGGTGGCCGAGCAGGAAGTAGAGCTGGCGCAGGCCCATCAGGGCGAAGACGTTCGCGGTGAACACGATGAACGGGCTCTGGGTGATGCCGAAGATCGCCGGGATCGAGTCGAGTGCGAAGAGCAGGTCCGTGGTGCCGAGGGCGACGAACACGATGATGAGCGGCGTGAACATGCGCCGGCCGTTGACCGTGGTGCGCAGCTTGTTGCCCTCGTACTGGTCGGACACCTTCAGGCGCCGGCGCGTGAAGCGGATGAACCAGCTGTCGTTCTGCCCCTCGTCGTCGTGGTTGCCGAAGGCCTGGTTGATCGCCGTCCAGAGCAGGAAGGCGCCGAAGATGTAGAAGATCCAGCTGAAGCTGGCGATGAGGCTCGCGCCGAGGACGATGAAGATCCCGCGGAAGATCAGCGCCAGGATGATGCCCACCATGAGCACCTCCTGCTGGTACTTCCTGGGGACGGCGAACCTGCTCATGATGATCACGAAGACGAACAGGTTGTCGATGCTCAGGCTGTACTCGGTCAGCCAGCCGGCCAGGAACTGTCCTGCGTGCTCCGCGTCTCCGATCAGCAGCATGAGCAGCGCGAACACCAGCGCGAGCGCCACATAGAACGACACCCAGAGCGCCGACTCCTTCGGGCTCGGGATGTGCGGCCGCTTGAACACGATGAGCAGGTCGAAGGCGAGGACGAGCAGCAGCACGACCATCGAGCCGATCTCGAACCAGAGCGGGAGGGCGAGTTCCATGAAGGACCTTTCGGAAGGGGCGTCGACAAAGAGCCGAAAGTCTCTCCCGCACCCTGACGGGTGCCGCCGTGCCCGGGTCCTGAACGGACCGTGATGACGTTCACAGCGCCGGCGGCGGTGCATGACCGCGGCCGTCCGGGATACTCCCCTTCGCGAAGACCTATTCTACCGGACTCCCCGAGCCGTCGTGCACGCGCGTACAGTTCGCCGCGTGGACTGGGTCGAGTTCGAGAGCGCGGTGGTGGCGGCGGCGGGGTTCGACAACCGCGAGCACATCCTCGAGATCGTCTTCATGTCGGGTGCGCGCTACCGGTACCGCCTCGTGTCGGACCGGGTCTGGCGGGAGTTCCGCTCCGCGCCCTCCGCCGGCCAGTACTTCAGCGAGCGCATCCGGGACCACTTCCCCACCGAGTGGCTCCCCTGAGGTCGCCCGCCCGGCAGGCGTCCGGCGGGGAGGCTGGCCCGCAGCAACGACGAAGCCCTCCCGGACATGGTCCGAGAGGGCTTCTTCTGAGTGGTGACCCCAGCGGGATTTGAACCCGCGTTACCGCCGTGAGAGGGCGACGTCCTAGGCCGCTAGACGATGGGGCCGTGTTTTACAACTCAATGATCATGCCACAGTTCTGATGCATCCTCCAAAACGAGCCCGGATTCCGGGTGTGTCGCGCCGGTCAGGCGAGCACCCGGAGGGCTCCGGGAACGACCGCGACCTCGACCGGGAGGGGGCCGATCCGCTCGCCGTCCGCGTAGGCCACGACGTCCGCCGCCTCGATCCGCACGCTGGTCAACGACCGGAACGAGACCTCCGGGAGTTCGGTGTGCTCGCCGCGGAACACTTTCGGGAACACCCGCAGGAAGCGCATCCGCGACATCCGTCCGACGACGAAGAGGTCGAGCCGGCCATCGTCGATGGACGCGTGCGGGACGATGCGCATGCCGCCGCCGAGGGAGCGGTTGTTGGCGACGGAGACCAGCATGGCGTCGACGTCGAGCGTCTCGCCGTCCGCGACGATCCGGTACGGGCGCGGCGACAGCGTCGCGAGCTCGCGGAACAGCGCGACGATGTACCGGCTGCGGCCGCGTGGTCGCGTCATCAGGTTGGCCCGCTCGTTCACGGTGGCGTCGAAGCCGGCCGAGAGCACCGAGCCGAACCAGGTGGACAGGTCGCCGTGACGCACCACGCCGGCGTCGACGGTGCGCGGTTCGCGCTCGAGTGCGGCGAGGAGGTGGGCGATCGCGGCCTCCGTGTCGCCGACCGGGATGCCGAGCCCGTCGGCGAGGTCGTTGCCGGTGCCGCTCGGGACGATGCCGAGCGGCAGAGCGGTCTGCGCGACGATGTTGATGCCCAGGTTGGCCATCCCGTCGCCGCCCACCACCACGAGAGCGTCGGCTCCCTCCGCCACGGCCCGGGAGGTCTCGCGCCGCAGGAGCTCGATGTTGGCTTCGTCGACGGCGACCACGGCGTAACCCGCTCTGCGGAGGCGCTCGACGACGAGCGGTCCCACCTCGCGCCGGTGCCCGAACGAGGCCATCGGGTTGACCGCGACCACGACGGTTCTCTGGGGTGCGGCCATAGTGCACGATGATCCCATACGCGCGCGCGTCCGCGGGGACCCCGATCGGGTGCCCCGCGGACGCGCGGACGCGCGGACGCTGCTGCCCCGCTTAGAGCCGCACGCGGCGCAGCAACTGCGCGTTCAGGGCGACAACGATGGTCGAGACCGACATGAGCACGGCGCCGAACGCCGGCGAGACGACCACGCCGATCCCCGTGGCGACACCCGCCGCGAGCGGGAGGGCGATCACGTTGTACCCCGTCGCCCACGCCAGGTTCTGGAGCATCTTGCGATAGGTCGCGCGCGACAGCTCGACCACCTTCGCCACGCCCCGCGGATCGCTGGAGGCGAGCACGATCCCGGCGGACTCGATCGCCACGTCGGTCCCGGCCCCGATCGCGATGCCGACGTCGGCCTGAGCCAGCGCGGGTGCGTCGTTCACGCCGTCTCCGACCATCGCGACGCGCGACCCGTCCTTCTGGAGCCGGGCGACCGTCCCGGACTTGTCTCCGGGCAGCACCTCGGCGTAGACCTCGTCGATGCCCAACCGGGCGGCGACGGCCTCGCCCACCGCGCGCGAGTCGCCGGTGAGCATGGCGACGCGGATCCCGCGATCACGCAGTGCCCGGACGGCCTCCGCGGACTCTGGACGCACCACATCGGCGAGGGCGATCGCCCCGGCGACCCGCTCGCCCCGGAGCACGTACACCACGGTCTGTCCGAGCCGGGCGGCCTCCTCCGCCGCGGCGGCGATGCGCCCGTCGGCCGTGAGGCCCTGCTCGACGAGGAGTCGCGGTGCGCCGACGACGATCCGTTCGCCGTCGACCGTGGCGGCCGCTCCCCGTCCGCCGAGGGCCTCGAATCCGTCCACGGGCGGGACGGCGAGTCCGCGCTCGCGGGCGGCGGCGACGATCGCCCGGCCGATCGGATGCTCCGCCGGCGCCTCGACGGCCGCGGCGAGGGTCAGGAGCGCGTCCTCCTGGTCGTCGTCCGCCGCGATGGAAGCGACGCCTTGCCGCCCTTCGGTCAGCGTGCCCGTCTTGTCGAAGAGGACGACGTCGATGCGACGGGCGTCCTCCATCGCGTGACGATCGCGGATCAGCAGGCCGTTGCGCGCGCCGATCGCGGTGGAGATCTGCGCGACGAGCGGGATCGCCAGTCCGAGCGCGTGCGGGCAGGCGATCACGAGCACGGTGACGACCCGCTCGAGGACGAAGGCGGGATCGCCCGGCCGAAGGATCACCCAGGCGACGAGGGTCATCGTCGCGACCGCGAGGGCGACGTAGAAGAGCCAGGCCGCCGCACGGTCCGCGAGCACCTGCGTCTCCGACTTGCTGGCCTGCGCGTCGGAGACCAGTCGCATGATCCCGGCGAGCGCCGTGTCACCGCCGGTGCGGCCCACGCGGACCACCAACGATCCGCTCCCCGAGATGCTGCCGGCGACGACCTGCTCGCCCGGGCCCCGGCCGACCGGCTTGGATTCTCCGGTGAGAAGCGACTCGTCGAGGTCGCTGCGGCCGTCCACGATCTCCCCGTCGACGGGGACGGCCGCGCCGGGCCGGACGCGCACCAGGTCGCCGACGCGGAGCTCGCCCACCGGGACGACGTCGGGATCCGCCTGCGGGTCGGCGACGCGCTCCGCCGTGTCGGGCAGCAGCTTGGCGAGCTGTCCGAGAGCGTCCTGCGCGCCCATCACCGCGGACATCTCGATCCAGTGCCCGAGCAGCATGATCAGGATGAGGGTGGCGAGCTCCCACCAGAAGTCCATCCCCGGCAGCCCCAGCGTCACGGCGAGGCTGTACCCGAACGCGACGACGATCGCCAGGGAGATCAGCGTCATCATGCCCGGCCTGCGCGTGCGCAGTTCGTCGACCGCGCCGCGGAGGAACACGAGTCCGCCGTAGAAGAAGATCACGATGCCGAAGACGGCCGGGATGTACTGGCTTCCGGGGAAGCGCGGGCCCGAGAGCCCCAGGATCTCCTGCAGCCCGTGCGAGAACACGAGCGTCGGGATGGTCAGGACGAGAGTGAGCCAGAACTTGCGCCGGAAGATCGCCGGGTCGTGTCCCGCGTGCGCGCCGTGATCGTGGGCGCCGTGATCATGTGATCCGTGCTCAGGAGCGCCGTGATCGCGGACGCTGTGATCGTGGTCACCGTGATCGTGCGATCCGTGCTCAGGGGCGCCGTGATCATTGCCGCCCGCCCCATGCGGGTCGCCCCCAGGCCCCCCGTGGTCGTGCGCGTGCTGCTCGCCGGACGCGTGCTCGTGCGCCGTGCGCTGGTCCTCGTGTGCGTTCGTGCTGTCCATGACACCTCGAACGATACCCCCACCGGGTATATTCCGCCACCCTCGGATCGATCCGGCGCTGCTCATCCGCCCCCGGCTTGCACGGTCCGCGGGATCGGTATTTCCTTGTGACATGAGACTCACCAAGTTCGAACACGCCGCCCTGCTCCTCGAGGACTCCGGGAAGAAGCTGTTCGTGGACCCGGGCAGCTTCACCACGCCCCTGACGGACACGGCGAACACCGTCGCCGTCGTCATCACGCACGAGCACGCCGACCACTGGACCCCCGAGCAGTTGAACCGGGTGCTCGAGCTGAACCCGGATGCGCAGATCTTCGCCCCCGAGGGCGTCGCCCGGGCGGCGGCGGACTTCGACGTCACGGTCGTGCATGCCGGCGACACCGTCGAGGCCGGCCCGTTCACCCTGCGCTTCTTCGGCGGGGTGCACGCGGTGATCCACTCGAGCATCCCGACCGTCGACAACCTCGGCGTGCTCATCAACGACGAGCTGTACTACGCGGGTGACTCGTTCACCATCCCGGAGGGCGTGGAGGTCGACGTGCTCGCCGCCCCGTCGGGGGCGCCGTGGATGAAGGTGGCCGACGTGATGGACTATGTGCTGGCGGTCAAGCCGAAGCGCAGCTTCCCGACTCACGAGATGGTCCTCTCGCGGGCGGGCAAGGACATGTCGAATGCCCGGATCGCGTGGGCGACCGAGCAGAACGGCGGCGAGCACTTCGCCCTGGAGCCCGGCGACACCCTCGATCTGTGAGCGCGACGGATCGCACCGACGGCCCGGTCGTCGTCTGGTTCCGCGACGACCTGCGGGTGGCGGACAATCCCGCGCTGCGGGCGGCGGCCGATTCCGGTCGCCCCGTGCTCTGCCTCTACGTCTGGGACGAGGAGTCGGAGGGACTGCGGGCTCCCGGCGGTGCGGCCCGGTGGTGGCTGCACCACTCGCTCGGCGCGCTCGGCGAGGAGCTCGACCGTCTCGGCGCCACGCTGACGCTGCGGCGCGGCCCCGCCGAGCGGGAGATCGCCGCCGTGCTGCGTGAGACGGGGGCCTCGGCGATCTTCTGGAACCGGCGGTACGGCGCCGCGGAACGGCGGATCGACGAGGCGGTCAAGACCGCCGCGCGCGCGGACGGCCGCGAGGCGACGAGCTTCGCCGGCTCCCTGCTCTTCGAGCCGTGGACGATCCGGACCGGCGCCGGCACACCGTTCTCCGTCTACACGCCGTTCTGGCGCGCCTGCCTCGCCGCTCCCCCGCCACGCCGGCCGCTCGCCACTCCGACGGGAGTGACGCCCGCCGATCCGATCGACGGCGAGAGCCTCGACGGCCTGGGACTGCTGCCGACCCGACCCGATTGGGCGGCGGGCCTGCGCGAGACGTGGGAGCCGGGCGAGCGGTCCGCCCGGCGACGCCTCGCGGCGTTCCTCGCGGACGACGTCGGTCGCTACCGGGAGGACCGCGACACCCCGGGCATCGACGCGACCTCTCGGCTCTCCCCGCATCTGCGTTGGGGCGAACTCAGCCCGCACCAGGTCTGGCACACGACCGCCGCCGCCCGCGACCGCGCCAACGCCGACGGCGCGAGCACCTTCCTCAGCGAGCTGGGATGGCGTGAGTTCGCCTATCACACGCTCTTCGAACAACCCGAGCTGTCCACCGTCAACATCCATCGCGAGTACGACTCCTTCCCCTGGCCTCGCCTGCACCCCACGGCGTTGCGGGCCTGGCAACAGGGTCGCACCGGCATCCCCCTCGTGGACGCGGGGATGCGGGAACTGTGGAGAACCGGCACCATGCACAATCGCGTGCGCATGGTGGTCGCGTCGTTCCTGATCAAGAACCTGCTGATCGACTGGCGACGCGGCGAGCAGTGGTTCTGGGACACGCTGGTCGACGCCGATCCCGCAAGCAACCCGTTCAACTGGCAGTGGGTCGCGGGCAGCGGCGCCGATGCGGCGCCGTACTTCCGCGTCTTCAACCCCGAGTTGCAGCGCACGAAGTTCGACCCGCACGGCGACTACGTCCGCCGCTGGGTGCCCGAGTGGGACACCTCCGACTACCCCGAGCCGATCGTCGACCTGGCCGAGACCCGACGGGCCGCGCTGGCGGCCTACGAGCAGGTGAAGAAGGCGCGCTGAGGAGTCATGCCGCGGTGTGCGCGGCGAAGCGCCGAGCGCTCGGCCTCGGACTCAGCGCCCGTGGTCGGCCAGGATCTGGTCCACGTCGATTCCGGCCAGCAGCGCGGTCCAGTCGAGCGCACGCGCCTCGTCGGCGCGCGACTCGTCGGCCAGCACCCGGCCGCTGCGCTCGACGACGACCCCGTCCGGGAGGCGGCGGTTGAGCTCGGCGAGGATGGCGTCGTCGACCGCCTGCACGTCGAAGTCGGCGCCGACGCGGGCGAGGTAGTCACCCGAGAGGGTGTAGGAGACGATCCCGGTTTCGATGCGGCTCATGCCGCGCATGCTACTCCGCGGGCGCGTACTGTGCGCCGCATGACCGATTCGCACGCCTCCGCCGCCGACGACGACCCGACCGGCACCACCCCGCCCACCGACGCCGACACCGACGCCGAGACCGACACCGACGCCCTCCCCCACGGCGCCACCCCGGCCGACACCCTGGCCGACGCGGTCGCCGGTCTGGGCGAGACCGCCGAGGATCAGCTGGAGACCGTGGCCGAGCGCAACGCGTCGCTCGCCGACCGGCTCCCGGACGACGATCTCAACGCCGCGCGGGACGGCTCCCCCGACCAGGGGTAGGCCGCCCCGGAGCGGCCCGGAGTGGGGACTGCCGGTGCCGCACAGGCGCTCGATACCGTGGCGCGATGGACAGCGGACGGATGAGCGAGCGGGCGCCTGGTGCGGCGGTCATGGCGCAGGTGGTGCGCCTGCACGACTCCGCCCCGCCCCGCTCTCCGCTCGCGCGCGCCCTCGGCGTGACGCCCCTGGCGGACGAGACGGTCCCGTGGTTCGTCGGCGCCCTCGGCGAACGCGAGATCGGCGCCCGCCTCACCCACCTGCCTCGCGGGTGGCGTGTCTTCCACGCGCTGCCCGTCGGGAACGGGGATGCGGACCTGGACCATCTGGTCGTGGGTCCGGGCGGCGTCTTCGTCATCAACACCAAGCACCACCGTGGCGCGCGCGTCTGGGTCGCCGACCGCGCGCTGCTCGTCAACGGCACGAAGACCGCCGCCCTGCGCAACGCCGACCTGGAGACCTCACGGGTGCGTGGGCTGCTGACGGCGGCGGGCATCGAAGCGCCCGTGCGTGCGATCGTCGCGGTCCTCGGTGCGAAGGAGCTCCGGGTGCGCGCCCGACCGCGCGCCGTGGACGTGGTCCGCGGGGAGGCGCTCGTGCGCTGGCTGGTGCGACGCCCCGCGGTGCTCGATGCCGCGACGGTCGAGGCCGTCGCGCGGCTGGCCGACGCTCCGGGCACGTGGCGCGCGGCCGAGCCCCGCGCCGACGTCGCCGACCGGTTCGCGGCGATCGAGCGCGAGGTCCGCTGCGCACGGCTGGTGCGGATCGGCTGGGCGATCGCCGCCGGGCTGGGTCTGCTCGCCGTGGTGATGCCGCTCCTGCCGCGCTGAGACGACGAGCGGGCCCCTAGAAGGCCGGGCGTGCGGTCGTGGTCATCACCACGGTCAGCGCCCCGTCGGCCTCCACGGCCTCCAGCGCGATCTCCACCGCCTCCAGTTCGGCCAGCGACCGCAGATGCGTCCCGCCGCACGGGATGGACGCGGTGCCCTCGGGCAGCGCGCACGTCCAGAAGCGGCGGTCGCCCAAGCCGTCCGCCTCCCGCCGCAGCGCGACCGCCGCGCCGGAGGCGACCCAACCCGCCAGCGACGCGTTCGCGGCCTGGACGACATCGTCGAGCCGGGCCGGGAGGTCGGCGGCCGGGAAGCCCTTCTTCCGCAGGCTCTTGCCGATGCGGTACTCGTCGCGCGAGCCGTCGGGGAGGATGCGCGACGACACGATCGCCAGCCGGTCGAAGTCGGGACGCCCACGGCCGTCGACCGGCACCTCCTTCGTCCAGAGCGGTGCGAGCGCCTCGTTCAGCGCGAGGGAGGCGAGGTGGCACGCCGTGTGGCCGGCCGAGAGCGCGCGACGGGTCGCCGCGTCCACCTCCACCGTCACGGGGGCGCCGGGCTCGAGCCCGGCGGCGTCGTCGACCAGGTGGCACACCACGAACGACCAGCCCTCGGTGCCGGTGCGCACCGGGGCGTCGCCGACATGGAGGGAGGTGCCGTCCGTCGCACCGACCACCGCGTCGACGATCGGGCGCGCGCGACCGTCCACCGCGATCGTGCCGACATCGGCGGGCTGGTCCGGCCAGACCGGGTCGACGGCATGGAACGCCGTGCGGTCGAGGACGACGGCGGTGCGCCCGTCGGGCAGCGGAGCCGTATGCACGACGATGCCGGTGGAGGTGAGGTCGCCGTCGGGATAGGTGACGACGGTGTCGGTCCGCGGGAGGGTCATCCCTCCAGCGTACGGGGCTGCCGTGGAGCTGCCACTAGGCTGACGCCGTGATCAGACGAGCGGCAGGTGCGGTGGCGGCGCTCGTCGTCGTCGGCCTCCTCTCCGCGTGCACGCCGTTCCAGGCCGCCCGGCTGGAGGAGGACGCCGCTTCCTCGCCGTCCATCGCGCGATTCTACGAGCAGCCCACCCCGCTGCCCTCCGGGGCGCCCGGCGCCATCATCCGGGTCGCTCCGACGCTCGGGGCTCCCGCCGGCGCCGTCGCCACGCGCATCCTCTTCCGCTCGACCGATCTGCACGGTCGGCCGGTCGTGAACTCGGGGCTCCTGGTCGAGCCCGACTCCCCCGCCCCCGCGGGAGGCCGCACCATCGTCTCCTGGGGACATCCGACGACCGGCGCGGCGGAGAAGTGCGCGCCGTCGCGTTCGCTCGACCCGTATGACACCGTCGAGGGGCTCACCGACTTCCTGAACCGCGGCTACGCCGTCGTCTACACGGACTACACCGGGATGGGGACGGCCGGCCCCGACTCGTACCTGGTCGGCTCCACCGAGGGCCGCAATGTGCTCGACGCCGCACGGGCGGCCCGCACCGTGCTCGGCCGGAACGGGAGCGACCGCGTCGTGCTCTGGGGCCACTCGCAGGGCGGCCAGGCCGTGCTCTTCGCGGCGCAGCTCGCCCGCAGCTACGCCCCCGAGCTCGACGTGCGGGCCGCGGCCGTCGCCGCGCCGGCCACCGACCTGGCGTCCCTGCTGCGCGACGACATCGGCGACGTCTCGGGCGTGACGATCGGCTCCTACGCGTTCCAGGCGTACGCGACGGTGTACGACGAACCGCTCGACAGCATCCTGACCCCGCACGCCATCACCGCCCTGCCGGCGATGAACGATCTCTGCCTGCTCTCGCAGAACAAGGAGCTGCACACGATCGCGCAGCCGCTCGTGGGGCGCTTCCTCACGTCCGATCCCGAGACGGCGGAGCCGTGGTCGGGTCTGCTCGCGCAGAACACGCCGGGCGGCTCGGCGCTCACGATGCCGTTGTTCGTCGCCCAGGGCGAGAGCGACAAGCTCGTGCGGCCGTCCGCGACCGACGCGTTCGTGGCGTCCGCGCGCGCGGACGGCACGACGGTGACGTATGACCGGATCCCCGGTGCCACGCACGCCACCGTCGCGCTGCGCTCGCTCCGCTCGCTCTTCGACTGGCTGCACGCCGTCGGAGTGAGCGGGACGCTCGACGCTACGAGGTGATGGACTCCACGTATTCGGCGTGGTCGTCCATCCACTTCGTGACGATCGCGTCGTACTCGGACGACTGCGCCCCGCTGTTGAACATCACGTTCTCCAGCGAGTAGAGCAGGTCGGAGTCCAGCCGGAAGCCCTTCACCCACCCGGCGACCTCCGGGAACTTCTTCGTGAAGTCCGCGCTGCCGATCGAGTGGATGGACTCGGCGTCGCCGAGGGCGCCCTTCGGGTCCTTCAGATCCTTCAGGTCGAACTCGTCGTACGCCCAGTGCGGCCGCCACAGCGTCACCGCGACGTCGTCGCCCTTCTTCATCGCCGCGGTCAGCTCGGCGAGCATGGCCGGGGTGGACGAGGTGACGAAGTCCATCGAGCCGAGGCCATAGCCGGGGATCACCTTGTCCTGCGTCGCCTGCGTCAAGCCGGCGCCGGGTTCGATGCCGACCAGGCGGTTGCCGAAGTCGGCGGAGTGCGCGGCCAGCTCGTCCAGCGAATCGATCGGCGCATCCTTGTTCACGGCGATCGTGAGCTTGGCCTCGTCGTTCCAGGCACCGAGGTCGGTGACCTTCGAGCCGTACTTCTTCATGTAGGCCTCGTGGGTGGTCGGCAGCCAGCCGTCGAACGCGATGTCGTAGTCTCCGGTGGAGAGGCCGGCGAAAGCGGGCCCGGCGTCGGCGTACTCGAAGTCGACGGAGTAGCCCTCCTTCTCGAGCACGTGCTTCCACAGGTACGACACGGCCTCGCCCTCGGGCCAGCCGTTGAACACCGCGACCTTCACAGTGCCCTTCTCGCCTCCGGACGCGGTGGAGGCGGCGGTCACGGCCGTCCCGCCGACCGCGACGAGCACGGCGGCGCCGAGCACCGCGAGCGCACGCTTGGGCATGCGCAGGCGGGCGCGGCCGACCGACGCGGTGAGGCGGTCGAGGATGATCGCGAGGATCACGACGGAGACACCGGCCTCGAAGCCGAGCCCGACATCCACCCGGCTGAGCGCCTGGACGATGTCGCGCCCGAGTCCGCCCGCGCCGACCATGCCTGCGATGACGACCATCGAGAGGGAGAGCATGATCACCTGGTTGACGCCGGCCAGGATCGACGGCATCGCGAGCGGCAGCTGGATCTGGCGCAGGATGCGACGCGGCGGCGAACCGAACGCTCGTCCGGCCTCCACCAGCTCGTTGTCGACGCCGCGGATGCCGAGCTCGGTGAGCCGCACGCCCGGGGCCATCGCGAAGACGATCGTCGCGACCATGCCGGGCACGACGCCGACGCGGAACAGGATGAGCGCCGGGATCAGGTACACGAAGGCGGGCATCGTCTGCATGAAGTCCAGCACCGGCCGGATGATCGCGGACGCCGTCTTGGACCGCGCGGCCAGGATGCCCAGCGGCACACTGATCGCGATGGCGATGGCCGCGGAGACGAGCACCAGCGCGAGCGTGTCCATGGCGTTCGACCACTGGTCGACACTCACGATCACGAGCAGCCCGACGACGGTGCCGACGCCGAAGATCCAGCCGCGCAACCAGACGGCGAGCACGGCGAGGATGAGGATGATGCCCCAGAACGGCGGCGTCTGCAGCAGCCAGTCCATCCCGTCGAACAGGCCGGTGAAGATCATCCGGATGATGTCGAAGAAGCCGCCGAGGGTCGTGGTCACGAAGTCGACGACGTGGTCGGCCCACTCGCCGAGCGGGAGCCGGAAGCCGTTCACGCGGGCACCTCCTCACCGCGGGCGGACGGTTCGTCGCGACCGGACGGTTCGTCGCCCGCGGTCTCGCTGAGCGCGAGGGTCATCGCGTCCACCGACACGGTCGCCGGCGGCTCCACGATGACGGGGATCTCCATCGTGTCGCTCGAGACGTTGCCGAGCGCGGCGAGCAGGGTGACGCGCGGGATGACCCCGAGCAGCCTCTGCTTGTCGTCGATGACGGCCAGCGGCAGGTCGCTGCCCACCGACGGTTCGACGAGCTCGCTCAGCACCTCGTCGCGGTCGACGGAGGCGATGTCCTCCCGGATGACCTCGCGCAAGTCGCTGCGCCCCTCGCGCACCTGACGCATCACGTCTCGGTCGCGCACGGCGCCGAGCAGGGTGCGCCCCTGGCCGACGACGAACGCGGCGGAGGTCTGGAGGTCGCGCATCGTGCGCATGGCGGCCCGCGGGCCTCCGGCGACGGTGACGAGGGCGCGGGCCGGCTCCATCACGCTCGCGGCGGTCAGCACGCGGGCCCGGTCGACGTCCTGCACGAAGCTGGCGACGTAATCGTTGGCGGGGTCGGTGAGGATCTCCTCCGGTGTCCCCGTCTGCACGATCCGGCCGTCGCGCATCACGGCGATCCGGTCGCCGAGGAACATCGCCTCGTTGAGATCGTGGGTGATGAAGACGATCGTCTTGCCGAGGGTGCCCTGCAGCTCGAGCAGCTGCTCCTGCATCTCGCGGCGGATCAACGGGTCGAGGGCCGAGAACGCCTCGTCCATCAGCAGCACATCGGTGTCGGCGGCCAGCGCGCGACCGAGACCGACCCGCTGCTGCATCCCGCCGGAGAGCTCGCTGGGGAGCTTGTCGCCCCAGCCGCCCAGGCCGACGAGCTCCAGCACCTCTTCGGCGCGGGCGCGGCGCTCGGCGCTCGGCGTGCCGCGCACCTCCAGCCCGTAGGCGATGTTGTCGAGCACCGTGCGGTGCGGCAGCAGGGCGAAGTGCTGGAACACCATCGAGATGTGGCGCTGGCGCACCTCCCGCAGCCGCTTGCCGGTCAGGCCGGTGATGGTCGTCCCCATCACCTCGACCTCGCCCGCGGTCGGCTCCAGGAGCCCGTTCAGGAGGCGGATCAGGGTCGACTTGCCGGAGCCGGACAGTCCCATGACGACGAAGATCTCGCCGCGGTTGACCGTCAGGCTCGCGTCGATCACGGCCGCGGTCCCCTGCCCGGAGACCTCCTTCCGGGTGGCGCCGTCCCGGAGGCGGCGGACCGCCTCCTGGGGCTTGCGCCCGAATACCTTGTAGATGTTCCTCGCCTCGACGGCGACAGACTCGCTCACTTGCTCTCCGCAGGCACGCATCGCACAGGCGCGATGTCGGCCGGTGGTTGCGCCCGGGTGGTGGGCGTGCTGCGGTAACCGGGCGACTCGAGCGCGGACCTTCCACGCGAATCACCACCGCCGGCGCGACCATCGGGGTGCACCCACGCCCAGCCGACCGTACGTCCTGGGCGGGCCGCTGGTGACGGCCGCGCGCCCGGGTCGCGGGCTGGGTTCACGGCCCCGTTCCGTGCTGTCGGAGCACACCGGGGCGCCTTCGACGGTATCAGCGGTCGCGGGTCGGATGCCAAATCGCTTCTTCGGCCGATGCGTGATACGGCCGCGATACGGCAGAGTGGATGCCATGCCCGACACCTCCGGAGAGCACAGCTGGCAGCGCGTCCCGATCGACCCGCAGAGCGTGGACGCCCCGCTCTCGCGGGCGGCGGTCTTCCTCGTCGTGACGGTCGGCGACACGCCGGACGCCGTCGCAACCGTCACGGACGTGCTCGGCGACCTCGCCGGACTGGTGAAGACCGTCGGGTTCCGCGATCTGAACGCGCACCTGTCCTGCACCGTCGCCATCGGCGCCGACGTCTGGCCCCGGCTCACCGCGGTGGCGCCACCGCGCGAGCTGCACCCGTTCCGCGAGATCCGCGGAAGCGCGCACACCGCGATCTCGACCCCCGGAGACCTGCTCTTCCACATCCGGGCCGAGCGCGGCGACTTCACGTTCGAGTTCGAGCGGCTGCTGCTGGCCTCCCTCGGCGACGCGGTGACGGTCGTGGACGAGGTCACGGGCTTCCGGTACTTCGACTCCCGCGACCTGCTCGGGTTCGTCGACGGCACCGCCAACCCGACGGGGTCCGACCTGCCCGGCGCCGCCATCGTCGGCGACGAGGATCCCGAGCACGCCGGAGGGAGCTACGTCGTCGTGCAGAAGTACCTGCACGACCTCGGCGCCTGGAACGCCCTGCCCGTGCCCGACCAGGAGGCCGTGATCGGCCGGACCAAGGTCGAGAACATCGAGCTCGACGATGTGACGGAGGGCCGCAAGGCGCACAAGACGCTCGCGACGATCACCGGGGAGGACGGCGTCGAGCACGACATCCTGCGCGACAACATGCCCTTCGGCCGTCCGGGTCAGGCCGAGTTCGGCACCTACTTCATCGGCTACTCCCGCGCCCTGTGGGTGATCGAGCGGATGCTGGAACGGATGTTCATCGGCGACCCGGCGGGCTCCTACGACCGCATCCTGGACTTCTCCACCGCCGCCACGGGCACGACGTTCTTCGCTCCGACCCGCGGTTTTCTCGACGCCTTGGCCGACTGACCGACCGCGATCCCGGCGAGCACGATCCCGAGACCGAGCAGCTGCCGACCGGTCAGGGTCTCCCCCGCGACGAGGGCGCCGAGCAGCACGCCCGTGACCGGGTTCAGCAGGCCGATGAGCCCGACGGTCGCCGGTCCGAGATGGCGCAGTCCGGAGAACCACGCGAGGAAGGCGACCGCGGTCGCGATCACCGTCACGTAGGCGAAGCCCGCGATCGCCGGCCCGTCGAGCGCGGGAGGCGCCCCCTCGAACACGAGCGCGAGCGGAAGCATCAGGAGGCCGCCCGCGATCAGCTGCCAGGAGGTCGCCGAGAACACGTCCACCTCCCCCTCCCACCGCGTCACGAGCACATAGCCGACGGACGACAGCAGCATCGCCGCCACGGCCGCGACGACACCGAGCGGATCGACGCCCGTCGCCGCACCGAGGAGCATCACCGCCACCCCGATCGCGCCGGCGACGCCGCCCGCCAACGCGAGCAAGCGAGGCCGCTGGCCCAGCACGATCCAGGCGAGCGCCATCATCGCGAGCGGCGAAGCGGCCATCACCGTGGACGCGACGCCGGACGGCAGGAGCCGGGCCACGGCGTAGACGAGCGCGAAGAACCCGCCCGAGGTGAGCACCCCGAGCACCGCCGACCGCCACCACCACGCGCCGCGCGGCATCCGCCGTTTGACCAACAGGAGGAGCAGCCCGGCGGGCAGCGCACGCAGCACGGATCCCCAGAGCGGCTCGCCGGGGAGGACGGCGCGGGTGACGACGTAGGTGGAGCCCCAGGCGATCGGGGCGACGGCGGTGAGGGCGATCCAGCCCCATTTAGCTTCCATGGAAGATAGTTTAGCTTCTCGGGAAGGTAATGTGGTGGGATGCAGCAGGACATCCCGGAGCATCCCGATCACGTCGCGCGGATCCAGCAGGAGTGGCGGCGCGAGCGCCCGGATCTCGACGTCGCGCCGCAGGGGGTCATCGGCCGCCTCCACCGCGTCGCCGCCCGGCTGACCGACGAGCTCACGGCCGTCTACGCCGAGCACGGCCTCGGCGAAGGCGACTTCGACGTGCTCGCCGCGCTGCGCCGCTCGGGAGCCCCCTACGAGCGCACGCCCGGCGACCTGGCCGAACACACGATGATCACGACCGGCGGGATGACCAAGCGCCTGGACCGGCTCGAGCATGCCGGACTCGTGACGCGCCGCGCCGCCGACGGCGACGGCCGCGGACGGGTGGTCGCGCTGACCCCCCTCGGACGCTCGACGATCGACGCCGCCTTCACCGCGCACATGGCGAACGAGCAGCGGCTCCTCGCCGACCTCTCCCCGACCGACGCGCAGGCGCTCGAGCGCATCCTCACCCGCTGGCTCGGCACCCTGGAGCCCTGACCCGCTTGCGTCGCGCTCGCCCCGGCGTCGGGTGCGGTGCCGCCCGCGAAGGGTGAGTTGTTGCGGGTAAACGCGCGACATACCCGCAACAACTCACACCTCGCCTGAGTCGGGCGCTGTGCGCGCCCACGAAAGGTGAGTAGTTGCGGGTAAACGCGCGGAATACCCGCAACGACTCTCACCTCGCCGCAGCGGGGTGCGGTGCGCCCGCGAAGGGTGAGTAGTTGCGGGTAAACGGGCGAAACACCCGCAACAACCCTCACCTCGCCGCAGCGGGGGGTGCGGTGCCGCCCGCGAAGGGTGAGTTGTTGCGGGTAAACGCGCGACATACCCGCAACAACTCACACCTCGCGGGAGCGGGGTACGGTGCGCCCACGAAGGGTGAGTAATTGCGGGTAAACGCGCGGAATACCCGCAACAACCCTCACCTCGCGGGGGCGGGGGGGGCGGTGCCGACCACGAAGGGTGAGTCGTTGCGGGTAAACGCGCGGAATACCCGCAACAACCCTCACCTCGCGGAGCGGGGGTGCGGTGCCGCCGGCGAAGGGTGAGTTCTTGCGGGTAAACGGGCGGAATACCCGCAACGACTCTCACCTCGCGGGAGCGGGAGCGGGAGCGGGGGCGGGAGCGGGGGTCGCGAGCGGCGAGCGCGAGCGCGCGGTGAGCACGTCGAGCACGGCCTGGGCGACCCGGTCGTTCTCGCGGAAGGCGAGGGCGTCGGTGCCCGGACGGGAGAAGGCGCCGGCGAAGGGTGCCGTCGTGAAGGGGCCGATCGCCCAGCGCGCGGGATGCGGGGAGCCGTCCGGGCGCAGCACCCGGGCATCGGTCGCCGAGACGCGCACCTGGCCGTGGCGCACCGATCCGGCGCCGGACGCGACCAGGTCGCGCAGGGCGGGCTCGTCGCTCGTCTCGGCCGTCGCGGCCGGCAGCCAGGCGTCGATCAAGGCGGTGACCTCGGTCTCGCCGGCGACGCTCGCACTGCCGACCCGGAACCGGCCGGCGGCCTCGTCCGCGGTGACGCCGATCCCGGCGCCGGCGAAGCGGACGATCCCGGCCTCCGAGAGGGCGATCAGCTCCTCCAGCCGATGCGGGGGCGGTCCGGAGGCGACGTAGCTGAAGTAGCCGGGCCACCATCCCACGACGTCGCGCCGGCGGGACTCCTCGGTCCAGAGGTCCCCCGCGAGGTGCGGGGCGATCGCGAAGAGGGCGTGGAGCAGCGCCGTGAACAGGCCGAGGGTCGCGCTGCCGTCCGGATCGGTGCGCTGACGCAGATCGGCGCGGAGGTGGGCGCGGACCCCCTCCTGCACCGCGTCGGCGTCGGCGAACCGTGCCCCGTCGAGCGGCCGGTCGAACGCGTCCAGGTGCAGGGCGTCATCGGGATGCCGGAGGGCGCGCGCGACGAGAGCGCGGTAGCCGTCGCCCTCCTGCCCGACCCGGTCGAGTTCGGCGACGAACTCCGGCCAGGCGATGCGGACCCGTTCGGGATGGCCGGTGAACAGCTCCCGGTAGTAGCCGTTCACGAGCTCGCGGGCGATCAGAGGCCACACGGCCTCGCGGAAGTCCAGCTTCTCCGTGGAGGCGGCCAGCGCGGCCACGACCTCCGGGGTCAGGTGGCGGAGCGCGGGAGGATCGCCGACGAGCCGCGAGGAGATCTTCGACCGGTAGGGGACGCCGCGGCGCGAACCGATCAGCAGGCGCGGCTCCCGCCCGCTCGGCAGGTAGCGCACACCGTCGCCGCCCCGGTCCGGCACGAAGCGGCCGCCCCGCCCCTCCGTCAGCAGCACGATCAGGTCGACCGCGGCAAGACCGAAGCCGCGCACGGCGACCGTGCGACCCGCTCCGAACGCGTCCAGATCGGCGTCGGCCGTGAAGGCGGGAGCGAGGTAGTCGAGGCCATGCCGGGCGGCGAACCCCGCGAACCGGGCCGACTCCCCCGCAGGGTCGCTTCCCGCGTGGCCCAGCGCATAGACGACAGCGTCGACCACGAGGCTGCCGCCGCCGGCGATGGACACGGTCTGCGGACCGTGCGTGCCCGCGACCGCCTGCACGCGGTCGCGGTGGACGACGACGGTCACGCCGTCGTCGAGGGCGGAGATCGCCAGGCGCAGGAACCAGTCCAGGTAGTGGCTCTGCAGCCGTCGGGTCGGGAAGTCGCCCCGCCGCAGACGGCCGACCTCGGCCCACACGAGCGGATCGACGATGCGGGCGTCGTCGAGGGACCCGGAGCGCACGGCCTCCATCCACTCGAGCAGCGAGGGACCGGGACGCACCGGGCCCTCGAGCGTGCACGAGTCGTCGGTGAACATCGTGACGTCCTCGACCATCGAGTTCAGCTTGAGCAGCGGCGACTGCTCGCGCCGCCAGATACGGCCGGCACCCGGCGGGAACGGGTCGATCAGGTGCACCGTCACGGGAGGCGGCGCGGCGCGCATCGAGCGCGCGGCACCGAACCGCTCCAGCCACCCGGCCGCACGCGGACCGGCCCCGACGAGAGCGACAGAGGCGGCGACGAGAGCGACAGAGGCGGCGACCGCGGTGGTCCGGACGACGGAGGCGGCGACCGGGGAGGCGGCGAGGTCGGCGGTGGGCGGCATCCGAGCAGCGTCGCCCGCCGGGACGCGTTCACCAAGCCCCCGTTGCGCCGTGTGACGGCCGCGTCGCAATCCGTAACGGGAGCTCCCGCCCGCTTGACGGGCGCCCGTACGGTCATCGGCATCCCTTCCGCTCCCATCCGATTGGAGGCCCGCCGATGCCCGCATCCCCCGTCCTCGCCGACGAGTTCCGCTACGTCGACGCCACCGACGAGCTGGCCCGCCCGCTGCTCGCCGAGCTCGAGCTCGAGTACGACACCCGCTACGGAGATTTCTTCGGCGAGCGCGCCTCGGTGGAGCTGAGCCGCTACCCCGCCGAGGACTTCGCGGTGCCGCACGGAGCGTTCGTGCTCCTGCTGCGCGCCGGAGCGCCGATCGCGGGAGGCGCGTTCAAGCGCTACGACGAGCGGACCGCCGAACTCAAGCGCATCTGGACCAGCGCATCCCATCGCCGCGAGGGGCTCGCCCGCCGAGTGGTGGCCGAGCTGGAGTCCGAGGCCGTGCGGCGCGGCTACACGCGGGTGTACCTGACGACGGGCCCGCGGCAGCCGGAGGCGAAGGCGCTGTATCTGGCGGCGGGGTACACCCCGCTGTACGACACCGCGCTGAGCGCCGAGGAGGTCGGCATCCACCCGTTCGAGAAGACCCTGCACACCCCCGCGGCGGTGCGACGATGAGCGCGACGACGACGGCGCCGGCCGAGACCGCCGGGGCGTCCACGAGCGCCGCGCCGCCCGCGACCATCCGGGGCACCGGGGCGGCACCCTTGCCGAGCGCCGACGAACTGCGTCGTCTCGCAGACCGGCCCGTGCTCGCGCTGCGCCACCCCGGCCGCTGGCTGGGCGCGGCGGTCGTGCTGCTGCTGCTCCTGAACGCCGGCCAGTCGCTGTTCACGAACCCGTCCTGGGAGTGGGCGAAGGTCGGCACCTGGCTGTTCAGCCCGGCGATCCTGACCGGACTGCAGCTCACCCTGACGGCGACGGCGATCAGCGCGGTGGTGAGCTTCGTCGGCGGCGTCGTGGTCGCGCTCGGGCGGTTGTCGCCGAACCCGGTGCTGCGCTCGGTGAGCTGGCTGTACGTGTGGCTGTTCCGGTCGGTGCCGCTCATCCTGGTGCTGATCTTCCTGTACAACCTGGGCAGCCTGTACCCGTCGATCGGGGTCGGGGTCCCGTTCGGTCCGCAGCTGACGGTGCCGACGGTGACCGTGCTCTCCGACCTCACGCTGGGCGTGATCGGGTTGAGCCTGAGCGAGATCGCCTACGCGTCCGAGGTCGTGCGCGCCGGGGTGCTCGCCGTCGACCCCGGTCAGCAGGAGGCGGCCAAGGCTCTCGGCCTCTCCCGCGGGCGGCAGTTCCGCCGGGTGATCCTGCCCCAGGCCTTGCGGTCGATCGTCCCCGCCTATGTGAACCAGATCATCGGGCTGCTGAAGGCGAGCTCGCTGCTGTTCTACGTCTCGCTGCTCGACCTGTTCGGGGTGGTGCAGAGCATCGGGAGCACGAACCCCGGCGACATCATCCCCCTCCTGGTCGTCGCCACCATCTGGTATCTCGTGCTCACCAGCATCGTCTCGACCATCCAGTACTACATCGAGCGCTACTACGCGCGCGGCTCGGTGCGCGCCCTCCCGCCGACCCCCTTCCAGCGGGTGCGGCTCTGGGTGCGCGGCCGGGAGAACAACCGCCTGGACGGTGCGCTGTGAGCGCCGGCATCGAGATCGCCAACGCGACCAAGGCGTTCGGCGACCGCCCGGTGCTGCGCGGCATCGATCTGACGATCGAGGCCGGCACCGTGACCGTGATCCTCGGGCCTTCCGGATCGGGCAAGTCGACGCTCCTGCGCGCCATCAACCATCTCGAGCCGCTCGACGAGGGCTACGTCGTCGTCGGCGGCGAGCTGATCGGCGTGACCGTGCACCGCGGCCGGTTGAAGGAGCTCAGCGAGCGCCGCATCCTCGCCCAGCGCGCCCGGATCGGCTTCGTCTTCCAGAACTTCAACCTCTTTCCTCACCTGACGATCCTCGAGAACGTGACCGAGGCACCGATCGCGCACGGTCTGGCACCGGTCGCCGCCCGGGAGCGTGCGCGCACGCTGCTGGAGCGTGTCGGACTCGCCGAGAAGGCCTCGGCCTACCCCCGCCAGCTCTCCGGCGGTCAGCAGCAGCGCGTCGCCATCGCCCGCGCCCTCGCGCTGGAGCCCGACGTCCTGCTCTTCGACGAGCCGACCAGCGCACTCGATCCGGAGCTCGTCGGCGAGGTGCTCGCGGTCATCCGCTCCCTCGCCGGCAGCGGAGCGACCCTCGTCGTCGTCACCCACGAGATCGGCTTCGCCCGGGAGGTCGCCGACCGCGTCGTCTTCCTCGACGAAGGACTCGTGGTCGAGCAGGGCACCCCGGCCGAGGTGCTCGACGCCCCGCGCGAGAAGCGCACCAGAGAGTTCCTGAGCCGCGTGCTCTGAACATCCACCCGCCCGACGCACCACCCGCACACCCCAGGAGATCCCATGTCACAGCACCTCCCCCGGCGTCGCCGACGGACCGTCGTGTCCGCCGCGCTCGTCGCCACCGCCCTCGTCGCCTCCCTCGCGGCCTGCTCCGGACAGGCGTCGGCGAGCAGCACGAGCGGCGGATCCGACACCGTCACCATCGGCGCCCACTCGAACGGGGTCGCCACCGAGAGCACCGTCGAGGTGAAGCAGGTCGACAGCATCCGGGACACGCTCCCCGAGAGCGTGAAGAAGAGCGGCACGCTGGTCGTCGGCCTCGGAGCGCTCCCCTCCGGCTTCCCGCCCATCACCTATGTCGGCGACGATCAGAAGACCTACACCGGCACCGACCCCGACCTGGCGCGCCTGGTCGCGAAGGTGCTCGGCCTGAAGCCGGAGTTCAAGAACGCCACCTGGCAGAACCTGTTCATCGGCATCGACAACGGCACGATCGACACCGGCTTCTCGAACATCACGGTGACCGAGGAGCGCAAGCAGAAGTACGACTTCGCCTCCTACCGGCAGGACATCCTCGCGTTCGCCGTGCTGAAGAAGAACACGTGGGAGTTCGACGGCGACTACCAGAACCTCGCGGGTCTGACCGTCGCGACCGACCGCGGGACGAACCAGGAGAAGATCCTGCTGGAATGGCAGCAGAAGCTCCAGGCCGAGGGCAAGACCCTCGACGTGAAGTACTACCCGGACACCAACGCCGTCTACCTGGCGCTCAACTCGGGCAAGATCGACGCCTACTTCTCCCCCAACCCCGGCGTCGCCTACCAGGAGACGCAGTCCGCGAAGACCGCAAACCCGATCCGCACGGCCGGCACCTTCTCCGGCGCCGGCGAGACCGTCAAGGGTCTGATCGCCGCCACCTCCAAGAAGGGCAGCGGCCTCGCCGAGCCCGTCGCCGCAGCCTTCAACTACCTGATCGAGCACGGTCAGTATGCGGCGGTGCTGAAGGCGTACAACCTCACGAACGAGTCCGTGGAGACCTCCGAGGTCAACCCGGCCGGCCTGCCGCTCAGCAACGAGTGAGCACCGCGGACGGCCCGCTCGCCCCGGCCATCGCGCCGGGCGGACGGGCCGTTCGCAACAGGTCGTCATGAACATGGCGGCCGCACCCGTCAGGAGGGTAGAAACGAGCGATCATGTCGCGCATCTTCACGAGTAAATTCAATCCCGGCAGGGCCCGGTGGGAGCTGGTGGTCAGCCCCCAGGGCGACGTGTACGCGTTCCCGCTCACGCTGCCCATCGCGCAGCGCCAGGTGCTCGGCGGCCACAAGCGCTACCTCGTCGGCACCGTCGAGCGCGGCACCGCCGCCTGGACGGCGGCCGGCCCGTCCGGACTCATCTACGGCACCACGTTCCCGTCGCTCCCCTCGGCCTTGGAGGCCATCGCCGACGAGGTCGACCTCGCGCCCGTCCCGTAGCACTGCGGGCAACGGAGGAGATCACGCGAGACTCACGGCCCAGAGGCCGGCAACGGAGGAGTTCCCGCACGGATGTGCCGGGATCTCCTCCGTTGGCGACCGCGTGGTCAGGCGGATTTCAGGAGGGCGTCCTCGAGGGCGACCCACGGGAGCATGGCGCACTTGATGCGGGTGACGTACTTCGAGACGCCCGCGAGCGCGACCGCGTCGCCGAGCAGCTCGTCGTCGCCCTCGAGCGCGCCCTTGGAGTGCATGAGCTCGCGGAAGGCGGCCACGGCCTCCTCCAGCTGCGCGCGGTCGACATCGTGGACGAGGTCGCTCAGCAGCGACGCCGAGGCCGTCGAGATCGAGCAGCCGTGCCCCTCCCAGCTGATCGCGGCAACGCGGCCGTCGGCGGTCGTGTGCACGCCGACGGTGACCTCGTCGCCACAGGTCGGGTTCAGCTGGTGGGAGCTGGCCGCGGCGTCGTCGCGCAGCCCGAAGCCGTGCTTCTCCCGGGCGTGGTCGAGGATCACCTGCTGGTAGAGGTTCTGCAGATCGCTGGAGGTCATGCGGCCACTCCGAAGAAGGCGCGGGCGTCGGCGACGGCGGCGACGGCCGCATCCACCTCGTCCGCGGTGTTGTACAGGTAGGTGCTGATGCGCGTGCTCGCGGTGGCGCCGAAGCGGCGGTGCACGGGCTGGGCGCAGTGATGGCCGACGCGCACGGCGATGCCGCGATCGTCGAGGAACTGGCCGACGTCGTGCGAGTGGATGCCGTCCACGACGAAGCTGGCGAGACCGACACGGGGCGTGCCCGCGCCCGGTCCGAGCACCCGCACACCCGGGATCTCCGCGAGCGCGGCGAGCATGCGGTCGCCGAGGGCCTCCTCGTGGGCGGCGATGGCGGTCATCCCGACCGCGTCGAGGTAGTCGACCGCCGCGGCGAGCGCGACCGCTTGCGAGACACGCTGCGTGCCCGCCTCGAAGCGCTGCGGCGCCGGGAGGTACTCGGCGCCCTCCAGGGTGACCGTCGTGATCATCGACCCGCCGGTGAGGAAGGGCGGAAGAGTGTTCAGCAGCTCGGCGCGGCCGTAGAGCGCGCCGACGCCCGTCGGGCCGAGCATCTTGTGGCCGGAGAAGACGGCGAAGTCGACGTCCAGCGCGGCGACATCGACCGGCAGGTGCGGCACCGACTGACAGGCGTCGAGCACGACGAGGGCGCCGTGCTCGTGGGCCAGCGCCACCAGCTCCGCGACCGGCGCGATCGCGCCGAGCACGTTCGAGACGTGGGCGAAGGCGACGAGCCGCGTGCGCGGTCCGATCAGCTCGGCGGCCTGATCCAGGCGCAGGGTGCCGTCGTCGTGGAGGCCGACGATGCGCAGCGTCGCACCCGTCCGGGCGGCGAGCTCCTGCCACGGCACGAGGTTGGCGTGGTGCTCGGCCTCGGTCGCGACGATCTCGTCGCCCGGGCCGAGCCCGAACCGGGCCGCCGCCGCGCCGCCGCGGCCGAGCGAGGCGTTCGACATCCCGTACGCGATCAGGTTCAGACCCTCGGTGGCGTTGGAGGTCCACACCAGCTCGTCGGGTCGGGCGCCGACGAAGCGGGCCACGCGTTCGCGGGCCTCCTCGAACAGCTCGGTCGCCTCCCCCGCCACCGTGTGGGCGCCGCGGTGCACGGCCGACGTGTAGGTCTCGGCGAACGCGCGCTCGGCGTCCAGGACCTGCCGCGGTTTCTGGGAGGTGGCCCCCGAGTCGAGATAGACGAAGGGGTGCCCGTTGACCTCGCGGGCGAGGATCGGGAAGTCCGCGCGCAGGCGGGCCGGGTCGAGGATGTCGGTGCGCATACGGTCCTCAACCATACAAGCGGCTCCTGCAATCCCGCCGTGCGCCATGCAACCCGCGTGACCCCGTATGACGGGGGTTACGCCGCGTGTCGGCGACCCTTGCCCGCGCCCGGTGCGCCGCCGGTAGCGTCCTGCGGCATGAGCATCGCATCCGAGACCGACACCACCGCCTTCGCGGCCGCGTGGTCCGACTGGCACGACGCGCACGAGGCCGCGCGCGCCGACGCCCACGGCTTCCTCGCCATCACCTCCCTCCGCTGGCTCACGTCGGCGCCGGAGCGCTTCGACGATGTGCCCGGCGCGTGGTCGACGGGCGCTGAGGGGCCGATCGTCGTGCTCGACGCGGGCGAGGAGCTGATCGTCGACGGCGCGGTCGTCACCGGGCGGCACGCGTTCGGGCCGATCGCGGAGCGGGATCAGCGGATCGTCTCCTTCGGCGACGCGGTCGTCGAGGTCGCCCGCCGGGGCGGGTCGGACATCGTGCGGCCGCGGCATCCCGACGCCCCCGTTCGCACCGCGTACGCGGGGACCCCGACGTACGCGCCCGAGGACCGCTGGGTGATCCCCGGCCGGTTCGAGCCGTTCGCCGAGCCGCGGGAGGTCACGGTCGGCTCGGTGGCCGAGGGCCTGGAGCACGTCTACGCCGCACCGGGCGAGGTCGTCTTCGAGCACGACGGCGCCGAGCACCGGCTGATCGCCTTCGACGGCCGCACCCCCGGTTCCCTCCTCGTGCTGTTCCTGGACGCGACGAGCGGCGTCACCACGTATGCCGCGAACCGCTCGCTCGCCGTCGCGGCGCCCACGGCCGACGGTGCGGTCGTCCTGGACTTCACCCGCGCCGTCAACCTCCCGTGCGCGTACACCGATTTCGCGACCTGCCCGCTGCCTCCGGCCGGCAACCGGCTGCCGTTCGCCGTGACGGCGGGCGAGCGCATCCCGGTCGAGCGCGGCGGAGAGCGGGTCGACGCATGACCGGCTTCGTGCTCGGCGTCGAGCTGGACGGCGACGGCGCGCATCCCGCCGCGTGGCGGGCCTCGGCCTTCGGCCCGCAGGGGGTCCTCTCCGGCGGAGCGGTCGCCCGGCGTGCGCAACTCGCCGAGCGCGCGGGGTTCGCCTTCGCGACCTTCGCCGACGCTCCCACGCCGCCCGGCCACCGCGGAGGCCCGCAGGCGCGTCTCGACGCGGTGCTCCGCGCGGCCTACGCGGCACCCCTGACCGCGGCGATCGGCCTCGTACCGACGGTGCACGGCGTGTACGGCGAGCCGTTCCACGTCGGCACCCAGCTCGCCAGCCTCGACTACGCCTCGCACGGACGCGCCGGCTGGCTCGTCGAGGCCGACCCCGACGCCCGTGCCGCCGCCGTGTTCGGACGCCCCGCGGTCTCCGCCCCGGTCGCGGCCGATCGGGCCGCCGACGCGGTGGAGGTCTCGCGTCGGCTCTGGCTGTCGTGGGAGGCGGACGCGGTCGTCGCGGACGTGCCCACCGGTCGCTATCTGGACCGGGACCGCGTGCACCACATCGATTTCGCCGGCGACGACTACCGCGTGACCGGGCCGTCGATCGTTCCGCGACCTCCCCAGGGTCTGCTCCCGGTGCTCGGCAGGGCCGCCCTCGCCGAGCGCGTCGAGCTCGACGTCGCCCTCTTCGATGTCGCCTCCATCGAGCCGGGCGAACTCGTGGCGGCCTCCGCCGCGCTCGCCTCGACGCTGCGCTCGCGCGGCGCGGCCCTCGCCGTGCTCGACCTGGAGGTGGCGCTCGACTCGGCGGGTGTGCCGGCCGAGTCCCGCGTCGCGGCGCTCGACAGCCATACGGCGTGGCCGCGGACCCGCGCGCGCTTCACCGGGACGGCCTCGGCGCTGGTCGAGCTGCTCGCAGCGCTCGCGACCGTGGTCGACGGCGTCCGGCTCCACCCCGCCGTGCTCGACGTGGAGCTGGAGGAGCTCGGCCGCGCCGTCCTCCCGGCCCTGCGCGAGCGCATCCCCGTCGCCACGCCGCGGTCCGGCGACAGCCTCCGCACCACCCTCGGGCTCCCGGACGCTCCGGCCGGCCCGCGCACCGCCGACCGTCTCGAGGAGTCCGCATGACCGCCCCCACCGTCCTCCGCTTCGGCGTCTTCTTCCAGGGCGTCAACTTCAGCACCGTGTGGTCCGATCCGGCCAGCGGGTCGCAGATCGACTTCGAGAGCTTCCGGCGCGTCGCACAGACCGCCGAGCGCGGCCTGTTCTCGGCGTTCTTCCTCGGCGAGGGCCTGCGTCTGCGCGAGCACCTGGGGCAGCTGCACCAGCTCGATGTCGCGGGACGCCCGGACGCCCAGACCCAGCTCGCCGCGCTGGCCGCGGTGACCAGCCGGATCGGGCTCGTCGCCACCCAGAACACGACGTACAACGACCCGTTCGACCTGGCGCATCGGTTGAACACCCTCGATCTGCTGTCGGGCGGACGGGCGGCGTGGAACATCGTCACCACCGACAACGCCTGGACGGGGGCGAACTTCCGTCGCGGCGGCTATCTCGACCACGCCGACCGGTACACCCACGCCGAGGCTGTCGTCGTGGCGGCCAAGGCGCTCTGGGACGCGTGGGAGGACGAGATCGCCGAGACGTCGGACGCGGCGGCCTGGTCACGTGCCGGCCGCGGCACCGGCGACGGAGGCGCCGAGGTGCGCACCCTGCACTACACGGCCGCGGCCGTGTCTCGCCTCCCCCGCAGCCCGCAAGGCCACCCCGTCCTGTTCCAGGCCGGGGACTCCCCCGACGGCCGCGACTTCGCGGCCCGTCAGGCCGACGTGATCTTCTCCGCCCACAGCGCCTTCGACGACGCGGCGGCGTTCGCGGACGACATCCGGCAGCGCACCCTGCGTGCCGGGCGACCGGCGGACGACCTGAAGATCTTCCCCGGCCAGGAGTTCGTCATCGCGGACACCGACGCCGAGGCCGAGGAGAAGGCCCGCTGGCTGCGTCGCGCCCAGATCTCGCCGCAGACCGCGATCGCCTTCATCGAGAACATCTGGGGCACCGACCTCTCCTCGCTCGACCCGGACGGTCCGCTCCCGGCGTTCGATCCGGTGCAGGAGACGACGGGCGAGACCCGTGGGACGGCCTTCCGTGCGGCGCAGGCGAAGACGACCGCGGACGCCTGGCGCGCGCGGTCCGAGGCGGAGGGACTGTCCATCCGCGAGCTGGTCATCGCGTTGAACTCGACCCGGGGCTTCGTGGGCAGCGCCGGAACCGTGGCGGCGACGCTCCAGCGCTACGCGGACGCCGGGGTGGTCGACGGGTTCAACATCACCCCGTGGCTCATCCCCTCGGGGCTCGACGACATCGTCGACCTGCTCGTGCCGGAGCTGCAGGAGCGCGGCATCTATCCGACGGAGTACGCCGGGGCCACCCTGCGCGAGAACCTGGGGCTGCGCGCCCCGCTCACCCGGCGCACGCGAGCGGCCCGGAGCGCCTGAGGCGGGTGCACGGGCCGCCCGCTCGGTAGGCTGAGGGGATGGTCGAACGCACGAACGGCTCCCCCTGGTTCTTCATCGCGGGCATCGCGCTGATCGCCCTCGGCCTGGCCGTGCCGCTGCTCGTGGACGCGGCGACCGGCCAGGTCCAGTGGCTGGTCCGCGGGGCCGGTGTGATCGTGGCGATCGGCGGGGCAGTGCTCCTCGGGTTCGGGATCCGGCGCCGTCACGGCCGCTGAGGTCGTCCCTGGGCCATCTGGACAGCCCTCGCGGCCGGGCGTACCGTCGCGTCGTGCGCTCTCGCCTGCCGATCGTCCTCACAGCCATCGCCGCCCTCACCCTGCTGCCGCTCGCCTCGGCCGCTCCGGCCACCGCCGCGACCACCGGCCTGTGGGCGGGATGGACGGCGACAGGTCCGTCGTCGTACTCCGTGCAGGTGGCGAACACCCCGGCGATGACGGCCGACGTGACCACGGACTCGCGCGGAGGAGGCGGTGTCGGTGTGATCACGGGATCGTCCACCTGGCTCGCTCAGGGAACCCCTGTCGGTGCGAAGTACGGCTCGAGCCTGAACCGCCCGTACCTCAACCTGCGGCCCAAGGCGGACAACGCGGCCTCCCCGTCGACGACGACGTATGCGTTCGCCGCACCGACGCCGACCTCCGGCTGGACCTTCGTGCTCGGCGACATCGACGCGGACAAGGTCCAGGTGCGCGCGATCGGCCCGGACGGCACGCCACTCACCGCCGCCCAGCTGGGCTACAACGGCGGATTCAACTACTGCGCCCCCGGCATCGTCGGCAAGCCGTCGTGCACGGGGTCGGCGACGGACGTGCCGACGTGGGACGCGTCCACGCAGACCCTCACCGGCAACGCGGCCGCGACGGACACGGCAGGCGCGGCGGGATGGTTCGAGCCGAACGCCCCCATCTCCACCCTGACGTTCGTCTACACGCAGCGCTCCGGCGCCCCCGTCTACCAGACCTGGTTCGCCTCCCTCGCCCGTGATGTCACCGGCACGGTCTCGACGACGGACGCCAGCAGTCCCGCCGGGGCGACCCTGACGCTCACCGATGCCGACGGCCGGGTCGTCGCCACCACCACGTCGGCCGCGAACGGCACGTACTCCTTCCCGGGCGTCCAGGCGAGCGCCGGCTACACCGTGTCGATCACACCGCCGTCCGGCTGGATCGCCGACGCGCCGCGGTCGCGGCCCGCCGATCTCTCCTCCGCGGACGCCGTCGCGGACTTCTCGATGCACGTCATCGTTCCCGTGGCCGTGGGAGGCACGGTGCGCGACACCCACGGCGACCCCGTCCCGGGTGCGACCGTCCAGCTCGCACCCGGAGTGACCACGGTCACCGGCCCGGACGGCTCCTACCTGTTCGACCACGCGGATGTCGGCTCGTACACGGTGCAGGTCACGGGCGTCCCGGCGGGCTACACGGTCGTCACCCCGGGACAGCCGGTCACCGTGCCGTCCGGATCGGAGACCCCGATCCTCGGCGTCGACTTCCAGGTGCGCGAGAACCCGAGCCTCAGCGGTACGGTCACCGACGCCGCCGGGCCGGTGGCCGGCGCCGTGATCACCGCGGTCGGCCCGAGCGGAACGGTGGGCGCCGTCACCGGGGCCGACGGCACGTACACGCTGCCCCGGCTCGACGCAGGCGGGTACGCCGTCACCGTCACCGCTCCCGACGGGTACATCGCCAGCGGTCCCGCCGAGCGGGACGCGACCGTCGCGACGGACGACGTCACCGGCATCGACTTCGCGCTGGCGAAGACCGGTTCCGTCGCCGGCGTCGTCACGGCCGACACCGGTCCGGTCGACGGGGCGACGGTCGTCGTCGCCGGCCCGGGCGCGCCAACGACCCTCACCACCGCGGACGGCGGTCAGTACGACCTGGGCGGACTCCCGCCCGGGGACTACACGATCACGCTCGCCGTCCCGGACGGCTACACGGCCTCCGGTCCGCTCACCCGGACGGTGACGATCACGGCCGCCGGCGACGCCGTCACCGGTGCGGACTTCGCGCTCACGGCCGTCCCGGTGGCACCGACACCGACGCCGACACCGACCCCGTCGGGCGGGGGCACCTCGACGACCGGCGTCCTCGCCGACACCGGCTCGACGGACGCCTCACCGCTCCTCGGACTCGCGGCCCTGCTCACGCTCGCGGGTGCGGGGACCGCGGTCGCCGCCCGTCGCCGGGCACGCCTCCACCGGGACTGACAGGACGCCAGGACTTCCGGCGGCCCGGATGTGATGCCGTCAGGGTGTGATGGCGTCAGGGCTTGATGGCGTCAGGGCTTGATGGCGTCAGGCCGTCCGGCCGTCAACTCCAGATCGGGCGGGCCTCCCCCGCCGCCGCGCGGATCCTGCCGCCCGACAGCTCGTGCGTGCCCTCGGTCAGCCCGAACGCGGGCCATTCCCAGGCCAGGGTCAACGGCCCGTCCGGCGGCAACGGCCACAGCCACAGCTCCCCCGCGAACAGCTGCGTCTCGTCGCTGCCTCCGCCGCTCCAGTTCGCCATCCCCAGGACGTGCCGGTCGGGCTCGGTGAGCTCACCGGGCAGCCACCACGAATCGCCGTCGGCCACGAGCCGTTCCCCGTCCGCCAGCTCGACGCCGAGGCGGAGCGACCCGAGTTCCTGCTCCCCGGGAAGGCGCGGGCCGCCCACCCGGCGCACGAGAGCGGCCCAGGTCGCATCGTCCTCGTGCAGGCGGCGCAGCCTCCACTCGACCAGGAACAGCGCCCCGTCCGAGTAGGCCCGCACCCCGCTGAGCAGCAGCGCCAGGTTGTCGGTCGTGCCGAGCACGGCCGTCTCGGGAAGCGCGTGCGGCAGCTCGTCCTCGGGCGGCCGCGACCAGCGCGGGGCGCGGTACCGCGACGGGTCGCGGCTGTCCACAGGACGCTGTTCGCGCTCGGGGAAGAACCTCATCGACACCCCCATCCGTCCGTCGCCCGGGTGCGCGGACGGACTGTGTGGGCCAACACTACCCGCGCCCGACGGAACGCGGGAGGTCCGATTCCCGACAGTCCTGGCGGTACGATCGGAGGCTGCCTAGACTCGGCCATGTCCGCGCGGCGCACGCGCGGAGCCTTCCGGAGGGAGCACCCATGTCCACCGTCTCGTCGTCCGACGGCACCACGATCGCCTTCGAGACCTCGGGCTCCGGCCCGGTGGTGGTCCTGGTGGACGGCGCCTCGGCGCACCGCGCGGGCGGGCGGTCCCGCGAGATCGCGGCCGCCCTCGCCGACCGCCTCACCGTCGTGGTCTACGACCGCCGTGGCCGCGGCGAGAGCGGTGACACGCTCCCCTTCGCCGTCGCCCGCGAGATCGAGGACATCGCCGCCCTGGTCGACGCAGCGGGCGGCTCCGCCACCCTCGTCGGCTTCTCGTCCGGGGGTGCGCTCGCCCTCACCGCGGCAGCCGCCCTCGGACCCGAGACGGTGAACCGGCTGGCCGTGTACGAGCCGCCGTACCTCCCGGAGGAGGCCCAGGCTCCGGCGCTCGAGTACACGGCCGCTCTCGGCGACGCCCTCGCACGCGACGACCGGGATGCGGCCGTCGAGCTGTTCTTCCGCCGTGTGGGTGTGCCAGAGGACCAGATCGCCGGGATCCGGCAGTCGCCGCACTGGGCGGGCACGATGGCGCTCGCCCCCACACTGGCCTACGACGACGCGGCGCTGGGCGACTCCCTCGTACCGGACGAGGTCGTCGCCGCCCTGCGCGTCCCGGTGCTCGGGATCGCCGGCGGCGCGAGTCCGGCGTTCCTCCACTACGGCGCGCACGAGATCGCGGCGGGAGCCGCGGACGGCCGATACGTGGAGCTGCCCGGCCAGACCCATGACGTCCAGCCCGACGCGATCGCGCCGGCGCTGCTCGAATTCGTCACGGGTTCCGCCTGACCCCGCCGGGCGCCGTCGGCCGCGCTCCCCGCTCTGCCAGGATCGGAGGATGACGCGCTACCGGGCGCACCGCGCCACGGCCGAGACCTACACGCTCGCCGAGGGCCCCGTCTGGGACGCCCCACGCGACCGTCTCCTCTGGGTCGACATCCTCGCCGGCACCGTGCTGACCGGGCGCCTCGACGACGACGGCATCACGGTCACGGGGAGCCGCTCCTTCGGCGAACCCGTCGGGGCCGTGCTGCCTTCGCGGGACGGCCGATGGGCGGTCGTCGGCCGGGACCGCGTCCTGCTCGCCGGAGACGACGGCTCCCTCGGACCGGGCCCGATCGTCGTCCCGGCGGGCGCACGGAGCCGTACGAACGACGCCGCCGTCGACCCGGCCGGTCGCCTCCTGGTCGGCACCCATCCGCTCGACGACGGCACCGGGCCGGAACGCCTGGTCCAGATCGAGGGCGAGCGGGTGCGCGTCCTCGACGACGATCTGCGGCTGTCCAACGGTCTGTGCTGGGCGCCGGACGGGGGGACCCTCTACTCCGTCGACACCCTCACCTCCACGGTGTGGGCACGCGACTACGACGCCCGCACGGGTGCGACCGGACCACGACGGGAGCACCTCGTCGCACCGCAGCTGGGGAGCGGGATGCCCGACGGCATGTGCGCCGACACCGACGGGATGCTCTGGATCGCGTTCTGGGGCGGGAGCGAGGTGCGCCGCTTCGACGCCTCCGGGGCAGTGGTCGACACGGTCGCCGTCGACGCCCCGCACACGTCGAGCGTGGCGTTCGCCGGACCGGACCTGCGAACGCTCGTGATCACCACCGCCCGCGAGGGCCTGGATGCCGACCGGCTCGCGGCCGCCCCGGCCTCCGGTGCGCTGTTCACCGTCGCCGTGGAGGCACGTGGCCTCCCGCAGCCGGAGTACCGCGCGGCGTAGCGCCCGGGTCAGCGCGTGGCGCGCCGCACGCGGTTGCGCTGCTCCCCGAGGCCCTCGATCGCGACACGGACGGTGTTCCCGTCCACCAGATACGGGAAGCGCCCGGAGAGCGCGACGCCCTGCGGCGTCCCGGTGTTGACGATGTCCCCCGGCTCCAGCACCAGGTACTGGCTCAGGTCGCGGATGAGCGATGGGACGCCGAAGATCAGATCGGCCGTCGACGAGTCCTGCCGCGGCGCGTCGTCCACCCAGGAGGCGAGCCGCAGGGCGGCATGATCGACCTCGTCGGGCGTCACCAGCTCGGGCCCGAACGGGTTGAAGGTCTCGGCGCTCTTGCCCTTGGACCATTGGCCGCCGGAGACGTCGAGCTGCCAGGCGCGTTCCGAGACGTCGTCCGAGACGGCGAAGCCGGCGATGCACGCCAGTGCCTCGTCGTCGGACTCCAGGTAGCGGGCGCGGCGGCCGATCACCACGGCGAGCTCGACCTCCCAGTCCACGCGCTCGGCGGCCGGGGGCAGCAGGATGTCGTCGTTCGGCCCGACCAGCGTGTTCGGATGCTTGAAGAACACGATCGGGTGCTCGGGCGGCGCGGAGCCGGACTCGGCCGCGTGCGCCGCGTAGTTCTGACCGATGCAGACGATCGCCGCGGGCCGGGTCACCGGCGGCCCGACCCGCAGGCCTGCTGCGCCCGGGGCGGCCTCGGGCAGGTCGCCCGCGGCGAGGGCGGCCGCGGTGCGTGCGATGCCGTCGGAGGCGAAGAAGGCCGGGTCGATGTCCGGCGTGATCAGGTCGAGCTCGTGCAGACGGCCGCCGGCACGGACGAACGGTCGTTCGGCGCCGGCGGGGCCGAGGCGCAGGAAGCGCATGGTGCTCCTCTCAGTCGGCCGCGGCGGCGACCCGGTTGACGATCGCCGGGACGGCGCGGCCGGCCCAGTGGTCGATGACGTTGTCGGCCGCATGCAGCGGCAGGTCGACGAGGGCCTCCGGCGAGTACCAGGCGGCGTGCGGGGTCAGCAGAACGCTGTCGAGTCCGCGCAGACGGCTGCTCCTCGGCAGCGGCTCGCTCTCGAACACGTCGATCGCGGCGCCCGCGAGGGACCCGGCCGCCAGCGCGTCGGCCAGCGCCTCCTCGTCCACCAGCGGCCCGCGGCAGGTGTTGACGAGCACCGCGCTGGGCTTCATCGTCGCGAGCGCCGCCGCGTCGACGAGGTGCCGGGTCTGCTCCGTGAGCGGCGCGTGCAGGGTGAGAACGTCCGCCCGGGCGATGGCCTCGGCCGGCGGAGCCGGTTCGAGGCCATCGGCGAGGATGTCCACGTCCGGGACCATCGGATCCGCGACGACGACGTGGAAGCCGAGGGCGGCGCAGCGCCGGGCGACGAGCGACCCGATGCGGCCGTAGCCGATGACGGAGACCGTGGTCGCCGCGGGGCGGAACGCGAGAGGACGCGCGTCGACCGCCGACCACGCCCCCGCACGGACGGCACGGTCGTAGCCGATCAGGCCGCGACCCAGGGCGAGGATCATCGCCAGTGTGTGGGTCGCCACCTCGTCCAGGCAGTAGGCCGGGGTGTTCGCCACCAGGATGCCGCGCTCGGTCGCCGCGTCGACGTCGATCATGTCGTAGCCGATCCCCAGCCGGCTGATGAAACGCAGGTTCGGGAGGCGGTCGAGCAGGTCGGCGGTGATCGGCGCCCACTGCACGATCAGGGCGGAGGCGTCGGCGGCGACCGCCACGATGTCGTCGGCGGACGGCGAAGCGGCGCGGCGCACCCGGAGGCCGGCCGCGGTCAGGGCGTCGTCGGCGGCGGTGCCGGGCAGATCGCAGTCGGTGATCACAACGAGATCGGAAGTCATGACCAAAACGCTATAGCATCTAGCGTTTTCGAGCCAGTCCACTCCCGGTTTGGCAGCGAATTGCTATAGCGTTTCCCTCATGACTCTCCGACGCAGCCTCATCACCGGCGCAAGCTCCGGGATCGGATCCGCCACCGCCGTCGAGCTCGCCTCCGCGGGCCACGCGGTCTGGCTCACCTTCACCTCCGGAGGCTCCGCCGCGGAGCGCGTGGCGGAGGAGTGCCGCGCCGCAGGCGCCGCCGACGTGCGTGTCAGCCGGCTCGACCTCCGCTCCCCCGACTCCGTCGCCGCCCTCGTCGCCGAGGTCGCCGACACCTGGGGCGAGCTGCACGTGCTGATCAACAACGGCGGCGTCTGCCCCTACCGCCACTACGACGACATCGAGCTCGACGAGTGGGACGCGGTCATGGAGACGAACGTGCGCGGCACCTTCCTGCTCACGCGCGGGATGCTGCCGCTGCTGCGCGCCGCATCCGGCGATCGCAGCGTGGTCAACCTCTCCTCGATCGCCGGGCAGCTCGGCGCCCTCCAGACCGGAATGCACTACGCCGCCAGCAAGGGTGCCCTGCTCGCCCTCACCCGCAGCTTCGCCCGGCACCTCGCCGCCGAGGGCATCCGGGTCAACGCGGTCACGCCCGGCCCGGTGTCGAGCGCGATCACCGACCAGCTGACCGCGGAGGGGCACGATGCGCTCGAGTCGTCCATCCCGCTCGGGAGGTTCGGCGTCCCCGCCGACGTCGCCTGGACGATCGCGTCGCTCGCCTCCGAGCGTGCCGGGTTCGTCACCGGCGCCACCTACGACGTCAATGGCGGCGTCCGGATCGACTGACGTCGCCCGTCCCGCCCGAATCCCTCGATCCGCCGCGCCCCTCGATCCGCCGCACCCCTCGATCCGCCGCACCCCTCAGGAGGACCCTATGACCGCACTGGACGCTCTCCGCGTCGTCACCGAGCAGGTCGACGCGTTCAACGCCCACGACCTCGACGCCTTCGTCGCCACGTACGCGGAGGACGCCGTCGTGACCGGCGTCGGCGACGCCCCCGTGGCGGGCCGGGACGCGATCCGCGCGTTCTACGCCGACCGGCTCTCCTCCCCCGGGCTCAGCTGCACCGTCGCCACGCACGCGCTGTTCGGCGATCGCTGGGTGGTCGCGCAGGAGTACGTCGTCCGCGACGGCGTCGCGACCGAGACGATCGCGACCTTCGACGTGCGCGACGGGCTGATCCGCCGCGCATCCATGGTCAAGGCCTGAGCGCGTCGCAGCAGGCGCAGGCGCCTCAGCGCCCGAGCCCGTACCGCTCCGCCAGCTCGGCGTCGGCCTCCGGGCGGCCGAACGCCGACGTCCAGGCGCCGTCCACCGCGATGGACTGACCGCTGATGTACGACGCCTCGTCGCCGAGCAGGTACGCCGTGAGGGACGCGACCTCGGCGACCGTGGCGATACGACGCAGCGGCGGCCCCTCGGCGAGACCGCGCTCCTCCGCCGCCGGGTCCGCGGCGTTGGCGATCTGGGCGTCGAGGTGCGGCGTGCGCACACCGCCCGGGGCGACGGTGTTCGCGCGGATGCCGAAGGGGCCGTAGGTCACGGCGACGCTGCGGGTGAGCGCGTCGATCCCGCCCTTGGTGAACTCGTACGCCGCGTGGTCGACGAAGCTGGCCCGGCCGTGGATGGAGCCCACGTTCACGATCGCGCCGCCCGCCGTCTGCCCGGTGAACGCGGTCACCGCGGCGGAGCAGCCCCACAGGTAGCCGAGACCGTTCGTCTCGACGACGCGTCGCACCTCCCGCTCGTCGAGGGCGTGCAGCGGCGTGCGGACGGTGATGCCGGCGTTGTTGACCCAGCCCGCGAGCGGAGCGAGCTCCATCGCCCGGTCGGCCGCCCGCGTGTGGACGTCGCGCTCGGCCGAGTCACCGTGCACGACCGCGGCGCAGAGCCCGGCGTCCACCGTGTCCGAGGCGGAGCGCTCGATCCCCACGACGATCCAGCCGTCGCCGGTGAGCCGTTCCGCGATCCCGCGGCCGATCCCCTTGCCGCTCCCGGTGACGACGACGCTGCGCGGCTGCGCGGCACTGCTGCTCATGACGACCTCCCGAAGTCGAACGTACCGGGCGCGAAACCGAAACCGAGTCCGGCGCCGGGCGGCGGCGTCGCTCGCCCACCGGAGAACGCCGGGCCGCCCGTGACGAGCACCGGTGACGGGTCGTACGGGTTCGGCAGCGGTCCGCGGGCGAACGTCTCGATCTGCACCCCCGGCAGGTGCACGCTGATCTCCGGCCCGATGTGGCACGAGACCGGGAGGCCCCGGTCCGCCGCCCAGGAGAGGAACGCCCGGGACGGGGTGATCCCGCCGAGGGCGACGACATCGAGTCGCGCCAGATCGATGCCACCGCCCTCGGCGAGAGCCTGCAGGACGGTCGGGTCGGTGACCTCGTCGCCGACCGCGACCGTCAGTCCGGTCTCCCGGCGGATGCGCGCACAGCCCGCGACGTCCTCCGGGAGCAGGGGGTCCTCCAGCCAGGCGAGCCGCGGGCTCCCCCAGTCCGCGATCTCCTCGAGGGCCTCGTCGGCATCGCGCCAGCCGAATCCCACGTCGACCACGAGACCGCAGCCGTCCGGCAGCTCCCGGTCCAGCTCGGCGAGCAGGGCGCGCATCAGCGCACGATCCGGCGAGCGGGAGATCTTCACCTGCGGCCAGCCGTCCCGCGCCTGGCCGACGACTTCCTCCACCAGGCTGCCCACGGTCCGGCCCGGCGTCGGATAGGCGGCGACGAGCATCACCGGGCGCGGCGCGTCTCCGGAACCAAGGAGGCTCCAGACCGGGACGCCGAGCCGACGCGCGTGCAGGTCCCACAACGCGACGTCCACCAGTCCCAGCGCGCGACGCACCAGGCCGACCCGGCCGACGATCGCGCTGCCGCGGAACGCCCGGTCCCAGAGCGCCTCCGGGTCGAGGTCGCCCTCGAGCACGTGCGGAGCGATCAGCCGCTCCACGATCTCCGCCATCGGCGCCTCCCGCGTGAGGCCGTAGGCGACGCCGGCCTCGCCGCCCTCCTCCACCCGGACCGCGGCGAACTCGCGGCGCGTCACCGTCATGGCCCCGAGCTGGAGCGGGGCGGGCAGCGGCAGCGCGGTCGTGGCGGTGCGCAGGTCCCGCGTCACGGCTTCGGCACCGACGCGAGCGGCACGCCGTAGTCGACCATGAAGCCGCCGTCGGCGTACAGGGTCTGCCCGGCGAAGTAGCTCGCCTGGTCGGAGAGCAGGAACGACACCGTCGCGGCGATCTCGGCCGCCTGCGCGAGCCGACCGGCCGGGATGCGGGCGAGGATGGTCTCCTCGCTCAGCGTCCCGGCCGCGACGCCCTGCCGGAACACCCCGGTGTCGACGTAGCCCGGCGCGACCGCGTTGACACGCACGCCTCGCGCGGCCCACTCTGCGCCCGCCGTCGCGGTCAGACCGATCACCGCCGCCTTGGTCGAGGCGTAGGGCGCCCGGCCGGCCGAGCCGCGGGACGAGATCGACGAGATGTTGACGATCCGGCCGCCCCCGGCCGCCAGCATGTGCCGGCCGGCGGCCTGGAGGCAGAGGAAGACCCCGTGCAGGTTCACGTCGACCACGGCCTTCCACTCGTCCCACGCGAGATCCTCGATCGCTCGGTGACGCTGGATCCCGGCGTTGTTGACCACGGCGTCGAGCCTGCCGAACTCGGCGACGACGCCGCCGAACACGGCGTCGACGTCCGCCGGGTCGGTGACATCGAGCCGGCGGTGCACGATCCCCGCCTCCGGCTCGGTCGCGGTCAGCCCCGGCACGAGGTCGGCGGCGACGACGCGGTAGCCGTCGGCCACGAGGCGCTTGCCGATCTCCCAGCCGATGCCGGCCGCGCCTCCGGTGACGAGGGCGACGGGAGCGGGGGCGGCCGTTTCGGATGCGGATGCGGGCATGGGGGTTCCTTCCAGTGGTGCCGTGGTGCGGCGATTCAGGCCGCGGTCGGAGCGGTGGTTCAGACGGTGAGGTTGCCGGCGGTCACGATGCGTGCGGAGTCCGCGGGGAATCCGCTGCGCGTCACCGAGCTTTCCACGTTCACGGTGTGCAGCAGGGTCGACGACCCGCCGAACCCGCCGGACGTGAGCTCGATCGCACCGCCCTCGAACCGGCAGCCCGTGGCACGGTAGTGGTTCGAGCCGCCGGTGAGCGAGACGTGTTTGCCGCCCGACTCCGAGCGGGCGAACGAGCTGTCGGCCAGCAGCAGGGTGAGCGCCTTGTCCCCGCCGCGCCCGATGGCGGTCCCGCCGGCGCCGGTGACGACGCTTCCCGCGGTGACCTCGATGGTCTGCTCGGCGGTCCCGACCGCCTGGAGCGACACGTTGTCGAGCGTCGTGCCGGTGAGCCGGGTGCGCGCCGAGGCCGTCTGCACCGCATCCGACCCGGCCGGCGCCCGGAGCGTCGACCCGCGGAACGTGACCTCGCCTGCGCCCAGGATCTTCATGCCGCCGACGTTCTCGAGCGTCGTGTTCTCGAACGTCACCGGGACCTTCACACTCGCGTCCGTCAGGCTGCCCGGCGCGGCGAATCCGAACCAGGAGTCGCGGATCACGGTCGGCCGGGTGGAGGCCGTCGACGATTGGGTGATCACCAGGGTGCTGTCGGCCGTGCACCCGGTGAGCCGGGCGCCGTCGGCGTTGATCCACAGCATCCCGGAGCCGGCCAGGCTGGGCTTGCCGATCACACGCACGTCCTCGAGGGTCAGATCGGTGACCTTCACCCGGGCGACGAACCACGAGCAGACGTGCTTGCGCACGGTGATGCGCTTGGCGGCCGAACCCCACGCCGCGCCGGAGTTGGCGAACGTCATCAGGCCCGAGTTGCCGGTGTAGGTGAGGTCGTGCTCGTACTGGCCGTGCGTGACGAAGGGGCCTTCGTCGTCCCCGTCGCCGTGACAGTTCTCGACCATCGAGTACGCGCTCGCCGTGAAGTCGTTGAGGTGCCGGGCATTGGAGGTGTGGCAGTTGGCCACGTAGCCGTAGAGGCAGTAGATCTGCTGGGTCAGGTAGCCGGCGCCGCCGTAGGTCACGGAGGTCGGGTTCGACAGGGTGCAGCCGATCGTCGAGTAGAAGGTGTTCCAGCGCCGCATGATCAGCGGCCAGAACGTCAGCGAGCCGACGATGTTCTCGACGTCGCAGCGCACCGCGAATTCGAACGCGATCGGGTGGGAGCCGGTGAACTGGTCGGTCCCCTTGCCGCGGAAGACGAGATTGGCGATCCGGACGCCCTCGACCGGCGTGACCCGCGTCCAGGTGATCGTGCGGCCTTTCGCCAGCGGCCACCCGTTCTTGTAGTCGACGCGGATGTGCGTCGCGTCGACGATCTGGGTCACCTGCACGAGCTTCTGCAGCTCGCGCTCCCAGCGTCCGCTGAGCGCGTTCACCTCGGCCGTGTACCAGGAGTCGACCGCGAACCACGACGAGTCGGCGACCTCGAAGATGTCGCCGAGATCGGGGACGGCCGCCGACAGCGTCGCGGTCTGCGTCTCGGACGACAGGACGCCCTGGAAGAACATCACCGCCGCGAACGGGTCGTCGTTCCCGGCGTTCTCGATGCCCTCGGTCGTCATCAGGTGGCCGCCGAAGTCGAGCTCGAGGTGCGAGCGGACCAGCTTGTGTCGCTTCACGAAGTTGAGGTCGGTGTGCCCTTCGATCCGGGCGATGGAGGCGTCGCCGACCATCGCCTCCAGTGCGGCGTCGGCGGGGGCGTCCGGTCCCATGATCCCGAACTGGCGGAACTCGACCGTGCCCTGGTGCACGAGCAGCCACACGGTGCCGTTCTTGCCGGCCAGCACCGTCCCGCCGTTGGGCGTCTTGCCCTGGCCGGAGGCTCCGCGGTAGATCAGGCCGCCCACGTCGCCGGGCTGGTGATACCCGGAGGCGATGGCGATCTCGCCGTCCTTCGCTTTGACCGTCGCGAGGTCGCCGGCGACGCGCACCTGACGGAGCGAGCCGGAGGAGGCGGCGGTCGCCTGCACCGCGGCGGCGGTGGCCGGGTCGCCCGGTCCGAAGCCGCCGACCGCGGTCACGCCGCCGATGGCGGCGGCGCCGAGGCCGACGAGGAGGCCGCGACGACTGCCGGAGCGGGGCGCGTCCACGGCGGGCGTGGCGTCGGCGCGACGGTCGCCGCGGGAGCGGCGGGCGCCGGTGGGTGGAACCGAGGAGCTGGTCATGGAGCAGGGTCCTTTCGATCAGTCGGCGACGACGACGTCGCCGACGAGGATGCGGTTCGTCGGTTCGGGTAGGGTCCGCTCGACGCGGCGCTCGGTCGCACCGTCGTAGAGCAGGGTCGAGCCGGAGCCGAACCCCGCCGCCGGGAGTCTCAGAGCGCCGCCGGTGAGTTCGGCGCCCGTGAGGCGGAGGTGGTTCGTCCCGCGCTCGATCGCGAGATGCGGCGTCCCGGCGGGCGCGTCGGACGCGATCCCGTCGATCCGCCAGGAGACCGTGCCGGGACCGTCGCCGCGGGCGACGGTCGGCGCGGACGTGCGGGTGGTCGCGAAACGGGTGCCGTCGAGGGTCACGCGCTGGTCGCGCACGGCGGTCGCGACCAGGGCGACGCCTTCTGCGCTCCCGCCCCGGATCGTCAGGTCGGCACTCGCGATCTGGAACGGGTCGCCCGCCGCCGGACCGCTCAGGGCGCAGTCGACGAACCGCAACGCACCGGATCCGCGGGCCACCGTGCCGTCCACGCCGTCGATGCGGCAGCCCGAGAAGGTGACCGTGGCGGTGACGGGGGTCTGCACGAGCACCTGGCCCTTCGGCAACGAGAACGTGCAGTCCTCGATCACTGTGGGACGGGCGGACCTGCTGCTGCGCTGGCCGACAGCGAAGAGCCCGGCGATGCAGCCGCGCAGCTGGGCGCCGTCGGCGTTGATCGTCAGCGTCGCCTGCGGGTCGAACGTGCTGCGCGGGAGGACGTGCACGTTCTCCAGCGTCAGGTCGGTGATCTTGGTGCTCGCCACGAACCACGAGCAGGTGTGGTCGCGCACGGTGATCCGCTTGGCGCTCGTCCCCCACTGCGCGCCGGAGTTGGCGATGTCCATCAGGCCGGAGTTGCCGACGAAGGTGAGGTCGTGCTCGTACTGGCCGTGCGTCGTGAACGGGTTGCCGCCCTGGTCGTCGCCGTCGCCGTGGCAGTTCTCGACCAGGCAGTACGCACTCGCGGTCAGGTCGTTGAGGTGGCGCGCGTTCGAGCTGCGGCAGTCGCGCACCGTGCCGTAGAGGCAGTAGATCTGCTGCGTGAGGTAGCCGGCGCCGCCGTAGAAGACCGTCGGCGGGTTCTCCAGCGAGCAGCGCTCGGTGACGAAGTGGCTGTTCCAGCGCCGCATGATCACCTGCCACCAGGTCTGCGAGGCGTGGATGTCCGCGACGTCGCAGTGCACGGCGTACTCGAACGCGACGGGATGCGAACCGGTGATCTCGCGGGGGTCGGGAAGCGAGCCGTCGGTCGGCCCGTCGAACGGGCCGGCGCCGAGGAAGCGCATGCGGTGGATGCGCACCCGCTCGACCGGTGCGATCCCGCGCCAGCGCAGCCGGCGGCCCTTCTCCAGCGGCCAGCCGTTGAGATAGTCGACCCGGATGTGCGTCCCGTCGATCCGCTGGGTGACGCGCACGAACCGCTGGAGCTCGCGCTCGTCGGCACCGCCTCCCGCGACCTCGTCGCACTGGACGGCCCACCACGAGTCGATCGGGAACGCGCTCGCGTCGGGCACGGCGACGGCGTCGGTCAGCTCGGCCCACGCTTCCGGGAGCGCGTACTCGACGGCGGCTCCTGACGGCTTCCCCGTGAAGAACAGCACCGCGCCGAACGGGTTGTCGTGGGTGTTCGGTTCGATGCCGTCGGTCGTGACGAGGTGACCGCCGAAGTCGAGCTCGATCCCCGAACGGCTGGAGGTGTGCCGTCGGACGAAGCGGAGATCGGTCCGCGCCTCGATCCGCTGCACCGCGGGGTCGGCGAGCAGGGCGTCGAGAGCGTCGTCGGCCGGGGTCTCGGGGCCGAGCACGCCGAACACGCGGAAGTCGACCGTACCGTCGTGCAGCAGCCGCCACACGGTGCCGCTGCGTCCGGCGACGATCGTGCCGCCGTTCGGATGTGCCTCTGAGCGCTGGGCTCCCACGTAGACGAGCGTCCCGGCGTCGCCGGGCGATCGGTAGCCGGACGCGATCGCGAGCTGGCCGGTCTGCGCTTTATGACGGCCGAGGTCTGCGACCGTGCGGACGATCCTCGGCGATCCCCCTCCCCCGTCGGAGGCGGGCGCCGCGGCCGCTGCGGGCTCGGCCGTTCCCTGGGAGAGGAGTCCGGCGCCGCCCAGCGCCACCGCGCCGAGGCCGACGAGGAGGCCCCGACGTGTGCCGTCGGTCATCGCTCTGCTCCCGCGATCTCGTGGAGGGTCGCGGACACGGCGGCCGTGAGACGGTCGAGGCCGCCCGGTGCGAGCGGCGTCTGCCAGGCCTGGTAGGCCCCGCGGCGGTAGGCCTCGTCGGTCGGGAGGTAGACGAAGCCCGGCCCGTTCGCGAGGTTCAGCACCACGACGGGGTGGGCGCCGGCCGCAGCACGCACGCCGGTCTGGAACGCCGAGTACGCCTCCCCGGGATGACCCACGAGCAGGGCATCGCCGAGCCGCCAGGCCCAGAACGGATGCTGCACGGTCGGACCGTCGATGTAGCCGTCGCGGAGGTTGCGTGCGCGGCCGAGGCGTTCCTCGCGGCTGCGCGGGTCGATGTCCGCCCAGCGGCGGGCGAGCTCGTCGAGAGTCGGGAGCTCGTTCAACTCCAGCTCGACCTCCGCCCGCACGGCCGCGATGGCCGTGGCGGGCTCCTGCTCCGCCTCGGTCCACATCCCGAGCGGTGCACCCGACTCCACCACGCCGCTCAGCTCGAGCTCGGCCGCGGGCGCGGGCAGCAGTTCGAGCGCGGCGAGCACGGCGTGGCCGAGTGCGCGCCCGTGACGGTCGGCGACACCTGTGTCGCCCGTGTACTGCTCGCGCGGGGCCAGCTCGCCCGACGCCCCTTGCAGGAAGAGCACGGGTGCGCCCGTCTGCGCCTCCACCAGCTCGCGCATCGCCCCGACATAGTCCGGCGAGACGAGCCGGTTCTGCCAGGCGAGTGTCGTGGGATGGCACGCGTAGTTGACGATCGTCGCGAGGGGTCGTCCGGCGGCGTCGGTGATCCGGCCGACCAGCACCGTGTCGTCGGCCGGAGCGGCCTCGGGGTTGTAGCCGACCAGGGCACGGCCGTCGATGTCGAGCTCGCGGTCGGCGGCGAGCGCGCAGCGGCCGGTCGTCCAGTCCACGTGGCCGGCCACGCGGTTCTCGAGCGCCTCGCGCGCGGCGGCCGCGATGCCGTCGGCGAGCGACTCGAGGTAGCCGGGGATCAGTTCCCCGCCGGGGAGGCCGGCGTCGGCGCTGCAGAGCACGGCTCCGGCGTGGGTGTGCGACAAGGCGATGATCAGGCGCTCCTCGCTCAGACCGAGCGCGTCGAGCACCCGGCCGCGCACGGCGCGCTCGTCGTCGACGCGGCGCCACCACGTCCCGTCGACCGCGACCAGCACGAGCGGGTCGTCCGCGCCGAGCGCGAGGGCCGTCGCGGTGAAGGGCCGGTGCGCACCTTCGGAACGCTCCCAGTCGGCCGGTCCCCAGTTCTTCGCCCGGATGCCCGTCGGCGGTGTGACGTCCCGCCGGGCGACGCCCACCGGGGCGTCGGTGCGCGGGACGGCGAGGCGTGCGCCCAGCTCGGTCATGCGTGCTCCGTTCGATCGATGGCGGAAGAGGCGGCTGCGGTGCCGGTCACAGGTAGTCCCCCGTCCAGTGGAAGGCGCGAGGATGCTCGAGCGTCTCGCGCACGGTGGGGGCGTCGCCGTCGAGGGGGTGGAACATCCCGGTGTCGTCGGGGACGGAGACCGGGTCGACGACGAGCGCGGCGACGAGGTCGTCGTACGGCTCGCCGCTCGGGACCTCGATGGACACGGACACTGCTCCGGAGCGTCGGAGTCCGTCCCGGACCACCTGCCCGAGCGCCGCGAGCGCTGCGCGGTCCCCCGCCGCCTCCAGCAGAGCCGGCTCGTCGCCGGTCCGCGTGACCGCATACGCCACCGGCAGGCCGTCCGCGCCGTCGAGCACGTGGACCCGGCAGGCCGCGTACCAGGAGCGGGTCCGGCGCCAGGCGAGCGCGTCGCGGACGACGGTCAGCGGCCGGTCCGCGTCGCGGTCGTGCAGGGCGGCGATGCCGGCAGCGGCGAGCAGTTCGGCGCCTCCCGCCCGCAGCCGGGCGGGCCTGCCCGACGACTCCGCGGTCGCGAGCAGAGAGCCGACACGCCGACGGCGTTGGCCGAACTGCTCGTAGCCGCTCGGGGCGTATACCCCGGGTGTCCCGGTGAAGAGCAGGGACCAGTCGTAGCCGGCGCGCCGCCCGAACGCGACGGACGCGTCCGTGAGGGCACGCGCGAGCCCGCGGCCACGGGCGCGCACGGCGACACCGACATTGGCGAGGCCGAGCACCGGGGCGATCCTGCCGTGCGCGGTGCGCCTCCTCTGGTCGACGAGGGAGACCGCGCCGAGCACGTCCTCACCGTCGACGGCGACGAGGGTCCAGGAGCGGCGGTTCGGGTCGAGACGCCAGCGCGGGGCCATGTCCGGCTCGCCGAAGGCCTCGTCCCAGACGGCCAGGATCCCCGGTTCGTCGGCGGCGGTCGCGACGCGGATCCCGGTCATACGCCCCCCTCCGCTCCACGCGTGCGGGTCCCCGCCGCCAGCAGCAGCCGGTAGCCGGCCGAGGTCCGGTGCCACGGGACGGGCGCCGGCCCGCCCGTCGCGAAGGCGATCAGCGCGTCGGCGAGACCGGCGTAGCCGAGGTCGTCGCCGTCGCCGAGCGCCAGCTCGTGCAGGCCGTCGTCGGCCGCGACGCGCATCGCGTAGCGGTCCGGTCCGGGCACGCCGCTGATCGTGGCGGTCACGGGGACTCCGTCGGCCGTGTCCGCGCGCACCACGGCGACGGACTCCGACCGGGTCGGCAGGCCGCCGGCGGTGGAGTGGACGTCCACGAGGGTCGCGGCGGCGAGCACAGCGGATGCCGCTGCGGGCTCCGCGGCGGGCAGCACCGCGTCGACGAGGTCCACGGCGTGCACGCCGATCGAGATCAGGGTGCCGCCTCCGCTCGCCGGGTCGTCCTGCCAGGCACGTTCGGGCACCAGGAATCCGGAGATGTCGTGCTGGGCGATCACCTCGACCGCCCGCACGCGGCTGCGCGCGAGGCCTGCGGCGAACGCCAGGACGGCCGGCGCGAAGCGCAGCACGGATGACGACGCCACGCGCGTGCCCGAGGCCGCCGCCGCGTCGAACGCCGCCAGCGCGTCGGTGGAGGCGGCGACGGTCTTGTTGAAGAACACCGGGATCCCCGCTTCGGCGCACGCCGCCAGGACCATCGGGGCGCGCGGCGTGCGCGGGGTGGCGACGACGAGGCCGGGACGGTCGGCGAGCAGGCGATCGAGCGCGTCGTGCTCGGTCGCCCCGAACCGCGCCGCGAAGTCACGGCGGCGGCCGGGATCGTCCGGCTCCCACACGCCCGTCACCTCCGCGCCGCGCGCGATCAGGTTCGCCGCGTCCGCGAAGGGATGGGAGTGCGCCGCGCCCGCGAACGCCACCGTCGGCCCGCTCATGCCATCCGCTCCAGGTCCTGCTCGGTGACCGCGTGCTCGAGGGGACGGCCCGCGGCGTGCCGCTCGACCTCGGCCACGACCGTCGCGCCCTGGCGCAGCCGGCCCTCCCGCGTCCCGGCGGCCTTGTGCGGGACGAGCAACGCGTTCGGCAGGGAGCGGAACGGGCTGTCGGCCGGCAGCGGCTCGTCGTCGAAGACGTCGATCGCGGCATCGAGTCGGCCGGTGCGCAGCTCGGCGAGCAGGGCCGCCTCATCCACCAGCCACGAGCGCGCGGTGTTGACCAGGCCCGCGCCGTCCGGCATCAGGGCGAGCTCGCGCGCCCCGATCATGCGGCGCGTCTCCGGCAGGCTCGGTGCGTGCAGCGCGACGATCCGGCTCTCCGCGAGCAGCGTGTCGAGCGTCGCCGGCTCCGCGCCGAGGGCGCGCGCCTCGCCCGCTCCGATGGTCGGGTCGGCGAGCAGCGGTCGCGCTCCGAGCGCGGTGAGCAGAGCCAGGTAGGCGCGGCCAGTGCGGGAGGCGCCGACCACCCCGATCGGCGCACCGAGCAGCTCGTGCTGCGTCGGCGCGCTCTCGGCGACCTCCCACTCGGCACCGGCGTGCAGGGCGTGGTCGAAGCGCGGGAGGCGGTGCAGCAGCGCGAGCGTGAAGGCGAGCGACACCTCCGCCACCGACCGCGCCATCGCCGCACCCGCCTGGGTGACGAGCACGCCGCGTGCGAACAGCTCCGGGGTCGCGAACGGCCGGATGCTCGCGCCGCAGTGCGCGACGACCTCGAGCGCCGGCATCCGGTCCAGGACGGACCCGTCCAGCGGAGGGACGCCCCACGCCACGACGAGCACGCGCACGGCCGCGAGGTCGAGCGCCGCGAGGGCGTCGCCGAGCGACTCGGTCACGACGAGGTCGCCGCCGAGCAGCGCCGCCGCGTCCGTGAGCCGTCGCTCGTCGCCGTCGGCGAAGAATTGCGGCCGCAATCCGGCGGGGACCGCGATGAGGACGACGGGAGCGGACATCAGCTCAGCCACGCATCCCGGTGCTCGGCGATGAAGGCGTCGTCGCTGAGCCGCGGGTACGCCACGCGCACGCGCTCGATCTCCGCCGCCTGTCCCGGCGAGAGCGTCTCCTCCGGGTCCAGGCACCAGATCCCCTCGAGCAGGCCCTGCTGGCGCAGCACCTCGTGGACACCCGCGATCACACCCGCGAACCCGTTGCCGGGATCGAATACCGCCGCGTTCAGGTCGGTCAGATCGGCGGCGAGGTCCGCGAGCTCGAGCGCCGCGGCGCCGTCTCCGGTCCGAGCCCGTGCGGCGAGGTCGAGCACGCCGGTCGCCGCTCGCGTGCCGACCGCCCATTGGCCGAGCAGTCCGCCGCGGAAGCGCAGCTCGCGCACACCGCTCGCCGTCTGCACCCGGTGCACCGCGGTGAGGTCCGCGATGATCGCGTCGTCGTTGCCCGTGTAGAGGGCGACGTCGGACGCACGGTCCGACTCCCCGACCCCGCGGACGAGCTCGATCGTGCGGTACCGGTCGAACGGCGCGGCCTTCACCGCGACCACCGCGGGCAGATCGGCGAAGCGCCGCCAGAAGGCGCGCGAGAGCACCGGGCCGCCGATGGCCTCCTGCAGATAGAAGCCGATCACCGGGAGCACCTCGCCGACCGCGCGGGCGCGCTCGATCAGCGCGTCCTCCGTCGCCCCGGCCAGGCGCGGGCTCACCAGCACCGCGTCGTAGCCGAGACCGGCAGCGAGCTCCGCCTCGGCCACGGCCTGCGCGGTCGGACCGACCACGCCGGCGATGCGCACCAGGTCGCGGTCCGCCTCCCGGTCGAGGACATCGGCGGTGAGGGCGAGCACCGGCTCCAGGAGCCCGCGCTCCGGCTCGTGGATCTCGAACTGCGTCGTGTGCACCGCGATCGCGATCCCGCCCGCACCGGCCGCCAGGTAGTACCGCGTCAGGGCGCGCTGGCGGCGCTCGTCGAGCCGGCGCTCCGCGGTGAGAGCGAGGGGGTGCGCCGGGATGACGAGGCCCTCGGCCAGGAGCTCCGCGCCCATCAGAACCTCCCGTCGCGGACGGCCCACTTGGTCGGCTTGCCGGAGGTGGGCAGCCCCGCGCGCAGCCAGTCGGCCTGCCACTCGATGAGTGTCCCGGCGGGGACCGTCGGGTAGCCGAACAGCTCGAAGCAGCGACCGGCGTTGTTGAGCAGCGCGGAGGGTGCCGGCTCCCCCACGAACGAGACCTCGCGGTCGAACAGGGCGCCGAAGCGCTCCGCGATGCCGCGGACGCTCAGCAGCTCGGGACCGGTCAGGTTGACGGTGAAGACGGCGTCGCTGGCATGCCCGAGCGACCGCAGCACGACCTCGTTCGCGTAGCCCTGCCACACGACGTTCACGGCACCCGTCGTCAGATCGACCGGCGCCTCCGACAGCACGGTCGACCCGATGTCGGCGAGCACGCCGTAGCGCAGGTCGACGGCGTAGTTGAGGCGCACGATCGACACCCGGGTCCCGCGCGTCACGGCGCCGAACTCGAAGACGCGCTCGCGCCCCAGGCACGACATCGCGTACTCGCCGACGGGTCCCGGCACGTCCGACTCCACCGAGCCGCCCGAGCCCGGCGCGACGAAGGGGTAGACGTTGCCCGTGGACATCGCCGTGATCGCGCTGTCGCGGTAGCGGCGCGCGACGCGGTCGGGCAGTGCGGCGTTGACCTCCCACGCCCAGGAGGCGTTGGTGGCCGCACCGAACTTGGCGCCCACCATGAACACGACGTTCGGCGCATCCGGCAGCTCCGCCAGGTCGCGGTCGGAGAGGAGGTCGAAGGGCACGACCTCCACCCGCTCCACTTCCAGGCGCCTGCGGGCCTCGTCGCTCGAGAACCGCGAGACGGCGTAGACCGTGTCGGAACCGCGCCCGGCCTCATCGAGGGCGCGGCGCGCGAGCACCGACAGGCTCGGTCCCATCTTGCCGCCGGCGCCGAGCACGACCAGGTCGCCCCGGGACTCCGCCAGGTCGGCGACGAGGGCGGCGCTCGGCGTCGCCAGCGCCTCCTCGAGCTCCTTCTCACTGCTGAACATGTCTGCCTTTCGCATCGATGGGGCGGGCGTCAGCCCTTGATCCCCGCGGACGTGACGCCTTCCTGCACGTAGCGCTGGGCCACGACGTAGGCGAAGAAGATGGGGACGAGAGCGACGACCGAGCCGGCGAGCATCACGCTCAGCGGCACGTTCTGCTGCTGGAGCGACGCGATGCCGACCGTCAGCGTCCACATGTCGGAGCTCTTGGCCATGATCAACGGCCAGAGGAAGTCGTTCCAGTGCCACAGGAAGATGAAGATCCCGAGGGTCGCGAGCACCGGCTTGCACAACGGGAGGACGATCGTCAGGAAGATGCGGAACTCCCCCGCACCGTCGATCCGCGCCGCCTCGAACAGATCGTCGGGCAGCCCCTCGATGAACTGCCGCATCAGGAACACCGCCTGCGCGTTCGCCAGGGTCGGGAGGATGAGGCCCCAGTAGGTGTCGACGCCGCCGAGCTTCGCCAGCACGATGAACGTCGGGATCAGGGTGACGTGGAACGGCACCATCACCATGGCCAGGAACGACCAGAACATCGTCTCCTTGCCCCGGAACCGCTTCTTCGCGAACGCGTATCCGGCCATCGCCGACAGCAGCAGCACGGCCACCACGCTCACGATCGCGTAGATGAGGGTGTTGCCGACCCAGGCCAGCAGGTTCTGCCCGCCGAGCACCTGTTCGTACGACGCGGTGGAGAGGTTCCACGGCAGCAGGCTCTGCGGGAACTGGACCGCGAGGCCCGGCTTCAGGCTGAGCACGACCATCGCGTAGAAGGGGAAGAAGCACAGCACGGCGGCGATCGACAGCCAGATGTAGCGGACGACGAGCCCGCCGCGGGTCGGCTCGAGCGCGCGGAACGAGCGGGTGCGCTTCAGGCGCGGAGTCGCGGTGGTCATTTCTGCCTCCCGATGACGCGGCGCTGGATGAGCGCGACGACGAGTGTCATGACGAAGAGGGCGACGCCGATCGCGGCGGCGTACCCGTAGTCGGTGTACTTGAAGCCCTGGTCGTAGAGCATGTAGACCAGCGAGTAGCTGGCGTGCGCCGGGCCGCCTTGCGTCATCACGTAGACGAGGTCGAAGACCTGGAACGACGCGGTGGTCTCGATCACCGCCAGGAAGAACAGGGTGGGCTTCAGTCGCGGGAGCACGATGTAGCGGAACCGGTTCCACGCCCCGGCGCCGTCCATCAGGGCGGCCTCCTCGTGCTCGCGCGGCACGTCCTGCAGCGCGGCGATGACGATGAGCATGCCGTAGCCGAACCGGGACCAGACGCCGACGACGACGAGCGCAGGGATGACGAGCACGGTCGAGTTGAGCCACGAGCCGCCGAGGCCGAGGGGGGTCATGATCGCCGACCATGGTCCGTCGGTCGAGAAGATCCACTTGAAGATCGCACCCGCCAGCACCAGGGACGTGATCACCGGGAGGAAGAACACCGAACGGAAGAAGCGCGATCCGCGGAACGCGCGGCGCACCCCGAGCGCCATCGCGACCGACAGGGCGAGGGAGATCGGCACCGCGAGCACCGAGTAGGCCAGGGTCACGCCGAACGCCTGCCAGAACGTCGGGTCGGAGAGCATCCGCTCGAAGTTCTTCAGCCCCTCCCAGTCGAGCTCGCCCGAGATGTCGTAGTCGAAGAAGCTGAGCCCGACACCGGCGATGGCCGGACCGAAACGGAAGGCCAGGAACAGCAGGAACGCGGGGAGCACGAAGAAGAGCGCGATCCGCGCCTCCCTGCGGGCGAGCACGCGCTTGGTCAAGCCGGGCGGACGGCCGTCGGGGCGTCCGTCCTGCGGGCGTCCGCCGACCGCCGGCGGCCGCGGCTGGGTGGGGGTGGTGGTCACGTGCGTCTCCTCGGTCGGTCCGGCCGGGGCGCGGGGGGCGCCCCGGCCGGACCGGTTCGTCACTTGATGAGGGGCTGTGCGGCGGCGGCCGCGTCCTTCAGCGCCTGCTCCGGCGTCTTCGTGCCGAGCAGGGCCGCCTGGATCTCCGGTGCGAGCACACCCATGACGGCGCGGGCGCTCGGCTGCAGCTCCCCGACCTTGCTGGTCGGGATCGTCTTCTCGATCGCGCTCTGGATGGGGTTGTCGGCGTAGAGCTCGCCGGTCGACTTCAGCGGGGAGAAGAAGTTGGAGGCCAGGTCGAACTTCTTCGAGTTCTCGGCGTCCGTGGCGAACGCGGCGAACTCGCCCGCGGCGTCCTTGTCCTTCGCCCCCTTGAGCATGGCGAGCGAGCCGACCGTGCCGTAGGAGACCTGCTTCTCGTCGGTCAGCGGGGGGAGGATCTTGATCGCGTCCTCGCCCCAGAAGCTGGTGACGTCGCTCGGGCCGGACTGCCACGTGCAGGCCACGTTGTTCGTGGCGAGCGCGGTCTGCTCCAGGGCGGGCATGGTCGAGATGAGGTCCTTCTCGATGTAGCCCTTCGCGGCGAAGTCGGAGATCATGCTGAGCGCCTTCTCGCCGGCCGTGCTGTCGAAGGCGACCTTGCTGCCGTCCTTGTTGTAGACCGAGCCGCCCGCCTGCCACAGGAGCGGGTAGAAGGTCATGTTCAGCGTCACGTCGGGCGAGCCGAAGTACTGCGTGACGTAGATGCCCTTCTCCTTGAAGGTCGGGGCGAGCTTCTCCAGGTCGTCCCAGGTCTTCGGGTACTCGGTGACGCCCGCGGCCTCGAACGCCTTCGCGTCGCACATCAGCGCGTTGGCGCTCGTGAGGATCGGCGCCGCCATCAGCTTGCCGTCGATGGTGATCGACTCCGCGACGTTGTCGAGGATGTCCTTCTTCTGCGCGCTCGGCAGGTAGGAGTCCATCGGCTCGATCGACTTCTGGTAGGTGCTCAGCTGGTCCGGGATCAGGTAGACCAGGTCGGGGCCCTTGCCGGCCGCGATCGCCGTCGACAGCGACTCGTCGCGGTTCGCCCACGGGTAGATCTCGTACTTCACCGTGATGTCCTTGTGCTCGGCCTCGAACGCCTTGACGGTGTCATCCCAGAAGGTCTTGTGCTTCGCCTCGTCGGCGATCACCGGGTAGATCCACATGGTGACCGTCTTCTTCGATCCGTCCGAGCCGCCGGAGTTGCCGCTGCAGCCGGCCAGCGCGAGCGCCGCCGTGGCTGCCACGGCGGCCGCCGTGATCGTCTTCGTGTACCGCATGCTGCTCCTTCGTGCGTGGTGGGGGTTCGCGGCGGGTGCCGCAGGGTGAATGGTGCTGTCAGTAGCGCGGGACCGCCTCGACCGTCCCGCCGTGCCGCGAGCGTTCGGCCGCGAACACCGCCAGGTGGCTGTCGAGGGACTCGCGCGGACCGGACCGGATGAGGTCCGGGTCGCCGGCGGCGACGGCCGCGACGAAGGCGCTCATCACGCCGCCGTCCCCGCCGCCGTGGTCGCCTCCGGCGTTCGCCGCTCCCGTCGGTCCGGTCTCGTGGACCGTGGACTCGCCGGTGCGGAAGTCGGTGACCCGCACGCACTCGCCGTCGCCGTCGAGCATCCCGTGCGAGCCGAAGAGCTGGGTCTTGCGGTGCTCCTGCTCGCTGAAGGCCGTCATCGTGAAGGTCCCGGCCGTGCCGTCCTCGAACTGGAGGGCGACGACCTGGTTGTCCACGACGGTGTTGTCGGCGCCGTAGACGCAGACGCCGTACGGACCGGTGCGGAGCGCCTCGATCACGCCCTCCTCGGTCGCGTCGTCGGTGATGACGGTGACCGGCCAGACGGCGCCTTCCGTACGGACGACCGGCAGGTAGAGCTTCTGGGCGGCGTACGGGCAGGTCTCCTGCAGCGGGCAGTCGAGGCAGCGGTCGGCGGCGAGGGCGGGCTTGTTCTCCTGCCGGAAGTGGTGGCGCGAGCCGAAGCTCGCGACCGTCGCGATGCGCTTGCCGGTCACGTAGCGGATCCAGTCGAGGTCGTGGCTGGACTTGGCCAGCAGCATCGGCGTCGCGAGGTCCTCGCGGCGCCACGGGCCGCGCACGTAGGAGTGCGCCATGTGCCACCAGCCGACCGGCTCGAGATGCTGAACATTGATGATGTCGCCCAGCACTCCGGAGTCGACGACGCTCTTCACCAGGTCGGTGTACGGCATGTACCGCATCACGTGGCAGACGCCGAACAGCACGCCGGCGGACTCGATCGCGGCGACGATGCGCCGCGACTCCTCCTCGGTCGGCGCGAGCGGCTTCTCCATCAGGATCGCGTAGCCGCGCTGGGCGCAGGCGACCGCGGGCTCGACATGCAGGCGGTCCTGGGTCGAGACGATGACCAGGTCGGCGACCCGCTCGGGCTCCGCGACGAGATCGCGCCAGTCGTCGAAGTGCCGCACCTCGGGATCGCCGGCGGCGATCACTGCGCGCTGGAAGGGCCGCGGGTCGGCGACGGCGACGATGCGCGCGCGGTCCGGGTTGGCGTGGACCCACTTCGCGTACGACTGGCCGCGATTGCCTGCACCGATGACGGCGATCCGCACCGGGCGGCCCACTACGGGCGTGTGCTGCATCGTTCCTCGCGCTCTCTCCTGTGCTGTGCCCGGGGATCCGGGCCGACGGCTTCGCGGGAGCGGTTCGCCGTCGAACGCTCCCACGATAGCATTATTGCTATAGCATGTAGCAAATGACGAGCGGAGGAGGAAAGCTTTACCCGCTCGAAACAAACGGCCTCACAGCCGGAGGACACGAACGGTGTATTGCGCGAATCCATCCTCGCGTCCTATAGCTTGTAGCGGAACCACCCACGCCAGGGAACCCGTTCGCACCAGGAGGGAGCGCGATGACATTCGGCAGCGTGTCCGACCGGAACATCTCGGCCAAGGTCGCCGACGAGCTCCGCGACGCCATCCAGAACGGCCGGCTCGAGCCCGGCGAACGGCTGGTCGAGCGCAAGCTCGCCGACAGTCTCGGCGTCAGCCACATCCCGGTGCGGGAGGCCCTCGCCAAGCTCAGCGAGGAGGGGCTCGTCGAGCGGACGCCGCGCCGTGGCGCGCGGGTGGCCTCCCTCAGCGAGAAGGAGCTGCAGGAGATCACCGGTCTGCGCATCGTGCTGGAGCAGTACGTCGCGCGCAGCGTGCAGCAGGCGTGGACCGCCAAGTCGGATCAGGCGCTCCGCCGAATCGTGAAGCAGATGGTCGCGGCCGCCGAGAAGGAGCAGGTCGAGAGCATGTTCGCCCTCGACAGCCGATTCCACGAGACGCTCTGGGAGATGGCGGACAACCACACCCTCCTCACCATCGCCTCGCAGCTGCGCAGCCGCATCAACGGCTTCCTCCGCGCGGCCAACGGGTCGCTCGCCGCCGACGAGCTCGTCGCCCACGCACGTTCGCACGAGGCCCTCATCGACGCGCTCGCGAGCGGCGATCCGGCCCGCGCGGACGCCGCCATGGCCGACCACGTCGCCATCGCGGCGGACCGCATCAACGCGGTGTCGCACGCCGCCGAGCCGGCCGGCTGACGGCCTCCCCTCGGAGGCGCCGCGGCGCGACGCCGATCAGGCGAACAGATCGCCCACCGGCAGCCGCTTCTCGGCCTGGAAGGTGTCCTCTGCGCGGCCCAGCGCCCAGTAGGCCGAGAGGGAGTAGTCGTCGCGGGTGAGGCCCCAGCCCTGCAGCACGGCGCGCACACCCTTCATCGCCGAGCGCTCGCCGTGCGCGAAGACCTGAACGGCCCCGGTCGGTGCCGGCAGGTCCCGCACGGCATCGACCAGCCGCTCCCCCGGGACGGCTCCGTCGCGGTGCACCCAGCGGACCTCCACACCCTCGGGACGCGCCAGCGGGAGCCGGTCGCCCTCCCCGCCGACCTCGATCAGGGCGAGGCCGCGCGCGTGCGCGGGCATCCCTTCGAGCCCGGCCGCCACCGCGGGGAGCGCGCTCTCGTCACCGAGGAGAAGGTGCTCGACCGCGACGGAATCCGTCGGCGCGTACATCCCGCCGGGACCGGAGAGCGCGAGCAGGTCGCCCGGCCGGGCCGCAGCGGCCCACGGCCCTGCGATGCCCTCGTCGCCGTGCACCACGAAGTCGATCGCAAGGGTGCGCGCCACCGGGTCGAGGGCGCGGATCGTGTAGGTGCGGCGCACCGGGACGTCCTCCGGCGCCAGCTCGCCGCGCAGTGCGTCCAGGTCGTACGGGGGGCGCAGCCCGAGCCCGGGCTTCGCCATCAGCAGCTTGACGTATCTGTCCGTCTTCGCCAGCGTCGCCGGGTCCGCCTGCGCCACGAAGGCGTCGAACGCCGGGCCGCCCAGCACCACGCGCACCAGGTGCGGGGTCAGCCGTTCGGTGCGCACCACCTCGAACACGTGCTGCGAACGCACGGGGCGCGGCGGACGGGCGTCGGAGAGCGGAAGGGTCATGTTTTCGATCGTATCGCGCATGTATTTCGGTATGCCGGGAGGCCACTACTGTCGAACCATGCGCCTCGGAGTCCTCGACGTCGGTTCGAACACCATCCACCTCCTCGTCGTCGACGCGCACCCCGGTGCGCGCCCGATCCCTGCGGCCACGCACAAGTCGGTACTGCGGCTGATGCGCTACATCACCGCCGACGGATCGATCAGCCCGGAGGGGTGCGCCGCCATCCTCGACGCCATCGCGGCCTCGATGAGGGTCGCCGAGCAGGAGGGCATCGACGAACTCCTCCCGTTCGCCACCTCGGCCATCCGGGAGGCCGCCAACGGCCCGGAGCTCCTCGAGCGCATCCGCACCGAGACCGGCGTCGACCTGCAGGTGCTCTCCGGCGAGGACGAGGCGCGCCTGACCTTCTTGGCCGTCCGGCGCTGGTCGGGCTGGTCGTCTGGCAGCATCCTGCTCCTCGACATCGGCGGCGGTTCGCTGGAGATCGCGTCCGGCTCCGACGAGTATCCGGAGGTCGCGGTGTCGGTTCCGCTCGGCGCCGGGCGCAGCACGATCGGCTTCCTCCCCGACGACCCGCCCCGCGACGACCAGCTCGACGCGCTCCGCGACCACGCCCGGGCGACCCTTGCCGGCGCGGTCGAGCTCTTCTCGCAGCGCCGCTCGGACGAGCATGTCATCGGCACCTCCAAGACCATCCGCTCCCTCGCCCGCCTGGCCGGCTCCACCGTCGCCGGCCCCGGCGGCACGGAGCGCACCGTCCTGCGCCGGTCGGAGCTCGCCGACTGGGTGCCGCGCCTGGCCCGGATGAACGCCGAGTCGCGCACCGCACTGCCGGGCATCACCGCCGACCGCACCTTCCAGATCGTCGCGGGCGGCGTGGTGCTGCGCGAGACGATGCGGGCCTTCGGCGTCGACCAGCTGGAGGTCGTGCCGTGGGCCCTCCGCGAAGGCGTCATCCTCCGCTACCTCGACCACCTGGACTAGCCCCGAGGTTCACGTCGTTGCGGTCATGACCGCGGAATGGGCGCAACGACGTGAACCTCGATCGCCGGGATGACGCGGTCGGCCGCATCGGTCGTCTCCCGGTACGACGGCGACGGCACCCTCGGCCGATCCGGCCGGCGGCGGTCCTGCGTACCGTGGAAGACATGACCACCACTACTGCACCCAACCCCACTGCATCCGCCCCCTCCGGCACCCGGCCCCCGGCCGGCATCGCGCCCCAGCCGGGCACCGGGCGCGGGACCGCGAGCCTCGTGCTCGGGATCTGCTCGCTGCTGGTCGGCTGGACCTTCTTCGCGCCCGTCATCGGGCTGATCCTGGGCGTCTCGTCCCGGGGTCGCGAGCCGTACGCCCGCGGCCGCGCCGGCTGGGGCATCGCCCTCAACCTGCTCGCGATGGGCGTCTGGATCCTGCTGGCGATCTTCGTGATCGCGTTCGGCGGCTTCGCGGCCGTGCAGAGCCTGATCGGCTGACAGCGGCCCCTCGGGGCCGGGCCGGATCGCTCAGCGGCGCCGCATCGGCCGCACGCTGAGCGACTCCACCGTCCCCGCCGGCGGCAGGTCGACGACGGTCCGCACCGTCGCCGCGACCATCTCCGGCGTGATGGTGTACGCCGCGTCGTAGGCGTGTCCTTCCCGGGCGACGAGTGCGCGCTGCATGTCCGTGTCCACGCGGCCCGGATGGATGCTGCTGACGCGCACGCCGTGCGGCCTCTCCTCCTCGCGCAGCGCATCCGTCAGGGCTCGCGCCGCGAACTTCGACGCCGCGTACGGTCCGCCTCCGGCCCCGCTCGTGAGGCCGGAGCCGCTGTTGATCACGACGACCAGGCCCTGCGCGGCGCGCAGCGCGGGCAGCGCGCGGCGGGTGAGCTCGGCCACCGCGAACACGTTCACCTCGAACAGCCGCCGCCAGGTCGCCAGATCGGTGTCCTGCACCGTCCCGCCGTCCTCGAGACCCGCCGAGTGGACCAGCACGTCCAGTCGCTCCGGCAACTCCGGCAGCCCGGGCAGATCGTCCGCGGCCAGATCACCGACGAACGGCTCCCCCGACGGCAGCTGGGCCACCACCGCGTCCACCGCCGCCGCATCCCGGCCGCCGACGAGGACGTGATGGGTGCGGCCGAGATCGCGGGCGATGGCGGCGCCGATGCCGCGGGAGGCGCCGGTGACGAGGGCGAGGGGTCGCGAGGTCGAGGTCATCCCTCGAGCCTAGGCGACCGTCAACGGGCGGAAGCGCCGTCCCGCGTCGCGCGCCGTCTGCGGTCCCGCCGGAGCACCGCGATCCCGATCGCCAGGATCGCCACGGCGCCGAGGGCGTGGCCGATCAGCCCGGAGGTCGTCGCCCCCGTCGCGGCCAGCTCCGCGGGCGCCGCTGGTGCCGCCGGGTCGGTCGCCGGGGTGGTCGGTTGCGGTTCCGGTCCGGGCGTCCCGTCGGCGACCAGCAGGGCGAGCAGCGGGATGGCGAGCTGCTCACCCGTCTCCCGGTGCTTGTTGAACATGGTCGTGACACCCGCGCGCAGGCTCGGGGCGAGGGCGGTGTCGGTGCTGGAGCCGGCCGTGTCGCCGTCCTTGAATGCCCACGGAACGCCGACCTGCCAGGAGGCGGCCGATTTGAGCTCCCACCCCAGGCCCATCCGGAAGTCGACCGTCGTGCAGCCGCGAGGCGGCATGGTGGAGGTGCACGACCGCGTGATGGTGCTGACCGGCTGCAGCGTGTCCTCCAGCGTCCGCACGCCGAGCGGTGCGCCGGCCGGGAGGTACCCGAGGTGCGCGGCGACCCAGGTGCCCATGTCCGTCGCGTCGGAGATGAGCCCGCCTCCTCCGCTCAAGGCGTTGGTGTTATCCCAGGGGAATGCCGGCCGTCCGTCGTCGGTGTACGGCGTCGCAAGGCGCGGTCCCGGAGTCTCGAGCATCGTGGAGGACAGCCCCAGCGCATCCAGGAACACGCCGTCGAGCGCCGCCTGGTAGGCCGGCGGCTGCGGCTCGGGCACGGCCTGCACCACGTTCGCCAGGATCGTCCCGAGCAGGCCGAAGCCCCAGTCCGAGTAGAGCCAGTCGGTGCCCGGCCGCCACGGCAGGGTGTACCCCTGCACCGCGTCCCAGAGCATGGACTGGGTGTAGCCCGGGCGCGGGTTCGCGCACGTCGTGGCGGGTTCGCACCCGCGCTCGAAGTTCGGCGGCAGATCCGACAGCCCCGCCTGGTGGGTGGCGAGATCGCGCAGCGTGATGCGGGTCTTCGCCCCGGTGTCCGGGTCCGTCCATTCGGGAACAATGATCCCGGGCGGCGCGAAGTCCTGCACCGGGTCGTCGAGCGCCACCCGGCCGGACGCGACGAGGAAGGCGAGCAGGTCGGCGGTGAAGATCTTCGATTCCGAGCCGAGCTCGAACTGGGTCGAGGCGTCGACCGGTGTCGGCGATCCCAGCGTCGGGACGCCCGCGGCGAAGGTCGTGATCACCGGCCCCTGCCCGTCTGAGTCCGGCGTGACCACGGCGACGGACAGACCGGGGAGCCCGTTGTCGGTGCGGAACGCCTCCACCCTCCGCTGGATCTCGTCGTGCAGCGCGGGCGTCATCCGGACGACCGGCGCCGGTGTCGCGTCCACCGCGGCGGCCGGGGCCGCAGCGGACGCGGCCAGGCCGACCATCGCGGCCGCTGCGAGGACCGCGGCGACGGAACGGGAACGGCGACGTCTCGTGGGACGAGGGATCACGGCGGACCTCCTTCGCGCGCATATTCGTGCCGAATGTCGACAACGCAACGCCCAAACCCCACATTCGGCACGAATCGCCCATCGGTTAGTCGCGCCGGGCAGCAAAAAAGCTCCGGAAAAACCGGAGCTTGATTTTGCTGGGGTACCTGGACTCGAACCAAGAACAACGGTACCAGAAACCGCCGTGTTGCCAATTACACCATACCCCAAGGGCTTCGGGCCTAGACCCGGGCACGAGAAACAACTCTAGCCTACGCGCGCGACGAACTACAAAACGGCGCGCTCGTCGACCTGCATGCCGATCAGATCGCGGTTGACGGCGGCCGCGACGACCGCTCCGGAGCCCGCCGCGACGATGAGCTGCTGCGGGCCGGGGGCCGTCGTCTCACCGGCGGCGTAGACGCCCGGCAGGGACGTCCGGCCCTGCCGGTCGGTCACGAGATAGCCGTCCGTGTCTCGGTCGAGGTCGAGATCGTCGACGAAGGCGAGGGCCGGAGCCCAGGCGGGACGGACGAATCCGCCGACGCGGTCGATGACGGCGCCGTCGGCCAGACGCACGCCGGTCATGACGCCCTTGTCGCCCACCACGTCGTCGATCGGGCGGCGTTCGACCACGACCCCCAGGCGGGCGAGCGCGCGCTCCTCGTCGGCGCTCACGGGTGCGACGCCGTTCGTGAAGACGACCAGATCGTCGGTCCACTGGGTGAGCAGCAGGGCGCGCTCGGCGAGGTCGGCCGACTCGCCGATCAGGGCGAGCGGCGTGTCCGCCTTCTCGAAGCCGTCGCACTCGACGCAGCTGTGCAGCTGCGTGCCGTAGTAGGCACGGAGGCTGGGGATGGCCGGCATGGTCTCGGTCACGCCGGTCGCGAGCACGAGCGTGTCCGCCACGACGTCGACGTCGGCGCCGCCGCGCACGCCCCGCGCGCGCACCCGGAAGCCGCTGCCCTCCACCTCGACCGAGCCGACCTGAGCGAAGACGACCTCCGCGTTGTCGTAGGCGTCGACCTCCTCGCGGCCGAGCCGGCGCAGTTCCAGGGGCGGCACGCCGTCCCTGGTGAGGAAGCCGCGCGCGATGAGCGTGGCCGCGTGCCGCGGGCGATTGCCGTCCACGACGAGCACGCGCCGGCGGGCGCGCGCGAGGTTGAGGGCGGTCGAGAGGCCGGCGGGGCCTCCGCCGACGACGACGACCTCGACGGAGGCGTGCTCGCTCTGCTCGGGCACCGCTCCCCCTAGACCAGGGACGCCGAGAGCCGGTCGAGCCGGGCGATGGTGTCGGCCTTGCCGAGGATCTCCATCGACTCGAACAGCGGAGGCGAGATGCGACGACCCGAGACGGCGACCCGCAGCGGGCCGAAGGCGACGCGGGGCTTGAGGCCCATCGTCTCGATCAGCGCGTCGCGCAGGGCGCCCTCGATGGCGTCGTGGGTCCACTCGGCCTCGGGGATGTCCTCCAGTGCGCCGAGGGAGGCGGCGAGCACCTCTCCGGTGTTGGCGGGCAGGGAGGCGCGGGCGTCGTCCTCGACGACCAGCGAGGCGGCGTCCGTGAACAGGAAGCCGAGCATCCCCGGCGCCTCGCCGAGCAGCTGCATGCGCTCCTGGACGAGCGGAGCGGCCTCCGCGAGGATGGCGCGCTGCGCGTCACTGAGGGGCTCGGTGAGCACGCCGGCGGCCACCAGATACGGGATGGTGCGCTCGGCGAAGTCGCCGACCTCGAGCAGGCGGATGTGGTCGCCGTTGATCGACTCGGCCTTCTTCAGGTCGAAGCGTGCCGGGTTCGGGTTCACGTCGGCGACGTCGAAGGCGGCGACCATCTCGGCCGTCGAGAACACGTCGCGGTCGTGGCTGAGCGACCAACCGAGCAGGGCGAGGTAGTTCACCAGGCCCTCGGGGATGAAGCCGCGGTCGCGGTGGTGGAACAGGTTCGACTCGGGGTCGCGCTTGGAGAGCTTCTTGTTGCCCTCGCCCATCACGTACGGCAGGTGGCCGAAGCGCGGCACGAACGTCGTCACGCCGGCATCGATCAGCGCGTGATAGAGCGCGATCTGGCGCGGGGTGGACGAGAGCAGGTCCTCGCCGCGGAGCACGTGCGTGACGCCCATGAGCGCGTCGTCCACGGGGTTCACGAACGTGTAGAGCGGCTGGCCGTTGGGGCGCACCACGACGAAGTCGCTGAACGAGCCGGCGGGGAAGGTGATCTCGCCGCGCACCAGGTCGTCGAAGCTGAGGTCGTCGTCGGGAACCCGCAGGCGCAGGGCGGGCTCGCGGCCCTCGGCCCGGTAGGCGGCCTTCTGGTCGTCCGTGAGGTCGCGCTCGAAGTTGTCGTAGCCGAGCTTCGAGTCGCGGCCGAGGGAGACGTTGCGCGCCTCGATCTCCTCGCCGGTGGCGAAGCTCTCGTAGATGTGGCCGGAGGCGACCAGGCGCTCGATCAGGTCGCGGTAGATGTCTCCGCGCTGCGACTGCCGGTACGGTCCGTGCGGGCCGCCGACGTTCACGCCTTCGTCCCAGTCCAGCTTCAGCCACGTGAGGGCGTCGATGATCTGCCCGTAGCTCTCCTCGCTGTCGCGGGCCGCGTCGGTGTCCTCGATGCGGAAGATGAGCTTGCCGCCGGTGTGCCGCGCGTACGCCCAGTTGAACAGGGCGGTGCGGATCAGCCCGACGTGCGGGGTGCCGGTCGGCGACGGGCAGAAGCGGACGCGGACGTCCGAGCCGGTGGCCGTGGAGAAGGGGTGCGAGGCGTTGTCTGACATACCGCTCCCAATCCTACCGGGGAGCGGTCGTCCCGGTCGTCTCTACTTGGGGGTGCGGACGGGGTTCACGAGGGAGCCGACGCCCTCGACCTCCACCTCGACCGTGTCGCCCGCGACGATCGGCCCGACCCCGGCCGGCGTGCCGGTCAGGATCACGTCGCCGGGCAGCAGGGTGAAGACACTGGAGGCGTAGGCGATGATCGACGGGATGTCGTGGACCATCTCGGAGATGCGCGCCTCCTGCTTCAGCTCGCCGTTGACGCGGGTGCGCAGGAACGCCTCCGGGTCCAGCTCGGTCTCGATCACCGGGCCGAGCGGGCAGAAGGTGTCGAAGCCCTTCGCGCGCGTCCACTGGCCGTCCGTCTTCTGGAGGTCGCGGGCGGTCACGTCGTTGGCGACGGTGTACCCGAAGATGTGCTCGTGGGCCTTCGCCTCCGGCACGTTGCGGGCGATCTTGCCGATGACCACGGCCAGCTCGCCCTCGAACTCCACGCGCTCCGACTGCGGCGGCAGCAGGATGGCGTCGCCGAGGCCGATCACGGACGTGTTCGGCTTGAGGAAGAGCAGCGGCTCCGCCGGCGCCTCTCCGCCCATCTCCGCGGCGTGGTCGCGGTAGTTCTTGCCGACCGCCACCACCTTCGAGCGCGGGATGACCGGCGCGAGCAGCGCGCCGACCTTGCCGAGCGGCACGCGCTCGCCGGTGGTGTCGAAGCCGGCGAACATGGGGTCCCCGGCGAGGACGACGAGGGCGTCCTCGTCGACGATCCCGTAGTCGATGGCGCCATCGTGGCTGAATCGTGCGATCTTCACCCTACGAGCCTAGCGCCGCCACGATCCGGGCGATCGCGGGCGTCGGCACGCCGTCGCGCTCTCCGATGCGCAGCAACGCTCCCCCGATGGCGTCGAGCTCGCTCGGGGCGCCGGCGGCGAGGTCCTCCTGGAGCGAGGTTCGCATCCCGCCCGGAACGCTCCCGAGCACCCGCATCAGGTCGAGCGCCGTCGCCGGCACGCCCTCGGCGGTGGAGCAGGCGGCGATCTCGGCGACGACCGCCTCCGTGAGCTCCGGGTCCTCGCTCAGGGCGGTGCCCGCGGGCTGCCGCCAGTACGAGGTGAGGAGGGCGAGGCTGGAGAGCATCCGGAATTTGGCCCACAGCACCTCGGCCTCGCTGCCCTGGGCGCGCACCCGCGGACCGGCTCCGTCGAGCGCACGCACTGCGGCGAACCCGGATGCCGCCTCCGGCGCCTCGACGTTCACGAAGGGGCTGCGGTGGTCGATCACCGTCGGCGAGATCCGCAGGGCGGAGACGGCGACGGAGGCGCCCGCGACCGGGACGTCCGGCAGCGCCGCACGCAGCGGGCCGACGTGCTCGACGCCGTTCAGGAACGAGACGACCTCGACCGGCCGCGACGCCGCGATGTCGGGGAGGACCGCCTCGAGACCGTAGGCCTTCGTCGCGAGGATGACGCTCGCTCCGGCCGGGACGACCGTGTCGGCCGGCACCCGTTCGACGCCGTCGCCGAACTGCGCGCTGCGCACCTCGATGCCGTCCGCGCGCAGTGCCGCGACGGTCGCCGGCCGGCCCACCGCGATCACGTCGTGCCCCGCCCGATGAAGCAGCCAGGCCAGCAGGCCGCCGACGGCGCCCGGACCGACCACCGCGAATACCGTGTCGTCGCTCATGCCACCGATGCTAGCCGCCACTCGTCGACCTCCAGCCCGGCGATGGCCGCGGCGGTGGTGGCGATGGCGGGGACGACGTCGGCTCCCGCCGCTCCCACGAGGTTGATGGTGCGGTGGTCCCGGTTGCCCGTGGAGCGCAGCACGACGCCCGCCTGCGCCCCCGCCGACCCGACGGCCAGTCCCGGGAGGAGGGCGACGCCCATCCCCTCGGCCACCATCCGCAGCACTGCGACGAAGTTGTCGGTCTCGTACGCGATGCGCGGCTCGTAGCCGCGGCCGGCCGTCAGCTCCAGCAGGTGACCCCGGCAGCGGGGGCAGCCGCCGATCCACGCCTCCGCCGCCAGGTCCGCCAGGTCGACGCGCTCGTGCCCGGCCAGCCGGTGACCGGCCGGCAGGGCGACCAGCATCTCGTCGCGCCAGAGCGGTGCGACCGCGAGGCCGCGGGCGCTCTCGCGGTGCGGGTCGACCCGGTCTCCCGGATAGCCGAACGTGATCGCGAGGTCGGCGGTCTGGGCGCGCACCGCGGCGACCGCCTCGGGCGGCTCCGCCTCGAGGTAGGTGATGCGCACTCCGGGATGCGTCGCCTCCATCGTGCTCAGCAGCCGCGGCACGATCGACGACGACGCGGACGGGAATCCGGCGAGGCGCACCCGGCCGGTGCGCAGCCCGCGCAGGTCGTCGAGCTCGCCCGCCGCGGCATCGAGTGCCGTCGTGACCGTGAGCGCGTGGCGGGCGAGCACGCGGCCCGCCTCGGTCAACCGCACCCCGCGTCCGGCGCGGGTGACCACCGGAAGCCCGATGCGCGCCTCCAGCCGGCGCAGGTGCTGACTGATGGCGGGCTGGCTGTAGCCGAGCGCGTCCGCGGCACGGGTGATCGAGCCTTCGTCGGCGATCGCGCGGACCACCCGCAGGCTGTGCGAGTCGAGGTCGTCGGGGAGCATACGGCAATCATAAGCGATCCGTATGTTTTCGATTCAATACCTGCTCTGGTGCGATGTATGACGATGCCTCACCGTGGAACCATGACCGCACTGCACGACCGCTTCCCCGCCGGCGCCGGCTACCTCGCCGCCTGCACGCAGGGCCTGCCGACGCACGAGACGGTCGCGGCCGGCCGCGCCGACCTGGAGCGCTGGGCGGCCGGGGCGTCCTCCCCCGTCGACTACGACGACGCCGTCCGCCGCGCCCGCGCCTCCTTCGCCCGCCTCGCCGGCGTCCCGGTGGAGGCGGTGGCGATCGGATCCCAGGTCTCCGTCCTGGCGGGCCTCGTCGCCGCCTCGGTCCCCGACGGGGCCACGGTGCTCTGCGCCGACGGCGACTTCGCGTCGATGGTGGCTCCTTTCCACGCCCAGGCGCATCGCGGGGTCGTCGTGCGCTCCGTCCCGCTCGAGGCTCTGCCCGACTCCGTCGACGACGACACCTGGCTGGTCGCGTTCTCCCTGGTGCAGTCGGCGACCGGGGCGATCGCCGACGCCGACGCGCTGCTCGAGGCATGCGCGCGCACCGGGACCCGCACCTTCGCCGACCTCACGCAGGCGCTCGGCTGGCTCCCGGTCGACGCCTCCCGCTTCGACGTGACCGCGACCCACGCCTACAAGTGGCTGTGCGCCCCGCGCGGTTCGGCCTTCCTCACCGTCGGGGACCGGATGCGCACCGCGCTCGTCCCGGTGCACGCCGGCTGGTTCGCCGGGGAGGACCCGTGGAGCTCGTGCTACGGGCCGCTGGCGGAGCCGGCCTCCAGCGCGCGCCGCTTCGACGTCTCGCCGGCCTGGCCCGTCTGGCCGGGGACCGCTGCCGCTCTCGCACTGTTCGACGAGCTCGACCCGACGGAGGTCCACGCCCACGCCACCGGGCTGGGCGACGCGTTCGCCGACGGGCTCGGCCTCGATGTGCGAGGGCGGGCGATCGTCACCTGGCCGGATGCCGAGGGCACGGCGCTCGCCGCCCTCACCGCCGGCGGGCTGCGCGCCTCCGGACGCGCCGGGCGCGCCCGCGTCGCGTTCCACCTCTGGAACACCACGGACGACGTCGAGGCGGCCCTGCGCCTGCTCCGCTGATCGGCGGGCGGCATCGGAGGAACTCCCGAGCGTCATCCCCCCGATCCAACGGCAACGGAGGAGACCGCGGCCGTCCGGGCCGCGATCTCCTCCGTTGACTGCTCTCGTCCGGCGTGCCGGGCGAGGACTCCTCCGATGGCCTCCGGGCTACGCGTCGAGGCGCGTCATCCAGTTGTGCCGGTCGTGGACGCGGCCGTACTGGATGTCGGTGAGCTCCTGGCGCAGCGCCATCGTCAGCTCACCGGGAGGCGCGGTGATGTCGCCGACGGTGAAGGTGTCCGACTTGAGCTCGCCGATCGGGGTGATCACCGCGGCCGTGCCGCAGGCGAACACCTCGACGATGTCGCCGCTCTCGACGCCGTCGCGCCACTCGTCGATCGTCACCCGGCGGCGCTCGACCCGGTGGCCGCGATCACGCGCGAGCTGCAGAATCGAGTCCAGCGTGATGCCCTCCAGGATGCTGTCGGACTCCGGGGTCACCACCGTGCCGTCCTTGTAGACGAGCACCACGTTCATCCCGCCGAGCTCTTCGAGGTATCGGCCCTCGACCGAGTCGAGGAACAGCACCTGCGCGCAGCCGTGCTCGGCCGCCTCGGCCTGCGGCAGGAGGCTGGAGGCGTAGTTGCCGCCGGTCTTCGCCGCCCCGGTGCCGCCGTGGCCGGCGCGCGACCAGCGGTCGGACAGCCAGATCGAGACGGGTGCGACGCCGCCCGAGAAGTAGGCGCCCGCCGGGCTCGCGATCAGGTAGTACGCGACCTTGTTCGCCGGGCGCACGCCCAGGAACGCCTCCTTGGCGAACATGAACGGACGCAGGTAGAGGCTGGTCTCCGGCGCGGTCGGCACCCAATCGCCGTCCACCGCGACGAGCTGCTTCAACGAGTCGAGGAAGTGCTCGACCGGGAGTTCGGGCAGCGCCAGGCGGTAGGCCGAGCGCTGCATGCGGGCGGCGTTGGCCTCCGGGCGGAATGTCCAGATCGAGCCGTCCTCGTGGCGGTACGCCTTCAGCCCCTCGAAGATCTCCTGCGCGTAGTGCAGCACGGCGGCCGACGGGTCGAGCTGGATCGGGCCGTACGGGGAGACGCGCGGCCGGTGCCAGCCTCCCTTCGCCGACCAGCAGATGTCGACCATGTGGTCGGTGAAGTGGTTGCCGAAACCGGGATCGGCGAGGATCTCCTCGCGCTCGGCGGCGTCGCGCGCCGCCTCGTTGCGGGTGACCTGCCAGAGCAGGCCGCTCGTCTCGGTGGGGCCGCTGGTGAGGGAGATGCTGGTAGAAGTCATGAGAGTCCTTTGCGCTGCCTGCCTGCGGTGAAGCAGGGTGATCTAATTCTGCGCCACCCGGGCGGCGATCGCGTCGCCGATCTCGGCGGTCGTGCGCTGCGCCCCGCTGCGGGAGGCCAGGTCGGCGGACACCGCCTGCTCCACGCGGGTCGCCTGGTCCTGGGCGCCGAGATGGCGGAGGAGGAGTGCGACGGAGAGGATCGCGGCGGTGGGGTCGGCCTTCTGCTGGCCGGCGATGTCCGGAGCCGATCCGTGAACCGGTTCGAACATGCTCGGGAATGCGCCGGCGGGGTTGATGTTGCCCGACGCTGCCAGCCCGATGCCGCCGCTGATCGCGGCCGCGAGGTCGGTGAGGATGTCGCCGAAGAGGTTGTCCGTGACGATCACGTCAAATCTAGCAGGGTCGGTGACCAGGAAGATCGTCGCCGCGTCGACGTGAAGGTAGTCCACCGTGACGTCAGGGTGTTCGGTGGCGACCTCGTCGACGATGCGCTTCCACAGACCGCCCGCGAAGGTGAGCACGTTCGTCTTGTGCACGAGCGTCAGCGTCTTGCGCCGGGCCGCGGCCTGCTCGAAGGCGAACCGCACCACGCGCTCCACCCCGAACGCGGTGTTGACGGAGACCTCGTTGGCGATCTCGTGCGGCGTCCCCTGGCGGATGGCGCCGCCGTTGCCGACGTACGGTCCCTCCGTGCCCTCGCGGACGACGACGAAGTCGACCGCCCCGGGATCGGCCAGCGGGCTGGCGATGCCGGGGAACAGCGTGGTCGGCCGCAGGTTCACGTAGTGGTCGAGCGAGAAGCGCAGTCTCAGCAGCAGGCCGCGCTCGATGTTCGCGCCGGCGAGCCGCGGATCCCCGGGCTTCCCGCCGACCGCACCGAGGAGGATCGCGTCGTGCGCGGCGATGGCCGCCAGGTCGTCGTCCGTCAGAACGTCGCCGGTGGCCAGGTAGCGGTCGGCGCCGAGCGAGAAGTGCGTCTTCTCGAAGGCGAGACCGCTGTCGGCGCTCACCGCGTCGAGGACCTTGACCGCCTCGGCGATCACCTCCGGCCCGATCCCGTCTCCGGGGATGACGGCGAGTTTGACGGTCTGGGACATGGCACTCCTGCGTGGTCGATGGCGGACACCCCCACATTACCGGCCGGACGGCGCCCGTCGGGCGGCGCCGCCGAGTGCCGCCCGTCAGCCGCGGAGGCGGCGGAGCGAGACCACCGCGAGCACCGCGGCCGCCGCCATCAGCCCGACCCCGATCCCGGCGGTCAGGCCGACGCCGGAGTCGAAGGCGGCGCGCGCCGAGGCGAGCAGCTGCTCCCCCAGCTCGGCCGGGAGCTGGCCGGCGACCGTCGTCGCACCACCCAGGGTCTCTCCCGCGGCGTGCGTCTGTGCCCCGGTCAGGCCGCTCGGCAGCACGACCGCCGAGCGGTAGGAGGCGGTGAGGATGGTGCCGAGCGTCGCCGTCCCCAACACCGCTCCGAGCTCGTACGCCGTCTCGGAGACCGCGGAGGCCGCCCCCGCCTTCTCGGCGGGCGCGCTGGTCAGGATCAGTTCGTTGGACACCGTCTCCGCCGCACCGATCCCCAGCCCGAGGAGCATGAACGACAGCATCAGGGTGCCGGTCTGCGCGTCGCCTCCGGAGAGCGCGATGACCAGATAGCCGACCGCCGAGATCGAAAGCGCGACCGGGACGACGATCGACGGACGCACCCGCCGTGCGATCGGGACGACGACGAGGCCGGCGACGATCATGACCGCGAGCCCGGGGAGCAGCACGAGTCCCGACTCGATCGGACTGAGCCCGAGCACGAGCTGCAGGTGCTGCGAGACGAAGAACAGGTAGCCGACGAGCGACACCACGCTCAGCAGGTTGATGAGCACCGCACCGCTGAACGAGGCGCGCCGGAAGAGACGCATGTCGAGCATCGGGATCGGGCGGCGCAGCTGCCGACGCACGAACAGCCAGCCGGCGACCACACCGATCGCGATCGCGAGTACGCCGACGACCGAGAGCCCCTCCGATGCCAGCGACTTGATGCCGTAGACGACGGGAGCCATGGCGAGCAGCGAGAGCAGGATGCTCGGCACGTCGATCGGCCCCGGGTTCGGGTCACGCGACTCGCGCACCAGCAGCGGGGTGAGCACGAGCAGCGGAATGAGCACCGGCACGGCGAGCAGGAAGACGGAGCCCCACCAGAAGTGCTCGATCAGCAGTCCGCCGACGATCGGGCCGAGGGCCGAGCCGGCGGCGAAGCCCGATGCCCACACGGCGATCGCCAGCCGCCGCTGCTCGCGGTCGACGAAGACGCTCCGCAGCAGCGACAGCGTGGACGGCATCAGCATCGCGCCGAAGAAGCCGAGGCTGGCGCGGGCGGCGATCAGCAGCTCCGTGGTGGGAGCGAACGCCGCGCCCACGGAGACGAGCGCGAAGCCGGTCGCGCCGATCAGCAGCAGCTTCCGGCGGCCGATGCGGTCCCCCAGGCTGCCCATCGAGACGAGCAGGCCGGCGAGGACGAGCGGGTAGGCGTCGATGATCCAGAGCATCCCTGTGCCGCTCGGCTCGAGCGCCTGCGAGATGGCGGGCAGCGCGAAGCTCAGCACGGTGTTGTCGACCGAGACCAGGAGGACGGGGAGCATCAGGACGGCGAGCGCCACCCATTCGCGCGCACCGGCGCGCGGGGCGGCGGTGGTCGCGGGCAGGGTGGAGTTCGGCGTGGACATGACCTCTACTGTACCGTCTGGACGGTACAGTAATCAACCCCGAACGGCTAGCATGGCGGCATGGCCGAAATCCCCTCCGCCCGCGACCGCATCCTCGACGCCTTCGAGGAGCTGCTCGGCGAGCAGAGCGAACGGGCCGCGACGCTCGACGCCGTCGCCGCGCGCGCCGGCGTCTCCAAGGGCGGCCTGCTCTACCACTTCGCCTCCAAGGACGCGATGGTGGACGGCGTCCTCGCCCGGCTGAGCGGCCATGTGGAGGCGGACCTGGAACGGATGCGTTCGGCGCCCGAAGGACCGGTGGACTACTTCATCCGCACCTCCATCCCGACCGACAACGACCTCGAGCGCTCCATCGTCGCCGTCGCCCGCCTGGCGCAGAGCGCGGACAACCGGGCGCGGGATGCACTCGCCTCGATGCAGCGCGCCTGGCTCGGCATCCTGGAGTCCTCGGTGGGCGACCCGCTCGTCGCACGGATCATCATGCTCATCGGCGACGGGATGTACTACAACACGGCCCTGCTCCCGGACACGAACGCCGTGCTGCGGGGCGAGACCGACCTCGACCGGGTGATCGAGCTGGTCAAGCGGCTGGCAGACGACCCCGCCGACTGATCCCGACTGATCCCGACTGATCCGGGCCGGGACCGGCCTCACGTACTCCGCTGCTCGGCCAGGCGGCGCGTGAGGAATCGCCGGACACGCTCGTCGGCCGTCGCGTCGATCGCGTGCGCGTAGGCCGCTGCCGCCTCCGCCCTGCCCGCCGCACGCAGCAGATCCGCTCGAACGGCGAGGGTCTGGGCGGCGACGACGCCGTCGAACAGCTCGGGCCGTGCGTCCAGTTCCGCGACCGCGGCGTCCGGTCCGACGTCCGGGCTGTACCCCCGCGCGACGGCCCGGCCGAGCTGCGCCACCGCGGACGGCCACTCCAGCACCAGCCCGTCGTACAGGCGCGCGATGGCCGGCCAGTCGGTCGCGGCCCACGTCGGCGCGATGCCGTGGAGGCCGGCGATCGCGGCCTGCAGGGCGAACCGGCCGGGCAGCCCGCCGGGCGTGCCGGTCAGCGCGAGCGTCGCCAGTCGCTCGCCCTCGTCGAGCATCGCGCGGTCCCAGAGCGACCGGTCCGCCTCCGCGAGCGTGACGAACTCGTCGACGGCGGACAGCCGCGTCGTCTGGCGCGCTTCGGTCAGCAGGAGGAGCGCGAGCAGCCCCGCAGCCTCCGGGTCTCCGGGACGGATGCGTCGCGCGTCGCGTGCCAGCTCGATCGCGTCCGTCCGCAACCGGCCGTCGGCGCGGGCGTGACCGACCGTGTACAGCAGATAGACCGTGGTCAGCGCGTCCGGCAGCCGCGCGCTCCGTTCGCGGGGATCGTCCGCGGCGAAGCGCAGTCGCGAGTCGTGGATCCTCTTCTTCGCCCGTGTCAGCCGCGCCGCCATCGTCGGCTCCGGCACCAGGAAGACCTCGGCGACCTGTGCCGTCGGCACCGCGCACACGAACCGCAGCGCGAGGGCGACCCGCGTCTCCTCGGCCACCTCGGGGTGGCACACCAGCAGGATGAGCTCGAGCCGCTCGTCCCCGGTGAACACGTCGTCCGTCCGCATGTCGGCCTCCGCCGCTCGCGCCGCCGCCTCGCGCCCCGCCTCCTCGGCCGCGAGCACAGGAAGGGCGCGCGCCGCCGTGGCCTCGCGGCGCCGCAGGTCGACGGCGATCCGCCGCGCGACCGTGGTTATCCACGCTGCGGGATTCGACGGCTCGCGACCCGCGGCGGCCTCCGCGAGGGCGCGGGCGAACGCCTCCTGCACCGCGTCCTCCGCGAGCTGGAGGTCGCCGACGGAACGTGCGACGGCGCCCAGGATGCGCGGCGCCTCGGTGCGGTACGCGCGCTCGATGGCGGTGGTCACAGCTCATTCAAACAAGCTGCGACCACCGGCACAATCAGTTGACGCGATCCAGGACGAGCACCGGGTAGAGCTCGATCCAGCCCTCCGTCGGGACGAGCGCGGCGAGTTCCTTCGCCTGCTCCGGGCTCGACGCGGTGAAGCCGTAGAAGCCCGTGACGACCTCCCGGGTCTCGCCGAACGGCCCGTCGGTGATCAGGGGTGCTTCGCCGGCTCGCGGGGTGATCTTCGTCGCGGCGCTCACGGGCTGGAGGGCGTTGCTCGCGAGGATCTTCTCCCCCGCCGCCTCCACCGCCTCCTGGAACGCCCGGTGGCCGGCCATCCCGGCCTCCCACTCCTCGGCGGTCATCGCCGTCGGATCCCAGTTGGGCTCCCGGATGAGCAGGACGTACTCCTCGGACATGATGTCTCCTTGCGTCTCGCGCGCCTGCGCGCTCTGATGTGAACACCAGTACGACGTCAGTCAACCGCGGAAATCGACAACCCGCCGGAAAAACTTCTCCGGCGGGCTGTCGAACGGTCGATCGGGAGCGATCAGGACTCGGTGATGTCGATCTCCTGCATGAGGTCGGCGTCGATCGCGACGCGCACCTTCTCGAGCAGCCCCTCGGGCACGCGCGAGTCGACGGTCAGGACGCTGAGCGCCTTGCCGCCGGCCGAGGTGCGGGCGATCTGCATGCCGGCGATGTTGATCGACGACTCGCCGAACTCGCGGCCGTAGACGGCGACGATGCCGGGCCGGTCGTCGTAGACCATGACGATGAGGTGCTCGGCGATCGGCACCTCGACGTCGTAGCCGTTGATCTCGACGACCTTCTCGATCTGCTTCGTTCCGGTGAGCGTGCCAGAGACCGAGACCTGCGATCCGTCGCTCAGCGCCCCGCGCAGCGTGATCAGGTTGCGGTACTCCTCGCTCACCGAGTCGGTGATCAGGCGCACCTCGATGCCGCGCTGCTCGGCGAGCAGCGGAGCGTTCACGTACGACACGGTCTCGCTCACGATGTTGGTGAAGATGCCCTTCAGGGCCGCGAGCTTCAGCACGCTCACGTCGTAGTCGACGAGCTCGCCGCGCACCTCGACATCGATGCTGGTGAGCGGGCTGTGGGCGAGACCGGAGAACACCTGGCCGAGCTTCTCGACCAGCGGGATGCCCGGGCGCACGTACGGGTCGATGACGCCGCCGGCGACGTTGACCGCGTCCGGGACGAGCTCGCCCGAGAGGGCGAGGCGCACCGAGCGCGCGACCGAGACGCCGGCCTTCTCCTGGGCCTCATCGGTGGACGCGCCGAGGTGCGGCGTGACGATGACGTTCTCGAGGGCGAGCAGGGGCGACTCGGTCGGCGGCTCGCTGACGAACACGTCGAGGCCGGCGCCGGCGATCGAGCCGGAGGTGAGGGCGCGGTGGAGTGCGTCCTCGTCGATCAGGCCGCCACGGGCGACGTTGACGATGAACGCCGTCTCCTTCATGAGCGCGAGCTGGTCGTCGCTGATCATGCCGGTCGTCTCGGGCGTCTTCGGCATGTGGATGGTGATGAAGTCGGCCTCGGCGAGGAGCTCGTCGAGGGTCACCAACTGCACGCCCAGCTGCTGGGCGCGCGCCGACGTGACGTAGGGGTCGTACGCGATCACCTTCGTGCCGAACGCCTGCAGGCGGGCGGTGATGAGCGCTCCGATCCGGCCGAGGCCGATGATGCCGATGGTCTTCTCATACAGCTCGACGCCGGTGTACTTCGAGCGCTTCCACTGACCCTGCGCCAGCGCGCTGTGGGCGGCCGGGATGTGGCGGGCGAGGCTCAGGATGTGGCCGACGGTGAGCTCGGCCGCCGAGATGATGTTGGAGGTCGGGGCGTTCACGACCATGACGCCGGCGGTGGTGGCCGACTTGATGTCCACGTTGTCGAGCCCGACGCCGGCCCGGGCGACGACCCTGAGCTTCGGTGCGGCGGCGATGACCTCGGCGTCGACCTTGGTGGCGGAGCGGACCAGGATCGCATCGGCATCCGCGACCGCGGCGAGCAGTGCCGGACGGTCGGTCCCGTCGACAGAGCGGATCTCGAAGTCGGGCCCGAGGGCGTCGACGGTGGCGGGCGAGAGTTCTTCGGCGATCAGGACGACCGGCTTTGTCACGTGGCAGATTCCTTCGAGTGCAGGGCTGGCTTGGGAATGAAGAGCGCCACGGGCGTTGGGGCGCGGGTCCGGCTTAACTCTAGCGGCCACGCGGGGCCTGCTTTCGCCGCGTTACGGCCGCCCGGGGGAGGATGGGGCGATGAGCGTGTTCGAGATCGTCCAACTCGTGACCAGGGTGGCTCTGGCGGTGGTCTTCGTCGTGATGGGCGCCCTGCACTTCGTCCCGGGGCCCGCGCGCGGGATGGCCGCCATGATCCCGCCGGCCCTGCGCGGGACGGGCGTGCTCGCACCTCCGGTGCTGGTGGCGTTCACCGGCGTCTGCGAGCTGGCGGGCGGCGTCGGTCTCCTCGTGCCGGCCACGCGCGTCGCCGCGGCGGTCTGCCTGGTCGTGTTCCTCATCGCCGTGTTCCCGGCGAACGCCTACGCGGCCCGGCACCCGCAACGGTTCGGCGCGTTCGGGACTCCCCTGGTCCCGCGCGCGCTCCTGCAGCTGCTGCTGATCGGTCTCTGCGTCGTCTGCGCGCTCTGAGGGGTGGGCGCGGTGCCGGGACGGAGTGCCTGCGCGTGACCGTCTACCCGCGCGCGAGCCCGGCGGCGGCCACCGCGGCGTGCACGACCGACGGGTCGGTGATGTCGTAGGCGGTGTCGCCGCCGCCCGGACCGCTGGGGGCGCCGTGCACGGTGTCGCGCGCCGAGAGGTGCACCGCGTCGACCCCCGCGGTGACGAGGGCCGGGATGTCGTCGACCCGCACTCCCCCGCCCGCCATGATCTGCACGCGGCCCGCCGCCCGCGCGACGAGTCCGGCGAGCACCGCCGCGCCGTCGATGCTGCGCGGCGCACCGCCCGAGGTCAGCACCCGGGTCACCCCGAGGGAGGCCAGCGTCGCCACGGCGGTCGCGGGGTCGGCCACGATGTCCAGGGCGCGGTGGAAGGTCACCTCCAGGCCGTCCGCGGCGGCGACGAGTCGCTCGATCGCAGGCAGGTCGAGCGCGCCCCGGTCGTCGAGGGCGCCGACGACGACGCCGCCGGCCCCCGCCTCACGGGCGAAGCGGACGTCCGCCAGCATGGTCGCCAGCTCGTCCTCCGCGTAGACGAATCCCCCGCCGCGGGGGCGAACCAGCACGTGCACGAAGCGAGGGCGGGAGGCCGACTCGGCCAGCTCGACGGCACTGCGCAGCAGGCCGGCCGACGGCGTCAGCCCCCCGAGTCCGAGCGCGGAGCAGAGCTCGACCCGGTCGGCGCCCTCCGCGAGGGCGATGCGCACGCCGGGCGCATCCTGCACGGCGATCTCGACGGCCGGACGGGGCATGGTGGATCCTCTCGACGACGAAGGGGTGCCGCGCTCCGCTCCCGTCGGAACGGAAGGAACGCGGCACCCCTCAGGCTAGCCTGCCGTCATGCGGCAGCGGTCGGTGCGCTGGGTCAGCGCGCGACCTCGCCGTCCACGTAGTCGTCGTCGTTCGACGCGTTCCAGGCGAACAGCTTGCGCAGCTCGCGGCCGGTCGCCTCGATCGGGTGCTGCTCGCCCTTCTTGCGCAGTGCGAGGAACTCCGGCGCACCGGCGTCCTGGTCCGCGATGAAGCGCTCGGCGAACGCGCCGGACTGGATGTCGGCGAGAACGGCCTGCATGTTCTCCTTGACGTGCGGGTCGATGACGCGCGGTCCGGAGACGTAGTCGCCGTACTCGGCCGTGTCGGAGACGCTCCAGCGCTGCTTGGCGATGCCGCCCTCCCACATCAGGTCCACGATGAGCTTGAGCTCGTGCAGCACCTCGAAGTAGGCGACCTGCGGCTGGTAGCCGGCCTCGGTCAGGGTCTCGAAGCCGTACTGGACGAGCTGCGACACTCCGCCGCAGAGCACGGCCTGCTCGCCGAACAGGTCGGTCTCGGTCTCCTCGGTGAAGGTGGTCTTGATGCCGCCGGCGCGCAGTCCGCCGATGCCCTTGGCGTAGCTGAGCACGAGGGGCCACGCGTTGCCGGTGGCGTCCTTCTCGACGGCGACGATCACGGGGACGCCACGGCCGGCCTCGTACTCGCGGCGCACGGTGTGGCCCGGGCCCTTCGGCGCGACCATGATGACGTCGACGCCTTCGGGGGCCTCGATGTAGCCGAAGCGGATGTTGAAGCCGTGACCGAAGACGAGCGCGTTGCCCTCTTCGATGTTCGGCTGGATGTCCTCGGCGTACAGGTGGCGCTGCACCTGGTCCGGGGCGAGGATGACGACCACGTCGGCCCACTGGGCGGCGTCGGCGGCGCTGAGGACGCGGAAGCCCGCCTCCTCGGCCTTCGGCTTCGACTTCGAGCCGTCCTTCAGGCCGATGACGACCTCGACGCCCGAGTCGCGGAGGTTCTGCGCGTGCGCGTGACCCTGCGAGCCGTAGCCGATGACGGCGACCTTCTTGCCCTGGATGATCGAGAGGTCTGCGTCGTTGTCGTAATAGATCTCAGCCACTGGGGGATTCTCCTTCGTACGTGTTTCTGACTGCTTCTGAGTTCGGACTGCTTCTGCCGCCGCCGGGGAGGCGGGTCAGTTCTTGAAGACGCGCTCGGTGATCGACTTCGAACCGCGTCCGATCGCGAGCAGACCCGACTGGGCCATCTCCTTGATCCCGTAGGGCTCGAGCACCTTGAGCAGTGCCTGGGTCTTGCCGGAGTCGCCCGTGACCTCGATCACGAGCGCGTCCGTGGCCACGTCGACGACGCGGGCGCGGAACAGATTGACCGCCTCCAGGACCTGGGAGCGGGTGGAGTTGTCGACGCGCACCTTGATGAGCAGGTGCTCGCGCTGCACCGACTGGGCCGGGTCGAGCTCCACGATCTTGATGACGTTGATCAGCTTGTTGAGCTGCTTGGTGACCTGCTCGAGCGGCAGGCCCTCGACGTCGACGACCACGGTGATGCGCGAGAGCCCTTCGACCTCGCTGGTGCCCACCGCGAGCGAGTGGATGTTGAACCCGCGCCGGGCGAACAGGCCGGCGACGCGGGTCAGCAGGCCGGGCTTGTCCTCCACGAGGAGGCTCAGGACATGGGTGGTGATACCGGTCGTGCTCACGGGGGTCACTCCTCTCCGAAGGCGGGGCTGTGGTCGCGGGCGTACTGGACGTAGCTGTTGCTGACGCCCTGCGGCACCATCGGCCACACCATGGCGTCGGCGCTCACCACGAAGTCGATCACGACCGGGCGGTCGTTCGTCTCCAGGGCGAGTGTGATGGCCGCATCCACCTCTTCCTCCTTCGTGACGCGGATGCCGAGGGCGCCGTACGCCTCGGCCAGCTTCACGAAGTCCGGGACGCGCACGGTGTCGTGCCCCGTGTTGAGGTCGGTGTTCGAGTAGCGACCGTCGTAGAACAGCGTCTGCCACTGCCGCACCATGCCGAGCGACGAGTTGTTGATGATCGCGACCTTGATCGGGATGTTGTTGAGCGTGGCGGTGGCGAGCTCCTGATTGGTCATCTGGAAGCAGCCGTCGCCGTCGATCGACCACACCGTGCGGTCGGGCTGGGCGACCTTGGCGCCCATCGCGGCGGGCACCGAGTAGCCCATGGTGCCGGCGCCGCCCGAGTTCAGCCACGAGTTGGGACGCTCGTACTTGATGAACTGCGCGGCCCACATCTGGTGCTGTCCGACGCCGGCGGTGTAGATCGCCTCCGGGCCGGTCAGCTCGCCGATGCGCTTGATCACGAACTGCGGAGCCAGGAGGCCGTCGCTCGTCTCGCTGTACCCGAGCGGGAACTCCTCGCGGAGCCCGTTCAGGTAGGTCCACCACTCGACGATGTCGGGCGCACCGGCCGACGCGGACGCGTCCTGGAACGCGGCGGTCAGATCGACGATGACGTCCTTGGCATCGCCGACGATGGGGACGTCGGCGACGCGGATCTTGGAGATCTCGGCCGGGTCGACGTCGACGTGCACGATCTTCGCGTTGGGCGCGAAGAGGGAGGTGTTGCCGGTGACGCGGTCGTCGAACCGCGCGCCGAGCGACACGATGAGGTCGGACTCCTGGAGCGCCAGCACGGCCGGGACCGTGCCGTGCATCCCCGGCATTCCGAGGTGCTGCTGGTGGGAGTCCGGGAAGGCGCCGCGCGCCATCAGCGTGGTGACCACGGGGGCGCCGATCGTCTCGGCGAGCTCCAGCAGCTCCTGCGATGCGCGCGAGCGGATGACGCCGCCGCCCACGTAGAGGACCGGCTTCTTGCTCTCGACGAGCAGCTGGGCCGCGGCGACGATCTGCTTGCCGTGTGCCTTGGTGATCGGCCGGTAGCCCGGGAGGTCGACCTTGGGCGGCCAGACGAACGGCGCGGTGTTCTGCTGCGCGTCCTTGGTGATGTCGACGAGCACCGGACCCGGGCGACCCGTCCCGGCGATGTGGTAGGCCGCGGCGATGGTGGCCGGGATGTCCTCGACGCGCTTCACCAGGAAGGAGTGCTTCGTGATCGGCATGGTGATGCCGACGATGTCCGCCTCCTGGAAGGCGTCCGTCCCCATGAGGGTCGAGAACACCTGGCCGGTGATGAACACGACGGGGACGGAGTCCATGTGCGCGTCCATGATCGCGGTGACGAGGTTCGTCGCGCCCGGGCCGGACGTCGCCATGGCGACGCCGACCTTGTTCGAGGCGGCCGCGTAGCCTTCGGCGGCGTGGCCGCCGCCCTGCTCGTGGCGGACGAGGATGTGACGGATCTTGGACGAGTCCACGATCGCGTCGTAGATCGGGAGGATCGCGCCGCCCGGGAGTCCGAAGACGTCGGTGACGCCCAGGAGCTCGAGGGTGCGGACGACCGACTGCGATCCGGTCAGCTGTTCGGGCGACGCCTTGCCGGGCGTCGCGGAGGGCAACACGGTGTGGGGGGTTGCATCCGAGGACATGCCTTTATCGGTCCCTTACGTACGAAACGGTTGATACTGCTGGAGAGCGAAGGGCTACCCCGTGACCGCGCCTTCTGCTGCAGAACGCACGAGCTTGGAGTACTTCGCGAGAACGCCACGGGTATAGCGCGGAGGAAGAGGAGCCCAGCCGTCACGGCGGGCGGTCAGCTCTGACTCGTCGACAAGTAGGTCGAGGGAGCGAGCCGCGATATCGACCCGTATCAGATCACCATCGCGCACGAAGGCGATGGGACCTGCGTCCACCGCTTCGGGTGCTATGTGGCCGATGCACAGGCCGGTTGTGCCGCCTGAGAATCGTCCGTCCGTCAATAGTAGTACATCCTTGCCGAGCCCCGCGCCCTTGATGGCCGCGGTGATGGCGAGCATCTCACGCATGCCCGGGCCGCCCTTGGGTCCCTCGTACCGGATGACCACCACGTCGCCGGCGTTGATGCGGCCCTCCGTGAGGGCGTCCATCGCGGCGCGCTCGCGCTCGAACACCCGGGCCGGGCCCTCGAAGACCTGGGCGTCGAACCCGGCCGTCTTCACCACGGCGCCCTCGGGCGCGAACGTCCCCTTGAGGATCGTGATGCCGCCCGTGGCGTGGATCGGGTTGTCGAGCGTGCGCATGACCTCGCCGTCCGGAGCGGGCGGGTTGATCTCGGCGAGGTTCTCGGCGACGGTCTTGCCGGTGACCGTGAGGCAGTCTCCGTGGATGAGTCCCGCGTCGAGCAGGGCCTTCATGACCACCGGGACGCCGCCGTGACGGTCGACGTCGTTCATCACGTACTTGCCGAACGGCTTGAGGTCGCCGATGTGCGGGACCTTGTCGCCGATGCGGTTGAAGTCGTCGATCGTGAGCTCGACCTCGGCCTCGTTCGCGATGGCGAGCAGGTGGAGCACCACGTTGGTCGAGCCGCCGAACGCCATCGCGACCGCGATCGCGTTCTCGAACGCCTTCTTGGTGAGGATGTCGCGGGCGGTGATGCCGAGCTTGAGCAGGTTGACGACGGCCTCGCCCGAGCGGTGCGCGAAGTAGTCGCGGCGACGGTCGGCCGACGGCGGGGCGGCCGAACCGGGGAGGCTCATACCGAGCGCCTCGGCGACGGACGCCATGGTGTTCGCGGTGTACATGCCGCCGCAGGCGCCCTCGCCCGGGGCGATGGCGCACTCGATGCGCTTGAGGTCCTCCTCGCTCATCTTGCCCGCCTTGCAGGCGCCGACGGCCTCGAAGGAGTCGATGATCGTGACATCCTTCTCAGTTCCGTCCGACAGCTTGACCCAGCCGGGCGCGATCGAGCCCGCATAGAGGAAGACCGCGGAGAGGTCGAGTCGGGCGGCCGCCATGAGCATGCCCGGCAGCGACTTGTCGCAGCCGGCGAGCAGCACGGTCCCGTCGAGGCGCTCGGCCATCATGACCGTCTCGACCGAGTCGGCGATGACCTCGCGCGAGACCAGCGAGAAGTGCATGCCCTCGTGGCCCATCGAGATGCCGTCGGAGACGGAGATGGTGCCGAACTGGAGCGGGTATCCTCCGCCGGAGTGCACGCCTTCTTTGGCGCCCTGCGCGAGGCGGTCGAGGGAGAGGTTGCAGGGGGTGATCTCGTTCCAGGAGCTGGCGATGCCGATCTGCGGCTTCTCCCAGTCCTCATCGCCCATGCCGACGGCGCGGAGCATGCCCCGGCTCGTCGTGGCTTCGATTCCGTCGGTGACGACGCGCGAGCGCGGCTTCCAATCGATCTCTGGCATGGGACAACTCTAGGACTTCTCGCATGCCGCTCCGACCATGCGGCGCGGGATCGGTGGAGAGGGCCGGCCGCGGCTCAGGCGGTGAAGGACGCGCGCGCCTCCGCGAGCAGTGTCAGCAGCGTGGCGATCGCCCGCTCGTCCGCCACCCGGTACTCGGCCGCGGTCTCCCCCGCGCCCACCTTGACGCCCACGTCGCCGTCCCGAGGCCGCAGGACGCGCAGGCCGTCCTCGTCGGTGACGTCGTCTCCCGCGAAGAGGACCGCGCTTGCCCGGGTGTACTCCCGCAGCCGCTCGATCCCGTCCCCCTTGTCGGCGCCACGGACGGAGAACTCGATGATGTCCTTGCCGTCGCGCACCGTGAGCGCGTCGCTGACGGCCGCGGCCGCGTCGTACGCGCGGCGCACCACCTCGGGTCCGCGGTCGCCCTCGACCGTGCGGTAGTGCACGCCGAAGCCGACCGGCTTGACCTCGAGCTTGGTCCCGGGGAATGCGTCCACCAGCTGCTGGAGCGTCTCACCGAGACGCGCGAGGGTGTCGCGCTCCTGATCGCTCAGGTCGAGCGAGACGCCGTCGCGGCCGAACCGGATCTCGACACCGTGGGAGCCGATGAGGAGCGCGTCCTCGTCGGCCTCCGTCACCGCTTCCAGGCTCTCCAGCGGGCGGCCGGACACGTACGCGACCCAGGTGTCCGGCAGCTTCTCGAGCCGGTCGAGGGCGGCCTTGGCCTCCGGGAGCGCACGCGCACCGCGGGGCACGTCCACGAACGGCGCCAGCGTGCCGTCGAAGTCGAGCGCGACGAGCAGTCGCTCGGTCTCGGCGAGGCGGCGGATCGCGCCGGCGAGGGCGATGGCGGAGTCGGGCGGGAAGGACGGCGTGGTGTCGGTCATGCGGCTTTCCGGGTCGGAGCGGGCGGCGGGGCGGACGGCGTGGGGGCGGGCCGGGTCAGCGGCGGTTCACCATCGGGTTCTGGAGCGGGTGGTCGCCGTGGGCGGCACGGGTGAGGGCGTCGAGGAACGAGGCGGACCAGCGCGCGACGTCGTTGGTCAGCACCTTCTTGCGCAGCGCGCGCATGCGGCGGGTGCGATCGCGCTTGGGCATCGCGACGGCCTGCAGGATGGTCTCCTTGAGGCCCTCGATGTCGTGCGGGTTGATCAGCAGGGCCTGGCGCAGCTCGTCCGAGGCTCCGGCGAACTCGCTCAGCACGAGCACGCCGTCGTCGTCGACGCGGGAGGCCACGTACTCCTTGGCGACCAGGTTCATCCCGTCGCGCAGGGCCGTGACGAGCATGACGTCCGCCGCGAGGTAGAGGGCGACCATCTCCTCCCGCGGATATCCGTGGTGCAGGTAGGCGATGGCGCTGTGGCCGAGGGTCGAGTAGTCGCCGTTGATGCGGCCGACCGTCAGCTCGATCTCGTCGCGCAGCTGGCGATAGGTCTCGACGCGCTCGCGGCTGGGGCTGGCGACCTGCACCAGGGTGACGTCCTCCGCCGAGAGGGCTCCGTCGCGCAGCAGCTCGCCGAAGGCCTTCAGGCGGTGGCCGATGCCCTTCGTGTAGTCGAGGCGGTCGACGCCGAGCATGATCGTCTCGGGGTTGCCGAGCTCTTCCCGGATCTCCCGCGCACGGGCCTGGATGTCGGGGCGACGGGCGAGCTCCTGGTACCGCTCGGTGTCGATGGAGATCGGGAACGCGCGGGCGAGGACCGTCCGGGCCAGACCGCCGTGCCGGTTCGTCGTCACGTGCCGGTGCGACCCGGCCTCGGGATCGTCGGTGTCGATCGGCACCTCGATGATGGGGCCGCGGGTCTCGTAGCCCTTGAGGCGGCGGACGGCGCGCGAGAAGTTGCCCGCGTCGGCGACGCGCTGGAACCCGATGACGTCGGCGCCGAGCAGCCCGTCGATGATCTGGCGGCGCCACGGCAGCTGGGAGTAGATGCCGTAGGGAGGGAAGGGGATGTGGTTGAAGAAGCCGATCACCAGGTCGGGGCGCGTCTCGCGCAGCATGGCGGGGACGAGCTGCAACTGATAGTCGTGCACCCACACGACCGCTCCGTGGGAGGAGGCGGCGGCCGCGGCGTCGGCGAACCGGCGGTTGACCTTCACATAGCTGTCCCACCACTCGCGATGGAACGTCGGCTGCGCGATCACGTCGTGGTAGAGCGGCCACAGGGTGTCGTTCGAGAAGCCCTCGTAGTACTCCTGGAGCTCCTGCTCGCTCAGCGGGACGGGGATGATGTTGATCCCGTCGGCGCGGAAGGGTTCGATCTCCTCGCCGGAGACGCCGGCCCATCCGATCCAGACGCCGTCCTGCGACCGCATCACCGGCTCCAGCGCCGCCACCAGGCCCCCGGGCGACGGACGCCAGTCCGCCTCCCCCGCGTCGTCGATCACCCGGTCGACCGGGAGGCGGTTCGAGACGATGACCAGCTCGTACGAGTCGGTCCCTGCTGCGGTGTCGGGTTTCGCTGAGATGGTGGATCCTCTCCCTCTGCGTCGGTGGGGGTGGCTTCTCGCCACAGTACCAGCGTCCTCGGCGGACGTTCCGGGCGCGGGAGCGGGGACGACGTTCGGCGGGCGGTCACGCCTCGTTCAGTGCCCCGGGTTAGAGTTCGGCTGTGATCCGCATCGGCATGGGCACGACCTGCGTGTATCCGCTCGGCATCGAAGAGGCCTTCCGCACCGCCGCCGAGCTGGGCTTCGACGGGGTCGAGGTGATGGTCACGCGCGACGAGACCACCCAGTCGGCCGCGCCGCTGCAGGCGCTGTCCGAGCGCTACGGGATGCCCGTGCTGAGCATCCACGCGCCCGTGCTGCTGCTCACCCATTTCGTCTGGGGACGCGACCCTCAGGTGAAGCTGGAGCGCTCGGCCGACCTGGCGGCGGCGCTCGGCGCCGGGACCGTGGTCGTGCATCCCCCGTTCCGCTGGCAGTCGGGCTACGCCGACGACTTCCTCGACATCGTGCGGTCGACCGCAGCGGCGTCCCGGGTGACGATCGCGGTCGAGAACATGTTCCCGTGGAAGGTCGCCGGCCGGTCGATGGCCGCCTACTCCCCCGGCTGGAATCCGCTCCCCTGGGACTGCGATGCGGTGACGCTGGACTTCTCGCACGCCGCACTGAGCGGCCTGGACGGCCTGCGGCTGGCCCAGGAGCTCGGCGGCCGGCTGAACCACGTGCACCTCTGCGACGGTTCGGGCGCGCTCGACGATTCGCGGGTCTTCGACGAGCACCTGGTGCCGGGGCGCGGGACGCAGCCCGTGGCCGAGGTGCTGCGGCTGCTGGCCGGGACGGGCTGGGACGGCTCCGTCGTCGCCGAGGTGAACACCCGCAAGGCGCGCAGCCGCGAGGAGCGCCTCGACCTGCTGCGCGAGACCCTGCAGTTCGCGCGCGAGCACAGCCGCGCCGCCGCCTCCTGACCTCCGCCGCGCCCGCGCCGTCCGCGCCGCGACCGCCGCAGTTCGGGACGAGCGCGCCCGCGCGCCGACCCGCGCTCGTCCCGCACCGGCGCGCTCGTCCCGCACCGGCGCGCTCGTCCCGAGCGGCGCGCGGCGCGCGGCGGCGGCGGACGGTGCGCTTCAGTCGGCGGTGCCGAGGCGGCGGACGAGCTGGCGAGCGTACTCGGCGTAGCCGTCGGCCGTGGGATGGAACGCGTCAACCCCGCTCGTGTGCACCCAGGGCTCGGAGTCGCCGATGGCGTGGCCGGCGAAGTCGACGCCGACATACGTCATCGGGGCGCCCTTTGCGCGCTCGGCGTCGACCGCGTCGTCGATCACCTGGTTGAGGCCGATCGTCGCGGCGTTGATCGCCGCGGCCATCCCGAAGTCCTTCGCGCCGGGGTTGGACGCGTCGTAGAGCAGGGCGTACCCCGTCACGACCACGCGCGCGTTCGGGGCGGCCTGGAGGATGGCGTCGTAGACGGTGCCCAAGCGCTGCGGGAGCACGTTGAGCAGCGACAGCGCGGAGGTCAGCTGGCTGCGGCACGAGGCCGCCTTGCCGGCCGCGCAGTCCGCGGCGATGGCCACGACGCCGAGGTCGTTGCCGCCGATGCTGACGGTGACGAGGTCGGTGCGGTCGTCGAGCGAGATCAGCTGCTTGCGCAGCAGGTCGGAGGTGGTGGCGCCGGAGCAGGCCGCGTTGACGACGAGGTCGACGCCCGATTCGCGGGTGAAGACGTCGGGGTAGCTCGCCTCACTCGACCGGCATTTCCCGGTCTCCCCACCGCCGCCCATCCCCGCGGCGAAGGAGTCGCCCAGGGCGACGTAGCGGGTGGTCGGGCGCAGCGGCTGCCGCGGGAAGGGATCCGGGGTCGCCGACGGCGTCGCGGACGACTCCGCGCGCGGCGTCGCCGCCGGCGCCGTGGGGGCGGGACCGGCACACGCGGCCACGAGCGCCAGCACGGCGGCGGCCAGCACGCCGGCGAGCGCGGTCGGTAGGGCTCTGCGTCGCATCTGACCGAGCGTACCGAAACCGCCTTGGGGTTCGATCAGATCCGCTCGGTGAGGGCGAGCAGCACGGCGGGGACGCTTTCGGACAGGCGCTCCGCGAACTTGCGCTCGTCCCCGGCCAGCAGGGCGTGCGCCTCCCCGCTCGCGCAGAGGTCGGCGATCACCCGCACGGCCTCGGCGGGTTCGATGGTGAACCGCCGGTGGGCGCTGGCGAGGGCGGCGATCACGATCTCGGTCAGGTCGCTGTAGAAGCCGTCCTGGAAGGCGAGGTAGCCGTCGGCGATCGTGCGATCGCGCAGGGCCAGGAGCTGGAACTCCGACTGCACCAGCCACCAGCGGCGGTCGTCCGACTGCAGCTCGAGGATCTTGATCACGATGTCGATCACCTGGGCGTCGTCGATCTCGGTGACGCCGGATTCGACGAGCGGGGCGAGGTGCTGGGCGAGTCCGCGGTCGAGCTGTTCCAGACGCATGGTCTTCTCGCGCTCCATCAGCGCGAAGAACAGCTCCTCCTTGGTGGAGAAGTTGGAGTAGAACGCGCCACGGGTGAAGCCCGCGGCCTCCGCGATCGTCTCCACGCTGGCCGCACGGACGCCCTGCTCGGCGAAGACATCGAACGCGGCGTCGAGCAGTCGCGCACGCGTGCGCCGGCGTCGCGCGGACTCGGCGGGAGCGTCCTCGCGCCCGTCTCTGAGAGCTGTGCTGTCCAAGCTGAAACCTTCCTGAGTCGAGTTCCAGATACACCAGTGTATCCGATACAGTCGAGCATCGGATACAACAGTGTATCGAAACCCCCGAATCCGTGACGCTGCTGGTCACTTCACCACTGGAGAACGCGTGTCCTCACTCCTGTATTCGATCGGTCGCTGGGCCTTCCGCGCCCGCAAGCTGGTCGTCTCCCTGTGGCTCCTGCTGCTCGTGCTGCTCGCCGGTGGCGCCATCGCCTTCAACCAGGGCACGGACAACACGTTCAGCATCCCGGGCACCGAGTCGCAGGAGGCCCTCGACACGCTGAGCCGCACGTTCCCGCAGGTGAGCGGCACCAGCGCGCAGATCGTGGTCGTCGCCCCGAAGGGCGAGACCGTCGACCAGTCCGGCATCCGGAAGCCTGTCGAGAGCACGGTGGACCACCTCGCGACGGTCGACGGCGTCTCGGGCGCCACCTCCCCCTACAGCACGACCGTCAAGAACCTGATCTCCGACGACCGCACCGCCGCGATCGTCACCGTGCAGCTGAAGGGGCAGCAGACGACGGTCCCCGAGGAGACGAAGACGGCTCTGAAGGACGCGGGCGCCGACCTGCAGAAGGAGCTGCCGAGCGGGTCGCAGGTCGCCGTCGGCGGTCAGCTGTTCTCGCAGAGCCTGCCGACGCTGTCCGTCACCGAGCTGGTCGGCGTGGGCATCGCGCTCGTCGTCCTCATCCTGACCTTCGGCTCCTTCATCGCGGCCGGGATGCCCCTGCTGACGGCGCTGCTCGGAGTCGGCCTCTCGATGGCCCTCATCTTCATCGCGACCGTGTTCGGTCCGATCTCGTCGACCACTCCCCTGCTGGCCCTGATGCTCGGGCTCGCGGTGGGGATCGACTACTCGCTCTTCATCATCTCCCGGCATCAGAGCCAGTTGAAGGCCGGGGTGGATCCGGAGGAGTCGACCGCGCGCTCGGTCGCCACCGCCGGCTCCGCCGTGCTCTTCGCCGGCATCACGGTGATCATCGCGCTCGCCGGTCTGGCCGTCGCGAACATCCCCTTCCTGACCACGATGGGCTTCGCCGCGTCGGCCGCCGTCGCCGTCGCCGTGCTCGTCGCGCTGACGCTCACCCCCGCCCTGCTCGGTTTCGCCGGTGCGCGCATCACTCCCGGCCGCCGCGCGGCGCGCCGCGCGGAGAGGCGTGCGGCCCGGGCGACGAGCGCGCGTCCGGCCGCCTCGGCGACGGACCCGACGGCGACCGGGGCGCCCGCGGCTCCGACGGCCGGCTCCCCCGCCGCGCCCAGTCTCGCGCACGCGGCCACCGCCGAGATCCCGAAGGGGTTCTTCCGCGGCTGGGTGCGCGCGGTCACCCGGTTCCCGATCGTCACCGTCGTCGCGGTCATCGTCGCGCTCGGCGTGGCCGCGATCCCGGCGCTGCAGCTGCGGCTCGCCCTGCCCGACGCCGGATCCCACGCGCCGGACGACCCCGCCCGCGTCACCTACGACCTCATCTCGGAGCACTTCGGTCCCGGCTACAACGGTCCGCTGATCGTCACCGGCTCGATCATCTCCAGCACCGACCCCGTCGGGCTGATGGACACGATCGGCGCGGAGATCGCGGCGATGCCGGGCGTCGCGGCCGTGCCGCTCTCCACGCCGAACGCGACGGCCGACACGGGCATCGTGCAGGTGATCCCGACGACGGGACCCGACGACCAGCGCACGGCCGATCTGGTCGCCGAGCTGCGTGCCAAGCACCAGCACTTCCTCGACGAGTACAAGGTCGACCTCAAAGTCACCGGCACGACGGCCGCACAGATCGACGTGTCGAACCGGCTCGCCGGCGCACTGCTGCCGTTCGGCATCCTGGTCGTCGGCCTCTCCCTCGTGCTGCTCACGATGGTCTTCCGCTCGATCGCCGTGCCGATCAAGGCGGCGCTCGGCTACCTGCTCTCCGTCGGTGCGGCGTTCGGCGCCGTGACCGCCGTCTTCGAGTGGGGCTGGCTGTCCGACGCCCTCCACGTCGACAAGACCGGGCCGGTGATCAGCTTCATGCCGATCATCCTGATGGGCGTGCTGTTCGGCCTCGCGATGGACTACGAGGTCTTCCTGGTGAGTCGCATCCGCGAGGACTACGTGCACGGCGGCAACGCCCGGCGCGCGATCCAGAGCGGGTTCGTGGGCTCGGCCAAGGTGGTGACCGCGGCCGCCGTCATCATGATCTCGGTGTTCGCCGCGTTCGTGCCCGAGGGCGACACCTCCATCAAGCCCATCGCGCTCGGGCTCGCCGTCGGCGTGTTCGTCGACGCGTTCATCGTCCGCATGACGCTGGTGCCGGCGATCCTGCAGCTGCTGGGCGACAAGGCGTGGTGGATGCCGCGCTGGCTCGACCGCATCCTCCCCTCCTTCGACGTGGAGGGCGACGGGCTGCAGAAGGAGCTGGAGCTGGCCGACTGGCCGGAGCCGGGCTCCCGCGTCGTCGCGGCCGCCGACGGCCTCTCGCTGGCGGTGCGCGGCCGGTCGGTGCTGCGGGACGTTTCGTTCCGGCTCGACGACCGCGAGGTCCTGGTCGTGCACGGTGGCGACCGGGTGGCCGCACTCGCCCTGCTGATGGCGGTGACCGGGCGCACCAAGCCCGACGCCGGAACGATGAAGGTCGCCGGTCTCGTGCTCCCGACACGGGGCTCGGGTGTGCGCTCGCGCACGTCGGTCGTGCGCCTCGGGACGTCGGAGACCCCGGTGGAGGATGTGCGGCGGGCGCTCGCCAGCCGGCCGCAGCTGCTCGCCCTCGACGCCGCCGACGCGGTGACCGACCCGGTCGAGCGCAGGCGCATCCGCTCGGAGCTCTCCGCGGCCTACAGCCGCGCGCACGTCGAGCAGCGGCCCTTCGCCCTCGTCGTCAGCTGCGTCGATCCGGCGGGTCTCGACGATCTGCTCCCCGACGGCATCGAGACCGGCACGGTGCTCCTGCCCGACGACCCCGCTTCCCCCGACCGCACGGCCCACCTGCCGTCCCACCTCGAGAAGGCGAACGCCTGATGACCACCCCGTCCCCCCTCCGCCGACCCCGTTCGCCGTTCTCGCTGGAGCGGATGCGCTCCGACAAGCGCGTCACCTGGCTCACCATCGTGGGCATCGTGCTCGTCCCGCTCGCCATCGGCGGCCTGCTCGTGTGGGCGCTCTGGAACCCCACCCAGCGGCTCGGCGAGGTGCAGGCCGCGGTCGTCAACCTCGACCAGCCCGTGAAGATCGGCGACCAGACGGTCCCCCTGGGCCGACAGCTCTCGGCCGGCCTGCTGGACAGCTCGAAGGACAACTTCAGCTGGGTGCTGACCGACCAGAAGGACGCCGACGCGGGTGTCGCCGACGGCCGCTACGTCGCCGTGGTCACTATCCCGAAGTCGTTCTCGAGGGCGGCCACCTCGCCGTCCGGGGCGGCGGCCGACGCGACCCAGGCCACCATCGACGTGCGCACCAGCGACAAGTCGAAGCTCGTGGACCCGGCCATCAGCCAGGTGGTGACCTCCACGGCGACGACGGTGCTCAACAAGCAGCTGACGTCGACGTACCTCGAGAACGTCTACGTGGGCTTCAACACCCTGCACGACCAGATCGGCCAGGCCGCGACCGGCGCCGAGCAGCTGTCGAGCGGGCTCACCCAGCTCGCGAGCGGGGCCCACCAGCTGGACGACGCCGCGGGCCGGCTCGCGACCGGGGCGTCGTCGCTGTCGGGGGGCATCGCGCAGCTCTCGACCGGCGCGAGCGGACTGTCGAGCGGGCTCGGGACGCTCTCGGGCGGGACCTCCCAACTCGCGAACGGTCTCACCACGCTCGCGGACGGCACCGCGGACCTGCCGGCGCAGACGTCGCAACTGGCAGCCGGAGCAGGAGGCGTCTCGAAGGGGGTCAGCGCCGCTGCCGCCTCGGCGCAGAAGGCTCTCGCATCCTGCATCGCCGCCCACGGGAGCACCGACGCCACCTGCGTCGAACTCATGACCACCGTCGGCACGCTGACCGCACCCGTCTCGAACGGGCAATCGATCGAGGACATCGCGAAGCAGGTCGCCACCGGGAGCTCGCAGCTCGCGGCCAACGCCGGCACGCTCAGTGGCGGGGTCGCGCAGTCGGCGTCCGCCGCACAGCAGCTCGCCGCGGGCACCCAGCAGTCGGCTTCCGGCGCCGCCCAGCTCGCCTCGGGTGCATCGCAGAGCGCCTCGGGGGCCGCACAGCTCTCCGACGGCGTCGCACAACTCGCCGCGGGGATCACCCCGCTCGCCACCGGCGCCGATCAGTCCGCGTCGGGCGCGGCCTCCCTCGCCTCCGGGCTGAAGTCGGCGGTGGCCCAGCTGCCGAGTTACGACAGCGGGGAGCGCACCAACCTGGCGTCCGTCGCCTCCGAACCGGTGACGCAGAAGGCGTCCGGGACCGCGGCCTTCGGCGCGACCAGCATCCCGCTGTTCGCCTCCGTTGCGCTGTGGCTGGGCGCCCTCGCGTCGTTCCTCGTGCTGCAGGCGGTCTCGCGGCGAGCGCTGCTGACCTCGCGCGCCGCCGGCCTCATCGCGCTCGACGGGTTCGTCCCCGCGGCGGTGCTCGGCGCGGTGCAGGGTGTGCTGGTGGCCGCGATCATGCAGCCGGCGCTCTCCCTCGATCCCGGGCGCTGGATCGGCTTCGCCGCCGTCGCCGTCGGCGTGGGCGTCGCCTTCGCCGCCGTCAACCACGGGCTGGTGGCGCTGCTGGGAGGCATCGGCCGGTTCCTGTCGATGCTGGTCGTGGTGATCACGCTGGCCTCCGGGATCGTCTCCACCGCCCCCGCCTTCTTCGACGGCGCCATGCCGTGGCTGCCGACGTCCCCGGCGATCACGGCGCTGCAGGGAGTGGTGGCGGGCAGCTCGGACGTCTGGCGCGGCCTCGGCGGCCTGCTGCTCTGGGCCGCCTTCGGCTTCGGGCTGGCCCTCATCGCCATCGCACGACGGCGCGTCGTCCGGGCGGCTCAGCTGCTCCCGGCGGAGTAGCGGTCCCGGCTCGCGGTCCCGCTCAGCCGGTGACCGCGAGTGCGAGGGTCGCGAGCACGACGGTCAGGGGCGCGACCAGCAGACCGAGCAGCATGTAGCGCTTCCAGCGCAGCTCCACGTCGAACGACGTCAGCCGCTGGTGCCAGAGGAGCGTCGCCAGCGAGGCCCACGGGGTGATGAGCGGGCCCGCATTGACGCCGATGAGCAGGGCGGCCAGCCGGATCGGGGACCCGGCGACCGGCTCCAGCGCCAGGTAGGCCGGCAGGTTGTCGATCGCGTTGGCCCCGACCATCCCGGTCAACGACAGCCGTAGCAGCGCCAGCGGCGACTCCCCCGTCCCCGACACCAGGGCCAGCAGCTGTCCGAGGCCGAGCGCGTGCAGCGCCTCGATGAACAGGAACAGCCCGGAGGCGAGCACGACCAGCTGCCACGGGAACAGCCCGAACCGGAGCACGGTGCGTCGTCGCACCAGGAACACCGCGCCGAGCACGACCGCGGCGACCGAGGTCGGAAGCCACACCGGGAGGCCGGAGACCAGCAGCGGGACCAGGGCGACCACCACGACCGCGCTCGTGGCGAAGAGCACCCGGTCGTCGACCGGCTCCTCTGCGCCCGGCTCGTAGCGCACGAACAACGAGCGCCGGGACACCAGGAGCACCACGACCATCGGCACGATCATCGCCACGACGGCCGGCGCCCACATCAGCGCCGCGAAGGCCCCCGGGGACGGATCGCCCATCGCATGCTGGGCCAGCAGGTTCGTCAGATTGGAGACCGGCAGCAGCAGCGAACCCGCGTTGGCCATCCACACCGTGGTCAGGGCGAAGGGCAGCGGGTTCAGCCCTGCGTGGCGGGCGAGCACGATCACCACCGGCGTCAGCAGCACGGCCGTCGTGTCCAGGGAGAGGAAGACCGTGCACAGGGCGGCCACCAGCACGACCAGCAGCCAGAGCAGCCACGCCCGGCCGCGACCCCAGCGCGCCGTCCGCCTCGCCACCCAGCCGAACAGTCCGGCCTCGGCCGCCAGTTCGGTGACGACCGTGACGGCGACCACGAAGAGCAGGATCGGCCAGACGCGGTCCCACAGCGCCGCCACTTCGGGCAGCGGAAGAATGCCGACCGCGACGGCGATCACGCCGAGCACGAGCAGCACCGCACCGACGACCGCAGTGCGCATCCCTCGTCCTCCTGCCGGGCCGGGTCCCTCCCGCGCCGTAGGCAGCGTACGCTACGGGGAGAGCGAAAGGATGCGGATGCGCAAGTACGTCTTCAACGGTGCCGTGATCTCGGCCGTCCTCGGACTCTGGACGACGATCCAGTCCACCCGGAACGGCGTGCGCGACTGGCGCGTGCCCCTGCTCTGGATCGGAGCGGCGATCTCCCTCGCGATCGCCATCGGCACGGTCATCGAGGAGTCGCAGGAGGCCGCCGAGCGCGACGCGAAGCCCCTAGGCGCCCGAAAAGGCTCCTGACCGCGGATTTCCGCTGATCACCCGGCGTGTCCGCGCCGGGGACGACCCGTTCCTCCCCGACACTGGTACTGACGGAGAGCCAGGGAAGGGGTATCGCGATGTTTGGACGTAGGCGGCACGCCGCCGCAGAGGTTCCGGCAGCGCCGGTCCCTCAGCTGACGGATGCGCAGATCCTCGAGATCGTGCACGGCAAGATCGCCGAGCTGATCGGCGAAGACGGCGAGTGGACGGTCTCGCGCCGGTCCGCCGACGACACCGACACCATCTTCCACTCCGTGCTCGCGCAGTCGGTCTCCGTCGGCATCGCCGCGGCGCTGGTGGACGCGCGCCGTCGCCTGGAGTCGGGTGAGATCGGCGCGGTCACCGAACCCCAGCACCTCGCCGCCGAGGACGCACCCGTCGCCGAGACCGCCGACACGAGCGACGTCGACACCGCGGTCGCGGAGCCCGTCGCCTTCAGCTGGGAGCCTGCGCCCATCACCGTCTGGACCGACCTCCGCAAGCCCGTCACCGGCGAGATCCCCGCCATCGCGGAGCGCAACGCCGCCTGACCCTCCCGGCTCTGCCGGACGAGGCGTTCGCCCCCGCCGCCTCAGCCGATCCGCTTCCAGGACGCCGGCCCCGCCGAACCGGCGCGGTAGTTCTGCAGCGGGACGTCGTCCTTGCGCCACTCCGTCAGCACAGGCGCCACGATCCGCCAGCAGTCGACGGCCGTGTCCGCGCGCACCGACAGGGCGGGGTCTCCGTCGAGGATGCCCTCGAGCACTTCGCCGTAGGCCAGCAGCTGGCCGGGACCGAACGCGACGCTCAGCGCCGCGCGCTCGATCTCGAACGGGTCGCCGGGACCGTTGATGTTGATCTCCAGCGACATCTCGTCCGGCGCCAGCATCATCCGCAGCCGGGTCGGCTCCTTCGTGCCCTTCAAGCCCTTCGGGATGTGCCGGGCCGGTTTGAACGTCACCACGACCTCTCGCCGCCGCTCCCCCAGCGCCTTGCCGGAGCGCAGCGTGAACGGCACGCCGGCCCAGCGCCAGGTGTCGATCTGCAGCGTCAGCTCCGCGAGCGTCTCGGTGCCGCGGTCCGGGTCGACGCCGGGCTCCTTGACGTAGGACGGCACCTTCTCGCCGTCGACCTGGCCGGCGGTGTACCGCGCGCGCCTGCTCGACTCGGCCGGACTGTCGTTCCACACCCGGGTGGCCCGCAGCACCGTCGCCTTGGCATCGCGCAGGTCCACCGCGTCGAGCGTCGACGGCGGCTCCATCGCGACCACGGCAAGCACCTGCAGGAGGTGGCTCTGGATCATGTCGACGAGCGCACCGGCGTTGTCGTAGTAGCGGGCCCGCCCCTCCAGCGCGAGGGACTCGTCGTACACGATGTCGACGCGCTCGATGTGGTCGCTGTTCCACAGCGGCTCCAGGATGCTGTTCGCGAACCGCAGACCGATCAGGTTGAAGACGGTCGAGCGGCCGAGGAAGTGGTCGACCCGGTGGATGCGCTCCTCGGGGACGAGCCGGGCGAGCTGGGCGTTGAGCGCGATCGCGCTGCGCTTGTCGGTGCCGAACGGCTTCTCCAGGGCGAGCGACAGCCCGCGGGGCAGCTCGATCGTGCCGAGGGCGGCGCACGCCCGCGCGGTGATCGCGGGCGGCAGGGCGAAGTAGAGGGCCGGCGCACCCTCACAGGCGGCGAGGACGCGTTCGAGGTCCTCGGCGCGCGTGACGTCGGCCTGCACGTACACCGTCTGGGCGAGCACCGCCTCCACCGCGGGACCGGACGCCTTCATGGTCCGGAACGAGGAGCGCACCACCGAGCGCCAGTGCGCGTCGGTCCAGTCCTCGAACCCGGAGCCGACCAGCCGGAAACTGCGGTCCGGGTGGTCCGACAGCAGCTGACCGATGGCCGGCAGGAGCAGGCGGGCGGACAGGTCGCCGCTCGCTCCGAGAATCGCGAGAGTGTCGACGGTCTGCGTCATGGACTTCACAGTACGGCCATACTGGGGATATGTCGCTCCCCATCGAGGAATACGCCCTGATCAGTGACTGCTTCACCGGAGCGCTCGTCGGCAAGGACGGCAGCATCGACTGGCTGTGCCTGCCCCGCTACGACTCCGCCTCGATGTTCGGGGCACTGCTGGGGACGGAGGACCACGGCCGCTGGCTGGTCGCCCCGGCCGACGCCACCGCGAAGAGCACGCGGCACTACGAGGGCGACACCATGATCCTGGTCACGCGGTGGCGGACCGACGACGGCGAGGTGGAGGTCACCGACGCCCTGCCGATGGGCGACCACCGCGCCGACGTGGTGCGCCGGGTGCGCGGAGTGCGCGGCTCCGTGCGCATGCAGCAGGATCTGCGGATCCGCTTCGGCTACGCCTCGGCGGTGCCCTGGGTGCGCAAGGACACCGCGGAGCACCCGTCCGCCCTCGTCGCGGTCGCCGGGCCGGACGCGATCGTCGTCCGCGGTCCCGTGCTGCACGCCGCCGACCACTCGCACCACGGCGAGTTCACGGTGAAAGCGGGCGAGATCGTCGATCTGAGCCTCACCTGGTTCCCCTCCCACCGTTCAACCCCCGAGCCGCCCGACGTCGATCGCGCCCTCCAGCAGACCCGCGACTGGTGGACGACGTGGGCGGAGGGGTGCAGCCACGACGGCCCGTATCGCGACGAGGTGGTGCGCTCGCTCCTCCTGCTGCGCGCCCTGACCCATCTGGAGACCGGTGGGATCGTCGCGGCCGCGACGACGTCGCTGCCGGAGTCGTTCGGCGGCGAGCGCAACTGGGACTACCGCTACGTCTGGCTCCGCGACGCGTCGCTCACGATCGCGGTGCTGCTGGCCCACGGCTACGACGACTACGTCGACCACTGGCGCGACTGGCTGCTGCGCGCCATCGCCGGAGATCCGGCGGACGTGCAGATCATGTACGGCCTCTCGGGCGAGCGCGACCTGGGCGAGCGGGAGCTCACCAGCCTCCCCGGCTATCAGGGCGCGCATCCCGTGCGGGTGGGCAACGGCGCCTCGACGCAGTTCCAGGCGGACGTCATCGGCGAAGTGATGCTCGCCCTCGACCACGGCCGACGCAACGGCGACGACGAGACCCGGTTCTCCTGGGCGCTGCAGCGCGCCCTGATGGGCTACCTGGAGGAGCACTGGCGCGAGCCCGATCACGGGATCTGGGAGATCCGCGGGGAGCCGCAGGTCTTCACCCACTCCCGTGCCCTGGTCTGGGCGGCGTTCGACTGCGCGGTCCGAGCCGTGGAGCGCGACGGCCTGGACGGCCCGGTGGTGCGCTGGCGCACCCTGCGCGACGAGGTGCGCGCCGATATCGAGGCGAACGGATTCGATCCCGAGCGCCGCACGTACGTCCAGCACTACGGCGCGCGTGAGGTGGACGCCTCCCTGCTGCAGCTCGCCCAGGTCGGCTACTGCGATTGGGAGGACCCGCGCATGCTCGGCACCGTCCGGGCGATCGAGGAGGACCTCCTGCGCGACGGGCTGGTGCTGCGCTACCGCACCGAGAAGGGGGTCGATGGACTGCCGCCGGGCGAGCATCCCTTCCTCGCCTGCTCCTTCTGGCTGGTTGAGCAGTACGCGCGCTCGCACCGCCTCGACGACGCCCGCCGTCTGATGGACCGCCTCGTCTCGCTCGCCAACGACGTGGGCATGCTCTCCGAGGAATACGACGTCGAGGGCCGGTCGCAGGCGGGCAACACGCCCCAGGCCCTGACCCATCTGACCCTCGTGCGCGCGGCCGACGCGATCGCGGAGGCGAGCCGGTGACGGACGCACGACCGCTCGAGCGCGCGGACAGCGCCGTCGGGATCGAGGAGCATCTCGAGCTCGGCGCCCCGTGGGTCACGATCGTCTGGAACGATCCGGTGAACCTGATGTCGTACGTCACCCACGTGTTCCGCACCTACTTCGGCTTCCCGAGACGGGAGGCGGAACGGTTGATGATGCTGGTGCACACGGAGGGGCGTGCCGTGGTCGCCACCGGGACCCGCGAGGAGATGGAACGGCACGTGGAGGCCATGCACGACTACGGCCTCTGGGCCACCCTGACGAAGGCCGACGCATGAGACTCTTCCATCCCCTCGCCCATGGGCGCGTTACCGCGCGGTTCGAACCGGAGGAGGCGGAGCTGCTCCTGCGGCTGGCGACCGATGCCGCCGAGCTGGCCTCCGCCGCCGCGATCGAGGACGACGGCGTGCGCACCGATCCGGCGCTGGTCCGCCTGATGCCGGACGCGTACCCCGGCGACCCGGCGGCATCCGCGGAGTTCCGCCGCTTCACCGCGGACGGCATCGCCGAGCGCAAGGCGCTGAACGCGCGGATCGTCGTGGAGTGTCTCGCGCGCTCGGAGGCGGGTCGGGTCGACGTCACCCTGGACGAGGCGCAGGCCACCGCGTGGCTGCGCTGCCTCACCGACATCCGGCTGGTGCTCGCGGCGCGGCTCGGGATCGTCCAGGACGGCGACGAGGGAGACCTGCACGACGACGATGCGCAGATCCGCAGGACGGTCTTCGACTGGCTCGCCGTCGTGCAGGAGTCCCTGGTGCTGTCGCTGAGCCGGCGCTAGGCCGGCTCAGCGAGGCCGGCGGTCAGACCGGGAAGCGCACCGCCGCAGCCACCGCTCCGCCCCCGGGGACATCCTCTGTGCGCACCGCATAGATCTTGGCCTTGGAGGCGAGCGACCGGCGGATGATCTCGTCCACCACGCCGTAGTGGCCCTCCGAGTCCTCGGGCGCGAGGGCGATCGCACCGCTCTCGTCGTCGACCGTCCCCGGCACGCGCCGGTCGATGTCGAAGACCAGCGACTCGACCGCTCCGAAGGTCGCGGCCCTGGCGATGTCGCTGAGGTCGACGAGCGCCGTCCCGGCCGCGATCCGCGCCTCGTAGTCGTCCTTGAGCGCGGCGGTCTTGCGTGCGTACAGCGCGTCGAGCACGCCGCGGGCGGCCGCAGAGAGCTCCTCGTCGGTCTTCTCCTCCGGGTTGCCGCCGATCGTCTCCTCGAGGAGATGCGGATACGTGGACGCGCCGCGGAAGATCCCGGTGAGCGGCTCGGCCGCCGCAAGGATGAGCGGCTCCGTGCTGTTCGCGAGCAGGGGGTGCAGCGCACGGTCGATGGCCTGCACGTACTCCAGCATGCGCACCTTCTGACCCTCCGACCCCTGGATACGGCCGTCCGGGGAGCGGCCGCTGACAGACTCCAGGCCGGCCGCCGCCGCGACGTCCTGCGGCATCCCGGGCACCTCGACCGGTGTGGGCGGCGCCTCCGGGTCGACCCGGATCAACCGCACCGAGTTCTGCGCGAGTGCCAGGATCAGGGCGGACTGCGGGAAGGTCACCGCGCGCAGCAGCGGCTTGACGTAGAAGCGGTCGGCGACCTCGCAGACGCTGGTCAACCGGTTCGGCAGCCGGAAGGTCTCGGCCACCTCCCCGTCCAGGAACACGGCGAGGGAACGCGACTGATACCGCCAGAAGTCGCGATCCCCCAGGATCACTTCTCCTTCGGCCTGCACCGCCGCGATGCGCGCCTTGGCGACCCCGAGCGCTTCGAGAGCGCGGACCGCCTGGCTGAGGTGGTTCTTGAGCTCGATGCGCGCGCGATCCGCCTCCGGCGGCGTCGTCCCGGTGGGCAGGTAGATGCTGACGCAGCCCGGTTCGCGCAGTGCGGCGATCCGCTCGATGTCGGCCTTGGTGGGAATGTCCTTGTATTCCACGGTTCCTCCTCGGTCGTCGCCGGTCGCGGTCCTCCGCGACCGGTCCGTTCAGTCTCGCCTGCCCTCCTGGGAGTCACAACCCCCGCAGTCCCCGGATGCGTCCACGACCGCCCGTTGACAGATCCGCTGAACGCGCCTACGGTTCTTTAAACCGGTTTAGAGACAGCTCCCGCTGCGGCCGGTCCCCTCGCACGAAGGACACGCAATGAAGCGGATCACCTTGCTCGCCGCCGCCACCGCGGCACTGCTGACGACGGCCTTCGCCCTCCCGGCGGCCGCCGTCGCGACCACGCCGGCCGGCTCCCCGGCCGGCGGTCCCGCCGCCCCGGCGCCCACCCATCTGACCAATCTCGCGCATCTCGACTTCCTGCTCGACGACGTCCCCCTGCTCGCCGGGGTCGCCGGGCACAGCACCTACCGCCAGGACGCCGAGCCCACTGCCCGCGCGCCGTGGGTGTACGCCGACCGGCAACCGGACGGCTCGTTCTCCCGGGTGGGAGGCGGACCGATCACCGACGCCGCGCGCGGCTGGTACGCGCAGGGCGCATTCGACGCCGACGACATCTCCCGCGCTGCGGTGGTCTATCTGCGCGACTGGAAGCAGAACGGCACGGCATCGAGCCGCGCGACCGCCTACGAGCTGCTCCGATCGCTCACCTACCTGCAGACCGACTCGGGCCCGGACGCGGGGAACGTGGTGCTCTGGCAGCAGTCAGACGGCACACTGAACCCGTCGGCCATCCCCGTCGAGCTGCCTGACCCGAGCGACTCCGCCGAATCGTTCTGGCTCGCCCGCACGGTGTGGGCACTCGGCGAAGGCTACGCGGGATTCCGCCAGGCCGACCCGCAGTTCGCCGGATTCCTGGCCGACCGCCTCGGGCTCGCGCTCAGCGCCCTCGAACGCCAATCGCTCGCGAAGTACGGCAGCACGACCCGGGCCAACGGTGTGACCGTCCCCGCCTGGCTCATCTCGGGCAGCGCCAGTCCGACGGCGGAAGCCGTCCTGGGTCTGAGCGCGTACACCGCCGCCGCTCCCGCCGACAGCCGGGCGAGGACGGACCTCGCGCGGTACTCCGAAGGGATCGCGGCGCTCGCGAGCGGCGGCATCGGCCAGTGGCCGTTCGGCGCTCTTCTCCCAGAGGCGAACTCCCCCACCTTCTGGCACGCGTGGGGCGCGATGCAGCCGGCCGCCCTCACCGCCGCCGCCGCCGTGCTCGGCGACGGCGCCCTGCAGCGGGCCGCGACGACGGATCTCGCGCAGTTCACCGCCCAGCTCCTGGCCAGCGGAGGCCCGGACAACGGCTGGACCCCCACTCCGGCCGACACGACCCAGATCGCCTACGGCGTCGACTCCCGTGTGCAAGGCCTGGTAGCCGCGTCCGACGCGACGAAGGCGGGCGGCCTCGCCGCACTGGCCGGGGCGCAGGCGGCATGGTTCTTCGGCGCCAACCCGGCCGGTGTGCCGGCCTACGACCCCGCCACCGGCGTCTGCGTCGACGGCATCGCCGGCGACGGCACGGTCAATCGCAACTGCGGAGCCGAGTCGGCCATCCACACCCAGCTGACCATGCTGGCCCTCGACGCGCATCCCGCGATCGCGCGAGCGGCGACCTCGCTGACCCGCACCACCGCGACCGACGGCATCCGGGTCGTGGAAGCGGAGTCCGGCACCCTGGGCGGCGGCGCCGCCGTCGTGAAGCCCGACTCGGCCTGGACGGGATCGGCGAACTGGTCGGGAGGCGCCTACGTCGCCGCCTCCTCCGGCGGGACCGTGACCCTCGCGCTTCCGGCCGGGCACCCGGCGGCACGCCTCCTGCCGATCGCCGACCTAGGCCCGGGCGACCCGGCCACGGGCCTCCCGGCCGGTTCGGGGACCACCCGGTGGACCACGCAGCTCGGCCGTATCTCCGTCCCGCTCGGCTCGACCGCCAACGTGCGCGCCGGCGCGGTGCAGGGAAGCGGCGCGAGTCCGGTCCTCCTGCTCCCGCAGACGCTGACACTCCCCGTGACCGCGGGGGCGACCTCCGTGACGGCACGGGTGTCGGGTTCGGTCAAGCTGGACGCGGTGCTCGTGCAGCCGGTCGTCTCGCATCTCGCCCTCGCCGGATCGTCCACCCTCGACGTCTACGTCAACGCCACGACACTGCCCGTCCCGCAACGGTCCAGCGCGAGCGGCCCCGCAACGGTCGTCCGCTACGACAGCTCCGGCCGCCAGGTCGGCGGTGCGCAGAGCATCGGCGCGCACGGTCTGATCACGGTCGAGCCCGGCGGGTTCACCACGGTGGTGGCCCGATGACCCCGGCCGGCGTCACGATCAACGATGTCGCCCGCGCGGCCGGCGTGAGCAAGGGTCTCGTCTCCCTGGCACTGAACGAGCGCCCCGGGGTGGCCGCCGACACACGGGCGCGCATTCTCGCGGCCGCTCAGGAACTGGGCTGGACCCCGAACCCGAGCGCACGTGGCCTCACCACCCGGCGGTCCTACGCGCTCGGCCTCATCCTCCGGCGCCCCGCGCGGACCATCGAGGTCGACCCGTTCTTCGCCGCGTTCATCGCCGGAGTCGAGACCGTGCTGGCCGAGCGCGGGCAGGTGCTGGTGCTGACCGTCGTCCCGGATCGCGAGGCCGAAGTCCGCGCGTACACGCGGCTGGCCGCCGACAAGCGGGTCGACGGGTTCCTCCTCACCGACCTCCTCGCCGTCGATGAGCGGATCGGCCTGATCGAACAGCTCGGCTCACACGCGGTCTCGCTCGGCGAGCCGGTCGGCGGCAGCGCGTTCCCGGTCATCACCCGCGACTACGACGCCGGCATCGACGAGCTGGTCGCGCACCTGCTCTCGCTGGGTCATCGGAGCATCGCGCACGTCTCCGGCGACGAGCGGATGCTGCACGGGCTGCGCCGCCGCGAGCGGTTCGAGCGCGCGATGCGCGCGGCGGGACTGGACCCCGTCGTGGTGGCGACCGACTTCTCCCCCGAGCAGGGCGCCGCGGCCACCACCTCCCTCCTCGACTCCGCCACCCCGCCGACCGCCATCGTCTACGGCAACGACCCGATGGCGATCGCGGGGATGAGCGTGGCGCAGGAGCGCGGTCTGCGTCTGCCGCACGACCTGTCGATCACGGGCCTGGACGGCTCGCAGATCGGCACCTACATCTACCCCACCCTCACGACCCTCGACAACGACCCGGCCGGCTGGGGCGTCGCCGCCGCCACCGCATTGCTGCGGCTGGTGGAGCACGACGAAGCCGCCGATGTCGCCCTCCCCCCGGCACGACTGGTGGTGCGGGCCTCCACCGCCCCACCGGCCGAACACCGAACCCTCGAACACCACACGAAAGAGAACCCTGATGCGAACACGCAGTAAAGCGCTGACCCGGGTCGCCCTCGCGGCCGTCACCGCCGGCATCGTCGCCGGAACCCTCGCCGCGTGCGGCTCCAGCGGCGGCGGCTCGTCCGACGCCATGAAGGCGCACGGCCCCATCACCATCTGGTACTCGAACAACGAGCAGGAGGTGCAGTGGGGCAAGTCGATGGTCGCGGCCTGGAACTCCGCGCACCCCAAGGAGCAGATCAAGGCGCAGGAGGTCCCCGCCGGCAAGAGCACGGAGGAGGTCATCGGCGCCGCCATCACCGCCGGGACCACCCCGTGCCTGGTCTTCAACAACCTCCCGGCCGCCACCGGCCAGTGGCAGAAGCAGGGCGGACTCGTCGACCTGTCGAAGTTCTCGGACGGCGCGAAGTACATCGAAGCGCGCAGCGGGAAGGCCGCCGACCAGTACAAGTCCTCCGACGGCGACTACTACCAGATGCCGTGGAAGCAGAACCCGGTGATGATCTTCTACAACAAGGCGATCTTCGCGAAGGCCGGCCTGGACCCGAACAACCCGGATCTGGCCACCTACGACGCGTTCCTCGCCGCCGCCCAGAAGATCAAGGCCTCGGGAGCCGCTCCCTACGCCATCTATCCGGCGGCGACCAGCGAGTTCTTCCAGGTGAACTTCGACTACCTCCCGCTGCTGGCGGCCCAGACCGGCGGCAAGACGTTCATCCAGGACGGCAAGGCCGCCATCACGAACCAGGACGCCCTCGACGTCGCGAACTTCTGGAAGACCATCTACAGCGACGGGCTGGCCGGCAAGGAGCAGTACCAGGGCGACGCGTTCGCCGACGGCAAGGCGGCCATGGCAATCGTCGGCCCGTGGGCCATCGCCTACTACGGCGACAAGGTCCAGTGGGGCTCGGTCCCGGTGCCGACCAAGGACGGCATCCCGGCCGATCAGACCTACACCTTCCCGGACGCCAAGAACATCGGCATGTACTCCTCCTGCAAGAACCAGGGCACCGCGTGGGACGTGCTGAAGTTCGCCACCAGCCAGGAGCAGGACGGCAAGCTGCTCGACGTGACCGGCCAGATGCCGATCCGCACCGACCTCGCCAGCACGTACGCGTCGTACTTCAGCTCGCACCCGGACTACAAGGAGTTCGGCGACCAGAGTGCGCGGACGGTGGACGACCCGACCGGGACCAACACCATCGCCCAGATGCAAGCGTTGCGCGACGCGTACAGCAAGGCCGTGATCAACGGCAGCGGTTCGGTCGAGGACGCCTTCACGGCCGCCTCCGACAAGATCGACAAGCTCCAGGCGCAGAAGTAGGCCATGAGCACCGTCACTGATCGCCCGGCGGCGGGCACCGCGCCCGCCGCCGGCACGCCCCGGCGGCGGCGCCCGCTCGTGCAGCGCATCCTGGGCGCGAACCCGCTCGGCTGGCTGTTCGGGGCGCCGTACCTGATCTTCGTCCTGGTGATCTTCGCGTACCCGCTGTGCTACGCGATCTACATCTCGTTCTTCGACTACTTCTTCGCGGCTCCGGGCGCGAACGTCACCCAGCCCTTCGTCGGTCTCGACAACTACATCCAGGTCTTCACCGACCCGGCGGTGCTGCAGTCGTTCCTGAACGTCGGCATCTTCCTGATCATCAACGTGCCGCTGACGGTCATCCTGTCGCTCGTCCTGGCGAGCGGGCTCAACAGCATCACACGCTTCCGCACCTTCCTGCGGGTCAGCTACTACGTCCCCTACGTCACGGCGAGCGTCGCGATCATCGGCGTCTGGCTGTTCCTGTTCAGCGGCGACGGGCTCGTCAACCACGTGCTCGGGCCGCTGGCGCCGAACCCGTCCTGGTTCGTCAACCCGTGGCTGGCGATGCCGACCATCGCGATCTACGTCACCTGGAAGCAACTGGGGCTGTACATCCTGCTGTACCTCGCCGCCCTGCAGAACGTCCCGCAGGAGCTCTACGAGTCCGCCGCCACGGACGGCGCCGGCCGGGTGCGTCAGTTCTTCTCCGTCACCGTGCCCGGCGTCCGGCCGGCGACCGTGCTGGTCCTGCTGCTCTCCACCATCACGGGCGCGAACCTCTTCACCGAGCCGTACCTGCTGACGGGTGGAGGCGGTCCGGACGGCCACTCCACCTCGCCCGTGCTGCTGATCTACCAGCAGGGCATCCAGCAGGGCCACCCCGGCTACGCGGCGGCGATCGGTGTCGTCCTCGTGGTGCTGGTGCTGATCATCGGCTGGCTGCAGAACCGATTCGCGGGAGGACGAGACTGATGGCACGCACGGACCTGGCGACACCCCGACGGCTCAGCCGCACGCAGGCGATCCTGCAGGGCGTCGTGCTGACGATCGGCGCGATCGCCTTCCTCTTCCCGTTCTACTACATGCTCGTCGGCTCGCTGCAGGCGACGCCCGACACCTCGATCGCCGGGGCGTTCCCGAACCCGGCGAACCTCACGCTGCACAACTACAGCGCCATCGACTCCCGGATCAACCTGTGGTCGGGGCTTGCGAACTCGGGGATCTTCACCGGTGGGGTGCTGCTGTGCACCGTCGTGTTCGGCGTGCTCGCCGGCTACTCGCTCTCCGTGCTGCGCTGGCGGGGACGTGGGACGACGTTCGCGCTCGCGCTGCTGGTGCAGACCATCCCGTTCCAGCTGCTGATGATCCCGTTGTACGTGCTCATCGCCCGAAACTACGGGCTTGCGGACAACTACCTCGGGATGATCCTGCCGTTCGCGATCAACTCCGCGGCGGTGCTGATCTTCCGCCAGTACTTCCTGCAGCTGCCGCGGGAGCTCTTCGACGCGGCACGCATCGACGGAGCGGGCGAGTTCACCGTGCTGTGGCGGGTGGCCCTGCCGCTGGTGCGTCCCGCACTGGTCACCGTGGTGCTGCTCACGTTCATCGGCCCGTGGAACGAGTTCCTCTGGCCGTTCCTGATCACGAAGGAGGCGAGCATGCAGCCGCTCGCCGTGTCGCTGGCGAACTACATCAGCACCGTCGCCGCGTCGACGAGCAACCCGTACGGCGCGATCCTGGCCGGTGCGGTCGTGCTCGCCGCGCCCGTCGTCGTGCTGTTCATCGTCTTCCAGCGCTACTTCACCTCGACCGACATCGGCTCGTCCGTCAAGGGCTGAGCCGACCACTGCAAGGAGATCCGTGGACACCGTCGACACCGTCCCCGTCACCATCGACGCCCTGCGTGCCAGCTACCGGGAGGCGCTGGGGCACTCGAACGCCCTGACCGACCGCATCTCGACCGACCAGTTCTCCGCGCACTACGCCGAGCGGCCCGCGTGGGCGATCGGCCCGTTCGAGCGGGACGACCGCCTCACCTTCCGCCCGGAAGGGCAGTGGGAGGACCCGACCGGAGTCGGCTGGACCAGCGATTCCATCTTCAATCCGACCGTCATCGAGGCCGGCGGCGAACTGCACCTCTTCTACCGCGCCTCCCCGCGCAAGGAGTCGACGGCGAGCCGGATCGGGCACGCCGTGCACCGCGACGGGACCTGGCACGACGATCCGGCGAACCCGGTGGTACGCCCGATGACGGCCAACGAGGCGCTCGGCTGCGAGGACCCGAAGATCTACGAGGCCGACGGGCGCTACGTGCTGTTCTACAACGCGATCTGGCGCACCGACGGCGGCGAGGTCGCCTGCGACATCATGTCCGCCGTCTCCGACGACCTGACGACCTGGCATCGCCTCGGCCTCGCCGTTCCCTACACGGTGTCGCAGCGCTGGGCGAAGGGCGCGGTGGTGCCCCGGGACGCGAACGGCAGCGCCGTGCGGATCGGGGGCGACTACCTAATGTTCCTCTCCGAGGGGTGCGGCGGCCGCCCCATGGCCGGCCGCTCGGACGACCTGCTGTCCTGGCGCTTCGAGGAGCAGCCGTACCTCGATCTCTCGCCGCTGCCGGGAACGCTGTACGAGGTCGCGTGCGCCGCCGTCGAGGGCGACCGGATGGTGCTCGACTTCTTCTACGCCGACGCGGACGGCGACTTCGCCGCCGCGCAGGCGCTCTACGCGCTCGACGACCCGTTCACCCAGCTCGCCCTGAACCGCGGCGGCTCGCTGGCGTGGGGCGGCCTCCAGAAGCTCGACGGCCGCTGGTCGTTCGCCCAGGGGTGGGATGCCGCCCCCGGCGAGCGCGAACTCTTCTTCTACCGGGAGGCCGTCCGATGACGCATGCACCGTTCCCCTACCGCCTCCACCGCTCCGGAGTGGTGATGACCCCGGCGCCCGGCGACCCGCTCGAGGCGGAGGGGGTCCTCAACCCCGCGTCGGGGCGCGGCCCCGACGGCGAGCTCTACCTGCTGCCGCGGCTGGTCGCCGCGGGCAACGTCTCCCGCGTCGGGCTGGCCCGCGTGGTCGTCGACGGCGACGTGCCGGTCGGGGTGGAGCGGGCCGGAGTCGTTCTCGAGCCGGACCGCGACTTCGAGCGCGGGACGAGCAACGCCGGGGTCGAGGATCCGCGCGTCACGTTCATCCCGCGGCTCGGCCTGCACGTGATGACGTATGTCGCCTACGGTCCGCTCGGTCCGCGCACCGCGATCGCCGTCTCGGAGGACCTGCGCGCGTGGCGACGCCTCGGGCCGGTCAGCTACGAGTACGACGACGCACTCGGGACCGACCTCGCCCTCTTTCCGAACAAGGACACCGTCTTCTTCCCGGAGCCGGTGACCGCGCCCGACGGGACGCCGAGTCTCGCGGTGCTGCACCGCCCGGTGTGGGATCTCGAGGAGATCCGGGCGGGCGAAGGCGCGCACCCCCCGGCGGCCCTGGGCGAGTCCCGGCCGAGCATCTGGATCGCGTTCCTGCCGCTGGAGGCCGTGCTGGCGGACGTGGGCGAGCTGGTCCGGTGGCGGCAGAACCGCTTCCTCGCCGGACCCGAGCACCCGTTCGAAGAGCTCAAGATCGGCGCGGGACCGGCGCCCATCCGGGTGCCGGAGGGCTGGTTGCTGCTGCACCACGGTGTCACCGGCCGTCTGGAGACCGGCGTCGCCCAGCAGCAGAACGTGAACTACGCCGCCGGCGCGATGATCCTCGACGCGGACGAGCCGTGGCGGGTGCTGCAGCGCACCGCGGAACCGTTGCTCGCCGCCGAGACCGACGACGAACGCAGCGGCATCGTCCCCAACGTCGTGTTCCCGACCGCCATCGAGCGCATCGACGGCGTCGACTGGGTGTTCTACGGCATGGCCGACTCCAAGATCGGCGTCGCCCGCCTGTCGCGGACCGACGCGGCGGGGTCATGATGGGTGGGCGCGACACCGCCTGACCCCGCTCGTCCGGCGAGCGTGTCGGAGTTGTCGCGCACGACGCGCGACCCATACGCTCAGTGCCGAACCTGAAGGAGGGCGCGATGCGCTTCACCCGTCCGCCGGCGACCCCGGCCACCCGCGCGATCGAGGAGCGCCGCACCGAGCCGCTCCTCAACCGCAGCCCTCTGCTGTTCGGCTACCTGATCACCCTCGGCGCGGTCGGAGCCGTGCTCACCGGCCTCATGCTCTACGGCCTCCGGTCGATCATCTTCTCGGTGTTCCTCGCCGCGTTCGCGACCGTCGGCCTGGACCCTCTGATCCGCTGGTTCCAGCGTCGCGGCATGAAGCGCGGCTGGGCGATCGTCACCGTCAGCCTGCTGCTCATCGGCGTCATCGTCGCGATCATCTGGGTCGTGCTCCCCCTGGTTATCGAGCAGATCCAGTCGCTCGCGGTCTCGATCCCCAAGCAGATCGCGGCCCTGAAGGCGCAGGGCTGGTTCGACCCTGCGAACGAGACCAGCAACGGCACCCTCTCCGCCGTCCTCAACTGGATCGCCACGGAGGTGCAGAACCCGCAGCTCTGGGCGAACGTCGGGTCCGGCCTCGTCGGGTTCGGCCTCTCGGTCGTCAACGGCCTCACCACCGGGTTCTTCATCGCCATCCTGACCCTCTACTTCATCGCCTCCTACGATGCGACCAAGGCCTCGCTGTACCGGCTGGTGTCCCGTTCGCACCGGGACAGCTTCACCAAGTACACGGAACGGATCCTGCAGAACTTCGGCAAGTACCTGAGCGGGATGGTCGTGCTGGCGTTCTTCAACGCCGTCTACAGCACCGTCCTCCTGCTGGTCACCGGCGTGCCCGGCGCGTTCCTCATCGGTCTCGCCGCCTTCTTCATCACGCTCATCCCGCTGATCGGAACCGTGCTGACGACGGCGGTCATGACCGTCCTCGCCCTCATCCACTCCCCCGTGAGCGCGATCATCGTACTGATCTTCATGCTCGTCTACATGCAGGTCGAGGCCTACATCCTCACCCCGAAGGTGATGGGCAAGGCCGTGCAGGTGCCCGGATCCGTCGTGCTGATCTCCGCGCTGGCCGGCTCCACCCTCTTCGGCCTTCCCGGAGCGCTGGTCGCCATCCCGATCTCCGCCGGCATCATCCTGATCATCAAAGAGATCGTGATGCCGCGCAAGGAGCTGCGCTGACCCCCGACACACCCGAGGATCACTCGATTGGCGGAGCGGCTGAAACCGATGCTAATGTTGAGCCTCGGTTCGGGTTACCGGATCGAATGCGCCTCTAGCTCAATCGGCAGAGCAATTGACTCTTAATCAATGGGTTCAGGGTTCAAGTCCCTGGGGGCGCACCAACCGAGAAGCCCCCGATCCCCTGGAAACAGTGGGGTCGGGGGCTTCTTCGTGTGCACGTGACCGCTCCATGTCGAACGGGGTGCCTGTGCTCGGATGCAGACGGGCGGCGGAAACGCGACGGTCACGATTCCGCTCTCGCGCGAGAACCGCGCCACCCAGCGACCTGGCCAGTCGGCATGGGATAAATTCCTGCGATGATCACCGCGGTGCCCGTCGACATGAAGGCGATCCCTCGCGCGTGCGAAAAACACGGTGTCATGCGCCTCCGTATTTTCGGGTCGGTGCTCGGCGACTCGTTCGATGGTGAGACGAGTGATGTCGACTTCCTCGTCGACTTCTTGCCGGGCCGCGGCGGACTATTCCACGACTACTTCGACCTGAAGGAAGACCTGGAGCGGATCGTGGAGCGCGGGGTCGATCTGGTCGATGCCGGGGCGGTGCGAAATCCGTATTTCGCGCGGTCGGCCTTCGGCAGTGCGGAAGATCTCTCTGTTGCCTGATTCCCCGGCGTTCCTCTGGGATGCGCGCGAGGCCGCGACGAAGGCCGCCTCCGTCGCAGAGGACTACGAGCAGACGGAGTAGTCGACGAGGAGGTGCCGTCGCTCCACGACCCCGACGCCGGTCCGAGCGAACAGCCCTCGTGTAGCCGAAGCGCAGATGGCCCCCGGGAAGCCCCAGAGCCAGGCGCTTCCCCAGCGACACCGAGACCACTGTCGGCGTACATTCGCGGTATGGCAGAGAACCCGTGCCCCGAGTGTGGACGCGACCGAGGAATCGGTCGGCGCTTCATGGGCGTCGACCGCTTCGGAGAACCTGCTTTCGGGCCCGATGAGCCGGTGCCGTCCTGCGAGGCATGCGAACTCGGCATCTCTCCGCCTGCGGAGTAGCCCGGAGAGAGGTTTCCCGAATCTCCGGGCACGTCTCACCCCGATGCATCGCGTGCAGAGCACGCCCTCCGATTGGGGATGGCCTGCTGCACGCGAGTTCCCCTAGATTCACCGCAATGGGGAGACGGGGAAAGGCCACCGGTGGTGATCTGGTGAAGCTGTGGCTCATTGCCGCGGTGGTGATCACGGCCTGCAGCTGGACGCTCTCGCAGTCCGACGTCGTGTGCGACATCGGCCCGAACGGGTCGGGCGCAGGGGTGTGCGTCGCAACGTCGATCTCGCACGCGGTCGCGCCCTACGCCGTCTGGGGCATCCTGCTCGTCAGCGCGATGACAGCGACAGCCACAGTGCTCTTCGCCGTCCGTCGTCGATAGCAGCAGCCGCTGCATACCTCTCCTCGGCCGGGCGACCGATCGACACGCTCGCCGAGATCGCCTGGTGCCTACGGACCCTGTGGTGGTAGCGAGTCACGCCCGCCCTCCGTTCGCGAAGGACGCCGCGACCGATTCCGGAAGCTCCGAGGTGGGCGGGCCTCCGACGGCCAGCGTCAGACGACGCCCTCCCGTGTCTTTCACGAACTGCCGCCACGCGGCGACGCCCTCCGCCTCACAGACGCGTGTGCGCAGGAGCCGACGCCGTGGGCAGAGCACCCGCACCCGCTCGACATACCGGAAGGCCGAGTTCTCCCTGTCGAGCGCGGGCGCGGGCGCGGGCCCGACCCCCGACGCGAGCCAGTCGTTGCCGTGCAGGCAGAGCGCGACGAGCGCCGCGAGTTCGCCGTTCATACACGAGCGTCTGCCGCACCCGCGGACGGCGCCGCCCTCATCCGCACCGGGCGGTCCGGACGCCGCCCGTGCACCCTCCCTGCTATGGTCTGCCGCATGACCGCGGAACGCCGGCGAGACCCTGTCTCCGGAGCCGAGCCGCGCCCACTACCGGGCCGACGGAGGGCACGCCTCGTGACGATGCGCCTGGTCGTCTTCGGTCTCGTCACCGCGGTCGCGGTGATCGGGCTCACATCCGCGATCGCCGTGCAGAGCGTTCAGCAGTGGGCCATCTTCGCCCTTCTGGCCGCAGCGTGGCTGGCGAGCGCGACAAGCTGTGCCCTGGTCCTCCGCGGTCTCCGGGCCGAACGCCGCCCCATGTCCGGGCGCGAAAGCGCTCGGCCGACGGATCGCTGACTCCGCGCGACTACGCCTCCGCCGTCCGGCCTCCGCTCGCGCGCGGGCCGCGCTTGCGCACCTCGCGCAGCACGATCTGCTCGGGGCAGACGGTGGAGAGGAAGTCGCCGACCGACAGGGCCAGACGGTCGCCCACGAGCGAGTACAGGATGCGGTTGGCGTCGCGGCGCTCGGAGACGAGGCCGGCCTGGCGCAGCACACTCAGGTGCCGGGAGATCGTCGGACCCGTCGCGTTGAAGCGCGCAGCGACCTCCCCCGCGGCGAGCTCGCCGTCTTTGAGGTCCTGGAGGATCTGCCGCCGCGTCGGGTGGGCGAGGGCGGCGAACACCTCGGTCGCGCTGTCCGTCATGGTTGCAATATAGCACCATTGCTAGATACGGTTTAGCTTCATTGCTACGAAGCGAAGGAGCACCCCAATGCGCATCGCCATCACCGGAGGCACCGGTTTCGTCGGCCGCCACCTCGCCGAACGCCTGGATCCCGGCCAGACGGTCATCGTCTCCCGGCGCACTGGGACCGCGATCGACGACGTCGACGCGCTGACCGCGGCCTTCGCCGGCTGCGACGCGGTGGCGCACTGCGCCGGGATCAACCGCGAGCTCGGCGACCAGACGTTCCAGCGCGTCCACGTCGACGGCACCCGGGCCGTGATCGAGGCGGCACGGCGGGCGGGCGTGAAGCGGATCGTGCTGGTCAGCTTCCTGCGGGCGCGTCCGGACTGCGGGTCGCCGTACCACGAGAGCAAGTGGGCGGCGGAGGAGCTGGTGCGCGCGTCGGAGATCGATCACACCATCCTCAAGTCGGGCATGATCTACGGGCCCGGCGACCACATGGTGGACCACGTGACCCGGGCGGTGCGGACCCTCCCCGCCTTCGCGACGGTCGGCTTCCGCGAGCGGACGGTCCGCCCGGTGCCGGTCGACGACGCCGTCGATGTGCTGATCGCCGCTCTGGAGGGTCGCATTCCGGAACCGACCGTGGCGGTCATGGGCGTCGACGAGATCACGCTCGGCGAAGCCGTGCGCCGGATCGCCCGCGTCGCCGGACGGCGGCCGGTCTTCTTCCCGGCTCCCGTCTGGACGATCCGCCTCCTGGCCCGGCTGACCGAGTGGACCATGGTCGTGCCGCTGGTCGCGAAGGCGCAGGCCCGGATGCTCGACGAAGGGGTCAGCGCTTCGGCGCCGCATGCCCCCGAGCTGCCGCTGGAACTGCGCCCGTCACGCCCCTTCGACGACGAACGGATCCGTGCCGCCCTCCCCGACGGCCGGTTCGCTCTCGACGATCTCCGAGTGGCTCGCTGGTGCTCCGCACGACGTCGCGATCGCAGCGGCGCGGGAGCCGGAGGACGGACGCGCGCGCGGCAGGCCTAGCGAACCTGCGAGGCCGGACCGCTCACCAGGGCAGCACGCCGTAGCCGCCCTCCCGGTCGGCGAGCCACAGATGACCCCAGAGGATGCCCGACGGGCCGTCGGCGGGAAGGGTCGCGAGGTGCACGCTCGGTTCCGCGCCCTCCTCGACCGACCGGATGCCGCGGTGATCGTTGAAGTCGGTGTCGGTGAAGCCCGGATTGGCCGCGTTCACCGTGATCGGGGTGTCCTTCAGCTCCCGGGCGTACATCGCGGTGAGCATGTTCACCGCCGCCTTGGAGGACGGGTACTGCGCCGAGGCCGGCATCGCGTAGAGCGGGCTCGCCGGATCGGACTGCGACGCGATCGAACCGACCTCGCTGGAGACGTTCACGATCCGGGCGGCCGCGGCGCGGCGCAGCAGCGGAAGCATCGCGTTGGTGACCGCGACCAGCCCGAAGACGTTGATCTCGTAGACCGCCCGCATGTCCTCGAGCGAGGTCTCGCTGGCGAGCGCCCGCTGCCGCGAGATCGTCGCGCTGCCGGCGTTGTTCACCAGGACGTCGAGGTGGCCGAACTCCGCATCGATCCAGCGGGCCGCCGCCGCGATCGAATCCGGATCCGTCACATCCAGCCACACGAAACGCGCATCCGCTCCCCCGCCGCGCAGCGCCGCCTCGGCGGCCCGGCCGCGCTCCTCGTCCCGCGCGCCGACCAGCACCGTCATCCCGAGCTCGCCGAGCCGCCGTGCCGTCTCGTAGCCGATTCCCTTGTTGGCCCCGGTCACCAGGGCGATCGTCGTCGTCACGTTGTGCACTGTACCTCCGCAGGACCGGGACACCAGGGGGCCGGATGCCCCGGCGGACGATAGGCTCGTGGCGTGACCCACCGCGACGATCTCGCCCTCGCCCTGCGCCTCGCCGACACCGCCGACCGGATCTCGTCCGAGCACTTCCGTGCCCGCGACCTCCGCATCGACACCAAGCCCGATCGGTCGTTCGTGACCGAGGCCGATCTCGCCGTCGAGCGCGCGCTGCGCGAACTGATCGCCTCCGAGCGCCCGGACGACGGCATCCTGGGCGAGGAGTACGGCACCGAGGGCGACTCCGCCCGGCAGTGGATCCTCGACCCGATCGACGGCACCGCGAACTACCTGCGCGGCGTGCCGGTCTGGGGAACCCTGATCGCGCTCGCGGTGGACGGTGTGCCGGTGGTCGGCGTGGTGAGCTCCCCCGCCCTCGGCCGCCGCTGGTGGGCGTCGACCGGCGACGGCGCGTGGACCGCCGACGAGGGGACCGGCGAGCCGCGTCGGCTCCAGGTCTCCGGGGTCTCCGAGCTGGAGCACGCCTCCCTCAGCTTCCAGAGCATCGCCCAGTGGGACGACGCGGGATACCTGGACAAGCTGATCGCGCTCACCCGCCAGGTCTGGCGCGACCGCGCCTACGGCGACATGTGGTCGTACATGCTGCTCGCCGAGGGCGTGCTCGACGCGGTGGGCGAGTTCGACGTGAAGACGTACGACCTCGCGGCGCTCATCCCGATCGTGCAGGAGGCCGGCGGCGTCTTCACGGCGGTGGACGGAACCCCGGGACCGGGCAACGGCTCCTCGCTCGCCAGCAACGGACACCTGCACCCGGCCCTGCTGGCCGCGCTCGCCTGACCGCCGGCCGGCGACGACGTCGCCCCTCCCGCCGAATCGGGCGTGGCCCGGCCGGGGACGCGCCGCCCGCCCCTAGGGTGGACGTGTGAGCGCATCGACACTCGAACCCCTCGTCCACATCCAGGGTTTCCGGATGGACTTCGGCCGCACGACGGTGATCCGCGACCTCTCGTTCGACATCGTCCGCGGCGAGACGTTCGGCTTCCTCGGCAGCAACGGATCCGGCAAGACCACGACCATCCGAGCCTTGCTCGGCATCTACCAGGCGACCGCCGGCGTGCTGCACATCGACGGCAAGCCGTTCTCGCCCGAGACGGGCGAGCGCCTGGGCTACCTGCCCGAGGAGCGCGGACTCTACAAGAAGGAGTCCGTGATCGACGTGATGGTCTACTTCGGCCGGCTGAAGGGCCTCGGCGCCGAACAGGCGCGCCGCTGGTCGCGGGAGTACCTGGAGCGGGTCGGGATCGGCGACAAGGAGAAGACCCGGCTGGACAAGCTCTCCGGCGGGCAGCAGCAGAAGGTGCAGCTCGGCGTCACGATCATGAACGAGCCCGAGCTGCTCATCCTGGACGAGCCGACCAAGGGCTTCGACCCGGTCAATCGCCGTCTGCTCATGGACATCATCGCCGACCAGAAGCGCGCCGGCTCCACCGTCATGATGGTGACGCACCAGATGGAGGAGGTCGAGCGGCTCTGCGACCGGGTCATCCTGTTGAAGGACGGCGTCTCGCGGGCCTACGGCACCGTGCCGGAGGTGCAGGAGCAGTTCGGCGGCACGGTCATCCACGTGGACCACGACGGCGTCGTGCCCGCCTCCCCCGCCTACACGATCCAGACCGATGCCGCCGGCCACGCCGAGCTGGAGGTCGCCAACGATGCGGACGACGCCGCGATCCTGCGCGGTCTGCTCGACGCCGGCCTGAACATCACCCGGTTCGCACCCACCCGCAAGTCGCTCGACGACATCTTCGTCGAGGTCTACGGCACCGCCAGCCGCGAGGAGGACTGACATGGCCCGCCACAACCTCTCCACCGTCATCTCGTTCGAGTTCAAGCGCACCGTCACCAAACGGTCGTTCTGGGTCGTGACGCTCATCCTCCCGCTGCTGGTGTTCGGCCTGGGCGCACTGCTCATCTCGGCCAACGTGTCGTCCGCCAACACCGCCGACGCGCAGAAGAACGCGCGCTTCGACTTCCTCTACAGCGACGCCTCCGGGCTGGTGAGCCCCACGATCGCACGCGAGTACGGCGGCAAGCTGATCGAGAGCGACGCCGAGGGGGTCGAGGAGGTCCAGATCGGCGGCACGGCGGCGTACTTCGACTACCCCGCCGACCCGAAGACGCAGACCATCAAGGTCTACGGCGCCGACGCCGGCGTGTTCGGTAACAACAAGTACTCCTCCGTCGCGCAATCGCTGCTCTCCGCCAGCGTGGAGCAGAAGCTCGACGCGCCGGTCGACGTCGCCATCCTCCGCGGCGAGGTCACCACTGCGACCACCACCTTCAAGGACGGCGCGGTCGCTCCCGGGTTCGAAGCGATCCTGCCGGCTCTCGTGTTCCTGGCCGCGTTCTTCATCGTGATCGTCTTCCTCGGCAATCAGATGCTGAACTCGACGCTGGAGGAGAAGGAGAACCGCGTCACGGAGATGATCCTGACGACGATCAACCCGACGAACCTCCTCATCGGCAAGGTGATCTCGCTGTTCGCCGTGGGATTGATACAGATCGCGGTGTTCGCGCTGCCGGTGCTCATCGGGTACCTGTTCTTCCGCGACCAGCTGAACATCCCGAACCTCGACCTCAGCGGACTGGTCTTCGACCCGCAGAAGATGATCGTCGGCTCGCTCATCCTGATCGGCGGATTCGCGCTGTTCACCGGCACGCTGGTGGCCGTCGGGGCCGTCATGCCGACGGCGAAGGACGCGGCGCCGGTCTTCTCCGTCGTCATCTTCGCCATCGTCATCCCGCTCTATGCATCGAGCTACGCGGTCAGCGCGCCCGACTCGCCGATCGTGCAGATCCTCGCCTACTTCCCGTACACCGCACCGATCACGACGCTGATCCTGAACGCGTTCGGATCGCTTCCGCTGTGGCAGGCGATCATCATCATCGCCGAGCTCTTCGTGCTCGCTGCGATCGTGCTGCGCCTGGCGGTCCGACTGTTCCGCTACGGCTCGATCCAGTACACGAGCAAGGTCAAGATCCGCGACGTGCTCGGGGCACGCAGCGACGCGGAGCGCGTGGCCCGCTGATGCTGGCCGTGACCATCGCGGAGCCGGGCGGCCCCGAGGCCCTTCGGCTCGGCGAGGTCGCGGATCCGGTGCCGACCGACGGCGAGGTGCTGATCCGCGTCGCCGCCGCCGGACTCAACGGGGCCGATCTCAGCCAGCGCCGCGGGTTCTATCCCCCGCCTCCGGGCGCGCCCGCATGGCCGGGGCTCGAGGTCTCCGGCACGGTCGCCGCCGTCGGACGCGATGTCGATCGCTGGCGGGTCGGCGACCGGGTCTGCGCCCTCCTCCCCGGAGGCGGCTACGCCGAGCTGGTCGCGGTCGACGCCGGGCTCGCGCTCCCCGTTCCGGACGCGGTGGACCTCGTGGAGGCCGCCGGCCTGCCCGAGGCCGTCGCCACCGTCTGGTCGAACGTGTTCCGGATCGGTCGGCTGGCCGCCGGCGAGACCCTGTTGGTGCACGGCGGATCCAGCGGCATCGGCACCACCGCCATCCAGCTCGCGCGCGCGTTCGATGCGACCGTCGTCGCGACGGCGGGCAGTCCGGTGAAGACGGCGTTCTGCCGCGAGCTCGGAGCGGACGCGGCCGTCGACTACCGCCGCCAGGACTTCGTCGAAGCAGTCCTCGCGTTCACCGACGGCCGCGGCGCCGACGTCGTGCTCGACATCGTCGGCGGCTCCTACATCGCCCGCGACCTCGACGCCCTGGCGGTCGGCGGACGCATCCTCTCGATCGCGGTCCGCGACGGAGCACCCGCCGCGCTCGACGTCGGACTGCTGATGCGCAAGCGGGCATCCCTGCACGGCACGACGCTGCGTGCCCGTCCGCTGGCCGAGCGTCGTGAGATCGTCGCAGACGTCGAGCGGCGGGTCTGGCCGCTGCTCAGCGACCGCCGTCTGCGTCCGGTCGTGGACGCCGTCTTCCCGCTGGCGGACGCCGCCCAGGCGCACCGCCGGATGGAGTCGTCGGCGCACCTCGGGAAGATCCTGCTGCGCGTCGGCTGAATGCGTCGGCCCCGGCCGCCGCGCCGACCCCGACGGCGTAGGCCAGAAGGTCGAGCCACTGGAACGTGCTGCCGACCACCAGTGACGCCGGCGGAACCGCGCGCGCGAGCGCCGCGGGCAGACCGGTCAGCTGCAGGAACTCGATCGCCCAGCACACGGCGAGCGCCGTCCCGGCGACGGTCGGTGAGGGGGCGCGCGGCACGATGAACGCCACCAGGAGGAAGATCAGCACGGCGTAGAGGGCGTCGCCGGCGAATCCGCCGCCCTCTCCCGGCACGCCGACGTGCACGGCGAGTCCGAGACCGATCACCAGGGCGGCGGAGAGGAGCAGGACGAGACGGCGCACCCTCCGACGCTACCGACGGGCTCCGGGCCTAACATCGGTCGCACGGATGATCCGGGACCGCCGCAGGTGGGAGGATCGATGCATGATCGATGCCGTCCCCGCCACCAGCAGCACCCCTTCGCCCGCTTCCTCGCCCGAACCCTCCGGCCCCTCCGACGCCGCGTTGATGGCGCTGCCGAAGGCCGAGCTGCACCTGCACATCGAGGGGACGCTCGAACCCGATCTCGCCTTCGAACTGGCGGGCCGCAACGGGGTCTCCCTGCCCTACGGCTCCGTGGAGGAGCTGGCCGCCCAGTACCGTTTCTACGACCTGCAGTCCTTCCTCGACCTCTACTACGCGACGATGGACGTGCTGCGCACCGGCGACGACTTCGCCGAGCTGACGCGTCGCTACCTCGCGCGCGCCTCCGAACAGGGCGTCCGTCACGTCGAGCTCTTCTTCGACCCGCAGGCGCACGTCGCCCGCGGTGTGCGGATCGAGGAGGTCGTCGACGGGATCGGCGCCGCGCTCGACGAAGCGGAGCGCGACCTCGGCATCACCAGCGGGATGATCCTCTGCTTCCTCCGCGACGAACCGGTCGAGTCGGCCGACCGGATCCTGAGCGCCGGGCTCACCCGCACCGACCGCGTCATCGGCGTCGGCCTGGACTCCGCCGAGGTCGGCTATCCGCCTGCGCTCTTCGAGGCCGTCTACCGTCGCGCCCGAGAGGCCGGCCTCCACGTGGTCGCCCACGCGGGCGAGGAGGGACCGGCGGGCTATGTGCGCGAGGCCCTCGACCTCCTCGGCGCGGAGCGGATCGATCACGGCATCCGCTCGATCGAGGACCCGGAACTGGTCGCCCGCCTGGCGCACGAGCGGATCGCCCTCACCGTCTGCCCGCTCTCCAACCTGCGGCTGCGGGCGGTCCCGGACCTCGCCGACCACCCGCTGCACCGACTCGACGAGGCCGGCGTGGCCGTCACCATCAACTCGGACGATCCGTCGTACTTCGGCGGCTACATCGGGGACAACTTCGTCGCCGTGCGCGACGCCCTCGGCCTGAGCGCCGACCAGGCCTCCCGCTTCGCCCGCAACGCGATCGAAGCGTCCTTCGCGCCGGAGAAGCGCAAAGCCGAACTGCTGCAGGAGCTGGAGGCGTGGCGCGGATGAACGCCTCGCAGCCGCACTCCCTGACGCTCCCCGACGGCCGACGGGTCCGCCTCTTCGACACCGGGGCGACGGACGGCCCCGCCGTGGTCTGGCAGCACGGCACACCGCAGACGGGCGCCGTCATCGAGCCCGTGGCGGCGGCGGCCGCTGCGCACGGGTTGCGCGTGATCTCCTGCGCCCGCCCCGGATACCCGGGCTCGGATCCGTTGCCGGGCCGCACCGTCGCCGACGCGGCGGGCGATGTGCTCGCGGTGCTCGACCACCTCGCCGTCGACCAGGTGGTCACGGCAGGCGCCTCCGGCGGCGGCCCGCACGCCCTCGCGATCGCCGCCCGCGCACCCGAGCGGGTGCGCGCGGCGGTCGTGCTGGCGGGCATCGCTCCCTACACCGGATCGCCGGACTGGTTCACCGGTATGGCGGACCCGTCCGGGCTCGGCGCCGCTCTCGGCGGCCGCGCGGAGCGCCTGGCCCACGCGCAGACCGCCACGTTCGACCCGGAGGTCTTCACCACCCGCGACTGGGACGCCCTGAACGCCGAGTGGCAACCGCTCGGCGTCGACGCCGGGGCGGGATCCGCCGAAGGACCGGACGGCGAGGTGGACGACGACATCGCCTACGTCACCCCGTGGGGAGTCGACCTCGCCGCCGTCCGCTGCCCGGTCCTGCTGGTCCAGGGCGGAGCCGACCGGGTCGTGCCGCCCGGGCACGCCGCCCTGCAGCTGGAGCGGCTGCGTCGCGGCGAGCTCTGGCTGCGGCCACGCGAGGGGCACGTCTCCGTGCTGACGGCGCTCGGCGTGGCCCTCGGCTGGGCCGCCGGCCGGTGAGCGGCGACGACCTCGGCTGATCCCGCCCGTCCGCGGCTCAGCCCAGTGCGGGGAGCAGTTTCTGGAACAGGTGGGCCGGGGCGTCGTGATCGTCGCCCGTACCGTTGATCAGGATCGCGACGCTGTCGCCCGTCGCCGGGTCGTACATCGCGAGCGCCTGGTAGCCGAGACCGTTGCCGGTGTGGCCGATCCACCCGTCGATCTCCCCCATCCCCATGCCGTAGGCGTCGTAGAACGGGCTGTTCGGGTCGTCGCTCGTCGGGGAGAGCGCGGCCTCGGAGGTGCGCTGCTCCGCCGTCGACTCCGTGAGCAGCTCGCCGGTTCCGAGCAGGCGTGCCCACCGGCCCAGGTCGCGGATCGTCCCGGCGAAGCCGCCGGCCGCCGAGAGGGAGTTCGCAGGTATGGCCGGCAGGAGTTCCGGCTCCTGGCCCTCGCCGCCGCCCTGGTACGGCTCGGCGAACGGCTTCGGGATGGGCGACGAGTCGGGGTAGGTGGTGGTGCTCAAGCCTCGCGGCTCCAGGATGGACTGCTGCACCACCTGGTACCAGGGCTCGCCGGTGACCTTCTGCAGCACCTCGCCGAGCAGGACCGTGTTGGTGTTCGAGTACTCGTAGCGCGCGTCCGGGGCGAAGTCGTTCGGCTCGGAGAAGGCCGCCTGCAAGATCTCCGCATCGGTCCAGTCGCGGGTCAGGTCGATCTTCAGCGCCTCCTGGAAGGCGGGGGTCGCCGAGTAGTTGGGCAGGCCGGATCGCATCCGGGCGAGCTCGCGCAGTGTGATCCGGTCGCCGTCCGGCACGCCGTCCACGTATTTCGACACGGGGTCGTCGAGCGACAGCCTCCCCTCGTCGACCAGCTGCAGGATGGCCGTGACCGTGTACGACTTGGTGATGCTGCGGAAGGCGAACCGATCGTCGGAGGTGACCGTGCGCCCGGTGGCGACGTCGGCGAGTCCGGCGACGCCCGTCCACGTCACGTCGTCGTGCGTGACGGTGATCGCTCCGCCGGGGATCCCCGTCGTGCGCAGGGCGTTTTCCAGGGCGGTCTGCGCCGCCGTCTGCCAGGCGTCCGCCGGCGTGGGCGCCTCCTCGGGCCGGGCGGCGCATCCTGCCGCGGCGAGCAGGACGACGAGGGAGGCGGCGAGAGCACCGGCGAGGCGGTTCTTCATCCTGCCATGGTGGCCCGGCCCCGTCGCACACCGCAAGGACCGGGCGAGAACGGTCAGTTCATCCGGGTTTCACCCGTCATCCGGTCGGAGTGTGTGGTGCGGGGCCGTCTCCGGCTCTGCCATGATGGCTGTCACTGCTCGCGGACGAGCGGTGACTCGCTGCGTCCGCGCCCTGTCGGTAAGGAGACGCCTTGACGAGTACATCCGCCCCCGCGATCCCGAAGTCCGGGACCCTCAAACGGAACCTCGGTCTGTGGGCCATCGTCGGTCTGGGTCTGGGCTACATGACGCCGACCGTCGTGTTCGACACGTTCGGCATGGTCGCGCGCGACACGGACAACGTCGTCCCGTCCGCGTACCTGGTCGCCCTGATCGTGATGATGTTCACCGCCATCAGCTACGGCAAGATGGCGGGCGCCATCCCGAGCGCCGGTTCCGCGTACACCTACGTACGCGAGTCGGTCCACCCGAACGTCGGGTTCATGGTCGGCTGGACGTCGCTCATCGACTACGTGCTGCTGCCGATGGTGAACTGCCTGATCATCCGGAGCTACCTGGAGGCGATCTTCCCGAGCGTCCCCGGCTGGATCTGGGTCGTGATCTACTGCGCCGTCGTCACCTCGGTCATCTACCTGACGATGCGCGGCACGTCGAACATGAACATGCTGCTCCTGGTCTTCTCGATCGTCGTCATGGCGGTCTTCGTGATCATGGTCATCGCCCAGCTCGCACAGGGCGCGGGCACCGGCACCGTCGCCTCCGTGCAGCCGTTCTTCCACGACGGCGTGACCCTCGGCGCCGTGCTGATGGGCGCCACGATCGTCTGCTTCTCGTTCATCGGCTTCGACGCGGTCACGATGTACGCGGAGGAGGCGAAGCACCCGCGGATCATGCCGAAGGCGATCTTGTTCACCGTCATCATCGGCGGCGCCATCTTCCTGATCGCGGCGTATTTCACACAGTTGCGCTTCCCGTCGTCCTCGGTGTTCCCCTCGGATGCGATCGAGGACAGCACGCTCCCCGAGATCGGCCTCCAGGTCGGCGGCCCGGTGCTGCAGGCCGTGCTGACCGCTGCAGGTTTCGCCGCGACGCTCGCCTCTGGCCTCGCCTCCCACGCCTCCGTCTCGCGGATGCTGCTGGTGATGGGCCGCAACAACGTGCTCCCGAAGCGCCTCTTCGGCTACATCAGCCCGAAGACGCACACCCCGACGTTCAACGTCGTCCTCGTCGGCGTCATCAGCCTGCTGGCGGCGGCGTTCACCCTAGAGCTGATCGCCGCGTTCATCAACTTCGGCGCCCTCATCGCGTTCACGTTCGTGAACGTGTCCGTGATCGCCTGGTTCGCCATCCGCAAGGGCCGCCGCAAGAAGGCGAAGGACATCTTCACGTTCATCGTCCTGCCGGGGATCGGCATGCTGATGACGGGAGTCCTCTGGGCGAACCTGCACATCGACGCCCTCATCGGCGGCTCCATCTGGGCCGCCATCGGCTTCGTGTACCTGCTGGTGCTCACGCGCGGCTTCCGCCGCAAGGCGGCCGCCTTCGACGAGGCGCAGCCCGTGACCGGCTTCAACAAGGCGATCACGCGCGACGACGACTGACCCGCCACCGAACACGAAAGGCCGCCCCGGCGAGGGGCGGCCTTTCGTGGCTCTGCGCCGATCCGAACAACGCGCGACAGCGGCCGATGGTGGAGATGGGGGGAATTGAACCCCCGTCCACTGCTGTGGTCATGTGCCTTCTACGGGTGTAGCCAGTGAAGGCGTGTTCTCGGCCCCGGATCTTGCCACTGGCACCTGATCCGACGGGCCCAGCATCAGTTGAAGTCCCTCTGTGCCCTGATACTCAACACAGAAGCTAGTCCTCTAGCTGACGCCAGGATCCGGGTAGAAGACGGTTCCCGGTCTGACGGTCTCTTAAATGGCGGAGGAGAACTTACGCCGCGAGGGCGAAGTCGGCCTTGGCCGAGACAGTGCTCTTGGAATTGGCACTTATAGTTTTGCATGCATCGTTTACGAGATAAGCATGCATCCTCGACCCGCTTCTCACAGTCACGCAGACAATGTCGAAACCGATCATCCCCGTGCGCAGCCGAAATGGCTGGGTCGCTGTCGCGCGCTGTTGAATTGTGCAGGTGCGTGTCCGCCGTGACCGGCGAGCTTCTCATACTACAACAGCGGCGCGGGTCGTTCTATGCCACGATCGGTCCATGTCGGAGACGATCATCACGGTCCAGGGCGAGTACGAGGAGGGGCGCGCCGCCGAACGCGGCACGGTCCGGGTGCTGGTCACCTATGACGGCGCGTCGCGGCACGAGGCCCTCGAGCTCGCCACGGAGCGCCACACCGAGCTCGTGGCGGGCCTCCGCGAGCTCCACGAGGCGCCGGGGGCCCCGCTCCTGCGCTGGTCGTCCGAGCAGCTGCGGGTGTGGGGCGATCGGCCGTGGAGCCAGACCGGAGAGCAGCTCCCGGTCGTCCATCACGCGCAGGCATCGCTGGAAGCGGAGTTCGCGGACCCGTCCGCTCTCTCGGACTGGGTCGGCGCGGTGTCGCTGCGCGACGGCGTGACTGTCGAGGGGGTGAGCTGGAGCCTCTCCCCCGAGACGCGACAGCAACTCACCGAGGAGGTGTCCCGCCGCGCCGTCGAGGAGGCCGTGGCGAAAGCTCGCCGCTACGCCGCCGCCCTCGGTCTGACCGACCTGCGCCCGGTGGCGCTGAGCGATCCGGGGATGCTCGGCGACGCCGGCGCTTCCCCGCAGCCCGGAGCCCCGTTCGCGGCGCGGATGGCCTCGGCGGACGTCAGCGGCGCGCCGCTCGCCCTGAAGCCGGACCTGATCCGCGTGACGGTCCGGGTGCACGCCCGCTTCGCCGCGTCCTGATCAGAGCGCGCGTCCGCCGCCGGCCGCGATCACGGCGCGCCCGAACCCGGGGTCGGCCCCGGCGTGGATCCCGGTCGCGGGACGTCGGTCAGCTCGAGGATGCGTGTCGCGGTGATGGTGTCGCCGCTGCGCCCGGTGCCGACCACGACCACCTCGTCGCCGGTGGCGAAGTCGGAGGCGGACGCCGACTGGTTCGGCAGCCCGAAGGCGGTGGACGAGGTGATCTTCACCGTGACGGTCGAGCCGGAGGTCGTCTTCACCGTCCAGTCGGAGCTGGAGGTCGACTCGAGCGTGCCCCGGACGAGCTCGCGTTGCGTGCCGCCATTCCGGCCTCCGGTGCCGGAGCCGCCCTGACCGGAGTCGCCCTGACCGGATCCCCCGTTGCCGGAGCCGCCCGGCCCGAGGTTCTGCCGGCCGTCCCCCGGTGCGCCGCGGTCGCGGGGCGAAGTGTGCTCGAAGGCCGAGAGGGAGTGGGCGGCCACGTTCACCGCGACGGCCGTACCGACCCCGATCAGGCCGAGGACGACCACGATCCCGAGCACGAGGGTGGAGATGGCGAAGGCGAGTCCGTGCCGCTTGTAGAACGGTTCGACGGCCGGTGCCGGTGCCGTGGGCGGGACTCCCCCCGGAGCGGCCGCTGCAGGGGGCGGGGCGGACGGCTGGGATGCCGCAGCCGTCGGCGCCGCACCGGGCGCCGGCGGCAGCGGTTCCGTCGGCTGGTTCTCATCCATGATCACAGGAAAGCATGCGCAGCCCGCGTTGGGGCTGCGAGCCCCTGATGACTCCGCTGTGAATCCGGGCCCGGCGGCGCCTCGCCGCTGCCGTCAGGCGGGCTGCACGAGCACCGAGCGCAGCTTCGCGAGTTCCAGCTCGTCCAGTCCCGCGTCCAGCAGGTAGGCGCGGACGCTTCCGAAGTCGCGCTCGATCAGGTCGAGTCCCGCGGCCAGCGCCTCCCGCGGACTGCCGCCCATGATCACCTGGAGGTTCGGGGTCATCTCGACGCCGTAGCCGCGGACGAGTGCGAGCATCCGGTCGAGCCATTCGCCGGCCAGGTTGGCCTGCGTGGCCGCGTAGTCGTCGAGCACGGTCTCACGATCCACGCCCGCGGCGAGCAGGGCCAGCGCGATGACCACGCCAGTGCGGTCCTTGCCCGCGGTGCAGTGGACGATCACCGGCTCCGTTCCGGTGTCGGCGATCTCGCGAAGGGCGCGGATGACCACGTCCCGATGCTGGAGGATGATCTTCTCGTAGAGATCGACCAGGGTGGCTCCGACCGTGGCCTGCGATGCTCCGGAGCCTTCGAAGACCGGCAGGCGCAGCACGGTGACGTCGAGCCCGCTCAGATCGTCGGGCCGGGACTCCACCTCGAAGTCGTCGCGCAGGTCGATGACGATCCGCGCCCCGAGCTCACGCAAGGCAGCCTTCCCCTCGTCGCCGAGATCGGCCAGCGCATCGGCCCGGAACAGCTTGCCGGAACGGGTGACCCCGCCCTCCACCGCGTACCCGCCGACATCGCGGAAGTTGTACGTGCCGTGGACCGGGATGCGCTGCGGGGAGGTGCTCATGGCCTCAGTCTGCCAGGTGGGCGCCGGCCCCGGCGCCATGCGGGATCGCCTTACTCGCCGAGGTGCCGGCGGCTCGACATCGCCCGCTGCGCCTCACGGTTGTCCTGCCGCTCGCGCAGCGCCTGGCGCTTGTCGTAGTCCTTCTTGCCCTTGGCGACCGCGATCTCGACCTTGGCCCGGCCGTCGTTGAAGTAGATCTGCAGCGGGATGATCGTGTAGCCGCCCTGCTTGACCTTATTCTCGATCTTCAGGATCTGCGCCTTGTGCAGCAGCAGCTTGCGCTTGCGGCGCGGGGCGTGGTTGTTCCAGGTCCCGTCCGCGTATTCCGGGATGTGCACGGCGTCGAGCCAGGCCTCCCCCTTGTCGACGAAGGCGTAGCCGTCGACAAGCGACGCCCGGCCCAGCCGCAGCGACTTCACCTCGGTGCCGGTCAGGACGAGACCGGCCTCGAAGGTGTCCTCGAGGATGTAGTCGTGGCGGGCGCGACGGTTGGTCGCGACGACCTTCTGTCCCTGTTCCCTGGGCACGGCTCACTCCTGACGTTCGATGGTGGCGCTGCCCGGCGCGTCGCCGGGCAGCAGACCAGTCTATCGTGCGTCAGACCTTCAGGTAGCGCTTGATCGCGAAGTTGGCCGAGGCGGCGGCGAGGAGCACCCCGACCAGCACGATCAACGGGATCACCGGCCAGGCCTGGGACATCGAGACGAAGTTGATCGATTGGATGCTGTTCTGCAGCGGTCCGCGTACGAACAGTTGCACGATCAGCACCAGCACGGTCGCCGCCAGCAGCGCACCGATCAGCGCGGCGAGCACACCCTCGATGATGAACGGTGTCTGGATGAACCGGTTGGACGCGCCGACGAGCCGCATGATCCCGATCTCGCGCCTACGGGAGAACGCGGAGAGCCGGATGGTGGTGGCGATGAGCAGCACGGCCGCCACGAGCATCACCACCGCGACGACGAGCGCCGTGGCACTGGCGGCGCCGAGGATGTTGAAGATCTGATCGAGGTAGCTGCGCTGGTCGACGACGCTCTGCACCCCGGCCGACCCGGCGAGGGTCTCCGTGAGCACGGCCGACTGGTTCGGGTCCTTGAGGTTGACCCAGAACGTCTGCGGGATCATGTCCGGCGTCACGAAGTCGGCGATCTGGTTGCCCTTGAACTGCTGCTTGAACTCGTTGTACGCCTGCTGCTGGTCCTGGAAGTAGAACTTCTGGATGTACGGCGACAGCTCGGGCGACTCCAGCTGCTTCTTGACCGCTTCGACCGTCTGGTCGGTCGCGGCACCGCCCTGGCAGTTGTCCGCCTCGGTGCACATGTAGACAGCGACCTGCGCGCGGTCGTACCAGTAGGTCTTCATCTGCCCGATCTGCACCTGCAGCAGCACGGCCGTGCCGACGAAGGTCAGGGAGATGAACGTGACGAGGATGACCGAGATCACCATCGAGAGGTTGCGGCGCAGGCCGTTGCCGACCTCCGACCAGATCAGGCCGAATCTCATTTGGTCGGCCCCACATTCTGCTCGCCGTCGCGGTCGGTGGTCTCGCGCAGTCCCCGGAGGTCGAGGTTGGCGGTGAAGTTGAGGTGGTCAGGCAGGGAGTCGCCGGCCGGCGGACCGACGGGCTGGTCGACCGGTGGCTGCGGCGCGGCGGCGGCCTGCGGTTGCACGACGGGCTGCGGCTGCGACACGACCGGCTGCTGGTGCTGGGTGGCCGACTGCTGGGCGACCGGCTGCTGGACCATCGGCTGCTGGGCGGCCGGCGGATACGTGATCGGCTGCGGCGGCAGCGGGGGCACGGACGGCTGCGGTCCGGTCTGCTGCGGCACCGAGACCGGCCCCGTCGGGTTGCCGACGGGTGCGTGCGGACGCGTCATCGGCTCCGAGCCGAACGCTGCGTTCGCGGGCACCCCGACCGGGACGGCCGCGGGAGCCTGCGCGGGCACCGTGAGCTGCTCGCGCTGGATCGGCACCGCAGCGGTCACGCCGTAACCGCCATGACGCTCGTCGCGCACGATCTGCCCGCTGACGAGCTCGATCACCCGTCGCTTCATCTGGTCGACGATGGCCGCCTCGTGGGTCGCCATCAGGACGGTGGTGCCCCCGGCGTTGATGCGCTCGAGCACGCCCATGATCCCGGCGCTGGTGGCCGGATCCAGGTTGCCCGTCGGCTCGTCCGCCAGGAGGATCTGCGGCTTGTTGACGACGGCGCGTGCGATGGCGACGCGCTGCTGCTCACCTCCGGACAGCTCGTGCGGCAGGCGCTGCGCCTTGCCGTCGAGACCGACCATCGTGAGGACGTCCGGGACGGCCTCCTGGATGAAGGCACGGGACTTGCCGATGACCTGCAGGGTGAAGGCGACGTTCTGGAAGACGTTCTTGTTGGGAAGGAGACGGAAGTCCTGGAAGACGACACCGAGGTTGCGACGGAAGTACGGCACCTTGCGGGAGGAGATCGAGCCGAGGTCCTGCCCCAGCACGTGGATGTTGCCCTTGGTGGGCTTCTCTTCTTTCAGGATGAGGCGCAGGCAGCTCGACTTGCCCGAGCCGGACGCGCCGACGAGGAAGACGAACTCACCGCGCAGCACCTCGAGGTTGATGCCGTTCAGCGCCGGGCGGGTCGTGCCCGAGTACTGCTTGGATACGTGTTCGAACCGGATCATGACGTGTAGAGACTATGCATCTTCCGGCGCATCCGCCGTATCGGCGTGGGCGTGGCGCGAGCCTGACAGCACGCCGTACGCGCGGTCCGAGCTCGGTCGGTGCTAGACGGGCTAGGCCTGGGCTTCCGCTTTGGCTCCGGCGCGCCAGCGGATGCCCGCGGCGATGAAGCCGTCGAGGTCGCCGTCGAACACCGAACTGGGGTTGCCGGACTCGTACCCGGTGCGCAGGTCCTTGACCAGCTGCTGGCCGTAGAGGAAGTAGGAGCGCATCTGGTCGCCCCAGCTCGCCGTGATGGTGCCGGCGAGTTCCTTCTTCTTCGCGGCCTCCTCCTCCTTCTGCAGCAGCAGCAGTCGGGTCTGGAGCACGCGCATCGCGGCGGCGCGGTTCTGGATCTGCGACTTCTCGTTCTGCATCGAGACGACGATGCCGGTCGGGAGGTGGGTGATCCGCACCGCGGAGTCGGTCGTGTTGACCGACTGGCCCCCGGGACCGGACGACCGGAAGACGTCGATGCGGATGTCGCCCTCGGGGATGTCGACCTGCACGGCCTCCTCCATGAGCGGGATCACCTCGACGGCGGCGAACGAGGTCTGGCGCTTGTCGGCGGATCCGAACGGGCTGATGCGCGCGAGGCGGTGGGTGCCCGCCTCCACGGAAAGCGTGCCGAAGGCGTAGGGCACGTCGACCTCGAAGGTCGCGGACTTGATACCCGCTCCCTCGGCGTACGAGGTGTCCATCACCTTGACCGGGTACTTGTGGCGCTCGGCCCAGCGCAGGTACATGCGCAGCAGCATCTCAGCGAAGTCGGTGGCGTCGTCGCCGCCGGCGCCGGAGCGGATGGTCACGATCGCGGCGCGCTCGTCGTACTCGCCGTTCAGGAGGGTCTGCACCTCGAGGGAGCCGAGTGCCTTCTGCAGCGAGTCGAGCTCGGCGCGGGCCTCGGCGGCCGACTCCTCGTCGTCGCCCTCGACGGCGAGCTCGACGAGCACCTCGAGGTCGTCGAGGCGCTGCTCGATCGCGGTGATCCGGCCGAGCTCCGCCTGGCGGTGACTGAGGGCGCTGGTCACCTTCTGCGCGTTCGCCGTGTCGTCCCAGAGGTCGGGGGCACCGGCCTGCTCGCTGAGAGCGGCGATGTCGGCACGGAGCTTGTCCGGGTTGACGACGGCGGTGATGTCGCCCAGGGTCGAGCGCAACTCGGCGATCTGCGGGGTGAGGTCCAGTTCAATCATGTCGGCGTCCAGCCTACCGGCCGGTCGCCCGCGCGGGGGCGGCGCGGAGAAGTTGTACGGTGTTAACGAGATGACTTCCGACGAGCGCCCCTTCCGATTCCGCTCCGTCGCACTCGCAGCCTTCCTTCCAACGCTGCTGTTCTCCATCGGCGAGGGCGCGATCATCCCGATCATCCCCATCGCAGCCGGCAACCTGGGGGCGTCGCTGGCGATGGCCGGGTTCATCGCGTCGATGGTGATGCTCGGCGAACTGGCAGGCGACATCCCGAGCGGGTGGGTGGTCTCCCGGTTCGGCGAGCGCCGATCGATGATCGCCGCGGCCGTGGTCGCGATCGCCGGGATCGCGGTCTGCCTGCTCGCTCCGAACTACTGGGTGCTGATGGTCGGGATCTTCGTGGTCGGTCTGGCCACGGCGGTGTTCGCGCTCGCACGGCACGCGTTCATGACCACCTACGTCCCGCAGCGCTACCGGGCGCGAGCGCTCTCCACCCTCGGGGGTATCTTCCGTTGCGGTTGGTTCGTCGGGCCGCTGATCGCCTCCGCCGTCATCGCCCTGACCGGCTCGACGCAGTCGGTGTTCTGGATCTTCGTCGTCGGCTGCGTGGGAGCCGTCGTGGTGCTGGTCGCGCTGCCCGACCCGGAGAAGATGTTCGGCCCGAGTGCGCGCACGACCGATGCGGCCGGTGAGCGGGTGACGGCCGGCGAGGAGGAGGCCGAGGAGCGCACGCACGGCCTGTTCCGCACGATCTGGGCCTTCCGCGCCGTGCTGGTGCGCATGGGGTCCGGTGTGGCGCTCGTCAGCGCGGTGCGCTCCGCCCGCACCGTCCTGATGCCGCTCTGGGCGGTCTCGATCGGGCTCAGCGAGGCGAACACGGCTCTGATCATCGGCCTGGCGGGAGCGGTGGACTTCGCCCTCTTCTACGCGAGCGGCCAGATCATGGACCGGTTCGGGCGGATGTGGAGCGCCATCCCGTCGATGATCGGCCTCGGCGCCGGCTTCCTCGCCCTCTCGTTCACGCACGAGCTGGATGCGCGCGTCGCCTGGTACATCGGCGTCTCGCTCTTCCTGTCCGTCGCCAACGGCATCGGCTCCGGAATCGTGATGACACTGGGCGCCGACCTCGCGCCCCGCGACGCCCCGGCGGCGTTCCTCGGCGCCTGGCGGTTCTCGAGCGACGCCGGGCAGGCCGTCGCCCCGCTGGTCGTCTCCCTGCTGACCGCGGTCGTCTCGATCTCGTTCGCCGGGGGCGTGATGGGCGTCCTCGGGCTGCTGGGGGCCGCGATGCTCGGCCGCTACATCCCGCGCTACGTCCCCCGCACGACACGGGCCGCCTGACCTCCGCGCCCGACCCGGGAATAGGCTCGACCCGGAGGCCGTTCGGCTTCATGCAAACGCATGAATGTGAGGACTGACATGGCGACGAGACTCGAACTCGGCATCGACACCTTCGGAGACGTCACCCGCGACGCCGACGGCGCACCGCTGACCCACGCGCAGGTCCTGCGCAACGTCGTCGAGGAGGGGGTGCTGGCCGATCAGGTCGGCCTCGACTTCATCGGCATCGGCGAGCACCACCGCGAGGACTTCGCGGTCTCCGCCCCCGAGGTGGTGCTGGCGGCGATCGCGGGGCGCACCGAGCGCATCCATCTCGGGTCGGCCGTCACCGTGCTGAGCTCGGACGACCCGGTGCGCGTGTTCCAGCGGTTCGCGACCCTCGACGGTGTGTCCGGCGGCCGCGCGGAGGTCATCCTCGGCCGCGGCTCCTTCATCGAATCGTTCCCCCTCTTCGGGCTCGACCTCGGGCAGTACGAAGAGCTCTTCGAGGAGAAGCTGGACCTGTTCGCCGAGCTGCGGAAGCAGCAGCCGGTGACCTGGGAGGGCTCCCTCCGCCCGGCTCTGACCGGCCAGTCGGTGTACCCGCACCTGGAGAACGGCCCGCTGAAGACATGGATCGGCGTCGGAGGCAGCCCCGAGTCGGTCGTCCGCGCCGCGCACTACGGCCTCCCGCTGATGCTCGCGATCATCGGCGGCGGCCCGATGCGCTTCCAGCCGCTCGCCGAGCTCTACCGCAAGGCCCTCGACCAGTTCGACCAGGACACCACCCTCCCGATCGGGGTGCACTCCCCCGGCTTCGTCGCCGCGACCGACGACGAGGCGAAGGAGATCCTCTGGCCGCACTACGAGGCGATGACCAACCGGATCGGCCGTGAGCGGGGCTGGCCGCCGGCCTCGCGCGCACGATTCGAGCACGAGGCCGGCGAGGACGGCGCCCTCGTCGTCGGCTCGCCGGAGACCGTCGCGCAGAAGATCGCCTACACCGCGCGTGGACTCGGGATCGAGCGGTTCGACCTCAAGATCAGCAACGGGACGCTCGGCCACGACCACCTGATGCGCGCGATCGAGCTGTACGGCACCGAGGTCGCGCCGCGCGTGCATGAGCTATTGTCGTAGCCGCGCCTAGCGCGCGCCGCGGGAGTGGTGAAACTGGCAGACACGCAGGATTTAGGTTCCTGTGCTTCACGGCGTGAGGGTTCGAGTCCCTTCTCCCGCACTTCGGCACTGGTCTCGCGCTGATCCCTCGTCCGGCCCGGCGGCCCCCTCGTACGACACAGAGGGGGCATAGTCAGACCACAGGATGATCTTCGCCGCCATCGTGACAATTCGCACGTTCCGTGCAGCTTCCGGCCACTAAACTCGGCTCCGTACCCCGAACCCGTCTGGAGCCCCTTGATCCATCACGCCGGTCTCATCCCTTGGCTCGACCCGAACACCATCATCACGGCCGCCGGGCCGTGGGCGCTCGTCGTCGTGTGCGGAATCGTGTTCGCCGAGACCGGACTCCTCGTCGGATTCCTGCTGCCGGGCGACACACTGCTCGTCATCTCGGGGCTCCTGACCCACACGTCGCTCGTGTTCGGCGTGGACATCTGGTGGGTGTGCCTGGCGATCGCGTTCGCCGCCTTCCTCGGTGGCGAGGTCGGCTATCTGATCGGGCACAAAGCAGGTCCGAGGGTGTTCGAACGCAAGGAGAGCGGCCTCTTCAGCATGGAGAACGTGCGGCGCACCAACGCGTTCTTCGACCGCTTCGGTGCGCTGGCGATCATCCTGGCGCGCTTCGTGCCGATCGTGCGCACCTTCGCCCCGGTCGCCGCCGGCGTCGGCCACATGAACTACAAGAAGTACTCGCTCTACAACGCCATCGGCGCCCTGATCTGGGGTGCGGGGCTCACGCTGTTCGGCTACCTCATCGGCTACATCCCGCCGGTCGCGCACTTCGTGTCGAGCTACATCGACATCATCCTCATCAGCGCCGTGGTGATCACACTGATCCCGACGCTGTTCCACTACTTCCAGTCGCTGCGCAAGGCGAAGAAGAAGCGCCTCGCCGCCGAAGCGGACGCCGCCGCGCACCCGGCGCCGACCCCGGAGGTCTGACGACCGGACGCCGTCCGCCTACCGGTGGAACTCGTCCTCGTGCTCGGCGTGCTCGGCCGGCTCCAGCTGGAAGGTCGAGTGCTCGACGTCGAAGTGCTCGGCCAGGCACCCGGAGAGCTCGTCCAGCAGGTCCCCGGTGCGTCCTGAACGGAACACCTCCTGCTCGACCACGACGTGCGCGGTGAAGACCGGCGCACCCGACGTGATCGCCCAGACGTGCACGTCGTGCACTGCGACCACGCCCTTCGCCCGGACGATGTGGTCTCGGATCTGCGCCACGTCCGTGTCGGCGGGCGCCGCCTCGCTCAGCACGTGCACGACGTCGCGCAGCAACAGGTACGCGCGCGGCACGATGAACACGGCGATGAGCAGCGATGCGACGGCGTCGGCCGGGCCCCAACCGGTGACCATGATCACGACGGCCGCGACGATGACCGTGATCGAGCCGACCAGGTCTCCGAAGACCTCCAGGTAGGCGCCACGCATGTTGATCGAGTGACCGGCGGCCGGGCGCAGGAGCAGTAGCGCGACGACGTTGGCCACCAGGCCGATGACGGCGACGACGAGCATCGGCCCGCTCTGGACCTCCGATTCGCCCGTCACCAGGCGGCCGATCGCCCCGATCGCCACGCCGACGGCGACGACCACCAGGATCAGGCCGTTGATCAGGGCCCCGAACACCTCGGCCCGACGATAGCCGAAGGTCTGCCGGTCGGTCGCGGGACGGGCGGCGATGATCGTCGCCACCAGGGCCACGATGAGGCCCGTCAGGTCGCTCAGCATGTGCCCGGCGTCCGCCAGCAGCGCGAGCGACCCGCTCAGCCAGGCGCCGACGATCTCCACGACCAGCACCGCCGAGACGATGCCGATCGCGATCAGGAGGCGGTTGCGGTTGGCTGAATGCCCGTGGTCGTGACTCATCGCTTCTACGGTAGACACGGCACAGGCCGAACCGCCAGCGATCGCGCTAGATAGGAATGAGTGCCGTTCTCAGCAGGCGCCGTCAGCGCGCGGCGAGCGCCCGCAGCGCGGGCACGATCGCCGCGAACGCCCGCGCTCGATGACTCTCCCGGTTCTTCACGTCCGGGCCGAGCTCGGCCGCCGTGGCGTCGTGACCCTCGGGGAGGAAGATCGGGTCGTAGCCGTGCCCGTGCCCTCCCGCCGCGTGCCGGGCGATGCGTCCCGGCCAGACGCCCTCGACCAGGGTCGATTCCTCCCCCGGCACGACGAGCGCCAGTGTCGCGGTGAAGTGCGCCGCCCGGGAGTGCTCCGGCACATCCGAGAGCTGGTCGAGCAGCAGCTGCAGGTTCGCCTGCGCATCGCCGTGGTGGCCGGCCCAGCGCGCCGAGAAGATCCCCGGCGAGCCACCCATCACGTCGACACAGATGCCCGAGTCGTCGGCGAGAGCCGGCAGCCCGGTGTGCGCCGCCGCCGCTCGCGCTTTGATCAGGGCGTTCTCGGCGAAGGTCGAGCCGTCCTCGACGGGCTCGGGCCCGTCGTAGCGGACGATCTCGAGACCGGGGACGGCGTCGCCCAGGATCTGCTGGAACTCCAGCGCCTTGTGGACGTTGTGGGTGGCGAGGACGACGCGGACCATCCGGTCACGCTCCCGCGGTGAGCGACGCGGACTGGACGCCGGCGAGCTCTGTGGTGCCGAGCAGGGCGAGGTCGAGCAGCGAGTTCAGTTCGTTCCGGTCGAACGGGGCCCCCTCCGCCGTGCCCTGCACCTCGACGAACAGGCCGCGACCGGTGACGACGACGTTCATGTCGGTCTCGGCCCGCACGTCCTCGACGTACGCGAGATCGAGCATCGGGGCGCCGTCGATGATGCCGACGGAGACGGCCGACACCGAATCGATCAGCGGAGTCGCGCGCTGCCCGATGAAACGGTGCTCTCGCCCCCACTCGAGCGCGTCGGCGAGCGCGACGTAGGCGCCGGTGATCGCCGCCGTGCGGGTGCCGCCGTCGGCCTGCAGCACGTCGCAGTCGAGAACGATCGTGTTCTCGCCCAGCGCCTTCATGTCGACGACGGCGCGGAGGCTGCGGCCGATCAGCCGGCTGATCTCATGGGTGCGTCCGCCGATCTTGCCCTTGACGGCCTCCCGGTCCATCCGGTCGTTGGTGGAGCGCGGGAGCATCGCGTACTCGGCGGTGACCCAGCCGCGGCCCTTGCCCGCCATCCAGCGCGGGACGCCGTTCGTGAACGACGCGGTGCAGAGCACGCGCGTCTCGCCGAACGAGATCAGGGCCGATCCCTCCGCCTGCTTGCTCCAGCCGCGCTCGATCGTGACCGGGCGGAGCTGGTCGGCGGTGCGCCCGTCGGCGCGGATGATGTCGGTCACGTGGCTCTCCTCGTGTGGTGATGGTGGTGGATCAGAGCGGAAGGTCGATCACGCCGGTCTGCACCAGGTCGACGCGGGATACCTCCGGGCCGATGAAACGGTGCGCCAGGCGCAGGAAGGTGTCGGCGTCGAGCCCGGTGGCCTCGTAGTGGACGGTCGGCGGCTCGGGCGAACGGCGTTCGAGCCCGCTCCCGACCAGCGTGCGGTAGACGTCCGTGGCGGTCTCGGTGTCGCTGGAGACGAGGGAGACGCCCTCCCCCATGACGTAGGAGATGGCCCCCTTCAGGAACGGGTAATGGGTGCAGCCGAGGACGAGCGTGTCCACCTCGGCCGCGCGCAGCGGCTCCAGGTACTCCGCGGTGACCTGCAGCACCTCGGCGCCGCTGGTGATGCCCGCCTCGACGAACTCGACGAATCGGGGGCAGGCCTGGGTGAACAGCTCGAGGGTCGGCGCCGCGGCGAAGGCGTCCTCGTACGCGCGGGAGGCGATGGTGCCGACCGTGCCGATCACGCCGACGCGGCCGGTCCGGGTCGCGGCGACGGCACGGCGCACGGCCGGCTGGATGACCTCGATCACCGGCACCGAGTAGCGCTCCCTGGCGTCCCGGAGCATCGCGGACGACGCGGTGTTGCAGGCGATGACGAGCAGCTTCACGCCCTGCTCGACGAGCAGGTCGAGGACCTCCAGCGAGTAGCGGCGCACATCGGCGATGGGCTTCGGGCCGTACGGCGAATGCGCCGTGTCACCGATGTAGAGGACCGATTCGTTGGGCAGCTGGTCGCGGATGGCGCGCGCGACCGTCAACCCGCCGACCCCCGAGTCGAAGATCCCAATCGGCGCATCCGTCACAGCGGACCAGCCTACCCCGCCGCAGCCGTGGCCTCGCCGCTAGGCTGATCGCGTGACCGAGTCATCCGCGCTCCTGACCGACCGCTACGAGCTCACCATGATCGATGCCGCGCTCCTGCGGGGCACGCACGATCGCGAATGCGTGTTCGAGGCGTTCACGCGCCGGCTTCCGGAAGGGCGGAGGTACGGCGTCCTGGCCGGGACGGGGCGCCTGCTGGAGCTGCTGCAGCGATTCCGGTTCCACGACGAGGAGCTCGAGTACCTTCGAGAGAACGCCGTCGTGCGCCCGCAGACCCTCGATTGGCTCGCGGGATTCCGGTTCTCCGGGTCGATCCGTGGATACCGCGAGGGTGAGCTCTTCTTCCCCGGCTCACCCTTCCTGATCGTGGATGCTCCGTTCGCCGAGGGAGTGGTGCTCGAGACGCTCATCCTCAGCGTATTCAACTACGACTCGGCCGTGGCCTCCGCCGCGGCACGCATGGTCTCCGCCGCAGCGGGCCGGCCTCTGGCCGAGATGGGCTCCCGGCGCGCCAACGAGCGCAGCGCCGTCGCGGCCGCCCGCGCAGCGTACATCGCGGGCTTCGGCGCCACCTCGAACCTGGAAGCCGGACGCACCTGGGGCGTCCCGACGATGGGCACGGCCGCACACGCGTTCACGCTGCTGCACGACAGCGAGGAGGACGCCTTCCGAGCACAGGTGGACGCTCTCGGCCCCGGCACCACACTGCTCATCGACACCTACGACGTCGACCGCGCGATCGAGACCGCCGTCCGGGTCGCCGGGCCCGGGCTCGGCGCGGTGCGGCTCGACTCCGGCGACCTGCCGACGCTCGTCCGCCGCGTGCGCGAGAAGCTGGACCGGCTGGGGGCGACGAAGACGCGGATCACCGTCACGAACGACCTCGACGAGTTCACCATCGCCGCCCTCGCGGCCTCCCCCGTCGACTCGTACGGGGTCGGCACCTCCGTCGTGACCGGGTCGGGCTCCCCCGCGTCCGGGATGGTCTACAAGCTCGTCGCGCACCGCACCGCCGACGGAACCGGCGACTGGGTCCCCGTCGCCAAGAAGTCGGAGGGCAAGGCCAGCGTCGGCGGACGCAAGCACCCCGTCCGCCGGGTCGACCACCGCGGCATCGCCGTGGCCGAGGTGGTGCACATCGTGGAGGACGGCGACCGCCCGGACGACACCGGACGCGATCTGCTGGTGCCGCTGGTCACCGACGGGGAGGTGCACCGCGAGCATCTGGGCCCCGAGGGCACCCTCCGTGCGCGGGAGCACCACGCTCTGGCGATGCGGGAACTGCCCGAGCACGCCTTCCGCGTGGGCCGTGGCGACCCGGTGCTGCCGACGATCTTCGCCTGAAAAGGCCGGCGCCTACTCGTCGCGGAGCTTCTCGTAGATCTCCTTGCACGACGGGCACACCGGGAACTTCTCCGGATCGCGACCCGGGGTCCACATCTTGCCGCAGAGCGCCTTCACCGGCTTGCCGGTGATCGCCGACTCGAGGATCTGCTCCTTCTTGACGTAGTGCGAGAACCGCTCGTGGTCCCCCGGCTCGACGTTCTGCAGGAGCTCCTCGAGCTCGCGGTCCAGCGTCGTCGCGCCGCCACCGGAGGGCATGCCGCCCGGTTCGGAGATGCTCGCCTCGTTCATCCCTCCAGTGTAGACGCGGCGCTCAGCCGTTGCGCGTGGCGAACGCCATCAGCTCGGGGCCGCGACGGTCGAACAGGCGCGCACCGGCCCAGAGGCCGCCGAAGAGGGATGCGAATCCGATCACCACGGCGACCACCGGGGCGACGCCCAGCCAGAACGGGCTGATCGTCAGCCCGAGGACGAGGAAGACGATGACCGGGGACGCGAGCAGCAGGATGGCGAAGAAGCTGAGCGACTGCACCAGAGCGGCCGACGCCCCCGAGGTCTGCGGCTGTGTGAAGGCGCTGTCCCCCGGCTTCGTCGCCGGATACGGGAAGAGCACGGACGAGATCGAGGAGAGGCCGAGGCCGATCACCAGGATGGCACCGCTCAGTGCCGCGACCGTCGGCAGGATCGCCCAGTCGCCGTACGCGATCGTGGTCGCGAGCGAACCGACGACGATCACCGGGATCCCCACCACGATCGGCGGGAACATCCGCCCGACCCGGTCGGCGATGCCGCGGGTGCCCGACACCACGTGCAACCAGATGGCCGTGCCGTCGAACGCGATGTCGTTGTGCACGCTCCAGCCGAGGAAGAGGCACACCAGCGGCAGCGGGACGAGCGAGACGTAGTGGGCGGGAAGACCCGCCAGCAGGAGGGCGACGAGCACGAAGACCGGGATGACCGGGATCATCACCAGCGACACCCAATAGCGCGGATCGCGGCCCCAGTAGGTCATCGACCGTGCGGCGATCGCCGCGGTCGGACCGCCGTGCAGGCGGCCGAACCAGCCGATGCCGTGGTACGACTTCGCGCGCGACTCACGCGGTGCACTCACCAGGACCGTACGGACGAGGACGTCCCAGACCAGCCAGAGGACGGCCACGGTGACCGCGGCAACGAGCAGTTGCAGCAGCGCGGTCGACCAGTCGCCCGCCGCGGCGGCGCCCGGTGCGCTCCAGACGGCGCCGAGCGGCGTCCAGGCGAGCCACGACGCGGTGCCGGAGAGGGCGGCCAGACCGTCGCGCCCCCAGTCCACCGTGACGAGGAGCAGGATCGCCGGCGCCAGCAGCACGAGCAGCAAGGCGGCGATCACACCGCCGGCCTCGCGCGACCGCCGCGTCCCGAGCAGGTACGAGGCCAGCGCGGTCGACACCCGCGACGCGAGCACGCAGGTCAGCACGACGAGCACCGCGCAGACCACCGCGAGGAGCGCCGTGCCCGCGTCCCGCGACCAGGTCACGACCGTGGCCGCGCTGCAGGCGATGAGGACGAACGAAGGGATGCCGATCAACCCGGCCAGCAGCAGCCCCGTCGAGAGAACGCGGTTCGGGATGCCGAAGAGGGCGAACTTGCGCGGGTCGAGCGAGTCGTCGACGCCGAACATCAGCGGGAGCACGAGGAAGCCGACCACCACGATCGCACCCAGCACCACGAGCACGTCGTGGACGGCGCCGACGTCCGGCACCAGCCGCGCAGCGACCAGCGCCGCAACGGCCAGCACGGTGATGACACCGCCGTAGACGACGCCGAGCACCAGTCCGAACACCTGCCAGGGGCTGCGCCGGAAGGCGTTGGCCATCAGCCGGAGCTTCAGTCCGAGAAACTGACCTAGCACCCGTCTCCCCCGTGATTACGCGGATTTCGCATCCCGCTCCCCCTCCGATCCCGAACTTTCCCCGAACTTTGAGTCGAAGAACTTCGCCACCTTGTTGCTTCCCACCTCGCGCGACATGTAGACGTCCTGGGTGAAGGAGGGGCGCTTGTGTCCGAGGTATTCCGCAATCTCTCGAGCGGTGAGCCCCGCCGCATCCAGCATAGTCGCGACGGTCTTTCGGAAGCCGTGCGAGGTGAACTCGGGGTAGCCGAGCCGTTCCCGGTTGCGCTCCCAGATTTGCTCGAGGCGTGTCGGCCGGTAAATCTTGCCCGTCGGGTGCGGGAAGACGAGGCCCTCGTCGGTATGCGGCACCCGCTCCTTGATGCCCCGCAACAGGGCCATCGTCCGCGCTGGCACGATGATGGTGCGCAAGGACTTGTCCGTCTTCGCGGGCTCCCAGATGCGCACCGGCCCCTCGTACTCTGCGATGGAAGGACCGAGCGTGATGGCGCCCGCCTCGAAGTCGACGTGGGACCACCGAAGCGCGAGCGCCTCGCCGATGCGACAGCCCGTGAAGGCCATGAACTCCCAGATATCCGGGATGCCGGCGGAGCGCATCGCGGGGTCGTTGCGCACGACGTCGAGGAAGCTGTCGACGCCATCGAGCGGAAGGGCCTTCGCCGCCTTGCCGACGTCACCCACTCCGAACACCTTCACGCCGACAACCGGATTCACCTTCACGACGTCATTCAGAAGCGCAAGGGCGAACATGCCTCGCAGCACCTTCCGGCAGTTGTAGGCCGTTCCGGCGCCGTTCTCGTCGGTCACCCGGTCACAGAACTCTTGCACGACCATCGGGCGCACCTCGGTGGCGCGCAGAGCGCCGAGCTGCGGCACGATGTTCGAGCGTGCCCACTGGGTGTAGGTGCGGATGCTGTTGGGCGCGAGCTTCTCCTTGCGCTTCGTCTCAAGGTAGACCTCGGCCAGGTCGGCAACGGTCATGGTCGCCTTCATCTTTCCCGTGCGGGAGTCCGGCACGCCGATCGTGGTGAGTGCCTCGAGGAGCGCGTTCTGGGCCTTGCCCTTCGTGCTGCCGGCGCGCTCGACCTGACGACGGGTGCCATCCTCGAAGCGGTAGAGCGTGCGCGCCCGCCATTTGCCCGGGGCGATCTGCTTGAGATTGATGTCGCCGTGCGCGCCGACGGGTGTACGTGACCGGGCCACCAGACCTCCTGTTCGGTATGAATAGGAAGAAGAATAGCATTAGCTGGCAAAATGAGATAGCTTTAGCTCGCTAAATGGCAACCACTGGAACCTGGAGGAAACATGGGCGACCGGCTCTTGACCGTCGACGACCTGGGCGAGCAACTCGGGCTCGCAAAGCAGACCATCTACCGCAAGAGGAGCGACGGCGACGACCTGCCCGAGCCCATCAAGATCGGCAACCGACTCCGCTGGCGCCAGTCCACCGTCGACGCCTGGTTGGCGAAGCAGGAGATGGACACGAAGGCGGCGGCATGAGCAAGACCAACAGCCCGACCGGAACGCTACGCGAAACCTGGGTAAGCGAAGAGGGTCGAACGATCCTGTGGGGCGCGGCAGTAGGCTGCAAGCACAAGATCGTCGCGGGACATGGCGGCGGTATTCGCTGCAGCAGTTGCGAAGGGTGGTTCTGCTACTGATGGCCGACCTCACTCCGGCCAAGCTCCGGGCTCTGGCCGCGATCCGAGACCTCAACGATGACGATTACGAGGGGTCTCTCGGCACCCCCGGGCGCGCGATCGCTGCGAAGCTCTGGCCCGACTCCCCCGCCTGGGAGAAGCGCACGCGCAAGCATGGCACGAACGATCCCGGAGCCATGGGCGGCACCATGCCCATGAAGGGGGCGCGTGTCGCCTGGGAGCTGTCACGCCTCGGCCTTGTTCACCACCGCTCCAACTCGGTGAACCAGGCGCTATTCAAGATCACCGACGCCGGCCGCCGCTACCTTGAGGAGCACTCGTGACTTACGACTGGCCCTCCGAGTCGACGATCTGGAAGCACCAGTGCTGCGGAACAACTGCGACTGGCGAGCGATGCCCGCGCCAGAAGTGGACGACGCCGTACGAGTGGCCGAACGGCTGGTATTGCCACCAGCACATTCCTGCTGGAATTTAGCCAGCAAACGCTACCCTGGAAGGCATGGCCCTTGCCCCTGCCTCCACCGACTTCATCGGCGCGATTCGCGATGCGCTGTTGGATGCAGGCATGCTCAAGGACCAGCTCGTCGTCTTGGACCCGAACACCAGGACACCGACGGACGACTACGACCCTCATGCCGACACCGGGGGGCTGAGCGCAGCCACGCTCGTGCTCGGCCCCCGGCCCGCCTACTTCAAGGCCCTCCAGGCTGCCGCCCTCACCGAGGCGGGCCTGCTGCAGGGGATCGTGGACTTTCGCATCCAGTTCATCCCTGAGCCCGGCGACCCCGTGTTGCAGCAGGGCATGGTCATCCGCGCGCTCCCCGGTGGCGACAACCCCGCCCTCGCGCGTTTCGGGTTCCAGGTCCTCGGCGTCGAGAATGGGTCGATCGCAGCGCTGACCAAGGTGCGCTGTCGCACCAACGGCGCTCTGCTCGATCCCTGGAGCATGCCGTGAGCACCGCGCTTGCCGGTGTCGGCACCGCATTCATCGCCGGGGTCCGCCAGCAGCTCCTTGGCCTCCGCGACGAGGCGAACGCCGTGGCCGCCGCCGCCATGGATGAGTCCCTCACGAAGGGCGAGGACGTCGCCCACCAGAAGATCGAGATGAGCACCACGCCGACCGGCGACCGCCGCGCGCGCGACAACGGCGGCCACCCCGGTCGCATCGTCACTGGTGACTTCCGCGACGACTTCCAGCACGACTCGTACCAGCTCGATGAGAACCGAATGCAGGGTCGCTTCGGCTGGATCGGCGACGATGGCACGCCCATCTACTACGAGGTCCAGGAGAACGGCTCGCAGGTCGTTCCAGTGGCCGGCGTCCACGCACTCCTTGACGCCTCCGAGGTAGCCAAGAGCGAGTTCAAGAGCCAGCTAAAGGCATGGGTGGGAAGCAAGGGATGAGCTTCGACGGAGGCGCAGAAGAGACGGCGATCCGAGAGCGACTCGGCACCCTCGCCGGCGGCCGGATCATGGACATGGAACCCGACGACACGATGGTGCCGGTGTACCCGGACGGCCAGGGCAAGGCCATGCCCTACATCGTCCTGTCCATGGGCGTACCGTTCGCCAACCCCTCCGCCGGTCGAGCGATGTCAGACGGCGAGGCCGACATCGCGTACACCCTGACCTTCGTCGTCGGCTGCTACGCCGGTGACCGCAACTCCCTCAATGCGCTCTGGAAGGCGGTCGTCGAGCTGATGGTTGACTGGACCCCCGTGCCCGGCAACGACACTCCGGTCAGCATCCCGTACGCCTACAACGGCTCTTCCCAGCAGACGAAGACCCGGCCCGCGCTCTTCTCGAAGATCGCCGCAATGAAGACCACCATCAACCTGTAGAATCCCCGTTTCTGGAAGTAAGCTGGGAGTTTCCTTACACTGAGCTGTGTGAGTCAGACCAAGACCTACAAGCACAGCATCACCGGCAAGGTGGGCGAGTTCAGCGACGCCGTGGCAGCGCTGTTCCCGGAGCTGGAGCCGATCGACGCACCGGCCGCCGAGCCGATCGCGGAGGAGACCCCCGAGCCCAACGCCACCGAGACGGAACCGAACGGCGGCAAGCACGCCGCCTCGAACAGGAAGAAGGTGGCCGCCTAATGGCCGACAAGGTTCTCTCCGCCGACACCGAGGCGTGGGTACTCATCCCCGCGACCGAGGTTCTCGGCGAGCCGTACGGAATCGGGGTCGCCGGCAAGGACCCGATCAGCGCCATCAGCGCCGACCTCTACAACGAGTACGCGGCCCTCACGACGCGCGCCGCCGCCGGCTACTCGGGCGCCGGCGCCAACATCACCGAGGCCGTCAAGGACGACTCGAAGCTCGAGGCGAGCGACTCCGAGACCGACAGCGACAAGCCCGTGAATGCGTCGGGGAACTCGGTGGTCCCGACCTCCGAGAACTACGACGCGAAGGCGACGATCTTCCGGGATGCGAACAGCGCCGCGGTGGACTCGACCTACAACGTGGCGAACGACCAGGTTCGCGCGCGCGGCGCCAAGTTCATCGCCGTCCGCCGCATCGGTCTCGCTCACGACGCACTCGGCGTCGCCGGCCAGAAGTACAGCGCGTTCTACGTGGAGAACGACCACCCCGTCGACGCCTACGGCGACGGCGCCAACCAGACCATCGACGTCACCTGGGTCACGAAGTCCGTGTCCGTGGTCGACGCGACTCTCGTGTAAGGACGAGCAACAGTGACCAACAAGCGCATCCTCACCAACAAGCACTACGCCTGGTTCGTGGGTCCGGCCTCCGCGGTCGCCGACGTCACGGCCATCACCGAGACCGAGGCGGCGACGCTCAAGAACATCACCGACGCGGTGAAGTTCGACGGCACCGACTTCAACACCAAGTCGAGCCAGTCCAGCGACGACCGCTCCTTCGCGGACGCCGCGGGCGCCAAGAGCGCCGGCAACGGCGACTTCGGAGGCAACTTCTCCGGCTTCAAGGCCCAGCCCGACGACACCGCCTCGAGCTACTTCATCGCCGAGACGATGCTCAAGCCGTATGGCTCGGACGTCATCCTCCTCGCGCGCCCGGTGGAGGCGGCCTCCAAGCCGCTCGTTGCCGGCGACGAGTACAACGCCTGGCACGTGCTGTCCGACGCTCCGAAGGACGTCCGCGGCGACACCTCGTACTCGTGGGCGGACGCGCTGCTCCCGCAGTCCGACATGGGCGTGCGTGGCATCATCGCGCCCGCCGCGCCGGTCAAGGTCGCCGTCACGGTCGCCGCGGGCGACGCGAGCGGGAAGGTCGGGTCGGTCACGCGGCTCAAGGCGGTCTACCAGGGCAAGATCGTCACCATCGGCGCGAAGTGGAGCACGAGCGACCCGTCGATCGCCACCGTCACCGAGCACGGCATCGTCGAGCGCCTCAAGATCGGCGAGGCGAAGATCACCGCCTCCTTCCCCGGCGCCCTCCCGTCGGACGAGACGGCGATCACCGTCACGGCCTAACAGACCAAGAAGAGCCCCGTCGCACTCGCGGCGGGGCTTTTCTTTTGCTCGCTAAACGAATCGCGCTAACCTGAGTCTTGGCTGGGAGGCAGCCGAATATCAGCCTGGAGGAGCAGCGTGACCGACGCCCTGGAAACCGACATCGCCGACGTGACCGAAATCGTCGAGGAGGCCAAGTCCGGCTTCTCGCTCATCGACCGGATCAAGAACCGCGACATGAGAACGGCGAAGCTCGACCTCGGGTACGACGAGGTGAACAGCGAGCGCCTGGCCGTAGCTGAGCAGGCGCTCGCACGCCTTCGTAACGCCATCGAGAGCGCCAAGCTCAACGCTGCCGGAATCGACGAGCTGACAAAGCTCCGCGCCAAGCTCAAGCGCGACCTCAAGAAGGCGGAGGGCGACGACGCCGCCGCCCTCGAGGTCGACATCGCGGAAGTTGAGGAGCAGATCAGTCAGCGCAAGGAGCTGCTCGAGTTCATCAAGCCGCAGGAGGCGAAGCTCGCGGAGCTGGATGCAGCCGCCGCCGCGATTCGCGACGAGGTTCGGTCCAACAGCCTCTCGATCGAGTTGCGAGCGCTCCCCTTCGCCATCGCTCGCGGCGCATCCCGGCGCGCGCGCAAGGCGCTCGGCATCACCGAGAAGGGCATCCCCGCGGATCAGGAGGAGGCGTTCCAGGAGCGCAACCTGCTCGAGCTGGCCTATGACCAGGTGGTGCGCTACCGCGACAACTCCACCGGCGAGGAGGGCGTCAAGCTCTCGGTCGAGGAGCTGGAAGCGCTGCGTGACTTCCTCCCCATCAGCCAGATGAGCAAGCTGTTCACCACGGTGAACGACCTGCAGTTCCGCAACGCCGTCTCCGAGTCGGCGATCGCACAGGCGGATTTCTAGCCGGCTACCTGGCCTCCGGCGCCGGGGCCAGGTACGTCTCAGTCATCAAGGCTGCTGCGTCGGTGAACGTGGCGCCCACGGCGTTCCTCTTCCGCAAGAAGCACCCGCACAAGGCCGCATGGTCCGAGTGGGACTACCTCCTGGTGGAGGCGGTGCAGTCCCTCGAGGCTGAGCGCTGCCGCTGCGGCCTGCCCGTCTACATCTGCCACTCCGACGACCCCCGCATTCGCTTCCGCGTCGAAGAGGACGAGTGCGAGGCGCAGAAGGCTGTCGACATCTTCGAAGAGCGCGAGCAGAAGCGCGCCGGCGAGAACTGGAAGAAGCCCCATGGCGTTGCACTGCGGCCCGTGCCCTACACCACTGATGGCAGCGACTTTGCCAGCTATCGGGACAGCTACTACGTCTCCGAGGACGTGCGCCGACGCGAGGTTCTCGAGTCTCTGAGGGTTTCCTGAATGTAACCTGTACGCTTCCTGTAAACCCCAAACGAGAGAGGACGGTGGCCGGTGGCCGAGGATTTCAGCCTTGAAGCGCGGCTCGACTTCATCATCAGCGGCCTGTCCGACGCCCTCAAGGCACTCGACGGCGCTGAGAAGAAGATCGACGGCACGGTCACCGGACTCGCCGCGCTCGAGGAGAAGTTCCACGTCCTCCAGGGCTCCACCGAGAAGCACGCCCGCGCGCTTCTCGACGTCCAGGGCGCGCACGAGCAGCTTCGCTCTGCCATCTCGGACGCCGCCACCGCGCTCGGCGACGAGAGCAACGTCGTTTCGCGGGGGTCGACCGCTTGGCAGGAGCGCGTCACTGCCATCAACGAGGCCCAGCGCGCCTACGCCGCGTTCCGCAAGAACGAACTGACCGGCACCGAGGGCGAGAAGGCCACCGCCGACCCGCTTAACGGCGCGCAGGCCAGCGGCTCGGGCCAGTACGACCAGCTCCGCACGATCGCCGCGCGAGAGGCGAGCTACGCCGCCGAAATCAAGGGCGCCGCCGCACAGATCGAGGCCGCCCAGGCTCGCATCAACGCCTCGCTCAAGAGCGCCGACTACGAGGCCCAGGTCGCCAAGATCGGAGGCGTCGCCGCCGCCGAGATGCGCCTCGCCGCCGCCACCAAGGCGCTCACGGTCGCGAAGGGCGCGAACACCAGGCTCGTCAACCAGGACGCCTCCCTCCCGGCTCAGGCGCGCGCCCGCCAGAACCTCGCCGCCGCGTACGACGAGCAGAAGGCGGCAGTCAAGGCGCTCGCCCAGGCGCAGGCGCAGGCGGATGCGGAGGCCGCTCGCGCTGCAGCGAACCAGGCTCGCATCGCGTCCGCCATCACCGGCGCCAAGGGGCGCATCACCAAGGTCGATGACGCGAACGCCTACGACGCGCAGGTCGCGAAGGTCGGCGCGGTCGCCGCCGCCCAGGACCGTGCGCGCAGCGCTGCCACAGCTCTCGCCGCCGCCGAGCGCAACCTGCAGGCGGTCGTGTCCACGGCGCCCGCCGACCTTTCGGCCCAGGCTGCAGCGCTCAGCAAGGTCGCGGACGCCAAGGAGAAGGACCGCGCCGCCTCACAACAGCTCGCGTCCGCCCAGAAGCAGGCTGCTGCCAGCGCAGCCAGCGCCAGCAACGACAAGACCTTCCTCGGGATCACCGAGAGCCACCTCCCCCGCGTCCGGTACGCGCTCTTCGACGTCTCGCTCGCAGCAGCGACCATGGGCGCAGGATTCGTCGCCGCCTTCGGCGCTGCCGCGGGTGCATCCATGTCGTTCGAGAGCAGCTTCGCGCAGGTCGAGCGCACCGCCGACGTCACCGGTCAGGCGGCAGCCAACCTCAAGCAGAGCTTCGTAGACCTCTCCACGTCGATCCCCGTCTCTTTCCAGGACCTCTCCGACATCGGTGCCCTCGGTGGTCAGCTCAACATCGCAGCGACCGACCTCACGGACTTCACCCGCGTCACCGCCGAGTTCTCGGCCACCACCAACGTCGGCATCGAGGCGTCCGGCACGGCGCTCGGCCGTCTCAACGAGCTGCTCCCCGACGTCCAGGGCAACTACGAGGGACTCGCTTCGTCGATCCTCAAGGTCGGCGTCAACTCGGTCGCCACCGAGTCGCAGATCATCGCCATCTCCCAGAACATCGCCGGCATCGCCTCCACCGTCGGGCTCACCTCCGACCAGGTGGTCGGCCTCTCTGGGGCGCTCGCCTCCATCGGCATCGCCCCGGAGGCCGCCCGAGCCTCGGTGACGCGCCTGTTCACGCTCATCCAGCAGGCCATCAACGGCGACAGCGACGCGCTCGCCAAGTTCGGAGCCCTGGCGGGCGAGACCGGCGACCAGTTCCGCGCCGCCTTCAAGGCCGACGCCGCGTCCACCCTCGTCGACCTCTTCGAGGGGGTCCACGCCCAGGGCGACAACGCCATCGCCACCCTGCAGGCACTTGGCCTGCAGAGCGTCCGCGACATCCCCTCGCTGCTCAAGCTCTCCCAGAACACCGAGCTGCTCGGCGACTCCTTCGCCAACGCCTCGACCGGCATGAGCCAGGCGTCCGAGCTGAGCGCCCAGTACGGCATCACCAGCGAGACCCTCGCCGCCAAGCTCCAGGTCCTCGGCAACTCGACCGCCGCGCTCTTCGCCTCGATGGGGGACGCCGCCAGCGGCCCCATCCGAGACATCGTTAGCGGGCTAACCGACTTCGTCCAGACCCTCACCGACGTCGCCAGCACCGATACCGGCCAGGCGTTCATTGCCATCACGCTCGGCGTCGTGGCGGTCACCGGGGCCATTGCTCTCGCGACCGCGGCCGGCGCACGCTTCACCGGTTCGCTGCTCGCCACCAAGACCATGCTCATCGAGGCCCGCGCGGCAGCAGCGACCTACGCTGGCGGCGTCGAGGCGGTCGCCGCCGCCGAGGCCACGGCCGCCCGCGGTGCCCGCCTGTGGAAGATCGCACTCGCCTCCACTGGCCTTGGGATCGCCGCCGTCGCTATCGGATCGATCGTCGCCGCCCTCATGGAGTACAACGACGCGCAGGCGTCCGCCTCCACGCGAGCCAAGAACTTCTTCGGCGACCAGGGTGCGGACCTCTCCGCGGCCATGCAGAAGGACACCGCGACCTACAAGCAGACCGGTGACGCGATCAACACCATCTCGACGAACATCCAAGACAACAGCCGCTCGGCTGACTCCTGGGTCTCCTCGCTCGAGACGGCCACGGGCGCCCAGGTCAAGCTCAGCAACGACACGACCACGGCCACCGACTCGATCAAGAAGCAGACCGTGGCATACGGCGAGAACGCCAAGCAGGCCCTCGCGACCGCACTCGCCAACAGCAAGTCATTCCAGAGCCTTTTCAAGGACAGCGCGGGCCTCCAGAAGCTCCAGGGCTTCGGCTTCAACCAGAACGACCTCGCCAAGGCCATCCTCGGCGACCCCGTGAACGGTGGCCGCGAGTACGGCAAGCAGCTCGCCGAGAACGTCGCCACTGGAATCGGAATCTCGACGAACCAGCTCGAGCACGCCATGGACCTCATCTCGGGCAACAAGGCCAAGGGCATCGACTCCAGCAAGATGCTGCAGTCCCAGCTCGCCGCCCAGGGCTTCACGCAGACCACCGCGGAGCAGGCGCGCGTACTCAACGAGATTGCACCGATCTACGACAAGGTGAACGCGGCGATTGACGCCAGCTCCACCGCCGTCAGCAAGAGCGCTCAGCAGGCCGCAGCAGCCTCCTCCGCGAACTCCGCGCTCGGCACCTCGGCCGCGGGCGCCGCCGACGGCGTGGCCGCCCTCGGGGACGCCGCAGACGGCGCCGGCGACAGCACCATCACCTTCGCCGACTCGCTCACCCAGGGCCTCAACCAGGCCCTCGCCGGCGGCCTCAACGCCGAGCGCCTCGCGGGCGACCTGAACACCCTCGGCGGCGCGTTCCAGACCAACGGCGCCACCGCGGCACTCAGCGGATCGGCCATGTCCGCAGTGCTCAACGACATCGCTGCCAGCTCGAGCAGCGGTCCTCAGGCGGCCGGCGCGATGTCGGTGCTGTTCTCGGCGCTCGTCGCCGGTGGCTACGCCTCGGTCGCCCAGCTCACCCCGCTCCTTGGCGTGCTCAGCTCGCTCACCGGCGCCGCAGTCACCACGAACAAGACCGGCAACGCCGTCACGACCATGCTCGCCAAGCTCAAGAACGGTGCGGCCAGCGCCGCCAAGAGCGTCGGTGGCGGCGGAGGCGGACTCGGCGGCGCTGCCGGCGGCGCAGCCAAGCAGGTTCGCACTCTCGTGGACTACGGCAACGACCTCTCCGGCGTTTTCAAGCGGATCGCCGACATCAAGTTCGGCCCACAGACCGCGCTCGACAACATCTCCTCGGCGTGGAACGACATCGCCCAGAAGGCCGACGATGCTCAGGGCAAGATCGAGGACGCCGCCAAGGCGATCGACGACGCCAATCAGAAGGCGAAGGACGCCAACGCGACCCTGATGGAGCTGGCGGCCGACAAGAGCAACCTGGAGTATTGGCTCCGCGTCGCTCAGATGTACGGCGATGCCGAGCGCGTCAAGAAGATTCAGGCGGAACTCGCCAAGAACGCGGCCGACACCGCCGACGCCCAGGGTGACCTCAACGAGGCCAACAAGGACGCCGCCGACGCGCAGAAGGACCTCAACGACGCGCAGGATTCCGCCTCGAAGACCCTCGTCGGGAACAGCTCGGCGGCGATCGAGAACCGCAAGGCGCTCACCGACCTCGTGTCGAAGTACCAGGACTACATCACGGCCCTCGCCTCGAGCGGCATGCCCGCCGACCAGCTTCGCGCCAAGACTGCGCAGCTCAAGGCCGAGTTCATCCAGCAGGCAACCCAGGCCGGCTACTCCAGCGACGCCATCATGGGCTACGCCAGCTCCTTCGACGACATGGGCCTTGCGATCAGTCGCATCCCCCGCAACATCACCATCTCGGTCGACGGCCTCGACGCCGCCAACATCGCCCTGGCCGAGTTCCAGGCGAAGCTCGATGCCGCGAACTCCTCGGGCGGCGGAGGTGGCGGCGGCGGCGGCGGAGGTGGCGGCGGCCTCGACTGGGACAGCCTGCTCGACGGGCTGCTCGGCGACGACGCAGGCTCCGACAGCACCACCAAGACCATCCACTTCCAGGGCGACACGAAGCCCGTCGGCGACGCGCTCGAGAGCCTCTTCCAGCTCATCGACAACTCGACTCCGACCGTGAACATCTACGGCGAAGACATGCCGGCGTACACGGCGCTGCAGAACGTCCTCGACGACATCAACAAGGGCGCCGCCTACGTCGAAATCAACGGCCACCAGGTCAAGGCGCAGACCGCCCTCGACCAGATCGTGAACTCGATCAACAAGTCGGTCGGCTACGTCGAAGTCAACGGCAACAACGTCCCCGCGGGCAACGCGCTGCGCACCATCCTCGAGGACGTCAACACGTCGAACGCGACGGTGACCATCGGCGGCCAGAACATCCCCGCCCAGCAGGTGCTCAGCGCCACCCTGGCGGCCATCGCCCAGGGCAAGCAGAACGTCACCATCGGCGGCCAGGACTATCCGGCGCGATCGACCCTCACCAGCGTGCTGCAGACGATCAACGCCTCGAGCGCCGCAGTGAACGTCAACGCCACCTACAGCTACGGCCAGGTGACGAGCATCGGTGCCATGATGGCCGCCGGCATGCGCTCAGGCATCGTGGGCTACTTCAACGGCCACCCGATCACTGCGAAGGTCTCCGGCCCCGGCGGCATCACCTATTCCTCGGGCGGCATGAACTTCTACGACGTCGGTGGCTACACCGGGTCCGGCGCGAAGTACGACATCGCGGGATACGTCCACCGCGACGAGTACGTCTTCCCGAAGGAAGCGGTGCGCTACTACGGCGTCGAGAACCTCGCGTACATGCACCAGCGCGCGCTCCGCGGCTACGCCTCGGGCGGTCCCGTCGGCCGATCCATGCCGAACCTCGGTGCCCAGGCGACCGTCTCGCAGTGGTCGGCCGCCGACCGCATGTTCCTCCGCGGACTCTTCCAGGAATTCGCGGACTCGCTCACCATCAACGACGGCGTGCTCGCGACCGCAGCGTCCGGCGCGAACGCCCGTCTCGTCAAGGCAGGAGTCAGGTAGTGGCACAGGTGATGTGGATGGGCACCCGCGGCAATGAGACGTGGGTGAAGGCACCGGCGAGCAGCGCCGACTTCTCTCGGAAGAAGCTGCCCACCCAGCTCAGCTTCGTGAACGGCGGCTCCGCCGTGCTCGGATCGCGCACGTCGCACGCCGAGTACAACATGAGCTGGCCCGTCGCCGGCCGACTCGAGATGCGACCGGTGCTGGACTTCGCCGCCGGCATCTACGACAACGACCCCCTGGCGAAGTTCGTCGTCCCCGAGAACCTCGTCTACTTCATCGACCCGATGGAGATGGACCTCAACCTCGCTCCGATCAACTGGGGCAACCCGGTGCTCGCCTGCAGCGACGCCCCCTCCCTCCTGAACGACGTCCGCTCAGGGGTCGCAGCACCGCGGCCCGAAGCCGTGCGAACGTCGGCGAACACCATGCGTTACCCCACGTTCTCGGCTCGCTACACGCTGACGGACACGTCGGTCCCCCGCTCCTTCTACCTGCCGATCCCGCCCGGGCACACCCTCTGGGCCGGATTCCACGGGAGCGCTACGGGCGACGCCGGAGTGAAGGTCTCCCCCGTCGGCAGCGCCGGTCGATACCTCACGCCCCTCGGGCTCACGGGGCAGCGCGTCAAGGAGTCGTTCCAGGGCGCCACCGGCGTCGACATCCAGCTCGACGGCTCCCCGGGCGACACTCTCACCCTGTCGGCCCTGATCCTCCAGATCGTCCGGAGCGACCGCGCCCCCCAGGGCGGCGAGTACATCTCTGGGCGCGGACACTCTGGCTGCGCGTTCGCAGACGAACCCACGGTCACCGCGCTCTCCAGCGTGAACGAGCGCGCCGAGGTGTCCGTCGCCGCCAAGCTGGTCGAGGTCGGCGCCTGGTTGAAGCTGTGAGTTTCATGGGAGAATTCTGGACATGACCGTCACTCTCGGCATTCAGCAGCCGCCCCTGCCGCTCTACGCACTTAGCGCGCCCCTTGCCCTCAACTACCTCCCCACACCTCACGCCACCGACCGAGCAGGACTCTGGGTGACACTCAGCTCCACACTCGGCGCGCCGTCGCTCGCGCAAGACGAAGAAGAGCGTTACCTGCGCTTCATCCGGGCAGCCGCCGGCCCCGCCCTCATCGGTGTGAACCTCACGGGAGTTGACCTCCCCGCTGGGACCTTCGACATCCGCCTCTGGGTGCGTACCAGTGCCCCGCAGGCCGGCTGCACGCTTGGCCTCCGCAAGGGCACCAGCCAACTCGCGGCCGACAATCCCACCGGCGCCTCGTTCGCGACGGCGAGCGGCGGCTGGGTCGAGCGCGTCTCCACCCTGACGATCGGCGCGGCGCCGAACTACGGCCTCCTGCTCCGCGTTGACGGAGGTGCCGTCGACGACAAGATCGACGTCAAGCTCGGCTCGATCATGGGCGCAGGGATGCCACCGTTCTACGGAGACAGCCCCTCAGCCGCGACCGAGGGCGCGTTCTACTACTGGGAGGGTGCCACGAACGCCTCCCGCTCCATCCGCACCAATCGCACGCTCACGAACGAGCCCGGCCCGTACTACACGGTGGAGAACCTCACCACCTACGCCATCACGGAGAACGTGACCCCACTCACCCCCAACGACACCTCGGGTGGCGCGACCACGGTCCAGGTCGGCGTGGCCGAATTCGACGAATCCATGCTGCTCGGCGGCGGAGAGCTGACCGTGTTCGACGCGGGTGCTCCGGTTGTCCAGGGACGCATCGACAGCCCCTCGAGCGACGGCACCACCGTCTCGATCACGAGCTACTCGGTCGCTGCCCGACTGAACGTAGTGCGCCGCGTCGACCCCTTCACCGGAAGCCTCGACGGCTTCGTCGCCATGCTCTTCGCCGCCGTTGGAGTGTCCCGGCCACTGAATGTCGACCTCTCGATCGCCGAGCGACCCGTCCTCGTCCACGGCTTCAAGGACAACCTGCTCACCGTGCTCAAGGAGTTCCTCGCCGTCCAGGGCGTCGAGATGAGCGATCGAGGCGACGCAGTGTTCCTTCGGCCGCCGCGCGAGCGCTTCATCGACAGCGACAACCTGGAGCGCCCCAGCATCACCAGCGACGAGTCTCAGCTCGCCGAGACCCTCGAGGTCCGCAACTACGGCTCCACTCACGAGACCAACGCGCTCGTCTACCCTCCCGCCTCGTACGACGACACGCTCGACATTCTCACCCCTGCCGGATGGAACGAGGATGCTCCGATTCTGACGGTCGACGCCAACGCCATCACCAAGATCGAGGTCCCCATCCTCGGCTCCCTCACGTCTGTCGAGCAGCCCAAGTGCATGAAGGAGGTTGGCCCGCGCGACGGCGCGAACGGCTCGGTCTACACCGTCGTCGGGCAGGGGACGAACGACACCACCACCACGCAGAACACGGGCAGCGTCGAGACCCTTGACCCCGCAGCCTGGGAACGCCTCGGCGGCTCGGTGACGGTGGCGATCGGCGAGAACGCCGACACACTCATCATCACCATCACCTCCGGCCAGAACGAGAAGAGCCTCGCCCCGTTCGCCATCTCGATGCAGTCTGGCGACAACACCTTCTACTCAAGCCTGCGCATCCGCGCGAGCGGCATCATCGATCACCCGTCGAAGCTGACCTACGACACCGGGCTCGCGGAGGGTGACGCCCCCAATGAGACGGTCTCGATCGACTCGAAGCACGTCCAGAGTCGCGCAACTGCCGATCGTGTCGCCAGCGAGACGATCCCCACCATCGCCGAGCCGGTCGTCACCCTCAGCGGGAACTTCGCCGACCCCGGCCTGCCCATCGGCGAACTCGCCGGTGCCCGATTCCGACACGGCGACGCCTTCTACCGGATCACCAGCGCAGCCAGCTCGCAGGGTGGCGTCCAGGTCACGGCAACCGGCGACACGACCATGGACGACTTCGACGCCGTGTGGCAAGACCTCACATTCGAAGCCTTCGATGCTGTGTGGGAGGCGCGCACCGACGTGCAGTTCGCCTCCTCGCCGCTGCGTACCCATTAGGTTTCTGGGAATTCCCTGACAGAATGTTGAGCATGTCCTCCGAGGTGCTCACAGACAACGGCCTGCCGGTTTCCGCGCAGCCGTGGGTGCGCAGGGTCGAGCGCTTCATGCGCGACGAGGACACGTACCGGCAGCAGCTCGCGAACAACTCGCAGACCGCGCTCCGCTCGTCGGGAAACGCCATCACCGCCGCCGCCAACTCGGCGGCAGCGCAGCTCGCCGCGGAGTACGAGAAGAACCGCATCCCGCTGGCGATCGACCATGACAGCTTCGTCGCCGCCCCGTCGACGTACTTCGACCAGCAGGGCGCGCCCCACGGTCGCCTCGACGTCTCGATCATGCCGAACGACCTCGACGTCGACGGCAACCCGCTCATCCCGACGAACTACCAGGCGTGGGTGCGCGTGTACCACCAGGACGTCGTGGACCCCGGCGACGGCACCACGGTCGACCCCGGCCCGTCGTACCTCATGCTGGGGAACTCTCCGAACGGACAGATTCAGGTCAACGGCCTGCAGCCGGGTGTCGACTACCAGGTCAAGGTCGCCTCCATCTCGGCCTACGGCGTCTCGAGCGCGCTGAGCACGGACTGGCGCGTCACAATTCCGGCCACCCTCGAGGACATGGCGACTCCGCCCGGCCCCGTGCTGAGTTCGGCGGCCGGCGTCGTGGTCGCAGGATGGTACGGCTCATTCAACGGTGTGCTGCCCCCCTCGCAGTTCCGCTACATCTACGCCGAGGTCTCGCCCCGCGGCGCCGACGACTGGACGCGCATGGGCGGCGTGCTCATGCGCGGGGGCGGCAGCATCCAGATCGGCGGCCTCACCGTCGGCGAGGACTATGAGGTCCGCTTCATCGCCGTCGACAGCCTCGGAACCGAGACGGCACCGAGCGCGCCGGGCATCGTCACGGTCATGGGCGTCACCGCCGCCGACCTGGCGCCCGACGTCATCACGCTGGGCGGGAACCATCTGACCACCGCCATCACCTCCCCCGACCGAGATGGCACGAACGAGGGCGACCTCTGGTTCCAGCGCGACTCGACCCTGGCGATCATCGGACAGTGGCAGTGGGACGGCGCCACATGGGTTCCGCAGACCGTCTCCCATGAGGTCATCGCGTCGATCGACCTCGGCAAGGCGACGGTCGGAACTCTCGACGGCGGCCTCATCACGGCCCACACTCTCGGAGCCGACCAGCTCATCGCGGGCACTATCACCGTCAACGAGCTGTCGCCGACCATCGGCAACGACCTCGACATCTCCGCAAACGACACCGTGACCATCATCGCCGGCCGCGTGCAGGACGTCGCCGACGACGCGAACGCCACCGCCGGCACGCTCGCAGACATGCAGACGGTCTACGCCTTCGGCCCCCAGGGCGCCGTCATCAGCAATCCCAACTCCCGCTTCCAGCTCGCGCTCCGCAACGACCGCATCGAGATGCTCGAGAACGGCTCCGCCGTCTCGTACTGGAACTCCGGGCAGATGTTCGTGCGGTCGTTCGTCGGCGAGGAGGTCATCCTGGGCAACCACAAGCTTGAGCGATACGGCACTGGAACGGTGGTGAAGGCCCTCTAATGGCGATCATCAAGACCGCGCACGCGACATACCAGCTCGACGTCTCGCTCATCTCGCAGAACGTCTCGGGCAACTTCTCGACCGTCAACGTGCACCTGTACGCCTACTCGGACAGCGGCTGGAGCGGCAACGCCTCCGGCATCGGCTTCTCTGTCAGCACCTACGGCTCCGGCTCGTTCTCGTTCAACGGGACGAGCATCGACATCCTGAACCAGACGCTCAACGTCTACCACAACGCGGACGGGTCCTACGGGACCCTGAACGTGAGCGCGCACACCAATGCGACCGGCACCAGCACCTACGGCGGCCCGGTCGATATCTCACAGGGGCTCGGCATCCCCACGATCCCGCGCGCCTCGAACTCAACGCTCTCGGCGAATCCGATCGCGGCGGGCTCCGCGGTCACGATCAACACCAACCGGGCCAGCGCCTCCTTCACCCACACGATCAACTACGCCTTCGGCAGCAAGTCGGGCACCATCGCCGGTGGGGTGGGTGCGTCGGTGTCCTGGACTCCCCCGCTCGACCTCTTGACCGCCATCCCCAACGCCACCAGCGGTGTCGGCACCATCACCACCTACACCTACAACGGCGGCACCTTGATCGGCACCACGGCGATCAACTTCACCCTCACTGCTCCCGCCACTGTCGCACCCACGATCGGGTCAGTGAGCGCCTCAGAAGCGGTCGCGGCCGTAGCAAACGCGGTCGGCGGATACGTTCAGGGCGCCTCCAGGCTCAACCTGGGCATCCAGGGGGCGGCCGGCGCATACGGATCGACGATCACCGCCTACAAGATCACCGTCGATGGACAGACCATCAACGCCGCCACCGGCACCACCGGCATCATCAACAGCTCAGGCACCGTCACCGTCATCGCAACCGTCACCGACTCCCGCGGTCGCACCGGCAGCACCTCGACGACCGTCACGGTGCTGCCATACGCCCCTCCCTCCATCGACACAACCGCGCTCAGCCTCACCCGGGTCTTGGTCGACGGCACCCCAAACGATGACGGCACGTACATCAAGGCCATCCTCAAGGCGAGCGCCACATCGCTCAAGCCTTCGAGCACGGAGAAGAACTCCGTCACCTACCGACTCTCGACCCGGCAGCACGGGACGAGCGTCTGGACTCAGGTCGCATCCGGCTCCGGCACGGGTATCGCCCTCGCCGTCACGAAGATCGTCGGCACGTACGACATCACCCACTCGTGGGACGTGCTGATCGAGGTCATCGACATCTTCGCCACGACGGCGCTCTCGTCGACCGTCGCCACCGGGGCCATCTTCATGCACTGGGACGCCTCCCTCGGCCTCGGCATCGGCAAGTACCGCGAGCAGGGCATGGTCGACGTCAAGGGACAGATGTTCCAGAACGACGGCAAGAAGGTGCTCGACGAGGTGAGCGTGCACGACTTCGCCGACCTCCGGTTCGCCACCATCGACCCCTTTTACACTGCCGGACTGCCGCGCGTGAAGTTCGATGGCACCAGTACCTTCACCAGCTACGGCATCCCCTGGATGTTCCCCTACTCGCCACAGCCCGGCGACCGCGTGGTCGTTGCACGCACCAGCGGCGGTGACCTTCTCATTCAAGGCATGCTCATCCAGTCAACCTCCACGCAGATCACGCTGTCTGCGATGGGTCTTCTCAGCAGCCAGTTCGGCTCTTACGGCAACACATGGAAGGAGGCGTGCTTCACCAAGACCCCCGACGGCATCGTAATCCTCGAGGGGTTGGTTGGTTTTGCCACGAGCACCGCCGGCGACTACCGCATTTTCACGCTGCCAGACGGCTTCCGGCCGGACTTCACCCTTACCGCTCCTATTGCATGGAACGACGCGCTAGGTCGGATCAAGGTCTACCCGAACGGCGAGGTGTGGTGGATCAGCTCGGGAAGTATCACCGCTGGTCAATACGTCAGCCTCAGCGGAATCGCGTTTCCCGCCGCCGGTGTCGCCACCTGGACAGAAATTCTCCCCGCGGGATCGACCGGCACTGGCGCCAAGTTCATGACCGGGTGGAGTAACCCGTCGAATGCGGGCACCGAGGGACAGGATGCCACCGCCGCGTACTGGATCGACCCGTACGGCTTCGCCTGGTGGCGCGGCGCCGTCGTGGGTCCTGCCGTCTCCGCCGACAACACTCCAGTAATCGACCTTGGCTCCGCCCCATTGAAGCCGAGCTTGCAAATCCACCACCTCGCTACCAGCTCTGGTGGCGGTATCGCGGGGTGGGGCATCGCGCCGGCGTCGAACAACCAGCTCAACTGGAAGATCACGTCGATCGGTGGCCGCGCCGCTGGAATCGTCTACTCACTGGGCGGGCTCGTCGTCGCGACGGCCGCGACTGACTCGCTCCCGTGGAACACGGTGGCATTCCTCAATGGCGCATCCAACTACGGCACGCTCTTCACTCAGGGCGCGTACGTCAACGTCAACGGCCGAGTGCACACGCGCGGCCTGCTCAAGGTCGGCACAGCCGCCACGGCGCTCTACACCGCGAAGGTCGGCAATCGGCCCAAGGGTGCCCTGTCTGGAGGCGCCGGCGGCCCCATTCTCCCGCGATTCTCGAATGGGACGATCGCGCGCGTCGATGTCGGCCCTGACGGCAATGTCATTAGCCGCAACGCCGCAGCAGGCGTGTGGTTCTCCCTCGACGGCGGCGTGTACGCAGCCGAACAGTAATCAACGCCACGAAAGGAGCCCGCTAAATGGGCATCGCAGTACCCACCTCCGGTCGCATCGGCAAGCTCAAGGACCTCTTCTCGGTCTTCGCGCAGTCTGTCCAGGCCGCCATCGATTCGGCCGCCGTCCCCTCCGGCTCCGTCCTGGCGTACGGTGGCGCGACCGCGCCTGTCGGCTACCTCCTCTGCGACGGGAAGCAGTACGCCACCGCCGACTACCCGAAGCTTTTCGCCGCGATCGGATACGCGCACGGCGGCTCCGGCGCCTCCTTCCGGGTACCGAACCTCGTCAAGCGCTTCCCGCTCGGCATCGACGTCAACAACCTCACCTACAACAAGCCCGGGCTCACGGGCGGCGAGGAGAGTCACGTCCTCACTGTCGACGAGATGCCCTCCCACGCACACAAGCAGAACGTGTCCGCCAACAACGGCTCCCCCGGCATCCGGCGGGACTACTCGAGCGACGGCGGCTCCAGTGCCTACCCACAGGGCATCTCCACGGATGCGGCCGGCGGCGGCAAGGCACACAACAACATGCCGCCCTACGCGACCGTCTCGTACATCGTCAAGCTCTGATTCTGGGCGTTTCCTGGGAGTGCGCTGTAGACTCCCTGGTGACGGAAGGATACTCGTGACGTACGCGAACGGACAGATTCCCGCATCCGAACTGGTGCAGGCGGCTAACGGCGCACCCGGGCAGGTGCTCGAGCGGCAGACGGCTGCCCAGTGGGCCGCGATGGTGGCGGCTGCAGCCTCGGACGGCATCACGCTCCGCCCCGCGGCAGACGACGGCGTACCGTCCTGCTACCGCGACCTCGCCGGACAGCGGGAGGCCGACCGTCGCGCGAAGGCGGGCGGCCCCGTCGCCGCGACCCCCGGCTTCTCCAACCACGGCCTCGGCTGCGCCGTCGACGTCTACATGGGCGCCGGCGTCAAAGCGTGGCTCGACAAGAACGCCGCCCGCTTCGGCTTCGACAACGTGCAGGGCAAGTCGTCCGGCGAGAGCTGGCACTGGGTCCGCACGGTCATCGTTGGCTCCACCATCACGCCCGGCTACGGCGCCGGGGTGCAGACCAAGCTCAACGCCAAGGGCTACAAGCTCGCCGTCGACGACAAGATCGGCGCCACCACGGTTGCCGCCCTACGCGACTTCCAGAGCAAGAACGGCCTCACGGTCGACGGCCTCTTTGGCCCGAAGTCCGAGGCCGCCCTCGGCGGTGCACCGGCGGTCGCGAACCCCGCGCCCACCGCCTCTGGTCGCCCGCAGATCAAGAAGGGCTCGAAGGGTCAGGACGTCAAGGACCTGCAGACCCGACTCAAGACCGTCTACCCGCTCTACGCTGGCAACCTCGTGCTCGACGGTGACTTCGGCTCGAACACGGACGCCGCGGTGCGGGAGTTCCAGCGTCGCGCCGGCCTCTACGTCGACGGGATCGTGGGCGACAAGACCTGGAAGGCCCTCGGTCTCTGACGTGGGCGACGAGACTCCCAAGGACTTCACCGGCCTCGCCGTCGCAATCGGCGTGGTTCAGGAAGGGCAGCGCAACATCTTGCAGGCGTTCACCGACTTCAAGGCCGAGCAGGTCAAGGCCGTCGACGACGTGCGCGCCGAGAACGTCACCAACCGCACCGAAATCGAGGGCGTGAAGACGCGCCTCACCGTCATCGAGTCCAGGGAGCGCCCACGCGCTCCCTGGTACGTCGTCGTAGGCGGCATCGCCGCGATCCTCGCCGCGTGCGGAACCGGCGTCGGCCTGTTCGTCACGCTGTCGCAGCTCGCATCCGCGATCGCCAAGTAGCCGGCTAACTCAGGAGGACCAGCTTGCACGACCCCAGGGCCATCGACCTGCTCAACAACCAGGAGTTCCTGGACGACCTGCGCGGAGACGCCCCCCAGGCCGCCCTCGCACTCAAGTGGGACGTGGCCCAGGCCACCATCTCGAAGTACCGCAACCGGCTCCGGGCGCAGGAAGCGGAGGCCGCCGAAGCTGCCGACGACCAGCCGGTGCGCGACGTGTTCGGGCAGGACGAGAAGGGCAACCTCACCTACGAGGTCGTCTACAACCGCATCCTGCCGCTGAGCTGGTGGCTCGACAAGCTCCGCAAGGACGGCCACGACCCGGAGCAGTTCACCTACTCGTTCGGGCACTCGGTGTGGAATCAGCACACCAAGAACCAGGTGACCAAGACGCTGTACGCCAATCGCTTCTCGGCCACCCGCAAGCCGGAGGCCACGGCAGGCCCTGCCTGGCAGCCGATCGACCGCGGTCCTGCGCTCAAGGTGAAGGCACCCAAGCCGCGGTCGACGGCGCTCGGGGGACAGTGGAAGACCGCGGTGCTCGCGGCCGACACGCAGATCGGCTTCCGTCGGCTCGACGACGGCTCCCTGGAGCCGTTCCACGACGAGGCGGCCATCGACATCTTCCTGCAGATCGTCGCTGCCGAGCGGCCGGCACAGACTGTCGTCATGGGCGACATCATCGACCTTGCCTCGCAGTCACGCTGGGCACAGGAGGCCGGATTCGCTCTCACCACGCAGCCGGCCATCGACCGCACCACCCTCCTTGCCGCCGAACTGCGCTCCGCCACCCCCGGCAAGGTCGTCTGGATCGAGGGCAACCACGACAAGCGGATGCAGAACTTCGTCGAAACCAACGCCGTCTCCGCGTTCGGCCTCCGCAAGGGCAACATGCCGGAGTCCTGGCCGGTGATGAGTCTGCCGAACCTGCTGCGCCTGGATGAGTTCGACGTCATCTACAAGGACGCCTACCCGACGTCGCACTGGTGGGTCAACGACCAGCTCCGCTGTGAGCACGGCACGAAGGTCCGCAGTTCCGGGTCGACGGCCGAGAAGTACACGAACGAGACGCCGCACTTCTCGCGTGCGTTCGGCCACACTCACCGCCTCGAGGCGCAGTCCAAGACGACCTACGACCGTCTCGGCCCGATTCGCTCGGTGGCGATCAACCCCGGCTGCCTCTGCCGTGTCGACGGCGCGGTCCCCAGCGTCAACGGTGCGATCGGTGCCGACGGGCGCTCGGCCGAGGTCTTCGAGAACTGGCAGCAGGGCGTCGCCGTGATCCGCTTCAAGGAGTCGGGCGAGTTCCACTTCGAGCTGCCGCAGATCATCGACGGCTTCACGATCCACCAGGGCCAGCAGTTCCGCGCGAGCGCTGAATTTCTGGATTAGCGGGCAGAACCGCGAGAGAATTACGAGGCCATGAACGAGAACAGCAACGAGACCGCGGGCGGTTACTTCGTCCCGACCGACCCGATGGACGCACTGCAGTGCGATTCCTGCCAGTAGAAAGAGAGCGCGTGGGCAAGCACGAAATCACCCCTGACGGCATCGACAAGCTCAAGGACATCGTGGAGGGCGCCAGCGAGAACGGCACCGTCGATGCGGTGGCCGACGTCGTGGAGTCGAAGCTCCCCGCGAAGGCCCGCGCCGCGATCTACGAGACCGGCAAGTGGCTCGGCGCCGTGGGCACGGTCGGCGCGACCGCCGCCGGCTTCCTCGACGGCCAGCCGGCGCTGTACGTCGCGTCCGTCGCGTCCCTGCTGCTGGCGATCAGCAGCTTCATCGCCAAGAGGCACCTGTCCGCCTGACCGCCCGACCAACACGAAGAAGCCCCCGGCACAATGCCGGGGGCTTCTCGTTTGCCAGCTATCGCGCAGGCGGCGGGTGGATCGCCATGAGGGTCGGCATGTGCCGCTGGGTCAGGGCGTACGCGATGGCGTGGCGGGCGCTGTCGCGGTCATGACCGGCGCCCGGCCAGTAGTAACCGAGCCGTCGGAGCAGCTCGTCCGGCGCGTGGGCCTTGTAGACGTTACGCTGGTAGTAGAGCGGCAGCCCCAGCTCCGAGCAGAACACGGCCAGCGCTCCTTCGATGTGCAGCGGGGTGATGTCCGGCTTCGCTGTGCGGCCGTCGAGGATGAACGACTCCGACACCACGAAGTCGAACCCGGGGTCCGAGTCGTGGATGTCTCGCCACCACCGGATGAACCCGTGCAGGCCGCCGGGGATCATTCCGTGGTCGATCGGCTCGAGCGGGCCGTCCGCCGGCAGGAGCCAGGTGGACCAGCCCGTCGTCCCGCCAGGGTCGAGCACGAGGAAGGTCTCAAGCCTGCCGCTCATCCGCGCACCGGCCCCCACTCGGGGTGATGGTCGACGACCCACTCGCCGCGCCGGCGGATGCCTCGGTACTCGGAGCGGAACGGCTCCCTGGAGCGCTGGAAGCAGACCTCGAGCCCCAACTCGAGCGCCTCGGCCTGGGTCATCTCACGGTGCACGCCGGGGATCGCGAGCAAGTCTGCTTCGATCTGCGCGTACTCGTTCTCGAGCACGGACCTGACGAAGGACTCGATCGCGCCGTCGAAGCGCGCGGGGCAGCGCTCCGCGGGGTGAGACTGGCGGATCGTCTTGAATCGACCGAGCGGGTGCTGGTCGCACTCCTCCACGGGCTTCGAGACGAGTCCACACGGCTCTTGCGGGCACGGGCAGTCGTCCTCCATCCAGTGACCCTCGAAGGAGCGGCCGTAGTGCCAAGCGCTCACGATACGGCCTCCCGCCCAAGGATCAGCCCGAGGCGGTCGTGAAGCAGGCCGGCCTCCTCGTAGGTGAGCTTGATCCGGTCGCTGTCGTGATCCTCGTCCGTCAATGCGACATGCACCCAGTGACTCGGGTCGAAGCTGGAGTCGCTGTCGGCGTCCACGTCGAGGGACGCCGGATGTACGGGAGCGTAGGGCGGGAAGTCATCGAGCATCGGCCGATGCAAGCTGAGCGCGATGGTCTCATTGGTGCGGTCGACGAGGCTCATACCGCCCCTCCCTTCTCGAGGATGAGCACGGAGCCCATGCGCTTCGCGAAAATGTAGCCGCTGCCACCGGCCGGCCGCCAGCCGTCGACCTCCAGCCAGTCGACGAGCACCGTCGGGTCCGGCGTGCCGTACGATCCGCGCGAACCGAAGCCCGTCACCCGCGCAATGCGGAGGTGTGCGAGGTTGCCCTCGCGCATCGCAACGACGAGCTTGTCGCCGACCTCCACGTCCGCACCTCTCATGTCCTTCATTCGGCACCTCCGGCGAGGAACTCGGCGATGTCATCCCAGCGATCGGCGACGTGCTTCATCTCGGCGATTGCAGCGTCCTCCTCGGCCATCCTCGCGTCCCACATCTCCTGATCGACCTCGCCCCGAATCTCGTCCTGGAGGATCTGAATGAGCAGCTCCGGCCGGAGAGCGTCCAGCTCCCAAGAACTGCTGCCGTACTCCTGGATGTAGCCCTTGGCGCGCGAGTCGCTGAGCTTCGCGGGGTTCGGCGGCGGGTTGTAAGCCTCGATCTGGTCCCAGTTCAGCGCGAGGCGACGCACCTCGACGCTGCCGCCCGCGAAGAGGCTGAGGCGCTCCTCGATATCTCGGGTCATGTCGATGCCGGACGGGTCGTGGTCGCCGATGTGGAGAATGAGCGGGCTGTGCCCCTCGGCGATGTAGTCGCCGAGACGGTTGTAGCCCGCGTCCCACATCTCGGACGCGCTCATATACCCCTTGCATGCGAGGTAGGGGACGCGCCACTCCTGCGCGGCGCGTTGAGCGACCTGCTCGAGCGCCTGCTTCTCGACCCAGACCTCGATGCGGCGTTCCTGTCCGGCCCACGGGTCGAGGGTCCGCTGCCAGCGGGTCTTCTCGATGAGGGACTGGATCGTCGGAATCTCGCGACCGAACCAGGCTGTGTTGCCCGCGTTGCGGGTACGGTCCTCCAGCAGGTCCCAGTCGAATCGGCCCCCGAGTCGCCCCATGGTGATCGCATTGCCGAGGTTCTTGTAGGACCGTTCGCTGTTCGGGAAGAGGTTCTGCGACACGCCCTGGTAGTAGAGCTGTCGCAGCGTGAGGTCGAGCCCGCGACTCTTGTAGTCGCGCGCCACCGCGTCGGCCCATCGGATCAGCGCTGCCGTCTCGGGCTTCGGGTTGTAGTCCTGGTAGGCGATGTAGGGCATCAGGCCACTCCCATCTTCTGTCGGGCCGCGATAAGGCGGCGGAACTCGATTGCTGCCGGCGTCGGCCGGATCACGTGGCCGTCGACGAGGGCGAGCCGTCGCTTGGCGAGGGAGCGGCCGACGCGCAGGGTCTTGTCGCCTCGGCCGCCCGTCTCGATCAGCGGGCTATCGGTGGCCGCCACGCGCTGCAGCTTGGCGTACAGGTCCATCTCGGCGCGGTTCAGCGCGCGCCTTCTCCACCAGGCCATCAGTCGACCACCTCCTGCACGTTGCGGCGGACGAGGACGCCCGTGTGGGTCTCGACGACGAACTCCTCGTCCGAGGCGGCGAGGATCGCGTCCGCTCGCGCCTTGTCGCGCTCAGCGCCCTTGCGAAGGGCGGCGATCATTTCGGCGCGTGTCTTGCGGCCGTAGTCCATCAGCCCCGCGCCGGACGCGGGGTGGTCGGTGCGCAGACGCACGGTGGTCATCCGCTCGCTCATGCCGCCCGCCGCTCTGCGCGCAGCTCGACCCACTCGGCCACGGTCATGCGGCCGCGGGGCAGGCGGATGGTCTCGAGCATCGGGTCGTCGACCAGGAGCTCAGCGAGCTTCTCGGCGATTCCCTTCCACTCCTCCAGCTCGCCGACCGCGGACTCCTGCAGCTCCTCACGGTCCAGCCGCTTCATCTCGCCGGAGATGTCGGCCAGGTAGGTCTCGACGTGCGCGAGCAGGTTGGTGACCTTCTTACGCCACTCGGGGACGCCGCCCTTCTGGAATCGCTTCGCGTATCCGAGCTGCCGCTCGAGCGACGACTTGAGGGCGCGGAGCTGCTCGTTGGTCCGGTCGATGCGCTCGGGTTCGAGCATCAGGGTCCACACGCGGCCGTCGTGCAAGGCGACCTTCGTGAGGATGTCCTGATACCTTCTGTCGTCGGCGCCGTCGAGGTCGGCGGCCTCGATGTTGATGGCCTGGATCATGCTGCTTCGTTCTCCTTCTTCTTGGTGGTGCGCTTGGGCTTCTCCACGGGCTTCGCGAGCTGCGCAACCCATTGGTTCATCCACGTCTTGAGTTCGGTGGCGTTCTTCATCTCTGCTCGATGGAGCCTCTGCTCTGCGCCGTCGTTGTAGTCGTATTCCTGCTGGCCCGCGATGATTTCCATGCGCTTCACGCGCGCCTTCCATGCCCACTCGGGCTCGTCCTTCACGCGCTTCAACTCGTTCGCGCTCGGGGTGTAGTCGTACCGCAGCTCGCGGAAGATGCCGACGGGATCGGCGACCTCGCTCCACTGGTACTTTCCGTCGTAGTAGACGGCCTTGAAGCCGAGCCGCGCGCGCCGGTCAGGCAGGCGAGCCCCGATTTCGAGGACGAGGTGCTCCTTCGCTGCGTAGCGGACGTCGCCGGCCGCGTGGTTGTCGTTGGCGTGCTTGAACAGGACGGCCGGGATGTAGAGCATGTAGGCGTCGATCCGCACGTCCCAGCTCATTGAGCGGGCGGCGTTGACCATCCAGTTCGGGGACTGCGGGAGCTTCTCGGGGACCTCGGCGGGCTCGGTCCTGGCGATCGGCTCCTCGTCGTCTTCCTCTTCGAGGACGGCAACGTCGAAGATGGGCTCGAGGTCATTGACCTCATCAGCGGAATCCCACGCCACGGCGCTCCCTCTCCCTCTCCTTCTCGAGGAACGTCTCGGTCTGGACCATGAGGTCCCATCCGTTTACCTCGTCGGTGATGTCCCGGATGCCGGGGAGGTACTGGCCGAGCCACTCGACTTGTGTGAAGCCCTCCTCGACCGGTCGGGCCTCGTCGAGCACCCACTCGATCCAGAACGCCAGCTCCTCCTTGTCGCGCCAGTTGCGCACCTTCGCCGCGTCGCAGAGGAACGGCGGCGGCCCGTTGAGTGCGAGGACTCGCGTGGGGTTGGCCTGCACTCCTTCGCTGATCTGGACCTTGAACTGGAGCCCGTCTCGCGCGCAGAGGTACTCCTTCGCCTCCTTGATCGCCTGGACGACGATGGGCGGCACTGGGTACGGGTGGCAGGCGAGCGGGAGGACGGGTACGGCATTCGACATGGGGCCTCCTATCTGTTCTCGAGTTCGTCGATCCGCTCTCGCAAATCGGCGATCGTCTCTTCGTATTCGCGGCATCTTCGGCTGAGCCTGGTCACGAGGTCGGCGCCGGCGGGGTGGGCGCCCATCGCGCTCACGTCCAGGGCTCGCCTTCGATCCTTCTGACGATGCGGCGGACGGTGTTCTTGTGCTGGCAGAGCAGGCCGCCGATCATGTCGAACGTCATCCCGTGCTTGGTGTGGGCGTCGAAGATCAGCGTCTTCGGCTTGGACTCGGAGAGTCCGGCCTTGGCGAGCTGGATTGCCGTCGGGAGCTGGTCGACCTCGAGCTGGCGGCATCCCCAGCCTTCGGCGCGGCCGGCGTCCTCGAACTCCTGCGCACGCCCCTCGAGCGCGTAGGTTGTGAGTCCCAGCCAGCCTGCGACCTGCGCGGTGGTGAACACCCGATAGCCGAGCAGCTCCTCGGCGGCCGTGATCTTGTCGCCCCGCTCCGTGTAGTCGGCGCGGACGTGCTGCAGCGCGGTCTCCAGCGCGCGGAGCCTCGTGCGGCGCACCGCCTCGTCGACCTTGTACTTCGCGGTCATGCCGCCATCCTTTCCGTGTCTCTGATGAGGTTGATGGTGAAGTCGCCGGTGATCGGCCTGGTCTTGGTGACGCGCCTCTCGGCGACGAGCTGGTCGATCCACTTGTTGACCTCGAAGACGGGCTCCGAGAAGTGCCTGTAGACCTTGTTCAGCTCGAGCTTTCCGCCGCGCTCGGCGACGAGCTTCTCCACGGCGTCGACCTTCTGCGCGAAGTCGGTGTCGGTGGTGAGCTTCGCCATGATGATCGCGGCGGTGAGGAACTCCTCGCTCGCGTGCAGGGCGATGAGAACGTCTCTCTCGCTCACGGTGACACGGGCTTCGGAGAGCGCTACGAGCGCCGCCATCTTGAGTACCTGGTTCGGGAATCGGGCCGCGTACGGCTTGAGGGCCACCTGGTTCGGCCTGGTCTTGAGGTCCGCGCGCATGCGCCTCATCGCGGCGTTGAGCCGGGCGAGGGCGTCCGCCTCGAACTCCATCTTGATCGGGTCGTCGCCATAGCGGCCCTGGAGCCTTCTGCGGGTGTTCTGCCATTCGGCGGCGAACTGACGCGGCATGGCGTTGTACGCCGCGTCGGCGTCGCCCTCGATCAGGCGGACGTCGAGGTCCTCTTCGGAGGGCTCGATGTTCTCGCCGATGACGAAGAGCGCGCGCACCAGGAAGCCGGACTCCCACAGCGAGGTGTTCATGGCCTTCCGCATCTTCTCCGAGGTGCCCTGCATGAGGAGCGAGAAGGAGGTGGTGGCGGCCTTGCCGCTGATTTCCTTCTTCGTGCTGCGCAGCGAGGCGCGGACCTTGCCCTCGTAGAACTCGGTCCATCGGGTGATGAGGTCGCCGCGGAATCCCTTGGAGCCGCTGAGGTCGCCCAGGAGGCCGTGAGCCTCGTCGATGACCTGGTAGCTCGGCTTGCCGTCGCGGCCGATCAGGGCGTCGTGCAGGGCCTCTGTGGTGGCGTCTGCGCCGAGGTTCACGTCGTCGTCTTTGAAGTAGGCGTCGATCACGCTCTCGGCCTTCTCGAGAGCCTCGGTCTTTCCGGTCGACGAGTCGCCGATGATGAAGCCCCAGAGGTTGACGCCGAGCTTCTTGCCCTCGCGTGGGATGTACGCGAGCATGCCGAAGACGACGGACAGGTTCATCCAGACGTGCAGGCGGTGGTAGGGCATGTTGGCGAGCTTCACGGAGTCGCGTACCCACTCGAGGTAGCGGGTGCCGATCCACCGGTACTTGTCGGGGTCGGCGAACATCGCCTCGCGCTCGAGTCGGGTGAGCAGTTCGAGGCGGTCGACATCTCCCAGCTCGACGGGCACGTCGAGCGTGTCGGGCTCCTGAGTCGGGAGCCCCGTGACCTGCTCGTTCTGGAAGTCGCGGATGTGCTTCTTGGCTTCCTTCCACAGCGTGAGGCGACCATCGTGCTCGCGCATCAGCATCTCGGCGGCGACCGAGCCTGCGGTCAGGGAGAACGCCTGCTGGATGTCGAGGCCGGCGCGCAGCGACTCGAGCATGATCTGTCTGCGTCGATCCCAGAAGGCGCCGTCCGTGTCGCTTGCCGGCGGCGTCCACACGAGGTCCATGAAGTCGCGCCCACGGGAATCGGTCGTCGGCACTCCTTCCTGCGCCTTGAAGAGCGGCAGCAGGCCGGGGATGTCGTCTTCCTCGCCGGGCGGCGGCGCGAACTGGCCGATGGTGCGCTTCTTGGCGTCCTCCCAGTAGAGGATGACCTTGTCCTCGCCCCAGCTCGGGTAGGTCGGCGTGTGGGTGAGCAGGATCGTGAGGGCGGCGTCCTCGGTCATGGCGTAGTCGTTGGAGTTGACCATGCGGGAGAGCCACATCGCCTGGTCGCGCACGGTGTCGTGCCATCCGGCGCCGCTGGCCCAGACGGAGGGGAGGCTCTGGAGCTTCTGGATGATGTAGGCGACGCCTGCGCGCTCTCGCTCGTGCGCCTCCTCGACCTTCTCCTCACGGGTCGGGGCGACCTGCGTGTAGCTCTGCTTTTCCGGGATGATCGCCATGAGTTCTGGCGGAGCCTCGGGGGCCTCGGCGATCGCCTCGACGTCGCCGCGGTACGTCCCGGTGCCGAGCACGGAGCCCGGGCCGGCGGCCTGTCCGCCGACGCCGCGCACGTCGACCTTGTGGTGGAGCTTCTTCTGGTTCGTCTGCACCTCGAAGCCCTCGGGGGCGCGGTAGTAGACGTGCATGCCGCCGTTGGGCGTCATCACTTCGACGCCGGGCTGGAAGCCTTGCTCGCGCCACCAGGCGATCGCCTCTGGTCCGTCGAGGTCGATGACGAAGAGGCCGTCGTAGCCCGTGCAGATGCCGTAGTTGGACTGGGGCTTCTGCTGGAACCAGGCGTACACCTGGTCGACGTCGGTGGATGCGGCCTCGGTCCAGTTCTGGACCCAGGGAATCTTGCCGACCGGGGTGAGCGGTACGACCTTGAGCCCCGACTCTGCTGCCAGGGCTGCATAGTCGACGATCGCGAGGCTCTTCCTCTGCACTACTGGGGGTTCCTCTCGATGAGGCCACACCCCCACCCGTTCGGGTCAGGCAGGGGTGTGGCGGCTTGGTGAGCGTCCTCGGCGGGGTTCGAACCCGCGGCCTCTGTCTCGTTCGCGCCGGCGCCGGCGACTCAGTGCTCTGCCTGCTGAGCTACGAGGACGATGGGACCGCTGCGCATCTCGACCGGATCGTCTTTACCCACATGGGGAGTGATGATCGGTGCGCAGCGGCCCGATTTAGCTGGCTACTGCTAGACCGTCTGGGTGGCGGCGGCCCAGGGGTCGGTGGCGGCACCCGGCGCGCCGGCGGCGGCCCACGGGTCGACCGCGGCCTGCGGGGCGCCAGCGGCGGGGGCGGTGGCGCGCGGCACGCCGCCCTGGATGCCACCGGCGGCCGGAGCGCTCGCCCGCGGCGCGCTCGACGACGCGGACGGCGCGTTGATGAACTTCACCGTGTTGCGCATCGCGTAGAGCGGGTTCTGGGCGGCCTTCGCGGCCTCGTCGGCGTCCGCCGCGTCGAAGCGGGTGTCCGCCTCGACGCCGAGCACGAGCTGCAGGCGCTTGTTCAGCAGCTCCCGGTCGGTGATCTTCTTCACGGTGTCGTCGTCGAGCTGCTCGAGGGAGTAGCCGAGGGCCTTCATCAGGCCGATGGTCAGGTACGACGGGACGAGGCCGCCGTTCTTGTCCGACCAGACCTCGAACTCCTCGGGGATGTTCGCGAAGAAGTTCCGGTTGGCGTGCTGCTCGCCTTCCGGGATCACGAAGCGCATGCGGAGGACGCGGATGCGGGCGTTCGGGGAGTCCTTCTCGGTCATCGGCTCGCGCTCGATGTAGCCGATGTCCTTCTTGCTCGGGACGATGGTGACGTTGACCCTGCTGTTGTCGGGGAGCGCCGGCTGACGCCCTCCTCCGTTGCCGCCCTTGTTGAAGGCGTCCATAACTGCCTGGGACAGTGCCATGGTGGTGTTCTCTCTTTCGCTGTTGGTGGTTAGGCGACGGCCGGGGTGTTGGCCTGGGTGAAGGCGTCGATGACGCCCTGGCTGGCGGCGATCTTCTGGTCGATCGCGGCGAAGAGCACGGGGAGCGAGAAGTCCCACATCGGGCCGTCGAAGCCGTACCGGTTCTTCACCGTGACCTCGGCCGACTGGCTCATGTGAGCGACGAGGTGGGTCTGGCGCGGCTCCTCGTCCTCCTTCTCCTGCCAGGTCATGTACGCCACGAGGTCCGGGATCGAGGCGACCGACTCCTTGGCCGAGCCCGCGAGCTTCATCGAGAGCTTGTCGATGCCGGTCTTCTTGTCCTTCTTCTCCATGCCGTGCGAGAGGACGAGGCCGAACGGCTTGCCGTGCTGCAGCTCCCACAGGATGTCCGTGGTCCACGGCGCGAGCTTGCCGTAGGCGCCCTGGGTGTCCTGGCGGCCGTCCTGGGTGCGGGTCGTCGCCATGAAGAAGTCCTTGCCGATTTCCTGCAGGGTGTCGAACGTGTCGATGATGATGACGTCGACGCCGAAGGCCGGGGAGAAGAGCGCGCCGACGTGCTTCTGGCCGTTGTCGTCCTTGTAGCCGAGGAGCTTGTCGAGCTGCCCCTTCGCCTTGATCGGGTCTGTCTTGTCGATCGAGAACCGCGTGATCTGTCCGCTCTGCACGGCGTGCATGATCTGCGGGTCCTGAGCCCAGACGCTCGTGCCCTTCTCGACGTCGATGTAGGCGATCTTCGCGTTGCGGAAGAGCGGGACCTTGATGATGCCGCCGGCGAGCGTGGTCTTGCCCGCGCCGGCGTCGGCGATGATGGCGATGCAGGAGGGCAGGCCCAGCTCCACCGAGTCCTCGACCTCGAGACCGATCAGGTCGGCCAGGTCTCCGAGCGAGCGCTGCATGACTGCGGCGGGCGCCTCGGCGGCGGGCGTGGGCTCCGGGGCGGCCGGGGCGGGAGCCTCGGGAGCCGGGGCGGGGGCGGTGGTCGTCATGGTGTCAGTCACATTTCCTCCAGGTCTTTGACGATAGCGATTTAGCCAGCAATTTCAAGTTGGTCTGCTGGCGACCATACAGCACCACAAGATGTTGTGGTCAAGCTCAGGGCGAGCCGCCGATCCAGTCGCAGTAGGGACTGATGCACTCGATGACTTGCGTGTTGGGCATGGTGCAGGCTGCCCGACACCCGGGGGCACCGGAATCCGTACTCCGGGTCCCCCGGCTGGGGCAGGGCGTCTCGAGTGGTCATCGCCAGGCGTCCAACTCGAGTGCGCTCATGGTTTGCCGGCAATCTGTGCACACAGGGCACGTCCGGTCCTTGGTCGACTGGCCGCAGCGGGGGCAGTCGCCGGTGTAGTGCTTCCTAGCCATCCGTCGAGAGCGCGAGCTGGCGCCGCACGTCGGCGAAGGACTGGTAGGTGATGAACTGCCCGTCCTCCCAGACCGGCTGCAGCTCCGAGACGGCCTCCAGGGCCGGCGAAGCCTCCTGGATAAGCGTCAGCTCGCCGTTGGAGCGCACCACCGCCAGGCGGCCCGTGGCGCTCTTCTTGAGGCCGTTGTCGGTCTTGGGCGCCTTCTGGATGTTGCGACCCTCGCCATCCACCACGACGTACGTCGCCTTGATCGCGGACCCGAAGGTGTCGCGGGTGACGTACTGGTAGGTGTACGAGCCGACACCGAAGACAATGTTGCTCGGCGCGAATCCCTTCGCCTCGAGACGCTCGATGATGTCGCGCGCCCGGTCGATGGTGATGCTGTCGCCGTAGATCGCACCGATGTGCGGGTCCAGCACCTTGAGGCCCTTGACCGTCGTACCGCCGAAAATCTCCCACAGCAGCTCGATCAGGCCGGCCTCTTCTGGGGTGCCCGCCGCGTCGTTGTAGCCGCGCTTCGTGCGCCGCGTGCCGCAGATGATGTCCGCGGGATCGCCGGAGTCGGGGCGGATCACAACCTTGCCGTCGCGCTGCATGATGTCGTGGCGGAGCCGCGGGAGGATACTCATGACGACGTGCCAGAGGTCCCAGGTGTCGGAGACGATCGAGACGATGCCGCTGGGGTACAGCTCGAGCAGGCGCTCGTACGTCTCTTCCTCGTCGTCCTGTCCGCCAGCGCACATCACGCTGTGCTCAGTGGCCGGCACGCTGCCGAGGATGAGGCCGTTCGGCAGGCCGGTGTGCGACGGGTAGAGGTCCGTGCGCCACGGGTTGTCGCCGTAGTAGGTGTCGATCCACTCGAGGGAGGCGAGGGAGTCGCTGCCCTTGAAGCTCAGGAGGTGGCCGGCGCCGGATGCGGCTGCCGCCTCGGTGCCGGGCATCCCGCGGTAGGAGAAGTCGTGGAGCTGGAAGTCCACCGCCTCCTTGCTGCCACCCGTGCGCTCGGCCGCGTCGTCGAGCACCTTGCGGTACTCGCGGGCGATCGTGGCGCTCGTCGACGGCCCCCACACGGACGCGCTGAGCACGGTCTCGATGTAGTTGGTGAGCCAGAAGAAGTCCGGGTGGGTGTTCTCGACGGTGAACGACGGGACGCGCAGCGGGACAGGCGTGCCCTCGGGCACCGCGGCGAAGCGGAGCGGGATGTGACCGAGCTGGTGGAGTGCGCGGATATGGTCGGAGCCGACGTCGTTCGGGCCGAGGATCGACGCGACGGCGCGCTCGTAGGCCAGGGCCACAGCGTCCTCGTCGGCGGCGAAGAACGCCTTGAAGCCGTCCATGAGGTAGCGCTGCAGGAACGCCTGCAGGCCGAAGTGGACGACGTGCGTCACACCGGGGATGCGGCTGCCGCGGTTGGTGAAGTTCGAGTACACCCTGCTGGTCCCGGCGGGGTACTGCCGCCGGTGGTCGAGCTTGTAGGCGTCGGTCTCGAGGAGGGGCGCAATGGCGCTCACAGAAGGGCTCCGTTCATGTAGGGGGCGAGGGAGATGCGGGTGAGGAAGTTGGCGGGGACCGGCAGCCAGTCCTCCTTGAGCAGCGGGCTCGAGAACGAGTCGGTGGTCCAGAGGTGGCCGAAGCGGTGGCGCAGGGCGGGTGCGGCGCCGGTGAAGACGCCATGCGTCACCCAGAGGTCGAGTCGCTCTCTGGGCACCCCGGTGGCGGCAGCGAGCCCCATGAAGGTCCCGCCGCCGTCGCAAATGTCGTCGACGACGAGGAACTTGCCGTCCTCGGGAAGAGGCTCGCATGAGAAGCCGGAGAGCTTGCCGGTGGCCTCGTCGCGGTGCTTCTCGGCTTGATAGACCGGGAGCCCACAGATGGCGGCGACCGCTTCGGCACGGCGGCGCGCTCCCTTGTCGGGGGCGATGATGCCGGTGTGGCGCTGGGCGTGCTCGTCGCGGTCGGGGCGTCCGACGACCTGCCGGCGGATGATGGGGGCAGAGTCGACGACGGCGAGCCGCTCGACGAGGTTCTCCATGACGGGCGAATGCACGTCGACGGCGACCACCTTGTCGAGCTGCAGCTCGTTGAGGAACTTCGCGTAGACCTTGGCTCCGAACGGGAGCCCGCGGTCGGCGCGGGCGCCCGGCAGGTAGGGAATCTGGGCGACGGCGCGAGAACCACGCTGGTGCACGGCGTCCGCCCACATCGCCAAGGTGAACAGGTCGGCCGGGTCGTGACCGTAGAGCCGCGCCACCTCGGTGAGCGACCCCTTGCCGGCGTTCTCGTTAGCGATCTTGACGTGCGACTCCCCTGCCGGGAAGCGCATCGCCTCGAACGTCGGAGTCGTGACGAAGCCCGTCCCGATGATTGTCCTGAGTTCGATCACGCGGCCACCGCCGGGACAGCCCACTCATCGACCGCGGTGATGGTCGGGGCCTCGACCGTGACCGACGCGCGGGAGAGGCGGGTCTCCTCGCTGGAGCAGACGAGGCACAGCGGGTGTGCCATGTAGTCGAGCGGCTCCTTGCTGCCGTCGTCGAGCGCCTTGGCCTTGGCCTGCGCCTCCTTCCAGATGCCTGCGGCGTAGTCGCGGCTGTAGACGAAGCGGTGGGCGGAGATGCCGCGGGGCGCGTTGACCTCGAAATAGCGGGCTGTTCCGATGTTGTCGACGGTCATGGCGGAGTCGCGGGCCACGAAGTTGATGAAGAGCAGCTTGACCGTCTCGCCGCCCAGCTCGAGGGCGTACCCGTAGAGGTGGAGCTGGCGGAGGTACTGGGTGATCTTGTACTGCGCCATGGCGATGCCTTCGGCGTAGGCGCGCTCGGAGACGCCCTTGCTGGCCTTGCGGTAGACCTCCTGACCCTTGCTCGGGCCGGACTTGACGGTGGTCAGCTCGTAGACCACGACGAACTCGTGGTCGCGCCCGAAGATGGGGCCATCGCCGCGCATGATCGAGAGCGCGTCGCGGAAGTAGGCGAGGTGGCGCAGGTCGGTGTTCTTGATGTCGGCGACGGTGCGACGGCTGGGGAGCCAGAGGTCGGTAGTCGAGGTGATGGTGCGGCCGGGCAGAAGCTCACCGAGGCACACCGGCTTCTCGGGTGCCATGCCCGGGTACATCCAGCCGAGCTTCGCCAGGTCGTCGCCGAACTGGTTGGCGGTCTCGGCCGCCTTGTCGAGGTTGCCCTGGGCGTGCTTGTGGATGGCGGTGCCGATCACTCGGCCGCCCCAGGCGTTGTCGAGGATCGGGTCGCTGCGGTCGACGCCGACCAGCTCGAATGCCTGGCACCGCTCGCACGGGTTGGACAGGTTGGATGCGCCGACCTCGATCTGGAGGTCGCGCTCGGTGGTCGGGTTGAGCGCCAGGACCATCAGGTCCCTCATCTCGTCTTCGGTCATGTCGTCGTGTGACACGCGGTGAAACTCCTGTTCTAATGGGTGGGGCCGGGGAGGCAGCTCGTAGGGAGAGCTGCCTCGCCCGGCCGATTCCTTCTGCGCCTTCTGATGGTGGTCGCTCCTCAGTTCGATTGGGTTCACTGGGGAGCAACTCACCTCCTACGCGAGTTTTGCCAGAACACGGGTCCTCCTCTCCGGTCGGGGCGGTCATTGTGTGACTGCCTGTGACTATCAAGGTATGCCGTTTAGCGGGCTAACGCAAGGGGCAATTGCCCACTAATTTCATTCAGCCTGCAGAACGCCGTCGATCCAGACCTGGCCGCCCCACACTCCGTCCGCCACTCCGGGCGGCAGATTGTGGGCGAAGGCCCGACACGCTTCGAGCAGCGGGCAGGACTCGGAGACGCCGGCCACACCAGCGCAGAGGCGCTTCGCGCCCTCCGCGGTGGGCCGCTGGCTCGGCTTGAAGCCGATGTAGTACCTCCAAGCTCCGGGCTTCCGGCACTTCAAGTCGACGCTCTCCTCGTGTGCCTGCTGGAACTCCCGGTCTGCCTCGTTCCTCACGTAGTCGCGGGCCTTTCGCCTCGCGACCCCCGTACCGGCACCCATCAGGGCTCCCGGGTCAGGACGTCGTGGACCGTCTGCACCAGGTGCAGCGGAACCACGTCGGCGTACCCCTCGACGATCTTCGAGGTGTAGCCGGCGGCGGATCGTACGGTGGTCTCGAGCGACTCGATGCGCTCGAGCCGCCTGCCTGCCTGCCGCTCCTCGAGGTAGGCGCGGGCGGACAGGTCAGGCTCGGAGCTGGCGCGCTTCTTCCGCCAGTCCTCGTAGCCCTCGATCAGGTCGATGGCTTCATCGTCGGTCAAGTGGGTAGCCTTCCTCTTCAATCTGGAAACCGACGTATCGCGGGCTCGGTGCCCGCTCAGTCACAGACTCGGCCCCCTGTGGGTCGGGGGCCTCCTCCGGTGTTGCGGTCGGGCTGCGCTCGATGCGCAGCTCGAAGGACAGTCTCAGGCGGATGACTTCACCCCGCCCAGTCGGCCGTGGAATCCGGCACTCTCGGTGGATTTAGTCGCTCCAGCACGGCTCGACGCTCGGCCTCGAGCTGGGCGATTCGCGTCTGCTCCTTCTCGCTCAACCGCGAGTGCCCCATGTCGATGTGGCGAAGCTTGTTGGTTCGCGCCGTCGCGAGGCGATGGTCGATGCTGCGCAGGAGGCGCTTGTCGAGGCGGCGGGCGCGGCGCGCGGTGGCGCTCACGTTCTCGCCTCGGGCTTCCGAAACACCTTGCTGGCGGCGACGTCGACGACGAGCGCGAGCAGGAACGGCGCGGAGCCCGAGATGACGCATCCGACGATGAGCTGAGGGAAGTTGGTGGCCGTCGAGACGCCGACCGTGTGGAAGATGTTCACGACCGAGCTGATCGAGGCGAGCACGGCGATCCAGACCCAGGTCCAGAGCACCTTCTCACCCTCCTCCTTGTCCATGAAGAGCTTCACGGTGAAGGCGATGATCGCGCCGTCGTACATCAGCGGCGCGGCGGCCTTGAGCCAAGGGTTCTCGTCGCCGATCGCCCACGAGGCGGCACCGTAGAGACCGGTGAAGCTGGTGAGGAACGACGCGGCCGCCATGAACGCGGCGAGCACGAGGAGCGTGACGAGCACGAAGATGTGCTGGGCCGAGAAGCGGCGGAACTTCTTGGACTCGTCGACCTGCTCGCGTCGGAGCTGCTCGAGGCGCACGGCGCGCTCGGCTCGCTCGAGTGCCGTCCGGCCGGGGGCGGGCTTCTTCTTGGCCGCGCGGCGGGTCGCCGGCGGCGTGGTCGGCTCAGGGGCCAGGGTGATCGGCGTCGGGGACGCAGTGGCGGTCGACGGCGCGACGACCGGGGTGAGCGTTGCGGTGGCGCTGCTCATGGTTCTCCTTCCAGATAGCGGGCTAAGCAGCCCGGCGCATTGAGGCGTTGATCGACGCCTGGTTGGCGTCGTGGCGGTACATGATGCCGAAGTCGATGGTGCCGTCGGCGAGGAGCTTGACGTGTTCGAACGGCCCATAGTCGAGCGTCATCCCGGGCCGGGCGCAGCGCTTCACGAACTGCGCATTCTCGAGGTTGTTCTCGCTCTCCTCGAGCCAGATCATCTTGGAGCAGGCCCGCTGCAGGCCGTCGGTTCCAGTGCCGATCGAGGGGATCGTGCAGAAGAGGTAGCGGGCGGCGGGATCGCGGGCGATGAACGCCTCCTTGACCTTCGCGCGCTCGTTCGACGACTTCTTGCCGTGCCACTCGACCGCGCCGTACCCGAACTTGCGGAAGCGCTCGGCGGCCATCATCACGAACTCGATCGAGACCGCGCCGATGACGATGGGCATGTTGGCCCAGATGTTGTCGACGATGTGCTTGGTGACGTTGAGCTTGGCGCTCTCGCACATCGGATCGAAGCCGATCCGCCCGTCCTCGAGGAAGCGCATCTCGCCGAGCGTCGCCGTGCGGAGGCGCTGCCGCTGAGTGATCGGCAGGTCCGCGATCAGCGGCTCCTTCCCGAACGGCGTGTGGGCGTCCAGCCACGCCATTGACGTCTCCTGCAGCGATTCGTACTGCTCGCGCTGCCGCTCGGTGAGCTGGACCGTGAGGATGCGCGGAGCCGGCACGGGGTCCGGCTCGTCGCGGATGTAGCAGGGCAGCGTCTTCACGAACGCGCCCTCCTGCTTCTCCCCCACGACCTTCTCGTTGTCGGCGTAGGGGTTGTCGCTCTTGATGATCGAGCCATCCTTGCGAGTGATCGGCTCGGTCTTGCACCACACGCCCTTCCAGCGCACGAAGGAGCCGTCGATCAGCTTGGGCCACAGCCACTTGCAGACGCGCCACGCGCCGGTGAAGCTGTTGCCGGCGAACGTGCCGGACAGGCCGATGCGCCAGTCGGACTTGATCGAGTAGATGGTGCGTGAGGTCTGCGACTTCCGGTTCTGCATCTTGTGCACCTCGTCGAAGATCACCGCGTCGATGTGGCGGCCCTTCGTGTTGAGGCGGCGGCCGATGAACTCGGTGTGCTGGGAGAACGTCTTGTCCTTCCACTCCCCCGTCTTCTTGTCCTGCACCTTGATCGGCTGGTCGTGTTCGTCCAGCTCGGTGACGACCTCCCAGTCCTTGCTGACGAGCCACTGGATGCCCGCGAAGTACACGCCCGGCTTCCCGGCCATGAAGTCGTCCCAGTTCTTCTCGCCGTCGACGGTCTTCGAGTTCATCAGCTTGACCTCGACGGCGCCGCCGGACTGGTTGAAGAAGGACTCGGCCCACTGCTTGCCGGTGTCGCGGATGCCGACGATGAGGGTGCGCTTCCAGTCCGAGCGCAGCACGATTTCCGTGCCCATGAGCGTCTTGCCCTTGCCCATGTCGTCGGCGATGAGGGCGGCCTGTGTGGGCTCGTTGAGAACTCGCTCGATCTTCCACGCCTGGTCCTCGCGCGGCTCGAGGCGACGCGGGACCGGGGTGGGCTTCTTCGCTCTCGCCACCTACGCCTCCGGGTTCTCGTCCGGCGCGGCGTCGAACAGCTCCTTGCACTCCGGGCAGACCGGGTACTTCTGGAAGTCGCGTGTCGGGCAGTCCCACTTGCCGCACGCCGCCTGGATCGTCGCGCCCTCGAAGAAGGCCCGCTCGATGTCGGTCTTGCGGTAGTAGTGCGCGAAGCGGTCGTGGTCGCCGCCCTCGGTGTCGATGGTGCGCGTGTCCTCGTCGGCGCGCTCCAGGAGGTCAGGCATCTCGCCTCTCCCATTCGTTGTAGGCCCGAGCGAACTCAGGCGTGTCTTCCTTGCCGTGCTTCACCAGCTCATCGAGGTAGTCGTCCAGCTCCTGCTGGGACATGCCCTTCGGGTCACTCACTGACGGCCCCCTCAGCGGTGACCTGCTGGGCCAGCTCGACGTAGCCCTCGAAGTCGCGGTAGTCCTTGGTGGTGACCCGGCGCAGTGCGGCCTTGGAGGCCCCAGCGTCGAGAGCGAACTGGATGGCGATGGCGGCCTCCTTGCGGCGGGCCTCGGTCTCCTCGGCGATGCGCGCCTCGGCTTCGGCGCGGATGCGCTTCTTGAGGGCCGGCAGCTCCGCCACGCTGTTGCGCCACACTCGGCCGGCCTCGTCGATCGCCTGTTCCTTGTCCATGAGGACAGATTCTACTGTCGCCATCGTCACGGCGATCCCCCTCTCGTTTGCGGGCTATTCGCGCCAGGCCATCTCGGCGCTGCGGTCGTATTCGGGCTCGGGGTCGAGTCCGTACTTGTCAGCCTGCTCGTCCAGCCAGGCGTCGTACGCGCTGTCGTCGATGTCATCGAAGTCCATCTACGCGGCCTCCATCTCGAAGTGGTCAGGGGTCTTGGCTCGCAGGTACAGCTCCAGCTCGTAGCCGGTGAGCCGCTGCGGGCGGAAGAGGGCGATGAAGTCGGCGAAGTCCTGATCCGACTGCTTCACCGCCGGGGGCACCGGCGCGCCGTAGTCGAGAGCGGCGAGTCGGCGGTGGGAGGCGGAAGCCTCGTGGCGCTTGCGGTGGCCCTGCGTGCTCTTCACGCAGCAGATTCCGCAGTACCAGGGTTTGAGCCTCCAGCGGTCTTGAGCGGCCGTCACTACGCGCTCCTCTGGTAGGCGTCCAGGTCGTAGAAGCCGCTCTCCATGATCGCGGAGGCGCGGCGGGCGCGCTCCGAGAGCCGGTTGAGCCCCGTGCCATTCGGCGATCGGAGGGGCTGCCCGCCGGGTGCGTTGTCGGGGATGTCCAGCCCGAGCGACTCGGCGAGGGTCAGGCCGGGCTTCTTGTAGGCGTGCTCGCTCTCGAAGATGCTCACGGCTTCGGGTTCGCCTTCACCCAGGCGACCACGCGGTCGTGGTTGGCGGTGTCCGCGAAGAGCCACTGGGTGACTCCGTGGATGGCGGGGACCATCGGCGTCGGGTCGATGAACCAGGAGTCGTCTTCGACTCGGTGGAACGTCTCGTAGAGGCCGCTCCACAGCTCGGGATCGAGCCGGTCGATGTCGGTCTCGGCGATCTGCTGCGGGTCGAGCTTGATGAGCAGGTCACCAGCGATCCACTCGATCTGGACGTCGACCGCGGCGGCCTGTGCTTCGGCTTCGGTCTCGGGCGTCTCGGCTGGGGCGAGCAGCAGGAGGTAGTCCTCGAGCGTGCCGGGGTTCTTGCTGCTGACGCGGCGCAGAGCCATCTTGGTCGCGCCGGCGTCGAGCGCCGCCTGGGCGGCGGTCGCGAACTCCAGCCGGATAGCCAGCATTTCGCTCTCCAGCTCCGTCTTGACGCGCTTGGCGATCGTCGCCTCGAGCGTCTCGCGGGCGGTCTTGTGCTTGAGCCACTTCTTGCCGGCCAGCTCGACGGCGGCCTCGGCTTCGGGTGTGAGCTTCCTCACGGGGTCTCCTTGAGTGTTGGAATGGGAACAGCGTACACGATTTTGCTGGCTAAATTCGCGGTGAGGTGTTCTTGGCGTCGCAGTGCTGCAGGATCATGCGGTTCGCCTTGGCACGGGTCGCGTACCCGGTCCAGTAGTCGCACTCCTCGTTGCCGCACGCCCACTTGGCGACGCTCGTGCCGCCGGGGCGGCCGTAGGCGGGGCGGTCGGGGAAGTGGTCGCCATCCATCTCGCGGTGGCGGCGACGCACCTCCTCGTCGAGTGTGACCAGCTTGGGGTGGGCCTTGGTGGCGTAGCTCATCGGACGGGCAGCCAGCGCCCGCGATAGAGGTCACCCTCGACGTAGTGCAGCTCCTCCTTGGTCTCGGGGTGCAGCGCGGTCCAGAGGTAGTCGCCCTCGATCCACCGCACGTCCCAGCCGGACTCCCCGAGGGCCTCGCCGAGGTTCTCGTCGGCGCCGCCCGGGAAGAACGCCTCGCCGCTCGACGGCGGCTCGAAGTCGTCCAGGATGACCTTGAGCTTGTCGAACGTGTCGGGCTTCTCGTCCTTGACGCGGGCGAGGGTCTCGTCGTACTTCTTCCAGTAGCCGTCGAGGCTCATGGGCGGTGTCCTTCCGTGATGGCGGCCGTGTGGAGCTGGTGGCCGATGCAGTCGTCGGTGTCGTCGTGGACACCGGCCTCGATGTCGTCGAGGTGGCGGTGGTGGATGTAGCTGCGCACGGCGTCGTCGGTCATGCCGGCGGGTGCGTCGATGCTGAGGAGTCGGCGGTCGTGCGTCTGCACCCAGTCGTGATGCCAGACGTCGGTGTCAAGCCCGTACTGGGTGATGACCCCGGCCTCTTCAAGCGTGCCCTCCCGGGCAAACTCGAACCCCCCGATGGTGGCGAGGCCGGGGATCGGCCGGTACGAGTAGACGGTGATGCGCTCGGTCTGCGGGCTATTCAGGGTCGGTGCCGTAGTACTCACCCGTCTCGATGTTCTGGTCGAAGATGGTGCCGTCGTTGACGTTGACGCGGATGCGGGCGTCGGCGTTGTCGAGCGGCTCGTGGTCGATCTGGACGACGATGGCGCCGTCCGTCTGACGGTAGACGTGGACGCAGACCGGAGCGACGGGCGTCGCATCTCCGCGCTCCAGGAGCTGCTCGGCGATCGGGTCTTCGAAGCGCACGCCCCACTGGGGCATGAACTCGGGGGTCACGTCTGCGCGGCCCATCAGCATGACCGACTCCCCGGCCATGTCAACGGACCTCCAGCCGGGCGACGGGCACGTTCCAGGAGAACATGCCGCCGTTGCCGAAGGTCGCGACGAGGCCGACGACGGACTCGGGGTTGGCGAGAGCCGCCTCGGCGAACACCGTGACGTCGTACGACCCGGCCGGCCCGAAGCCGATCAGGCTCGCGCCGTCGTCGGGGCCGAGCCCGCTGGTGACGCGCTTGTTCTCGTCGATGCCGATGGGCCACGGCGCGCGGTCGTGCGGGTCGTTGTGCTCGAGGTGGATGACCGCCTTCACGGTCGGGCTGTCGTTCGTCATGGTGCAGACCTCCTAGTCCTGCGGGGTGGTGCGGTGAGTGATGTGGTGGCAGGTGAGCTTCACTGGGCTCCCTGCGGGTCGAGCGCGTCGACGAGGGCCTGGAGCGCGTCGCTGACGGGGTAGACGTGGGGCTTGCCGGTCTCGTTGACCACGAGCACCTTGTCGGCCAGGGCCTTGCGTCCGGCGGCGACCAGCTCCGGGAGGTTCTTCGGCACTTCGACGCTCGTGACCCCCTCCTCCTCGACCTCCTTGCCGTCGCGGTAGACGGTTTCGGTGGTGTTCGGGTCCATGCCCGTCCACTCCTCACGGATGCGGGCAGTCCCAGTGGTGACCTCGGTCAGCTCGCAGGCGAGCGTCTTCCCGCTGTCGGTCTCGTAGTTGCTGCCGCCGGCCGCGTACAGATTGTCGCCGTTGTCGTTGAACTCGAAGAACACGACGTCGGCCTCCAGCGTGTCGGACATGGCCCGCACGATGTAGTCGCGCAGCTCGTCCCCGTCGTCGAGGAACTCCTGCGCCGCCCCGCGGTCGAAGATGCTGAGGGCGTCCTGCGCGGGCCACTCGGCGATCGGGCGGACCTCAAAGTCGTCGAGGTTGATGCTGGTCCACATGTCGCTCATGCGTTCTCCTTGGGCTGGTGGATGGTGCTGTCGTTGAGGAAGATGCGAACCTCCGGCTCGTTCGGCCCGAGGTCGGTCGTGGTGTCGATCTGGACGATGGGCAGGCCGGGCGTGAGGCTCGACCATCCGGCGCTGATTTCGATGGCGATTTCGTTGCCGTCCTCGTCGCGGAAGAGAACGTGGCCGTCCTCGATGCGTGGCACGAACATGCCGCCCTCCCCCTCCATGGCGGCGCGCTGGGAGGGAGTCGTGCGGCGCTCCCACTCCTTCTCCAGCTCGGCGAGGTCCTCGCGCTCCGACACGTAGTCGTCAGGGTGCTCGTTGTCGCCGATCATGTTGCGGAGGTCTTCGATGTCCGCCCACAGCTCGTCGAGCGGGGTCTCGGGCTCGGTGTCGGTGTCGGTGTCGTTCACCATGTCGTCTGCTCCTTGGTCTCGGCGTAGAAGGCTTCGAGCTTCTCCAGCACGCGGCGGGCGTGCTGGCGTTGCTCCCAGGTGGCCTGCGTGTTCCACTCACCCCAGGCCAGTGCGTCGAGCTGGTTCTTGACGGCCCAGCGCGGGTCGCCGATCACGCTGATGTCCCAGCGCAGCTCGACGAGCACCGGGTTGTGGTTGTCGTACTCGGGGCGAGGGTCCAGGAAGACCTCCCAGCCCTCGGTGACCGGCGGCCGTTCGAGCCGGATGCCCTCGCCGCCGGGGGTGGGGATTCCGACGTACGGCTCGGGGTCCTTGGAGCCCTTCCCGCTCGTGAAGCCGGTCACCAGTGGGCCTGCACTTCGTGCTCGAGCGCGCTCTCGACGACCGCCCGCAGGGAGTCCTCCTCGCCGCCGGTGTTGAGGTGGCGCACGTTGCCGTGCTCGATGCAGACCAGATCAAGCTCGTCGTTCCAGGTGTCCCAGTGGAAGCGGTAGCGCTCTGGAAGGAGCTGCCCGGCGATGTCCTTGCGGCGCGCCAGGGTGTCCCGCTTGCTGTCGCCCTCGCTGTAGGCGAGCGGCGTGGTGCGGTCGTCCCAGAAGTTCTCCTCGGGGGCGGGCTCCTCGTAGCCGTCGTCCGGGTAGGTGAACCGCCAGAGCGGGTCGATGACGCGGCGGGCGTGTTCGAGCTGCTCTGCGCTACTGTTCTGGCGAGCGCGCTCGACGGCGAGGAATCCCTCGTAGAAGCCGGCCCGCGCCACGCCGACGATGAGGTGCTCGCGCACCTGATGAACGATGAGGTGGCTGACGTGGCCGAAGTTGTCGAGCGCGGCGTACTCGCGGAAGGCGACGAGGATCGGGTTGTGGTTGTCGTACTCGGGGCGAGGGTCGAAACGCACGTCATCCCAGAACGGTGCGCCCTCGCCCGTCTCGCGGAATCCGTAGCGGTTGGGGGTGTTCGCGTGGCCCGGCTCTCCGACCCAGGGGAACGGGTCGTGCGTCGTCTTGCCGCTGGTGTAGCCGGTCATGCGTCCTCCCCGCGCAGCGTGGCGGCGATCACCCGGAGGTCCCCGATGGCGTCGCGGACGGCCCCGGCGAGGTCGCCGTGCTCCCAGTTCTCGTCGAGAGCGTTCGCGTGGGCCTCGGCCAGATCGGCCAGCTCACGGAGCTGCTCCTCGGGGACCTTCCGCTCTTCGAGTTCCCAGACGTCGATGCTGTACTCGCAGCCCTCGCCCTCGGGGTCGTACGTCTCCAGGCTGAGCGGGTTCGCGTCCACGACCAGCTCCTTGACTGCTTCGTAGAGCTTCTCGCGGTCGGCGGGCTCGCCCTCGTCGAGCGTGACCTGCACCTGGAGGCGGAGGTCGAAGTAGGCGTCGTCAGTCGTAGCCATCAGGCAAGCACCCCCTCGGCGCGCAGCTCGTCCTCGGTGCGGGGCTTCCACTCCGGGGCGTGATAGCGCGGGCCGACGTGGGTGGTGGGGGTGGGGACGCGGCGGCCGTGGAGGCGGTGCCCCTCGGGGTAGTTCGGCGCGGTGTAGAGCCACGGCTCGGGGTCGGTCGTCTGGTCGGCGTCCGGGTCCCAGTCGTCGATGATCTTGCGCATCTCGGCGAGCAGCTCGGGGCGCTCCTCGAAGTCGCCGACGCCGTACCAGCCCCAGCCCTGCTGCGTGATCGCCAGGTAGAGACCGTGGTGCCGGTCGCACGGGTCGTCGTCTCCAGCGGCGTGCATCTGCTCGATGGCGGCAGCCTCGCCCTCCATCCCGGCGAAGCGGAGCAGGTCGAGCAGCGGGTCCAGCTCGCCACAGGTGAAGCCGCCCCAGGTCTCGTCGTTGTCGTTCTCCAGCAGGCCGTTGGCGGCGGAGCGGATGTGGTCGAGCAGCTCGGTTGCAGTGGTGGTCATCGGTGGTGCCTCCTGTTCTTCTTCTCGATGCGGCGTCGGGCGACGGCGCGCTGGTGCAGCTCGCGGCGGTGGCGCTCCTTGCGCTCCCGCTCCTTGCGGTGGATGGACTCCCAGATGTCCATGGCGATCGGGTCGGGGTTCACTGCGACGCCTCCTTCGCCAGGTCGAGCGAGTGGCCCCAGGTCTCTCGGAGATCCTGAGCTGACTGGGCCGTGCGGAGGGCGGCGCGCGCTTCGGCCGTGAAGGAGAGGCCGGGCACTCGGTCGTTCTCGATGATCGACTCGATGCTGGTGGACGAGTAGCCGGCAGGGCTGTCCAGCTCGACGAGGGTCTCGATGTCCACACCGGCGTAGTGCAGAGCGTGGCCGACGATGCACGAGGGCTTGCCGCCGCGGACGTAGAAGCATGCGATGCCGGTGCCGTACTCGTCGGAGAGGTCGTAGACGTAGTCCGCGCCCTTCTCGGCGACGGCCCTCTCCATCAGCTCGATGGCTCGGTCTCGGTCGATGGTGATGGTGTGCTGGGTCATGCTCCGGCGGTCTCCTTGATCGTGAAGTAGTGGATGGCGATTCCCTCGGAAAGGCCGATGTGGCTTCGCTCAACGGTCACAGGTGCGCCGAGGCGAGCCTCCGCGAATGACCGCGCTGCCTTCTCTGCCGTATCCCAGTCCCCGCTGACGACGGCGCACGAGTAGCCGCCGTACGTGTGGGCGGACCAGACCTCGACGACCGCGCCCTCGGTGGGCTGCTTGAGCGCACGGATCGCCTCGGGGAGGCCGTACTCGGTCATGCCCCGCTGCTCGGCGAGGAGCGCGGCGGACTCAAGCGCCCGGCGTGCTGCCGACCGGGCGGCGACCCGCACGATGCGGCGGGTGTTGTCGGTGAGGCCGCCGTACATCGTCGTGCCGTCGCTGACGAATCGCTGGTCGCCCAGCTCCTTCGCGATCTGGTCGGCGCTCTTCGGTTCGGCGCTCATCGGGTCGGCTCCAGGCGGCTGACGGCGAAGGTGGCGTAGACCTGAGCGCCGTCGTGGTGCTCGCGCACCAGGCGTGCGCTGCGGGTCTTCTCCGGGTAGTGGATGGCGCGACGGGCGGTGGCTCGCATCGCTCGGAGGGCGACCTTGCGGCCACCCGTCCAGGAGTTGTAGCCGCCGATCATCTCCCTGACCGTCACGAACTGCGTGCCGTTGCTGTCCCATCGGGTGTCGGCGATGCGCACGGTGTCGGCGCGGTTGCCGTCGCCGACTTCGAGGACGCTCACGCCTCGACCACCGTGACGTTCGCGGTGTCCCGCTCGTGGATGAAGATGTGGGTGCCGTCGGCGAAGATGACCTCGACGTGGTAGTCGGGGAAGTCCGAGTTGTCGGCCTGGCGCAGGCTCTCGATGTCGCCGTACTCACGGGTGCCGCGGTGCTCGACGACCGCCGCGACGGTCCCGATGTGGGTCTTGCTGCGGACGCGCAGCTCCTTGCTGTTGCGGCTGCCGAACCGGTCGATCCGCATGAAGTGCTCGAGGTAGATGACCCGGCCGATGTGCTCGCCGCCCAGCAGGTCCTCGGTGCCGAGCGCGAAGAACTTCCGCGCCGGAAGGGTCACAGGTGCGCTCGCATCGGCGTGCGTCTCTCTCTCCGCGGTGTTCGTCATGATGCTCCAATCGAATGAATGTTCGAGTGTTCGTGAGGGGTTGATGTTCGAATAGCCAGCTAAGTTCAGGATCGGCTATACCGGTCACATTGCTGCGGATTTCCCGCTATATCGCCGACATGCGCTATATCGATCCGCTATGCACCCTGATGAAGATGCGTGCAGCTTCTTTATAGCGTATGTCCACGATGTAGTGCGAATTAGCCCGCTATGTGACCGTTGTTGTTGATTTTCCGGGGCGGGCGAAATGGGGCCTGACCAGGGAGTTGTAGTGACACTATCTCTATGCTCTTAATACAACTAACTATATGAATATATTAGCTACATAGTGAGATAGCTGGTAAATGCGGGGAGGGGTCCGCGACGGGTGTCTGCGAACCCCTCCCAGATTCGAGTCAGGGGACGTTCGGGTCGTGCTCCGGGTCGTGCTCGTTGGCGTCGCGCATGGCCTCGTAGAGGTCTCCGGCGTGCTGCGATCGAGCGCGGGCGAAGACGTCGAGCAGGGCGAGCGCGCCTTGCAGGTCGCGGATGAGCTTCTCGGCTGCCGAGGGGGTGAGCTGGAGCTTCTCCTCGTGGGTCTCGTCGTCGCGGATGACGACGCGGTTGCGGCTGGCGTCGCCTGCCGCGTGGACCTTGTGGAGGGTCGACGGGTGGTGTGCCGTGGCGGCGGGTGCGGTGAGGGTCATCCGAACACCAGCTTTCCGAAGGCGGCGGCCTGCACCACGACGTCGGCGAGCCAGAAGTCGCCGTCGGCCTCGTTGGGGGCGTGGAGGTAGGTGGACGCGGCCTTGGTCAGCTCGACGTTGGCGAGCTTGCCAGAGGCGATGAGGGCGAGGCCGTCTGCGAGCTGCTGCCAGGTGACCTTGACCTCGTGGTACTCGACGATGCCGTACTTGTGGGTGAAGATCGCGCCGTCGCGGGGTGCGTTGCTGGGCTGCCACTGCTCGCCGTCGTCCCAGTAGCCGACCTTGAAGGCGAGGCCCTCGGTGCGCTCGACGTCGGTCAGGTCGTCGTGGTGGGTGACCTCGTAGGCCCAGTACCAGTCGAAGCCGAGGCCGTCGAGGATTTCCTCCAGGGTGGCTCGGCTGACGGTGGTGGGGACGGTGACGGTGTATTCGGCGGTGGCCGTGTCATCGATGCGGTTGGTCATGGGGTCTCCTAGTGGGTGAGGATGGCGACGACGGTGGTGGCGAGGCCGATGGCGAACATGGCGGCGATGAAGCCCTGGATGCAGCCGATGACGAGCTGCTTGGTGAGGTAGAGGGCGGCGTGCACGCGGCGCCGGCGGATGCGCTTGCGGTACTCGCCGGCGGGCTTGCGCTTGCGGGTGGGCTCGGTGGTGATGCCGAGCGTGGCGGCGCTGATGCGGGTGACGAGGTTGGCCTGGCGCTCGAGGTCGGCCTGGGTGCGCAGAGCCCTGCGCTCCCCCGCGGTCATGGCGTGCTCGGGGAAGGTGGGGATGGTGGTCACGGGTTCTCCTGTTCGTGCTTCATGGCCCACCGGCGCAGCATCGAGCGCAGGTAGGCGGCGAGAGGTTCGGGCTGGTAGCTCGGGGCGTCGGGGGGAAGCTCCCCCGTGATGCTCTCGACCATGCCGTAGAGGCTCGGCGCGTTGTTGGCGTTGACGAGGATGGGCAGCGGGTCGCCCTCTCGCTTGCCGCTCTGCGGGTTGGGCGGGGACTTGATCGAGCGGAGTGCGGCTTGGCGGAGGTGATCGGCGGTGATGGGGATGGTCACTCGCTGAACACCGCCACACCGTCGTTGGTGTGAATCTCGGCCCACCCGGAGAGGCGGTAGTCCTCGGCCTGGCTCTTGGCGATCCCCCATGCGGCGTACTCCAGCCAGTCGGGGAGCGTGACTCGCGGGTAGGAGTGCTCGGCGAGCTGCTTGTACTCGGCGACCCAGGTCTCCCAGACGTTCTCAACCCACCAGGAGGCGATGCCGTCTTCCCAGAAGCCGTGGAAGCGGTCGTCGAAGGTGCTGGTGAGGTCGTCGGGCCAGATGCCCCCGGTGTGGTCGCGGATGAAGGTGACAATGAGCGAGGTGGTGACCTGATCGCCCTGGTCAGCGATGGTCGCGTTGATGGCCTCTGCCCATGCCTTCGCGGCGCTCGGGTGCATCTCGGCGTCGACGGGGCTGTTCTCGATGTCGAAGCAGTTCAGCTCCTCCCCCACGTTCTGCAGGAAGCTCTTGCCGACGCTGTGGTTGCGGATGACCATGCCAGCGATGAACTCGGGCACGGTGGTCGGGGCGTGCTCGGCGGCGACCCAGTAGCCCGCGAGACTCCCGGCGTTGTAGAGGCCGAAGGTGGAGACCCAGACTCGGAAGCCGTCGGGGTCTTCGTTCGTGGCGTCGAAGCCAGCCTCGGCCTCATCGAGCAGGTAACGCTTCTCCTGGGCGGTCCAGGTCTGGTCGTAGAACGTGGCTCCCCAGATGGTGAGCGCACGGTCGAGGTTGTCGTAGGCGACGACGCTGCGGCCGTCGTCGGGGGTGGTGTCTTCGGTGGTCACGGTGGTCTCCTACTCGAAGTCGAGGGTGCGGGTCTCGTGGTTGGCCCAGGCGTGAATCTCGCCGTAGGGCTTGGTGGCGGCAGTGAGGCGGGTGCCACGCTCCCCCAAGCCGCGGTCCCAGAAGCCGATGCCGGAGGCGTTGCGGGTGAGGATGAAGTCGTGGGCGATCTGCCCGTAGTCGAGCCCGTCGAGGTCGGCGGAGTTGGACTCGATGAAGTCCGACAGTTCGGCGCTCATCTTCTCGATCGCGTCGGGTGCCCACTGGTCGAAGTCCAGGCCGTCGAGGAACTCGGGCAGGGGTTCGCGGTCGTCGCTGCCACCGCGGCAGACGATGCACTCGCAGTGGTAGCCACACTGGTAGCAGATGAAGCCGCCGCCGAGCGAGGTGGAGCGGGCGTCGCAGCCTGTGTGCTCGGACCAGGCGAGGGTCTCCAGTGCAGAGTCGGTGGCATGGCGGAGTTCGGCCCCGCTCATGGCGCAGTTCTTGTCGTGGGTGCTCATGGTCAGAGCCTCTCGATCTTGACGCCCCCACGGGGGCCGACGGTCAGTTCGTAGTCCGGGTGGAGGTCCGGGCCGTAGCAGCGGAGCAGCAGGTCATACAGCTCCCCCGCGTCCATGTCGTCCGTCTCGTAGACAGAGCTGCGGGGCACCTGAAAGAGCGTGATGCGAGACCCGTCTCCCACTCCGCCGGGAATGTCGCCGGGGTACTCGCCGTCGAGCGTCTTGCCGCCGTGGCTGCGCAGGGCGAGGTTCGCGCCAACATGGGCGAACGAGAGGTGGTCCTCTGCGTGGCGGATCGAATCGAGCACGACCACGGCCTCACGGTCATGGATGCCCGACGGGGCGAGGGCCGAGCCGTTGAGGACTCCGAAGTAGCGCATGGGTGTGCCTCTCAGTTGAGGGTGCAGCGCGTCGAGTGGGTGGTGTGCTGGCCGTACCAGCAGGCGCCGCGGTTGAGCAGGGCGCGGATGATGTCGAGCCAGCTCATGCGCGGGCCTCCAGAGGGCGCGGGGCGCGGTACGCCTGCGGGATTAGCTGGCTGATGGCGCGGGCGTCTTCGCCGTAGGGGCGCAGGATCTTGCCGATGGTCGCGCCGGGAGTGCCGCGCAGCGCTGCGTGGCGGGAGACCCGGTTGAAGGCACGGGCGATGCCGAGGTGGTACGCGGGCGAGAGCACGACGCTCTTGGCGTGCTTTCGGTCGAGGTCGGTGCGGTCGGCGAGCCTGTCCCACAGGACGCCGGCGGGGGCGTGGGAGTGGGCCGCGAGCCTGCGGCGGGCGCGCTCTGCCGACTGGGCGAGAGCGTCGCGGGACGTGATGGGCGTGCCTTTGGTGCTGAGGATGGGTGCGGTCACGAATGCCTCCGGTTGATGAATTGCTGGCTAATCTAGCGCAGCTTGCGGGTCTTGCCGTACTTGAGGGCGCGGGCCTGCTGACGCTGGCGGGTGCGGGCCTTGGATTCGGGGGTGCGCTTGTGGTCGCGGTTGGGCATGGTTCTACAGCTCCTCACCCCAGGCGGCGAGCCACTGGTCCGTGGTGGACACGTGGTACTGGCCGTCCGGGAACTGGTGCAGGGTGACGCCCGGCTGGACGGTCTTCTGCTGGGTGGGCATGGGGGTGGCCGCGAGCTTCTGCACACGGTGGAGGGCGATGCGCGATCCGTCGGCGAGGTACAGGTACTCGGCCGTGCGCTTGGACACGGGACCCAGGTCGCGCCCCGCCGTGTCGATCGCGTGGGTGATGGTGGGCCGGTCGAGGGTGGCGGATTTGGACATGGTGGTCCCCTGTCTGGTGTGTGCGGATGGTGGATGATGCGTGCCCCGTGCCCGGTCTGACCGCGCCCACCTGTAGTGGGAGCACGGGGCTGCCGCGTGACCCTGCGGCGTGGTTCGCATGCCGGGGATGGATACCCGGGCTGACAGCGCTAGGGGTGGTGCAAATCTTGGTACTCAATTCGTTCCGTGGTCCTGTCACGGTTCCCGACCCGCTGGTGTGCACGCCCAGGAGAGGGCGTTCGGTCGGTTCCACTGTGGGGTGACGGGCTGCAATTCCGCCTAGGCACACTCGTACTGGTGCCTCTGTAGCTGAGAGGTTGTTCGGCTACTTGCTCGCACAGGTCGAGCTAGTACGACACGCGCTTACCAAGCGCGATCCGATGCGCGGCACTATGGCCGATCGGATGATGCTCTACGCGCCTAGGCCGCCCAGTGTCGAGGGGCGAGCGCTATGGCATTAGCGCGCTAAGAGTCCACTATTGAATTCCCAAGTTGCGATTCCGCATCCCTGCCTATTTCGGGCGTGGAGCAGCATGGCCGTGTGGGTCAAGCCCACCGGACTGAGCACGGACAACCGTGCGCATGGCGCTCTACGTGAATCCCTGTCTCGGCTAGGCCCGTGGCCCAGGACGGGTGCTCAACCAGGTCGGATTGGGTTGCAGCCCGCACGTTGCTGGTTTCGCGTTTGCGTATCTTGATGCGTCTCGCGGGGTGTGACCGGTTTCCCGGTTTGCCCCGTTCGGCGTGATACCGACTCTAGCAGGTCGCTATCTGTTTTGCACTTTAGCTAGTGATTCAGCGTGGCGACTAAGTATGCAAGTACGTGAGTAGCGGCCCGGGGGCGTGCTCTGTCCAGTCTGCTGATTCTCAAGCGCATTCTTTGCAGCTCTGCGATTGCTCGCATTGCCCTTTCATATCCCCGCATGCCGGATTCTGGTTAGCGCCTGTAGCTATTGCGTATGGGGATCGCTCCCCCGCTAGGTCGATATTCAATTCTCAAGATTCGATCGCTAGCACCTCCGGCCCGGGGGCCTTTCGCGCTGACAAGAGAGACACTAACACACCACTAGCCGAATCAAGAAACAACTTACGATTGATGCACCCCATGATCGAAAAGAGAACACACACGCGCGCGCACAGAGGGGGGTATAGATCACGCTCCAGAAACAGCGAATCTTTTTTTCCGCGAACGCGAACCTGGGAACCACCTGAAAGCCCTCAGATTTTAAGACAGGGGGACGCGCGCGAAAGGCCGGGGGCGGGTGTGCGCCTCGCCGGCGCCCGAGCGGTGCGATTGCCCCAGTTGCACCGCTTCGACGAAACCCCTCGCCGGCCACTCCTTCCAGCTCCCCGCGGGGACCGCCGAAAATTGCCCGCTAAATTTCTTGAACTAGTGCCGCACTTGCCCCATAGTGGGATTCCAGAGGGCAAATAGCCCGCTAAATCACCTGGAGGATACGTGTTCGTTTTCGGACTCATCTTGCTCATCCTGGGCCTGGTCGGCATCGTCGTCACCATCGCCCTCACCCGCGCCTACAAGAAGGCCCTGGCGATCCACAGGCAGAAGAAGGCGGAGGAGCGCTACTACATCCAGTACGGCCCCAGCGCCGTCGCCAAGTGGGTCGCCCTCGGCCTGACCGTCGCAGCCATCATCGGCGGGCTCGGCGCCAGCGTCCCGCAGCTCTTCTACACGCAGGAGACGCGCGAGTCGGTGCAGCTCAAGGACTGGACCGGCAACCTCGTCGGCTCCACCACCGAATCCGGCCTCCACACCAAGGCGCCGTGGGTCGACACCATCTCGTTCAGCACCGGCACCCAGCAGATCGTCTTCGCCGGCGCCAGCGGCAACCAGAACGACAACAACGGCGGCCAGGCGGCCGGCCCCCAGATCACCGTCCAGGACCAGGACGGCGTGACCTCCAACATCGACGTGGCCGTCCGCTACTCGGTCGTCGCCTCCGCCGTCACGGACATCTACAAGCAGTTCAAGACCGAGGACAACTTCAAGAAGTCGTTCATCGAGCAGGACATCCGCGCCGTCGTCCGCGAGGTGCCGAACGCCTTCTCCACGATCGACCTGCTCACCAAGCGTGCCGACGTCGAGGCCAAGATCAAGAACGCGCTCGAGACCCGCTGGGCCAAGGCCGGCGTCACGGTCGACAGCATCTCGCTGCAGGAGATTCGCGCTCCCCAGGCGGTCACCGACAGCTACGCCGCCGCCCAGCAGGCTCAGATCGACGTCACCAAGGAGCAGGCCAAGCTCGACGCCGCCAAGGTCTCCTCGCAGCAGGCCGTCACCAAGGCCGAGGCCGACGCCAAGGCCAACCAGCTCCTCACGCAGTCGCTGACCCCCGAGGTGCTGCAGCAGCACTACATCGACGCCCTCAAGGCCGGCACCGTGTTCGTCGTCCCCCAGGGCTCGAACCCGCTGATCCAGACGCCGGCCAAGTAGTGACCACCCCCCGCCGCGCCAGGAGGGTCAACTCGATCCTCCTGGCTGTGGCCGGGGCACTCGCCCTGGCCGACCTCATCACCCTGTACCTGCTCGTCAACTAGGAGACCCCGTGAAGCTCAGGACCCGCATCGCAGCCGTCGCCCTCGCCGGCGCCGCGCTCGTCGCAACTCTCGCCGGTTGCGCCCCGACCACCGACGAGGTGACCCACGGCCAGGCGTGCCATGTCGACTCCAAGGATCACACGATCGACAAGGACGGCAACGGCGTCTACCGCGTCTACACCTCCGACTGCGGCATCCTCAACGTCGAGGACGCGCCCTTCCTCGGCCGCTACAACTCCGCCGACATCTACGCCAGCATCCAGCCCCACCACGCCTACCTCTTCACGACGTACGGCCACCGCAACGGCTTCCTCTCGACGTTCCCGAACATCACCGAGGCCATCGACGTCACCCAGACGGGCGAGTGACCGTGGCTCTCAACGGCCGCGAACTGGCCGCCGTCGAACGCGCACACAGCGGCCTCAACACCGCGCGCGCCCAGGTCGCCCAGCTCCCCGTCTCGCGCGAGAAGGCGCTCGTCTTCACCAAGCTCGACGAGGCCCAGCTCTGGCTCGACCAGCTCGTCCGAGAGGCGAACGCCTGATGGCCCGCCGCCAAGCCGCCGACGGCGAGAGCTTCCGCGCCGTCATCTACAAGACCCTGCCGGACGGCACCGTCGAGACCGACATCTACGGCCCTTACGGAACGCTCGGCGCTGCCCGCGGCATGCGCACCGACCGCCTCAACAGCGCCCGCCGATACGGCCGCAAGGGCGTCCTCTACACCAGCGCCGTCCAGCGCTGCGTCCCCGCCTGGCAGACCGTCCCCGACGGCGCCCCGAACACGAAGGAGTCCCCCGTGGCCGACAAGCACCCGATCCTCGACCTCCCCATGAACCCGGACGAGAACGACGCCAACGCCTCGTCGATCCGCGAGTACCTCGGCAAGCTGCTCTGGACCGTCCTCTACGAGGACGAGGGCTTCTCCGGCAAGCGCCCCTTCGGCAACTCCGGCTGGACCGGCGAGCTGGAAGACGTGCTCGAGGAGCACGGCTACACCTTCACCGACCTCCTCGAGGCCGCCAAGACCCTCGGGGCCACCGCATGAGCGCCATCGACCGCTACGACTACGAGGCCGGCACGTACGTCGCCCGCTCCGGCTTCGAGGACTGGCAGGAGGTCTTCCACGAGGAGACCGGTGGCTACGAGTGGTCCGGCATCGCCGGCTGGTACTCCCCGAGCCGCGACCGCTACTTCTGGCTCGAGGACTCCGGCTGCTCCTGCAACGGCTTCGGCGACAGCGCCAGCAGTATCGAGGACTTCTCCAACGGCTCCCGCGCCGACATGCTCCGCGCCGCCGAGGGCTACCTCCGCGTCGACGGCCGCTATGCCGACTTCACGGTTGAGGAGCGCGCTCGAGCCCTCGCCGCCATCCGCGACTACCAGGAGGCCATCGTCATCTTCGAGGCCACCCGAATCCCCGACACCGAGGCCACCCCGGCCGCAGCCCCCAAGGAGCTGACCGCGTGACCGCCGACATCCTCGCCCTCCCGATCGACCCCGCCCTGCACAGGGTCGACGACGAGGCCACCCTCGGCGACTACGCCGGCGCGATCCTCGCCCAGTACCTCAAGTTCGGCGAAGACTTCGACGTCAAGCGCCCGCTCGGCAGCCCGCGCTGGGGCCACCCTATCGACGACGCCCTCCATCGCGCCGGGGTCACCCAGGAGGCGTTCATCGCCGCCGTGCGCGCTCGCCTCAGCGGCACCGAGGAGGTGGCAGCCTGATGGACTGGCCGCTCGCGCTCCTCATCACCTTCCTCATCGTCGCCACCTTCGTCGGATCGATCAGCGGCGTCCTCTCGTGGCTCGGGTGGCTCACGTGGTTCCAGAACATGCTCACCATCGGCCGCCACCTCCTCCTCTCGTGGTTCCTCGCCGTGATCGCCTGGGGAGCCTGCGCCCTCTGCGGCTGGGTCTGGGAGCTGGTCCGGTGGTAGCCGCAGTCCTCGCCATCGGCTTCGTCATCGCCGGCGTCGCATTCGCCACGGCCTGGTGGGTCTGGCGAATCTGCCAGCTATTCGGACCCGGCGACTGGGACACCACCCCCAACTCGACAACCCGCAGCAAGGAGAACCCGTGAACAACGAAGCCCAGGCCGCCGCCCACCGCGCAGACCGCCGCACCGTCTATGCCTCCGGCGCCTCGACCCGCGAGCAGGCCCGCAAGGCCCTCGCCGACAAGTACGCACAGGAGCGCGGCCTCAAGGCCGACGCCCGCACCTACTTCCGCACCGTGCAGCTCGTCAAGAGCGAGCACATCCGCCAGCTCCTGAACCAGCCCATCCACGACGAGCTGAACCAGGCCGCCGCCGGCCACGTCGACGAGTGATCCCCGCCGGCGCCAGGCTCCCCGTCGGCTGCCGGTACTGCGGGCGCGTCATGCTCCCCTTCCGCCCCGGCACCGACGTCGTGGCCTGCACGCACTGCGACTTCGTTCCCCCGCTCGACTCACCCATCGTCTAGGAGACACCGTGACCACCAAGCTCACCTCCAACCGCCCGCTCCCCGGCTATACGGCCAGGAACAACCCCGCCTGGGTCGCCGAGTACGCCCTCCTGGTCGCCTACGCCGCCTTCTTCGTCGTCGTGCTCGTCCTCGACCTCTTCTTCAACTTCCGCCTCAACCTCAGCGTCGTCTTCCTGGTCGCATACCTGGTCATGGTGGCGGTCGCGCTGCTTCGCCCCCAGAGCAACCGGTACGTTCTCACGCCGCAGCCCACGAAGCGCCCCGAGCGAGTCCTCACCAAGGAGGAAGTCGCAGCCATCGGCGGACCGCTCCTCGACAAGCTGAGCACCCAGCGCCCCGGCGATGTGCACGACGTCGACCTGGTGGCCGACCGAAGCTTCGCCGAGCCGACGAGCTACCCGATCCCGCCGTCGATCGCCCGCGCTCTCGGCGCCCAGGCCACCGCCCAGATCGAGAAGGACACGGAGGCCCGCCGATGATCGACTTCGACCTCGGCGTATTCGACCTCGAAACCACCGGCACTGACCCGCTCAACGACCGCATCGTCACCGCCTACTTCGGTCTCCTCGGCCCCGACGGCAACATCATCCGCGAGCAGGAGTGGATCGTCGACCCCGGCATCCCGATCCCGGACGGCGCCGCCGAGGTGCACGGCTGGACCAAGGAGCGCCTCGATGCCGACCCGCGCACCCGCCGCGACATCGACGCGGTAGTGACCGAAATCGGGCACCTGATCTACGCCATCTGCGGCGGCGCCCTCGTCACCACCCCGCTCGCCGGCCACAACCTCGCCTACGACTGCACGATGCTCGACGCCCACCTCGTCCGCGCGGGCTCCTCGCCGCTCCCCTATGGCCCCCATTTCGGCGGCAGCGGCATCAACGTCCTCGACTCCATCGTCCTCGACAGGCACTTCGCCAAGTACATCAAGGGCTCCGGCCAGCGCAAGCTCGTCGCCACCGCGGCGCGCTACGGCATCCAGCTCTCGGAGGAGGAGGCTCACGCCGCCAACTTCGACGCGATCGCCTCCGGCCGGATCACCCAGGCCATCATCCGCAAGCACCTCCCTCACCTCGCCGGAGCGCCCGACCTCCGCACCAGCCTCAGCGCCCTCCACGGCCAGCAGATCGGCTGGCGCGCCGAGGATCAGGCCAGCCTCCAGAACTGGCTCCGCACGAAGGGTAACGAGCCCACCGCCGTCTGCGAGCCCGAATGGCCCACCCACTACCTCGCCAGCCTCGAAAGGAACGCCGCATGACCCCCCAGCCCACCTTCGACGAGCTGATCGCCGAAGCCAACCGCCTCGGAGACGCCCGCGTCACCTCCGGCATCCAGACCACAGCCCACGGGACGGCACGCTGATGGCCGGCCGCCAGCCCCTCGGCTCCGTCCTCCCCGACAGCCGCGGGCGCGTCTCGCTCACGAAGTACCTCCCGCCGGCGCCCGGCTTGTACCTCGTGTACCGCAACCCCGAGTCCGGCGTCATCGAGCTGCACCCCACGCAGTAGGAAGGAACCGAAGCCGCATGACCCTCCACACAGTCCGTCTCGCCGCCTTCTCGGCCGCTGTTGACCTCGCCGCCGCTCTCGGCGTCGAGAACATCGGGAGCGTCACGCGCATCGACTTCCGTACGTCCGAGGTCGTCGTGCACCAGCGACTCGAAGACGGCACCCGCCAGACGCGCACCCACGACATCACTCTCCCCATGGGAGAGCGCAAGGCGATCCTCGCCGAGCGGGCGGGAGATGCCGCATGATCGCCGAATCCGCCGCCGCCGGCATCGCCTTCGTCTTCTGCCTCATCGGCCTCGGCTCCGGCTTCCTCGGCGGCTGGGTCTTCAAGGAGTGGCGCGATGGCCGAGACCTCTGACATCCAGCTCGGCGACGTCGTGACGATCGCCGACGATGCCCACCCGCTCACCTGGGAGGTCATCGACATCAACCCAGACGGGAGCGCCTACGGGCCGCTCTACACCCTGCGCTCCGGCCAGTCCGGCCGCCGCCGCTACGCCACCGAAGACCAGATCAGCCCCTACCGGAGAGTGACATCGTGACCATCGAGTTCAAGCCCTGGCCCAAGATCGCCAGACTCAACCGCAACATCATCGTCACCGAGAAGATCGACGGCACCAATGCGGCCGTCGTCATCGTCGCGGAGACCTTCGGCACATCCGTCAAGGAAGACCCGAACTGCGTCGCCGTCATCCTCGGCACCGACTTCGCCGAAGACGGCTTCCCCAACACCGAGTACCACGTCTACGCCCAGTCCCGCACTCGCTTCATCACCCCCGGCAAGCAGACCGACAACTATGGGTTCGCCGCCTGGGTCGAGAAGAACGCGCAGGCGCTCGTCGAGCTGCTCGGCGAGGGCGCCCACTACGGCGAGTGGTGGGGCTCCGGCATCCAGTCGGGCTACGGCCTCAAGGGCGGCGAGAGGCACTTCTCGCTGTTCAACACTGGTCGCTGGGCTGACTTCGACCACCCGTGGGACGGCACCGACCTCTGGAACGACGACGTGCCCGGCCTCGGCGTCGTGCCCGTACTCTACGAAGGCCCGTTCAGCGAGGCCGCGATCCAGGAGGCGCTCGAGAACCTGCGCACGCACGGCTCCCTGGCCGCCCGATTTGACCGGCCCGAGGGCATCGTCGTCTTCCACACCGCATCGCGCGAGTCGTACAAGGTGACCCTCAAGGGCGACGAAGCACCGAAGGGTCCCGCCGGCCACGCCAAGGACGAGGAGCGCGCCGCGTGACCGCCGCCGAGCCCCGTGCCGTCGTCGGCCAGACCTGGGAGGACTGCGACAAGCGCCAGAAGGGCCGCCGAGGCAAGGTCGTCGACATCACCGAGACGCACGCCATCATGGAGTGGAGCGCCGGCCACCGCACCAAGGTCCGCCTCGACAGAATGCGGCCGACCAGCACGGGCTTCCGCCTCGTCGCCGATGTCGCGATGGAGGAGCCGGTCACCACCCTGCCGGCGCGCATCCTCGTGCAGGTCCGCGACGGAGTGCCGAACCACCTCGTCGACTTCACGGTTCCCGTGTTCGAGACGACTCCCCTCGACCCGACCCACCCGGACACGCTCACCGGGGCCAAGGTCATCCACCGCATCGACGACCGCGCGATCTACGCCGCCCTCGCGCAGGCGCAACGAGACATCATCGACCGGGCGCGCGAGCAGGGCACCTTCAACGGCGCCAACGAGGCATGGCTGCGCGAGACCCTCGAGTGGGTGATCGCGTGAGCGCCGAGATGCCGGAGGTCATGCCGCCCTCCTGGGATGGCACGCCGGAGGGCCTTCGCGTCTCTCTCTGCGCGCTCGACGACCTCGGACTGCCGATGGACCGTCGCAGCATCACCACCAAGCTCCCGAATGACCCCGCAGGGTACGAAGCGTTCGCCGAGAACGTCGGGGCGACCGTGCGCAACACCGTCCTGTACGTGCTCAAGAGCAGGACAGGAGCCGAGCTGTGACCCGCGTCCTCGTCGACCTCGACGACACCATCGCCCACTGGAACCTCCGCTACGACCAGGGCCTCGAGAAGTACGACCGCGCAGGCGCCATCCCCCGCGCCGGCGACATGAAGCAGTTCAACCTCTACGAGGGCCGCAGCGAGACCGAGCAGCTCATCATCTCCGCAGTGATGAACGAGCCCGGCTTCTACCGCGACCTCGAGCCCGTCGACGGCGCCTACGACGCACTCTGGGAGATGCACGACACCGGCCTCGAGGTCTTCCTCGTCACCTCTCCTTGGCTCTCCAACCCGACCTGCGCCAGCGACAAGCTGCACTGGGTGCGCAACTTCCTCGGCGACGACTGGGCGGCGCGCACCGTCATCACCCACGACAAGACCATCGTCGCCGGGGACATCCTCATCGACGACAAGCCGAAGATCACCGGCTACGCCACCCCCTCGTGGCAGCAAGTCATCTTCGACCAGCCCCACAACCAGCACCGCACCGACCTGGTGCGGCTCACGAACTGGCGCGACTGGCGCCTCGCGATCCTGGAGGTCTTCGGACTGTGACTCGATTCATTGGACTCGGCGGCCACCTCGGCGCCGGCAAGGACGCCGTGGCGGACTACCTCGTCCAGTACCACGACTTCACCAAGATCGGCATGAGCGACAGGCTTCTCGTCGCAACTCTCGCCGCCAACCCGTACATCCGGGTGACCCTGCGTGAAGCGCTTCGCCTGCGCTTCTACGTCTGGCCCGGGTTCGCGCGGGCGCGCACCCTCGTGAGCGCGGTCGGCTACGTCGACGCGAAGACCGTCAAGGACTTCCGGCACTTCATGCAGAAGTTCGGCACCGAGGCGGGCCGCGACGTCCACGGCGAGAACGTCTGGGTCGACCTGATCGCCAAGGACATCAGGGCACTGCTCGACGACGGCCAGAACGTCGTGCTCACCGGCGTCCGCTTCCCGAACGAAGTCGACATGGCGAACAGCATCGGCGAGACCTGGTACGTCAATCGCCCGGGCCATGACGGGTCCGGCGGAGGGAAGGGGCACTCCTCCGAGTCGATCAGCGCAGCACACTTCCACCGACTGATCCGCAACGACGGCAGCCTTGACGACTTGCGTCGCCTCGTCTCCTTCACCTTGAGAGAGCCCCAGCACAACGCCTTCGCGCACACCGACCCCGCACCGCCGTACCTGATCGGATAGGTGGCTAATTGACGCCAGGGCTGCGGTAGCCGGCGGAACACGACGTCGGCCGAGACCCATCCCGTGCGGCCGTAGACACGCCGATCTGCTCACTAATGACAAAACGAACGGCCCCCCAAAACTGGGGGGCCGTTTCGTGTCTACGTAGAACGGTTCGGTTAGGCAGAGAGGTTCTGCGCGAGCCCTTCGACGGTGAAGATCGGCTGCGTCCGCGTAGAGACGGTACTCACGGCACTGAGCAGCTCGGATGGGTCGAACTGCATGATCGACTGGGCATCGCGGCGGCCGTTCGGCCTGACCCGCTCCACGAAGAGACTGCCATCGCGGCCCGGATAGAGCAGAACCTCCTGCCCGTCGGTGGTGTGAAGGGACACGATCTGGGTGTTGCGGGTTTGCATGCGTGACGCTCCGAATATTTGGTGAGACTGCGGGTGCTCCTGGCCCCCCGAGGAGCCGGCTATCTGAGCATAGGCACATCCTCAGACAGGGAATTGACTCACTTAAAGAACCGTGGTTCGATTAGTCACACCGCGAACACTCAGGTGTCAGCGGGATGATATATAGACCGCAAAACGCGCAGCCCGCGCACCCCACCACCCTTGACGGGATGAATATGTCACTGAATCTGTCCACACTGCCCGCGGCCACGGGCTACAACACCAAGGAGACCTACTACGGCACTCGGTTCGTCCAGGGCGGTCGTACGAACTACCTCTTGGACCTGTCGCTGCTGCAGATCATGTCCCTCGTCCCGCGGCCGAACCCCGAGGTCCCCACTGTGGGGAACCGCCGCATCAACCCCAAGCACGCGAGCGACTTCGCCACATACCTGCGCGCCACCCCCGAGTGGGTCGTGCCCGGCATCATTCTGCGCACCGAGCGCCCCTTCGAGTTCGAGGCCGCAACCGATGAGGCACACGGCGTGGCCTTCGGCGCCGTCTCCTTCCAGCGCTCCGCGGTTGGCGAGGTCCACATCCTCGACGGTCAGCACCGAATCCTCGGTCTGTACGAGGCCCTCGACGGGATAAACGCCGACGTAGCGAAGATCAGCGAGCTAATCAAGAAGGCGCGCCGCATTGAGGATGGAAATGCTGTCGCCGAGTTCGAGCGCCAGAAGGCGGCGCTCGAGACCCAGGCGGCGCGATTCACCCGCGAGCGCATCCCCGTGCAGATCATGGTGGAGGCCGACCCCCAGAACTACCGTCAGGCGTTCTACGACATTGCCGAGAACGCGAAGGGCATCACGGCGTCCGTCCGCGCACGCTTCGACTCCCGCAAGGCGGTCAACCGTGCGCTCGAGGACATCCTGAGCCACCCGCTGCTCGCGAATCGCGTCGAGACCGAGACCGACCGGCTACCGCAGAAGTCCCCGTACTTCACCACCGCCAAGTACGTCATCGAGACCGTGCGCGCCCTCACGGTCGGCTACGAAGGCCGAGTCGGCAAGCGCGTGGAGGCACAGCTCAACGACAAGGAAATCGAGAAGAACGCCAAGGACTTCTTCGATTCGCTCGTTCGCGCCTTCCCGCCGCTCTACCAGCTCCAGCATGGGCAGATCACGGCCGACGACCTGCGCGCCCACTCGCTCCTTGGCGCTCCGGTCTTCCTGCGCATCCTCGCCGCAACGCGCTACGAGCTGGTGACTGACCACGCCTTCTCGACGGCCATGGTCGAGGAGTTCTTCAAGAAGCTCGCTCCGCACCTCGAGGTGCCCATCTGGGAGGGCTCGATGCTGTTCGAGCAGATCGGCATGCCGAGCTTCATTCCCGGCATGAGCGCTCCCTCGAGCCGCCGCCAGGATGCGGTCGCCGTCGTTGACGCATTCGTCGGTTGGGCTATCGACAAGCCGGACTTCCTGAACGCTGCGCCCACCCCGCGGCCGGCAGAGGCGGAGTTCGACTTCGACAGCCTGACCGAGGAGGAGGCCGACGCCCTCCTTCGCCCCGAGACCGCGGCTGCGCGAGCAGCTCGCGAGACGGGCGACCTGTAGGCCCCCTAGTCCTGCTCGTCGCTCACCGGCCGCCCCGGCGTATCCCGACCGCGCTGGGGCGGTTCGCTGTCTCCTGCCGCCTTTGCGAGTAACTCCTGCTCGATCGCATCCCAATCCAGCGGCGCCGGGTACTGACCCCGGAAACCTTCTTCGTTCGACCTTCCCCATCCCATGTATCGAACATATGTTCGATTGGGGCCGAGCGCAAGCCCAAAACGAGTGTCTTGTCTCGCGACATCGGTGACAGTTCTGTATCAGGAGACCGGCGACAGTTGGTGTCTCAGGACTTCGGTGACGTTGTGGAGTTTTTGGGGCGTGGGCCGCTGGGTCTGCCGTTGCCGACGTAGGTCACCCCGGCGGGTGGGCGGGTGTGCTCGATAAGGATCTCGCCGTCGAGGTTGGAGACGGTGATCGTGTCGCCGTCAACGATGGCTAGGACCTGCTGGAAGCGGTACTGGCCGCCGACGATGTAGGTGACTCGTCCGAGTGTGAACGTGCCGGCGCTGCTCAGGTTTCTGAGGACGACGCCGTCTGGCAGTTCGGTCGGTGCGGGCGCGCGGTGGAAGCGTTTGCTGGCCGTTCGGGCGAAGAGGGGCTGTTCTGGTTTGGGTCGGGGTGCGTCCGCCTTCGGGGTGGCATCCCACGCTGTTTGGGGCGTCGCGCGTCCGGGGAGTCCCTGGTGGGGACGCTGGGTGTTGTAGATGCGGTCGAACGTGTCAACCTGACCCTGGAGCTCTGCCAGGGTGGTTGCCAGGGGTTGCTTGTCGAGGTAGCGGAACAGGGTTTGGTGAAAACGTTCGTTCTTGCCCTGAGTGGTCGGCTTGTAGGGTTTGCCGGTGATGGCCTCGGTTCCTAGGGCGGAGGCGTGTTTCACTAGTTGGCCCAGGATCCCACGACGCGAGGGGTTCAGCGCTGCCCCGTTATCGGACAGGAGCCGTTGGGGCACTCCATGCGCACGAACCCCCTTGTCGAATATCGCCACGGCGGCCTCGGAAGTTTCACCCCATGCGACATGAGAAGCGACTGCGAAGCGGGAGTGATCGTCAATCAGTTGGAAGATGACGCACTTACGGCCACCGGTGAGGACGTACTCGGTGGCGTCGAGTTGCCAGCACGCATTCGGTGCTGGATAGACGAACCGCCGCCATGCCGATCGAGGTTTCTTCTTTGGCTCAAGTTTGGCCACTCCCGCTTCCCGGAAAATTCGGGCCAGCGATGCGATCGAGGGCACACTGTCGATTCCCATCGAGCGCATCCTGTCGTGCACGCTGATGGGCCCGTGGTCCAGACCGGACAATTCCAAGGCGGCTCTCACCTGTAGCGCCTGAGACTTCATGTTGTCCTGAATCCGCGCTGGACTTGACTTCGGACGTCTGGACCGCGGCTCGAGCACTGCCGCCGGCCCCTCCGTCTGCGCGCGTTTTCGTAACTCGTAGAACGACTTGCGTGAGATGCTGTGCTCAATGCAGAACGTCGAGATGGCACCATGCGGCGCATCGTCGGGCCACTGTGCGATCGCGAGACGGATTCGGGGATCGATAGGTTCATTCGCTGTCACTCGATGAGCCTCCCAACCAAACGCTCCTGGCCGTTTGCGTCCGCTGGAGCCGCGGGATTGCGGGCCGTGGTCGGCGGCTGTTACGTTCGCCATCCAGGGGGTAGCTGATCCGATCGCTCCGCAGGGCGGGTGGCGAGCACTGTCAGTTCCATTGGTCTCGACAAGAAAGTTGAAACACAATGCGGATCAGGAAATATCTGGGGGAAGCGGCGATCGTAACGACAGTGATCATGTCGCTAGCACTGTTGGGCGCTGCACCCGCGCTTGCAGACAACGGCGCAGGTGACGTCCTCGGCACGGTGACGAGCGCGACGCCGGAGACTGCAAACAACGCTGCGGCAGTCGCGACGACAGATTCGGGTGAGAACGCGATCGATGCGCAGGTGTCGGGGGCGGATGTCACTGTCCCGATTGACCCGGTTTCGGGCATCACGCTCGGCACCGCGGCGGGCGTGCTGTCGGTGGGGCTGCCTTACGCCGGCGGCGCCAGCAACGTAAACGTCGAGAAAGACGGTGTCGTCTCCTACGACAACAACAACGGCTCCAGCTCGGTCCCCGTAGTCACAACCGACGGCTCGATTCAAATCAACACGGTCATCACCGCTGCAATCGCCCCGAAACGGTATGATTACGCACTCACCGTTCCAGACGGGGGCCAGATACTTCAGGCGGGCGAGGCCTACTTCGTCGTGAACGGTGACGGCGCTACCCTCGCCTACATCGCTGCACCGTGGGCGAAAGACGCTAACGGCGTAGCCGTCCCCACGCACTACGAGCTGAATGGCAACACGCTCACCCAGGTCGTAGACTTCACCGCCACGACAGCGTTCCCGGTGGTCGCAGATCCGTCGGTTACCTGGCTGTGGTGGGGTAGGACGGCGAAATTCACTAAGGCAGAGACGAAACAGGCCGCCGACTTCGCCAGCGCCGGGCAGATGTTCTCCTATCTCTGCATCATCGGCGGGCTTGCTGGTGCGGCCTGTACTACTGTGGCAAACCTGGGTTTCCAGATCGTCAAGAACGCCGCCACCAACGCCCTCAAGGCAGGACGTTGCATCCAGTTGAACATTCCATACGTCGGACCGGGGCTGATCTACGATGTCAAGTGCTAAAGAACCGAAGTCGCTTTACTACCTCGTAGAGGACTTCTTCGTGTCGTTGCTCGTCGGCGCGGCCATGGCCGCCGTCCTGGTGATGCTCAACGCCACGATGCAGGCAATCCTCGCGACCGCGCTCGGAGCACCAGGCCTCTACTTCCTCGGACAGAGATACCGGCGGCTGCGTTCTCGCAAGCAGGCCCCAGCACGCATCAACCACCCGACCTAACCAAGACGGTGAAAACCGAATAGACGATTCCGGAGGGGTGCGAGCCTTTGCTCGCACCCCTCCCTCATGGCCGCTGCAATGCCGGAGTCACGAGAACAACCAGCGCCCCCGCCATGAAGTGTCACCACCAAGACCACCCAAACTGTCACCGATGTCCTGATACAGAACCGTCACCCATCTCCTGCGACATGACACAAGCCCAAAACGAGAGCCCCGGCCGAGTTCAAGTCGACCGGGGCTCTCGCCACCCGTTTCCTGGGAGTTTCCCGAGAGCCACCCTAGAGTAGTCGCGTGGCAGAAGTCCAGAAGTACGAGCGCGGTCTCGCGAACGGTCCCCTCGACCGGAAGCTCCTGCGCGCCGCCTCTGACGGCCTCAGCCCCAAGGAGATGTCGCAGGCCGTCAATGGCGTGGTGTCGCCTGAGCAGGCCGCACAGCGCGTCCGAGACCTGCTCGAGAATCGCAACTGGCTCACGTACTTCGAGCAGGAACAGCTCCTCCTCGAGTCGATCAACGACATCATCTCGAGCCTGCGCACGGGAATCGAAGCCGGAAGCGTCCAGCACATCAACACGGCGCTCAAGGCGCTCAAGATGAAGCAGGACCAGATCAACAAGAACCGCATCGACCCGGAGAAGCTCGCCAACCAGGTCCGCGAAGGCCAGGCCCGGATCATGCTCGCGGCGATCCAGGTCGCCATGCTCGCCGCCGCCGACGAGCTGGCGCGTCGTCACGACGTCCCGACCGCCGAGGTCCAGGAGGTCTTCCTGCTCAAGCTCCCGGCCGCCGTCGAGACGGTCGAGAAGAGGATCGAGCAGCAGTGAGCATGGCGGTCGCCGACGCCGGCTGGCTCACAGACCTCCTCCCCCACGTCGAGGACGGTCTGCGCGCCGACGCACGCAAGGCGAAGTACATCACCGACCCGGTGCTGTGGGCCAAGGACATCCTCGACGTCGACCTGTGGTGGAAGCAGCAGGAGATTGCCTACGCCATCGCCATCGGCAAGAAGAAGTCCGTCGCCGTGCGCGCCGGCCACGGTGTCGGCAAGTCGTTCCTCTCCGCCGTGCTTGTGTGCTGGTGGATCGACGTGCACCCGCTCGGCTCCGCATTCGTGGCGACCACCGCTCCATCAGCCGCACAGGTCAAGGCGATCCTCTGGCGCGAAATCCGTGGACTCATGGCGAAGTCGATCGACCGCCACAAGGAGTTCAAGCGCCTGCAGGCCGAGGGCAAGGACACCGCCGGCTACCCGGACCACCAGCTCCCCGGCTACATCACCGGCAACGACGAGTGGAAGACCTCGCTCGGCGTGCTCATCGCCCAGGGTCGCAAGCCGCCGGACCATAAGGAGGACGCCTTCCAGGGCATCCATGCCCAGTACGTCCTCGCCATCGGCGACGAGGCGGTGGGCCTGAACGAGGCGATGATCGACTCGCTCTCCAACATCACCTCGAACGACACCTCGCGCCGTCTGCTGATCGCCAACCCGACGAACCCAGCGTCGCGACTGGGTGCCATCTTCTCCGGCAAGATCAACGAGAAGACCGGCGAACCCTACGGCGTCTCCTGGGATTTGCACGCTATCTCGGTGCTCGACTCCCCCAACTTCCACGGAGGCGGGCTCTGCGCCGACGACTGCCCGCGCAAGGCCGAACACGACCTCCTGCCGCTCGGCCTCGGGCTCTCCGCCGAGGCACTGCGCTCGCTCTCCGGCCCCACTTACGTCGAGGAGAAGCGCCTCGAGTACGGTGTCGACTCCCCGCGCTTCCGCTCCCGGGTGCTCGGCATGTTCGCCTACGACGAGGGCAACAACCTCTTCTCGGAGTACGCGCTCGGCAAGGCTCGGGACGCCGAGTGCTTCATCCCGGACGATAGCCGGCGCTTCCTCGGCGTCGACGTCGCCCGCGCAGAGTCCGGCGACTCGACCTTCCTCTACCTCTCCGAGTCCGGCCTCATGTACGAGTGGGTCGAGACCGTCCACGATGACGGCCACGTCACGAGCGAGCTGGGGAACGTCTCCGATGTTGAAGGCGCGCGCATTCGCTACGTCGACAGCTTCCGGGGCAAGCCCTTCACCGACCGCGTGGAGAACGACCCCAACGGCGGACTCCTGCACACGGTCGGCCAGGCCACGCTCATCCATCAGCACGCCGTCAACCTGGGCGTCCAGCAGGTCCGAATCGACGGCTCGGGCATCGGCCAGGGCCTCATCGACGCCCTGTTCTCCGTCGCCGGCGCCAATCCGCCGTACACCATCATCTCGATGCTCGGTTCGCGCTCGGCGCCCGATCCCAACGTGCACAAGAACGATCGCGCCTTCCAGTACGACAAGATGCGCGACCGCATGGAGAAGGGGCTCATCGACCTCGATCCCGAGGATGCGCTACTCCTCGAGCAGCTCGGCGACATCCTCTACGAGGTCGCGCCGCCCTACAACGCCATGCTCATCGAGAGCAAGGAGTCAATGAAGAAGCGAGGCGTCAAGTCGCCCGACGCGGCAGACACGTGCATCTACGCCTCAGCCCTCCTTCCCGGGCTCGACGACCCCGTGAACAAGATGAAGAAGGGCACCACGGTGATGCGCGACCCCTTCGAGATGCTCAACATCCGACGGAACGCAGTGGGAACCCCTCTTTAGTTTCTGGGAAAACCCTGAGAACTGACTGTAAGATCGCTGGCGTGAGTGAAGAAGTCGTTGTAGCCGAGCTGGTGCTCCAGGAAGACCGCCTTGCCGCCCTCGAGGCGGTGCTCGACCGAGAGCAGGCGGTATCGCAGGGCCTCCGCGAGCAGCTCCGCTGGAACGCCATGCTCGAGGCGGAGGACGTCGGCTGGTCCAAGGTCTTCGGCACCTCCGAGGTGTCCACCGGGCCTGACCTCGACCAGCTCAAGGAATGGTCGCGCAAGATGCGCAACGCTCTCGGGAACGTCCACATGCAGCGCGGTCTCCGCCTTCGCACCAACAACATCTGGCGCGGCGGCATCCACTACAACGACGACGCGCTCCCCGAGGGCTCCGGCATCAAGAAGCAGACGGCGAAGTACGTCCGCGATCCCCTGAACCAGCACGCCTTCTTCGGCGCCCAGGCGCATGACGAGCGTGAGAGCGCCCTCTACACCGACAGCATCTACCTCGTGCTCGGCGACCCCTCAGACCACTCCCTCGAGCCCTGGTCGCTCGAGTACGTTGGCGCGATCCAGGTGAACCCGCGACGCCCCGACGAAATCATCGCCTACCGGATCGACTACGACGACTACTCGACCGTCGACGCCCAGACCGGCGCCCCGAAGGCCGTCAAGGAGTGGCACTACACCGACCTCGCATACGACCGCCGGAACAGGCCCGGCTTCCAGGTCATCGTCAAGGAGGGTGAGAAGGCCCCCGACGCCCGAGTGATCTTCGACATGCACGTCAACTCGCAGGTCGGCTGGGCGTTCGGCGTCCCCGACGCGCTCACCGCGTTCGCCTGGGCGAAGGTCTACCGCGACTTCATCATGTCGGGCAAGGTCATGTCCGACGCCATGGCGCAGTTCGCCTTCCAGGTGGCCGCCGGCACCAAGAAGGAGACCGAGAACGTCGCCGCCCGCATCGCGCAGCCCTCCGAGGCGGGCTCCACGCTCATCGGCGCGAACGCGCTGGTGCCACTTCCGACCGCCGGCAAGGGCTACGACTTCGACTCCGGCCGCAGCCTCCTTGCGATCGTCGCCGCCGCCCTCGAGGTCTCCGTCGTCTCCCTGTCGTCCGACCCCGGCTCCGCGGGCTCGAGCTACGGCTCGGCCTCGACCCTCGACCTGCCCACGCGACTCGCCATGGAGGCTCGCCGCCAGCGCCACATCGACTTCGACCGTCGCATCCTCCTCTGGATGGGTGCCGACGCGGAGAAGCTGCAGGTCACGTTCTCCTCTCTCGACGACGCCGCGGACCAGTACCGCGAGCTGCAGGCGCTGATCCTTGCGCTGAATAGCGGGCTGTTCAACCCCGAGCCGATCGAAGCCCGCATCTCGGAGCTGCTCGAAATCACCGGCAACGAAGTCCCGGACGGCTGGATGAGCCCGAACAACCTCAAGAGCCTCAAGCTCCAGGCCAAGGCGAAGGCCTCCGCCGCGCCCGCCGACCAGGGCGCCTCAGGCGACGCAGGCAAGCAGGCCGCCAACCCCGAGCAGGGCAAGAACAAGGGCACCGGCGACAACGGCGCGAAGGGCAACGACCTGCGATCGGACAAGGTCTCGAAGTAGCGGATTCGCGTTTTCTGGAAGTTTCCTGGGAGCTACCTTAGAGTTGGCTGCGTGAAGGACATTCTGCTCTGCGAGACCGCCCAGGCGGCCAAGACCGCTGACGGTCGCTGGCGCGCAGTCCTCGCCGTCCCCGGCCAGGGCTCGAGCGGCTTCTACGGCGCCGAGATGCTCAAGCAGTACGGCCCGCTCGCGTTCCCCGCCGGCACCAAGGCGTACATCAACCACGACTGGAAGCGCGACCCGCGAGACATCCTCGGCCACTACCCCGAGGGCGCGTACTGGGACCCCGAGGAGGGCGCCAACGGCGCACTCGTCGCCGAGCTGCACGTCCTCCCGCGCCACCAGGAACTCGTCGACGAGGTGGCCCCGCTCGCGGGCCTCTCGATCTACGCCATGGGGCGCATGGACGAGGCGGGCAACATCACCGAGCTGGTCTACCACCGCACCAACTCCGTCGACCTGGTGAGCGAAGAGGGCCTCGAAGGCTCCGGTCTCGCCGACAAGCTTTCCGAGCGCGCCCTGGCGCTGTTCGAGAACCACAGACGTACTGCCGCCTCGGCAGACGAGAGAGAGAAGGACATGACCCCCGAGCAGATTGAGGAGGCGGCCGAGAAGGCCGTCGCCAAGGTTCTCGCCCCGGTCCTCGCGTTCGTCTCCGACCAGAAGCAGGCGGCTGAGGCCGCAGCGGCTGCCGCGGGCGACGAGCCCAAGGCCCCGACCGTCAAGGAGGCTGTCCAGGCGTTCGCCGCAGCGTCCAAGGCGATCAAGGACGCCGAGCTGCTCCCCGCCCAGGAGGCCGCGCTGCTCGCGCGCGCCGAAGAGGGCGCGGACATCACTGCTGACCTGGCGGAGGCCGTGAAGATCAAGGACGAGGCCATCGCGCACGTCACCGAGGCGGCCCGGCCGGCCGCGAGCGGGCGCCGGTTCGACGCCGGCGCCGACAACGACAGCTACTCGCTGGGACTGAGGTTCTGACCATGGGCGCACAGGTTTACGCAAGCATCCCCGGCACCCAGGAAATCTGGGACTTCACCAAGGCCGTCAAGCCCGGCGAGGCCGCCATGAACCACGGCCGCGCGGGCGTCGTGCTCTCCGGCACCCCCGGCTCGACCAAGAGCGTCCAGCTCGTCGGCGGGCTGACCATCTCGGGCATCCGCCAGCCGGACAACGGCCAGGGCGCGCTGCGATCGACCGTCGAGACGACCGGCACCTTCGACTTCGCGGTCGTGGGGGCCACCGGCACCGAGAAGACCGGCGTCCCGGTCTACTTCGTCGTCGCCGACGAGACGCTGACGCTGACCAAGGTCGACGACGCCACCACGCCGGGCTTCGGCGTGGTCAACCTCCCCGAGGGCTTCCGCTACCGCGGCGTCCTCCCCGTCAAGATCGGAGTCGTGGTCAAGTGACCCTCGCACAGTTCAAGGAGCGGACGTACGAGAACGCGTTCACGCTCGACCGTCGTCTGCACCCGCAGCCCGGCGTCACCAAGGCCAAGGTCAAGGAGGCGCAGAAGCTCTTCCGCTCCGCCATGCAGGGCGACTTCATCGCGGACGCCAAGCTCCGCGAGGCTGTCGTCTCGACCGACGCCTCCGTCAACCTCACCCACGCAATCAACCTGGAGTTCGTGCCCCAGTACGACCGCGAGGTGCACGAGCTGGGCGCCTGGGCCGGCACCCGCACGGTGAAGGACTTCCGCCCGGTCTACCTCTACTCGCTCTACTGGGGCGAGGGTGACGAGACCCCCGAGGGGTCGGAGTACAACCAGTCGCTCCTGCGCGGTTCCGCGCTCGGCGAGCACGGTGAGGCCCCGATCATCCCCGAGGGCGGGCTCTACCCGCTCGTCTCGCTCAAGGGCGGCCTCGAGAGCTTCTACCAGAAGCTCGCGAAGCGCGGTCTGCGGTTCGACTGGACCTGGGAAGCCCAGATCAACGACACCGTGGGCTTCTTCGAGCAGATTCCGGGCGAGCTGATGTCGGTGTCGGTCGACGGCAAGATCGCGGAGTTCTTCGACGCGCTCCTGTCCGTGACCAACGCCTCGCAGCTCGCCGGCGGCTCGGCACCGGACGGCACCGTCATCCCGGCGAAGGCGAAGCTCTCCCCGGAGGCCGTCGAGCAGGCCATCTACGAGCGTTCGCGCCGCAAGGTCCTGGGCAACCGGATCGGCGAGGCGTCCTCGTACAACCTGTTCGTGCCGATCGGCACCAAGCGCTTCTGGGACTTCCAGATGCAGCGCAAGGTGCTGCGCGTCGTCGACGGCGGCTTCGTCGAGGACGGCGCCCGCTACAACCACTCCTCGCTCTCGAACGTGACGCTCATCGAGCACGAGCGCATCGAGGACGGCACGTGGTTCCTCGTGCCGACGCCGGGCTCGACCCGCCGGCCGGTCATCGAGTTCCTCAAGCTGCGCGGCTACGAGACCCCGGAGCTGCGCGTGCAGAACCTGCAGGGCTCGTACGTCGGTGGCGGCTCGATCAGCCCCTTCGAGGGCTCCTTCGAGAACGACTCGCTGGCCTACCGCCTGCGCGACATCAACGGTGCGGTCCTCTGGAACGAGAACCTCATCATCTGGTCGGACGGCACCGGCGGCCCGATCCAGTTCCCGACCCTCGCGGCCGGGACGGACGCCCCGTAACCAGCACCTAAGAGAGAGGCCCTCGGCAACACGCCGGGGGCCTCTCCCTTTTGCTGGCTATTCCGGCGAACCTGGGAGTATCCTGAGAGAGCAAGTAGGCCCCTCCTCCTCTTGCAATGGTCCCCCGGCGTCGAGCAACCGCTCCGCCGGGGGACTGACCATTCTGGGAGATTGCTGGGAGCTGGCCTAGAATGAGGCCGTGGCGAACTCTGGAACCTTCCCCCTCGACAAGGCGACCGATGTCGGCCGCGTGCGCCTGGTGCTCGGCGACACCGAGGCCACCGGCGTCGTCGACGGCAAAGGCGACTACGCCTACTGGTCCGACGACTCGATCGACGTCGCCCTCGTGCTCGAGGACGGCAACATCCTGCGCGCGTGCGCCGTACTCGTGGAACAGCTCGCCGTCGCGCTCACGGTCGCCGGTCAGTCGATCAAGGCTGACGACTTCTCGATCAACACCCTCGGCAAGGGCGGAGACCTGCTGGACGCAGCCGCTCGGTATCAGGCTCGCGCGGACGTCGCAGAAGCGCGGGCTGGTCGCGAGGAGGCTGGCAGCTTCGCGGTCGTCAGCACCACGACGATCCACCACCCCCAGCACCTCGGTATCGAGAGCTGGGGCTCGCTCTAGCCCTCAGCGGCCAGTCGCCGCTCCGCCTCCTTCTGGGCGCGCAAGTCGCGCTCAGCGCGCAGGATTGCGTCCTGCTCCATCTCGGCCTCGAGCTGGGCGATTCGCGGCGCTAGCTTGCGGCGCTGGCGCTCTGAGATGGGTCGTCCGCCGGCAGCTCGTCCAGCCGCGCCGATGACGACCCACGCGAGCAGGCCGATCAGGGCGACGGCGATGATGATGAGCAGTACGGCGATCACGAGATGAGCATACGCTGGATGGTGCCCCTGGAGGGATTCGAACCCCCGGCCTGGTGCTTAGGACGCACTCGCTCTTCCGCTGAGCTACAGAGGCGGATGCCCCGAGTCTACGGGGCGAGGCCGACACTCTCGGGTTCGCTGCACAGCCGGCCGATGCCCCTGGATTCCCGAACTTACTCCGAACATTCAGCGGAAGAAATCGGAAACTAGAGGAAACATCAGGAAGTCAAAATCAGCGTAATTCCGCGGAAGTGGAAGGGTTAGGAAGGCTCAGGAAGTCGCACTGATATTCAGTCCGAGAAACTGTGCAACCACTCCATGCCCTCCGCTGCCTTGCGCCCGCCTGCGAGGTCGACGAATCGCTCCTCGAGCGTCTGCTCGCCGCGCACCTCGTCGATCGTCCCGGCCGCGAGGACCTTCCCCTGGACGATGATCGCGACGCTGTCGCAGACGCGCTGGATCATGTCCATGCCGTGACTGGAGAGCACGACGGTGCCGCCCGCCGCGGTGTAGCGCTGGAGGATGTCGACCACGTTCGCGGCTGAGACGGGATCGACGGATTCGAAGGGCTCGTCGAGCACGAGGAGGCGCGGCGAGTGGATCATCGCAGCGGCCAGGGCGATCTTCTTCGTCATCCCGGCCGAATAGTCGGTGACCAGGCGGTCGAGGGCGTCCTCGATGCCGAACGCCGTCGCCAGGTCGGCCGAGCGGGCTCGCACGGTCTTGCCGCTGAGCCCGCGCAGGGTCCCGGCGTACTGCAGGAATTGCGCGCCGGTCAGCCGGTCGAACAACCGGAGGCGGTCGGGCAGCACGCCGATGACGTGCTTGGCGCGCACGGGATCGGCCCACGCGTCGACACCGTGGACCACGACGGCTCCCGCGTCCGGGCGCAACAGCCCGGTGACCATCGACAGCGTGGTGGTCTTGCCCGCACCGTTCGGGCCGACGATCCCGTAGAAGGAACCCTCGCGCACGTCCAAGCTGACGTCGTCCACCGCGACGGTGTCGCCGAAGCGCTTCCGGAGGCCCGTGACGGCGAGCACGGAGGGTCGGGTGTCGGGCGCCGGGGCATGCACGGTCTCGGGCTCGGCTTTCGTCGCCGTCGTCGTGCGCGGCTTCGGAGGTGTACTGCGCTTCCGCGGCGCCCGTGTGCTCGTGCCCGTCGCGGCCGCCGCGGTCTTGGCGGGCGCACGCCGGGGCGCCGGACGCGCTGCGGCCGGTGCATCCGCCCCGTCGATGGTGCTGTCGGTCATGCTCTCCCCCGTGTCCCCCTGGTCGACCGTGCGCTCGACCGGGACGACCGGGCCCTCGACGGGCTCGGCGCCGCTCTGCTGCGCACGCTCGGAACTCACTCCGCTAACGTACCAAGACGCTCGGGGTTGGGGACCCCTCCAGCGGATTTCGGACCGTCGCCGCACCTCTGAAACACCTGTGAGGAACATAACGACCCCACAACGACATCCGTCAACCCCTGCCCCCGGAAAGGGGCCCTCGCTATTCTGGTCGAGGCATGAAGGGGTGTCGATACGCGTAAGCGCTGATGAACCCTGGGTGAACCCATCCCAGTCCCGGCGAACGGCCACGAAGCCGCATCGTCCGTCCGCGCGGATTCCAAGGAGACGATAGTGACGACCCAGGTAGTGATCCTCGCGGCCGGGATGGGCAGCCGCCTCGGCCGCAGCCTTCCGAAGCCGCTGACCGAACTGAGCGACGGCCGCACCATCATGCAGCAGCAGTTCGACAACATCCACGCGGCTTTCGGTTCCGACGTCAAGGTCACGATCGTCGTCGGCTACAAGCTCGAGCACATCATCGAGGCGTTCCCGGACGCCGAGTTCGTCTACAACGAGCAGTACGACCAGACCAACACCTCCAAGAGCCTCATGCGCGCCCTGCAGGCGTCGACCTCCGGCGGCGTGCTCTGGATGAACGGCGACGTCGTCTTCGACCCCGCCGTCCTGGTGCGCGGCGCGGCGATGGTCAACCGCGACCAGACCTTCGTCACCGTCAACACCTCGTCGGTCGCCGACGAGGAGGTCAAGTACACGACGGGCCCCGAGGGATACATCCACGAGTTGTCCAAGACCGTCACGGGCGGCCTGGGCGAGGCCGTCGGCATCAACTACATCTCGAGCGCCGACAAGGCCGGACTGCTGCGCCAGCTGCAGCGCGTCGGGGACCAGGACTACTTCGAGCGCGGTATCGAGCTCGCCATCGAGCAGGACCGCCTGCTGGCCGAGCCGGTGGACATCTCCGACCTCTACGCCGTCGAGGTCGACTTCCAGGAGGACCTCGAGCGGGCCAATCTTTTCGTGTAGTCGTGGCCGCGTGGACATCTCACGCGGCTTCGATCAATACGATGGGTACTCGTGACCAGTTCTTCCCGTGAGGTGCGCCCGGCGCAGCGGACCCCGTTCGCCCGCTACCGGCACTCACTCTGGCTGCTGACCAAGCGCGATCTGCGCGTCCGCTACTCGACCAGCGCCCTCGGCTATCTGTGGTCGATCCTCGATCCGCTCGTGATGAGCGGGATCTACTGGTTCGTCTTCACGGTGATCTTCCACCGCGGCGTCGGTGAGGAGCCGTACATCGTCTTCCTCCTCGCGGCGCTGCTGCCGTGGATGTGGTTCAACGGCGCCGTCTCGGACAGCACGCGGGCCTTCCTGCGCGAGGCCAAACTCATCCGCTCGACGATGATTCCGCGCACGATCTGGGTCAACCGGATCGTCGCGTCCAAGGGGATCGAATTCCTGCTCTCGCTGCCCGTGCTCGCGGTGTTCGCGATCGCGACGGGCGCGAAGGTCACCATCGACATCACGCTCTTCCCTCTCGCCGTCCTGATCCAGACCGTCCTCACCGTCGGCGTCGGCCTCCTCATCGCACCGTTGGTGGTGCTCTTCCGCGACCTCGAGCGAGTGGTGAAGCTCGTCCTGCGCTTCCTGTTCTACGCGTCGCCGATCATCTACAGCGCGCGCGATCTGCCGGGAGGCTGCGGGGGCGCGACCGTCGCGGCCAAGCACTGCGCCGCCTACGTCGCGACCCACCCCGGGGCGCAGGCCGACACCCTGTTCTCCTTGCACTTCTGGTCGGCGTTCAATCCGTTGACGGGCATCTTCAGCCTGTACCGGGCCACGTTCTTCGCCCAGGAGCTCGACTGGTACCTGGTCGGTGTCAGCGCCGGCATGTCCCTGCTGATCCTGCTCGTCGGCTGGTTGGTGTTCCGACGCTACGAGCGCGACGTGCTGAAGGAGATCTGAGTGTCCGCCGTCATCGAGGTCACCGGGCTCGGCGTCCGATTCCGCCGCAATCGCGGCGCCCGCCGGTCATTCAAGGATCTGTTCGCTTCGCGCCAGCGTCGCACCCGTCCCTCCGATTTCTGGCCGTTGCGGGATGTCTCGTTCCGGGTCGAGTCCGGCGAGGCCATCGGGGTCGTCGGCCGCAACGGACAGGGCAAGTCGACGCTGCTCAAGCTCGTCGCTGGGGTGCTGCTCCCGGACGAAGGGACCGTGCGTGTGCACGAGGGCGTCGCTCCCCTGATCGAGATCACCGGGGGATTCGTCGACGACCTGACCGTGCGCGACAACGTGTACCTCACCGCCGGGCTGCACGGCATGACGCGCGCGCAGATCGACGCGCGATTCGGTGAGATCATCGACTTCGCCGAGATCGGCGACTTCGTCGACACGCCGTACAAGCACCTCTCGAGCGGGATGAAGGTGCGCATCGCGTTCTCCGTCATCTCGCAGCTGGAAGAGCCGGTCCTGCTCGTCGACGAAGTGCTCGCCGTCGGCGACCGCGGATTCCGGGAGAAGTGCTACCGCCGCATCGACGAGCTCCTCGCGGGGGGCCGGACCCTCTTCTTCGTCTCCCACAACGAGAAGGACCTGCGGCGATTCTGCGCACGTGGCCTCTATTTGGACAAGGGTGGGCTCGTCCTCGACGGCCCGATCTCGGAGGTCCTCGACCTGTACAACCAGGACTACGGCAGCTGAGAAGACCCTGATCACGTCCGGTTTTCCGAGAGGCACGGAACCCTCCACAGAAAGAATTCCGACGAGTTGTCCCCCGATGTGGCTTATGTGCCCGATTCGAGGGCGGGAGCGTCGGACGAGGTGGCTACTCTCGGCGGCATGAGACATCTACGAGACCTTCGCAGTCCCCGCCCCTCGCTCGGGCCCCGACGCTTCGCCTACCGGGTGCCCTGGCACGTCGATCGTTCGACCGCCCCGCATTACCGGATCGTGAACACCAGCCGGGAGGTGCTCCGTGGCGTCAGCATCTGCATCGCCGGCAGCGCCCGGCTGCACCTGAGCGGCCCCACGTCTGTACGCCCGGGCGAGTCGGTGCGCGCGAGCCTCTCCGGTGGCGACCCGGCCCGTGACACCCTGCTCGTCGTGCGCTGGTTCCCGCCCGACGGCCGTGAGTACCTCTGGCAGATCGCGTTCTGACCGGCGCGCACCCGGGAGCGGTGCGACACCGCCCCCCCGCGGCGCCGGTCAGCCCGCCGCGCTCTCCCGTGCCCGGATGAAATCGGCAGCGGTGAGCACGCCGCGATCCTCCGGCAGGTGGTCGGCGGTGATCCCGGCCGTCAGCACCGCGAGGTCCTGGCCGAGAACGCTGGCGATCCGGAGCACGGTGAGAAAGCTGGGGTTGGCCGTGCCGCGCTCGATCTTGCCGTAATTCGTCACGTGCATCTGGGCGAGCTCGGCCACGGCCTCCTGACTGAGGCCCAGCTCGACGCGGGCGTTCCGGATCCGTTCTCCGAAGATTCGTGCGGCGGGCGAGAGGGAATCGATCATCCATCATTCCTAATATCTCCAGCACCATCGAGCCAGAGCCCGAGCGCCTGGTGCCCATCCGCCTCAGGAGACGAGTGCGTGAAACACATGTATTGGTGTGAGGCTCGAACGCTCCAGGTCGAGCGCCTACACTCGGTAGCGATGGCCAAGAAGCAGCGACCGTATGTCTCCGTGACCGGTGGCCCCCCGCAGGGCGGAGACACTCCCCGACTCGTCGACGCCACACTCGACCGCTTCCTCGGCGTGCAGCGACCGGTCGTCATCGCCCACCTGCGCTCGCTGCGGCGCCGGCATCCCGAAGCGACGGGACCGCAGCTCGCCGCCCTGCTCGAGCGGCGCTATCTCGCCGCCGTCACGACCGGCGGTGCCGCGGTGGGCGCGACCGCGGTCATCCCCGCCATCGGAACGGGGATCACCCTCGCCCTCTCCGGCCTCGAGACTGCCGGCTTCCTCGAGGCGACGGCACTCTACGCGCAGTCCCTCAGCGAGCTCCACGGCATCGCCGTCGACGATCCGCAGCGTGCCCGCGCCCTCGTCCTGACCATGATGCTCGGCCGGGAGGGGTCTGATCTCGTCCGCCAGCTCGCCCGCCAGGTCGGCGGGGGCAGCGTGACCCGCACCGCGTACTGGGGGGAGCTCGTCACCTCCACGCTCCCCTCCATGGTCGTCGGACCGCTCGCCGACCGGCTGAAGACGGTCTTCCTGCGCCAGTTCGCCCTTCGTGGCGGTGCCGGGATCCTCGCTCGGGCCATCCCGTTCGGCGTCGGCGCGGTCGTCGGCGGCGCCGGGAACAACATCCTCGGCCGACGCGTCGTGCAGAACTCCCGTCTGGCGTTCGGTCCGGCACCGATCGTCGTTCCGGAGTTGCTGACGCCGATCGACCGGCCGGGCGCTGTTCTCCGGCTCGGGCGGGCGACGGGTTCGCGGGTGGTCCGGGTGGGATCGGTGCTGCGCGGGGCTGTCCCCGGGCGTCGGAGCGCGCCGTCCGCACCGGTGGCGGGGCCCCGCGAGCTGGAGGCGCCGGACGACGGCACCCGCGAAGCAGAGGACCCGTCTCCGGCCGTCTGAACGCTGAACGCTGAGGAGTCAGACGACGGGCGGCCGTCCGGCCCGCGTCATGCGCCACACCGTGCGCCAGCGGAGCGGCCTGCGCTCACCCGGATCGGACCGCCAGCCCTCGGACCAGCCGGCGAACCAGGCCCGCAGCACGGCGGGCTTGCGGAACCAGCGCAGCAGTTGGATTCCGGTCCAGGACCCGACGTAGAACGGCACCAGGACGACGGGGAGGTTCCTGCGCGCCAGCCACACGCGGTTGCGGGCGTTGAGCCGGTAGTAGTAGGCGTGACGCGTGGGCGAGACGGCCGGGTGCTCCGCGAGCAGGTCGCCCGCGTACCAGACGCGGAGGCCCTGATCCCACACCTTCCAGGCGAGGTCGATGCCCTCGTGGGCGTAGAAGAAGGGCTCGGCCCAGCCGCCGGCCCGTTCGAAGACCGAGCGCGGCAGCACGATGGCCGCTTCGAGCACGGAGAAGACGTTGCTCGACGAACCGGGGTCGCCCTTGCGGATGCGCGGGATCCACCGGCGCGGCGACTCCCCGCCATCGGGATCGGCTAGGCGCGGCTGCAGCATCCCGATCGACGGATCGTCGGTCAGAATGCGGATCGCGTCGGCGAGGAACGTCGGCGACGGGATGCTCGCGTCGTCGTCGAGGAAGAACAGCCACTCCCCGGTGACCAGCGGCACCCCGCGGTTGCGCCCCGCGGGGATGCCGATGTTCTCGGGCAGTGCCAGCCCGGCGACGCCGTCGGGCAGGGGCAGGTCGGCCGTCGCCGGGTCCCAGCCGTTGCCGACCACCACGATGTCGGTCCGGACGCCCTCCTGCGCGGCGACCGAGGCGAGGCCGTGCAGCAGCGCCTCGGGCCGGGTGCCCTGGGTGAGCACCACGACGCCGACGGCGGGCAGGTCAGCCACGGACGCGCCGGGAGGCCATGATCGCCACGAAGTGCCCGATCACCGCGAGCAGGGCGAGCGGAACGAGCGCCGAGAGCAGGATCCGGTCCGCGAGCACCGGACCGATGAACAGGCCCACGATCGCGAACACGAAGATCACCATCGTGAGCTCGACCGAGTGGTAGAGCCGGTGGAAGGGCAGGAACCGCGCGGCGCGGCGCAACGAGGCGATGAGGCCGTTGGTGGGCGCGTATGCGGCCTGCGTGTCCGCCAGCTTGGGGAGCCCGGCGTTCGCGCGCGCGACGCGCACCATGTCGTTCAGGGCCTTGTTGAGGACGATCAGCAGCGCGAGGAGGGTGCCGAGGTTCGTCCACAGGAGGTCCTGCGGCGCCTCGAACGGGAAACCGGCGGCCCGCACGCCCAGCACGATCGCGATGAGGGTCTCGGTCGTGTAGTGGCCGACGTTGTCGAGGAAGATGCCGGCGGGCGACGACGTCCGGCGCCAGCGCGCGACCTCGCCGTCGCAGCAGTCCACCAGCATCTGCAGCTGGCCGAGCACCAGGGCGAGCGCGGCTCCCCCGATCCCGGGGATGAGCAGGCTGGCGGCGGTCGCCCACCCGGTCAGGATCATGAGCCCGGTGACACCGTTGGCCGAGATCGAGGTCTTGAGCAGGAGCCAGGTCAGGTACGGCGAGAGCGTGCGCAGGTACAGCGACGCCGTCCAGTGCTCGGCGTTGCGTCGGCCGCGGACCTCGGGCGGCTGAGCGACCGCCTTCAGCTCGGCGATCGAGGACGGCCGGGTGTACCGCGCCTCGCTTCCCTGTGCTGACATGCCTACCTTCCCGTGTGGGCCGTGATGTTGCGCGTGAGGGAGAGGTATCCGAGGACGAATCCGATCCCCCAGCAGAAATGGATGCACGGCAAGACTATGAGAAACCAGAGGAAGGGACGAAAACCGTCACGCCGGCCCCAGAGCAGCGCGGAGACGACGACGATCAGCACGTAGAACGCCGGGGCGACGAAGCCCCACAGCAGCCAGGGTGCGGTGCCGAGAGCGTCCTGGACGATGCCTGCGATCCCGAGGAGGGTTCCGACGGCCACACCGAGCACCATGACCGGAGGGGCGAAGTAGCGCAGGCCGTTCGAGGCCGGGAAGCGGCGGGCGAGCTCGCCGCGCCAGATGCCCGTGGAGAAGAACTGGCGCCCGAGGCGGTAGAGGTTGGGGCGCGGGCGGTAGGTGACCGTGAGATCCGGAGTGAACCAGACGAGACCTCCGGCGGCCCGGATGCGCCGGTTGAGCTCCCAGTCCTGGCCGCGCTTGATCTCCTCGTCGAAGAGCCCGACCTCCAGGAGCCGATCGCGGCGGAAGACCCCGAGGTAGACCGTCTCGGCCGGGCCGGCGGCACCGCCGACGTGGAGCTTGGTCCCGCCCAGCCCGACACGGCTGCCGTACGCACGGGCGACCGCCCGCTCGAAGTCGGTGGTGCCCTGGGCGTCCATCAGGCCGCCGACGTTGTCCGCCCCGGTCTCGAGGATCGTCTCGACCGCGATACGCGTGTAGTCGGTCGGCAGCACGCTGTGGGCGTCCACCCGCACGACGATCGGGTGGTGGGACTCGCGGATCGCCAGGTTGAGGCCGGCCGGAGTGGACCCGACCACGTTGTCCACGACCAGGATGCGCGGGTCGACGGAGGCCAACTCGGCGACCAGTTCGGTCGTGCCGTCGATGCTCGGGCCGAGCGCGATGGTGACCTCGATCGGTCCGTCGTAGTCCTGGGCGAGGAGGCTGTCGACCGCGGCGCGCACGTGGGTGGCCTCATTGAGCACGGGCATCACGTACGAGACACCGGGGAGGGTGTTCGGGGTGTCGTCCGGCATGCGTTCCATTCGTGATCTCGGGTCCGCCCGAGCCTACCAGCCGGTGACTGAGCGGCCCCGGAACGGCGAGAGGCCGCCCCGTGACGAGCACGGGGCGGCCTCTCGGTCTGCGGGGCGGATCTCAGTTGGTCGTGAGCGAACCGAGGGTCACCGAGGTGGTCTTCGTCTGACCGTCGCGGATGTAGGTCAGGTCTGCCGAGGCGCCTGCGGCCAGGGCCCGCACCTGGGCGGTCAGGTCGGTCGCGTCGGTGATCGGAACGCCGTTGAAGTTGACGACCACGTCGCCGGCCTTGAGACCGGCGGAGGAGGCGGCGCCGCCCGAGGTCACGTCCTTGATCAGGGCGCCGACGGTGGTCGCCTTGCTGTCGGAGCTGGCATCGGCGACGGAGGCGCCGAGCAGACCGTGCGTGGCGCTGCCGTTCTTGATCAGTTCGTCGGAGACGCGCTTGGCCAGGTTGGCCGGGATCGCGAAGCCGACGCCGATGCTGCCCGACTGGCCGCTCGAGTCGCTGCTGCTACCGCTCGCGCTCGCGATCGCGACGTTGACGCCGATCAGCTCGCCCTTGCTGTTGAGGAGCGCACCTCCCGAGTTGCCCGGGTTGATCGACGCGTCGGTCTGGATGACCGGGAGCGAGATCGTGCCCTGGGACGACGACTGCTGCTGCTGCTGGGAGCCGCTGCCGCCCTGCCCGGGGAAGTCGAAGTTGAACGGGTTCTGCGAGCTGCCGTTGCCGTCCGAGGACCCGTCGCTCGACTTCGGCGCCGCCGAGGAGGCGATGCTGATGCTGCGATTGAGCGCGCTGACGATGCCGTCGGTGACGGTTCCGGAGAGGCCGAGCGGCGCGCCGATCGCGACGGCGGTGTCGCCGACGTTCAGCTTGCTGGAGTCGGCGAACGTCATCGGCGTCATGCCGGACGCGCCGTCGAGCTTGATGACAGCGAGGTCGGTCGTGGGATCGGTCCCGACGATCTTCGCCGAGTAGATCTTGCCGTTGTTGTCGGTGACGCTGATGGACACGTCGGAGGCCGCGCCGTCGAGGGTGACGACGTGGGTGTTGGTGAGGATGTAGCCGTCCGAGGTGAGGACGATGCCCGAACCCGTGCCGCCCTCGCTGGAGGCCGTCACCGAGATGGTGACCACGCTCGGCGAAGCCTTCGCGGCGACCGCCGTCACGGTGGTCGCGTTGTTGGCGTCGTTGACGGTGATGTTCTGCGGGCCGGAGACCGTCTTGATCGTCGCGTTGTTGGACGTGGTGGCGGAGTAGATCCCGACGCCCGCACCGGCGCCGGCGAGCCCGCCCACGAGGGCGCCGATCGCCAGCGTGGCGATGATCAGTCCGGTGCTGCGCTTCTTGGCCGGGCGTTCCGCGCCCGGGGCGGGGGTGCCGGGGGCCGCGGCGTACGCGTGCTGGTGGGTGTGCGGTGCGTAGGGTCCAGGAGCGGCTCCGGCATAGGCCGGCTGACCGAACGAACCGTTGCCGTAGTCGGGCTGCTGCGCGGTCGGCTGGGCACCGTACGGCTGCTGCGGGGCGAGCGGCTGCGTCGGCTGGGTCTGGTGGTGGGCCGCAGGCGTACCGGGCTGCGCGGCGGGAGCCGTCCAGCCGGCGGGGGCGACCGGGCCGGAGGGGGCGACCGGGCCGGCCGGGGCGACGGCTGCAGGCGCGGCCGGCTGCTCCACGACGAGCGGAGCCGGCGTCTCGACCACGGGAGCGGCCGGAGCGGCCGGCGTCTCTGCGGCGGGAACGGCCGGGGCGACGGGTGCCGCAGGGGCCGCGGGTGCCGGCTCGGGCGCGGCGGGCGCCGCGGCCGCGACGCCGTCGGTCGTCGGGGTGTCGGTGGAGGCGGTGGTGCCAGCATCCACGACCGCGTCGGTGTCGGCGTCGTGCTGGGCCTTCGCGGGCTCCGGGGTGATCGGGGTGTCGGTCATGGTGTTGCTCCTTCCAAGCACAGACAGCTTGGGACGCGAACCTGGGTGTTCTATTTGCGCCCCCTGTGGGCTGCCTACTGCCTGTCGATGACTCTCCTTAACGTAGTCGACGGCTCTCCGGCGGTCGCGGCGATTAGGTTGGACACGCAGAGGCGGAAGGGGTGGACATGACGGTCTCGGGAGCATGGCGACGGGCCGCGCGCGGAGCAGGGCTGCTCGGCGCCGACGGATCGGTGCGACCCACGGTCTTCGCCGAGATGAGCGCGCTCGCCGCTCGCACGGGCGCGATCAACCTCGGCCAGGGCTTCCCCGACGAGGACGGCCCCGCCGAGGTCCTCGACGCCGCGGTCGCCGCGATCCGGGACGGAGTGAACCAGTATCCGCCGGGCCCGGGGGTCCCAGCGCTCCGCCAGGCGGTCGCTGAGCACCAGCGACGCTTCTACGGACTCGAATTGGACCCGCACAGCGAGGTGCTCATCACGGCCGGTGCCACCGAGGCCATCGCCGCGACACTCCTCGCGTTGATCGAGCCCGGGGACGAGGTCGTGACGTTCGAGCCGTTCTACGACGAGTACGGCGCGGTGATCGCGCTGGCCGGCGGGCGTCATGTCACCGTGCCGCTGGAGCCGCCCGCCTTCCTCCCTGACCCGGAGCGACTGCGAGCGGCCGTGACCGACCGCACCCGGGTCATCCTCATCAACAGCCCGCACAACCCCACCGGAACCGTGTTCGACCACGTGCTGCTGCGGACCGTCGTGGAGTTGGCCGAGCGGCACGACGCCGTCATCGTCACGGACGAGGTGTACGAGCACCTCACCTTCGGGCCGGAGCACATCCCGATCTCGACGCTCCCGGGGGCCCGCGAACGGACGGTCAGCATCTCCTCCGGAGGCAAGACCTTCAACACGACGGGGTGGAAGGTCGGCTGGCTCACCGCGCCGCCCGAGCTCCTGACGGCGATCCTCGCGGTGAAGCAGTTCCTCACCTACGTGAACGCGGCTCCCTTCCAACCGGCGATCGCCGTCGGGCTCGGGCTCCCCGACTCCTACTTCACGGGGATCGCCTCCGCCCTCGCGCACAAGCGGGACGTGCTGTCGGCCGGACTGAGCGCGGCGGGTTTCGAGGTGCTCCCGACCGACGGGACCTACTTCGTCGTGGCCGATGCGGCTCCGCTCGGCCACGCGGACGCGACCGCGTTCTGCCGCGCGCTGCCCGGACTCGCCGGTGTCGTCGCCGTCCCCCTGGCCGCGTTCTGCCGCGACGAGTACGCGACGCGGACGGCGTCGCTCGTGCGCTTCGCGTTCTGCAAGCGCGTCGACGTGCTGGAGGAGGCGGCCGGACGCCTGGCCGCCATGCGCGGCTGACAAGGGTCAGTCCCGGGGCACCACCCGGTAGCGCCGCAGCGCCAGCGCAGGGTTGAGCTCGCGCACCTGGCGGACACGTTCGCGCGACACCTCCGCCACAGCGACGCCGGCCGTCTCGGCGAGGCCGGCGATCGTCACGCCCATCGGATCGACGATCGCGCTCGCCCCGACCCCGATCGGCGGTGTGTGGTCGGCGGCGGCGACGTACAGGGTGTTCTCGATCGCCCGGGCCTGGAGGAGCGTCGACCAGTGATGCTCCTTGAGCGGACCGCGCACCCACTCGGCGGGGACGGCGACGAGCTCGGCGCCGGCGTCCGCGAGAATGCGCATCGCCTCGGGGAACCGGAGGTCGTAGCAGGTCTGCAGCCCCACCCGGAGACCGTCGACCTCGAACAGCTCGGGCTCCCCGAGCGCGCCGGCGACGACCCACTCCGACTCCCGCGAACCGAACGCGTCGTAGAGGTGCTGCTTGCGGTACAGGGCGACGACATCCCCCGACGGGGCGACGGCGACCAGCGTGTTCGCGAACCGGTGCCGCTCTCCCGTGCTCTCGACGAGTCCGGCGACGATGTGCACGCCGTGATCGCGCGCCGCGCCGGCGAGGGCGTCCACGAAGGGCCCGTCCAGAGGCTCGGCGTTGCGCGCGAACGACGGCCCCACGGGATCGGTGAAGTACGAGGAGTACTCCGGGAACACCACCAGGCGGGCGCCGCGCTCGGCCGCGACCGCGACCAGTCCGGATACGACCTCGCGGTTGTGAACGCGGTCGTCCCCGGGCGCGAACTGGACGACCGCGACCGCCACGGCGGTCATGGGGTGCCTCGCAACGAACCGGCCGCGGGGACGCTGTCCGCCCCGGGGAGCGCGTCGACGACGGGCTGCGGCGTCTGCACCGGCAACGCCAGGCTGATCGAGGTCCCGACGCCCTCCTCACTGGCGATGTCCAACCGCCCGCCGTGCGCCGTGACGATCGCCTTGGTGATCGTCAGTCCGAGCCCGACGCCGGGGACGGCGTTGCGCGTGGCGGTGGAGGCCCGGAAGAAGCGTTGCGACAGCTGACTGAGCTCGACCGCAGGGATCCCGATCCCGGTGTCGGTGACGGCGATGACCGCCTCGTCCGCGCCCGGGCTGAGCGCGACGGTGACCGAGCCGCCGGACGGGGTGAACTTGACCGCGTTGGAGATGAGGTTGTCGACCGCCTGTCCGAGGCGTACCGCATCGCCGCGCACCTCCACGCGCTGCTCGGGCACCTCGCTGATCAGCGTCACCCCGGCCGCGGCCGCGACCGGGCGGGCCGACTCCACCGAGGCGGCGACCACCGAGCCGAGCTCGACGTCCTTGATGTCGAGCGGGAAGCGTCCCGACTCCACCTGCGCGGTGAAGAGCAGGTCGCCCACCAGGCGCAGCAGGCGGTGGGCGTTGCGCTCCGCGACCGCCAGGTATTGCAGCTGCTCGTCCGACAACGGCGCATCCTCGTCGTCGCGCATCAGCTCGAGGTAGCCGAGGATCGAACTGAGCGGGGTCCGCAGCTCGTGCGAGATCAGACCGACGAACTCGTCCTTCAGGCGGGCGAACTCACGCGCCTGGGTCATGTCCGTCGCGACGAAGATGAAGCCGACGCGGTGGCCGTTCTCATCGAGCCGCGGCGTCGCCGCGACCTGCACCGGCACCTGCTTGCCGTCGGCGCGGACGTAGGTCCAGTCGCGCACGTCCGCGTAGCCGGCCCGCACCGTATCGACCAGGGCGGAGAAGTCGTCCGCGCTCGCGACGGTCGTGAAGCGGGCGTCCATGTCGCGCAGTCGCTCCTCGAGCTCGGACTCGAGGTGGAACTCGACGATGTGGCGATCGCCCTCGACGACCTGCTTCTCGGTGAGGCCGAGCATCTTCTCGGCGCCCGGGTTCCAGACGTCGATGAGCCCGTCGAGGTCGGTCCCGATCACGGATTGCTCCGTCACCGCGTTCCAGATGCTCTGGATGAGGCGGTTGGCGGTCTTCAGCCGTGCCTCGTTGAGCACCAGCTCGTCCTGGGCCTTGACCGCCTGTGCGAGCAGCTCGGAGCGCTGCTCCGCGGCCGCCTTCGTCGCCGCCAGCTGCGAGCGCAGTCGGTGGGCGATCTCGTTGATCACGGTCGCGAGGATGAGATAGACCACCGGGGAGAACAGAGCGCGCACCAGATCCACCGCTGTGCTCGGCACACCCGTGACGACCAGGGGCGCCAGGAGCACCACGAACATTCCGAACGTGGCGACGAGGATCTTCCAGCGGCCTTCCTCGGTCGCGATCCAGACGAACGGGAGGAGCAGGATCACGGCGATCGGCGATGTCGATCCGCCGGTGCCCAGGCGCAGCAGGCCGATCGCCAGCATCGACGCGAGCGGGACGATCACGATCCAGCCGGTGTTCAGACGCTGCCACGGCACCGCCGCCGCGAGGAGGGTGGCGAACACCAGCAGGCCGATGCCCGCCCACACGTACTCCGGGTGATCGACCGGGACGAAGTCCGGGATCAGCACGACGATGAGCGCCAGTCCGAACCCGACCAGGGTCGGGATCTGCTTCATGAGCACGGACGGCGAGTCGATCGGCAGCCGCCCGAGCCACCGGTCGAGCGTCACGCGCGCACCTCGATCTCGAGCATCTGCCGGATCCGCTCCGTCAGGACGCGCGGGCTGAACGGTTTGATGATGAAGCTGTCCGATCGCTCGGCGACCACTCCGTGATCGGTGAGCAGCTGCACGGAGGCCGAGACCATGAGGATGAGCGTCTCCGGACGCTGCGCCCGGACCGCTTCGGCGACCTCGACCCCGTTGAGGGCGGGCATGGAGATGTCGAGCACGGCGAGGTCGACCCGCTCGGCGAGGAGGACCTCGAGCGCGGCCCGGCCGTTGTCGACGGCGGCAACGACCTCCACTCCGGCGCGGTTCGCCGCGATGACCATGAGGCCGCGGATGTCGTCGTCGTCATCGGCGATGACGACCCGGGGGACGTGCGCGCTCACGAGAAGAACACCACGCGGACGACCACGATCGCCGCGAGAACGAGGAGTGTGAGGCCGGCGTAGATCGGCAGGCGCAGCTCCCAGCGGCGGTTCTGATCGATCTCACGCTGGATCTCGGTGCGCTGAGCACGGTTCAGCTCGATGGGGCTCATCGCTCGTCCTCACCCTCGGTCGCGAGTCTGCCGGCCGCCTCGGTCAGCAGTGCGGTCACCCGGTCGTACCGGCCGACGTCCGTCGCCACATGGCTGTCGGTGGAGGCAACGATACGCGCTCCGGCGCGCTGGAGGGCGACGATCGCCTCCGGTCCGGGGCACGCCCACTTCTCGTTCACCTCGACGATGGTGCCGGTGGCGGCCGCGGCCGCCGCCCAGGCGGCCAGGCGCTCCGCGCCGAGCTGCGACTCGTCGAGCCCGACCTTCGGCAGGATCGAGAACCAGTGCGCCAACTGCGCGTGCGGCGTGCGCTCCATGGCGCGGATGCTCGCGGTGATCAGCAGGTCGAGGGCGTCGGCGGCAGACAGTCCGGCGGCCAGCCGGTCGCGTGTGGCCTGAGGGGACCACGGGCCGTCCGTTCCGGGGAACTGGTGGTCGCCGATGACGATGGCGTCGACGCCGCCCGGCCCCACCACGAGGTCGGCGGGGATGTCGACCGCCCCCGTCGCGTCCAGCAGCTTGGTCTCGACGCCGGTGACGACGGTGAGACCGGCGGGGATGCGCTCGGCCGCGACCGCGGCGACGAACTCCGGCACCCACCGGGTGGTGGCCCTGACGTGGTCGTTCAGCCGCAGCCGCTCCAGTCCGGCCGCCTGCGCCGCCGCGATGTTCTCGGCGAGGGTGCTCACCGCATCGTCCGAGAACGTGGAGTGCACGTGGAAGTCGCCGCGGAGCAGCTCCGGAATGTCGAGCGCGGCAGGTGCGGCGGTCACTCGTCGAGCTCGTCGGCGTGCGCCGCGTTCTCCGAGACCAGCACGTCGGCGGGGTCGAGGAAGACGTCCTCGAGGTAGCGCACGTTCGCGAGCTCGCGGAAGTCCACGGTGGCGGGGACGGAGCGGCCCAGCACCAGGTCGAGAAGCAGCGACGGCATGTCCACACCCGCGGCGATGGTCAACGGCATCGCGCCCGGGAACCGCGGGTTCACCTCGAGCAGGGCCGGGACACCCTCCACGCTGTACCGCAGCTGGACATTGGCGACGCCGGTGAGCCCGATCGACCGGGCGACCGCGGCGGCGGTGTCGGAGAGCTCGGCCCGCTTCACCGTGCGGCCGGCGATGGAGACGCCCGAGTCGACACGCTCCCGCGATCGCGGAACCGAGGCGATCACCGCTCCGTCGAGGCCGGCGAGGACGTCGACGGAGAACTCCTCCCCCGGCAGGTTCTCCTGGATCAGGATGCTGTCGTCGAGGGGCAGGGCCTCGAGCGTCGCCCGGTCGGGGATGAGCCGGACGCCACGCGAGCCGGCTCCGCTGCGCGGCTTGATGATGACCGGGAAGTCCCAGTCCTCGGCGACGCCGTCCGCCGTCAGCAGGCGCGTGCGCGGGATACGCGCGGAACCCTCCACCCGCTGCGCGAGCAGGAACTTGTCCAGGCAGGTCACGAGGGTCTCGTGGCTCGGGGCCGCCAGCGCGGTGCCGACGGCCTGCAGCTCGTCGCGGCGGGCGGCGAGGCCCGGGAGTTCGACGTCCACGGTCGAGAAGAGCACGTCGACCCGGTCAGCGGCGCACATCGCGATGAGCTCGTCCACGAAGGTCTCCGACCGTCCGGCGGGGACGATCCGCCGGTTCTCCGCCGGTACCAGGTAGAGGCCGCTCGCCCAGCCGTCCATGTCGGCGGAGAGCACCTCGACGTCGTCGCGCGCGAGCAGCGAACGGATGACGGCGACGCCGGCGGGGCCACCCGCACCGGTCACGAGAACTCTGGTCATTCGGTGGTCCTTCGGAGTCGGGCCTCGGTCGTGATCGTCGAGGCGGGGATGGAGATGTCCGCGGTGTCGCGCATCACCTCGAGGGGTTCGCACATCGTGCCGCCGCCGAACCGGGACCAGTAGCGCGCGGTCGCCAGCACGAAGTCGTGCTCGAGGTACGCGCGCAGGTCCTGCGAGCGGAAGCAGTCGATCAGCGCCAGCTTGGCGTCGGTGAACCCGTCGATCGGGACGAACCGGGTCGGGCGGAAGTCGATGGTGGCACTCGGGCTCTGGAAGCAGCAGACCGTCCGCACGTTGCGGGTCGCCACGCTGACCGCGGCGTTCACCGCTCGGTGGTCCTGATGGCGGTCGTGGGCGGAGTGCGTGTAGACGATGTCCGGCTCGACCTCCCGCACCACCCGCTCGATGATCGACACGGTCGGATCGGCCGCGGAGATGTGGGTGTCTTCGAGGTCCTCCAGGAACAGCCGGGCGCCGAGCAACTCCGCCGCGGCCAGCGATTCATGCTGACGGTCGTCCGCGTCGCCGCCGCGCGCGCCGCGCGAGAGGGTGAGGATCACCACCTGGTTGCCGGCGTCGCGATGGGCGGCGAGGATGCCGCCCACACCGATCTCCACATCGTCCGGGTGCGCGCCGATGGCGAGCACCACCTGCGGACGGGCCGCCGAGCGTTTGGTGCGCCCCTCCTCGGCGAGCCGGGTCACGATCGACACCAGGTCGGCCGAGGCGACCGGCTTGGTGAGGAACTCGTCGGCCTGGCTCCGCAGAGCGGCGACGGCGTAGTCCACCGAGACGTGCGCGGTCATCACCACGACCGGCATTCCCGGATACTGCGCTCGCAACTCCTTCAGCAGGTCGAGCCCGGAGATGCCGGGCATCTCGATATCGGTCAGCACCAGATCCGGCTCGAAGTCGGCGATCGTCGCGAGAGCCCGCGACGGATCGGTGACCGCTGCCACCACCGCGTCCGCCCGCTTCTCGAGCACGGTCTTCATGAAGAAGGCCACGTCCGGGTCGTCCTCGATCACGACCACCCGGTACTTCTGAGCAACACTCGCCATACGCTTCCCCTACGTCTTGCTCCCGACTTTAGTGGGACGGGCGGTCTACCACGCGGAGGAGCACGCCGGACGCGCCCGGGATCCGGGAGCGATTTCCCAGCCACTCCCATCCCGTGCTAGAGTCATCTCTTGTGCCGCGGGGTGGAGCAGTTCGGTAGCTCGCTGGGCTCATAACCCAGAGGTCGCAGGTTCAAATCCTGTCCCCGCAACGAAAGTCCCGATCAGTCCTCACAAATGGACGATCTGGCAGAGATCCGGTGCAGCCCGAGGCTGCACCGGATTTTTCGTTGTCCCGACGCAGCCGCAGCACCCCTGGTCCGAACAGGCGGCGACGGTGCGGTAAACTGGTGGTACCGACGCGGTGGCGCCGATCGAGATGGATCCATCCGATCAGCCTCACCGGGTGGCGACCGCGACACGCGGTCAGCGTCGCGGGGTGGAGCAGCTCGGTAGCTCGCTGGGCTCATAACCCAGAGGTCGTAGGTTCAAATCCTGCCCCCGCAACCAGTGGGCCCCGGACTCGTGGAGAAATCCCGGGTCCGGGCCTTTTTTCGATGCCGTTCCCTGCCGGCCAGGGCGAGACCCCCAGCGCGGAGGAACATGGACCAGGCCCTCGCCGCCGACACCGTCGCGGACGCGTGGGAGGAGCATCCCACCTGGGCACTGCTGCGCAGCCACAACGGCCGATGGATCCTCCCCCTCTTCTCGCGCCATCTGGAGTTCGCGGACGGGCCGGTCTCCGCCGACTGGTTCCATCAGAAGGTGGCCGAGGCCCTCGCGGCGGTCGCCGACGGCGACGCGGACCCGGCTCCCGCGGACGACGACCCGGGCACGCGCGCGGCCGGTCCGGAGCAGGTAGACCGGACCCCGGGAGACGCCGCCCTCCCCCGCCGGTCCGCCCCCGCCGACTACTGCCGCGGCTGGGTGGACAACCGCTGGCTCGTCCGCTCGCGTCCGCACGATCGTGAAGGCCGTGCGGAGTACCGGCTCTCGCAGCACTCCCTCCAGGCGCTCCGCATCGTCCGCGAGCTCGTCGACGCCGACTCGGTGGTCTCCGAGGCCCGGTTCGGCAGCATCGCGCACGCCGTGCACCAGCTGGCCGACATGACGGATCCCGACGCCGACGCGCAGCTCTCGCGCATCGACGAGGAGATCGCGCAGCTCCAGGCACGCCGGGCGCTGATCGCCGCCGGCGGTGTCGAGCCCGCCGAGGGCGAGACGGTGCGACGTCAGCTCCGCGAGGTGCTGCGGCTGACGGCCTCGCTCCCCGAGGACTTCCGCCGCCTGAGCGCGATGGTCGAGCAGCGGCACCGCGAGGTGGCCCGCCGGGCGACCGAGGAGCAGGTGGGCAAGGGCGCTCTCGTCGAGCAGTACCTGCGCGACAACGACCTCCTGGAGCAGACCCCGGAGGGGCGGGCCTACCGCGGCTTCGCAGCGATGCTCTCGTCCCATGGCCTCGACGGGATGCGCGCGGACCTGGAGCGGGTCCTTGCGCAGCCGCTCGCCGTCGCCGAGATGACCGAGCACCAGCGTACGCAGCTCGAAGGCCTGATCGGCTCGCTCCTGGCGGAGGAGCAGACCGTGCAGGAGACCTACGTGCGGTGGATGTCGTCGCTGCGACGCTTCCTCAGCCGTTCGGGGTCGGCGAAGCACCAGCGCCTCCTCTCCCTGGCCGACCAGGCACTGGCCGCCGGTGCCGATTGGGCCCACATGCGACCGGGCCCGGTCTCGGTCCCGGGGGACGTGCTGCGGCTGGGTCCGCTGGCGATCGTCGATGTGACGCAGACGCAGGTCTGGCGCGGCGGCGAGCGGCCGACGATCGGGGTCGCCGTCACGGAGAGCCGGGACGCGCTCCCCGCCGTGGAACGCGCCGCCCTGCGTCTGGCGGTCGGCACGAGCCCCGACGCGGTCCAGGAGACCATCGACCGCCTCCTGGCCGAGCGGCGCGCGGTGACCGGAGCGGACGTGTACGCTGCGACGCCCGTGGAGTTCCGCCGGCTCGGCCTACTGGTGAGCCTGCTCGACCGGGCCGCAGAACAGGACGCGGTGCTGGACGGCGACGACACCGTGCGCATCGCCGTGGAAGGCGAGACGACGCGCGACGTGACCTTCCCGCGCATCCGCTTCGGCGGCGCGGACGACGAGACGGCCGCGGACCGCGGCGGGAGGACGGATCGATGACCGACACCATCACCGACGAGGGGATCGGCGGTCCCCTCGACCGCGAGGCCATCGGAGTGACGGGTTCCGCCGACGCCTTCGGCGACCCCGCCGACGAGCGCCTCCCGCTCGCCGCGCGACGCGCGCTCGCCGTTCTCCTGACCAGCCGGTTCATCACCCGGGCCACGCATCCCGAGGCCTGGGCCGCCCTGGTCGACTACGAGGACGACCTGCGCGACCGGCTCGAGGAGCTGTTCCTCACCCTGACCATCGACCGCGATCACGAGGTGGCTTTCAAGCGGCAGAGCGAGGAGGACGGCGCTCCCGTGCTGCTGCGGCGTGAGAAGCCACTGTCGCGCGACGCCTCCCTGCTCCTGGTGATGCTGCGCCAGGAGCACGCCTACACCGACGCCGCGGACGACGCCGTGACGGTGAGCCGTGACCACATCGCCGAGTTCCTGGGACGTTTCCAGACGGACGCGACCCATGACGAGGTGCGTGTCGATCGCCGGATCCGCGCCGCGATCGCCGCGATCGAGCGCATCGGGTTGCTGATGCCCGAGCCCGACGACCCGGACCTCTATGTCGTCTCCCCCGCCGTCGTTCCGCTGGTCACCACGACCGAGCTGGCCCACCTGACCCGCCTGTTCCAGGAGGCGGGCGGCGCCGAGCTGCGCGGTGCCGCCGAGTCCGCGACCACCGAGCCCGAGACCCCGGAGAGGGACGCATGACCGACGTGATCACGGCCGAGCACGACGAGCTCGACGACGACCTCCCCCTCGCCGACGGCCTGATCCACAGCGGCCAGTTCCGCATCGAGCAGGTGCAGCTCCTCAACTGGGGCAGCTACGACGACCTCCACACGATGCCGGTCGGCCGCGGCGGGCTTGCCATCCTCGGCCCGACCGGACGCGGCAAGTCGACCGTGCTCGACGCGATGGCGGCGGTCATCATGCCCAACCCGCAGGAGTTCAACCGGGCGGCGCGCGACGACACCCGGCAGCGCTCCGAGCGCACCGTGTTCAGCTACGCGCGCGGCAAGACCGACGAGGTGCGCGAGGCCGGCTCGGACGTCACGACGACCCACTTCCTGCGGCCCCTCGGCGCGGCCTTCGCCTCCGGAGCGGCGATCACCTGGCGCACGGAGCTCGGCGAGACCATCACCGCCGCCCGCCTGGCCTGGCTCGGGCGCGACACGGCCTCGCAGGACGAGGTCACCGCCTCCACCGTGTACCTCTTCGTGCAGGGCGAGTTCCCGCTCACCCGCCTCGCGGAGCTGCGGCCGGAGCCGGGCAGCTCCTCCCCACTCACCCGCGGCTCCCTCGGGCGCCTCGTCGACCCGGTGCGCGATCTGGTCACCACGTCGCAGCCCGAGTACCGGGTGCGCCTGTGCGAAGAGCTGGGGATCGGCGGCAGCGACGAATCGCAGCTGAAGGCGCTCACCCTGCTGCGCCGCGCCCAGGCGTCCAAGGGCGTCTTCTCGATCGACGAGCTGTTCAAGCAGTTCGTGCTCACCGAGCCGCGGGCGCTCTCGCGCTGGGAGACCACGCTCAGCAGCTACCGGGAAGCCTCGGCCCTCTACGACGTCTTCGAGACCACGCGCCGCAAGCTCGAGGTCCTGTCCGACATCCCGGCGCGCGCGGAGCTGTACCGGGCCGCGCTGGACGACGCGACCGGCAAGCGCCGGCTGCTCGCTCCGCTCGACGGGGAGGAGAGCAGCCGGCTCTGGGTCTGGCTCTCGGGCAGGGTCGCCGACTGGGTGCGTGGCGAGGTGGACCGGGTCCGCGACGCCAAACGCGAGCAGGAGGCGCTGCGTCGCGCCGCCGCCGACGCGGAGAGCGCGGCGCATCGCGCGCACAAGGACGCCCTCGACCAGCTCGCCTCCCTCGGCGGAGACCCCTCCGACGCGATCCGTCGTGAGCAGGAGGTCGCCGGACTGATGCTCGCGCAGCTGGAGCGTGAGCGTGACCGCGCGGCACGCATCCTCACGAGCGCCGGGCTCGATCTGCCGCTCGGCGCCGACGAGCTCGCGGCGGCCCAGGAGCGTGCCGTCGCCCTCCTGGCCGCGTCGGCCGATGCTGCGGACGACCGGTCGGAGCGATGGGAGCTGGCCGCGCGCGTGGACGCCGTCAAGCGCGCCCTCTCCGAGAAGACGGCGCAGAAGTCCTCCTACGAGCGCCGCCGCAGCAACGTCCCGCCCGAGGCGGACGCACGGCGCCGGCGCATCGCCGAGGGGATCGGGCTGCCTCCCGAGTCCCTGCCGTATGCGGGCGAGCTGTTCGAGATCGCGCCCGGTCGCCGCGATTGGGCGCGAGCGGTCGAGCGGGTGGTCGGCGACCTGGCCACGCATCTCGTCGTCGACGAGCGCCGGTTCGCCGAAGCCCGCCGCTTCGTCAACGACAACGACATGCGCGGTCGGGTCGTACTCGTGCCCGCCGCCGCCGGAGCCCCCGTGGAGCGGACCCCGCTCGACGGCACCGTTCCCGCGCTGCTGGCGTTCGATGTGGAGAGCCCGTTCCACGGCTGGCTGCACGACGAACTGGTCGCCGACCGCAGCGTGCTGTGCGTCGAGACGGCCGACGACCTCGACTCCCCGCTCCCTTCCGGCGTGAAGGGCGCGGTCACCCGCGCCGGGCTCCGCACGGGCTCGCGCGACCGGGTCGTCAAGGACGACCGGACGATCGAGTCGTGGATCGGCCTCGACAACGCGAACCGCATCGTCGAGCTGGCCGCGGAGATCGAACGCCTCGAGACCGAGCTCGACGAGGCCCGCGCGGCCTCCGACAGCGCCGAGACGCGGTTCGCCGGGGAACGGCACCGGCGGGAGGCGCTCGCGTCCGTCGCCGATCTCGACTGGACATCGATCGACGTCGCCCCGGCGGCCGAGCGCGCCGCCGAGCTGTCCGCGCGACTCGAGCGCGTCGCGGTGGAGCGTCCCGAGGTCGCCGAGCTGACGGCGACCGCCGACCGCGAGGACGAGGCACGGCTCTCCGCCGCCCGTCGCGGCGCCGGCATCCAGCGCGTCATCGACCAGCTCGACGCCGAGCACGCCGCGCTCGCCGACATCGAGGACGAGGTCGCCGACCACCTGGCCGACGCCACCGGCCTCGACGCCGACGAGCGGGCGCTCCTGGCCTCGTTGCCGTTCGCAGCCCCGCGGGAGGCGGCCGACGTCCGCCGTCGCTATGCCGACGCCGAGCGGATCGTCCGCGATCAGATCGACGCGCACGAGCGCACGCGGGAGCAGTCGGAGACCCTCCTGCTGAGCGCGTTCGAGCGGTACCGCGAGCTTGACCCGTCCGCCGAACTGGACGTCTCGATCGACAGCCTTCCGGCGGCCCTCGCGCTCCAGAGCGCACTCGTCGAGGACGATCTCCCCCGCGCGAAGTCCGAGTGGCTGGCCAAAGCGGGCGCCAGCATGGGCGACAGCCTGCGCGCCCTGCTGACCCAGATCGAGGAGGACGGCCGTGCCATCCGTCGCGGCGTCCGTCCGATCTCCGCGGCGCTGCACGGGATCGAGTTCCGCGAGGGCTCCACTCTCGACATCGACCCGCGCCCGGCCGGGAACAGCGACCTGACCGAGTTCACGCGCACCCTCCGCGCGCACACGGCGGCCGAGCCCGGCGAGGCCCGCGACCCGGCCCGCGTCGAGCGGGACTTCCTCGCGCTGCGCGCCGACCTCGGCCGGCTCGAGGAGCGCTCCCGGGTCGGCGAGGCCTGGCGGCGGCGCGTGCTGGACGCCCGCGAGCACTTCCAGTTCCGGGCGATCGAGACCCGGCGCGACGGCGCCCAGATCGTGCACGAGGGCGTCGCGGGCAAGTCGGGCGGCGAGGGCCAGGAGCTGATCGCGTTCGTCCTCGGGGCGGCCCTGCGCTATCGCCTCGGCGACGGCACCGATCGGGTGCCCGTCTACGCGCCGATCGTGCTGGACGAGGGCTTCGTGAAGGCGGACAACGAGTACACCGGGCGCGCGCTGTCGGCGCTGCGTGGACTCGGCTTCCAGCTGATCGTCGGGGCCCCGCGCGATAAGGTGAACGCCTTCGAGCAGCACGTGGAGAGCGTCGCCTACGTCACCGGCGATCCCGCGCGTCCCGGCCGCTCACGCATCTACGCCCTGAGCATCCGGGAGGCGATGGAGCTGGAGCGGGACGCCGGCTGAGCTGCGCGCGTTTCGCGCGCAGTTCGCTAGGGTCGTAGAGCAGGACGCGACACGACCGGCGCACGGCGAGGACGGCAGGAGCAGTGGCAGACGATCACGGCAAGGCGACGCAGGCCGCCGTGCGCGAGAAGAACCTGACGACCGCGTTGCAGCTCGTGCTCTCGGGCAACGGCACGGCGACGCGTGCCAGCATCGCGCGGCGCACCGGGCTGACATCGGCGACGGTGTCGTCCCTGCTCGCGGGGCTGATCGCCGACGGCCTCGTCGCCGAAGGGCAGCTGGCGGAGAGCACCGGAGGCAAGCGCGCCACCACTCTGCGCGTGGACACCGAACGCCAGGTGCTGCTCTCGGTACTCGTGCAACCCGGGCTCGTCCGCGGCGCCGTGCTCAGCATGCTGGGCGATGAACTCCATCGGGTCTCGTACCGACCGGCCGCCCCGGGGGTCGTGGAGGACGTCCGTGCGGTGATCCGGCGTCTCGCCGCGTTCACCGATGCCCGCGTCGCCGCCGTCGGGGTGCAGGTGCCGGGTATCGCGGACGGCCCGTTGATCCGCGAGAGCGTCCAGCTCGGCTGGAGCGACCTCGATCTCGTGCGCGCGCTCGCGGGTGTGGTCGACGCGCCGGTCCACCTGGTGAACGACGCCGACGCCGAGGCCATCGCCGACACGTCCGCCGACGACGGGTTCGGCGCAAACCGGCTCTTCGTATCCTTGTCCACGGGTGTCGGCGCGGCTGTGATCGTCGACGGCGCGGTCGTGGCGGGAGCCGCGCACCGTGCCGGGGAGATCGGCCATGTGCCGGTGCTCTTCGGCGACGACGCCCCCGTCTGCGCCTGCGGCAACCGCGGCTGCCTCGAAGAGGTGGTGTCCGTCACGAGCCTCCTCGGTCTCCCCCACGGGGCCGATCTCGAAGCGGTGGACATCGCCGCGCTCGCGTCTACCCCCGAGGCGCGCGAGCGCATCGCCTCCGGAGCGCGCATCCTGGCTCGGGCGCTGCTGCTGGTCTGCGCGGCCCTGGACGTCCCGAACGTGGTCCTCGGCGGTGCAGCGGCGGAGCTCGGGCCCGAATTCATCGGCCATCTGAGGGCCGAGGCGGCCCGGTATCCCGTGCGCGCCGCCATGCCGCTGAGCTTCCGATATGCCCGCTCGGCGATCGACCAGCCCTTCCGCGGCGCGGCCCAGCTCGCCCTGCAGTCGACGTTCGGGGTCAGCTGGGCACGCTGACGATCCGCGGTGTCAGGAGACGCCGAGCTGTGCGGACAGCACCAGGATCACGCAGCCGCGCAGCACGATGTCGCGGCCTTGGCTCGTCATCCGGATCGTGGTGGCGGAGTGGAAGCCGGCCATGGTGCGGTTGTCCAGAGTGGTGCGCACAGCGCCGATGAGCACGCCGTCCAGAAGCTCCTCCGGGCCGCTCAGCACGACCTCCGCCAGGTCGAGCGCCCCGACGATCGGGGCGAGCGCGACACCGAGCCGCTGGCCCGCCTCGCGGAGCACCGGCTCGATCGCGTCGCCCGCGATCGCGGCGGCCGCGACCCGCGACTCCAGGCGCGGGACGGCGAGCCAGGCCTCGAGCACCCGTTCGCGATCGTACGGCGCCTCCGCGCCGTCGTCCGTGCCGACCATGACCTGGCCGATCTCCCCGGCGGCGAACCTGCTGCCCACCACCATCGCGCCGGCGACCAGCAGCCCGGACCCGACGCCGTGGCCGACCTTCACGAGCATCATGTCGCCGTCGGCGGAACCGAATCCGTGCTCGGCGAGGACGGCGGCGTTCGCGTCGTTGGCGACGAAGACCGTCTTCCCCGTCCGTTCGGCGATCAGACGTTGCAGCGGGACGTCGACCCAACCGAGGTTCGGTGCCGCCACGACCGAGCCGGAGGCGTCCACCACGCCGGGCGAGCCGATCCCGATACCGAGCACCGGTGCGGTGGCGAGGTCGACGAGCTGGGAGACCAGCTCGAGGACCTTGGCGGTCGCCTCGTCGCCGCGGCTGCCAGCGAGCGCGATCTCGGCACTGTGGAGCACACGGCCGTCGATGTCGAGCACCGCGCCGCGGAAGACCGCGTGCTCGCTCAGGTCCACGCCGATGATCTGGGTGGCGCCGCGGTCCATGTCGAGCAGCACAGCCGGCTTGCCCGGGCGCGCGTCGTCGCGGTGGCCGAGCTCGATCACGAGTCCCTCGGCGATGAGCTCCCCGACGAGATCGGACACGGTCACCCGGGTCAAGCCGGTGCCCCGGGCGAGATCCGCGCGGCTTGCATGGCCGTCGCGGTAGAGCGACTGCAGCACCAGCGACCTGTTGTGATTGCGCGCGTGCTCCGGGAGGACCTTGGTGCGCGGGCGCAGCGCGCGCCCGGGGACCATCGGCCCGTCCAGGGCCGGCGTGATCGGATCGAGCGCGGTCAGCCGGCGGACATCATCGAGGAGCATGTTTGTTAGTAAAGTGGACAATCAAAGTTCTGGCAAGCGTTCGCCTCCCCGTGTCGACCGATTGCCAGCAGATTCATCATCGGTCGGACCGCGCAGCACCGGCGGGCGGCTGCTGACAGCTCGGCTTTCGGCGGCGCCCGAGGTTACGTCCGCCCACACGCCACGACGGCCCGTACGAGTCTCGTACGGGCCGTCGTGGAGGGGGCAGCGGGTCGGCGTTCGGCTACTTGGTGCTCTCCGCCGCGAGGGCGTCCTGCAGGGCCTGCTGCAGGCGGGCGTCCGCCTGACCGTAGGCCGTCCAGTCGCCCGCCTTCAGCGCTGTCTCGCGGTCGGCCAGGGCCTGCTTGGCCTGCTGCAGCGCGGCCTGGAGCGCGGGGTTGGTGGCCGAGCCGGAGCCCGTGGAGCCGCCGGTGCCGGAGCCGGTACCGGCACCTCCCCCGCTTCCGCCGCCACCCGCATCGGTGCCCGGCACGTTGTTGTCACCGGCCGTCGCACCGGAGTCGCCGCCGAACAGCGAGTCGAGCGCCTGATCGAGGGTGTCCTCGAACGCGATCTTGTCTCCGAAGGCGACGAGCACCTTCTGCAGCAACGGGTAGCTGGTCTCACCGGTCGACTTGACGTACACGGGCTGCACGTAGAGCAGACCGCCGCCCACCGGGAGCGTCAGCAGGTTGCCGTTGATCACATCCGTCTTGCCCTGGCGCAGCAGGTTCAGCTCCTGAGACACCGTGGGGTCGGAGTTGAAGTTGTTCTGTACCTGACCCGGCCCCGGTATGGTGTCGCTGGAGGGCAGGGACAAGAGTCTCAACTTGCCGTAACCGTCGGCGACCTTCCCCTTGGTCTTGCCGGCATCCGCATCCACGGCGAGGTAGCCCTTCAGCACGGAGCGACTCGCCTCGCTCGACGCCTGCGGTATGAACGTCGTGTAGAGCGAGAAGCTCGGCGAGGTCTGGCCCGGCATCTGCAACGTCAGATAGTACGGCGGCTGCAGGGTCGGATCGCTCGACGACGAGGTCGGGTCGTTCGGCGTCGTCCACGCGTCCTCACGCGAGTAGAACGATCCCGCGTCGGTCACGTGATACTGGCCGAGCACCGACCGCTGCACCTTGAACATGTCGGCCGGATAGCGCACGTGGCTGATGAGCTGGGCGCTCATGTCGCTGATCGGCTTGACGGTCGACGGGTAGACCTTCTCCCACGTCTTCAGCACCGGGTCCTTCGCGTCCCAGGCGTAGAGGGTGACGGAACCGTCGTAGGCGTCGACCGTCGCCTTGACCGAGTTGCGGATGTAGTTGATGTCGTCGAACGCGTAGGCGGGACGCGGGGTCTCGGTGTCCGCCGTGGCGTCGCTCAGGCTTCCGACGTGCGAGTACGGGTACTGGTCGCTCGTGGTGTAGCCGTCGATGATCCACTTGACCCGGCCGTCGACCACGGCGGGGTACGCCTGCGAGTCGAGCGTCAGGTACGGCGCGACCTTCTGCACGCGCTTGATCGGGTCGCGGTCGTAGAGGATCTGCGAGTTGTTGTTCACGGCGTCGGAGAGGACGATCTGCTCGTCCTGGAACTTCAGCGCGTAGACGAGCCGCTTGAAGATGTTGTCGAGCTTGGGCCCGGCGTTGCCGTCGAACGTCGTGTAGGTCTGCTGCGCGCCGTCGGCGCCGCCGGGATAGTCGAGCTCGACCGACTTGGTGCCCTTCGGCGCGCCCACGATCGAGTACGTCGGAGACTGCTGCCCGAAGTAGATGCGCGGCTCGTACTCGCCGAGGGTGCCCTGGGTCGGGATGCCGTACTCCATGAAGACCGGCTGGCCGTCCGACGACCGCTGGTTGCCGTACGCGGCGACCATGCCGTACCCGTGGGTGTACACGAGCGTGTCGTTGTACCAGTTGCGGGCACTGGTCAGGCCGGACTGCTGCAGCTCGCGCACGGAGACCACGGCGTCCTGCTCGGTGCCGTTGATCGAGTATCGGTCGACGTTGAGCGTGTTCGGGAACGCGTAGTACTGGCGGAACTGCTGCAGCTGGCGGAACGACGGGCTGACGATCGCCGGGTCGATGATGCGGATCTGCGCGGTGGTCTGAGCGTCCTGACGGAGCGCACCGGCCTCGGCGTCGGTCTTGGCGTCATACGGGACGACCTCGATGTTGCTCAGCCCGTAGGCGTCCCTTGTCGCGTCGATCGAGTCCTGGATGTACGGCGTCTCGAGCGTCTTCTGGCTCGGCTCGACCTGGAAGCGCTGGATCACCCACGGGAAGATCGCGCCGACGACGAGGGCGGCGACGATCAGCAAGGCGGTCCCGACCAGCGGGAAGCGCCACCGGCCGACGAACGCCGTGACGATGAAGAGGATGGCGACGAACACCGCGGCCCCGGCCAGCACGGCCCGGCCCGGGATGGTCGCGTTCACGTCCGTGTACGCGGCTCCGTTGATCATGTCGCCGACGTTCGAGTCGGTGACGGTCGCGAAACGGTCGAGCCAGATGCTGACACCCTGCAGGAGCAGGTAGAGCGCAGCGACCACGGCGATCTGGACGCGGGCGGCCTTGCTGATCCGCACCTCCCGTCCGGAGACGCGGATCGAGCCGTAGAGGTAGCAGGTCGCGAGGGTCGCGATCAGGGCGATGAGCACGACGGCCGAGGCGAAGCCGACCGTGCTGCGGTAGAACGGCAGTGCGAAGACGTAGAAGCCGATGTCGAGCTTGAACAGCGGGTCGGTCTTGCCGAAGGGCGTTCCGTTGATCCATGCGGCGGCCAGCTGCCAGCGGCTCGACGCGGAGACGCCGGCGAAGATGCCGAACACGATCGGGATGCCGTACATGGCCAGGCGGCGCAGCGGCTCGATGACCTGCTGGTAGCGGTCGAGCTGGCTGTTCAGCTTCGCGTACACCGGGCGCAGACGATAGGCGAGCTGGATGCTGGCCCACAGCGGGAGCGCCATCGCGAGGAATCCGACGAAGAACATCGAGATCGCACCGAACCACTGCGTGGTCAGCACGTTGAGGAAGCCCAGCTGCTGATACCAGAGGATGTCCGCGTAGAGACCCGCGAAGACGAAGAACAGGATCACCAGTGCGACGATCACCCCGAGAGTGATCCAGACGGCCGCGCGGCGGCGTCCTGCTGGTCGTGCGGCGGTAGTAGAACTCACGTGCGGCCCTCTTGCTCTCGCGTGATGTGCAGATCGGATCCATCCTAGGCGGGGATCGCTTGGAGAACGCCGTGCCCGCCGCCGGGCCGCACCTGAGGCCGCGCGCCCGGGCGCGTCAGGAGGACGGGCAGGTGGGGAGGCCCGCGGTGGCGGCCCCTGTGCTGACGGCCTTCAGGACGGCGAGAGAGTCGGAGAGGGTCTTGACCGCGAACACGGTGAGGCCGGAGGGGATGTGTCCGGTGACCTCGTTGCAGTTCGACGCCGGGGCGAGGAAGTACTGCGCCTTGCCCTGGTCGCGCGCCGCGAACATCTTCTGCCGGATTCCGCCGATCGCCCCGATGTTCCCGGCGTTGTCGATGGTCCCCGTCCCCGCGATGCGCTTGCCGCCGGTGAGCTCGCCCGGCGTCAGCTTGTCGATGATGCCGAGCGCGAACATCTGCCCGGCGCTGGGACCGCCCACGTTGTCGAGCTGGATCTTGACGTCGAACGGGAACGTGTAGTCCATCCCGGCTCCGATGCCCAGCACCGCACGGCCTCCCGAATCGACCGGGGTGATGCCGACCGTGGACGAGGCCCCGTCGCGGAGGACGCCGATCTGCGCTTCTTTGTCGGTGCCGTTGGCCGCGATCGCATCGCGCAGCGCCTGAACGCTCTTCACCGCCGTGCCGTCCACGCTCGTGATCTCGTCGCCCTCGCGGAGCGTCTTGGCGGCCGGCGTTCCGGTGATCAGCTGCTTCACCACGACGGCCTGCGGGAAGTCGTAGCCGAGCTCGTTCAACGCTGCGGCCACGGCGTCCTGCTGCGAGTCGACCATCAACGCCGCGTTCTCGGCATTGGACTGCTCGGTCGTGGTGCCGGGCGGGAAGACCGAGTCGATGGGAAGGACGGCACGGCTCGGCTGGAACCACGACGTGACGATCTCGAACCAGCTGGGCCGCGAGTCCGGGTTGCCGACCACCGAGACGGTGAGCAGGTCGAGCGACCCGGAGGTCTCGTAGGTCTTCTGTCCCGGGATGGTGATGAGCTCCTTCGCATCGGCGCTCTTCTCGGCGCCGACCTCCTGATCCGTCCCGAGCGTGTTGAACACCGGACCGGGGATCTCGATCACGTACGGAGCCGGGGCCAGCGCGAGGACGAGGGTCAGCGCGAACGCCGCCAGGACGGCGACCCAGCCGACGATGAACCGTCGGGAGGGACGGATCGACGGCGACTGCTGCGGCTGCGGCACGGCGTGCTCGTCGTCGGTGAACAGGCTCACGCGGTCGTCCCTTTCGGTCGTGTTCGCCACGGGCGCACCGCGCGCCGGGCAACCGGGGCGGATTCCCACCCGGCTCTTGGAGATCAGGAGCTAGCGTAGATGCCAAGCCTGAAAGCCGCACGCCACGGCGGCATCACTTCGAGACGAGGGGCGCCCACGATGTCCGACGAGCCGAACAAGGAACCGGACGACGAGTTCCGGGACATGTTGCGCGAGTTCCTCTCCGGAGACTCGTCGATCGATCCGAGCCAGCTCGCGGGTGCCGCCGGCCTGCCGAACGATCCGGCGAGCATCCAGAAGCTGCTCGGGCAGTTGCAGAACGCGCTCGCCAACCCGGGCGGCGGCATCAACTGGGACATCGCGGAGCAGCAGGCGCGAACACTGGCCGGCGAGGGCGCTCACGCGGTGACCCCGGCCGAGCGGGCGTCGCTCGATCAGGCGTTCAACGTGGCCGCCCTCTGGCTCGACCAGGCCACCACGGTCCCGGGCCTCTCCGGGACGCCGGAGCTGATCGGCCGCGCCGAGTGGGCGCGGCAGACGATGCCGCTCTGGACCCAGCTGGCCGAACCGGTCGCCCTCAGCATCTCCGACGCCCTCACCCGCGTGCTCGCGGAGCAGGCGCCCGAGGAGATGCAGGGGATGCTGCAGAACGCCGGGCAGCTGATGCGATCGATCGGGGGCGCCCTGTTCGCGATGCAGCTCGGCCAGGTGGTCGGGCAGCTGTCGAAGGAGGTCGTCTCCGGCGGCGACGTCGGCATCCCGCTGCTGGCGGACGGCACGGCCGCGCTCATCCCGCAGAACGTCGCCGAATTCGGCGCCGGTCTCGACATCCCCGAGGACCAGGTCCAGCTCTACCTGGCGGTGCGCGAGCTCGCCCACGCGAGCCTGTTCCGGCACGCGAAGTGGCTGCGCCTGCAACTCCTCACACAGATCACGGCCTTCGCCGCCGGCATCACGATCGACACCGAGCGGCTCGAGTCCCTGGCCGAGAGCTTCGACCCCGCCAACCCGGAGGAGCTGCGGGACGCGATGGTGAGCGGCGCGCTCATCCCGCCGAAGACCGAGGAGCAGCTGGAGGCGCTGGCCCGGCTCGAGACCGTGCTCGCGCTCGTGGAGGGCTGGGTCGACGTCGTCACCGCCGGCGCGACCCGGCTGCTCCCCCGTGCCGACGCGATCGCCGAGACCGTCCGGCGCCGCCGCGCGTCGGGCGGCCCCGCCGAGTCCGCGTTCGCGACCCTCGTCGGCCTGGAGCTGCGGCCGCGCCGGCTGCGCGAGGCAGCGGCGATGTGGCAGGCGGTCACCGATGCGGTCGGCCAGGACGCACGCGACGGACTCTGGTCGCACCCCGATCTCCTTCCGCAGGCGAACGATCTCGACGACCCGTCCGCACTAGTCGCGCGGCTCAGCGCCGCCGCCGCCGGCGACGAGCCGGAGCGCGACGAGCTCGACCAGGCCATCGAGGATCTGCTCCGCGATGACACGGACCGGCCCACCGAGAGCTGAGCCGCGCACGCCGTCGGCGTGACGGTGGGGACGGCGTGCGGACGCGCGAACGCCTGTGGATAAGGGCCGAGCGCTCCCGGGGTCCCGGCAGGATGTCGGGATGGTCCTCGCACTCGATCCCCGCTACCCCCGGGTCTGGCGCACCCCCGACACCCTCCAGTTCGGCGTCGACGCACCGGTCCTGGTGCTGCATCCGGTGACCCTCGCCGAGGAGCGGATGATCGCCGCGCTCGCGGACGGCGTCTCCCTGTCCGGGCTGCGCATGATCGCCCGTCGCTCCCGCGTCGATTCCGGTGCGGTCGGCGCGCTGCTCGACCGACTGTCCCCGGTGCTGGACCGACTCGACGAGCATCCCATGCCACCGCCCGTCGTCGTGGACGGCGATGGACCGACCGCGGGCCGCATCATCGCCCTCCTGCGCGGAGCCGGTCTCGAGGTCGGCAGCGGTCTGGCGTGGACGGATCCCCTCGTGGAGACCGCGGGGCTGGCCGTGATCCTGGGCTCGTTCGCGATCGAACCTGCGCGGCACGCCCGCTGGCTGCGCCGAGACGTACCGCATCTCCCGGTCGTCTTCGGCGATCGCGGTGTCGTGGTGGGGCCGCTCGTGCGGCCCGGCCGTGGGCCGTGCGTGCGGTGCGTCGACCTGCACCGCACCGACGTCGACCCGATGTGGCCGGCGCTGGCCGCCCAGTTGCACGGGCGCGCACGGCCCGGGGAGACCGAGGTGGTCCGCGACGCGGTGGCCGCCGTCGTCGCGGCGATGGCCGCCGGCGCACTCGCCCGCGCGGCGCAGGAGCAGGGAGACGGTGGAACGACGACGACGACGGGGACGGCCGGCGCGGCGAGCAGTCGGTTCGATCCCGTCACCGGGCGGTGGACCGCGCACGAGCATATGCCGCACCCGGAATGCGGATGCCTGGGGCTGCCGGTCACCTCCCCGGCGTCGTGTCCGCCGGCGTCGCTGGACGCGCAGGCGGTGCGAGCTCGGCGAGGAAGCGGGACGGCTGGCGCGCCACCGGGCGACCCGGATGCGAGCCGCGCTGTGCCCAGCTGAGCCGCAGCCTGCGCCGGGCGCGGGTGATCCCCACGTAGAGCAGGCGCCGCTCCTCGTCGATCTGCTCGAAACCGGAGGCGTAGCTGATCGGCACCAGCCCCTCGCTGAGTCCCACGAGGTAGACCGAATCCCACTCGAGGCCCTTGGCCGCGTGCAGAGTGGCGAGCGTCACGGCGGAGAGGGTCGGCTCGTGCTGACCGGCCTGGCGGGCGAGCAGATCGTCGGTGAAGCGCCGGAACGTCGTCCCGGGCGCCATCTCGTCCACGAGCCCCATGATCGCGTTCAGCGACTCCCACCGCTCGCGGACCGCCCCGCGTCCGGCCGGAGGCTGCACCGACCAGCCGAGCGTGCGCAGCACGTCGCTCACCGACTTGAACACCGGTTCATCGGTCGCCGCGACGCTCGCCGCCCGCAGGGTCATGATCGCCTGCCGCACCTCCGGGAGATCGAAGAATCGCTTGGAGCCGCGGATCTGGTAACTGATCCCGAGGTCGCCGAGCGCCTGCTCCAGCGCGGCGGCCTGGACGTTGACCCGGTAGAGCACCGCGATGTTCTCCGGCCGTGCCCCGGCGGCGAGCTCGGCGGCGATCTGCTCGGCGACGGCACGCGCCTCGGCGCGGTCGTCGGCGAACGAGGCGGGCGATGCGACATCGCCCGTCTCGGGCCCGCCGGGCTCCGCCGACGTGCTCCGTGCCGAGGCGGCGTGGAGGGTGAGCGCTCCCGACCGCCCGCGCATCAGGCGGTTGGCCGTGTCGATCACGCCCGGCATCGAGCGGTAGTTCTGCTCGAGGCGCACCACGGTCGCCCCGGGATGCTCGCGCTCGAACCCGAGCAGGTACTCGCTGCGGGCCCCGGCGAACGAGTAGATGGTCTGGCTCGCGTCGCCGACCACGCACAGGTCGCCCCGCCCGCCGAGCCAGAGGCCGAGCAGCTGGTGCTGCAACGGCGAGACGTCCTGGTACTCGTCCACGACGAAGTAGCGGTACTGCTCGCGCACCTGCATGGCGACCGACGGCTCGCTCTCGATCATGCCGGCGCAGACGAGGAGCACGTCCTCGAAGTCGATCTGCTTGCGCTCGTCCTTGAGCTCCTCATACGTGCGATGCAGGTCGACGAGCTGCTCGGTGGTGAGGGTCCCCGGCAGCGTCCGGGTGGCGAGCGCCGCGGCATACTGCTCGAGCGTCAGCCCGGACACTTTGCGCCACTCGATCTCGGCGGCGATGTCGCGCAGCGTGGCGGTGTCGACGCGCACGGAGAGCTTCTCGGCGGCGTGGCCGAGCACCCGGCCCTTGCCGTCCAGCACGCTCGGCAGCTGGCCGCCGGCCACCTGCGGCCAGAAGTAGTTCAGCTGGGCGAGGGCCGCCGCGTGGAAGGTCCGTGCCGCGACGCCGCCCGCCCCGAGCTGTCGCAGCCTCCCCCGCAACTCCGCCGCCGAGCGGTTGGTGAAGGTCAGCGCCATCACCCGGTTGGGCGTGAACGCGCCCGACGCGACCCCGTAGGCGATCCGGTGGGTGATCGCGCGCGTCTTGCCCGTCCCGGCTCCGGCGAGGATGCACACAGGACCGAACAGCGCCTCCGCCGCCACCCGTTGCTGCACATCGAGGCCGGCGAGCAGGGCCGCCGGCGTCGGGGGTCCCTCGCTCACGGCGCCGCAGGGGGGTCGTCGAGCGGTCCCCCGTACCAGTCCTCGATGAGGGCGCGGGCGATGGAAGACCGGCCGGGCAGGATGACCTGCTCGCGGGCCTCCCAGAGCTCCGTCCGGCTGAACCAGCGCAGGTCGAGGATCTCCTCGCCGTCCGGCGCCAGCGCGGCGGGCGGCTGGTCGTCGGCGAGGCGAGCGGTCATCCCGACCATGACGGACGCGGGGAACGGCCACGGCTGCGAGCCCTTGTACCGGGCGTCGACGACCCGGATGCCCGCCTCCTCGAAGATCTCCCGTTCCACGGCGGACTCGAACGACTCCCCCGGCTCGACGAAACCGGCGAGGAGGGAGTAGCGCGAGTGCTCCCACATCGCGTTCGAGCCGAGCAGCAGGCGGTCGTCGGCGTCGAGCACCGTCACGATGACCGCCGGGTCGGTGCGCGGGAACACCTCGGAGCCGTCCTCGAAGCAGCGACGCACCCAGCCCGCCTGCTCCACGACGGTCGGTGTCCCGCATCGCGGGCAGTGCGTGTGGGAGGCATGCCAATTCGCGATCGCGAGCGCCTCGGTGAAGAGCCCGGCGTCCCGGTCGCTGAGCGCGGTCGCGACGGTGCGCAGGCTGCCCCAGCGCGCCTCGTCGGGCTCCAGCTCCTGTGCGGCGGCGTCGGTGAGCACCTCGAGGACCACCGCGGTGCCGGCCGGCTCGGCCGGGGCCTCCACCAGCGTGCGACCGAGGTACACGCGGACCAGGGCCGCGCTGACGCGCTCCACCGGGAGCAGGTCGAGGGCGGCCTCGCCGGCGTCCGGAGCGCTCCAGCCGTCGGCCGACGGCGTCGCGGCGGGGATGCTCTCCGGCGTCAGCAGTGCGCGCCCCTTCCAGAGCGCGAGGACCCGCGTGCCCGGCTCGGTCCAGAGCTCGTCGAACAGGGCCGGGCGCGAGCGCGCGGCGTGATCGCGGTCCACCGCGTGACGGGACAGCGGCAGGTCGTGCAACGAGGCGGGAGGGAGTGCGGACGACATCGAGTGACCCTTTCAAGGCGTGGCGATCAGAGCGCACGCGCGGATGTCCATTTAGCCTAGGGAGCATGGCCAGATCCCACCTCACTCTAGCCGCGCTGGCCGCCTCGGCCGTGCCCGACCTCGCCATCTCCGCTGCCCGCAGCTACTCCCGCGGCGGCGCCGAGGAGTTCGATGCCGCGCTGCTCGACGAGCGGGACGGCCGCGTCTGCATCGTCCGCGTGCCGCTGTCGCAGTCGGCCGAGTCCGAGCAGAGCGCCGACCTCGTCGCGCTGCGCGCGCTCACCGCGGGGATCCGCAGCCGGCTGCCGTTCGATGTGCCCCAGTTCCTCGGCCAGGCGCCGGTGGGGTCGACGCGCGCCATCGTCTACGACTTCCTCCCCGGCGAGCACATCTCAGTGGACGAGGTCCCCCCGGGCGATGGCCTGGCCGGCTCCATCGGGCACGCCATCGCGGCCATCCACACGCTGCCGACGAGCTTCGTCGGCGAGTCCGGCCTGCCGGTGCTGTCGGCCGCCGACAGTCTGGGCACGGCCACCTCGCTGATCGAATCGGCGGCCGCCACCGGGCTGCTCCCGACCGCGCTCCGCGATCGCTGGCGCGACGCCACCGCCGATCATTCGCTCTGGCAGTTCCAGCCCACTGTGATCAACGGCGCCCTCACCGCGGACTCGTTCCTGGTGGACGGCGATACGGTGACGGCGGTGCTCGGCTGGTCGGCGCTGCGGGTCGGCGACCCCGCCCGGGACCTGCACTGGCTCCTCGCGATGAACGCGGAGGCGACCGACGGGGCCCTCACCGCCTACGCGTCCGCCCGCCAGGTGGCGACCGACCGTCAGTTCACCCAGCGCGCGATGCTCTACGCCGAGCTGGAGGTCGCCCGCTGGCTGCTGCACGGCCGCGAGGTCCGCGACCAGGACATCATCGACGACGCCGTCGGCATGCTCGACGGTCTGGTCGACCGGGTGCACAGCAATGCGGTCAACCCGCTCTCGAACGCCACCGGCCCGATCCTGGCGATCGGCGACGTCGAGGCGATGCTCGACCGCACGCCGGGCGACCGCCCCGACGGTTACGGACGCTCGGGCGGGATGAAGCCGGTGGCCGAGGACCAGAGCGACCGCAGCTCCTCCTCGTCGTAGAGTCGCGCCGGACGCACCATCTCGTCGTCGGCGACGAAGTAGAAGACCGCGTCGATCAGCGCCGGGTCGACCCCGGAGTAGCGGGCGAACGCGAGGCGGTACAGCGCGAGCTGCAGCTGCTTGCGCTCCAGATCCTCGGCGTCCCGCGGCGCCTTGCCCGTCTTCCAGTCGACGATCTGGTACCGGTGCACGCCGTCGTCGCTCCGGTAGATCGCATCGAGCTTGCACACGACGACCTGGCCGGCGAGGGTGACGTGGATCTCGAGCTCGACCTCCTCGGGGCGGCGACCCGCCCACTCGCTCGCGGCGAAGGTCGCCTGGAGCTCGGCGAGCCGATCGGCCTCGAGCACCTCGCCCGCGGGATCGTCGAGCTCCGTGGCGGCTGCGTCGAGTTCGTCCGCACCGCCGACCGGTGTCCCGAACCGCTCCTCCACCCAGCGGTGGAAGAGCGTGCCGAGTCTGGTCTGCCGGTAAGGGCGCTCGGGCATCGGCCGCCGGAGCGTCGCCGCCACCGTACCGGGGTCGCTGACGTAGTCCTTGAAACGCGAGGCGGGGATGCGTGTCGGCAGCTCCACCAGTCCGGCGTCCTCCGCCCGGCGTGCCCGCTCGGCGAGCAGCAGGTCGAGGTCGCGGGCGTACGCGCCGCCGGACGTGGCGCCGCGCTCACGTCGCGAGCGCACCGCGGCCGCGGCCGCCCGCACCCGCTCGCGCCGCGTCCCGAGCGGGTCGAGCGGCCAGGCGACGGTCTGCGCGGTGAGCGCGAGCGGGTTCTCGTCGGGCTCGTCGCAGTCCGGGAAGGCGTCGGCGGCGAGCAGTCCCGCCGCCTGCAGTTCGAGCAGGTAGGCGCCCGGCCCGCGGGGACGCGTCTGGGTCGACCAATACGAGCCGGTGAGGAGCAGCCGCTCCCGGGCACGGGTGACGGCCACGTAGACGAGCCGGCGCTGCTCCTCCAGGTGCCGACGCAGGTTGTCCGCCTCGAAGAGGTCGATGGACGCGTCGATCTGCTTCTGGTCCTCGGCATTCCGCCACGCGAGCACGGGGAGTTCGGCGGAATCCCCGCGGAACTCGTTGGGCAGCTGCCCGAAGGCGAGCCAGCCCTTGCGGCTCTGCGGGGGTCCCGGCAACTCGCCCTCGACCAGACGCGGGACCGCCACCACATCCCACTCGAGTCCCTTCGAGCCGTGGATGGTCAGGATCTGGACCGTTCCGGGTTCCGGGTCCTCGCTGCGCGGGGCCAGGTTGTCGCGCTGCTCCGCTTCGGCGAGCCAGGCCAGGAAGGACCCGAGCGTCGCCCGATCGTCGGCGGCCAGATACGAGGAGACCTGTTCGGCGAACGCATCCAGGCTCGCCTGCCCGAGCTGTGCCGACTCGTTCGCGGCGACTTCGATGTCGAGCAGCAGCTCCTGCTGCACCAGCGTGACCAGGTCCAGCAGGTCCAGGCCGACGCGGGAGCGCAACCGGTCGAGCAGGCGACCCGCGTCGCGCATCCGCTCCAGCCCGGTCGCACTGATGTCCTCCAGCTTGCTGTGCCCCTCCGCCGCCTCGACCACGAAGTCGAGAGCGTCGACGAGGGAGGCCGACTCCTCCCCCGCGACGGATCGCCGCAACCGCTCCCGAACCTCGGGGTCGAGCTCCTGGAACCGGTGGTCGCGCGTCGACAGCCAGGAGGCGACCCGGCGCAGCCCCGCGATGTCCTTCGGTCCGACGCGCCAGCGCGCCCCGGTGAGCAGCCGGATGAGCTCGGAGCCGGCCGTCGGGTCGTGCATGACGCGCAAAGCGCTCACCAGGTCGGCGATGACCGGCTGCTCCAGCAGGCCGCCGAGGCCGAGCACGTGGTAGGGGACGCCGCGCCGGGCGAGCGCCGCGGTGAACACGTCGATCTTCTTGAGCGACCGGCAGAGCAGCGCCGCGCTCGGTGGGACGCCGCTCTCGTCCCGCTCGGCGATCCGCTCCCCCAGCCAGGCGGCCACGGCCTCCGCCTCGTCGCCGACCGTCTGGGCGAACGCGGCGGTCAGCTCGCCCGCCACCGCGCCGGGGCGCGGTCGCAGCACCTCGACGTGCACCGGGGACGCCGCCGAGAGCGGGGCGACGAGGGCGTTCGCCGCGTCCAGCACCCGGGTGGGATTGCGCCAGCTCGTGCTCAGCGCGTACTCGTCGGCCCCGCCCTGCTCAGCCTCCGGACGGGCGCCGGTGAAGTCGACCGAGAACCGGCCGAGATTCGCCGCGCTCGCACCACGCCACCCGTAGATCGACTGGTGCGGGTCGCCCACCGCCATCACGGCCTGACCGCGGAACAGCGTCGACAGCAGCCGCGTCTGGACGACGGAGGTGTCCTGGTACTCGTCCAGGAGAACCACCCGGAACCGCCCGCGGTAGTCGTCGACGACGGCCGGGAGCCGTTCGGAGATGCGGAGCGCGAGCGCCACCTGGTCGGAGTACTCGACGAAGCCGCGTCGCCGCTTCTCCTCGGCGAAGGCCTCGGCGAGCGTCAGCAGCGGCGGCAGCGACCCGACGGCGGCGACGGCAGACCGCACGGAGGCGTAGACGTCCTTGACGCGACCGTTCCCGGTCGGCAGGTCGGCGATCCGCGAGAAGCCCTCGACCATGCGCTCCACGTCAGCGGCGTCGGTGACGTTCTCGCTGAGGGCACGGCTGAGCGACAGCACCGCGCTGGTGACCGCGTCGACGCCCCGCTCGAGGTCGACCAGCCGATCGTCGGTGCTGCCGACGACGAGGCGCCGCGCGAGCTGCCACGCGGAGGCCTCGCTGAGCACGGCCGACTCCGGCTCCCGCCCGATCAGCAGAGCGTTCTCGCGGAAGATCGCGTTCGCGAACGCGTTGTACGTCGCCACCTCGGGCGACTCGAACGGGTCGAACACGAGGTCGGTGAGCCCCGAATCGGCCAGCTGCTCGATCCGGGTGCGGATCCGGGCGGCGAGCTCGCCGGCGGCCTTGCGGGTGAAGGTGAGACCGAGGATCTCCGGGACACGCGCGTGGCCGTTGGCGATGAGCCAGACCACCCGGTTGGCCATCGTCTCCGTCTTGCCGCTCCCCGCACCGGCCACCACGATCGCCGGACGCACCGGTGCCTCGATCACGGCCTGCTGCTGAAGGGTCGGTTCGGGCTGCCCGAGGGCCCGCGCGATCTCGACGGCGCTGACCGGACGCGGCGCGGGAGGCCCGTACTCCGGTTCCGTCGTGGGGTCGTCGAGCGTGAGCGCCTGCTCGACCAGGTCCAGGTCGGCGTCCGCGGCCGCCCACTCCAGCACGTTCTCGTCGTTCACGGCCGTCCCTCCGTCGTGCCCGTGCCCCGCATCAGGCGCTCACCGCCGGCACCAGGTGGATGCGGTACTCGTACTTCGCGTGCGGGTCGCGCTCCCCGAGGTCGACGACCCCGGCGAACGTCGCGGCGGCCATCCCCGACGCCGCCTCCGCTACGCGCTGTGTGAGCCGTTCCAGCCCGTCCGGGTCCACGCGGTCCTGCGACACCTCGCGGTATCCCTTGCCGCGCACCCCCTTCGCGACGAAGAGCAGCTTCGCACCGCCGGAGGGCATCCCGTCGGCGACCTCGATGGCACCGTGCTCCAGGGCGAGCTGATACGCCCCCAGCTGCGCGTGCTCGACGGCTTCGGCCGCGCTCGGTGTGCGGTTGCCGGTCTTCAGATCCACAATCACGACCGTTCCGTCGGCCGTGCGCTCCACCCGGTCGATCGTGCCGCGCACCAGGGCGCGACCGATGCGCAGTTCGAACTCGCCCTCCGACCCGAGGAGCGCCCCGCCCGCCCCTTCGAAGTCGCGCAGGTACTCCGACACGCCCTGGGCCAGGGTCCGGGTGCGTCGCCGCTCCTTCTCCTCGAGCCAGGGGGACTCGAAGGCCAACTCGCTCCAGCGGCGCTCGATGCCGCCCCACAGCCGCTCCACGCTCAGGTCGCGGTCGTCGCCGGTGCTCGCCTCCTCCATCACCGCGTGCACGATGGTCCCGATCCCCGCCGCGAGGCCGCTGGGCGAGGAAGCCATCGCATCGACGAACCAGGCCAGCGGCGATTTCTCGAAGGTCTCCAGGCGCGACGGCGAGACGCGCACCACGGCCTCCTCGTCCTCCAGGTCGACCAGCGGGTCGACGGTGGAGGGCTCGACGAGGCCGTACCAGCTCCCGGGGTCGGCGCCCTCCACGTCGGCGTCGGCGAGCCGGGCGAGCGCCTCGGCGGCGTCGGCGGACCCCGTGGTCGCGAGCCGGCGTCGCAGCCGGCCGACCATCCCGCGCAAGGAGAGCGGGTGCGCGCCCTCCTCCCGGTCGTCCACCGCGAGCTCGCCCGGCAGCCGCAGGAACGGGGACGGCTGCTCGTCGTCGTTCGCCGTCGCCGTGAGGATCACCTGGCCGCGCGCACGGGAGACGGCGAGCGCGAACATCCGCAGCTCGTCGCCGAGCACCTGGGCGCGCTGGTCCTCCGTGGCCGTCTCACGCCCGTCGAGCGCGTCGGCCAGCTCGTGCGGGTGCAGCAGGGAGCCGCGGAGTCGCAGGTTGGGCCACACGCTCTCCTGGAGACCGGAGACCGCGACCACCTCGAACTCCCGGCCGACCGTCGCGCTGGGGGTGCAGACCAGCACGGCCGGCCCCGCGGTCTGGGCCGCGAGGGTGTCCTCCGGCACCTCCGCTCCGAGGAGCTCGACCACGAAGTCCGCTGCCGGGCGCTCCGGATAGCGCTCCACGAACCTCCGGGCCGCGGTGAACAACGCCACGACGCCGTCCAGATGACGGTTGGCCTCGTCGGCGACGATCCCGCTGCGCTCGGACTGCTCCAACCAGCGGCTCGCGAGCCCACTGCGCTCCCAGGCGTGCCAGAGCAGCTCTTCGATGGTCGCGCCCGCCCCGGCCTTCTCCCGGCCGCCGCGCAGGGTCTCGGCGAGCCGCCCCGCACGCCGGGCGGGCGAGGAGTCGATGGTGGCGAGGTGCGCCGGGTCGGCCAGCGCCTCCACCAGGAGGTCGTCGCCGGGCCGGTTCCCCTCGCCAGCGAGCTCCTCCTGCCGGAGAGCCAGACGCAGCCGTCGCAGGCTGACGGCGTCCAGTCCGCCGAAGGGACCCAGGAGCAGCTCGGTGGCGACCGCGGGGGTCAGCTCCACGGCGGCGAGCTCGACGCCTGCGACGGTGATCAGCTGCCGCGCGGCGTAGTCGTCGCGCAGGGCACGACCGGCGACGCTCGTCTTGGTCGGCACCTCGGCGACCGCGAGGGCACGGGCGAGGCCGGGCACGTGCGCTCCGGAGCGCACGACCACCGCCATCTCGTCCCATGAGACGCCGTCGAGCAGGTGACGTTCGCGCAACCGGCGGGCCAGCCGCGCGGCTTCGGCCGGTGCAGAGGACGCCAGGATGCGCAGCACCTCGGCCGGCTCGTCCGCCTCGTCGGCGACGGCGCGTGCCGGAACGGTCGGAGCGCCCCCGGTGCGGCCGTCCGCCGCGGGCGCCGCCCGTCCTGCGGAGGCCAGGCGCTGCACTCCGGCCGCCGCCGTGCCGATGCGCTCGGTGACCCGGACGGTGAGGTCGCGCAGGCCGGGACTGTGTCGGTGGGCGGTGCCGAGGACGAACCGCTCGACCGGCACGCCGAGCCGGGAACCCAGCTGACCGAGGGCGCTCGTCTCCGCCCCGCGGAACGTGGTCGACGCGACGTCCGGGTCGCCGAACGCCACGATCGCCACGCCGCGCGCGGCCAGCGCGGCCAGGAGGGCGAGGGTCGCCACCGTGGCCTCCTGCAGATCGTCGACGAACACGGCACGCACCCGGTCGAGCGCGCTCCCGTCGCGCACGACGGCGACCGCGGAGGCGATCAGCTCCGCCGAGTCGACGAAGCCGCCCCGGTAGCTGTCGACGACCGCCTGATACTCGGCGAGGAACTGCGCGGCGGCCCGCCATTCGTCGTGACCGGAGACGACTCCCAGCTCGGAGAGCCGCGGCGGGGTGATCCCGTGCTCAGCGCACCGGGCCATGAGCTCGCGCAGTTCGGTGCGGAACCCGCGGAGCGCGCGCACCTCCTCCACGAGCGGCTCCGGCCACCGCGGACCCGTGCCGTCCTCCACATGACCCGCGAGCAGTTCGGCGATGATCTGGTCCTGCTCGCCGCCGGTGAGCAGCCGAGGGGCATCCTCGCCCGCCCGCCGGGCGCGGGCGCCCACCAGCTGGAACGCGAGGGAGGTCGCGGTGCGGGCGAGCGGGCCGTTGGTCGGCACCCCCACCCGCAGGGCGATGCGATCGCGCAACGCCGTGGCGGCCGCGCGGGAGGCGCTGATCACGAGCACCTCGTCGGTCGCGTAGCCGCGCCCGAGGACGCGCTCCGCGAGCGCCTCGACGAGCACGGTGGTCTTGCCGGTCCCCGGCGCGCCCAGCACCGCCGCGGACGCGCCGTCCGCGAGGTCGAGCACGGCGGCCTGCGTCCGGTCGAGGACGAGGTCGCCGGTCTCGCTGCGCCGGTCGGCGCGCGGACGGAAGCCTCGGGTCGTCATGTCCTTCACGGTATCGGCGTCCGCCGACAGAGAACGTGACCCGGCGCCGCGAGCCGTGTGCCGTAGTCTGAACTCACATCGGGCGGTCGGTTTCGAAGATGGCCCAGAACTCCTGAAAGGCACTGTCGTGGAGATCCGTATCGGAATCGTCAACGCCCCCCGAGAACTGGGATTCGAGTCGGCGCAGTCGCCCGACGAGATCGCCGAGCAGGTCGAGGCCGCCATCGCCGGCGGCACCGGGCTGCTCCGCCTCACCGACGACAAGGGACGCGTCTACCTCGTTCCGACGGCCGGCATCGGCTATGTCGAGATCGGCGCCGAGGAGTCGCGCCGCATCGGATTCGTCGGCTAGATTCCCGTCTCGTGGAACTCCTCTTCGTCGCGCTCGGCGGCGCCCTGCTCGGTCTCGGCGCCCGCTACCTGCTCCCCGGTCGTCACACGCACGGCGCCGTCCTGATCCCGGCGATCGGTGTGATCGCCTCCAGCGTGCTCTGGGTCGGACTGACCTGGGCGGGCCTGAAGTGGGACGGCGGCTGGATCTGGTGGATCTCGCTGGGCGGCACCGCCGTCATCGTCGCGGTCGTCGACCTGGTGATCGGCCGGGTGCGCGCCGGTCACGACGAGAAGCTGCTGCACACCCTGTCGAAGGGCGCCGTCGCGCGCTGACCTCCGCGGAGCCGTGCCCGGCGATTCGGACCGCGGCGCGATCGGGTGGTCGGGCCGTCAGGCCGTCAGGCCGAGCGCGTCCATACGGCGTGTGTGGGCGGCGATCAGCTCGGTGAAGATGGGCTCGATGCGCTCGTCGTCCCGGGCGCGGTTGCCCGAGAGGTGCAGTGCGGACCGGGCGACCAGCAGAGTGTCCCCCACCAGACGGCGGCCCCACATCGCCAGCCGCGAGGCGAGCTGCGGATCGGCCTCGATCTGTTCCCGCAGCACCTCCAGCACGCCCTCCTGCCCGGAGTCGGAGCCGAGCAGATGCGCGACCCGCGGACCGATGTCCCCCGGCAGACCCGCGGCCAGCCGGATGAAGAAGTCGTCGAGCAGGCCACCCGTCACCAGGGAGGAGAGCAGCGTCTCGCGCCAGTCCGCACCGGCGATCAGAGCGCTGAAGCCCTCGATCTCGTCGGCGAACGGCTTCATGACCTCCGCCGGGTCGTCGCCGCGACGCCGGATCTCCGCCACGATCCCCTGGTGCTTCGAGAGCGCGTGCCCGGCGGCGACCGCCACGGGCTCCTTCGCCCGGAGCGAGCCGGTGCCCGCGGCGACGGCCGACAGCGTCTGGAACTGCTCCAGCTGCAGATAGGCCGCCTGGCCGAGGTAGGGCAGGAGATCGGGCATCACCTCGTGCAGGTCGACGCGCACGGCCGGTGCACGATCGGCGCGGGGAGCGAGACGGGGCAGCTCGACCACGGGGCGTCGGCGCGTGAACCAGGTTGACACGTACAGCAGTGTATCGGGGTCGTCCAGTAGGCTTCTGTTGCCGCCGGCATCGGATCGACGGCCCTACGCCTGCGACAGGAACAGGGCGTAGACCTTACGTATCGAACGACAGGCATTCCTTTTGACTTTCTCCGAACTCAACATCGACCAGGACATGGTGGACGCCCTCGCATCGAAGGGCATCGTCGAGCCCTTCCCGATCCAGGCGCAGACCATCCCCCTCGCGCTCAGCGGCCAGGACATCATCGGCCAGGCGAAGACCGGCACCGGCAAGACCTTCGGCTTCGGCCTCCCGATCATCCAGCGCATCGGCCTGGACCCGGCTCCCGGTGTGAAGGTGCTCGTCGTGGTCCCGACCCGTGAGCTGTGCGTGCAGGTCGCCGAAGACCTCGAGCTCGCCACCTCCAACCGCTCCACGTCCGTCGTCAGCATCTACGGCGGCAAGGCCTACGAGGGTCAGGTCGAGCAGCTCAAGGCCGGCGCCCAGATCGTCGTCGGCACCCCCGGCCGTCTCCTGGATCTCGCCGGTCAGCGGCTCCTCGACCTCAAGCAGGTGCAGGAGGTCGTGCTCGACGAGGCCGACAAGATGCTCGACCTCGGCTTCCTCGCCGACATCGAGAAGATCTTCCAGCAGGTCCCCGCGACGCGCCACACGATGCTCTTCTCGGCGACGATGCCGGGCCCGATCGTCGCCCTCGCGCGCCGCTTCATGACCCGCCCGGTGCACATCCGCGCGACCGATCCCGACGAGGGTCTGACGCAGGCCAACATCAAGCACGTGGTCTACCGCGCGCACTCGCTGGACAAGGACGAGGTCATCGGCCGCATCCTGCAGTCCGAAGGCCGCGGCAAGACCGTCGTCTTCACCCGCACCAAGCGCGCTGCGGCGAAGCTGGTCGAGGAGCTCAACGACCGCGGCTTCAACGCCGCCGCCGTGCACGGCGACCTGAACCAGGAGCAGCGCGAGCGCGCGATGGCCGCGTTCAAGGCCGGCAAGAAGGACATCCTGATCGCCACCGACGTGGCCGCCCGCGGCATCGACGTCAACGACGTGACCCACGTGATCAACCACACCGTGCCCGACGACCACGACACCTACCTGCACCGCGCCGGCCGCACCGGCCGCGCGGGCAAGACCGGCATCGCGGTGACCTTCGTCGACTGGGACGACCTGCACAAGTGGGCGCTGATCAACCGGGCGCTCGAGATGGGGCAGCCGGAGCCCGTCGAGACCTACTCATCGAGCCCTCACCTGTACGAGGACCTCAACATCCCCGCCGGCTCCAAGGGGCGGCTGAAGAGCACCCCTGTCGTCAAGGCCGAGGGCGGCCGCTCCGGCGGCTCACGCTCCGAGGGTGCCCGCTCCGAGGGGTCGCGCTCCGGCGGCGGCGCCCGCGACGGCGAGCGCTCCGGCGGCAGCCGCAACCGTCGCCGCACCCGTGGCGGAGAGGGCTCGGCGCAGCCGGCCGCCTCCACCGACGAATCGACCGGTGCGACGGCCACCGCGACCACCGAGGGCGGCGAGCAGAACGTCGCCACCGGCACCCACGACGGCGGCGGGGTGCAGCACCGCGACGGCAACAGTGCCCCGCGGCGCCGACGCCGCCGCTCTCGCGGCGGATCGTCCAGCGCTCCCACCGCTCCCCCCGCCAACTGACGCGGAAACCGCGACCGCGCGGAACGACCCAGAGGCGGCCTCCCCATCCGGAGGCCGCCTCTCGTCGTCAGTACCAGTTGTGGCCGAGGTGGAACGACCACGCGGCGCACGGGCTGCCGTACCGGCCAGAGATGTAGCGCAGGCCCCACTCGATCTGGGTTCCTGCGTTGGTCATCCAGTCGGGGCCGGCGGTCGCCATCTTGCTCCCGGGCAGCGCCTGCGGGATGCCGTAGGCTCCGCTCGATCGGTTGTAGGCGTCGGCGCGCCAGCCGGACTCCTTGGTCCAGAGCTTGAGCAGGCAGCTCAGCTGATCGCTCCCCCAGCCGTAGGCGCCCAGCCGCTGCGCCGCGTACGACTGGGCGGCGGCCGGGTCCACCACGATCCCGGGCGGCGGCGCAGTGCCGCCTGCTCCTCCGCCCGACCCGCCCGGTCCGGCCGACCCACCCGACGCGGGAGGCGGGCCCGCCGGCTGCTCGGCCGCCTTGCGGGCCGCCTCGCCCTCGGCGTACTGCTTCTCGAGCGAGGCCTCGGTGTCCTTGAGCGCAGCGAGCTGCGCGTACATCGTGTCGGCGCGCTCCTGCTGCTCGGCCACCGCCGTGTCCGCGGCGGCCGCGGCGACGGTCGCCGCCTCGTACGCCCTCTGCGCGTCGGCCTCGAGCCTCCGCCGTTCGACCCGTGCCGCCTCGGCCTGGGCGCTCAGCGACGAGGCGAGGTTGCGCTGGGTGCGCGCCTGATCGAGGAGTGCGCTCGATCGCTCGGCCAGCCGCGACACGGCGCCGAGCTGATAGAGCAGGCCGTCCGCCGTTGCGGCGCTGTCGCTGAGGAAGAGCCGGACGGGCACGTCGGATCCGCCGCCGCGACGGAGCTGGGCGGCGAGGCTGCCGCTCTGCCGGCGCAGCACATCCGCACGGTCGGCGGCTTCGCCCGCGCGACCGGCGAGGTCATCGGCCTTCGTGCTCGCCGTCCGCACGGCCTCCTGCGCCGCCCCGAACTCCCCGGCTCGGGCGATCGCGGCGTCCGCGGCCGCGTCGGCGGCGCTCCGCAGACCCGCCAGGAGGTCGTTGATGCGTTCCACCTGTGCCCGCGCCGCCGAGGTGTTCGCCCCCGCCGCGACGACCTCGTCCCAGGTGGGATAGGCCGTCTGGGCCGCGGCCGGTGCTGCGACACCGGCGGTCGTGAGGCTCGCGAGCAGGACGATCGCGGCCGCTGCACGCGGCCACACCCGTCACTTCCGCCTCACCGTTCCGTTCCGTCCCACGCGCACCAGGCTATGCGACCGGGTCACCGGGCGTCGAACGCCGGCGGCGGCTCCCGCGTGGCTCAGTACCAGTTCGGGTCGTGGCTCATCTCGAAGTTCCAGGCGGCACAGGGCGAACCATAGGCGCGGTCGATGTAGTCGAGACCCCAGTTCACCTGCGTGTCCTGGTTGGTCAGCCAGTCGCCGCCCGCCGACGACATCTTGCTCGCCGGCCAGGCCTGCGGGATGCCGTAGGCCCCGCTGGAGGTGTTGTACGCGTCCGCCCGCCAGCCGGACTCGTGGTTCCAGAGCTTGATCAGGCAGCCCATCTGGTCCTGGCCCCACCCGTAGGCGCCCAGCCGGCTCGACGCGTAGGCCTGCGCGCCGGCCGGGTCCACGACCATGCCGGGAGGCGGAGCGAAGCCGTCCGAGCCGCCGCCCGGATTGGCCGCGGCGGCGGCCGCGGCGGCCGCCGCCTGTCCCGCGGCATAGTCCTTCTCCGTCGCGGCCTCGGTGTTCTGGAGCGAAGCGAGCTGTGCGTACAGCGTGTTCGCGTGCGACTGCTGATCGGCGAGCTGTGCCTTCGCCGCCGCCTCGGCCTGCTGCGCCGCCTGGTACGCCGATTTCGCATCGGCGTCGAGCCGGGTGCGCACCTTCTCGGCGTCCGCCGCCTGCGCGCTCAGCGCGGCCGCGACGTTCTTCTGCTGGTCGGCCTCCGCCAGGAGCGCCGTGGACCGGGACGTCAGCTTCGACATCGCCCCGAGCTCGTACAGCAGGGTGTCCTGATGGCGGGCGCTCGAATCGAGGAACAGCCGCAGGGTGACATCGGACGCCCCTGCCCTGGCCAGCTGCGACGCCAGCGTGCCGCTCTGCGTCCGCAGGGTCGCGGCCTGCGCGGTGGCGGCGGTGGCCTGCGCCTGGAGGTCGTCGGCCTTGGCGGTCGCCGTCCGGAGCGCGGCCTCCGCCGCGCCGTACTCCCCGGCGCGCTTCACCGCGAGGTCGCCCGCGGCGTTCGCGGCGGTCTGCAGCGTCGCGAGCAGCCCGTTGATGCGGTCGACCTCCGCCTGGGCGTTCGCGGCGTTCGCCTTCGCGGTCTGCACGTCGTCCCACGACGGGTAGCTGGGATCGGCCGCCGCCGGCGCCGCCCCTCCCGCCAGCACGAGCGCGCCGATGAGCGCCACCGCCGCCGCAGAGGACGTCCACATCCGTCTCACCCGAGCACCTCGCCTTCCGTCCCCCGCGGTCCAGGCTAAGCGCACCTCGTCACGGAGCGTAGAAAGGCGCCGCGCCTGTCGCTTCTTCGATCATCCGATCGACCACGGCCGGATCGGTGGTGTTCTCCCCCAGACGGTTCGGCTTGCCCGCCCCGTGGTAGTCGCTCGACCCCGTGATGGCGAGACCGTAGCGCGCGGCCAGCTCGCGCAACCTCTCCTTGCCGTCCTCGGTGTTCTCGCGGTGATCGATCTCGAAGCCGAACAGGCCGGCGTCGACCAGTCGGCGCAGCCGGTCCTCGGGGATCACCCGGCCGCGGCCTCCCGTCGCCGGGTGGGCGAGCACCGGGATGCCGCCCGCCTCGCGGATCAACCGCACCCCGGTCAGCGGTTCGGGGGCGTAGTGCGGCTGGAAGTACCCGCTGCGCCAGTGCAGGATCCCGGCGAAGGCCGCGCTGCGGTCGGCAGCGAGGCCGCGGGCGACCAGGGCGTCGGCGATATGCGGGCGGCCGACCGTCGCCCCCTCGGTGGCCTGCGCCATGACGTCGGCCCAGGTGATGTCGTAGTCCTCGGCGATGCGGCGGACCATGTCCTCCGCGCGCCGCATCCGCCCCTCGCGGATGCGCTGCGTCTCGGCCACCAGGGCGGGATTCGCCGGGTCGAAGAGGTAGCCGAGCATGTGCACGCTCGCGAACTCGATCCGCGTGCTGAGCTCCATGCCGGGGATCACGGTCACCCCCACCTCGGCGCCGGCGACGGCGGCCTCCGCCCAGCCGGCGGTGGAATCGTGGTCGGTGAGGGCGACGGTCCCGAGTCCGGTGGCCGCGGCGGCGCGCACCAGCTCCGCCGGTGTCTCCGTCCCGTCCGACACGCTCGAATGCGTATGGAGGTCGACGGGACTACGGAACCGTCGCTCATCAGCCATGCAGTCCATCCTAGGAGTGGGACAATGGTCGTCATGTCCTCACAGTCGCCGACCCCGTCCACCGCCGCGCCCGCCGAGGCACCGCGCGCCACCGCGAACCGCTCGACCACTCCGGGCTCCGCCGCGTTCAAGGAGTACATCGGCAGCGGCTGGGCGGAGCGCCCCGAGGTGCTGCCGGGCGCGCGCGAGCAGGCCGCATTCGCCGCTGCGCGCCGGGAGCGGGTGTCGGAGCTGTTCCGCGGACAGCGCGTCGTCGTGCCCGCCGGCCGGCTGAAGCAGCGCTCCAACGACACGGACTACGCCTTCCGCGCCCACTCCGCCTTCGCTCACCTGACGGGCTGGGGCTCCGACGCCGAGCCCGGCAGCGTGCTGGTGCTGGAGCCGACGGAGTCGGGACACGAGGCCACGCTCTACTTCCGCGAGCGCGCCGGTCGCGACTCCGACGAGTTCTACGCCAACCCCGAGATCGGCGAGTTCTGGATCGGGCCCCGGCCGTCGCTCGCGCAGGTCGCCAGCGATCTCGCGGTCGCGACCCGCGGCATCGCCGAGGTGGCCGACGTCCTGGACGCGGTCGACGCCGGCACCGTGGTACTGCGCGAGGCCGACCCCGAGCTCACCGACCGGGTCGACACCGCGCGGCTGCTCCTGTCGGAGGACGCCGACCCGGAGAGCCACGCGGAGGACGACCGGCTGGCACGCGAGCTCTCCGAGCTGCGGCTGATCAAGGACGACTATGAGGTCGCCGAGCTGCGCGCCGCGATCGCGGCGACGGCCCGCGGCTTCGACGACGTGATCGCCGACCTCCCCCGCATCGTGGCGCACCCGCGGGGCGAGCGCCTCGTGGAGGGCGTCTTCAACGGCCGTGCCCGCGCCGACGGCAACGCGGTCGGGTACGACACGATCGCGGCCAGCGGACCGCACGCGTGCATCCTGCACTGGACCCGCAACGACGGCCCCGTCGTCCCCGGAGACGTCATCCTGCTCGACGCGGGCGTCGAGATGGACAGCTACTACACCGCGGACATCACCCGCACGCTGCCCGTCGGCGGCACCTTCACCGAGACCCAGCGGCTCGTGTACGAGACGGTGCGCGAGGCCGCCGACGCGGCCTTCGCGATCGTGCGCCCCGGCATCCGCTTCCGCGAGATCCACGCCACCGCGATGGCCGTCATCGCCCGCCGGACCGCCGAATGGGGTCTGCTCCCGGTCAGCGCTGACGAGGCCCTGCTGCCGGAGAACCAGCAGCACCGCCGCTACATGGTGCACGGGACCAGTCATCACCTGGGCCTCGACGTCCACGACTGCGCCCAGGCCCGCCGCGAGCTCTACCTGGACGGCGTGCTCGAGCCGGGCATGACCTTCACCATCGAGCCGGGGCTGTACTTCCAGCCCGACGACCTGACGGTGCCGGAGCGGTTCCGCGGGATCGGCGTCCGGATCGAGGACAACATCCTGGTCACCGCCGACGGCGCCGAGAACCTCTCGCTGGCCATCCCGCGCACGGCGGACGAGGTCGAGGCGTGGATGGGCCGGCTCAGCACGCGCTGAGCCGGCCCGTCCGGGCATCCCGCCGACGGATCAGAAGATCCGCAGGCCGATCTCGGCGGGCGCCGCGAGCAGTCCCTCGATCTCGTCGTCGAGCCGCACCAGGGTGATCGACGCGCCCGCCATGTCGAGGGACGTGCAGTACTCGCCCACGTAGCTGCGCCCCACCGTGATGCCCTGGGCGGCCAGCGACTCGTGCGCGTGTCCGTACGCGATGTAGAGCTCGCTGATCGGGGTGCCGCCCAGCCCGTTGACCATGAGGGCCACGCGGTCGCCGCGCTCGAACGGCAGATCCGCGACCACCGGTTCGAGCAGCTCGTCCACCAGCGCGTCCGAGGGCTCGATCTTCGCGCGGCGCCGGCCGGGCTCGCCGTGGATGCCCACGCCGATCTCGATCTCGTCGTCGCCCAGTTCGAACAGCGGAGACCCCTTCGCGGGCGGAGTGCAGGCGGTGAGCGCCAGACCCATCGTCCGGGTCACCGCGTTGACCTTCTCACCGATCCGGACGACCTCGTCCAGGTCGGCCCCGGCCTCGGACGCCGCCCCGACGGCCTTCATGACGAAGAAGTTGCCGGCCACGCCGCGCCGCCCGACGGTGTAGGTCGAGTCCTGCACCGACACGTCATCGTCGATGAACAGCGTCCGGACCTTCACGCCGTCGGCGAGGCTCATCTCCTGTGCCATGTCGAACGCCATCCGGTCGCCGGTGTAGTTGTTCACCAGCAGGAGCACGCCCTTCGGCGAGGCGAGGAGCTTCGTCGTCTCGTAGACGTAGTCCATCGGCGGGGCGGCGAACACGTCACCGGGGCAGGCGCCATCCAGCATCCCCTTGCCGACGGTGAGCACGTGGGCCGGCTCGTGTCCGGAGCCCGAGCCCTGGACGATCGACACCTTGTCGTCGTTCGGCGCGTCGGCGCGCATGATCAGGTTGTACTCCGGCACGTAGCGGAGCGTGTCGGGGTTGGCGAGGGCGATGCCCTTCAGCATGTCGGGCACGTACTTCAGCGGGTCGTTGACGAACTTCTTCATGGTGTTCTCCAGTTCGGCTCTTCGGGTGTTCGGGTGTTCGGGTGGGTTCAGGATTCGCGCGGACGCTCCGGCCACGCCGTCGCGATCCGCTCGACGATGACGGCGACCGCGACGGCGCCCGGGTCGGGCGAGCCGATGCTGCGCTCGCCCGTGTATGCGGCACGACCGCGCTTGGCCTGCATCGTGACGGTCGCGTCCGCAGCGGTGCGGGCCGCCACCGCTGCGGCGGCGACGACCGCGTCGTCGGCGTCGCCCGCGGCGAGCCGGGCCTCGATCGCGTCGGTCATCGGCACGAGGGCGTCCAGGAGCGTCTTGTCGCCGACGTCGGCGTTGCCACGGGCTTTGATCCCCTCGATCGCGGCACGCAGCATGGCGACCGCGTCGGCCCCCGTCACCGTGTCCTTGCCTTTGGCGAGGGTCGCGGCCCGCAGGAACGCGGTGCCCCAGATCGGTCCGGATGTGCCGCCGATGCGACTCGTGATCGCGACGGCGACCTTCTGCAGGAAGGTGCCGATGTCGGCACGGTCGTACGAGTCCCAATCGGCCAGCACGATCTCGAAACCGCGGGCCAGCGAGAACCCGAAGTCCCCGTCGCCCACCACCGAGTCGAGCTCGCCGAACTCGCGCTCGTTGTCGACCGCGGTCTGCGCGATCGTGCGGACCACGAACTCCGTGTCGTCGGAACTCTGGGTCATGGTGGCTCCTTTCGATGGGCCGGATGGGGAGACGGGCCGCCTAGGGCCGGGGCCGTTCGAGCACGGCGGCGACGTCGTCCAGGGTCACCAGCGGACCGGGGCGGACCCCTGCGGGAGCGGCGATCACCCGAGCAGGCTCACCCGGATCGCCGAGGGAGTCGACGACGAGCGATGCCCCCGTGAAGTCCTCGTCCACGGTGTACGCGCTGACCGTCACGACGACGCGCAGACCGGCGTCGACCGCCGCGCGCACCCCGTTGCCGCTGTCCTCGATCACGACCGCATCGTCACGGCCGATCCCCAACCGCTCCAGCGCCAGGAGGTAGATGTCCGGTGCCGGCTTCTTGCGCGGGACGACGTCGCCCGCGAACACCGAGAAGCCCGCGGCCAGGTCCGGGCCGACCGCGTGCTCCAGCACGGCGCGCACCGACGGCTCGGCCGAGGTGGAGGCGACGGCGAGCGTCCATCCCGCCTCCCGTGCCGCCTCCACGATCCGACGGATGCCGGGCCGCCCGGGCAGCGCCCCCGATGCCACCAGCTCCGTGTAGATCGCCGTCTTGCGCCCATGCCACTGCGCCAGCAGATCGCGCCGGCCGTCCTCATCGGCGGGCAGCCCGTTCGCGGCGACGAAGCCGGGGGTGAGGATGCTCGCCATCCGTTCCTTGCCGCCGCCGATGAGGACTTTCTCGCGGTAGTCGTCGTCGCTCCACCGCACCGGGACCTCGAATTCGGCGAAGGTCTGGTTGAACGCGGGCAGATGGCCGTTGCGCTCCGTGTCGGCGAGGACGCCATCGCAGTCGAAGATCAGCGCGGGCACGCCGTCACCATGCCCGTCCGGCGCTGCCGAAGGTCGCCGCCAGTCCCGTGGTCAGGTCGACGATGTGCCCGCGGACGTCGCGGAAGAGCGACGGCGGGTCCCACCTGTCGGCCTCCTCCGCCCCCTTCAAGAACGCGAGGCTCGACCGCATGAACTCGATCTTGAGGGCTGTCGAGATGTTGACCTTGGCACAGCCGCGCGCGATCAGGTCGCGGAACTGCTCGTCCGTCATCCCGCTGCCGCCGTGCAGGGCGATCGGCACGCCGGTGCGCCCGACCAGGTCGGTCACCCGCTGGAAGTCGAGCGCCGGGGTCGCGGAGTAGACGCCGTGCGCGTTGCCGATCGAGGGGGCGAACACGTCGACCCCGGTCTCCTCGATGAAGGCGACGGCGGTCTCGAGGGTCTGCCGCTGCGGCTCGGTGTCGGCGCCGATGCCGTCCTCCACCCCCTTGATCGCCTCGATCTCCCCCTCGACGTGGGCACCGTGCCGGCGGGCCTCGGCGACGACCTCGACGGTCTGCCGCTGGTTCTCCTCGACGGTGAGCGTGGAGGCGTCGAACAGCACGGAGTTCCACCCGCGGTCGAGGCACTCGGTGATGACGGCGCGCTCGGGGCAGTGGTCGAGGTGCAGGGTCACCGGAACCTCGATGCCCGCCGTCATCGCCTCCCACATCGCGAACAGCACGTCGGAGCCGATGGACTTGACCGTCTTGACCGAGGTCTGAACGATGACCGGGGAGCGCGCGTCGACCGCGCCGGCGAGGACCGCCTCCAGCGTCAGGTCGTTCACGATGTTGATGGCCGGCACGCCGTAGCGCTCCGCGAACGCCCGGTCGACGATCTCCTTCAGCGACACGACAGGCATGGGATCCTCCTCGTTCCGCCCTCAGGCTAGGCAGCGCATCCGGCCGCCGACACGGGGAGTTCCCCCATCCCGTGGGTAGGGATTCCCCGCATGCGCTCCCGGCGGTCCCGGATCAGCGCCGTGCGGCGAGCACCGTGCGATTCGCCGCCCCGGTCTTGCGCAGCAGAGCCCCGACGTGCTTCTCGACGGTCTTGACCGAGATGTGGAGCGATGCGGCGATCAGCTTGTCGGGCATCCCCTGCTCCACCAGCGCCCGCACCTCGCGCTCGCGGGCCGTCAGCGGTTCGTCGCCCCCGGTCAGAGACACGGCGAATCGGCTGAGGAACTCGGGGCTGAGGAGGAGGTCGCCCCGCGCCGCCGCCACGACCGCGCGGGCGATCGCCGCCGGATCGGCCGTCGCCTCCACGAACCCGGCGGCGCCGACGCGGGTTCCGCCGAGCAGCCGGTCGTCCGCCACGGAGCCGATCAGCAGCACGACCCGCACCTCGTCGTCGGCGGCGCGCAGATGGGAGGTCAGCTGCACGCCGTCGACATGGGGCAGGTCGAGGTCTGCCAGCACCACACTGGGGCGCAGCAGGTCGAACGCTTCGACGGCCGCCTGCGCATCGCCGACCTCGCCCACGACCTGGATGTCCGGTTCCGCCAGCGCGAGCGAGCGGACCAGTCCCGAGCGGATCAGCGGGTTGGCGTGCACCACCAGCACCCGCCACCGCGCGTGCTCGTGGTCGCGGGCGGGAGGGAGCACCGGCAGTTCGGCCCGCACCCTGGTTCCCCACCGGGGTGTCGACTCGATGTGGATGCTGCCACCGAGGTGCTCGGCACGGGCGGCGAGGCCCTGCAGTCCGAGGCCGCGCAGCGGGCGGCTGGGCGCTTTCGCGAGCCCGGCGACGTCGAAGCCGCGGCCGTCGTCCTCGATCAGGGCGGTCACCTCCCGCTCCCCGTAGACGATGCCGACGCGCACCTGCTGGGCCGAGGCGTGCTCGACCACGTTGGTGAGCGACTCCTGCACGATCCGGAAGAGCTGGCGCACCGTCTCGGGCGCCAGCGGGCCGTGCTCCCCCACCACCACCAGTCGGGTCCGAACCCCGGCCGCGGATTCCGCCCAGGCCAGCTCGAGCCCGATCGCTTCGCCGAGCGAGCGGCCGTCCAACTGCTCGGGTCCCAGTCCGAGGACGGTGCGCTGCGTCTCGCTCAGCGCCGAACGCGCCGCGCGACGGGCCTGCGCGAGGGCATCCCGCGGATCCCCGCCCGTGCGCATCCGCCGCTCCGCCTCGTCGAGCCGCAGCAGGATGTCGGCCAGTCCGCGCCCGACGGTGTCGTGCACGTCCCGCACCACCCGCTCGCGTTCGGTGGCGATGGCGGCCTCCTGGGCACGTTCGGCCGCGACGGCGTGCAGGCGCGCGTTCGTGATGGCGATTCCCGCGTGCGCGGCGAAGCTCTCGATCAGGTGGACGTCGGATCCGCTGAATCGCCGGTACGGGTCGCGGCTGAACACGACCAGGGCGCCGACGATCGCCCCGTTCCAGCGGATCGGCACACCGATGGTCGCGTGCAGGAGGTCGCGGTCCGGTCCCTCGATGTGGCCGCCGCGCACCTGGGCGTACTCGTCGAAGACCACGGTGGCACGGGCTCGCACGACCTCGCCGGTCACCCCCTCGCCGAGCGGGAACGTCGCGCCGGACCGGCATCCGACGCCCAGATCGGCGTCCTTGCGGTAGGTCCCGGCCGCTTCGTCGACGGTGCAGATGGACCCGCTGTCGCAGCCCAGGAGTTCGAGCGTATGCCGGAGGATGCGCTCCAGCAACGGCTCCAGGGCGAAATGGCCGGCCAGGTCGTCGGCCAGCGCGGCGAGCGTGTCGAAGGTAGCCGCGGCGCCGTCGACGGGCGCGAGGGAGTCGCGCAGCGGGCTGGTACTCGGGTTCTCGGCTTCCATGCGGTCCTCATCGACGTCGACGGCGATGCCGTCTCCATCATGCGCCCGCGGATGCCCGCCCCGCCAGTGCGATCAGGCGCGCGGAGGCTCCGGAGCGGCCGGTCCCTCGGGTGCGTCCGCGGGAGGCGCGGGCGGCTGTGCCGCCGGCGGCTCCGCGGGAGGCTGCGGCGCCGGAGGCTGCCAGGCGCGCGGCGGGTCGCTGGGGTGCGGGGCCGCCGGCGGGTCGCTCGGGTGCGGGAAGGCCGCGCGCGGCTGCTCGGCCGCACCGCCCTGGAGCAGATTGCGCGCCCGGTTGCCCAGGTCGCCGTCGACGAGGACCGAGTAGCTGGTGGCGATGACCTGCATCACCGAGGTGTAGTCCTTGCGGCGCCGGTTGATCGCGTACGAGACGATGCCGAACAGCATCCCGAACCCGGCACCGATCAGCACGGCGGCGATCACGAAGGCGAAGCTGACCGTCGGAGAGAAGATGACCAGCAGCAGGCCGAAGAAGATGCCGAGCCACGCCCCGGATGCCGCACCGGCGACCGCGACGCGCCCCCAGGTCAGCTTGCCGGTCACGCGCTCGACGCTCTTGAGGTCGCTTCCGACGATCGACACCTTGTCGACGGGGAAGTCCGCGCGCGCGAGCACGTCGACGGCCTCCTGGGCGGCGGGATACGTGTCGAAGGTCGCCACGACCTCGCCGCGCGGGAGGGTCGGGAAGAGCATCCGGTTGCGGCCGCCGAGCGGGCTGGGGGTGGTCATCGCCCCATTGTCCCATTCTCACGGCCCGGTCGGCGGGAAGGGCTTAGGTTTATACACGTGAGTGCCACCAGGATCTTCGTCGCCCGGCTCGCCGGGACCAGTGTGTTCGACCCGGTCGGCGACCGGGTCGGGCGCGTGCGCGACGTGCTGGTGGTCTATCGCAAATCGGATCCGCCGACCGTCGTCGGCCTGGTGGTGGAGATCCCGGGCAAGCGCCGGGTGTTCGTGTCCATCGGGCGCGTGACGAGCATCTCCCCCGGGCAGATCATCACGACCGGCCTCATCAACGTGCGGCGGTTCGAGCAGCGCGGCGGGGAGGTCCGGGTGATCGCGGAGCTGCTCGGCCGCAAGGTCGACTTCGCCGACGGCAGTGGCCAGGCGACCATCGAGGACGTCGCCATCGAGGAGTCCGCCACCGGCGAGTGGGCGGTCGGGCAGCTCTTCGTGCGCCGTCCCAAGTCGGGCTCGTCGCCGTTCGGCAAGGGGCCGACCACGTTCGTCTCGTGGAACGAGGTGACCGAGCGCGCGCGGCAGGGCGAGGCGCAGTCCGCCGAGCAGCTCATCGCCGCGTACTCGGAGCTGAAGCCGGCCGATCTGGCGAACACCCTGCTCGATCTGCCGCAGCAGCGGATGCTCGAGGTCGCCGAGGAGCTCCCGGACGACCGCCTCGCCGACGTGCTCGAGGAGATGCCCGAGAGCGAGCAGGTGCAGATCCTCACCAAGCTCGACGATCTCCGGGCCGCCGACGTGCTCGACCAGATGGAGCCGGACGACGCGGCCGACCTCATCGCCCAGCTCTCTGACGAGCGCGGCGAGCACCTCCTGGAGCTGATGGAGCCCGAGGAGGCGGAGGACGTCCGCATGCTGCTGACGTACGCCCCCGACACGGCGGGCGGCCTGATGACCACGGAACCGATCATCGTCTCCGCCGATGCCACGGTCGCCGAAGGGCTCGCTCTGATCCGCCGCCACGAGCTCGCCCCGGCACTCGGTGCCGCGGTCTGCGTCACGCTGCCGCCGTACGAGCCGCCGACCGGGCGTTTCCTCGGGATCGTGCACTTCCAGCGCATGCTCCGCTACCCGCCGCACGTGCGTCTCGGCACCCTGCTCGATCCGAGCCTGGAGCCGGTGACCGGCGACACCTCGGCGGCGGAGGTCTCGCGCATCCTGGCCAGCTACAACCTCGTCTCGGTCCCCGTGGTCGACGACAAGCACCGGCTGGTCGGCGTGGTGACGATCGACGACGTGCTCGACTACCTCCTCCCGGACGATTGGCGGCGCCAGGACGAGGACGAACCGGTGAAACGTCCCGCAGCGGCCGATGAGACCGGCAGCATCCCCGTCGTGAACGGAAGGAGGGGTGGGAATGCCACGAGGTAGGCAGGACTCCCGTCTCGACGCTCCCAAGGGGTTGCGCACCCCGGTGCTCGGCTCCTCCGCGCGCGGGCGCATGGACCAGAACGACCGGTTCGGCCGGTTCACCGAGTGGATCGCCCGCGCCATGGGGACGCCCTGGTTCATCCTCGGGCTCACCGTGTTCGTCGTCGCGTGGATGCTGTGGAACACGCTCCTGCCGAACGCGTGGCGATTCGACTCGGCCGCGCTGGGCTTCATCGCGCTCACGCTGGTGCTGTCGCTGCAGGCGTCGTACGCGGCCCCGCTCATCCTGCTCGCCCAGAACCGGCAAGACGACCGTGACCGGGTGCAGATCGAGCAGGACCGGCAGCGCGCGGAGCGCAACCTCGCCGACACCGAGTACCTCGCCCGTGAGGTGGTCGCGCTGCGGCTGGCCGTGAAGGACATGGCGACCAAGGACTTCATCCGCGCCGAGCTGCGCGCACTGCTCGAGGACCTCGAGGAGCGCGACGCGGGAGAGGGCGAGACGACCCGTGCCTGATCTGGCGGACGCCGTCGGGCGTGCGCTGGGCGCCGTGCTCGACCCCGAGATCCGCAAGCCGATCACCGAGCTCGACATGGTGGGAGGGGTGGAGGTCGCCCCCGACGGGCATGCGAGGGTCGGCATCAAGCTGACGATCGTCGGCTGCCCCGCCGCCGATGCCATCGAGCGGGACGTGCGCGCCGCGACGGCGAGCGTCCCCGGCGTGACCGGGGTGACCGTCGACGTCTCCGTGATGACGCCGGCCGAACGTCGCGCCCTGACCGAGCGCCTGCGCGGCGGCAGGGCCGCACGGACCGCCCAGTTCGGACCGGACTCCCTGACCCGCGTCTACGCCGTCACCAGCGGCAAGGGCGGGGTCGGCAAATCGACCGTGACGGCCAACCTCGGCGTCGCCCTCGCCGAGCGCGGCCTCCGCGTCGGCATCGTCGACGCCGACGTGCACGGCTTCTCGATCCCCGGGATCCTCGGGATGACGGACGAGAACGGCGTCGCTCCCCGCCCGACCCGGGTCGACGACATGATCCTCCCGCCCGTCGCCCACGGCGTGAAGGTCGTGTCGATCGGCATGTTCGTCGACTCCGCCTCGGCTGCGGTGGCCTGGCGCGGTCCGATGCTGCACCGCACCATCCAGCAGTTCCTCGGCGACGTGTTCTTCGGCGATCTCGATGTCCTGCTCCTCGACCTGCCGCCCGGCACGGGCGACGTCGCCATCTCGGTCGGCCAGCTGCTCCCCCAGGCCGAGGTGCTCGTGGTGACCACCCCGCAGCCGGCCGCGGCCGACGTGGCGGAGCGCAGCGGCGTGGTCGCCCGGCAGACCGGCCAGAAGGTGGTCGGCGTGATCGAGAACATGGCCGGCCTCGTGCAGCCGGACGGCAGCATCCTGGATCTCTTCGGCAGCGGAGGGGGCGCGGAGGTCGCGCGCCGGCTGTCCGCCGGGCAGGACGACGCGGTGCCCCTGCTCGCCTCCGTGCCGCTCAGCATCCCGCTGCGTGCCGGCGGCGACGCGGGCGCCCCGATCGTCGTGACCGACCCCGGCGACCCCGCCGCGGCCGCGATCCGGGGCGTGGCCGAACGTCTCGCCACCCGCGCGCGCGGCCTCGCCGGCCGCAAGCTCGGGCTCTCTCCGAGGAGCTGATCGTATGACCGTGTTGACCATCGCACAGCTCGTCCTCGTCGGACTGCTGGCCGGCGAGGAGGCCATCGTGCGCTGGGGCGTGCAGCCGGCGCTGCGCTCCCTCCCGGACGACGCCCACGTGCGGGCGCGGATCGCCCTGGTGAAGCGGCTGAAGGTCGCGGTGCCTGTTCTGATGGTGCCGACCGTTCTCGCGTCGATCGCTCTGCTCATCGTCGCCGGAGCCTCCGATGGGCTGGCCTGGCGCATCGCGGGGGCCGCGGCACTGCTGGCCTTCGTGCTCGCGTCGTTCCTCGGCACCGTCCCGATCAACATCGGCGTGAACGAGTGGGATCCCGCCCGGCCGCCCGCCGACTGGCGCGCGGTCGTCGTGCGCTGGGAGCGGATCGACGTGCTGCGCTCGAGTGCGGCCGTCCTCTCCTTCGTGCTGTTCGCGATCGCGGTCGGCGTCGCGCTCCCCTGACGCGACGGGAGGCTAGACCGGCTCCACGATCCGGGCGAGCAGCTCCACCAGCAGGCGCTCGGTCAGCGGCCTCGGCAGGGCCTCGATCAACGCCAGCAGCGGGGCCTGCTCGTCCGGGAGACGACCGTCGCCGCTCCCGCCGATCCCGACGGCCCGGAGGACCGCCGCCGCCGCGTCGGAGTCGAGCGGCCCGTCGGCCAGTCCGGGGGGCAGCGCGCCGAGCACCGCGGCGGGGTCGACCGGCGGAACGCCGCGCACTTCGTCCGCCGCGCCGCGCAGCGCGGCCTCCAGCTCGTCCAGGCGGCTGCCAGTGACCGGCGTGATCGTGAGGTGTGTGGTGTGCGGCAGGTGGGTGCCGTCGTCCTGCGTGAGACCGGGCTGGAGCTGCAGGTGCCAGCCGCGCAGCCGGGCGCGGTCCGCCCAGTGGTGCGGGTCGACCCGGCGCTCCGCAGGGACGGCGCCGTCGCTCGTGACGGCGATCAGCGGGCCGGTCGGCTCGCCGAACACGCGCAGGCCGTCGATGTCGCCGACCAGATCGGCGAGGGCGGCCGTCGATCGCCGGCAGGATTCGGCCAGCTCGGCCAGCCCGCGCGCGCCCAGCGCCTGGATGATCGCCCACGAGGCCGCGAGCGCCGCGGCCGACTTGGATCCGAGGAGCGTCGGATTCACCACCGGGTAGCCCGGCCATCCGGTCGTCGCGAAGTACTGCAGGCGCTGCCGGTCGCGCCCGCGCTGGAGCAGCACGCTGGCGCCCTTGGGGGCGTAGCCGAACTTGTGCAGGTCGGCCGAGATGCTCGTGACCCCCGGCACCCGGAAGTCCCAGAGCGGCAGGGCGGCTCCGGTGGCGTCCCGCCAGAACGGCAGGATCCAGCCCCCGATGCAGCCGTCGACGTGCAGGGCCACGCCCGCCTCGTCGCACGCCGCCGCGACCGCCTCCACGGGGTCGAGGGTGCCGTAGGGGTAGGACGGCGCCGACACCACGACGAGCGCGACGTCCGGCCCCAGCCTGTCGAGCAGGCGCACCGGGTCGATCCGGCCCGAAGCAGGGTCCACCGGCACGAGGTCGAGCACCAGGTCGAAGTACTCCGCGGCCTTCTGGAAGGCGGCGTGGACCGTGACGGGGGCGAGCAGACGGCCGCGTCCCTCCCCTCCCGCCGCGCGCCAGGCGTCCCGGGCGGTCTTCACGGCCAGCAGGCACGACTCGGTTCCGCCGGAGGTGACCGAGCCGACGACGTCGTCTCCCCCGTGCAGCAGCTCGCGGGCGAAGCCGACGACCTCGCGCTCCATCACGGCGACCGACGTGAAGGTGGTCGGGTCGAGGCCGTTGACCGGCTGCACCAGCCGCATGGCCTCGGCAGCCAGTTCGTCGATCTCGGCGACGCCCGAGTCGTAGACATAGCTGAGCACCTGACCGCCATGGGTGGGGGCGTCGGCCGAGCGCAGGGCGGCGAGTCGGGCGAGGACCGCCCGGGCGTCAAACGAGACCATCGATGTCTTCCTTCCGGAGCCGGTAGCGGCGGAGCGGGATCAGGCTGAGGGCGAGGAGCGCCGCGGGCACGGCACTGAAGGCGAGCACGATGCCCGCCACGGCGGCGGCGGGCTGGGTCGCCCCGGCCACCACGACGGTGGGATCGGCCGAGCGCACGACATAGCCGGTGACGGTGAGCACGACGGTGAGCACCGTCGCACCGAGCGCCATCCCCGTCGTCTCCCCCGCGGTCCACATCCCGCCGAAGGTCCCGGCGCGCCCCGGGCCGTTGCGGCGCGCGTCGTGCGAGATCACGTCGGGCAGCATCGCCATCGGGAGCGACTGCATCCCGGCGTAGGCGGCTCCCGCGACCGCGACCGGCAGGTACACCCAGTCCCCTGGCGCCCAGATCAGCAGCACCATGGACAGCGCCGCCAGTCCGAACAGGACGCTCGCGGCGACGAAGCCACGCTCCTTGCCGACCCGGCGGGCGACGACGCCCCACAGCGGGGTCACGATCAGGGCGGGGCCGATGAGCGCCAGGAAGAGGAAGGTGACGGCGTCCTCGGAGTGCAGCACCCAGGTGGCGACGTAGTTGGCCCCGGCGAGCATGAGCCCGGTGGCGAGGCCCTGGAGCAGGAAGGTGAGCAGCAGGGCGCGGAACGGCTGGCTGTCGCGCAGCACACGCACGCCGGCCGCGTAGTTGGTCCGGAGCGTCGTGAGCACCGGCTCACGCGGCGGGGCGACCGTCGCCGGGGCCTGGCGCGGCGCTACGAACGCCGAGATCAGCATCCCTCCGCCGATCGCCACGCCCGCGATCAGCGCCATCACCGGATAGCCGCCGAGCGACCGCAGCGCCGGACCTCCCGCGCCGAAGAGCAGGATGGCGAAGGTCAGCACCACCACCCGCCAGGTCAGCAGCCGCGTGCGCGCGTCGTACCCGCTGGCGAGCTCCGCGGGGAGCGCGATGTACGGCACCTGGAAGAGGCTGAACGACGTGGCCGTGAGCACGAACGCGATCAGGACCCAGGTCGCCGCCATCGCCTCCGGAGTCCCCTCCGGCACGGCGAAGGTCAGCAGGAAGAAGACGGGGAGCGTGACGGCGCCGAGCACCATCATCGGGCGGCGGGATCCTCGCACGGCGAGCATCCGGTCGCTGCGCGCGCCGATGACCGGGTCGATGATCACGTCCCACACCTTCGCGACCGTGACCACGACTCCCGCGACCAGGGCGGCGACGCCGAGGCTGTCGGTCAGGTAGTAGACGAGGACAAGACCGGGGAGCGTGGCGAAGCCTCCGGTGCCGAGCGATCCGATGGCGTAGCGGGCGACCGTCGGCCGGGTGAGCGTCTGCTCCGTTGCGATCATGACCGAATCGTATTGGATGCGCGCCCGCCGGGCCGCGACAGACGCGTCACGATCCGTGGAACACCGGGAATCGGGTGTAGCAGATTGCTACACTGTGCCCATGGGGCACACGATACCGATGAGGATCGATGGCGACGTCTTCGACGCCGCGCGAGCGGTGGGTGCGGTCGCGAGTCGCAGCGCGGCGCAGCAGATCGCCCACTGGGCGCGCATCGGGCGAGAGCTCGAGGCGTCGCCGGGCACGAGCCAGCGCGATATCCAGCGCGTCCTCTCCGGCGATGCCGCCTACGACGACCTCGGCGAACGGGGCCAGGCCGTGGTGCGCGCGATCTGGGACGAGGAGCTGACCAGCCGACAGGCGCAGTTGGACCTGGCGGCCGAGTTCACGCGAGCGGGACGAGCCTGGACAGACGCGGACGAACACGGCGGCATCGTCCCGCGAGGCGGCGGCGCGAGCGGCTGACCCGTGCCTGTCCTCCACCTGCTCGCCGGACCGAACGGATCCGGCAAGTCGACCTTTGTCGAGCGGCTGCTCGGGCCGGTGACGCACCTCCCGTTCGTGAACGCGGACGTCATCGCCGCTGAGCGGTGGCCTCGCGCACAGGCGGCGCACGCCTACGATGCCTCGCGCGCCGCGGCCGAAGAGCGGACGCACCTCATGGTCGCCGGCAGATCCTTCATCACCGAGACGGTCTTCAGCCACCCGAGCAAGCTCGATCTCGTCGGCGACGCGATCGCCCGCGGGTATCTGGTCCACCTGCATGTGATGCTCGTCCCGGTCGAGGTCAGCGTCCGTCGCGTCGCCGAGCGCGTGCGTGAGGGGGCCACGCCGTCCCCGAAGAGAAGATCCGCGATCGCTACGCACGGTTGTGGTCCCTCATCGCCCAGGCGCGGACGATCGCCGATCGCTCGGAGTTCTTCGACAACAGCACCGCACAGCGTCCGTTCCGCCGCGTCGGTGCCTACGAGCACGGCATCCCCCTCGGAGACCCGGACTGGCCGGCCTGGACTCCGGCCGCCCTGACCGGTGACGCCGGCTAGGTCGACTCGGCGTCGAAGGGAGGCAGGGCACCGGCGGGCAGTGCACGCTGGGCGGCCGCCATCGGACTGGCGGGTTTGATGGCGCTGGCGGGTGCCGGGGCGTCCTCGAGCAGCGCCTCGCGGATGATCCGGCGCGGGTCGTACTGCCGCGGATCGAGCTTCTTCCAGTCGACCTCGTCGAACTCGGGGCCCATCTCCTCGCGCATGCGCGACTTCGCCCCGTTCGCGAAATCGCGCAGCGACCGCACGAACTGGCCGAGTTTCCCGGCGTACAGCGGCAGACGTTCCGGACCGATGACGAACGCTGCGATCACCGCCACGATGAGCAGCTTGTCAAAGGTCAGTCCGAACACGCATCAAGAGTATCGCGCCGGGCTTGCGCGGATGCTGGGTTCCCGGGCCGTATCCTGGACCGGAGGCAAGGAGCACTGTGTCAGACAAGGACTCGAACTGGAGATTCGCCGACGACATGATCGTCGAGAGCGACGTGATCGTCCGAGCGCGGCAGCAGTCGCTGGAACTGGGGGTCGAGCCGATCGCGCCCAGCACCGGCGCGCAGGCGGCGGTCGTGGTGGCCGCCACCGCCGCGGAGAACATCGTCGAGATCGGGACCGGGGTCGGCGTCTCCGGCCTCTGGCTGCTGACCGGCGGCACGAACGCCCAGCTGACCTCGATCGACCAGGAGCTCGAGCACCAGCAGCACGCACGCTCCTTCTTCTCCGAGGCCGGCGTCGCGTCCAACCGGGTCCGGCTCATCACCGGCCGGGCGCTGGACGTCCTCCCCCGGATGAACGAGAACTCCTACGACATCGTCTTCATCGACGCGGACCCGCAGTCGGTCATCGAGTACGTGGAACACGGTCTGCGACTGGTGCGGCCGGGCGGCACCGTGCTCGTCGCGCGGGCGCTCTGGCGCGGACGGGTGGCCGATCCGGCGGCCCGCGACGACGTCGCCACCGGCTTCCGCACCCTCATCACCGAGACGGCACGTTCGGGCGCCGTGATCAGCGCCCTGTCGCCCGCCGGCGACGGTCTGCTGCAGCTGACCAAGCTCGCTCTCTAGCCCCCCAGCCCCGACGCTGCGCCGACCGCGCGACGACGAGGGCGTGCTCACGGCCCGGAAACGCAGAACGGACCCCGAGAGCTCGGGGTCCGTTCGTCGTGTTCTGGTCTAGGAGGCACTCACGACGCTCGCCAGAGCGTCGTGGAGTTCTTTGGCTTCCGCGTCGTTGACAGAGACGACCAGTCGTCCCCCACCTTCGAGCGGCACACGCACGATGATGAGCCGTCCCTCCTTCACAGCCTCCATTGGCCCGTCCCCGGTCCTCGGCTTCATGGCCGCCATGCAGCTCCCCTTTCGTGGATGTCCCCCTATTATCCGACATCGGCGGCGACCTGTGGAAATCGAGAGCGTACGCCGAAGGTCGCAGAGATCACGGCGGCGACCAATCCGCACCCGCGACGCCCCAGCAGATCGCGATCCAGCCGACCTGCAACACGAGGAAGAGGACGACCATCCCGACCCGGTAGATCCGGCCGCGCGGCAGGGCGATCGCACCGAGCAGCGGGAACAGCGGCATCAGCAGGCGGAACGTGCTCGACTGCGGGAAGAAGACCGCGAAGAGGTACACGGAGTACCCGATCACCCAGAACAGCAGGTCGGGGCCGAGCCGGCGGACCGTGGGAGAGAACAGTAGCACGACGTAGAGCGCGACGATGACGACGAGCGCGAGGATGCCGATCCAGCCGGGCAGTCCGAGCATGACCGTCGTCCACCACTCGGCGCCCTGGAACCACGGGGCGAACGGAACGAGGTGGACGTAGCCGATGTACGCCGCCCGCCAGGCCAGCTCGGTGTCGGTGTAGGCCGTCCACGACCCGGTGGCGAGCCCGGCGATCAGGGGCCAGGCGAGGCCCGCGAGCCCGCTGAACACCGTCAAGGACACGCTGAGGATGCGCTCGAGCACCGGGAACGGGTCGGTGCCACGACGAACCCAGCGGTAGATCACGTGGAGGCCGAGGGCGAGCGCGAACGCGAGCCCGCTCGGGCGGGTGAACGCCATGACCAGCGTCACCGGGAACAACCAGGCGTACCGCCGCTCGATGAGGAGGAGCAGCGCGACCGCCAGCAGCAGCAGGTAGAGCGATTCGGCGTAGGCGAGCTGGAACAGGGGCGACACCGGCGCGACGCAGAACAGCACGATCGCGAACAGGGTCGTCGATTCGGAGAGACCGACCCGCCGCAGCAGCCGGTGCAGGACCAGCGCGGAGCCCGCAGCGCAGGCCACCGACACGAGCACCGCGGCGGGCGCCCAGGAGAGCCGGGTGACGAACATGACCGCGTCGACGACACCCGGGTACACCGGCATGAACGCCCAGGCGTTCTCGGTGACGTGCACCCCGTCGGTCGGCAGCGTCGACGGGTAGCCCGACACCGCGACGATGTTGTACCAGAGGCCGTCCCAGATGGTGGCGTAGGAGAAGTAGTCGGGCTTGGGGCCGGTCCAGGGGTTCTGCCCCTGGTTCGCGGCGAAGATCAGCAGGATGACGCTGGTGACGATGCGGCTCGCGACGAAGATCGCGAGCACGCGCACCCACCAGAGGGTCCACCACTGCGCAGGCTGCGCCGCGGTGGTCACCGCGGCGGCCGGCTCAGCGGGCGCCGGAACCGGTGAGCCAGGCACGGAGACCCGCCTCCACGGCGGCGATCTGCTCCACGTCGACGCGCTCGTCGTCCGCATGGGCCTTCAGCGGATCGCCCGGGCCGTAGTTGACCGCGGGGATGCCGAGAGCGCTGAACCGTGCGACGTCCGTCCATCCGTACTTCGGCTTGGCGACACCGCCCACGGCCGCGACGAACTCCTGCGCGAGCGGGGCGTCCAGGCCGGGCCGGGCCCCGTCGGCGCGATCGACCACGGTGATCTCGTAGTCGCCGAACAGCTCGTGCATGTGGTCGATCGCCTCCTGCGAGCTGCGGGACGGCGCGAACCGGTAGTTGATGTGCACCATGCACTCGTCGGGGATGATGTTGCCCGCGATGCCGCCGGAGATGCCGACCGCGTTCAGGCCCTCCCGGTAGACGAGCCCGTCGACCTCCACCTCCCGCGCCTGATACCCGGCCAAGATGTCGAGGATCGGCGCGGCCTTGTGGATGGCGTTGTCGCCGACCCAGCCGCGCGCCGAGTGGGAGCGCAGGCCGTAGGTGCGGACCTCGACGCGCAGGTTGCCGTTGCAGCCTCCCTCGACGACGCCGTTGCTCGGTTCGCCGAGGATCGCGAAGTCGCCGACGAAGAGGTCGGGCCGGTTGCGCGAGAGCCGGTTGAGACCGTTGAGCTCGGCGTTGACCTCCTCGTGGTCGTACCACATCCAGGTCACGTCGATCGCGGGGTCGGTGAGCTCGGCGGCGAGCTTGAGCTGCACGGCCGTGCCGGCCTTCATGTCGACGGTGCCGCGCCCCCACAGGTAGGTGATGCCACCCTCGGTCTCGAACCGCGTCGGGAGGTTGCCGTTCAGCGGGACGGTATCGATGTGCCCCGCGATCAGGGCGCGACGCTCGCGGCCGAGGTTCGTGCGGGCGACGATGGTGTCGCCGTCGCGGATCACCTCGAGGTGGGCGAGACCGGAGAGCGCCTGCTCGATCGCGTCGGCGAGCTCCTTCTCGTTTCCGGACACCGACTCGATGTCGCAGATCTGGCGGGTGAGGTCGGTGGAGGTGGCGGTGAGGTCGAGAGGCACCCTACTAATCTAGAGCCATGCCTTCCGAGATTGCTGACGAGTCCGCCGCGCCCGCCACCTCCCGCACCGCCTGGGGCTACGGGCTCGCCACCGTCGCCGGCGACGGCACCGTGCTCGACACGTGGTTCCCGTCGCCGCAGCTCGGCCGCATCCCGGCGGGGCGCGAGCCCTGGATCGCGCCCGCCGAGCTGGAGGCCCTCGCCGGCGAGGACGCCCGCCGCAACGTGCGGATCGACACCGTCACGGTCGAGATCGACCTCGACGCCGCACCGGCCTCCACCCCGGACGCCTACCTGCGACTGCACCTGCTCTCGCACCTGCTCGTCGCACCGAACACCCTCGACCTGGACGGCATCTTCGGGCACCTCCCGATCGTCACCTGGACGAACGCCGGCCCGGTGCTCCCGGCCGACTTCGACCGTCTGCGTCCGGCCCTGCAGCGCGCGGGGATCCACGTCACGGGCATCGACAAGTTCCCCCGCCTGCTCGACTACGTCACGCCCGACCGGGTCCGCATCGCCGATGCGTCGCGCGTCCGGCTCGGCGCCCACCTGTCTCCCGGCACCACCGTGATGCACGAAGGCTTCGTCAACTTCAACGCGGGCACGCTCGGCTCCTCCATGGTGGAGGGCCGCATCTCCCAGGGCGTCGTCGTTGGCGACGGCTCCGACATCGGCGGCGGCGCCTCCATCATGGGCACGCTCTCCGGCGGCGGCACGCAGCGCGTCGCGATCGGCGAGCGCGCGCTGCTCGGAGCCAACTCGGGCATCGGGATCTCCATCGGCGACGATTCGGTCGTCGAGGCCGGCCTCTACGTCACCGCGGGCACGAAGGTGGTCGTCGTGGACGCGCCGCCCACCGCCGACGGACGCCCGCAGACCGTGAAGGCCGTCGAACTCTCCGGCGTGCCCGGGCTGCTCTTCCGGCGCAACTCCGTCTCCGGTGCCGTCGAGGTGCTCCGCCGCGCCGGCTCGGGCGTGGAGCTGAACGCCGCGCTGCACGCGTAGCCGGCGCGGCCTCGGCGCCGCTCAGACGAAGTCGAGCACCGACCCCGGATCGTTCAGGATCCGGCCGACGTCGGCGAGCAGCATCGACGCCTGCTGTCCGTCCACGATCCGATGGTCGAACGACAGCGCCACGGTGAGCACGTCGCGCAGCGCGATGCCGCCATCGTACTCCCACGGCTGACGACGCACCGCGCCCAGCGCCAGGATGGCGGCCTCCCCCGGCGTCACGATGGGTGTGCCCGCATCGACACCGAACACGCCGACGTTCGTGATGGTGATGCTGCCGCCCGAGAGATCGGCGGGAGCGGTCCGTCCCGCGCGCGCGGTCTCCGCGAGGGAGCGGATCGCCTCGGCGAGGTCCGCGAGCGGCAGCAGATCCGCGTCCCGCACGACCGGCACGAGCAGTCCCCGCGGTGTCGCCGCGGCGATGCCGAGCTGGACGGCTCCGGACTGGACGATCTCCTGAGCGGCGTCGTCCCACCGGGCGTTCACCTCCGGGGTGCGCCGGATCGCCAGGCACAGGGCCTTGGCCACCACGGCGAGGAGGCCAGGACGCGCCCGGCCCTCCGGGGTGCGCGCCCGCAGCCGCTCGACGAGCTCGGACGTCGCGGTGACGTCGACCGTGAGGAAGACCGTCGCCTGCGGGGCCGAGAACGCACTGCGCACCATCGCCTCCGCCGTCGCCTTGCGGACCCCGCGGATCGGGATGCGTATCTCGCCGCGGCCGGGGGCGGACGGAGCAGCCGGGGTCGCGGACACCGGGAGGCGCGGCGGTGCGCCCGTCGGCAGCGGACCTCCCGATGTCAGGGCGTCGAGGTCCTGGCGGGTGATCAGCCCGCGGGTGCCGGTCCCCGTCACGACGCTGAGGTCGATGCCGCGCTCGCGGGCCAGCTTGCGCACGGGCGGGGTGGCCCGAGGGCGCTCCGCCAGAGCGGTGGGAGCGGAGGCGGCGGGAGCGGAGGCGGCGGCCGGTTCCCGCACGGAGGCGGCCTCCCGGACCGGCTCCGACGTCGCCGCCGCCAAACCTGGTCGCGCACGGCGCGCGGGCCGGGTCGTCACGTCCGGACGGGCGCCGTAGCCGACCAGTGTCGGCTCCGGCCTGTCGGAGCGGTCGTCGGCCTCGTCGGGTGCAGCCGGCGGCTCGGGCTCCGCGCCCGCGACCTCGAAGGCGACGAGAGGCTCCCCCACGGCGACCGTCACCCCCGGTTCGACGTAGAGCCGCGAGACGCGGCCGGCATACGGCGCGGGCAGTTCCACGAGCGCCTTGGCCGTCTCCACCTCGGCGATGATCTGGTTGAGGTGCACACTGTCCCCGACGGCGACCTTCCAGCTCACCAGCTCCGACTCGGTGAGGCCCTCGCCGAGATCCGGCAGGGCGAAGTCCTTGACCGCCATCAGTCCTCCACTCCCGTCAGCGAGTTCGGCCGGTCCATGACGCGGTCGATGCCGTCCAGGATGCGATCCAGATCGGGCAGATGCGCCCCCTCCAACCGCGCCGCCGGGTACGGGATGTCGTGCCCGGTGACGCGCACCGGCGCGTGCTCGAGCTGGTAGAAGCAGCGTTCCGTGATCGACGCGGAGATCTCGGCGCCGAGCCCGCCGGAGAGCGCGGCCTCGTGCGTCACGACGAGGCGGCCCGTCTTGCGGACCGACGCGATCACCGTGTCCAGGTCGAGCGGGGAGAGCGAGCGCAGATCGATCACCTCGACGGAGACACCGTCGTCGCCCGCGGCCACGGCCGCATCCCGCGCGAGCTGGACCAGGCCGCCGTACGTGACCAGGGTGACGTCGCCCCCGCTCTCCACCACCCGCGCCGTGCCCATCGGCCGTGCATCGGCCAGAGCGGCGTCCACCGCCACCTCGCCCTTCGCGTGGTAGCGGCGCTTGGGCTCGAAGTAGAGCACCGGGTCGTCCGAGGCGATGGCCTGCTGGATGAGTGTGTACGCGTCCTGCGGGTCGGACGGGCTCACCACGCGCAGCCCTGCCGCGTGGGCGAAATAGGCCTCGGGGGAATCGGAGTGGTGCTCGGCCGCGCCGATCCCGCCGGCGAACGGCACCCGGATCGTGATCGGCATCCGCACGGCGCCGTCGGTGCGGTAGTGCATACGCGCCACCTGGCTGACGATCTGATCGAACGCGGGATAGATGAACCCGTCGAACTGGATCTCCACGACCGGGCGATAGCCGCGGTAGGCCATCCCGACCGCGGTGCCCAGGATGCCCGATTCCGCCAGCGGGGAGTCCATCACCCGGCGCGGGCCGAACTCGGTCTGCAGCCCGTCCGTGACCCGGAACACCCCGCCGAGCGTGCCGATGTCCTCTCCCATCAGCACGACGTGCGGGTCGTCGGCGAGGGCCTTGCGCAGGCCGGCGTTGATGGCCTTCGCCATCGTGAGGGCGGTCACCGTCCGTCACCGCCGACGAACGTGCGCAGGTAGCGCGAGTAGTGGTCGCGCTGCCGGGCCAGACCGGTGTGCGGCTCCGCGTAGACGTTGTCGAAGACGGTGAGCGGGTCCGGGTCCGTCAGGGCCAGGCAGCCGGCGCGCATCTCGGCCGCCACCCGGTCGGCCTTCTCGTGGATGGCCGCGAGCCGCTCCTCGTCGAGCCGGCCGTGGGCGTCGAGGTGCGCCTCCACCCGGGAGATCGGGTCGCGGCCGCGCCACTCGTCCAGCTCGGCCGGGTCGCGGTAGCGGGTCGGGTCGTCCGCCGTCGTGTGCGGCCCCATCCGGTAGGTGACCGCCTCGATGAAGGTCGGGCCGCCACCCGAACGGGCCCGGTCGAGGGCGGCGCGGGAGGCGGCGAGCACGGCGAGCACGTCGTTGCCGTCGACCCGGATGCTCGGCACGCCGAACCCGGGCGCACGCTCGGAGATGGGCCGCTGCGCCTGCAGCGACACCGGCTCCGAGATCGCGTACTGGTTGTTCTGGCAGAAGAACACGACCGGGGCGGCGTAGGTCGCGGCGAAGATCAGGGCCTCGTTCACGTCGCCCTCGCTCGTCGCGCCGTCGCCGAAGTACGCGACCGCGACGGCGTCGGTGCCGTCGGCCTGGATGCCGAGAGCGTATCCGGTCGCGTGCAGGGTCTGCGCCCCGATGATCACCTGCGGCGTGGCCATGTTGATGTCATAGGGGTTCCAGCCGCTCTGCGTGGTGCCGCGCCAGACGCGCAGCAGGTCGACCAGGCCGGCGCCCCGGCAGTAGGCGACGCCGTGCTCGCGGTAGCTCGAGAAGACGAAGTCGTCGGAGCGCAGGGCACGACCCGAACCGATCTGGGAGGCCTCCTGGCCGAGCAGCGGCGGCCACAGCCCGAGCTCGCCCTGGCGCTGCAGCGCCGTCGCCTCGGCGTCGATCCGCCGGATGACGACCATGTCCTCGTAGAGATCGAGCAGTTGGTCGGGTCCGACGTCGGCGACCCAGCCGTCGAACCGGTCGTCGCTCAGCCGCTCCCCCGTCGGCGTCAGGAGTTGGACGGTGTCCGCTCCCGCGGGGAGCCGCACGTCGTCGAGGCCGCCGTCGCGGCCGAGGTGCACACCAGGCTGATTGTCGATCGTCACGGTTCACGCAACCTTCACTCTCATGCCCGGGGCGGCTCGCTCGTGACGGGCCGCTCCGGCCTCCGGCCCCTTTGCCGGAATTATTCGGAAGGCTACGCTGCGCGATCACGACGCACAACCAGCGGCGTGTCGACCGTGCACCCTGCACTATCCCCGGGCGCCTCGCGGTGCTAGCTTTCACACTATGCGCACGTTCGACAGCACCGACCGCCGCATCCTCGTCGCCCTCGCCGACGAGCCGCGGTCGACCAACGTCTCCCTCGCCGACCGGCTCGGTCTCAGCCGCAACACCGTGCAGGCGCGCGTCGCCGAGCTGGAGCGCAACGGCGCGTTCCTCTCGTTCGAGCGACGCATCGACGCCCGGGCGGCGGGCTATCCACTGGCGGCCTACGTGACGGTGCACGTGCAGCAGCAGCTGCTCGCCGCCATCGTCGAGCACCTCTCCGGCATCCCCGAGATCGTGGAGGCGCACGGGCTCTCCGGCGCCTCCGACCTGCTGCTGCGGGTGGTGAGCCGGGACGCGGAGGATCTGTTCCGGATCACCGGCGCCATTCAGTCGACGACGGGCGTGGTCCGCGCCGAGACCTCGCTCGACATGGGCGAGCTCATCCCCTACCGGCTGCGCCCCCTCCTCACCCGCTGAGCCATCGCTTCCGGACGTGTGCGCGCTCGCGCACGGCGTGTTGCGTGCAGAAGTCCGGAAGGGACGGCTGGTGGCCGGGGACGCGCGAAGGCCGCGTCGACCAGGGGTCGACGCGGCCTTCGTGTGCTGGATCAGCGGGCGGGATCAGCCCTCCGCCGGCTCCGAGGGGCCCTCGGAAGCGGCGTCGCGGCCGTGCGTGTCGGCCTCGTCGGCGATCACCGGGGCGAGCGAGAGCTTGCCGCGGTCGTCGATCTTGGTGATCTCCACCAGGATCTTCTGGCCGACGCCGAGCACGTCCTCGACGTTCTCGACGCGCTTGCCACCGGCGAGCTTGCGCACCTCGGAGATGTGCAGCAGGCCGTCCTTGCCCGGCAGGAGCGAGACGAACGCACCGAACGCGGCGATCTTGACGACGGTTCCGAGGAACTGCTCGCCGATCTCCGGGTTGGTCGGGTTCGCGATCGCGTTGACCTGCGCGCGGGCGGCCTCGGCCGACGGTCCATCGACGGCGCCGATGTAGACGGTGCCGTCCTCCTCGATGGAGATGTCGGCGCCGGTCTCGTCCTGGATGGCGTTGATCGTCTTGCCCTTCGGGCCGATCAGCTCGCCGATCTTGTCGACGGGGATCTGGACCGAGATCACGCGCGGCGCGGTCGGGGCCATCTCGTCCGGAGCGTCGATGGCGGCGTTGAGCACGCTCAGGATGGTCGTACGAGCATCCTTCGCCTGGGTCAGCGCACCCGCGAGGACCTCCGAGGGGATGCCGTCGAGCTTGGTGTCGAGCTGGATCGCCGTGACGAACTCGCTCGTGCCGGCGACCTTGAAGTCCATGTCGCCCAGCGCGTCCTCGGCGCCCAGGATGTCGGTGAGCGCCGCGTAGCGGGTCTCACCGTCGACGACGTCGGAGATCAGGCCCATGGCGATGCCGGCGACCGGGGCGCGCAGCGGCACACCGGCGTTCAGCAGCGACAGGGTGGAGGCGCAGACGGAGCCCATCGACGTCGAGCCGTTGGAGCCGAGAGCCTCGGACACCTGGCGGATCGCGTAGGGGAACTCGTCGCGGCTCGGCAGCACCGGCACGAGGGCGCGCTCGGCGAGGAAGCCGTGCCCGATCTCGCGACGCTTCGGCGAGCCCACGCGGCCGGTCTCACCGGTCGAGTAGGGCGGGAAGTTGTAGTGGTGCAGGTAGCGCTTCTTCGTGACCGGCGACAGCGAGTCGATCTGCTGCTCCATCTTGAGCATGTTCAGCGTGGTGACGCCCAGGATCTGGGTCTCGCCGCGCTGGAAGATCGCCGAGCCGTGGACGCGCGGGATGACCTGCACCTCGGCGTCGAGCGGACGGATGTCGGTCAGACCACGGCCGTCGATGCGGATGCCCTCGCGCAGCACACGGCCGCGCATGACCACCTTCGAGACGGACTTGTAGGCCGCCGAGAACTGGGTGAGGGCCTCGGCGTCGACGGTGCCGGCCTCCACTTTCTCGGTGAGGGCCGCCTTGACGCGCTCCTTGAGGGCGTCGTCGGCGTTCTGGCGCTCGATCTTGTCGGCGATCTGGTAGACGTTCACCAGCTCGTCGTAGGCGAGGCCGGCGACGTTGTCGTAGGTCGCCTTCGAGTAGGGCAGGAACACCGGGTAGTCGGCGATCGCCTTCGCGGACTGCTGCGCGATGACGTTCTGGGCGCCGACGAGCTGGCGGATGAACGGCTTCGCCGCCTCCAGGCCCTGTGCGACGACCTCTTCGTTCGGCTTGACGGCGCCGCCCTGGATGAGGTTCCAGCTGTGCTCGGTGGCCTCCGCCTCGACCATCATGATCGCGACGTCGCCCTCGGAGCCGTCCGCGTTGGTGAGGACGCGGCCCGCGACGGTGAGGTCGAAGACGGCCTCCTCGAGCTGCGAGGCCTTCGGGAAGGCGATCCACTGGTCGGCGTGCTGGCCGTTGCCGGGGATGAGCGCCAGGCGCACACCCGCGATCGGGCCGGAGAACGGCAGACCGGAGATCTGGGTCGAGGCGCTGGCCGCGTTGATCGCGAGCGCGTCGTAGAACTCGTCCGGGGCGATGCTCAGGACGGTGATGACGATCTGGACCTCGTTGCGGAGGCCCTCGACGAACGAGGGGCGCAGCGGGCGGTCGATCAGACGGCAGACGAGGATCGCCTCGGTCGAGGGGCGGCCCTCACGACGGAAGAACGAGCCGGGGATCTTGCCGGCGGCGTAGGAGCGCTCCTCCACGTCGACGGTCAGCGGGAAGAAGTCGAAGTTGTCCTTCGGGTGCTTGCTGGCGCTCGTCGCGCTCAGCAGCATCGTCTCCTCGTCGAGGTACGCGGCCACGGCGCCCTGCGCCTGCTGGGCGAGGCGTCCGGTCTCGAACCGGACGGTGCGGGTGCCGAAGCGGCCGTTGTCGAGCACGGCTTCGGCGAATGTGATTTCGGGACCTTCCAAGAGGTCTTTCTCCTTTGTTTAACGTCGCGGCCCCGTGTGGGCGCGACTCTCCAAGGAGCGAGCAGGCAGTTCGACACAGTTGTGCGTGTACGCGGCATCCCAGGCGAATGCGTGGGCTGAGCCCGTCTGGCCATCAGTAGAAATACACGGTTGCGCGAGACGCTCTGAGCGCGGACGCATCCGGATACCACCACCGAGGACCAGCTCCTGCCGGCCTGCTCCGGTGGTCGGCGCACGGCCGACCACCAGCATCCTATCAGTCGCGGCCCTTCCGACACCGGAGGGCGCGCATCAGAGTGCGAGCGTCGCCCGCGCGGCGTCGGCGAGCGCCGCGCCGTAGGCGGGGCCGTGCCCGGCGGCGTGCACGGCGAGCGGGTGCAGCTGGTGCAGCGGGACGCGCTCGCGCCAGCCGGTGCGCAGCGGGCGGGCGGCCTCGTAGCCCGCCGCGATCTCGTCGAGGAAGGGCGCGCCGAAGAGCGCGAGCATCGCGAGATCGGTCTCGCGGTGGCCGCCGTGTGCGGCCGGATCGATGAGCACGGCCCCGTCGGCCGCCCAGAGCACGTTGCCGTTCCACAGGTCGCCGTGGAGGCGCGCAGGCGGCTCGTCGTCATCGAACTCCCCGGATTCGACGCGTTCGACGGCTGCGCGCACGACCGAGAGCTGTGTCACCGGCACCGTGCCGGCCTCCACCGCGATGTCGAGGAAGGGACGGATGCGGTCGCGCGCGTAGAAACAGCCCCAGCTGGTCTCGCGCGCGATCGGCAACGGGCGCCGGCCGATGTAGAGCGGGCCGTCCCACCCCGTCGGCGGCGCTCCGAACGCGTCGGCTCCGGCGGCGTGGGTCGCGGCGAGCGCGGCACCGAACACCCGTGCGGACGCGGTCGACGGGCGCGTCTCGGCGACGCGTTCCAGCTCGATCCGCCCCGGGGACACTCCCGAGACCCGGACGACGCGCGCGCCGCCCACGCTCTCGGCGTCCGCGAGCCAGGCGAGACCCGCAGCCTCCGCCTCGAAGAACCGGTCGGGTGCCTCCCGGCGTTCCTTGACGATCGTCTGCACGCGCACCACGGTACCCGGCGTACGATCTGCGCATGGACGAGGGAGTCTCACGCAGCGTGCGCGCGCTGGTCGGCGCATCGTGGCGACGTGCCGAGCAGGCGCGGCTGGACCCGGAACGGGTGAGCGCCCCGCTGGTGCTCGACGGACCGGGACTCGAGGATGCGCGGCGGGCGCACCCGATCGCCGCGGCGCTCCCCGTCATCCGCCAGCTGCTCGTCCGCGACGCGGAGCCGGACAGTCGCGTCGTGGTCGCCGTCGGCGACGCCCGCGGCCGCCTGCTCTGGGTGGAGGGCGACCCCTCGCTGCGCCGGCAGGCCGAGGGGATGCTGTTCGTCCCCGGAGCGGCGTGGGCCGAGGGCGACGTCGGCACCTCGGCTCCGGGGACCGCGCTCGCCATCGGTGGCGGGGTGCAGATCCGCGGATCGGAGCACTTCTCGTTCGACGTGAAGCCCTGGAGCTGCACGGCCGTCCCCGTGCACGACCCCGAGACCGGCGAGATCATCGGTGTGCTGGACGTCACCGGCGGCGACCAGGTGGCGGCGCCGCACGTCCTGCCGATGCTGGAGGCGACGGTGGCGGCCGTGGAGCGCGAGCTGCTGATCGCCCGGCTGCAGGAGGCGAGCGCGGGAGGCCGTGGCCGCCGCGAGCGGCCGCGCCCGGCCATCCCGTCGCTCCGGGTGCTGGGCCGGGACACCGGAGAGCTGACCGGCACGAGCGGACGCAGCGGGACGCTGAGCAGCCGACACAGCGAGCTCCTGACCCTGCTGGCCTGGCACCGCGACGGGCTCTCGGCCGAGCGCCTCGCCGAGCTGGTGTACGGCGACCCGCGAAGCACGGTGACCCTCCGCGCCGAGATCGTGCGATTGCGGCGAGCGCTCGCGGGCATCGCACCCGAGTTGGGGCCGCTGGCGCGGCCGTACCGGCTGGCGGCCCCGCTGGATACCGACCTGGGCGGGGTCGTCGACCTGCAGCGGCGCGGCGCTCATCGCGCGGCGGTCGCCGCGTACGGCGGCGGACCGCTGCCCGGCTCGGCCGCTCCCGGGCTCGACGAGCTGCGGGACGACGTGGTCGCCCGGCTGCGGGAGGCCCTGCTCGAGTCGGGCTCCGCCGAGCTGCTGATCGCCTGGGGCGAGACCGAGCGCGGCTCCGCCGACGACGAGATCTGGCGCGCCGCCCTGCGCGCGCTGCCCCCGCACTCCCCGCGCCGCGCCCAGGTCGTCGCCCGCCTCCTCTCCCTCGAGTCCTGACCCTCGCACGACATTCGTGCCGAATGTCGTGATTGGCGAGCGCAAAGCCCCCATTCGTGACGAATGTCCGGCGGCCTCGCAACGGGATGCAACCTCTCGGTGCGTAGCGTCGGGGCCGACGGCGCGCGGTGGGCGCGTGCCGCGCGAGTCGAAGGAGACTGCGATGACGTTGAGCCCGGAACAGACCGCCGCCCAGGAGGCGCAGGCCGCCGCGAGCGAGAAGCCGAGCGTGTACGCCCAGCCCGGCACGGAGGGCTCGGTGGTGAGCTACGCGACTCGCTACGACCACTACATCGGCGGCCGCTACGTCGCCCCCGCCGGCGGCCAGTACTTCGAGGACATCACCCCGGTGACCGGCCGCCCGTTCACCGAGATCGCCCGCGGAACCGCCGCGGACGTCGACCGCGCGGTGGAGGCCGCCTGGGCCGCCTTCCCCGCCTGGAGCACGACGTCGGTCGCCGAGCGCGCCCTCCTCCTCACCCGGATCGCCGACCGGATGGAGGCCAACCTCGAGCTGCTCGCCGTCGCCGAGACCTGGGAGAACGGCAAGCCGGTGCGCGAGACCCTCGCCGCCGACATCCCGCTCGCGATCGACCACTTCCGCTACTTCGCGGGAGCGATCCGGGCGCAGGAGGGCGGTATCAGCGAGATCGACCACGACACGATCGCGTACCACTTCCACGAGCCGCTCGGGGTGGTCGGTCAGATCATCCCCTGGAACTTCCCCATCCTGATGGCGACCTGGAAGCTGGCCCCGGCGCTCGCGGCCGGCAACTGCGTCGTGCTGAAGCCGGCGGAGCAGACCCCGGCATCCATTCACGTCTGGCTCGACCTGGTGCGCGACCTGCTGCCCGACGGCGTGCTCAACATCGTCAACGGCTTCGGCTTCGAGGCCGGCGCGCCGCTCGCCTCGCACCCGCGCATCCGCAAGGTGGCGTTCACCGGCGAGACCACGACGGGACGCTTGATCATGCAGTATGCGAGCGAGAACCTCATCCCGGTCACGCTCGAGCTCGGCGGCAAGAGCCCGAACCTCTTCTTCGAAGACGTCGCGGCCGAGCGGGACTCCTTCTATGACAAGGCGCTCGAGGGCTTCTCGTTCTTCGCCCTGAACCAGGGCGAAGTCTGCACCTGCCCGTCGCGCGCCCTCGTTCAGCGCTCGATCTACGACGGGTTCGTCGCCGACGGCCTCGAGCGGGTGAAGCGCATCACACAGGGCAACCCGCTCGACGTGTCGACGATGATCGGGGCACAGGCCTCCAACGACCAGCTGGAGAAGATCCTGTCCTACATGGACATCGGCAAGCAGGAGGGCGCGAAGCTGCTCATCGGCGGCGAGCGCGCCGACCTCGGCGGGGACCTGGCGGGCGGCTACTACGTGCAGCCGACCGTCTTCGAGGGCGCCAACTCGATGCGCATCTTCCAGGAGGAGATCTTCGGGCCGGTGCTGGCGCTGACCAGCTTCAGCGACTTCGACGACGCGATCGCCCAGGCCAACGACACGCTCTACGGCCTCGGTGCGGGCGTCTGGAGCCGCAACGGCGCCCAGCTCTACCGGGCGGGCCGCGCCATCGAGGCCGGCCGGGTCTGGTCGAACACCTACCACCAGTACCCGGCGCACGCGGCGTTCGGCGGCTACAAGCAGTCCGGCATCGGGCGGGAGAACCACCGCATGATGCTCGACCACTACCAGCAGACGAAGAACCTCCTCGTCTCGTACGCCGACGGCCCGATGGGCTTCTTCTAGGAGCCGACCGTGTCCGACCCGCAGGAGACCAGGGTGGACGTCACCGCCGCCGCAGCGGACATGCTGCGGCGGCTGGCGGCGCTCCACGGTCCGCTCATGTTCCACCAGTCCGGAGGCTGCTGCGACGGGTCGTCGCCGATGTGCTTCCCGGTCGGGATGTTCCGGGTGGGCGCCTCCGACGTCCTCCTCGGCAGTCTCGACGTGGACGGCATCGATCCGGTGCGCGTCTACATGTCGGCGTCGCAGTACGAGTACTGGAAGTACACCCACCTCACCATCGACCTGGTCGACGGCCGCGGCAGCGGCTTCTCCGCGGAGGCTCCGGAGGGCAAGCGGTTCCTCATCCGCTCCCGGATGCTCACCGATGCGGAGCTGTCGGCGTTCGGTCTGGTCTGACGACGGAAGGACCAACGAGGCCACCCGGACCGCGGGAGGGCGCGCGCGTCCCGGCGCGACGGCGGCGCCCTCCCGCTACGATCCGGTCGCGGCGGTGCGTCGCCCCCGCGCCGCCGCCGCGGCCGTGACCACGAGCACGATCGCGATCCCGATGAGCGTCCCCAGCGTGTTCGCCAGCAGGTCGCGGGCGTCGCTGAAGCGTGCCGGGAGGAAGAGCTGCACGAACTCGATCGTCAGCGTCGCCATCACGCCGAGCGCGAGCGCCAGCCACCAGCGCTCCCGGCCGAGCAGCAGCGTCAGCAGCGCGCCCATCGGCACGAACATCAGGATGTTCGCGGTGAACTCGACCACGTCGTAGTCCACCCAGCTGAGCACGGGCGTCTCCGCGAAGAGGGCGAGCAGGGTGGTGAGCAGGCCGTTGCGGTGCGGGTCCGGCGGGAACGGGTTCAGCGTGATCCACGCGACCGCGAGCAGGTAGACGGCGGTGACGAGGGCGAGGACGCGGCGGGCCATCCTCCTATGCTTGCGCACATGAGCATCGCGTTCCGCATCCCGATGTCCGGTCGCTCCTCCGACGAGCGGCACCGCGTCTCCAGCCCGCTCGAACTGCTCTTCGACCTCACCTTCGTCGTCGCCATCGCCCAGGTCGCCTCCCAGCTCGCCCATGCGGACGAGGCGGGCGAGGCGCTCGCGAAGCTCGGCCCCTACCTCATGGTGTTCTTCGCCATCTGGTGGGCGTGGATGAACTTCACCTGGTTCGCCTCGGCGTACGACACGGACGACGTGCCCTACCGGGTGATGACTCTGGTGCAGATGGGCGGCGTGCTCGTGCTGGCCGCCGGGGTTCCTGCGGCGTTCGACGACGCGGACTTCACGGCGATCATCATCGGATACCTGATCATGCGGCTCGCCCTCGTCGGCCAGTGGATCCGCGCAGCGATCGAGCATCCGGAGGGGCGGTCGACGGCGATCCGGTACGCGTCCGGCATCGCCGTGGTGCAACTGTTCTGGGTCGCCTTCGGCTTCCTGCCCGTCGACTCGCGCCCGTGGCTGTTCCTGGTCGGCGCTGCCCTGGAGCTGTCGGTCCCGCTGTGGGCGGAGCGGCCGGGGATGACCTCCTGGCATCCCCACCACATCGCGGAGCGCTACGGGCTGTTCACCATCATCGTGCTGGGCGAGTCGGTGTCGGCCAGCGCCATCGGCGTGCAGAACGCCCTGGCCGCGCACGGCTTCTCCGCGGCCCTCGTCTGGATCGCCGCCGCCGGACTGGTGCTGCTGTTCGCGCTCTGGTGGCTGTACTTCCTGGAGCCGGCGGCCGAGGGGCTGGCGAACCGGCGCAATCTGTCGTTCTTCTGGGGCTACGGGCACTATGTCGTCTTCGCTTCGCTCGCGGCGCTCGGCGCGGGGCTCGAGGTCGCGGTGCAGTCCGGCGCCGAGCACCACGGCGGATCGGACACGGCGGTGGAGTACGCGGTCGCCATCCCCGTCGCGGTGTTCCTGCTGATGCTCTACGTGCTGCACGCACCCCTCGTGGCCGAGGTGGTGATCCGTCCGCTGAAGACGGCGGCGGCGATCCTGCTCGTCCTGCTGCTCCCTCTCGCGTCGCCGGTACTGGGGCTCGTGGGGGTGACCATCGGGATCGCCGTCGTGGCCGCTGCCCTGGTGGCGGCGACGCTCGTCGACCGTACGATCGCGGCCAGGAAGGCGGGGGTCGCTCCCAACGCGTGACCGACGGGTGACCGGCTCAGGCCGCGGCGGGCGCCAGCACGCGTACCCGGACGGCGCGCACCGCACCCCAGCAGATCAGCCCCTGCGCCACCAGGTACGTGGTCATGATGACCAGGTCGACGCCGGGCAGGGCGAAGCCGGGGAGGAACCGATCGAGTCCCAGGATGCTGTCGGAGACCACGAAACAGGCCGCGCCCGTCGCGATCCACGGCGAGCATCCCGACGCTGTCGCCCCGAGCACTGCGAGCGTCAGCCCGTAGAGGGCGAGCGGTACGAGCAGTGCGCCGGCGTGCGGCGCCAGGACCACGAGCAGCGCGACGAACCACGCGGCGTAGACGATCGACCACCGACGCGGGCGCCGCAGGAGCAGCCGGCGGGCGAACAGCACGATGTAGGCGGCGTGTCCGAGCAGGAAGAAGCCGAGCCCGATCACGAAGCCGAGGCCGGCGTCCATCAGGAACACGTCGCCCAGCCAGCCGAACAGGATGCCGAGGCCGGTCCAGAGGGCGACCTCACTGCGCCGGGCGGGCGCGGGGAGCGCGAGCAGCAGTGCCACGAGCAGGGCGGGCATCAGCAGCGGTTTCGTCACCGTGACGACGGCGTCCGCGCCGACGGCGATCGCGACGAGATGGAGGAGGCCGACGACGGTGTACGGCAGGAATGCGAGTGCCACGGCCACGACACTAGCAACCGGGAGGCGCCCGGCGGAGGTCGTCGTCCGTCGCGCGCGGCCACGGCGCCCCGAGCACCCGGCGCACACGCGCGGCGAGCTCCAGCGCGCCGGTCTGCTCCGCGCGCACCGCGCGCAGGGCGACGGCGGGCCGGAGCCGTCCCTGGGCGACGTTCAGCGCCGAGAACACCGCGTGCCGGGCGGGGAGCATCCCCGCGAGCCGGTCGAGTTCCGCGTGTTCGAGTCCGCCGCCGCGCCCGAGCGCGTGGCGATAGCCTGCGGCGACGAGCTCGGCGCGCCTCGGGTCCTTGGCGCCCTCCGCCCAGAGCAGGAAGGCGAGCGGCCAGAGTCGCGGGCCGACGCCGGCGCCCGTCCAGTCGACCAGCACCATCCCGGGAGCCGGTGTGGCGACGACATTGGCGAGCACGGGATCCGGATGCACCAGCGCTTCGGGGAGCCCCGCACCGTCGTCGAGGTCGGCCAGCGCCGCGATGAGGTCGGCGAGCGGCTCGCGATCGGAGGGGTCCGCATCGGCCGCCGTGTCCGTCAGCCAGCCCAGCGCCACATCGAGCTCCGCACGCGGCGGCCCCTCCGCCGCGTGGTGCCACGCCCCGCCCGCCCGCGCCGGTGCGTCCTGGTCGAGCGGGAGGCGGTGCAGCCGGCCGAGCATCCCTCCGAGCGCGCGCAGGCCCCCTGCCGCCCTGATCGTCGCCCGCCGGTCGGCACGTGCGACGGGAGCCACGTACTCCGTCACCAGCACCGGATGTCCCTCGACGACCGCGACGGGCACCGCCGACGCCGATCTCTCCGCGGGGAAGTCGTGCGCCGCCAGCCAGGCCAGCACCCCGGCATCGCCCCGCACCGCTTCGACCGGACGCGAAGCCGGGAAGACCCGGACGACCCAGTCGGCGCCGTCGCGCCGTCGGACCCTCCCGACCCCGGCGTCGAGCTGCTCGACACCGGCCACATCGATCCCGTGCGCGGCGGCGAGCCCGTCGGCGATGCTCCGCAGTCCGACCGTGGCCGCGGGGAGTTCGTGCATGACGCCAGGATACGCACGCGGTGCCTCCGTCAGAGTTCATCCGCCGTTCACACGCGCCGCCGGGTTCGGGCGTAGTCAGGAGGCGACAACCGAAAGCGGACGGAAGGCGGACGCGCATGGACGTGCTCATCACCGTCGTCTTGGTCGTCGTGGTCGCGCTCGTGTTCGATTTCACGAACGGCTTCCACGACACGGCCAATGCGATGGCGACCTCGGTGGCCACGGGTGCTCTGCGGCCCCGGGTCGCGGTCGCGATCTCCGCCGTGCTGAACCTCGTGGGCGCGTTCCTCTCCACCGAGGTGGCGAAGACGATCTCGGGCGGCATCATCCAGGAGGGCGGCTCCGGACTGGAGATCACCCCCACCCTGATCTTCGCGGGCCTCGTCGGCGCCGTGCTGTGGAACCTGGCGACGTGGTACTTCGGGCTCCCGTCCAGCTCCACCCACGCGCTGTTCGGTGGGCTCATCGGGGCGGCGATCATCGGCGGCGGCTTCACCGCGGTCAACTGGGGCGTGCTGCTGACGAAGGTCGTCATCCCGGCCCTGCTCTCCCCCGCCGTCGCCGGGCTCGTCGCGCTGGTCGCCACGTTCGCGGCGTACCGCATCACCGCCAACGCCCGGGCGCACGGGGCGGAGGCCGGCTTCCGACACGGTCAGACGGTCTCGGCCTCCCTCGTCTCGCTCGCGCACGGCACGAACGACGCGCAGAAGACGATGGGCGTGATCACACTGACGTTCATCGCCGCCGGATATCAGAAGGCCGGCTCGGCGCCCGAACTGTGGGTGATCCTGGCGTGCGGACTGGCGATCGCGCTCGGCACCTACCTCGGCGGGTGGCGGATCATGCGCACGGTCGGCAAGCGCATCACGGACGTGAAGTCGCCGCAGGGGTTCGCGGCCGAGACGAGCGCGGCGGCGACCATCCTGGTGTCGTCGCACCTGGGTTTCGCGCTCTCGACGACGCAGGTGACGTCGGGCGCCGTCGTCGGCAGCGGACTCGGCAAGAAGCTCGCGTCGGTGCACTGGGGCATCGTCGGACGGATCGCCACCGCCTGGGTCGTGACCCTGCCTGCGGCGGCTCTGGTCGGCGGGCTGGCCGCCTGGGTCGCTTCGACGAGCGTGCTCGGCCTAGTCGCCGTCGCGGTCGTGGCGCTGGCCTGCGGGCTCGGACTCTACGTGCTCGCACGGCGCAACCCGGTGACCCGCGAGAACGTCAACGACGTGGACCAGTCGGACCCGGGCGTCCGCACCGTGGCGTCGACGAGGACGGAGGCATGATGACCGGGTCACAGCTCGTGCACGCCGCGGACGATCCCGGCGCCGGTCAGTTCCTCGGCGTGGACTGGGGATCCTTCGTCGTGGTCTTCCTCGTCGCCCTGGCGGCCACCGTGGTGATCGTGTGCTTCTACGCCCTCGCCCTGCGCCTGCTCGCGCTCGGGGCACCGCTGGACGGATCCGACGAGCGCGCGACGGCCGCCGGGGGCGCACGCTCGATCGCGTTCCATCGCCCGCCGCTGGCGACGGCGGCGGCGGTCGTCTGCATCGGAATCTGCATCGCGGCCGTGCTCTACGGGATCTGGCTGATCGTCCCGCAGTTCCACTGACCGGAGCGGGAGTGCGGGAACAGCGGGAGCGCGGGAACACGGAACGGGCCGTCACCCGGAGGTGACGGCCCGTTCGGTAAGAAGTTCGCGGTGTCAGCGAGAGCTGACGTCTGCAGTGACTAGCGACGCAGTCCGAGACGCTCGATGAGCGAGCGGTAACGGCTGATGTCGATGTCGGCCAGGTAGCCCAGCAGACGACGACGCTGTCCGACCAGCAGAAGCAGGCCACGACGCGAGTGGTGGTCGTGCTTGTGCTCCTTGAGGTGCTCGGTGAGGTCCTTGATCCGCTTGGTCAGGATCGCGACCTGAACCTCGGGGGAACCGGTGTCACCGGGGTGGGTAGCGTACTCTTCGATGATCGCCTTCTTGATGTCAGCATCCAGTGCCATAGACGGGATCCCCTTCCTCTTCGTTGCGCGGTGCCCGGGGCCTCGTGCCTGGGCTCTCTTTCTCCGCGGCCGTTAGACGGCAACCTGAGGAGTCTACCAGATGGGGCGTGGCGTTCAGCCCGGTTCGCGCTCCGGCTCCAGCAGGGCGAACCCGCCGCCGAAGGGGTCGGCGACGACCGCCCAGCGACCCACTCCCGCGGCGGAGACGGGAGGCTCGAGCACCGTCCCGTGCAGCGCACCGAAGCGCTCCAGCGCCTTGTCGAGGTCGGCGACGTTGAAGTAGACGAGCCAGTGCGCCGGGGTGCCCTCTGCCGCCTCGACGGCACCGGCCACGCTGGTGGCGCCGACGTCGAACAGACCGTAGGGTGCGTCGCCGACGCGCATCTCGCTCACACCGACGCCCAGCACGGCCTCGTAGAAGGGGAAGGACTCCTCGGCCCCGTGCTCGACGAGCTCGAGCCAGTCGACCGCGCCAGGTTCGTCGCGCAGCCAGGGCGAGTCCCGCTCCTTCTCCCAGAGTCCGAAGACCGCACCGTGCGGATCGGCGACGATCGCCAGCCGAACCCCGGGCGCGAGCTCCCCGGGCGGCAGCAGCACCACTCCCCCGGTCGCCTCCGCCGCTGCGGCGGAGGCGTCGATGTCGGCGACGGCGAAGTAGGCCGTCCAGACGGAGCGCTCGACCCCGACCGGCAGCGGGCCGATGGCTGTGACGGGGACGCCGTTCCGGGTGGCGACGGAGTAGCCGCCGGACTCGGCGGTGGCGTCGGGCGCGTCCCAGCCGAAGAAGGCTCGATAGAAGGCGACGGCGGCGGCCTGATCGGTCGACTGGAGGTCGACCCAGATCGGCGTGCCGGGCGGGAAGCTCGCGGTGGTCGGCATGCGCACACGGTACCGCCGCGCGCGCGGCCGTGGCGAGGCCGATCTCCAGCACCGGTCGTCGGTACCCCGGATGCGGGAGGTCCGTGACACCGAGGGGCCGGATTCCTGGCTGATCGACGGTGAGCTGCCGGCTCCCAAGCGCCGCCGCCTCAGTGGCTCACCGTAAACGCCGCCGCCTCAGTGGCTCAGCCGCCGAGCTCGTCGTGGGTCGTGCCGGCGGAGCGTCTGTTGCGCCGGGAGACGAGCACGAGGGTGAACACGACGCCCGCGACGACGAGGAGCGCCAGCACGCCCGCACCGATCAGCACCCAGAGCGGGATCCCGTCGAAGAGCGGCAACGCCTCGCCCGTCGTGCCTCCGGTGTCGGCGTATCCGTCGAACGAGGAGACGTGCTTCGGCTTCGCGTCCTCCCCCGCCTCCAGCTTGGCCGTGATCGCGTCCACGGTCTCCACGGTGGGCTTCCCGAACGATTTGTCCATGAGGGGGTTCTCGTCGGGGTACTGCGTGGGGTCGATCCGGAGGAGGTGGGTGAGCGAGACGGGGCCGTAGCCGTAGCCGCTCTCGGTGTCCCGGAGCAGCTCGTGGTCGTTCAGCGTGGTGTTGTGGATGAGCGACTGGATCAGCTGGTTGGCGGTCGCCCGGGGGTACTTCTGCCACACGTCCGCCAGTGCCCCGGCCGTGATCGGGGTGGCGAAGGAGGTGCCCTGGGTCTCGACCGATTCGGCCCAATCGCCGTTCTTGTCGTTGCCCACGCTCAGCAACTCCTCGCCGGGGCCCACGACGGTGCTATCGCTGTTGATCGCCTTCTCGCCCGTGAGGTCCTCGTCCCACTCGATCTCACCATTCGGGTTCATGGCGCTCACCTGCACCACACCGTTGAGGCGGGCAGGGAAGGCGTAGATGCTCATCTGGCTGTTCGGCTGCGCCGCGAGGACGAGGACGCCCTTCGCCTGCGCGTAGGCGATCGCGTTGGCACCGTCCTGCCCGGGAGACCGCCATCCCATCGATGTGGTGATGATCTTCGCTCCGGCGTCGATCGCCTGGTACACCTGCGCGGAGAACTCCCTCGCCTTGCCTGCGTCGCACCCGGCCTTCTCGGCCCGCCCGTCCCCGTAGAACAGGATCTTCGCGTCCGGCGCGATGCCCTTCACCTTTCCTGCGCCGGTGCCGTTTCCGACGATGAAGGTGGTCACGTTGGTGCCGTGCCACGTGCTGGGCATCTCGGTACCGATCACGGTGTTCGGCTTGCCGTCGGTCCGAGTGCACAGCGGGTTCGGATCCACCGTCAGGTCGGCGCCCTTCAGATCGGGCACCTCGGGATTGATCCCGTCGTCCAGCACGGCGATGGTGATCCCCTTGCCGGTCCACCCGGCGGCGTGCGCGTCGGCCACGCTGTAGTAGTCATACCACCAGTTGCTGCCCTCAGCGGCGGCCGGTGCGGCGCTGACGATCGCTGCGCCGAGCGCCACTGCCAACCCTGCGGCGAGCACGCGTCGGCTCCTGTGCGCCGCCTGGACTCTGCGCGTGGCGTGGTTCTGCATGGTGATCCCCCCGTATCGGATTCTAGTGTCCCCGTCCCGGGAGGCCGCGTGGCGAGCCTCGATCGGGCGCACGGCGGCCGGGAACGGCACCGGCGCATTCCGGTCCTAGAGGGTTGCGTCCGCCCCGGGTAGCGTCCTGTGCCATGAAGGCATTGCAGTATCGCGAGATCGGTTCCCGTCCCGTCGTCGTCGAGGTCCCCGACCCCGAGGTCGCACCCGGCCAGGTGCTCCTGAAGGTCACCGCCGCCGGCGTGTGCCACTCCGACGAGTTCATCATGGGCCTCCCCGCCGAGCAGTACGTCTACGGGCTCCCGCTCACCCTCGGTCACGAGGGCGCCGGGATCGTGGAGGCCGTCGGCGCCGGGGTCACCGGCGTCCGACCCGGCGATGCGGTCGCCGTATACGGGCCCTGGGGCTGCGGGCGCTGCCGGATGTGCGCGCAGGGAAAGGAGAACTACTGCCTGAACGCCGAGGCCGAGCAGATCCGTCCGCCCGGGCTGGGCGCCCCGGGGTCGATGGCCGAGTACATGATCGTCGACAGCGAGCGCCATCTCGTCCCGCTCGACGGACTCGACCCGGTGAAGAACGTCTCGCTCACCGATGCCGGCCTCACGCCCTACCACGCGATCAAGAACTCCCTGCCGAAGCTCGGAGCGGGGACGATCGCGGTGGTCATCGGCACGGGCGGCCTCGGTCATGTGGGCATCCAGATCCTGCGGGCGATCAGCGGGGCGACCGTGGTCGCGCTGGACGTCAACCAGGAGAAGCTCGACCTCGCGACCGCGGTCGGCGCGCAGCACACGCTGCTGTCGAACCCCGACGCAGTGGCAGCCGTCCGGGATCTGACGGGGGGTCGCGGCGCCGACGCCGTCTTCGACTTCGTCGGCGTGCAGCCGACCGTCGACCTCGCGGGCGCGATGGTCGGGGCGGAGGGCGATGTCACCATCGTCGGCATCGGCGGCGGCGCCCTCGCGGTCGGCTTCGGCCGCATCGCCTACGACGCTGCGGTGCGCACACCGTACTGGGGTTCGCGGGCAGAACTGATCGAGGTCCTCGCCCTCGCCCGCGCCGGGCAGGTGGAGGTCGAGATCGAGGCGTACTCGCTCGACGAGGCTCCGAAGGCGTACGAGCGGCTGCACGAGGGGAAGATCCGCGGACGCGCGGTCATCCTCCCCAACGGCTGACCGAACCGGACGGGACCTCGGGTCAGAACCCGCGCAGCAGTTCGTCGAGGGCGGCCACCGCGATCGCCGCGGGGTCGCCCTCGCCATGACGCGCCCACCAGATCAGCGCCGAGAAGTTGGCCGAGCCGAGGGCGCCCGCGAGGATCTGCACCCGCAGGCCGTCCGCGGGCTCGCCGAGCCGGCGGGCGAGGAATGCGGCGACCATCCCCTGGTCGGCGGTCAGCCGAGCGAGGCCGAAGGCGATGAGGGCCGGGTCGGAGCCGAGCAGGCGCAGCCGGCGCCGGGTCGCCTCCTGCGCGTCGGGGGCGAGGTCGAGGGAGGCCGTGATCGCGCGGGCCAGCGCGTCCCGCACCGGCTCGTCGGCGGGGGCGGTCTCGAGCACGGCGTTCAGCCGCTCGACGACCGGCTCCATCCCGCCCCAGACCAGCGCGGGCTTGCTCGGGAAGTAGCGGAAGAGGGTGCGCCGGCCGATGCCCGCGAGCTCCGCGATGTCGTCCATCGTGGTCGCCTCGTAGCCGTGCTCGTCGAAGTGCCGCAGCGCCAGCAGGGCCACCCGCTCGGGGTCGACGTCGACGGGACGACCGCGACGGCGCGGGGCGGGATCGGCTGTGGGCGAACTCATGGGAATCATTATGGCACTGAGTGCTATAAAGAGAGCGACGCCCGGTTGGAGCGCCGCAGGATCCGTCGAGGAAGACCCGAGGAGAGAACACCATGAGCACCACCACGCCCGGCCGTTTCGCCGGCAAGACCGCCATCGTCACGGGAGCAGGTTCCGGTATCGGCAAGGCCACTGCGCTGCGCCTCGCCTCCGAAGGCGCCCGCGTCGTCGGCAGCGACATCTCGGCCGAGCGGCTCACCGCCCTCGTCGAGGAGAACCCGGGACTGGAGATCGTCACCGTCGCGGGCGACGTCTCGAGCGAGGACACCATCGCGAAGCTGCTGGAGGCCGCCGGCGGACGCGTCGACGCCCTCGCCAACGTCGCGGGGATCATGGACGGCTTCCTGCCGCCCGCCGAGGTCGACGATGCCACCTGGGACCGCGTCTTCACGGTCAACGTCACCGCGATCATGCGGCTCAGCCGCGCCGTGCTGCCGCTCATGGTGGAGGCGGGCTCCGGCTCGATCGTCAACGTCTCCTCCGAGGCCGGGCTGCGCGGGTCGGCCGCCGGCGCGGCCTACACCGCCTCCAAGCACGCCGTGATCGGCCTGACGAAGAGCACGAGCGTGTTCTACGCCCCGAACGGCGTGCGTGCGAACGCCGTCGCCCCGGGCGGCGTCGCCACCAACGTCGAGGGCGCGATGCGCTCCGCCCTCGCCGGCCAGCGCCTGGGCCCGCTGCTGCAGACCGTCGTCCCGCCCGTCGCGCAGGCGGAGCAGCTCGCCGCCTCGATCACCTGGCTGCTGAGCGACGACTCGGCCAACGTGACCGGCGCGGTGCTCGCCTCCGACGGCGGCTGGTCCGCCATCTGACGCCAGGGCACTGATCCCGGCCGGCGGCCTCGGCCGCCCGGTCACGGCCGCGGCTGCTCGCGCGACACCGCGTCGGCGAGCAGCCGCAGGCCGTCGGGGATGTCCTGCGCGGTGATCGCGCCGAAACCGAGGAGCAGGCCCTCCCGCCGCTCCCCCGCCGAGAAGCGCGACAGCGGCTGCACGGCGACCCCCGCCGTCGCCGCGCGCTCCGAGACGCGCGCCGAGTCGAATCCCGGCACCCGCGGCCGCAGCGCGAGATGCAGTCCGGCTGCGGACGGCACCACGGTCAACCGATCGCCCAGCAACCGCTCCGCCTCCGCGACGACGACCCGCTGCCGCGCTTCGTACACCCGTGTGGCCTGCCGGACGTGCCGCGCGAAGCCTCCCGTGTCCAGGAACCGCGCCATCGCGTGCTGCGAGACGGGCTCGCTGTGCCAATCCGTCAGCCGTTTCGCGTCGCGCAGTGCGGGCAGGAGCGACGGCGGAGCCACCAGGAAGCCGAGCCGCAGCGTCGCCAGCATCGTCTTCGAGAACGTGCCGACGTAGACCACCCGCCCATCGGCGTCGAGCCGCTGCAGCGGGTCCAGGGGACGCGAGCGGAAGCGGTACTCGCTGTCGTAGTCGTCCTCCACGATCACCGCGTCGCAGCGCGCCGCCCATTCGAGCAGCGCGACCCGTCGCTCGATCGGCAGCACCCCGCCGAGCGGGAACTGGTGCGAGGGCGTGACGTAGACGAGCCGTGCGTCCGGCAGCAGATCCACCCGCAGTCCGTCGTCGTCCACCGGGACCGGCACGACGCGCGCACCCAGCGTCTCGAACAGCTGGCGGACGGGTGGGTAGCCCGGGTCCTCGACGGCCACGGTGTCGCCCGGCCGCAGCACCACCCGGCCGATCAGGTCGAAGGCCTGCTGCGCACCACTGGTGACCAGCACGTCCTCCGCTCCGGCGACGACCGAGCGCGCCAGCCCCAGATGGCGGGCGATGCCGGCGCGGAGGCGCTCGACGCCGGCGGGATCGCCGTAGTGCGCCGTCCGCAGCAACCGCCCCCGCAGCTCCGCATCCACGTAGCGCCGCCACTCCGCGAGCGGGAAGAGCGCCGGGTCGGGCGTCCCCACCCCGAAGTCGTAGGCGACCGGGCGCGGCTCGCTCCACAGCGCGTCCCCGCGGTCACGCCACGCCGGAGCGGGTCGCGCCGCCCCGCCGACGACGCGGCGCCGATCGCCGGCCCCGGCGACCGCCGCGACGAACGTGCCGGCGCCGACCCGCGCGACGAGGTACCCCTCCGCCGTCAGCCGCTCGTACGCCGTGGTCACGGTCGCGCGGGCGACCTCCAGCCGAGCGGCGAGCTCCCGCGTCGGCGGCACACGCTCCCCCGGGCGCAGCCGGCCGTCCAACACGGCATCGCGGAGCGCGCGGTAGATCCGATCGGCGCGGTCGCCACGGCCGTCGAGGGCCACGTGCAGGTCCACGGCACCTCCCGGAATCGGTCTGTTCGCAATCGTCGGAATTGGAACTTACACCGATCCAATGATGCTCCTACCGTGGGGACCATGACAGAACGGATCCAGATCTCCTCACTCGCCCGCGAGGGCTACCGCGCCGTCGTGGCGCTCGACCGCTACGTCGGAGAGCACGTGGAGGCGCCCCTCGGCGACCTCATCAAGCTGCGCGCCTCACAGCTGAACGGCTGCACCTTCTGCGTGGACATGCACTCCGTCGACCTGGAGGGCGGGGGCTACCCCCTCCGCAAAGTGTTCGCCGTCTCCGCGTGGCGCGAGTCGACGTGGTTCACCGCCCGGGAGCGGACCGCGCTCGAGCTGACCGAGGCCGTGACCCTGATCCATGACGGCGGCGTGCCCGACGCGCTCTACGACCAGGCACTGGCCGAGTTCGGCGAGGAAGGCCTCGCGAATCTCATCCTGGCGATCGGGACGATCAACATCTGGAACCGGATCGCCGTCCCGACCCACATGCACCCGCCGGCACTCTGACGCGCCCCGACGGACGACGGGCACCGAACGACGAAGCGCTCCCTGCGGCCGTGCCGAGGGAGCGCTTCGTGCCGTGCGGGTCGGCTCAGCTGACGCCGAGGAGGTCGATGACGAAGATGAGGGTCTTGCCCGAGAGCGGGTGACCGCCGCCGGCCGGGCCGTAGGCGAGCGCCGGCGGCACGGTGAGCTTGCGGCGACCGCCGACCTTCATGCCCGGGATGCCCTCCTGCCAGCCCTTGATGAGGTTGTTGAGCGGGAAGTTGATCGACTGGCCGCGGCTCCACGAGGAGTCGAACTCCTCGCCGGTCTCGTACTCGACGCCGAGGTAGTGCACGTCGACCTTGGCGCCGGGGGTGGCCTCGGCGCCGGTGCCCTCGACGATGTCGACGATCTCGAGCGTCGCAGGAGCCGGGCCCTCGGGCGCGTCGACGTCGGGCTTCTGGTTGGTGTTCTCTGCCATGTGCACCATCCAACCCGTCCCGCGGCGGCGCGTCAAAGCCGTTTCGCTCTGCGCGCAGCCCGCCGGGATCGAGGAAGGTCTTGCGGATCCGCCCGAGGAGGAGCACCCTAGTCGTATAACTCGACGTCCCGGGAGCGTTGCAGGCATCGCCGCACCACCGGGCGTCGAGTCTGTTAACGGCCCGTTCGCACCGTCCGATCCTTCCGATCACGCATTCCCCACCATTGCTCGGTTTTCTGTGGCAAGCTGACCACGACCCCGAAGCGATCGAAGGAGCCCGCCTGTGTCGAACGTCCCCCCTCCCGTCGTCGAGACCACCGCCGGCCGTGTCGCCGGCCTCTGGCGCGGCGGATCCGCCGCCTTCCTCGGCATCCCCTTCGCCGAGCCTCCCGTCGGCGAGCTGCGCTTCGCGGCGCCGGTGCCGCATCGGGTGTGGGAGGGTGTGCGCGAGGCGACCGCGTACGGCGCGACGCCGCAGCGCGTCGCCCTGGCGGAGGTGACGGCGATCCCGGAGCCCAGCATCCCCGGGGAGTCCACGCTCAACGTCAACGTGTTCACGCCCGCACCGGGCGACACCGACGCGCGGCTCCCTGTGCTCGTCTACATCCACGGCGGCGGCTTCGTCGCCGGCTCGCCCGCGAGCCCGTGGTACGACGGCGCCGCGTTCAACCGCGACGGCGTCGTCACCGTCTCCGTCTCGTACCGCCTCGACTTCGACGGCTTCGGCTGGATCGAGGACGCCCCCGTCAACCGTGCCGTCCTCGACTGGCTGCTGGCGCTGGAATGGGTGCGCGACAACATCGCGCGGTTCGGCGGCGACCCCGGCGACGTGACGATCGCCGGTCAGTCCGCCGGCGGCGGAGCCGTGCTCACCCTGCTCGCCGTGCCGCGCGCGGCTCAGCTGTTCCAGCGCGCGATCAGCATCTCCGGGGCGGCCGGCGGCGTCGCCCTCGCCGACGCGGAGAGGCTCGGCCGCCGGGTCGCCGCGCTCGCCGGGGTCCCACCGACGCGCGCCGCGCTGGCCGAGGTGGACGAGCAGACCGTGCTGGAGCTGCAGGCGCGGGCCACCGCACCGGAGGGCGCGACCGAGGACCCGCTGGCCGGCATCGGCCGGCTCGTGTCGGGAGGTCTCACCTGGAGCCCGGTCGTCGACGGGGACCTGCTTCCCGTTCCGGTCCTCGACGCCCTCCGCCGAGGGGACGGCGCCGGGAAGCCCCTCCTCCTCGGCGCGACGGACCAGGAGTTCACGGCCGCACTGACCCCGTTCCGCGAACAGCTGGCGGCCATCCCCGCCGCCGGCATCCTCGCGTCGTTCGGCGTCCCGGCCGGCACCGTCGCGGCCTACGGGGAGGCGCATCCCGGGTCGGGCACGGCCGACCTGATCGGGCAGTTCATCACCGACACCCTGTTCCGCGCTCCGGCCCTGGCGATCTCCCTGGCCCGCGCCCAGGCGGGCGCCCCCACCTGGCTCTATCGGTTCGCCTGGCCGTCCGGTGTCTCGGGCAGCGCGACCCACTGCCTCGACGTGCCATTCTGGTTCGACGGGCTGGCCCGCGAGCGGGTGGACGCCCTGGCCGGCGACACCCCGCCGCAGGCTCTGGCCGACGACGTGCACGGCGCCGCCGTCGCCTTCATCCGCAACGGCGCGCCCGGCTGGGGCGCGTTCACCGCGGACGAGCGGACGGCGTTCGTCTTCGATACGCCGTCGCGCGCCGAGACCGACGCGTACGCGGACGCCGCCTCGCTCCTGTGAGAACCCGCTAGCCGAAGACCTTGCCCGGGTTGAGGATGCCCAGCGGGTCGAAGACCGACTTCAGCTTCACCTGCAGCTCGTAGGAGTCCGGTCCGAGCTCGTCGGCGAGCCAGCGACGCTTGAGCACCCCGACGCCGTGCTCCCCGGTCAGGGTGCCGCCCAGCTCGACGGCGGTGCGGAACAGCTCTCCCGCCGCCTCCCACACGGCCGGCGGCACCTCGTCGCCCTCGTAGACGAAGTTGGGGTGGAGGTTGCCGTCGCCGGCGTGGGCGACGGTCGGGATCGGGATGCCATGGCGCTGCGAGATGGTCTCGATCGCGGCGAACATCTCCGGCATGCGCGAGCGGGGCACGGCGACGTCCTCGATCAGCACCTCGCCGCCGGCGGCCAGGGCGGGATGGAAGGCCCGGCGGATGGCGAGCAGCCGCTCCCCGTCCGCGACGTCGGCGGCGACGCGGACGGCGCCGCCACCCTCGGCGATCAGCGTCGCCGCTGTGGTCGCATCGGCCGCGGCCGAGGGGCCGTCGAACTGCACCAGCAGGAAGCTGCCGCCGCCCGCCGTTCCGAACGCATCGGCGATCGTCTGCTCGCCGAGGTAGGCCGAGATCCGTTCGAGGGCCGGGCCGTCGATCAGCTCCAGGACGGACGGACGCAGCCGGGCGGCGGTGACGGCGGCGGCAGCGGCCGCCGCCGTGCGGACGTCGGGGAAGATCGCGGCGAGTGTCGTCGGCTCCCCCACCGGGAGCGGGAGCAACCGCACCGTCGCCCCGACGATGACGCCGAGGGTCCCCTCCGAGCCGACGAACAACGCTGTGAGGTCGTAACCGGTCACACCCTTCACCGTGCGGTGCCCCGTTCGGATCGACCGCCCGTCCGCGAGGACGACATCGAGACCGAGCACGGCCTCCCGGGTGACGCCGTACTTCGCGCAGAGCAGGCCGCCCGCGTTGGTCGCGATGTTGCCGCCGATCGTCGAGATCGCCCGGCTCGCCGGGTCGGGGGCGAAGAACAGCCCGAACGGCTCCAGCGCGTCGTTGAGATCGGCGTTGACGACGCCGGGCTCCACCACGGCCAGCTGGTCCTCGGCCGAGATCTCCACGATCCTGTTCATCCCGGCCACGGACAGCACGATCGCGCCCGCCGTCCCGTTGGCGCCTCCGGCGAGTCCCGTCCCGGCTCCGCGCGGGACGACAGGAACCCGGAACTCGCTCGCGGCACGCAGCGCGGCCTGAACGTGCTCGACGCGGGTGGCGTTCACCAGCGCCAGCGGGGCGCCCTCGGCGACCCAGCCGGAGCGATCGGTGCGCACGGCGTCGAGCAGTGCGGGGTCGGTGGTCAGCACGCCCGCCGCGATCGCCTCGTCGCCGAGGGCCGCGGTCAGCCAGTCGAGTACGTCCATTCGATCAGGCTAGCGACGGCGAGCCGCCCTCCCCTCCGGTAATGTCCGATTTCCGCTATTCGATGTCAGTGGGGCGTGACAGGCTGGACGCATGGCACGCACCACCGAACCCGCCGTCGACCCGCTGAGCGACCCGGTCTTCGCCGAGCGCTATCGAGCGATGAACGCCCGCGACTCCCGCTTCGACGGCCAGTTCATCACCGGCGTCCACTCCACCGGGATCTACTGCCGCCCCAGCTGCCCGGCCGTCAGCCCGAAGCCCGGCAACGTCACCTTCTACCTCACGGCGGCGGCGGCGCACGAGGCCGGCCTGCGCGCGTGCAAGCGCTGCCTGCCCGACGCGGTCCCCGGCTCCCCGGAGTGGAACGTGCGCGACGACCTGGCCGCCCGCGCGATGCGTCTGATCTCCGACGGGACGGTCGAGCGCGAGGGCGTCCCCGGCCTGGCACACCGCCTCGGCTACACGCCGCGGCATCTGGGCCGCGTGCTGACCGCCGAGCTGGGGGCGGGCCCGCTCGCCCTGGCCCGCGCCCACCGGGCCCAGACCGCCCGACTGCTGCTGACCGGGACCGACCTGCCGATCACCGACGTGGCCTTCGCCGCCGGCTTCACCTCGATCCGCCAGTTCAACGAGACCATCGCCGAGGTCTACCGCACGACGCCGGGCGGGATCCGCGCCGCGGCGCGGCGTCCGGCCGCCGCCGCGCAGTCCGCCGCTCCGCCCGCGACCGCCGGGTCCGCGGCGGGTGGGGCGACGTTGAGCCTGCGACTGCCCGCCCGGGCGCCGTTCGACGGGAGGTCGCTGCTGTCGTTCCTCTCCGCTCGGGCGGTGACCGGCATGGAGACGGGAGGCGACACCTCCTACGCCCGCGCCCTGCGCCTGCCGCACGGTCCCGCCACGGTGCGCCTGAGCCTGACGGGGACGTCCGACGCGCCCGCCGTCGAGTGCGACACCACTCTCACGGACGTCGCCGACCTGGCGCCCCTGGTCGCCCGGGTCCGCCGCCTGCTCGACCTGGACGCGGACGCCGCCGCGATCGACGCCGCGCTCTCCGCCGATCCCGTGCTCGCACCGAGCGTCCGCACCTCCCCCGGACTACGTGTGCCCGGCGCCGTCGACGCCGAGGAGATCGTCTTCCGCGCCCTCATCGGGCAGCAGATCTCCGTGCCCGCGGCGCGGACCGCCCTCAGCCGGCTGACCGACGCCCTCGGGGAGCCGATCGAGCTCGACGGCTTCACTCGACTCTTCCCGACCTCGGCGGCGATCGCCGAGCACGGCCGCGACGTCCTCCGCGGGCCGGCCAGACGGGTGGACGCCATCGTGGGCGTCGCCCGCGCGCTCGCCGACGGCTCCCTCCAGGTCGACGTCGGAGAATCCCGGGACGATCTGGAGGGCCGCCTCCTCGCCCTGCCGGGCATCGGACCGTGGACGGCCGGCTACATCGCCCTGCGCGTGCTCGGCAGCCCCGACATCCTGCTCACCGGCGATCTGGCCCTGCGCCAGGGCGCGGCGCGCCTCGGCCTCCCGGGCGATGCCCGCGCCCTCGCCGCAGCGGGGGCGCGCTGGGCCCCGTGGCGCAGCTACGCCGGGATGCACCTCTGGCGGGCGTAGGATCGCACCATAACCGGTCGTGCGCAGGTGGGAGGGGTGAGGCCTGAAGTGCCCTCGATCACCGTCGTCATCCCCGCGCTGGACGACGCGGGGATGCTGCGCCGCAGCCTCGCCGATCTGGCCGCTCAGCTCCGACCCGCCGACGAGATCATCGTCGTGGACAACGGCAGCACCGACGACACGGCAGCGGTCGCCCGGGCGGCCGGTGCACGGGTGCTCGAACAGCCTCTGCGGGGCATCTTCCCCGCGGCGGCCACCGGATACGATGCGGCCGCCGGCGACATCATCGCCCGCATCGACGCCGACTCGCGGCCGCCCGTCGACTGGCTGCTGCACATCGAGGCGGAGTTCGTCGACTCCCCCGAGATCGGCGTGCTCACCGGGCCCGGCGTGTTCTACGACGGCAACCCCTTCGTGGCCGGCATCGGGCAGGTCCTCTACATCGGCGGCTACTTCTGGTCGATGGAGGTCTGGCTCGGCCATCCGCCGATCTTCGGCTCCAACTTCGCCATGCGCCGCGAGGTCTGGGCGGGCGCGCGGGAGACCGTGCACCGCGACGTGCGAGAGGTCCATGACGACCTCGACCTCGCCTTCCATCTGGACCCCGGGGTGGTCGTGCGCTACGACGAACGGCTCACGGTCGGCATCTCGGCCCGGCCGTTCTCCACGTGGCACGGCTTCGGCCGCCGGCTCTCGTGGGCGTTCGGGACGCTCTGGATGCATCTGCCTGAGGAGTCTCCGTGGCGCCGCCGGGCCGCCCGGCGCCGCTGGCGGGCGGAACACGCGGAGGACGCCCCCGGCGCCGTCGCATGAGCCGCCGGACGGCGTGCCACGATTCGACACGGCGTCGACCCGACGGCGTGCCGACCGCCTGCCTGTCGAGTACCGCTCCCCCCTCCACCCCGTTAGGTTGGAGAGTGTGAGATTCTCGCACCTCAGCTCCGCCCCCGATGCGACGCCGCGACTGGCCGCCATCGTGGCCGAGAGCGCACTCTTCCTCGACGAGGTCATGCCGGACGCCCCGCGTGACCTCCAGGATCTGATCGAGAAGGGCGAGGAGGCGATGGCAGGCGTGCGCGCCGTCGTCGACGAGGCGGTCGCCACCGGGCGTCCGCTCACGCCGGTCGCCGAGCTGCGGCACGCCTCCGCCGTGCTGCGCCCCCCGCAGGTCATCGCGATCGGCGCCAACTACGCCGCGCACGCCTCGGAGCTGAAGCTGCGCAGCGAGAAGGCGGCCACCGTGTTCTCGCTCTGGCCGAACTCGCTGGCGGGGCACGGCGGCACCACGTCCTGGCCGGAGGACCTCACCACGCAGGTGGACTACGAGGCCGAGCTCGGTGTCATCATCGGGCGACCCGCCCGCAACGTGTCGGCCCGCGACGCGCTCGACTACGTCTTCGGTTACACCGTCGTCAACGACATCACCGCCCGCGACCTGCAGTTCTCCGAGGCGCAGTGGTCCCGCTGCAAGTCCTTCGACGGCTTCACCCCCAACGGGCCCGTCGTCGTCACCGCCGACGAGATCGCGGATCCGCAGGACCTCTGGCTGACCACCAATGTCGACGGCACCATCCTGCAGGACGCCTCGACGGCCGACATGGTGCGCTCGGTCGCCCAGATCATCGAGTTCCTCTCCCACTCGGCGACCATCCAGCCCGGCACCCTCATCTCGACGGGCAGCCCCGGCGGGGCCGGCTACTCGCGCACTCCCCCGGTCTTCCTCCGCGACAAGTCCACCGTCACCGTCTCCATCGGGGGGATCGGCTACCTGACGACCTACTGCCGGGTCACCTGACGCCTCGCCTTCGTGCATCGCCTGCAATCCGGCACGGCGTCGGCTAGCGTGAGGGCATGTCCATCGGAGAGCGGCGGCCCGGCGTTGCCGGAGACGGCGGCGAGGCGGCGCGGCTGGATGCTGCGCTGCCCGACATCGACTGGTCGGTCGCACCGGTCGGTTCCGTCTTCTCGCGATTCGCCGCGCCCAGCGGTGAGCTGGCCGTCGTCTCCGTCGGCGACCCCGCGTCCCCGCGCGTCGTGCTGGTGCCCGGTGCGACCGGCTCGAAGGAGGACTTCTTCCTGCTCGCGCCCATCCTGGCCGCGGCCGGGTACTACGTGCAGAGCTACGACCTCGCCGGGCAGTACGAGTCGGCGGACGCCGGACCGCCTCCGGGCGGCCACTACACCTACGACCTGCTCGTGACCGACTTCGTCGCCTTCCTGCGGGACGGCGGCCCCGCGCACGTGCTCGGCTACTCGTTCGCGGGCATCGTCGCCGAGCTCGCCCTCGTCGAGCGGCCGGAGCTGTTCCGCTCCCTCACCCTGCTGACCACGCCCCCGGAGCCGGGCCAGGCCTTCCGCGGCGTGCGCATCATCGGCCCGCTCAGCTGGGTGCTCACCGGGCGCCAGGGTGCCGGCCTGATGATCTGGGGAATCGTCACCAACAAGAACAAGGTGCCGCCCAGCCGGCTCGCTTTCGTCCGATCCCGCTTCGATCTCACCCGGCGCGCGAGCGTCGACGACATCGTCGGCCTGATGAAGCAGGTGCCGGATGTCCGCGCCCGCATCGCGACGAGCGGCATCCCCGTCCTCGTGGCGACGGGCGATCACGACCTCTGGCCGACGCATCTGCACGAGCAGAACGCCGACGCTCTGGGGGCCCGTCTGGCCGTCTACCGCACTGGGCACAGCCCGTGCGAGACCGCACCGCACCAGCTCGCACGCGACATGCTGGCGCTGTTCCGCGAGGCGGACGCGCGCGACGGAGCCTGAGCCGGGCCGCCGCGCGCGCCCCGACGGCGCCGTCGGTCGCTCAGCCCTCCTGCGTGTCGGGCACGATGACCGGGATGGCCGTGGTGATCGTCTCCAGGCCGCTCAGCCGGGCCGGCGACAGCAGGCGGGTGACCTCCTCGCGGCTCATCAGCTTCGCGTCCACCACGAGGTCCGCGACGTTGTGCCCGGTCAGCAGGGCGGACTTGGCGAGCGCCGCCGCCGCCGCGTAGCCGATGTGCGGCGTCAGCGCGGTGATCACGCCGACCGACGAGCCGACCATCGCACCGAGCCGCTCCTCGTTGGCGGTGATGCCGTCGACGCAGTTGACCCGGAGGGTGTGGAACGCCTGCGTCATCCAGGTGATGCTCTGCAGGAGGGAGTGGGCGATGACCGGTTCGAAGGCGTTCAGCTGCAGCTGGCCGCCCTCCGCCGCCATCGTGACGGTCACGTCCGCGCCGGCGACCGAGAAGGCGACCTGGTTGACCACTTCGGGGATCACGGGGTTGACCTTGCCCGGCATGATGCTGGAGCCCGCCTGGCGGGGCGGCAGGTTGATCTCGCCGAGGCCGGCCTGCGGTCCGGAGGAGAGCAGGCGGAGGTCGTTGCAGATCTTCGAGAGCTTGATGGCGCTGCGCTTGAGCGAGCCGGAGAACGACATGAAGGCGCCGGCGTCGCTGGTCGACTCGATGAGGTCGGGCGCGGACTCGAGGTTGAGGCCGGTGATCGCGTTGAGGTGGGCGACGGCTGCGGCGGCATACCCCGGGTCGGCGGTGATGCCCGTGCCGATCGCGGTGGCGCCGAGGTTGATCTCGGCGAGCAGCCACTTGGTCTCGGTGAGCCGTGCGTGATCCTCGGTCAGGGTGGTGGCGAAGCCGTGGAACTCCTGTCCGAGGGTCATCGGCACGGCGTCCTGCAGCTGGGTGCGGCCGACCTTGAGGATGTGGCGGAACTCCTTGCCCTTCTCGGCGAACGCGTCGCGCAGCAGGGCGAGCTCGTCCAGCAGGTGGCCGAGCGCGAACGTCAGGCCGATCTTGATCGCCGTCGGGTAGGTGTCGTTGGTGCTCTGGCTGCGGTTGACGTCGTCGATCGGGCTGATGGCCGCGTAGTCGCCCTTGGGCCGGCCGTCCAGCTCGAGGGCCACATTTGCGATGACCTCGTTCGCGTTCATGTTGGTCGAGGTCCCGGCCCCGCCCTGCATCACACCCACGACGAACTGGTCGTGGAAGCGGCCGTCGATGATGAGCTGGCAGGCGCGGTCGATCAGGTCGGCCTTGTGCGGCTCCAGCACGCCGATCTCGAGGTTGGCGCGCGCGGCCGCCTGCTTCACGCCGGCGAGCGCCACGATCAGGTCGGGGTAGACGGAGATCGGCCGCTTGGCGATCGCGAAGTTCTCCAGCGCGCGGGAGGTGTGCACTCCCCAGTACGCGTCGGCCGGGATCTCACGACTCCCGAGCGAATCGGTCTCGGTGCGCGTCGGACCGCCGACCGCACTCGGATCGGGGACGTCGGAGACGTTCTCCGACGCGTCGATGACGGGGGAAGGGATCACGGGGACCGGCTGCGTCTGGGGGTCGTCCATCATGGCTGTGGGATTCACGGTTGGCACCGTCGCCTCTCGTTGTGCGGTTGGCTCGCCGGGGCGTCCCGGCGCGGGGGTGTCGGCCGTTCGTGGCCGCCGACAGCTCCAACCTACCGCCCGCCCCTGCACGCGTGGTGGACGAACCGTCTCGAATCCGAGACACCGCCGAGCGTCCTGACGGAGCGCCCGTTCAGCCCAGTCTGCGCAGCAGTCCGCGGGCGAACCGGTCCTTGCCCTCCGTGTACGGCGGATAGATCAGCTTCATGGTGTCGGGGGCGAGGGACTTGCGCAGCACGGCCTTCTCGTGGCTGAAGGTGCGCAGCGACCGCTCGCCGTGGTACGCCCCGACTCCGCTCTCCCCGACCCCGCCGAAGGGCAGACCGCCCACGGCGAGGTGGGCGGCCGGCACCCCGAAGCCCACGGCGCCCGAGCTGGTCTCGGTGAGGATGCGGCGTCGCACTGCGGAGCTCTCGGTGAACGCGTAGAGCGCGAGCGGCTTGTCGCCGGCGCGGATGAAGCGCAGGGCGTCGTCCAGATCCGCGACCGGGACGATCGGGAGGATCGGCCCGAAGATCTCCTCGCCCATCACCGCGGCGTCGCGCGGGACGTCGGTGAGCACGGTCGGCGCCAGGTACCGAGTCGCGGCATCCTGCGCACCGCCGACGGCCGTCGTCCCCGCGCCGTCGAGCAGACCGGTGAGGCGGGCGAACTGCCGGTCGTCGACGATGCGGCCGTAGTCCGGGCTCTGCGCCGGGTCGTCGCCGTACAACTCGCGGATGGCGTCGCGGAGGGCGCCGGCCAGCCCTGCGGCGACGGACGCGGTCGCCAGCACGTAGTCGGGCGCCACGCAGGTCTGCCCCGCGTTCATGAACTTGCCCCACGCGATCCGGCGTGCAGCGGCGGCGATGTCGACGGAGTCATCGACGTAGACCGGTGACTTGCCGCCGAGCTCGAGGGTCACCGGCGTGAGGTGCTGTGCGGCCGCCGTGGCGACGATGCGCCCGACCCGGCCGTTGCCGGTGAAGAAGATGTGATCCCAGCGCAGCGCGAGCAGCTCGGTGGTCTCCTCCACCGCGCCCTCCACCACTGCGACCGCGCGGGTGTCCAGGTACTGCGGCACGAGCCGGGCCATCGCGGCGGAGGTCGCCGGTGCGAGCTCGGACGGCTTCAGCACGACCGCGTTGCCGGCGGCCAGCGCGCCCACCAGCGGGGCGAGCAGCAGCTGCACCGGGTAGTTCCACGGGGCGATCACCAGCACGACGCCGACCGGCTCCAGCATGGTCGACGCCGTCGCCGGCAGCAGCGCGCCAGGGACGCCTACCCGCCGGGGCCGCAGCCAGCGGCGCAGGTTGCGCAGCATGTGGTCGATCTCGCCCACGACGAAGCCGATCTCGGCGATCTGCGACTCCGTCGGGTTCTTCGCGAGGTCCGCGAGCAGGGCGTCCTCCAGCTCCGGTGCGCGTTCCGTGAGCAACCGCCGGAGCGCGCGCAGCTGCGCGACCCTCCAGGCGAGGGGCTTGGTCGCCCCGGCGTCGAAGGTGGCGCGCAGAGCGTCGGCGGTCTGCCCGATGGCGGTCTGCCCGATGGCGGTGAGCCCAGTGGTCATGCGCCCATCCTACGGACGGGGGCGGTACTCCAGGTCGAAGATCGCGTGTCCCAGCTTCTCCCCGCGCCGCTCGAACTTCGTGACCGGCCGGTCCTCCGGCCGCGGGACGAACCGCCCGGCGCCCGCGACGTTCACGAGACCCGGCTCGGCGTCGAGCACCTCGAGCATGTGCTCGGCGTACGGCTCCCAGTCGGTCGCGAGGCGCAGCACGCCGTCCGGCTCCAGCGCGCGCAGGATGAGCGAGACGAAGGCCGGCTGGACGATGCGGCGTCGCTGGTGCCGCGCCTTCGGCCACGGGTCGGGGAAGAAGATCAGCACCTCCGCGACGCTGTCGGCGGCCAGGCCCGTGTGGAACACCTGGACGGCGTCGTGGCGCACGATCCGGAGGTTGGTGAGCCCGCGGTCGTGGATGGCGGCGAGCACGCGCCCGACGCCGGCGCCGTGCACCTCCACGCCGAGGAAATCCCGCTCCGGATGCCGTTCGGCCAGGATCAGGAGGTTCTCCCCGTTCCCGAAGCCGATCTCGACGGTGCGGGCGGTGCGGCGGTCGAAGAGGGTGTCGAGGTCCAGCGGCGAGCCGTCGAACTCCACACCGTAGATCGGCCAGAGCTCATCGATCGCACGCTGCTGCGCTTCGGTCTTCCGGCCTCGCACGACGTAGCTGCGCGGGCCGAGGAGGTGGGGCTGTTCCATCCGTCCATTCTCTCAGGAGGCCGCGACCTCCCGGATCACCGCGGGCGTCCGATCAGAGGAAGGCGAAGGGCAGGAAGGTCAGGCCCAGGCCGATTCCGGCGAGAGCCAGCACCAGTCCGATCAGCACACCGAAGAGCATCAGCGCGTTGAGCACGATGCCCCAGACGGCGAACGTCTTGCCGAACGGCTCGCGCCCGAGAGCGAGGATGCCCACGACGATCCCTGCGATCGGGGCGACGAAGGTCCAGCCGAACACGATCGAAGCGAGGCCCAGGACGAAGCTGGTCACGCTGAGAGTGCGGGAGACCGTGGGGGCGGTCGGTGCGGCGGACACGGTCGGTGCGGCGGAGGCGGTGGGGCTGCTCGTGCTGGTCATGGGTCCAGTCAACCGGGACGCCGGCCGCGGCGGTATCGGGGAAACCCCCGGATCCGTCTCGGGGGTTCCCCCGAGACGGATCCGCCGTCCGCGACGATCAGTGCGGCAGGAACGCCTCGATCGGGCCGCGCGCGAAGTAGATCAGGAAGCCGGCGGCGACCACCCAGAGCAGCGGGCTGATCTCGCGTGCCTTGCCGGACAGCGACCGGACGAGCACCCAGCTGATGAAGCCGACCCCGATGCCGTTGGCGATCGAGTAGGTCAGCGGCATCACGATGATGGTCAGGAACACCGGCAGGACGCTGGAGAACTCGCCGAAGTCGATGTGCCGGATCTGCACCACCATGAGCGCACCGACGATGACGAGCGCGGCCGCCGCGACTTCGAGTGGCACCACCTGGGTGAGCGGGGTGAAGAACATCGCGAGCAGGAACAGCACACCGGTGATCACGGAGGCGAACCCGGTGCGCGCGCCCTCCCCGATCCCCGACGCCGACTCGACGAACACGGTGTTCGACGACGAGGAGGTCGCACCTCCCACGACCGCGCCGACGCCCTCCACGATGAGCGCAGGCTGCAGGCGCGGGAACGTGCCGTCCTCCTTGGCCAGGCCGGCGCTGCGCGCCAGACCGGTCATCGAGCCCATCGCGTCGAAGAAGTTGGTGAAGACGAGCGTGAAGACGAGCATGATCGCCGCCAGAGCGCCGATCCGGCCGAAGGAGCCGAAGACGTCAACCTGGCCGACGAGGCCGAGGTTCGGCAACGAGACGAGCGAACCGGGCAGCTGCGGGACGGTGAGGTTCCAGCCGCCGGCGTTCTTTCCGCCCAGCGACGGGCCGACGGGCCAGATGGCCTCCACGATGATCGCGACGACGGTGGCCGCGACGATGCCGATGAGCAGGGCGCCCTTGACCTTGCGGGCCATCAGCACGCCCATGATGACGAGGGCGAGCAGGAAGATCAGGGTCGGGACGGTGGCGATCGATCCGGCCTCGCCGAGCTGGACGGGCGGCGACGACATGTTCGTGCTGCGCACGAAGCCGCTGTCGACGAAACCGATGAAGGCGATGAAGAGACCGATGCCGACGGTGATCGCCGTCTTGAGCTGCGCGGGGACCGCGTTGAAGATCAGCTTGCGCAGACCGGTCGCGGACAGCAGGACGATGATCAGACCGTTGATGACCACGAGGCCCATGGCCTCCTGCCAGGTCAGCACCTGCACCACGTTGACCGCGAGGAACGAGTTGATGCCCAGCCCCGCGGCGAACGCGAACGGCAGGCGCGCCACGAGGCCGAACAGCACCGTCATCACGCCGGCGCTCAGCGCGGTAACCGCCGCCACCTGAGCGCCCTGCAGCGAGTGCCCGGCCACGTCCGGGGTCCCGCCGAGGATGAGCGGGTTCAGGATCACGATGTACGCCATCGTGACGAACGTCAGCACACCGCCGCGGACCTCCGTGGCCCAGGTCGTGCCGCGCTTGGTGATCTCGAAGAATCGGTCCAACCGCCCCGTGGCGGTCGGCTCGGACGTGGAGGTCGGAGCGGAAATGATGGTCTCCCGTAGTATCTCGTAGGGCGGTTCACCGGGTGTTCACCGGGTCGGACGGCCGATGGGCGCGACGCGCCGTGTACCAGCCTAATTCCAAGCCACCTATCGGAGGACACACATGGCGCTGCCCTGGACGCTGCACGGGGACGGGAAGAACGTCGGAGCCCACGAGATCGTGCTCCCCGGAGAGCGCCTCACCTGGCCGCGCACCATCGGGCTCGGCGCCCAGCACGTCGTTGCGATGTTCGGCGCGACGTTCCTCGTGCCGGTGCTCACGCACTTCCCGCCGAGCACCACGCTGCTGTTCTCCGGTGTCGGAACCATCCTGTTCCTGCTCATCACGGGCAACCGCCTCCCGAGCTACCTCGGCTCCTCGTTCGCGTTCATCGCGCCGATCACGGCCGCCACCGCGAGCAACGGGATGGGCGGCGCACTGTTCGGGATCGTGGCCGTGGGCCTCCTGCTCGCCCTCGTCGGCGGGATCGTGATCCTCACCGGGACGGGCTGGATCGACGCGCTCATGCCGCCCGTCGTGGCCGGCGCCATCGTCGCCCTGATCGGGTTCAACCTGGCGCCCGCGGCGAAGAACAACTTCGTGCAGGCGCCGTGGACCGCGCTCGTCACCCTGCTCGCCGTCCTGCTGTGCACCGTCCTCTTCACGGGACTGCTGGGCCGTCTCTCGATCTTCGTCGGCGTGGCCGTTGGCTACGTGTTCGCCGTGATCATGGGCGAGGTCGACTTCGCCGCCGTCGCGAAGGCCCCCTGGGTCGGTCTGCCCGCCTTCGCGCTTCCGACCAACCCGTTCGAGGATCCCGCGGCGACCTTCGGCATCCTCCCGGCCTTCCTGCCCGTCGTCCTCGTGCTCGTCGCCGAGAACGTGGGCCACATCCGGGGCGTCGCCCAGCTGACCGACCCCGCCGTCAACAAGCTCACCGGTCGCGCCCTCTTCGCGGACGGCCTCGCCACCACGATCGCCGGCTTCTTCGGCGGCTCCGGTACGACCACCTACGGCGAGAACATCGGCGTCATGGCGGCGACCAAGGTCTACTCGACCGCCGCGTACTGGGTGGCCGGCATCGTCGCGGTGCTGCTCGGCCTCTCCCCCAAGGTCGGTGCGGTCATCAACACCATCCCGGCCGGCGTGCTGGGCGGTGTCACCACCGCCCTGTACGGCCTGATCGGCATCATCGGCGTGAAGATCTGGCTCGACAACAAGGTGGACTTCTCAAAACCCGTCAACCAGTTCACGGCCGCCACGGCGCTGATCGTCGGCATCGCCGACTTCACGCTCAACCTCGGCCAGCTCACCTTCAACGGCATCGCCCTCGGCACCATCGCCGCGATCGTCGTCTACCACCTCATGCGCACCGTCGCCCGCCTCCGCGGCACCGACTGACCCCCGGCCCCGCGGGATCCCGCGAAAGGTGAGTAGTTGCGGGTAAAAGCCCGAAATACCCGCAACGACTCACCCCTCGCGAAGCGCGCGGGCGCGCAGTGGCGCGCACGGGCACGGGGGCGGGTCAGGCGTGGAAGAAGGGGATGATCAGGTAGAGGCCGTAGAGGACGGCGCAGCCGGTGAGCACGAAGCAGGCGTAGGCACCGGTGAGGGCGAGCCGCTTCTGGCCGTCGGTGAGCGGGTTCTTCTTCCGCGCCTTGGCGGCCTTGCGCTGGGCCTTCGCGGCCTCCTCGGGAGTGATCACCGTGATCGCGTCGGTGAACTCCACCGGCTCGACGACCAGCGCGCGGCCGGCGACGGCGAGCAGGCGCGTGCCGAGAGCGTACAGGCTCACGACGACGCACGCCCCGATGATGGCCGCCGCGAAGACGATGAGGAAGGCGACCCAGTCGATGCCGTTCATGCGGACTCCTTGCGCGCGCGCTCCTTCTTGAGCGGCTTGACTTTCTTGATCTTGACGGCGCGGCCGGAGGCGGCGACCTCGCTCTGCCCCTGCACCGGGGCGGGCTCGACCGCGTTGGCGCTGTGCACCTGGTTGCGACGCGACAGCCAGAAGATGAGGGCGACGACGCCGACGCCGAGCACGGTGTCGATGAGGATGCCCACCGGACCGAGCCCCGCGATCAGAGCCGCGACGGCGCCGACGACGGCCGCCGACGGCAGGGTGAGCAGCCAGCCGATGGCGATGCGCCCGGCGGTCCCCCAGCGCACCGACGATCCGCGGCGGCCGAGGCCCGAGCCGATCACGGAGCCGGAGGCGACCTGCGTGGTCGAGAGGGCGAAACCGAGGTGGCTCGAGGCGAGGATGGTCGCCGCCGTGCTGGTCTCGGCGGCGAACCCCTGGGCGGGCTTGACCTCGGTGAGGCCGCGGCCGAGCGTGCGGATGATGCGCCAGCCGCCCGAGTAGGTACCGATCGCGATGGCCAGCGCGCAGGAGATGACGACCCACAGCTCGGGGCCGGACCCCGCCGTCTGCAGGCCGGCGGCGATGAGCGTCAGCGTGATGACGCCCATCGTCTTCTGGGCGTCGTTGGTGCCGTGCGCCAAGGCGACGAGGGAGGACGAGAAGATCTGGCCGTACCGGAACCCGCCACGACCGTCGGGCCGGCCGTCGTAGCGGCGCGTGATCCAGTACGCCAGCTTGGTGGCCGAGTAGGCCACGACCCCGGCGGTGACCGGGGCGATGAGGGCGGGGAGGATGACCTTGTCGAGCACGACGACGAAGTCGACCGCCCCGATCCCGGCCCCGACGATGGCGGCGCCGATCAGGCCGCCGAAGAGGGCGTGGCTCGAGGAGGAGGGCAGGCCGAACAGCCAGGTGACCATGTTCCAGACGATCGCGCCGACCAGGCCGGCGAAGATCAGCTCCGGCGTGATCTGGACCCCGCCCGAGCCCTCCCGGATGATGCCGCCCGACACGGTCTTCGCCACCTCGGTGGACAGGAACGCGCCGATCAGGTTGAGGATGGCGGCCAATGCCACGGCCACCTTCGGCTTCATGGCACCGGTCGCGATGGGCGTCGCCATCGCGTTCGCGGTGTCGTGGAAACCGTTCGTGAAGTCGAAGAACAGGGCCAGCGCGATGACCAGCACGATGATGAGGGTGAGGTCCACCGGTTTCTTTCTCGCGTGGGGAGCACAGTCCGTCCCGACACAACCATTCATCGGGAGTTCATGCAAGTGACCTGGCGCGCACTCAAGCGACCGTGTAGATACTCACACGGCGGCGGGTCGCCGTCAAAATCGCTACAGGCGCGCCACGCCCGTCACCCGGACGACCGCCACCCCGGCACGCGCCGACGCCTCCAGCAGGATGTCGGCGTTGATGGCCCAATCGTGGTCGCCTGCCGGGTCGGACAGGATCTGCCGCACCCGCCAGACGCCCTCCGCCGCGGCCGGGGATTCGTCCACGACGATCATCGACGCCGAGCGCGCGGCGGCATCCGTGAGGATCTCGTCGTGCTCGGCGTAGTAGTCCTCCAGGGCCGCATCCCACTGCTGCTCGCCGAACGACGGAACGGCGGACTCGGCGAGCGCCGCCGCTTCCGCCTCCAGCACCCCCAGCTCGGGGACGCGGTCGAGCGCCGCCAGCTGCACCCGGCGGAACAGCTCGTTGCGCACCAGCACGAAGAAGGCGCGGCGGTTGGTGGTGACGTTGCGCGGCGCGGGAGGGGCGAGCTCGGTCGACTCGGCGGCGTGACGCTCGGCGTCGGGGTGGACCAGCTCCTCCCACTCGTCGAGGAGGCTGGAGTCGACCTGCCGGACGAGCTCGCCGAGCCACTCGATGATGTCGCGGAGATCCTCGGTGCGCAGGTCGAGCGGGACCGTCTGCCCGAGCGCGCGGTAGGCGTCGGACAGGTAGCGCAGCACGACGCCTTCGGAGCGGGCGAGCTTGTAGAAGGCGATGAACTCGCCGAAGGTCATCGCCCGCTCGTAGAGGTCGCGCACGACCGCCTTCGGGCGCAGCTCGAAGTCCGCCACCCAGGGCTGACTCGACGCGTAGGTCGCGAACGCCTCGTGCAGCAGCTCGTCGTGCGGTTTCGGGTGCGTGACCTCCTCGAGGGCGGCCATGCGTTCGTCGTACTCGACGCCGTCCGCCTTCATGGCCGCGACGGCTTCGCCGCGGGCCTGGAACTGCTGGGCGGAGATCACCGGGCGGGGGTCGTCGAGGGTCGACTCGACGACGGAGACGATGTCGAGCGCGAACTGCGGCGACTCGGCGTCGAAGAGCTCGAACGCGGCGAGCGCGAACGGTGACAGCGGCTGGTTGAGCGCGAAGTTGGGCTGGAGGTCCACGGTGAGCCGGATCTCCCCGGCCACGTTCTCGATGACACCGGCCGTGAGCAGGGACCGGTACAGCTCGATGGCACGGCGCGCGAGGGCGAGCTGCCGCCGCCACGGCTCGTGGTTGTCGAAGACGAGTGCGCGCACGTGCCCGTAGACGTCTCCCCCGCGCCCGATCACGTTGATCAGCATGGCGCTGGTGATCTGCATGGACGAGGTGAGGGTCTCCGGCTCCGCCTCGATCAGTTTGCGGAACGACGGCTCACCCCAGGAGACGAAGCCCTCCGGCGCCTTCTTTCGGACGATCTTGCGTCGCTTCTTCGGGTCGTCGCCCGCCTTCTCGATCGCCTTGAGGTTCTCGCTCTCGTGCTCGGGAGCCTGCGCCACGACCGTCCCGGCGGTGTCGTATCCCGCCCGCCCGGCACGACCGGCGATCTGATGGAACTCGCGCGCGTTCAGCTGGCGCATCCGGTTGCCGTCGAACTTGGTGAGCGCGGTGAGCAGCACCGTGCGGATGGGGACGTTGATGCCGACGCCGAGGGTGTCCGTCCCGCAGATCACGCGGAGCAGTCCGCGCTGGGCGAGCTGCTCGACCAGGCGTCGGTACTTGGGCAGCATCCCTGCGTGGTGCACGCCGATCCCCTGGCGCAGCAGACGAGAGAGCGTCTTGCCGAACGCGGTGGTGAAGCGGAAGTCGCCGATCAGCTCGGCGATGCGGTCGCGCTGCTCCCGGTCGGCGATCTTCGCGCTGGAGAGCGACTGCGCGCGCTCGAGGGCGGCGAGCTGCGAGAAGTGCACCACGTAGATCGGCGCCTGCCCGGTGTGCAGCAGATCGTCGATCGTCTCGTGGATGGGTGACAGCTCATAGAAGTAGTGCAGCGGCACCGGGCGCTCGACGCCGGTGACCGTCGCGGTCTCGCGGCCGGTGCGGCGCGTGAGGTCCGCGGCGAGCGCCGTCACATCGCCGAGGGTGGCCGACATGAGCACGAACTGGGCGTGCGGGAGGGTCAGCAGCGGCACCTGCCAGGCCCAGCCGCGATCCGGGTCGGCGTAGAAGTGGAACTCGTCCATCACGACCTGGCCGACCGGGGTGTCCTCGCCGTGGCGCAATGCGAGGTTGGCGAGGATCTCGGCAGTGCAGCAGATGATCGGCGCGTCGGCGTTGACGGCGGAGTCGCCGGTCATCATGCCGACGTTCTCGGCGCCGAAGATGTCGACCAGTGCGAAGAACTTCTCGGAGACGAGGGCCTTGATCGGCGCGGTGTAGTAGCTGCGTTCCCCGCGCGCCAGCGCGGCGAAGTGCGCCCCCACGGCCACGAGGGACTTGCCGGTGCCCGTCGGCGTGCTCAGGATGAGGTTGGCGCCGGCGACGATCTCGATCACCGACTCGTCCTGGGCCGGGTAGAGGGAGATCCCTCCCGCCTCCGCCCAGGCGACGAACGTCTCGTAGACGGCGTCCTCGCTCGCGGTGCCCGGACCGGTGTGGCCGGGGATGTCGTCGACACGGAGCCGGGCGGGTGCAGGAGACGTCATGATGCCTCAAGCCTCCCATGCCGGAGGCGTCTCCCGGAGCCCCGGATGCCGCTAGTGGGACCCCAGATACGAGCCCGACATGGAGTAGCCGCCGTTCGGGTTCTTCGACGGTAGCGGCTCGTCGAACGTGGGGTTGGCCTTGCCCGGGAGGCTTGCGGGCACGGCCCGGGACCGGGCGGCGGCCACGATCGCCACGACGCACGCGGCCAGCAGCACGAGACCGAGCGCGGCGAGCGCCCATCCGAGCGGTTGCCCCGCCACGACGAGGACGACTCCGTACGGCCCGGCCAGCCACGCTCCGACACCGGCCACGATCGCCCCCACGACCAGCAGCGCCACCCGTGAGCGGCGTCGTCGCGCCTGCTCCAGCTGTCGCATCAGAACGCTCTCCTGCATCGGCACGCTCATGGTGCACCCCCTTTTCGTCACCCTAGCATTCCGGCTCCCACCCGGCCAGGGACTGTGCAGCGGGGCTGCCGTAGAATTCTGCGGTGCCATCCACGACCCCTCCCTCCGACTCCCCTGCCGCCGGCGTCGACCCGGCCGAGCTGGAGATCACGCTGCGCGTTCTCGGCAGCCTCCACGAGTTCGACCGCGAGCACCCCGACTTCATCGCCGTGCGCCAGGCGACCGGGCACATGTTCAAGGCGGTCAAGCAGGCCAGGCGGCGCGAGCTGCGCGACGCCGTCGCCGAGGCGGACCGTGCGGTCGTCGCCGCCACGGCGACCGGTGCGCCCGACCGGATCGACGACGAGACCCGCGGGCGCGAGCTGACCTCGGGCACGACGGCCTCCACCACGGCCGGCACCCTGCTCAAGGCGCGCGCCTGCTACATCTGCAAGCAGGACTACACGGAGGTGGACTGGTTCTACCACCAGCTCTGCCCGTCCTGCGCCGCGTTCAGCCACGCCAAGCGCAACGCCCGCACGGACCTGCGCGGCAAGCGCGCCCTGCTCACGGGCGGCCGCGCCAAGATCGGCATGCACATCGCCCTGCGGCTGCTGCGCGACGGCGCGCACCTGACCATCACCACGCGGTTCCCGCGCGACGCCGTGCGGCGCTTCTCGCAGCTGCCCGACTCCGCCGAGTGGCTGCACCGCCTCCGCGTCGTCGGGATCGACCTGCGCGACCCGTCGCAGGTGATCGCGCTGGCGGACTCGGTCGCCGCGCAGGGCCCCCTCGACATCCTCATCAACAACGCCGCCCAGACCGTGCGCCGCTCCCCCGGCTCCTACTCGCTGCTGGCCGAGGCCGAGTCGCAGCCGCTGCCCGACGGGCCGCTGCCCGAGATGGAGACCTTCGGCCACACGGCGGACCCGCACCCGCAGGCGCTGGAGGCGTCGGTGGCGGCACACCCGCTGCTGTCGAGCGCCACCATCGCTGGAACGGTGGCCCAGCTGGCCGGGCCGGGCGCGCTCACGGCGGACGACCTCGCGGCGCTCGCCATGGCGCCCGGCTCGTCGTCGCTGGCCAAGCACGCCGACGGCACCGCCATCGACGCGGGCGGCCTCGTACCCGACGTGAAGACCGTCAACAGCTGGACCCAGGCCATCGGCGACGTGGACCCGCTGGAGCTGCTGGAGGTGCAGCTCTGCAACACCACCGCGCCGTTCATCCTCATCGACCGCTTGCGCCCGTCCATGGCCGCCGTCGAGGCGGGCCGGGCCTACATCGTCAACGTCTCCGCGATGGAGGGGGTGTTCGGCCGCCGCTACAAGGGCCCCGGCCACCCGCACACCAACATGGCGAAGGCCGCTCTCAATATGCTCACCCGCACGAGCGCCGGCGAGCTGTTCGAGACGGACACCATCCTGATGACCAGCGTCGACACCGGCTGGATCACCGACGAGCGCCCGCATTACACGAAGGTGCGGCTCGCGGAGGAGGGCTTCCACGCCCCGCTCGACCTGGTCGACGGCGCCGCCCGCGTGTACGACCCGATCGTGCGCGGCGAGGCCGGCGAGGATGTCTACGGTGTGTTCCTCAAGGACTACCGCGCGTCGGCCTGGTGAGCGAACTAGTGTGAGGGCGTAGGCCCAGCACGAGGAGCGACGATGTCGAGCACACCGGCGGACGGCGCACCGGCGCCCGTCCCTGTCCCCGGTCAGGCGCAGGCCGCCGGGGTCGCGCGCACGAAGACCGGCCGGTTCCGGCACTGGCTGCTCTCGGGGCTGGTCGACGAGCGCGGCACGCAGCAGGGCCCGCACGGGCGCAACCCCGAGCGCACCCACTCGTGGTGGCAGGTCATGTGCCTCACCGGCGTGGACTACTTCTCCACGCTCGGCTACCAGCCGGCCATCGCGGCCCTCGCCGCGGGGCTGATCTCGCCCTTCGCCACCCTCGTGCTCGTCGCGCTGACGCTGCTCGGCGCGCTCCCCGTCTACCGCCGGGTGGCCCGCGAGAGCTTCCGCGGCTCCGGATCGATCGCGATGCTGGAGCGCCTGCTGCCCTGGTGGGCCGGGAAGCTGTTCGTCCTGGTGCTGCTCGGCTTCGCCGCGACCGACTTCATGATCACCATCACGCTGTCGGCGGCGGACGCGACCGCCCACGCCATCGAGAACCCATTCGCCCCCGACTGGTTCCACGGGCAGAACGTGATCATCACCCTGGTGCTCCTCGTGCTGCTCGGCGCGGTCTTCCTCCGCGGTTTCCGGGAGGCCATCGGCATCGCGGTCGTGCTGGTGGCGATCTACCTGGCGCTCAATGTGATCGTTGTCGCGACCTCCATCGTCGAGGTGTTCCAGCACCCCACCGCGATCGACGACTGGTGGGGCATGCTGTTCCGCCAGAACGGCAACCCGTTCCTGGTCGTGGGCGTCGCGCTGCTCGTCTTCCCCAAGCTCGCGCTGGGCCTCTCCGGGTTCGAGACCGGAGTCGCGGTCATGCCGCAGATCAAGGGCCGCCCCGACGACGACCCCGCCTACCCGGTCGGCCGCATCCGCGGTGCCCATCGCCTGCTGACCACGGCCGCGCTCATCATGAGCGTCTTCCTCATCACCTCCAGCTTCACGACGACGCTGCTCATCCCGCAGAAGGAGTTCCAGCCCGGCGGCTCGGCGAACGGGCGCGCCCTCGCCTACCTCGCCCACGAGTACCTGGGCAACGTGTTCGGGACGGTCTACGACCTCAGCACGATCCTCATCCTCTGGTTCGCCGGGGCCTCGGCGATGGCCGGGCTGCTCAACCTCGTGCCGCGCTACCTGCCGCGCTACGGGATGGCGCCCCAGTGGGCACGGGCCGTGCGGCCGCTCGTCCTCGTCTTCACGGCGATCGCCTTCCTGATCACCCTGGTCTTCCAGGCCAACGTCGACGCCCAGGGCGGCGCCTACGCGACCGGCGTCCTCGTGCTGATCACCTCCGCATCGCTCGCCGTGGCGCTCTCCGCGCGGCGCAAGAAGCAGCCGCGCCGGTTCGTGCTCTTCGGCATCATCACGGCGATCTTCGTCTACACCACCATCGTCAACGTCATCGAACGGCCCGACGGTCTGCGGATCGCGCTGCTGTTCATCCTGGGCATCCTGGTCGTGTCCATCGTGTCCCGCGTGGGCCGCTCGTTCGAGCTGCGGGCCACCTCGGTGACGCTCGACGTCACCGCTCTCGACTTCGTTCTGGAGGACGCCGAGGAGGGGGAGATCCGGATCATCTCCCACGAGCCCGACGTCGACACGACGAAGGAGTACGCGGAGAAGAACAAGGACGAACGCAAGTTCAGCCACATCCCGCAGCGCGCCCGGACCATCTTCATCGAGGTGCTGCCCTCCGACTCCTCCGACTTCGAGGAGGACCTGGTCGTCCACGGGGTGGTGAAGCACGGCTACCGGGTGCTGCAGGTGAAGAGCGGCAACGTCCCGAACACGATCGCCGCGGTGCTGCTGGAGATCCGCGACATCTCGGGCGTCGTGCCGACCATCTACTTCGAGTGGACCGAGGGCAACCCGATCTCGAACATGTTCCGCTTCCTGATCACCGGCGTGGGCGAGGTCGCCCCGGTGACGCGTGAGGTGCTGCGCGAGGCCGAGAAGGACGTGAAACGCCGACCGGCCGTGCACGTCTCCTGATCGGCCCGGCCGCTGTGCCACCATGACGGCATGGACGGACACGCGTTCTTCGAAGCCATCGGCGTCGCCTTCGAGTTCGTCGGCGTGGTGGCGATGGCGCTCGGCTTCGTGGTGGCGCTGGTGATCTCCCTCCTCGCCTGGCGTCGCAGCCGGAGCGGCACGGTCGCTTTCCGCACCCTGCGCGAGACGTTCGGCGGCGTCATCCTGCTCGGGCTCGAGATCCTGGTCGCGGCCGACCTGGTCAAGACGGTGACCTCCAGCCCGACCCTGACCGACGCGATCGTGCTGGGCATCATCGTGCTCATCCGGACGATCCTCAGCTTCTCGCTCCAGGTCGAGATCGACGGCGTCGCACCGTGGAAGCGCGCCCTCGTGACCGGGCCGCAGGTGCTGGCTCAGGCGGCCCGCAAGGCCGGCGAGGCGCCGGCCGCCCCCTGACGCTGAGGATCCGTCGACGGGAGGTCAGCCGGTGAGGATCGACGGGTCCAGGTCGTCGACCCGGCGCACACCGGCCAGGCCGAGCGTGATGTCGAGCTCGGCGATGACGTTGCGCAGCAGCTCGCGGACGCCCTCCTCCCCCGCCAGCGCCAGCGCGTAGACGTACGGACGGCCGACGGCGACGGCGCGCGCCCCGAGGGCCAGTGCGATCACCGCATCGGCGCCTCCGCGCACCCCGCTGTCGAACAGGATCGGCAGGCGCCCGTCGACGGCGGCCACCACGCCGGCGAGAGCGTCGAGAGCGGCGACCTCCCCGTCGAGCTGCCGCCCGCCGTGGTTCGACACCTGCACCGCATCCACCCCGGCGTCGACCGCGCGGCGTACGTCGTCCGGGTGCAGCACGCCCTTCAGGACGATCGGGAGCCGGGTGTGCTCGCGCAGGAAGGCGAGGTCGTCCCAGGTCAGGGACGGGTCGGCGAACACGTCCAGGAACGTCTCCACGGCGGCCAGCGGCTCTGGCGAGCCCAGGTTGCGGCGGAGGCCGCCGGGATGGTGGTGGAGGATGCTCGCGAAGGAGGCGACTGCGGCCGGCGTCACGCGGGTGCGCGCCCGCTCGCCGCCGGACGCGACCCGCTCGGCGACCAGGCGCCGGAAGACCGGGTCGCTGGTGTACTGCGCGATCCCGAGGCCGCGGCTGAACGGCAGGAAGCCGAGGTCGAGGTCCCGCGGTCGCCAGCCGAGCAGGTGCGTGTCCAGGGTGACCACGATGGCCTCGCACCCGCTGCGCTCGGCGCGGTCGACGAGGCTCACGACGAGCTCGCGCGACGAGCTCCAATAGAGCTGGAACCAGCGTGCCGCCCCGGGGTGCACCGCGTCCATCGCGGCAGCGACCTCCTCCATCGGCGCCGAGGCCTGGGTGGAGAGCAGCGCGGGGACACCGAGGGAGGCCGCCGCCCGGGCCGCGAGCGCGTCGCCCCCGCGCCGCGCGAGCTCCAGCACCCCGATCGGGGCCAGCAGGAGCGGGGTGGGGCGGCGCACCCCGAAGAGCTCGATGCCGAGATCGCGTTCGGCCACGTCGCGCAGCACGCGCGGCACGATCCGCCGCGCCCGGAACGCCTCGAGGTTCGCTCGCGCCGTGCGTTCGGCTCCTGCCGAGCCGGCGACGTAGGCGAACGCCGCCCGGGACATCCGGCGCTGCGCCGCCCGCTCCAGCGCGGCGCCGCCCACGGGGATGCGGGGCCGGATCCCGCTCACACCGGCGCGGTAGATCTCGGACTGGGCCTCGCGGCCGACACTGGCTGCCATGCCGCCATTCTGCCCGACGATGCGCGCGCGACGGCGATCAGCGGCGCTTGCGGCCCCGGCCGGAACGCGACGCCGGGGCGCCACCGCGGCCCCGCTGCGTGGCACCGGTCTGCTTGGCACCGGTCTGCTTGCCACCGGCCTGCTTGGCACCGGCCTGCTTGGCACCGGTCCGCTTCGACGCCGCCCCCGCCGCCGCCTGCTCCGCCGCGACCTCGGGGTTGCGGGAACTGTGGGCGGTGCGTCCGCGCACGATCCCGATGAACTCGTCGACGAGGGGATGCTGCCCGTCGCGCGGCCAGGTCAGCGCGATGCTGCTCTGGTCGCCGTCCTCCAGCCGCACCGCGACGACGTCCTTGCGGCGCAGGGACTTGGCGACCGATGCCGGCCAGAGGGCGATTCCCTCCCCCTCGGCGATCCGGCGCATCGCGGTCTCCGACGGCTCCCCCTCGACCCGGGGCTCATCCACCAGATCGGCCCGGTGCAGCTTCTTCTCCAGCGTCAGCAGGTGCTCGTGATGCATCACCAGCACGACGTCCTCCGCGTAGAGCGGGATGAGGTGCCGCGCGTCGCCCGGCTCGGCGTCCCGGACGAACGCCATGTCGGCGTCTCCCGCCGTCAGCACCGCCGACGGGTCGGCACTCGGGGCGACGACGAGGTCGACGGCCGGGTGCCGGCGCTCGAACTCGCGCGTCCATTTGCCGACGGCGACGCCCCGCGGGAAGGTCAGGGCGAATCGGGAGGTCATCCCCCGAGCGTACCGAACGGTACCCTGGAACCCATGAGTGCCGAGAAGCGACCCCAGACCATGAAGGCGGCCACCGCCGCCAAGAAGCTCGGCATCTACCTGCCCGCCGCGCCGGCCGAGTTCCGCGATCGCGAGATCAGCCGCACCGAGTTCGATGCGCTCACCGCCGAGCCGCCGGAGTGGCTGCGGACGCTGCGCGCGGACGGTCCGCACCCGCGCGACGAGGTCGCGCGCAAGCTCGGCGTCTCGAACTCCGGGCTCGCCCGCGGCGGTGTCGACGAGGCCCTCACCACGGCCGAGATCAAGGCACTGCTGGCCGACCCGCCGTCGTGGCTCGTCGCCGAGCGCGAGACGCACGCCGCCGTGCGAGCCGAGAACGCGCGCGTCAAGGCTCGCGACGCCGAGCGCGCCGCCCGCCGCGCGGACGGCTGACCCCCGGCCTTCCTCAGTCCGCCGAGGCGCCGATCAACGCGAGCAGCGCCTGCGCGTACGCCGTCGCGGGTTCGTCGTGCTCGAACAGCCGGTCGGCACCGCGGAGCACGATGGTCACCCGGTAGCCGTCCAGCGTGCGGGCGAGGTGCCGGAACGACCGGCCAAGCAGTTCACGCAACTGGTCCTCGCGCGGGATCCAGAGGGCGTCCTCCACCGCCAGCGAGTCCAGCGCCCACTCGGTCGTCCCGTTGAAGCCGAGGATCGTCCCGGTCTCGAAGTGGTGCGGCTCGATCGTCATCTCGCTGACTGTGAACCGCTCACCGGTCATCCCCGGGCGGTCGATGGCGAACGTGTCGCCGGACTGGGGCTGCCAGCGCAGCCCCGCCTGGCGCAGCAGCCGGGCCGTGTCGTCGTCGATCATCGCCGGCCCTAATCCGTCACGACGACGATCTTGCCGCGCAGGTGCCCGGCCTCCAGCCGGCCGTACGCCTCCGCGGTGCGCTCGATCGGATAGATGGAGTCGATGGGCAGGATCAGCTCGTTCTCCGCCAGCAGGCCGGCGAGCTCGGCCAGCTCGTCGTTGCCCGCCGCGTGGCCGCCGACGTTGCGGGCGCCGTGCGCCTCCGGCCCGAACGCGGCGATCGAGTTGATGCGCTCGACCGGGACGCCCAGCTCCAGCGCCGCCTCGATCGTCCCGCCACCGTGGTTGTCGAGGGCCGCCGTGACCGGTTCGCCGTCGAGCAGGTCCCGCACCCGCTCCACCAGGCCGTCGCCGTAGGCCACCGGGATGACGCCCAGCGTCTCGAGGAAGTCGTGGTTCTCCTCCCCCGCCGTCCCGACCACCGTCGCTCCCGCCCGCACCGCGAGCTGGGCCGCCAGCACGCCGACACCACCCGCAGCGGCGCTGACCAGCACGGTGTCGTGCTCGCCGAGGCCGAGGGAGGCGGTGCTCGCCATCGCGGTGCGCCCGACGACGCCCAGCGCGCCGGCGACCTCGAAGGTCAGCGGTTCGGGTTTGGCGACCACCTGGCCGTCCTCCGCGACCACGGCGAAATCGGCGATCGCCGCGAACGGCGCGGTGCCCAGCACCGCGTCGCCGGCCGCGAAGCGGGTCACGCCCTCGCCGACCTCCTCGACGTAGCCCGCGAGGTCCTGACCGATGCCGCTCGGGAGCGTCACGCCCATCCGTCCGGCCGACCGCTCGTCCCGGTAGGCCTTGTAGTCCATCGGGTTCAACCCTGCCGCCATCACCCGCACGAGCAGCTGACCGGGCCCCGGCCAGGGCCGTTCGCGGTCCACCATCTGCAGGAAGTCGCGCGAGCCGAACTCCTCGAACTGGACGAATCTGGGCATACGGCATCCCTTCACTCTCGTAGGAGGGAGCCTAGCCCCGCCGCCTGCGCGTCCATAGAGCCGCGGGAGCGGGAACGCGGATCAGGGCCGCGCCGGTCGGCCCGGCGCGGCCGGCGCGCTCAGCCGAAGAGCAGGGCGGCCTCTTCGTAACGTGCGTCCGGCACCGTCTTGAGGCCGCCGGTCGCGTCGGCGATCGACACGTTGACGACGTCGGTTCCGCGCAGCGACACCATGGAGCCCCAGCGGCCCTCGTAGACCGCGTCGACCGCAGCCATGCCGAGCCGCGTGGCGAGCACGCGGTCGTAGGCGCTCGGGACGCCGCCGCGCTGCATGTGGCCCAGCACCGTCGCACGCGATTCGATTCCGGTGCGCTCCTCGATCATCGGGGCGAGCATCTCGCCGATGCCGCCGAGACGCGGCCGGTTGAAGGCGTCCAGGCCCTTGTGCGAGTGGGCCTCCTCCATCGTGTCCAGGTGGAAGCCCTCGGAGACGACCAGCACCGGGGCACGACCGCGGTCGCGCACCGACTCGACCCACTCCACGACCTGCTCGATCGACTGCGGCCGCTCGGGGATGAGGATGGCGTGCGCGCCGCCGGCCATGCCCGAGTGCAGGGCGATCCAGCCGACGTGCCGGCCCATGACCTCCACCACCATGCAGCGCTGGTGCGACTCGGCGGTGGTGCGCAGGCGGTCGATCGCCTCGGTCGCGATCTCGACGGCGGTGTCGAAGCCGAACGAGTAGTCCGTGGCGGCGAGGTCGTTGTCGATGGTCTTCGGGACGCCGACGATCTTCAGCCCGGCGTCGGTGAGACGGCGGGCGGCGGTGAGGGTGCCCTCGCCGCCGATCGCGATGATCGCGTCGATGCCGTTCTCGTCCATCATCCGCTGGATGTTCTCCGGGCCGCCGTGCTCGCCCTCGAACGGATTGGTGCGGCTGGAGCCGAGGATGGTCCCGCCCTGACGGGAGAGCCCGCGCACGCTGTGCCGGTCCAGCGGCATGATGTCGCCGTCCACGACGCCGCGCCAGCCGTAGCGGAAGCCGGCGAACTCGGAGCCGTGCACGCGGTCGCCCTTCAGGACCGCACCGCGGATGACCGCATTCAGTCCGGGGCAGTCGCCGCCGCTGGTGAGGATGCCGATCTTCATGGTGCTCCGTCTCTCGCCGTTTCTGTAACGCCCCTAGGAATCATGCCCGACCTCCCGCCGCAGCACAAAAGCGCACTGGACGTCGCGCCGTCGGTGGGGTATGGCATGCAGGTGGACCGCTCCGTCCACCTCCGGCCGCTCCCAGCGGCCGCAGCCGGGATCAGAGTCCGAGCACGTGCTGCAGCTTGGAGCCGCTCGCCGACGGCCGAGCCCCCGCCTCGATCAGCCGTTCCTCGATGCCGTCGAGCAGGGCGGTTCGGCCGGAGCGCTTGTCCGGAGCGCCGCTGAGCAGCTCGACCTCCCACTCCCGCCACTCGTCGCGTCCGCCCGTGCGCAGGTTCTCGCCGCGGACGTGATCGTCGCAGAGCTCGGCGAGCTCGAAGCCGGCGGCGTCCCGCAGCACCGTCGTCACCCGGGTGTTCACGATGCGGGCGATGGGGACCAGCGGCTCGGCGCCCAGCGGAGCCCCGAGAGCCTCGCCGACCGCGTCGCGGAGCGACTGCGGCTCGCGTTCGCCGTCCCCGAGCGGCCAGTGCAGCTCCACGCGGCCCTCCTCGCCCGGGGCGAGCTTGACGTGCCAGCCTTCGTCCGCTCCCCCGCGTCGCGCGCGGACGGCCATCCGGTTGCGGGCGAGCAGGAGCTCGGCGGTGTCGTAGTAGGTCGCCACCAGCTCGGCCGTCTCGGGATCGGCACCGACGGCGATCGCCCCCACACCGACGAGGTCGGGCGGCAGGGTATCGGCGACGACGTCGTACTTGCGCTCGATCTCGATCTGGCTCTGGTGCTCCATAGCCCTTGTTTAGTCCACATCGGCCGTGTCGCGAAATCACAAGAGCGCGGGAGCGCGGAGTGCCTAGTCTCGGACCATGGACACCACCGAGACGATCACCGCCCGATTCGAGGTCACCGGGTGGGACCCGGAACCCTTGGCCGGTCTCGACGGCGACTGGGTGGGCGCCGTCATCATGCGCAAGCGCTACACCGAGGGGCTGATCGGCGAGTCCGTCGCCCACTTCGTCTCCTCGGGAACGGAGGAGGGCGGGCGCGGGTACCTCGCCGCCGAGCGGGTGGTCGGCACGCTGGCGGACGGGAGGAGAGGGTCGTTCACGGTCCACCACGGCGCCCTGCAGCATCCCGACGACCCCTCGGCGTTCGGCTACATCGTCCCCGGGACGGGAACCGACGACTTCGCCGCCTTCCAGGGGGCGGCGCGCATCGTCCACGACGAACGGGGAGCCTTCTTCGTGTTCTCCCTCGTGGGCTGAGAACCCCTCGACCGGGGACGGCGACGGCGGTACCCTCGGTGTCATGAGCGACCGGCGCGACGACGACCTGGACGAGTTCCGGGAGTCACAGGAGGGCGACTACGAGCCCGAACCCGTGCTGCACGACGCCGACGACGCGCCGATCGAGGATGACGACGCGGACGACCGCATCCTGCCGGACGACGACCGGCCGGTCACCATCGACCCGGACGACGCCGAGATCGCCTGAACCGCTCGCGCATTCGTGCCGAATGTCGCGAAAGCGCACGCGTTTCGCGACATTCGGCACGAATGTCGCGCGGGTCAGCCCAGCGCCTCCGTGAGGAGGTGGATGAGCGCGTCCAGCTGGACCGAGTCGGACGAGCCGACCTCGACGTCACTGCCGTCGAGCGCGCGCGCGGCGAGACCCTGCTTGGCGTCGATGAGCTCGGCGATCTTGGAGTCGATGGTCTGCGCGGCGATGATGCGCCACGCGGTGACCGGCTCCTCCTGACCGATGCGGTGCACGCGGTCGATGGCCTGGGTCTGCTCCGCCGCGGTCCAGGACAGCTCGGCCAGCACGACGTTCGACGCCGCCTGGAGGTTGAGGCCCACACCTGCCGCGGTGAGCGAGCAGACCGCGACCGAGACGTCCGGGTCGTTGTTGAAGGCGTCGATCTCCTTCTGCCGGGCGAGCGCACTCTGGTCGCCGCGGATGGAGATGGTCTTCAGCTCGCGGGCCGCGAACGCCTCCTCCGCCTGGTCCATCACGTCGATGTGCTTGGCGAAGAAGACGACCTTGCCGACCGAGCGGGCGAGCTGCGCGGTGTAGTCGGCGGCGAGGCCAGCCTTGGCCTGGCCGATCTTGCGGACCATCGTGAAGACGTTGTCACCGGTCTTGGCCGACTTCGACTCCTCGAGCTCCGACTGGGCGACCAGCCGGATGAGGTGGGCGCGGTGCGCCTCGTCGTCGCCGTCGAACGTGTCCGGCCGACCGGCCGCGGCGGCCCGCTGGAAGCGGGCGACCAGGCGGTCGGCGAGCTCCTTCTCCGCCTGGCGGATGGAGCGGCCGAGGTCGCCGTCGAGCTCGACCGGCAGGTCGACGACACGGCGGCTGGGCAGGTCGGCTGCGACGTCGAGTTTGCGGCGGCGCACGATGCCGAGGTCGATGACGGCCTCCCGCGCGGCGGCGTAGAAGCCGAACTCCGCCGGGGTGAGGCCGGTCGCCTCCAGGCTCTCCATCAGCTCGGCGGTCGGCTTGTTGCCGTCGATCCAGCCGAGCAGCTGCCAGATCGCCCGGAAGTCGTCGATGTCATTGATCAGGGGCGTTCCGGTGAGGGCGAGCAGCAGCGGGTCGGGTGTGTTGGAGCGGATCGCCTCCGCCAGCCCGAGGACGAGCCGCGAGCGCTGCGAGTGCAGGTTCTTGATGAAGTGCGCCTCGTCGACGACCATGCCCTTGAAGCCGAGCGTGCTCAGCCAGGAGAGGTGCCGGTCGAGGACCTCGTAGTTCACGATGACGACGTCGGCGAAGGCGTCCAGACCTTCGCCGTCGCCGTGGATGACCGTGGCGCGGCGCTGCGGGGTCCAGCGCTCGACCTCGCGCGCCCAGTTCATCTTCACGACGTTGGGGACGACGGCGAGCAGCGGATAGGCGCCCGCGACGGACGCGGCCAGCAGCGACTGCGCCGTCTTGCCGAGACCGGGCTCGTCGGCGAGGAGGAAGGTCCGGTGCCCCTGGCGGACGCTCTCCACGAAGCGGGCCTGGTGGTGCATCAGCTCCAGGCCGGGAGGCGAGTAGCGGTCGATCGCCGGGGCCGGCGGGAGCTCCATGCTCGCCGCCTGGCCGCCCGAGCCGTACTCGAACGACTTGAACAGGGGGCCGAGCAGCTCCCAGGAGTCGAGCCGCCGGCGCGGCGTCGGCTGCGCGGGCGTGAGCCGGGAGAGGTCGGGGGCGAGGAAGGGGTTGGACAGCTGACGGGCCTTGACCGACTGCGGCACGACCTGCTTCTCGGCCAGCTCCGGCGGGATGACGCTGTCGATCTTGGCGACGGGACGCTCCACGGTGATGATGAGATCGTCCGGGCTGAGCTCGGTGCCCGACTCCAGCAGCCAGTCGCGGCGCATCTTCTGGGCGGTCGCGGTCGGCGGCGCCTCGCTCTCCAGCAGGGAGATCAGCGAGGTGTCCCGGGCGGCGGTCTTGGCCAGGATGGTCGCGATCCCGTCGAGCCGCTTTAGCTGCTCCGCGCGCGCCGCGTCGCTGAGTTCGGGGTCGGACTTGGCCCGGGCCCGCTCCTCGCGCATGAGGAACGCGATCACCTGGAACTTGGTGCGGTTCGTCGGCCCGAGCTTCTTGCCGTCGACGGCCTTGGCCTCGACCTCGCGCACCTTGCGAGCGAGGACCGGGATCAGCCCGTCATTGTTGGCGTGCCGGCTCCGGCGCTGCTGAGGGCGCGACGGGCTGGTGCGCTGACCGGAACGAGACATGGTCCTCCATGAAGGTGCGCCGCGCGATTTCCGAGACACGGTGCCGTTGGCGTGAGGGCCGACGCGACCTCCGGTCGAAGGACCGAGTGGCCCCGCCCGGGCGTCGTTCACGCCGGCAGCGCGGCAGACGGATCGCCGCGCAGCTCCATTTTACCGGATTCGCGACCGTTCAGCGACGAGTGTCGGCCGGGATCTTGATCAGGATCGCCGCGCACACCAGGAACACGGACGCGATGACGTGCAGCGAGCGCAGCAGGGTGTCGTCGATCGTGAGCGGCCACACCGGGTTCCAGACCACGGCGATCGGCACGAGTCCGACCAGCCACCACCACTGCTTGGCCTGACCGGCGAAGACGCACATGATCAGCGCCAGGATGGCGACCGCATATTGCACGTAGAGGTACCAGCCGCCGCCGATCAGGGCGAGACCGGCCAGGAGCACGATCGCCGCGATGATGCCGGGGGCCAGAGCCGCCCGGCTGACGGCGGGCGGCTGCGGAGTGCGGGAGGTGGACATCCCCACCACCCTAGCGGCACCCGCGTCCGAGACGAGACCTCCTCGGAGTGCGGGCGCCGCTGAGGGCAGGCGTGCCCGTCAGAGCGCTCCCCTGCGGAACAGGAAGGCGCACGGCGGGGCGTCGGAGCCGACGCGCACGACGACGGCGGAGCGGGCGGCTTGCTCGAGGAAGTCCTCGAGACCGAGACGCTCCATCGGCACGCGGCGGAGTTCGGCATCGGAGGCGATGCCGTTCACGGCGAAGGCGACGTCGGGGACGTCGTACGGCTCGCCTGCCAGGTCGAGGAAGGCGATCGGTGACGGGTGGGTGGTGTCGAGCGGGAACACACTGAGGATCGCTTGGGCGGCGTCCTCGGTGGTGGTGTCGTCCTCGAGGTGGACGATGGGCGTGTTGATGGCATTTTCTGGGTAGCCGCTGCCGACGAGGGTAAGCGTCTCGCCGTCGTTCATCGAATCCAGAGCGCTCAAGAGCGCACCGGACAGCAGCGGGCTGAGGTTCTTCAGCAAAGTCGGGCCTTTCCTGCAAAACGAATAATTCTCAACCCCTGCGTTGAGGATAGACCACCCAGTATGTCCTCCCCTACCCCCCATTGAGGGGAGACCGGCCCGACGCGCCGCCCGACATCCCGATTCCGCGGTTCGCCCCCTGCTAATGATCCCCATCGCGCACGGCGATCAGAATCTCCTCAGCCGCAGGCTGTTGAGGACGACGAACACGCTCGAGAACGCCATCGCCGCCCCGGCGATCATCGGGTCGAGCAGCCCGAGGGCCGCGATGGGGAGCGCCGCCACGTTGTACGCGAAGGCCCAGAAGAGGTTCCCCCGGATCACCGCGAGCATCCGCCGCGACAGCCGCAGGGCGTCGGCCACGAGACCGGGCTCGGGACGCAGCAGGGTGAGGTCGCCGGCCTCGATCGCGACATCGGATCCCGTCCCCATCGCGATGCCGAGATCCGCCGTCGCCAGCGCGGCCGCGTCGTTCACCCCGTCGCCGACCATCGCCACGGTGCGCCCGGAGGCCTGCAGCCGCACGATCTCGGCGGCCTTGCCCTCCGGGGTCACTCCGCCGACGGCTCGTACGTCGCCGAGGCCGGCGACGGTCGCCCGCACCGTGGCCTCGTGGTCGCCGCTCAGCACGACCGGTTCGGCGCCGAGAGCGCGAACGCGTCGCACGGCGTCGGCGGCATCCGGACGCAGGGGGTCGCTCACGGCGAGGACGGCGATCGGCTCGCCGTCGGCGGACACCACGACGGCGGTCGCCCCCTCTCCGCGGATCCCGTCGACGGCGCCGGCCAGGAGCTCCGGGAGGCCGTCGTCCGCCCGGGCGACCACGACGTCCCTGCCGTCCACGACGGCGGCGACGCCGAAACCGGCGACGGCGCGGAAGCCCGCCACGACCGCGTCGGACGGCGCCGCCTCTGCGATCGCGCGGCCCAGAGGATGCTCGGACCCGCGCTCCGCGGCCGCGGCCAGCCGCAGCGCCTCCTCCTCCGTCACGCCGGGCACGACCACGCACCGGGCCACGGTCATCCGGCCGGCCGTCAACGTGCCGGTCTTGTCGAAGACCACCGTGTCGATGCGTCCGGCGCGCTCGAGCGCCTCCGGGCCCGAGATGAGGATGCCGCGCTGGGCGGCACGGCCCGTCCCCACGAGGAGGGCGGTCGGCGTCGCCAGGCCGAGGGCGCAGGGGCAGGCCACGATCAGCACCGCGACCGCCGGAGACACGGCAGCCGCCGCATCGCCCGTGACGAGCCACCAGGTGACGAACGTCGCCACCGCGAGACCGATGACGATCGGCACGAAGACGGCCGAGACCCGGTCGGCCGACCGCTGGGCCCGCGTCTTTCCGAGCTGCGCCTGCTCCACGAGCGCGGCCATCCGTGCGACGCGCGTGTCGGCCCCGACCCGGTCGGCCAGCACCACGAGCATCCCGCCCGCGGCGATGGTGCCCGCCGAGACCTCGTCGCCGGGGGCGACCTCGATCGGCACGGACTCCCCGGTCATGGCCGACGCATCCACGGCGGCGGACCCCTCGATCACACGTCCGTCGGCGGCGATCCGCTCCCCCGGGCGCACAACGAAGCGGTCGCCGGCCGAGAGCAGGGCGACGGGGAGGCGGCGCTCGGCACCCGAGGCGTCGAGCAGCGAGACCTCGCGCGCCGCGGCCTGCGCCAGGTCGCGCAGTGCCTGACCGGCCCGCCGCCGGGAACGGGCCTCCGCGAAGCGTCCGAGCAGCAGGAACGTCGTCACGACGGCAGCGACCTCGAAATAGACGTGACCACCGGCCCCCCGCAGCAGCACGGCGAGCGACCACGCGAACGCGGCCAGCGTGCCCAGCGAGACGAGGGTGTCCATCGTGGTGGCGCCGTGACGCAGGTTCACGGCCGCGGAGCGGTGGAACGGCCAGCCGCCCCAGAGCACCACCGGCGCCGCGAGCACGAGGGACACCCACTCCCAGCCGGGGAAGTGGAGCGGCTCGACCATCGCGATCAGGACGATCGGCACGCTGAGGGCGGCGCTGACGATCACGCGCGGGACGAGTCGACGCGCGTCGCGTCCCTCCGCCGCACCGGTCCCCCGGCCGGGCGCGGCACCGTCCGGCGTCCCCCGCGCATCGTCGCGGAGCACCCGCGCACCGTAGCCGGCCTTCTCGACCTCGGCGATCAGCACCGCCGGGTCGACACCGGCCGGAACGAGGGCGCTCGCCCGCTCGGTGGCGAGGTTCACCGTGGCGGTCACCCCGTCCACGCGGCCGAGCCGCTTCTCGACCCGCGCCACGCAGCTGGCGCAGGTCATCCCCTCGATCGCGAGATCGACGCGCGTGAGTCCGTCTTCCGACGTCGCGGTCGTCACAGCAGAGGGAGCCGGTCGGGACGGCCGAGGCTGTAGCCGGCCTCCTCCACCGCGGCGCGGACGGCGTCGCCGTCGAGTGCTCGCGCGTGCGCCACCGTGGCGGTGCCGGCGGAGACGTCCACGTGCACCGTCTCGACCCCGTCGAGGGCGGTGAGTTCGTCGCTGACGGCCCGCGCGCAGTGGGCGCAGGTCATGCCGAGGATGTCGTAGGTCGTTTCCATGGCTCCACGATAACACATACCCCATAGGGGTATATGGGATGCGGGGTATCCTGGACAGGTGATCGCGGACATCAAGAAGCGTGCCCTCCACCGCACGCGCATCCTGGAAGGCCAATTGCGCGGCCTGGAGAAGATGATCGAGAACGAGGACTACTGCGTCGACATCATCACCCAGTCGCTCGCCATCCAGAAGTCGCTCGGCTCGCTCAACAAGCTCCTGGTCGAGAACCACCTCAAGACCCACGTCTCGGAGATGTTCGAAGAGGGAGGCAGCCAGCGCGACGACGCGATCCTGGAACTGCTGAAGGTCTACGAGCTCTCGAACAACCGGGGATGAGATGACGGACCCGATCGAGATCGTCCGCGGCGACATCACCGACCAGGCCGTGGACGCGATCGTCAACGCGGCCAACAGCACGCTGCTGGGCGGGGGCGGCGTCGACGGCGCCATCCACCGCCGCGGAGGTCCCGCCATCCTCGAGGCCTGCCGCGAACTGCGGGCGACCACCCTCCCCGACGGCCTCCCCACGGGGCAGGCGGTCGCCACCACCGCGGGCCACCTGCCCGCCCGCTGGGTCATCCACACGGTCGGACCGGTGTGGACGGACGACGAGGATCGCACGCCGCTGCTGCAGAACGCCTACCGGTCGTCGCTCCGCGTCGCACGCGAGCTCGGCGCCACGACCGTCGCGTTCCCCGCAGTGTCCGCCGGTGTCTACGGCTGGCCGATGGACGACGCCGCGCGCATCGCGATCAGCACCGTGCGCGCCGTGCTCTCCTCCGGCGTCGGGTCGGTGGAGACCGTGCGCTTCGTCCTGTTCGGCGACGACGCGTTCGCCGCCTTCCGGACGGCGGCCGGGGAATGAGCGCGATCGACGAGGCACCGGTCGCGGCACGCGAAGACGCCGCCCTGGACCGGTTCCGCACCCTGCTCCGCATCCCGACGATGTCGCGCAACGACGTCGAGCTGACCGACTGGGCGGCGTTCGACGCCTTCATCGCCGCCCTCCCGAGCCTCTACCCGCGCGTCCACGCCGCCCTCGAGCTCGAGCGTCACGGCCACTCCCTGCTCTACCGCTGGCCGGGCACCCACCCGACCGGCCGGCCGACGATCCTGATGGGCCACTACGACGTCGTCCCCGCCACCGACGAGGGCTGGCAGCACCCGCCGTTCGCTGCCGAGATCACCGGCACCGGAGACGGACGGGTGCTCTGGAACCGCGGGACGCTCGACGACAAAGGGGCGGTCGTGGCGATCCTCGAGGCCGCCGAACGCCTGCTCGACGCCGATTTCGCGCCCCGGGAGGACGTCTACCTGAGCTTCGGCCACGACGAGGAGACCGTCGGCACCGGCGCGCAGACGATCGTGGCCGCCCTGCGCGAGCGCGGCGTCCGCCCGGCCCTGGTGCTCGACGAGGGCGGCGCGATCGTCGAGCGCATCTTCCCGGGCGTCGCCCGCCCGATCGCCGTCGTCGGCGTGAGCGAGAAGGGCATCACCTCGGTGCGGCTCACGGTCGAGCAGCACGGCGGCCACGCCTCCACCCCCCCGGCGATGACGGCGACGGTCCGGCTCGCCCGCGCCATCACCCGGCTGAACGCCAAGCCCTTCCCCGCCCGGCTCACCGAGACGAACCTGCGGATGGTGGAGACCTTGGGCGCCCACGCGTCCGGCCCTCTGCGCGCGGTGTTCACCCGGGCCCGCCGCCTGCAACCGCTGCTGCGGGCCGTCTTCGGCCGGTTGAGCGACGAGACCCGTGCGATCGTGCGGACGACGACGGCGGTGACACAGCTGCGCGGCAGCCTGGCCGCCAACGCCCTCCCGGAGACCGCGGAGGCGATCGTGAACGTGCGGATCGCGGTCGGCTCGACCGTCGCCGACACGCTCCAGCACCTCCGCCGCGCCATCCACGACCCGCAGGTGCGCATCGAGGCCGTGGACGCGAGCGAGCCCTCTCCCGTGTCGCCGAGCGACGGACCGGAGTGGGAGCGCGTCGCGAGCGCCCTCGCCGAGGTGCACCCGCGGGCGATCGTGACGCCGTACATCATGCTGGGTGCGAGCGACAGCCGGCACTTCACCGCCATCGGCGACACGGTCTACCGGTTCACCCCGTTCGAGATGAGCACGGAGGAGCGCGGGACGCTCCACGCCCGCGACGAGCGCATCCACGTGCGCACCTGGCTGCGCGGCATCGACTTCTACGAGCGGATGCTGCGCTCCAGCTGACCGCAGCCGGGTGGGGCCGGCGGCCTGCGACTCAGGCCGCGCCGCCCAGATCGGGAAGCTCGATCGCCCGGGTCGAGGGCGGAAGCTCGCGGACCAGTTCGAGGGCGGGAACGAGCTCGCCGGCCCACACCCGGTAGCCCTCCGCGTTCAGGTGGAGCCTGTCCTCGGTGTACGCCGGGTTCAGCTCCCCGTCCTCCAGCGCGAAGGCCGGCCAGAGGTCGAGCCAGCCCGCGTGGATCGTCGGCGCGAACTGCCAGAGGTGGCGGTTGATGTCCTTGATCTGATCGGCGAACTCGGCGCCGCGCGGCAGCACCGACTGCGCCAGGATCCGCGCCTCCGGGAGCTCCTTGCGCAGGGTGACGAGGGCGGTCTCCACATTGCGCACGACATGCTCGGCCGAGCGGCGCCAAGCGAGGTCGTTGGTGCCGATCAGGAGCGCGACGGTCGCGGGAGCCGAGTCGGTGACGTCGCCCAGACGCGCGAGCACGTCGTCGGTCGTGTCACCGGCGACCCCGAAGTTCCAGACGGTCTCGCCGGGCAGCAGCGCGGCCCAGTCACCGCCCTGGGTCAGACTGTCTCCGATCAGGGCGAGAGCGCCTCGTCCCGTGTCCCACTCCTGCGGCATCCGTACCATCCTCCCCGACTCCCTCCATCCTCCCCCAGAACGGGCGGAGAGGCGAGGGGGTCGGGGCCGATGCTCAGGTCAGAGGAGGGACTTGGTGTGCCAGACCGTCTTCGTCTCGGTGAAGAACGCGATGCGGTCGAGCGACGGGGCCGCGGCGTCCACGCCGTTCTCCGGCGGGAGGACGCGCTTGAGCGTGTCCGCCGCCGCGATCTGCAGGTCCACCCACTCCAGCGCGCCCGCGCCGACCAGGTCGAGAGCGTTGACGTCGGCGTGCGAGGCGAGCCAGGGGGCGATCTCGGCCGGCGAACCGGTGAGGATGTTGACCACACCGCCGGGGACGTCGCTCGTCGCGAGCACCTCGCTCAGGCTGATCGCGGAGAGCGGGAAGCGCTCGCTGGCGACCACGACGACCGTGTTGCCCGCGACCAGTGCAGGGGCGACGGCGCTGACGAAACCGAGCAGGCTCGAGTCCTGCGGCGCGATCACGGCGACGACGCCGGTCGGCTCCGGCACCGAGATGTTGAAGTACGGCCCGGCGACGGGATTGGCGTTGCCCGCCACCTGCGCGAACTTGTCCGCCCAGCCCGCGTACCAGACCCAGCGGTCGATCGCCTCGTCGACCTGCGCCCCCGCCGCGGCGGCCGAGACGCCTTCGGCGCTCTGGATCTCGTCGACGAACTGCGCCCGTCGCCCCTCCAGCAGCTCGGCGATGCGGTAGAGCACCTGCCCGCGGTTGTAGGCGGTGGCGCCGGCCCAGCCGGAGACCGCGGCGCGCGCCGCCACCACGGCGTCGCGGGCGTCCTTGCGGGACCCCTTCGCGGCGTTGGCCAGGAAGGCCCCCTTCGCCGACAGCACCTCGTAGGTGCGGCCCGACTCGCTGCGCGGGAACTTCCCGCCGATGTAGAGCTTGTAGGTCTTCGGCACGGCCAGGCGGCTCATTTCGTGGCTCCCTTGCGGGTCGTGGGACGGGCGGAGGAGGTGGCGGCGGCAGGCAGCGCGCGGCCCGGCACGAGGTACGCGCCGAGACCGTGACGGCCTCCCTCGCGCCCGTAGCCGGACTCCTTGTAGCCACCGAACGGGCTGGCCGGGTCGAACCGGTTGAAGGTGTTCGCCCAGATCACACCGGCGCGCAGCTTGTCGGCGACCGCGAGGATGCGGCTGCCCTTGTCGCTCCAGATCCCGGCCGAGAGGCCGTAGGGCGTGTTGTTCGCCTTGGCGATCGCCTCCGCGGGGGTGCGGAAGGTCAGCACCGAGAGCACGGGGCCGAACACCTCCTCGCGGGCGATGCGGTGGCTCGTCGACACGTTGTCGAAGATCGTCGGGGCGAACCAGAACCCGTTCTCCGGGATGGCGCAGTCGGCCGTCCAGCGGTCGGCGCCCTCGGCCTCCCCGATGTCCGACAGCTCGCGGATGCGCTGCAGCTGCTCGGCACTGTTGATCGCGCCGATGTCGGTGTTCTTGTCGAGCGGGTCGCCGAGGCGCAGCGTCGACAAACGGTTCTTCAGGCGGTCCACCACCTCGTCGTGGATGCTCTCCTGCACCAGGAGGCGGCTGCCCGCGCAGCACACGTGCCCCTGGTTGAAGAAGATGCCGTTGACGATCCCCTCGATGGCCTGGTCGATGGGCGCGTCGTCGAAGACGATGTTGGCCGCCTTGCCGCCGAGTTCGAGGGTGAGCTTCTTGTCGGTGCCGGCGACGGAGCGGGCGATCTCGCGTCCGACGGCGGTGGAGCCGGTGAAGGCCACCTTGTTCACGTCGGGGTGGGCGACGAGGTCGCGACCGGTCTCCCCCGCGCCGGTGACGATGTTCACGACACCGGCGGGCAGGCCCGCCTGCTGCACGATCTCCGCGAACAGCAGCGCGGTCAGCGGCGTGGTCTCCGCGGGCTTCAGCACGACGGTGTTGCCGGCGGCCAGCGCGGGCGCGATCTTCCAGGCGAGCATCAGCAGCGGGAAGTTCCACGGGATGACCTGCGCGGCCACACCGAGGGCGCGGGGCGCGGGGCCGAGCCCGGCGTGCTCCAGCTTGTCCGCCCAGCCCGCGTAGTAGAAGAACCATGCGGCGACGAGCGGGACGTCGACATCCCGGCTCTCCTTGATCGGCTTGCCGTTGTCGAGGCTCTCGGCGACGGCCAGCTCGCGGGCACGCTCCTGCACGAGGCGCGCGATGCGGAACAGGTACTTGCCGCGGTCGGTGCCGCTCATCCGCGACCAGACCTTCTCGTAGGCGCGGCGCGCGGAGGCGACGGCCGCGTCGACATCCGAGGAGTCGGCGGTCGCGATGGTCGCGATGCGCTCCTCCGTCGCCGGGGAGATGGTCTGGAACGGCGTGCCGTGACCGGCGACGAACTCACCGTCGATGAAGAGGCCGTACTCGTCGCGGAGGCTGAGGATCGACCGCGACTCCGGGGCCGGAGCGTATTCGAGGAAACTCATTCTGATCTGCTTTCGTCTCAGTCGATCGTCACGTAGTCGGCGCCGGAGTAGTGCCCGGTCTCGAGCTTCTGGCGCTGCAGCAGCACGTCGTTCAGCAGGCTGGAGGCGCCGAAGCGGAACAGGTGCGGCTGGAGCCAGTGCTCGCCGACCGTCTCGGCCACCGTCACCAGGTACTTGATCGCGTCCTTCGAGGAGCGGATGCCGCCGGCCGGCTTCACGCCGATCTCTTCGCCGGTGAGCCGGTGCCAGTCGCGGACGACCTCCAGCATCAGCAGCGTGGTCGGCAGGGTGGCGGCGGGCGACACCTTGCCGGTGGAGGTCTTGATGAAGTCGCCGCCGGCGAGGATGCTCAGCCACGAGGCGCGACGGATGTTGTCGTACGTGTTCAGCTCGCCGGTCTCGAGGATGACCTTGAGGTGCGCGGAGCTGCCGTCGGGGCGCCGGCAGGCCTCCTTCACGGCGACGATCTCGTCGAAGACGAGCCCGTAGCGGCCGGAGAGGAAGGCGCCGCGGTCGATGACCATGTCGATCTCGTCCGCACCGGCCGCGACCGCGTCGGCCGTGTCGGCGAGCTTGACGGCGAGGGAGGCGCGTCCGCTCGGGAAGGCGGTGGCCACGGCCGCCACGGCGACGCCCTCTGGCGCCTCCGCGTGGGAGGCGCCGAGCGCCTCCACCGCGTACGGCACCATGTCGCCGTAGACGCAGACCGCAGCGGGACGCGGGGTGGCGGGATCGCCCGCGTCGGGCGTCAGCGCCTTCGCGACCAGCGACCGCACCTTGCCCGGGGTGTCGGCCCCTTCGAGGGTGGTGAGGTCGATCAGCCGGATGATCGTGTCGAGCGCCCAGCGCTTGCTCGTCGTCTTGATGGAGCGCGTGCCCAGACCGGCGGCGCGCTGCTCCAGCCCGACCGCGTCGACCCCGGGGATGCCGTTCAGGTAGCGCCGCAGGGACGCCTCGGTCAGATCGCCGCCGAGCACCTCGACGGCACGCGCCGCCGGTGCGAGCGTGCGCACGGGCGGGACGGTGGTTTCGATGGTCACGTCATTCCTCACTGGTACTGGTTCTGGTTCTGGTCACGAGCCCGGCTGACTGCGGCCGAGGAGGTCGTTGGCGGTGGCTTCGTCCGTGATGAGCGTGGTGCAGAGCCCGCTCGCGACGACGGCGTGCGCCACCTGGTGCTTGGCCTCGCCTGCGATGACGGCGATGCTGGTGCGGGCACTGCGCAGCTCCTCGAGCGAGAGGCCGAGGGTGCGGCCGTCCAGCTCGGGATCGGCGACCTCGCCGGTGTCGGTGATGAACCGGCCGACCACGTCGCCGACCGCACCCTTCTCGGCCAGACCCGTCACGTCCTCCGGCGACAGATAGCCGGAGTCGACATGCACGGAGCTGGTGTCGACCACGCCGGCGCTGAACAGGTACGCGTTCGCGCTGCGCGCGAGGTCGAGCACGGATTGGACCGAACGGTCCGACTCGATCGCACGCCGGGTGGCGGCGTGCTCGAAGATGGCGGGGCTCGGCAGCAGCGTGGCGGTGCCCTGCGCCTTGCGGGCGATGACCACGGCGGTGTCGGCGGCCGCCGTCGCCTGGCGCGTGCTCGAGACGCTGCCGTTGATCTGCACCGGGTTGACGCCCACCGCCCAGCCCGGCCGCAGTCGCGCCGCGACGGCGTGCAGGGTGCGCCCCCAGCTGACCCCGAGGGTGCGCGGGACCGGCCGGAAGGTGGTGAGGTAGTCGGCGGCCGCCTGCGCGACACGTGCCTGTGTCTCGGATTCGCTCTCGGCCGCGGGGACGACCACGGCGTCCTCCAGGCCGTAGAAGCCGCACAGTTCGCGCTCCAGGGAGAACCGCCGGGCGCTGGGGTGCACGATCTCGATGCGCACGAAGCCGTGCTCGCGCGCCGCCACCAGCAGCCGGCCGACCTTCCAGCGGCTCACGTTCAGGGCGAGACCGATCTCGTCCTGCGTCTTCCCCGCTTCGTAGTACAGCTCTGCCGCCTTCACGGCGAGGATCTCGTCGGTATCGTTCAGGGCCACGCCCCCAGCCTAGGACGTCCGCAACCTTTGCGCACGAGTTGCTCAAATGAGCAGAATGGGGATCGTCTAGGGTAAGGGTCGTGTCAACACCGCTCGCTCTCGCCGTCGATTTCGGCGGCACCAAGGTCGAAGCCGCGCTCGTCGATTCCGACGGCCGCCTGCAGCCCGGCTCCCGCTTCCGCCGCCCCACCGGACGCACCGCGACGGTCGCCGACCTGGAGGCCTCGGTCGGGGGCGTCGTGCGCGACGCGCTGGCCGCGGTGCCGGGCGACGCGGAGGTCGTCGGAGCCGGGATCGGCTGCGCCGGCCCCATCGAGCGCGTGCGCGGGCTGGTCTCCCCGCTGAACGTGCCGCACTGGCGCGACTACCCGATGCGCGACTTCATCGGCTCCCAGGTGCGCGCGACCGGACTCGACGTCCCGGTCACCCTCGAGATGGACGGCGTCGCCATCACGATGGCGGAGCACTGGGTCGGCGCGGCGCAGGGTGTCGACAACGTGATGGGCATGGTCATCTCGACCGGCATCGGCGGCGGACTCATCGTCGGCGGACGGGTCATCACCGGGCCGACGGGCAACGCCGGGCACATCGGCCACGTGGAGGTCGGCGACATCCGCGGCGAGGACACCTTCGGCAATCCCTATGCGCTGGAGGCCATGGCCTCCGGCCCGCACACCGTCGCCTGGGCGCAGCAGCACGGGTTCACCGGCAGCACCGGCGAGGAGCTGGCCGCGGCCTACGCCGCCGGCGACGAGGTGGCCCGACGGGCGATCGCCCGCACCGGCCGAGCCGTCGGTCACGCCATCGCCTCCGCGACCGCGCTGCTCGACTTGGAGCTGGTCGCGATCGGCGGCGGGTTCTCGCACTCCACCCCCGACCTCTTCAGCCACATGCGCGAGGTCATCGAGAAGCACTACTTCCCGTTCGTGCGCAAGGTGCGCATCGTCCCCTCGGCCCTGTCGTCGGAGGGCCCGCTCATCGGAGCGGCCGCCCTCATCCACCGCGCCCACCTCCTCCCCGCCTGAGCGCACACTCCACAGGCGGCGCGTCGAAGCGGCTCGATGTCGCACGAGGACCGTCCAGACGGTGGAGGTTTCGCCGTCTGGGCGACGCTCAGCGGCGGTCTTCGAGGGCGCGCGGGCGCGCGACGACGGCCCCGGCCGCCGCGGCGGCGAGCGCCGTCGCGGTGAGCACGATCAGCGGCACGGTCCAACCGCCCGTCGTCTGGTGCAGCACTCCGACCGCGAGCGGCCCCAGGGCGCCCAGCGTGTAGCCCAGACCCTGCGTGAACCCGCTCAGGGCGACGGAGCCGGCGTGCGTCCGGGTGCGCATGTTGATGAGGACCAGCACCAGGGGGAAGAGCAGCGGCCCCAGCCCGGCGAACGTCACCCAGAGCCAGGTGGCGCCGCCCGGGGCGAGGATCAGCCCGAGGTAGCCCGCGATGAAGAACCCCACGGCCGCGTAGATCAGGCCGGCGACGCTCCGCAGCCGGGAGGCCAGCAGCGGCACGAGCAGCCCGGCGGGGATGCCCATGCCGGCATACACCGAGAGCAGCGCCCCCGCCTCGGCGGGCGGCGTCCCGGCGACGTCGTGCAGGATCTGCGGCAGCCAGGCGAACATCGCGTACGCGTTGAGGCTGGAGACGGCGAAGACGACGGCCATCGCCCAGGCCAGCGGCGAGTGCCACACCCGGCCGACCATCGCCGGCGGAGCGCCCTCCACCTCCACGTCGTGCGCGGGATGCGCGGGCCGGTGCGACACGAGGATGCGCAGCCACGGGAGCACGGCCAGCAGGCTGACGGCCGCCCACATCCCCACCGAGACGTGCCAGCCGGCGGCGTCGGCGACCGGCACGGCGATGAGCGGCGGCAGCAGCGTGCTCACCGACATGACCGTGGCGTAGAGCGAGGTCACCAGCCCGATCCGGTCGGGGAAGTAGCGCTTGACCAGGGGCGGCAGAAGCACGTTGCCGACCCCCATGCCGGCGAACGTGAGCGCGGAGCCGACTGCCAGCAGCGCGAACGAGGGCGCCGACGCCCGCAGCAGGTGCCCGGCGAGCATGACGCCGAGCGCACACAGCATGACGGCTTCGAGGCTCAGCCGCCGGGTGAAGGAGGGGGCGACGAGCCCGAAGACCGCGAAGCAGATCGGCGGGAGCATCCCGAGCAGTCCGACGCCGAGGCTCGAGATCGGGAACTCCCCGCGGATCTCGGCATAGATGGGCGAGAGGGCGGCGACGGCCGTGCGCAGGTTCGTCGCGACGAGCAGGATGCCGAGGAGGGCGATGGCGCGCCCCTGCCAGAGCGGTCGCACGCCGCCGGTCGCGGAGTCGCTCACGCGGATTCGGCCGAGAGGATGCCGCGCGCCTGCTCCACGTCGGCCGCGATCTGGGCGATCAGGGGCTCGACCCCGTGGTAGGCGACCATCCCGCGGATCCGCTGCACGAACGACACCTCGACGCAGTGCCCGTAGAGGTCGAGCTCCCGGTCGAGGACGTAGGCCTCGACCTGCTTGTGCGGCACGCCCTCGAAGGTCGGGTTGTTGCCGACGGAGATGGCGGCAGGGTAGGTCTCGCCGCCGTCCGTCAACCAGCCGGCGTACACGCCGTCGGCCGGGATCAGCCCTTCCGACTCCGGGGACAGGTTCGCTGTCGGGTAGCCGAGCTCGCGGCCGCGGGCGGCGCCGTGCACGACCACGCCGCGCAGGGTCGGCACGTGCCCGAGCAGTTCCGCGGCGTGCGCCACATCGCCCTCGGCGAGCAGTTCGCGGATCCACGTCGACGACACGCGTCTGCCGTGCTCCGGCCGCACGTCGTCGATCAGCTCGACGGCGAAGCCGTACTTCTCCCCCAGCTCCCGCAGCAGCGGGACGTCGCCCGCTCCGCGGTGGCCGAAACGGAAGTCGCTGCCGACGAGCACCGCGGCGGTGTGCAGGCGGTCCACCAGGATGCGGTGCACGAACTCCTCGGGCTCCAGGTCGGCGAGAGCGCGGTCGAACGCGACCATCAGCGTCGCATCGATGCCCGTCCCGGCGAGCAGGTCGAGCTTCTGACCGTTGCTGACCAACGACGCCGGGCACTTCTCCGGCGCGATCAGCTCGAGCGGGTTGCGGTCGAACGTGATGACGGCCGCGGTCAGCCCGCGGTCGGCCGCGACCTCGCGCAGCCGGGCGATGACGGCGCGATGGCCGGAGTGGACGCCGTCGAACTTGCCGATCGTGACGGCGCTCGGGCCGAAGCCGTCCGGCACCTCCTCGACGGCGCGGAAGACCTTCACGACGCGTCCGTCCGCGGGCGGTGCCGGCGCAGCCAGATCAGGCCGAGGACCGGGAGGACGAGCGGGATGAAGAGATAGCCCATCCCGTAGACCGACCAGACGGTCGCGTCCCGGCCGAACGGGTCGACGTCGTGCAGGCCGAGGGTCGCGGGGGCGAACAGGCTCAGCGATCCGATCACCAGCACGCCGACGAGCTCGAAGGAGATCGTGATCCACGCGACCCGGTACCAGACGCGACCGGGCGCGACCAGGGCGATCGTGGCGACGATGTAGACGACGGCGGCGACGGCCGAGAGGGTGAAGGCGACGGGCGCCTCCTCGAACCGGTCGATGATCTGGAAGACGCTGCGGCCGGTGGCGGCCAGCGCGAGGACGCCGTAGACGAAGACGAGCACCCGGCCGATGCCGGAGATGCGCCGGGACGGCGGGCGCTGCACGCGCTCGCTCGCGGACGAGGTGAGGGGAGACATCGATGACGATTCTATTCGCGCCGGCGGGCGGCTCGCGGCCCGAGCGCGCTCAGGCGCCCTGGACGAACCAGATCTGGCCCATCCGGTAGACCATGACGGCGATGGCCAGGCACACGCCGCCCAGGATGACGGTGCTCCAGCGGTTGCGTTCGATGAGGGCCCAGAAGCCGCCTGCGGCCGGCAGGATGATCGCCGAGATCAGGTAGATGTAGAACTCGGGCAGGCTGCCGCTCGGCGCGTTCCCGACCGCGGGCGCCACGACGGCGACGACCAGCTGGGCGATGAGCAGCAGCTCGACCAGGGCGACCGCCCCCATCGTCAGGTCGTTCGGCACGCGGCCGGCGAAGCCGAGCACGAGGCAGAGGAGCCCGGCGGCGCAGGCGACGATCACCTGGGCCGTGGTGAACCACTCGATCATGCCGTGGCGATCTCGTCCGTCGGGAAATTCACGAGCGTCCGTGCTTCCTTTCCGCGGAACTCGACGAGCCCCACCAGCTGACCGGTCGGGGCGACGGCCGCGACCGGGACGCCGCCCGGTCCTTCCCGGTCGGCGATGTGGATGCGACGGCCGTGCGTCAGGTCGATCGCCTGCTGCTCGGTGAGGTCGAGGCGCTCGAACAGCGCCGCCGCCGCGTCCACCGCGGGCAGCAGTGCCGCCGCCGGATCGAGCGTATCGAGGTCGTGGGCGTCGCGCACGTCGTAGTCGCCGATGCGTGTGCGACGCAGCGCCGTCAGGTGCCCGCCGACGCCGAGGCCGGCACCGAGATCGCGGGCCAGTGAGCGGATGTAGGTGCCCGACGAGCAGACGACGCGGACGTCGAGGTCGATCGCGTCGGCGGTGCGGCGCTCGGCGAGCAGCTCGAACGCGCTCACGGTCACCGCGCGCGCCGGGAGGACGACCTCCTCCCCCGCCCGCACCCGGGCGTAGGCGCGCTTGCCGTCCACCTTGATGGCGCTGACCGAGCTCGGCACCTGCTGGATCTCTCCGGTGAGCCGGGCGATCCCGGAATGGATGGCGTCGGCGTCGACCGCGGCGAGCGCCTCCTCCGCGGCGCGCGCGGTCTCCTCCCCCTCGGCGTCGTCGGTCATGGTGGTGGAGCCGAGCCGGATGGTCGCGAGGTACTCCTTGTCGGCGCCCACGATGTACGTCAGCAATCGCGTGGACGAGTTCACCCCGACGATGAGCAGCCCGGTGGCCATCGGGTCGAGCGTGCCGGCGTGCCCGACCTTGCGCGTCCCGGCGAGCCGGCGCACCCGCGAGACGACGTCGTGGCTCGTCATCCCGCCGGGCTTGTCGACCAGCAGGAGACCGCTGCCGGTCACGCGTCGGCCCCGGTGGTGTCGAGCACGAGCTGGAGCTTGGTGCGGAAGGTGCTCTCGAGCAGCTCCGTGGCGCACGGGTCGCCGCCGTACTCATCGGGCAGGCGGAGTCCGAGAAGGGTGTTCAGCAGCATCCCCTCGGCCAGGAACGAGCGGGCGTCGTCCGCCTCGAAACCGGCGTCCTCGCGGAGCACGCGGTAGATCGCCAGGAAGCCCTCGCGGGCCTTGGCGCCGATGACCGGGTCGTGCCCCATCCCGAACCCCTGCATCAGCGAGAGCAGGATGCCGCGGTCCTCGATCAGGTTGACGTAGGCGAGCCCCAGCCGACGGCTGATCTCCTTGCACGGGTCGCCGGAGACCCCGCCCGGGCGCCCCTGGGCCGTCCACTCCCCGATGGTCTCGGTGAAGGCGACGAGCAGGATGTCGGACGCGCGCATGAGCACCTCGACGAAGAGGTTCTCCTTGCCACCGAACATGCGCACCACGTACGGCTGGCTGATGCCGGCCGCCTTGGCGATCTGGTCGGTGGTCGCGCCGAAGTAGCCGCGTTCGCCGAACACGCGGCCGGCGGCACCGAGGATCTGCTCCCGACGCTCGGCGGAGGGGATCCGCTCACTGATCTTGTCCGTCACGCTTGACAGGTTATCAGTCGATTACTAAAGTCCGGAGTAATCATTCGATTACTACCTCGATCCCGACCCACGATCCGAGAACAGGACACCCGCCCCATGACCGCAACAGACCTCGCCCCGGCCCGCACCCTCGCCGGCCGGCGCATCCCGGTGTGGCTCGCCATCGTGGCGGCCTCGCTGCCGATGTTCATGGCGACCCTCGACAACCTCGTCGTCACCAGCGCCCTCCCCGTCATCGCCCGCGATCTCAGCGCCTCCATCGAAGAGCTCCAGTGGGTCGTCAACGCGTACACGCTCAGCTTCGCCACCCTCATGCTCATGGCCGTCGGCCTCGGCGACCGGTTCGGCCGGCGCAGCGTCTTCCTCGGCGGCATCGTCGTCTTCACCCTCTCCAGCGCCGCGGCGGCCCTCGCCACCGAACCGTGGATGCTCATCGCCGCACGCGCCGTGCAGGGAGCCGGTGCCGCGGCCCTCCTCCCGCTCTCCCTCACTCTGCTCGCCGGCAGCGTGAGCGCCCGCCTGCGCCCGGCCGCCATCGGCATCTGGGGCGGCATCTCCGGACTCGGCGTCGCCCTCGGCCCGCTCATCGGCGGCGCCGTGGTCGAAGGCTGGAACTGGCAGGCGATCTTCTGGCTGAACGTCCCCCTGGGCGTCATCGCCGTCCCCCTCGTGCTCCTCGCCCTCCCGAACAGCTTCGGCGCCCGCGTGCGCTCCGACATCGTCGGGCTCGTGCTGGCCGCCCCCGGCGTCTTCGGCCTGGTCTACGGCATCGTGCGCGGCAACGACGCGGGCTGGGACAGCGCCGAGGTGCTGATCTCCCTGATCGGCGGCGGCGTGCTGCTCGTCGCCTTCGTGCTCTGGGAGTCGCGGACCTCCGCTCCGCTCCTGCCGCTGCGCCTGTTCCGGGACCGCAGCTTCACGGCGGCGAACCTCGTCGGCATGACCTTCAGCTTCGGGATCTTCGGCGCGGTGTTCATCCTCATCCAGTTCCTCCAGGTGGTGCAGGGTCACACTCCGCTCGAGGCCGGCGTGATGACGATGCCCTGGACGCTCGCCCCGATGGTGGTCGCCCCGCTGACCGGCCTCGTCTCGTCGCGGACCGGCACCCGCCTGCCCATCGTGATCGGGCTCGTGCTGCTGACCATCTCGATGGCGTGGATCGCGCTGACCCTCTCCGCCACCGTCGCCTACGCGGAGATCTGGCCGCCCTTCCTGCTCGCCGGCATCGGCATGGGCCTCGTGTTCGCGCCCAGCTCCACCGCCGTCCTGGCCAACATGCGCGCGGCCGACCACGCGAAGGCGTCGGGCACCAACTCCACTCTCCGGGAGATCGGCGTCGCCCTCGGCGTGGCCGTGCTGACGGCGGTCTTCACCGGGGCCGGCGGCACCCTGACGCCCACCGGCTACGTGGATGCGGCCATCCCCGCCGTCTGGGTCGGAGCCGGTGCGCTGGCCCTGGCCGCCGTGATCGCGCTGGCGCTGCCCGGCCGGCGGCTCGCCGCCCGGCTGGCGGCCGCCGCAGAGAGCGAGCACGCGGCGGCGAGCGCGCCCGCGCCCGGCTCCCCGGTCGCGGACCCGCCCACGGCCATCCCCGTCGCCTGATCGCCCGATCGCCTGATCGCCTGCCCGCCGTCCGGTCCGTCGCTCTCGACGTAGGCTGGACGGCGTGCGTATCGGGGTCATCGGAGCAGGAGCGATCGGCGGCGCCGTCGCGGCGCTGCTGGATCGCGTCGGGCATCTCGTGGAGGTGACCGCCCGCGGCGACCACCTGGCCGCCATCCGCGCGGACGGCCTCCACCTCGACGGCGGTTGGGGCAGCCACACCGCCCGGGTGGAGGCCGCGGAGACCCTGCAGTCCACCCCCGAGCTGGTCTTCCTCTGCACCAAGGCGCAGGATGCCCGTGCCGCGATCGAGGAGAACGCGCACCTGCTGCGCGGGATCACCGTCGTCGTCGTGCAGAACGGCCTCGCCGGGCTGCGCCAGGCGGTCGAGCTGCTGCCCGACTCCGACTGCGTCGGCGCACTCGCCCTGTACGCGTCGAGCTACCTCGCTCCGGGCCGGGTCACCGTGACGACGACCGCCAACACCTACCTCGGAGCCGGCGACGGCCCTCCCCCCGCGTTCGCCGTGGCGGCGGCGCGCATCCTCGACGCCGCGATGCCCGCGTTCGCCGTGGACAACTTCACCGGTTGCCAGTGGACCAAGCTCATGGTCAACCAGGTGAACGCGATGGCGGCGATCACCGGCCTCAGCGTCCAGGAGACCCTCGGCGACCGTGGGCTCCGGGCCGTCGTCACCGCCAGCCTGCAGGAGGCGACCCGCGTCGGACTCGACCGCGGCGTCCGCTACGGCAGCATCCAGGGGCTCGACGACCGCATCCTGCGGTTCGTCGCCCGCGCACCCCGCTGGGCCGCCCAGGTCGTACCGCTCCTGATGCGACGCAGGATGGGCAGGACGCCCAACCCGGGGTCGACGTTGCAGAGCATCCGGCGCGGCCAGCGCAGCGAGATCGACTACCTCAACGGCGCGGTCGTGGCGGAGGCGGCGGCGATCGGCCGCACCGCGCCGGTCAACGCCGAGCTCACGGCACTGGTGCACGAGGTGGAGCGGACCGGCGGGTTCTTCTCGCCGCAGGCCGTCGTCGAGCGTCTCGACCCGCTTCTGCGCGGCTGAGCCGCGTCACACCCTCCGGTCAGCGACCGACGCGCACCGGGTACGCCGGATCGGCGTCGTCGACCAGGATGTCCGCGACCTCCCGGGGGCGCGCGTCCCGCTCGTAGAGTTCCCACTCCGGCGCGTTCACCAGGAGCACGGACGCGCTCCAGTCGCCCCGCAACTCCGGCCGCAGCAGGAACTCGCCGTCGACGATCAGCACGGCGTCCGGTCCCGCGGTCTCCCAGCGACTCTCGATCGGGGCGTCGCGCGCCTCGTCGAATGCAGCGGTCTGGAAGCCCGCGCTTCCGGCGAACCGGAACGGATCGAGCAGCACCCGCCGCAGCGTCACGTAGTCGAACGACGAGCGGTAGTAGTCCTCCGGCGTCTCCGGCCCGAAGCGCAGCCGCCGCTCCCGCGGAAAATGGAAATCGGCGATGGAGGCCCGGAACGCCTCCACGCCCGCCTCATGGAACACCTCCGCCAGGTCGTCGGCGAACGCCCCCGTGCCGCCACCGCCGTCGACCGCGACGATCACCCGGCCGAGCGGCATCGCGGCGCGGATCGCATCCGCCACCTCCCGGAGGAGGAGCACGCGCGGCGTCGGGGGCAGTCTCATGCCACGAGCATAGGCCGCGCCGCTGCACGGTAGCCTCGAAGGATGCGTGAGACCCTCGCCGAGACCGTCGTCGACTGGTACCACGACAACCGCCGCGACCTCCCGTGGCGCCGCGACGGCTTCACCGCGTGGGGGACGTTGGTGAGCGAGTTCATGCTGCAGCAGACACCGGTGAGCCGCGTGATCCCGCGCCTGGAGGAGTGGCTGGAGCGGTGGCCGACCCCGGCCGACCTCGCCGCCGTCCCTCCCGGAGAGGCGGTCCGCGCCTGGCAGTCGCTCGGCTACCCGCGCCGCGCCCTCTGGTTGCACGCGGCCGCCGTCGCGATCACGGAACGGCACGGCGGCGTGGTGCCCGACGATGTGACGGAGCTGCTGGCGCTCCCCGGCATCGGCGACTACACCGCACGGGCGGTGGCGGTCTTCGCGTATGGAGAGCGGCATCCGGTCGTCGACACCAACATCCGGCGGGTGATCGCCCGCGCCGTCGACGGCCAGGCGGAGCCCGGCCCGCCGAGCGCGCGACGGGACCTCGCGGCGATGGAGGCCCTGCTCCCCACCGATCGACGGGCGGCGGCCGCCTTCAATGCGGGCATGATGGAGCTCGGGGCGATCGTGTGCGTCGCCCGCACGCCGCGCTGCGACGTCTGTCCTCTCGCCGCGACGTGCGCCTGGCGGGCGGCGGGCTCCCCGTCGTACGACGGACCGCGCAAAGCGGTGCAGAAGAGGTACGAGGGCAGCGACCGACAGGTGCGCGGCCGCATCATGGCCGAACTGCGCGCGTCGCACATCCCGGTCACGGCTGACGAGCTCGAGACCGTGTGGCCCGACGCGGCCCAGCGGGATCGTGCGTTGGCGGGCTTGCTCGCCGACGGTCTCGCCGTCGAAGCGCAGGGCGGATACGCCCTCCCCTAGCCCCGCGCGAGGTTCACGTCGTTGCCGCTAAAACGCCGGAATGAGGGCAACGACGTGAACCTCGCGGGAGGTCACTCCTCTTCGTCGAGCTCGCGCGGCTTGACGTACGGGTCCTCGTCGCCGGCGTACGCGGCGCCGGCGGCCAGGCCGGCCACCTCGGTGTCGCGCTTCTGCGCCTCACGGAGCAGATCCTCGATGTGCGCGGCGTTCTCCGGGATCGCGTCGAGCTGGAACTCGAGCGTCGGGGTGAGCCGGGCGGTGATGTTCTTGCCCACCTCGCTGCGGAGCATGCCGGTGGCGGCCTTGAGCGCCGCCGCCGAGCCCTCGCGCTCCTCGTCGGTGCCGTACACCGTGTAGAACACGGTCGCGTGCTGCAGGTCGCCCGTCACCTGCACGTCCGTGATCGTCACGAACCCGAGGCGCGGATCACGCAGGCCGCGGTCGAGCCGCTTCGCGATGATGACCTTGATTCTGTCGGCGAGCTTCCTCGCGCGTGCCGGATCGGCCATGTTGTTCTCCTTCGTTCCGCCGTGATTGCGAAGCCGGAAGGCCCGGCGGATGAACCGCCGGGCCTCCCACGCATCGATCAGCCGCGGGGCTTCTCCCGCAACTCGGTCGTCTCGATCTCGTCGCCGATCTGGATGTCGTTGTACTTGCCGAGGCCGATACCGGCCTCGAAGTCCGTCCGCACCTCGGTGACGTCGTCCTTGAACCGGCGCAGCGACTCGATGGCGAGGTTGTCCCCCACCACCACGCCGTCGCGGATGACGCGCGCCTTGGCGTTGCGCGTGATCGTTCCGGACCGGACGATGACACCGGCGATGTTGCCGAACTTCGAGGAGCGGAACACCTCGCGGATCTCGGCCACACCCGACTGGACCTCTTCGAACTCGGGCTTGAGCATGCCCTTGAGCGAGTTCTCGATGTCCTCGATCGCGTTGTAGATCACCGAGTAGAAGCGCACGTCGACACCCTCGCGGGCGGCACGCTCGCGGGCCTTGACGTCCGGGCGGACGTTGAAGCCGATCACGATCGCGTTGTCGATGGTCGCCAAGTCGATGTCCGACTCGGTGATGGCGCCGACGCCGCGGTGCAGGATGCGCAGGCTCACCGAGTCGTCGACCTCGATCTTCATGAGCGACTCCTCCAGCGCCTCCACGGCACCGGACACGTCGCCCTTGATGATGAGGTTGAGCGCCTCGACCTTGCCCTCTTCCAGAGCGCGGGTGAAGTCCTCGAGCGAGATGCGCTTGCGGGCCTTGGCCAGCTGCGCGTTGCGCTCGGCGGCCTCGCGCTTCTCGGCGATCTGACGGGCCGTGCGGTCCTCCTCGGTGACGAGGAAGGTGTCGCCGGCGCGCGGGACGCTGGAGAGGCCCTGCACCTGGACCGGACGCGACGGAGCGGCCTCGAAGACCGGCTCGCCGTTCTCGTCCGCCATGGCACGCACGCGGCCGTAGGCGGTGCCGGCGACGATCGCGTCGCCGACGCGCAGCGTTCCGGACTGGATGAGCACGGTCGCGACCGCACCGCGGCCCTTGTCGAGCTTGGCCTCGATCGCGACACCGCGGGCGTCCTTGTTCGGGTTCGCCCGCAGGTCGAGTCCGGCGTCGGCGGTGAGCAGCACCGCGTCCAGGAGGTCCTGGATGCCGATGTTGTTCCGCGCGGACACGTCGACGAACATGACGTCGCCGCCGTACTCCTCCGCGACCAGACCGAACTCGGTCAGCTGCTGGCGCACCTTGGCCGGGTTGGCCTCGGGCTTGTCGATCTTGTTGACCGCGACCACGATCGGCACACCGGCCGCCTGGGCGTGGTTCAGCGCCTCCACCGTCTGCGGCATGATGCCGTCGTCGGCAGCGACCACGAGGATCGCGATGTCGGTCACCTGCGCACCACGGGCACGCATGGCGGTGAACGCCTCGTGACCCGGGGTGTCGATGAAGGTGATCGCACGCTCGATGCCCTCGTGCTCGGTCCACACCTGGTACGCACCGATGTGCTGGGTGATGCCGCCGGCCTCACCCTCCACGACGTTCGCGCTGCGGATGGCGTCGAGGAGTCGCGTCTTACCGTGGTCGACGTGACCCATGACGGTGACCACCGGCGGGCGGATCTCGAGGTCCTCGTCGGACTCGTTCTCCAGCTCGGCGTCGAGGTCGATGTCGAAGCCCTCCAGGAGCTCCTTGTCCTCGTCCTCCGGGGAGACGACCTGGATCTTGTATCCCAGCTCCTCGCCGAGCACCTGGAAGGTGGCCTCGTCGAGCGACTCGGTCGCGGTCGCCATCTCGCCCAGGTGGAAGAGGACGGTGACCAGCGACGCGGGGTTCGCGTCGATCTTGTCGGCGAAGTCCGAGATCGAGGAGCCGCGGCGCAGACGCACGACCGTGCCGCCGTCGCCGCGGGGAACGGTCACGCCGCCCAGCGACGGGGCCTCCCGCATCTCGAATTCCTGACGCTTCGCGCGCTTCGACTTGCGGGCCTTGCTCTTGCCGCCGCCGCGACCGAACGCGCCGGCCGTGCCGCCGCCCGGTCCACGACCGCGACCGCCGCCACCGCCCGGACGCGGGCCGGAGAAGCCCCCGGCCGTGCCCGGAGCGCCGCCGGGACGCTGGAAGCCACCGCCGCCGGCACCACCGGCGCCGCCGGGGCGCTGCTGGAAGCCGGGACGGGCGCCGCCGCCCTGGCGGTTGCCGCCGGGACGACCCTGGCCGCCGCCCTGGCCCGGCGCGCCGATGCGCGGCGAGCCCGGGCGCGGCGGAGCCGGGCGCGGGATGTTGCTCGGGGTCGGGCGCTGGCCCATGCCCTGCGAGCTCGAGAACGGGTTGTTGCCCGGTCGCGGCGTGCTGGGGCGCTGGCCCATGCCCTGGTTGGACGAGTAGGGGTTGTTGCCCGGGCGCGGTGCGCCGGGACGCGGGGCGCTGCTGCCGCCGGGACGCGGAGCCGCGGACGGCTTGACCGCATCGGTCGGGGTCTCGGCGGGTGCGCCGGCCGCGGGTGCGGCGGCGGGAGCGGCCTGAGCCGCAGCGGACTCCGTCGCGGCCTTCTCGGCGGCGGCCTTCTCCGCGGCCGCCTTCTCCGCGGCGGCCTGCCGCTCGGCGACCGACATCGGCGCCTGCGGCTTGGGCGCACCGCTCTCGCCGGCCTCCGACGCCTGCGGGCGCGGGGTCTGCGGGCGGGGGCCCGGCGCCGGCGCAGCGGCCGGTGCGGCCGCCTTGTCGGCGGTGAAGCCTTCGGCCTCGAGGGCGGCGCGCAGCTTGCGGGCGACCGGGGGCTCGATGCTGGAGGACGGTCCCTTGACGAACTCGCCCATCTCCTTGAGCTTCGCGAGCGCGATCTTGCTGTCGACGCCGAGTTCGCTCGCGACCTCGTGTACGCGTGGTTTTGCAGCCACAATTCTCCTGTCTGGGGCCTACCCCGGACAGGGCAGGCGTTAGTAGCGGACGGGACTCATTTCGAGCCGCTCATCGGTTGTCACTCATGTGAAGTCACTTGTTCTTCAGCCTGTTCTCGTAGGTAGGCCCGGATGGCCGTCGGGTCGAGTGCTCCCTCCACTCTCAGAGCGCGCCCGAAGGCCCGCCGCTTGAGAGCGTTGTCGAGACACTCGTCGACCGGATGCAGCCACGCACCTCGCCCGGGGAGCGTGGCGGAGGGATCCACCACGAGTTCCGAATTCCGGGCGACGACCCTCAGAAGAGAGGGTCGGGGGGCGCGAGAACGGCATCCGACGCACGTTCTGACAGCTTCCATCTTACACCCGCGTATCGGCCGACTCGCCCGATGCGCGGCCCCTCTCACTCCCGGTCCAGGATCGAATCCGGCTGGATGTCGTGTTCATGTGCCTGCGGCAACCGTGGCGCCACGGCTCCGCCGCGTCGGCACGGCGCGAAGATCGACATCCAGCCTCGTCGCACGAATCACTCGCGGTCCAGGATCGAATCCGGCTGGATGTCGATCTTCGCGCCCGTCAGCTTCGCGGCGAGACGGGCGTTCTGACCCTCCTTGCCGATCGCGAGCGAGAGCTGGTAGTCCGGGACGAGGGCGCGGACGGCCTTCAGCGACTCGTCGATGACGAAGGCGCTGGTGACCTTCGCCGGCGAGAGCGCGCTCGCGACGAACGTCGCCAGGTCGGGCGAGTAGTCGACGATGTCGACCTTCTCGTTGTTCAGCTCCGCCGTGACCGCGCGCACGCGCTGCCCGAGCTCGCCGATGCACGCGCCCTTGGCGTTCACGCCCGGCTCGGTCGCGCGCACAGCGATCTTGGTGCGGTGGCCGGCCTCGCGGGCGAGCGACACGATCTCCACGACTCCGCTGGCGATCTCCGGGACCTCGAGCGCGAAGAGCTTGCGGACGAGGGCGGGATGCGTGCGCGACACCGTGATCTGCGGACCCTTCGTGCCCTTGGCCACGCTGGTGACGTAGACGCGGATGCGCGAACCGTGCGTGTACTCCTCGCCCGGCACCTGCTCTTCCGGCGGGAGGATGGCCTCCACGCTTCCGAGGTCGACGTGGATCATGCGCGGGTTCGGCCCCTGCTGGATGACGCCGGCGACGATGTCGCCCTCGCGTCCCCGGAACTCGCCGAGCACCGCATCGTCCGCGATGTCGCGCAGGCGCTGGTTGATGACCTGCTTCGCCGCGAAGGCGGCGATGCGGCCGAAGTCGCTGGGGCTGTCCTCGGCCTCGCCGATGACGGTGCCTTCTTCGTCGCGCTCCGGCACGTACACGCTCACGTGGCCGGTCTTGCGATCCAGGTGGACGCGCGCGGCCGGAACCTCGTCGGTGTGGCTGTGCCCGTGGCCGTGACCGTGCTCACCCTGATTGGTGTGCTTCAGGTAGGCGGTCAGGATCGCCTGCTCGATGATCTGCACCAGCTCGTCGAACGGGATCTCTTTCTCGCGCTCCATGAGACGCAAGACGCTGAGGTCGATGTCCATGCCGGCCTCCTCTATTCACATTGCGCCGCCGCGCGATGGCGCAGCGGACTCGAATATCTACGGTACCCGAGAATCGGCGAAGTCGGGACCCTCGTCCGCACGCCCGCCAGGGCGAGTACCGTGCCGAGCATGACCGCACCGACCAGGACCGCCTCCCGCGCCGAGCGCAACCCCGCCGTGAGAGCCCTCGCGCGCGTCGGGCTGGCCACGATCGGGCTGCTCCACATCCTGATCGGCGCCATCGCCATCGCCCTCACCTTCGGCGGGAGGGGCGACGCCGACCAGTCCGGGGCGCTGCAGGCGATCGTGGCCGTGCCGGGCGGGCTGTTCGTCGTGTGGGCCGCCGTCGTCGGCCTCGCCGTGCTCGCCCTCTGGCAGATCCTCGTGGCCGTGACCGCGCACGGTGCGGGCAAACGCCTGACCGAGGTGGGCAAGTGCATCGTGTACGCCGCCCTGGCGGTCGTGGCCGCCTCCATCGCACTGGGCGGCGGTCACGATGCGTCGTCCTCCGAGAAGACGATGAGCGCACGCCTGCTCGGCCTGCCCGGCGGAGTGTTCGTCCTCGCCCTGATCGGGCTGGGCGTGCTGATCGGCGGGATCGTCTTCCTGCGCAGCGGGGTGACCCGCGCGTTCGAGCGCGATCTGCGCCTGCCCCCGAACGCGCTGGCGCGCGTGACCACGGCTCTGGGCCGCATCGGATACATCGCGAAGGGGATCGCCCTCATGCTGGTCGGCGGTCTGGTGGTCGCCGGCGCCGTCACCTATGACCCGGAGAAGGCGGGAGGCCTCGACGGCAGCTTGAAGGCGCTCATCGGCCTCCCGTTCGGACCCGTGCTCCTGGTGCTGATCGCCCTCGGGCTGATCGCGTACGGCGTCTTCTGGCTGGTGCGCTCGGTCGCCGCCCGCCTCTAGGCCTCCTCCGCCGGGGCCGCGAACTGCGCGTTGTACAGCGTGTAGTACGCGCCCCCGCGCGACAGCAGCTCGGCGTGCGTGCCCTGCTCCACGATGCTGCCGGCCTCCATCACCAGGATGAGGTCGGCGTCGCGGATGGTCGAGAGCCGGTGGGCGATCACGAACGACGTACGGTCGGCCCGCAGCGCGCTCATCGCCTTCTGCACCAGCAGCTCGGTCCGGGTGTCCACCGACGACGTCGCCTCATCGAGGATGAGCACGCTCGGCCGGGCGAGGAAGGCCCGCGCGATCGTCAGCAGCTGCTTCTCCCCCGCCGAGATGTTGCCGCCCTCGTCGTCCAGCACCGTGTCGTAGCCGTCGGGCAGCGACCGCACGAAGCGGTCGACGTAGGTCGCCTTGGCGGCGCCGACGATCTCCTCCTCGGTCGCGCCCGGTCGCCCGTAGGCGATGTTGTCGCGGATGGTTCCCTGGAAGAGCCAGGTGTCCTGCAGCACCATGCCCATCCGGCCGCGCAGATCGTGCCGGGTCATGGCGGCGATGTCGACACCGTCCAGGGTGATCCGGCCGCTGTCCAACTCGTAGAACCGCATCATCAGGTTCACCAGGGTGGTCTTGCCCGCACCGGTCGGTCCAACGATCGCGACCGTCTGGCCGGGTTCGGCGACCAGGGAGAGGTCGTCGATGAGCGGCTTGTCCGCGGTGTACCGGAACGAGACGTCCTCGAACGCCAGGCGGCCCTTCGTCCCGTCGGGGCTCTGCGGCCGCTCGGGGTCGTCCGACTGCTCGTCGGCGTCCAGCAGCTCGAAGACGCGCTCGGCGCTGGCGACACCGGACTGCAGCAGGTTCGCCATCGATCCGAGCTGGGTGAGGGGCTGGGTGAACTGGCGGGAGTACTGGATGAACGCCGTCACGTCGCCGAGCTGCATCGCTCCGCTGGCGACCTGCAGACCGCCGACGACGGCGATCGCCACGTACATCAGGTTCCCGACGAACATCATCGCCGGCATGATGATGCCGGAGATGAACTGCGCGCCGAAGCTGGCCTCGTACATCTCCTCGTTCTTCGCTCCGAACCGCTGCTCGACCTCGCGGTGGCGGCCGAAGACCTTGACCAGGGAGTGGCCGGTGAAGGCCTCCTCGATCTGGCCGTTCAGCTCGCCGGTGTTGCGCCATTGCGCCACGAAGAGCTTCTGCGAGCGCTTGGCGATCAGCGAGGTGATCAGCAGCGTCAGCGGGATGGTGATGAGCGCGATCACCGCAAGCAGGGGCGACACGACGAACATCATCACGATCACGCCGACCACCGTCAGCAGCGAGGTGAGCAGCTGGCTCATCGACTGCTGCAGCGTCTGCGAGATGTTGTCGATGTCGTTCGTCACGCGGCTGAGCAGCTCGCCGCGCTGCATCCGGTCGAAGTAGGTCAGTGGGAGGCGGTGGATCTTGGCCTCCACCTCCTCGCGGAGCCGGTACACCGTGCGCTGGGTGACGCCGTTGAGCACGTACGCCTGCAGGTAGCTGAACAGCGAGGAGGCGATGTACAGCGCGAGCACCCACATCAGCACGTGCCCGACCGCGGTGAAGTCGATCCCCGCTCCGGGTGTGAACGTCGTGCCCGAGAGGAGGTCGGCGAACTGGTCCTGCCCCTTCGCCCGGAGTCCGTCGATCACCTGCGCCTGCGTCGCCCCGGAGGGGAACTGCTTCGAGAGCGCGCCGGCGAACACGAGATTGATCGCGTTGCCGAGCAGCTTCGGCCCGAGGACGGCGAGCACGACGCTCACCACCGCGAGCACTGTGACGAACACGATCGCCCAGCGCTCGGGCTTCAGCTGACCGGCGAGCCGGCGCGCCGAGGGTCCGAAGTTGAGGGACTTCTCGGCCGGCATGCCTGCTCCGCCGAACGGGCCGCCACCGCCGCCGGGGCCGCGTCGCACCGGAGGGCGGGCGGGGACCGGACGGTCTTCCGTCTCCTGGCTCATGCCGCCTCCTCCGCGGTCAGCTGCGACGAGACGATCTCGGCGTAGGTCGGGTTGCTCTCGAGGAGCTCCTCGTGCGTGCCGCGCCCGACGACGCGACCGTCCTCGAGCACGATGATCTGGTCGGCGTCGACGATCGTCGAGACGCGCTGAGCGACCACGATCATCGTGGCGTCGGCCACCGATCGGCCCAGCGCCCCGCGCAACCGGGCGTCGGTGGCCGTGTCGAGGGCGGAGAACGAGTCGTCGAAGACGTAGATCTCGGGGCGCTTGACCAGCGCCCGAGCGATCGCGAGACGCTGCCGCTGACCGCCGGACACGTTGGTGCCGCCCTGGGCGATCGGCGCGTCGAGCCCCTCCGGCATCGACTGCACGAAATCCTTCGCCTGCGCGATCTCGAGGGCGGCCCAGAGCTCCTCGTCGGTCGCATCCGGCTTGCCGTAGCGCAGGTTGGTCGCGACGGTCCCCGAGAACAGGTACGGTCTCTGCGGGACGAGCCCGATGCGCGACCAGAGCAGTTCGGGGTCGAGCTCCGCCGCATCGACGCCGTCCACCAGGACGAGTCCGCTGGTCGCGTCGAAGAGTCGAGGGACGAGGTTCACCAGGGTGGTCTTGCCCGACCCGGTGCTTCCGATGATCGCGGTCGTCTCGCCCGAGCGGGCGAGGAACGTCACGTCTCTGAGCACCGGTTCCTCGGCTCCGGGGTATGCGAAGCCGACGTCCACGAACTCGACCGTGCCGTGGGCGGCCAGCTCGGTGACTGGGTTCTCCGCGGCGCGCACGGAAGCCTCCGTACCGAGCACCTCGCCGATGCGGTCGGCGCAGACCGCCGCGCGCGGGACCAGGACCGCCATCATCGTCGACATCATCACGCCCATCAGGATCTGCATGAGGTACTGCAGGAACGCCGTGAGCGTCCCGATCTGCATCGAGCCGTCGTCCACCCGGAAGGAGCCGAACCAGATGACCGCGACACTCGACACGTTGAGCACCAGCATCACGATCGGGAACATCAGCGCGAACAGGCGTCCGGCCTTCAGCGCCGTCTCCGTCACCTGGTCGTTGGCGACCGCGAACCGCTCGGTCTCGACGTCCTCCCGCACGAAGGCGCGGATGACGCGGATGCCGGTCAGTTGCTCCCGCAGCACGCGGTTGACCCGGTCGATCCGCTCCTGCATGCGGCGGAAGAGCGGGACCATCCGCGTGATGATCAGGCTGACGGCGATCAGCAGGATGGGCACGCTGACCGCGATCAGCCAGGAGAGCTCGAGGTCTTGCTGCATCGCGAGGATGATCCCGCCGATCGCGAGGATGGGCGCCGAGACGAGCAGGGTGCACGTCATCAGCACCAGCATCTGCACCTGCTGCACGTCGTTGGTGTTGCGGGTGATGAGCGACGGCGCGCCGAACCGCGAGACCTCGCGCTCCGAGAACTCGCCGACCTTGTGGAAGATCGCGGTCCGCAGGTCCCGGCCGACCCGCATCGCGACCTTCGCCCCGAAGTAGACCGCGGCGATCGAGCAGGCGACCTGCACGAGCGTGACCCCGAGCATCTCCGCTCCGACGGCGAGGATGTAGCCGGTGTCGCCCTTCGCGATGCCGTTGTCGGTGATGTCGGCGTTGAGCGTCGGCAGCCACAGCGACAGCAACGACTGCGCCAGCTGGAAGAAGACGACGCCCACCAGGAGCCGCCAGTGCGGTCGGAGGTACCGGCCGAGGAGTTTCAGGAGCATGTGCGACCTCCTAGTCGAGTGCAGCGCCGGCGGCGGGGACGGTGGATACGCCCGAGGGCGTGAAGACGACGAAGGGGCGCCCGGCGACGCCCAGGAGGGCGATGCGGGCGAGTTCGTCCACGCTGAATTCCAACCCCTCGTTCAGCGCGGGGAAGGCGGACGCGAAGCTGAGGAGCCGCAGCACGTACGCGACGCGCTCCGGCGGGAGGTTCAGCGCGGCCGCCTCCGGCTCGATGATGCGAGCGATGATGCGGGCGAACTCGTGCCGCTCCTGCGGGATGTGCGGTCGTTCGGGCCCGATCACGGCCATGATCCGCATGACACTCTGGAAGCGCTCCCGCATGAGCAGGATGACGGCGCGGACCTTGTGCTCCAGGGGCAGTCCCGGGTCGATGGCACGGAGGGCGTCGCGGAGCGGTTCCGGATCGAGGTATTTCTCGATCGCCGCGGTGACCAGCGTCTCCTTGTCGCCGAAGGCCCGGAAGATCGTCCCCTCGGCGATCCCCGCCGCCTCGGCGATCTGGCGGGAGGTGACGCCGCGGCCGTGCTCGACGAGGAGCGGGATGACGGCGTCGATGATCATCGCCTTGCGCTCGTCCGGCGCGAGCGGCTGAGCGCGCTGGCGCGGGGCCGTGTCGGCATCGACCCCGTCGTCGGGGGCGGCTTCCTTCTCCGGTATCACGCAGGCGACACTACGCGGAGTGAGTGCTCACTCACAAGCAGTGGACCGTTCGCCGAGAGCGAACGAGGGCCGGGTCACGCCGTCGGCGCGAAGATCTCCGAGATCCGGGCGAGGTCGTCGGCGGTCGGCGTCCAGGCGGTCGCCGCCTCCGCGTTCGCGACGATCTGCTCGGGCTTCGTCGCACCGGCGATCACACTGGTCAACCCCGGCTGGGCGAGCAGCCACGCGAAGGTCGCGGCCAGCATGGTCACGCCGCGCTCCGCACAGAACGCCTGGTACTCCTCGATCCGCTCCCAGGGCGCGTCGTCCAGCAGGTGCTTGCGGGTGGACATGATCCGACTGTCCGCCGGGCCGCCGTCCCGGGAGAACTTGCCGGTGAACAGTCCGTTGTAGAGCGGGAAGAACGGCAGGAAGCCGAGGCCGTAGGCGTTGACGGCGGGGAGCACCTCGCGCTCGGCGTCGCGGACGAGCAGGCTGTACTCGTTCTGTGCCGAGATGAACTTCGGGTGACCGTGCAGTCGGGCGGTGAACTCGGCCTCGGCGATCTGCCAGCCGTCCAGGTTCGAGTGGCCGATGTAGCGGATCTTGCCCTCGGCGATCAGGTCGTCGAGCGTGGCCAGCGTCTCCTCGATGGGCGTCGCGGGGTCGGGCCGGTGCAACTGGTAGAGGTCGATCCAGTCCGTGCGCAGCCGGCGGAGGGACGCCTCCACCGCCAACCGGATGTAGCGCCGCGAACCGCGCACGCCCCAGTCCGGTCCGTTCGCGCCGGCCATGTCCATCCCGAACTTCGTCGCCAGGACGATGCGGTCGCGCTTTCCCGCGAGCGCCTTGCCCATCAGGGACTCGGAGAGCCCGCGTTCGGCGCCGTAGATGTCGGCGGTGTCGAAGAGCGTGACGCCCGCGTCGATCGCCGCGCCGATCACGGCGTCGGTCCCCTCTTGCGATGCGGAGGCCGTGCCCTGGCGGCCGAAGTTGTTGCAGCCGAGCCCGATGGTGGAGACGACGAGTCCGGAGCGGCCGAGGGTGCGGTATTCGATGTTCGCCATACCCCGAGTCTAGGCGGGAGCGCGGTCACCATCCCGGGGCCGCCGGGCACGGGATCCTCCACAATCGGTGACATCCGGAGGTTATCCCCGATGTCCGATTTCCGCGAGATTCTGTCGGTGGCTGCTCCTAGAGTCGAGTCATGACCAGCTTCGCGTACCTCCTTCGCACACCGAGCCCGATCGGCCGGATCGAGCTCACGAGTGACGGTGAGGCGGTGACCTCGCTCGCGATCGAGCGTGGCGGCGCCCTCCCCCTCGACGAGCACCCCGAGCGCAGCACCGCCGTGCTCGACGAGGCCGCCCGCCAGCTCGACGAGTACTTCGCCGGCACGCGGCGCGACTTCGACCTGCCGGTCCGCCTCGACGGCACCCCGTTCCGTCAGGCGGTGTGGGAGCGGCTGCAGCACCTGGAGTACGGCACCCTCACCTCCTACGGCGAGCTGGGGCTCTCCCTCGGCTACAGCGGCTACGGCCGGGCGATCGGCGGCGCGGTCGGAGCGAACCCCATCCCGATCATCGTCGGCTGCCACCGCGTGCTCTCCACGAGCGGCAAGGTGACCGGCTACAGCGGCGGCGAGGGCGTGCCCACCAAGCTCTGGCTGCTCGAGCACGAGGGGATCACGCTGGCCGCATGAGCGTCGACGACCAGAACGCCGTGACGGCCACTCCCCCGCCCCCCGCCCGCGCTGCGCTCGTCCGCGGCGACGACGGGTTCGACCGGTGCTCCTGGTCGGCCTCCGACGCCGAGTACCGGCGCTACCACGACGAGGAGTGGGGTCGCGAGCAGCGCGACCCCCGGGCGCTCTACGAGAAGATGTGCCTGGAAGGCTTTCAGGCCGGGCTCTCCTGGATCACTATCCTGCGCCGCCGACCCGCCTTCCGCGAGGTGTTCCACGGCTTCGTGCCGGAGCGTGTGGCGGCGATGACCGAGGCCGATGTGCTCCGGCTGCTCGGCGACGAGCGCATCATCCGGCATCGCGGCAAGATCGAGGCGACCATCTCGAACGCCCGCGCCGCGCTCGCCCTCGACCGGCCGCTCGACGAGCTGATGTGGAGCTTCGCGCCGCCACACGCGCCCGAGAACGCCCGGCCGCGCGCCTGGTCCGATGTGCCCGCGGTCACCGCGGAGTCGACGGCGCTGAGCACGGAACTGCGGCGCCGGGGCTTCCGCTTCGTCGGACCCACCACGATGTACGCGCTGATGCAGGCGACCGGGATGGTCGACGATCACTTCGCCGGATGCTTCCGGGCGGTGTGACCGACACCGCCGCCGCGCGGCGTCTCGTCGGAGGCGAGGAGTCGGGCCGACTCCGTCGACGGGATCGTTCTCGCTGGTGATGCGGTGCTCCGCTCGTGCCCGACCGCACGCGGATCTTCACCGTCCATCACACACGACCCCGACATCGACGTGGGATGAGACACGTCGAGAGCATCATCGGCCCGACTACTCTGCGAGTCGCGCTGACACCCCCGCGGCGTCCCGCTCCTCGGATCGAAATCCTTCTTCTCGCTTGTCGTGAGCATATCTCACTTTTGGGCGAACGCAAAGAGGGAAACGCCGGGAATTCACGCGCGAACGGTTGACCGTTCAGGCGGCCGCGCTGCGGAGCACCGCCATGAGCTTGCCCGGCGGGCCGGCCACCTCCGGCACCACGAGCTGCAGGTCGCCCGAGCCGTCGTCGGTCTCGGTCAGCTCGTAGCGCTCCGCCGCCGCCCACTCCAGCAGCTCCGCCGTCCCGGAGAAGTCGACGCCCGACTCGATGAGCGCACGCGTCAGCAGCCCCTTGGCTTGCTTGTTGAAGTGGTTGAGCGCACGCACCGCACCGGTCTCGTCGCGCGCGAGCACGCGGACGTAGTGTGCGCCGTCCCGTCGTGGGAGCGGCCCGAGTGCCGCATAGCCCTCGGAGCGCAGATCGAGCAGGAGACCGCCGTGCGCACGCAACGCCTCCCCCGCGGCGGGTGCCCAGCGCTTCGTGAGCGACGGGACACCGCGTTCCAGCGAGAGCCGCGAATCGAACGACAGCCGGTAGGCGGGGATCAGATCGTCGGCGCCGACGAGCCCGAGCAGGGCGGACTTCACCGCGACCCGCGAGGCGGCGAACTGCTGGGCGGCGGGAGAGAGGGTCTCCGGGGACAGGGCGTCGTAGAGCACCCCGGTGTAGCGCTGGAGCGCCGGCATCGTCGGCGAGGCGAGGATCGCGCGGTTGCGGTCGACTTCGCCGGCCTGCTTCGGTCCGAGCTTCAGCGCACGGACCGCCGTCTCCCGATCGGCGGAGAGGGCGAGCACGGCGTCGACGACCTCGCGCCGCACGGGCAGCAGGGAGGGGAAGCGCAGGGACTCCAGCAGCAACGGCGCACCGGCGCCTCCGTCCCTCTTCGTCTCGGAGGGCGGAAGGAGGATGAGCACCTAGCGTCCTACGAAGGCGACCGCCGCCTCGACGTTCTGGCCCAGCGGGAGCGACGTGTCGAGGGTGATCCGCGGGAGCGCCGCACTGGCGCCCTTCCACTCGGAATACTCCTCGATGCTCTGCTCGACCGCATGACCCGAGATCGGGACCTCGCGCTTGCCGAGCCGCTCGAGGTGCAGCTCCTCGTCGGCGCAGACCGTCTCGACGATGTGCAGTGCGACGCCGCACCGCTCCGCCAGGTCGCGCCACTGGAGCCGGGCCGGCTCGACCGCGTTCACCGCGTCGACGACGACGGAGCGCCCGGAGACGAGCACCTGCTCCGCCAGGGTGTCGGCGACGAGGTAGGCGGCGAGGCCCGTGGGCTGGTCGGCGTCGATCCCGGCACGCAGGATGGACGCCTCGATCGGGTCGACCGAGATGGGCGTTGCGCCGATGCGGCTCGCCACGATCTCCCCGATGGTGGATTTGCCGGAACCGGGCAGCCCCGCCATCACCACCAGCACGGGGACGCGGACGTCACCGAACTGGCGGTCGAGCGGGGCTGCCTGATCCGACATGTCAGACGAGCTCGGCCTGACGGGCCACGACGGTGACCGTGTTGTTCTCGACCGAGAGGAAGCCGTCGTCGGCCTGCGCCGTGATCGACTCCCCGCCGTTCAGTGTCACGCGCACCTCGCCGGAGGCGAGGATGGCGAGCAGCGGCTCGTGGCCGGGCAGGATACCGATCTGCCCCTCCACGGTCCGAGCCACGACCATGCTCGCCTCGCCCGACCACACCTCGTGGTCGGCGGCGACGACGCTCACGTTGAGAACAGCCATGATCAGCCGTTCTCCTTCTGGATCTGCGCCCACTTCTCCTCGACGTCGGTGATCGCACCGACGTTGAAGAAGGCCTGCTCGGCGACGTGGTCGAACTCGCCCTTGGCGATGGCGTCGAACGACTCGATGGTGTCCTTCAGCGGAACCGTCGAGCCCTCGACACCGGTGAACTTCTTCGCCATGTAGGTGTTCTGCGAGAGGAACTGCTGGATGCGGCGCGCACGCGACACCGTGATCTTGTCCTCTTCGGAGAGCTCGTCGACACCGAGGATGGCGATGATCTCCTGCAGCTCCTTGTTCTTCTGGAGGATCTGCTTGACCGTGGTGGCCACGCGGTAGTGGTCGGCGCCCAGGTAGCGGGGGTCGAGGATGCGCGAGGTCGAGGTCAGCGGGTCGACGGCCGGGTACAGACCCTTCGAGGCGATCTCTCGCGAGAGCTCGGTGGTCGCGTCCAGGTGGGCGAACGTGGTCGCCGGCGCCGGGTCGGTGTAGTCGTCGGCGGGAACGTAGATCGCCTGCAGCGAGGTGATCGAGTGACCGCGGGTCGAGGTGATGCGCTCCTGGAGGAGGCCCATCTCGTCGGCGAGGTTCGGCTGGTAGCCCACGGCCGAAGGCATGCGGCCCAGCAGGGTCGAGACCTCGGAGCCGGCCTGGGTGAAGCGGAAGATGTTGTCGATGAAGAGCAGCACGTCCTGCTTCTGCACATCGCGGAAGTACTCCGCCATGGTCAGGGCCGACAGGGCGACGCGCAGACGCGTTCCCGGCGGCTCGTCCATCTGGCCGAAGACGAGCGCGGTCTTGTCGAAGACGCCCGCCTCCTCCATCTCGTGGATGAGGTCGTTGCCCTCACGGGTGCGCTCGCCGACACCGGCGAACACCGACACACCACCGTGGTCCTGGGCCACACGCTGGATCATCTCCTGGATGAGGACGGTCTTGCCGACGCCCGCACCACCGAAGAGGCCGATCTTGCCACCCTGCACGTACGGGGTGAGGAGGTCGATGACCTTGATGCCGGTCTCGAAGAGCTGGGTCTTCGACTCCAGCTGGTCGAACGCCGGCGGCTGGCGGTGGATCGGCCAGCGCTCGGTGATCTCGATCGTCTCGCCCGGCTCGGCGTTGAGGACCTGGCCGGTGACGTCGAACACCTTGCCCTTGGTCACGTCGCCGACGGGCACCGAGATCGGTGCACCGGTGTCGCGGACCTCGCCGCCGCGGACGAGACCGTCCGTCGGCTTGAGGGCGATGGCGCGGACCAGGTCGTCACCGAGGTGCTGTGCGACCTCGAGGGTGATCTCGGTCGCGTTGTCACCGATGGTGATGGTGGTCTTCAGAGCGTTGTAGATGCCCGGGATCGAGTCGTGCGGGAACTCGATGTCGACGACCGGACCGGTGACGCGGGCGATGCGTCCCACGCCGGCCGGCTGCGCGGTCGAAGCCTGGGCCTCGGCGGTAGCGGTAGTCATGATTCGTTCTCTTCTCGTTGTGAAACTTCTCGGCCGGATGTCACTTCGCGCCGCTCAGCGCGTCCGCGCCGCCGACGATCTCGGAGATCTGCTGGGTGATCTCGGCCTGACGGGCGTTGTTCGCGAGGCGCGTGTAATCGGTGATGAGCTTGTCGGCGTTGTCGCTCGCCGCCTTCATCGCCTTCTGCGTGGCCGCGTGCTTGGACGCGGCGGACTGCAGCATGGCGTTGAAGATGCGGCTCTCGATGTAGACCGGCAGCAGCGAGTCCAGCACCGTCTCGACGTCGGGCTCGAACTCGTAGAGCGGCAGGACCTGAGTGCGATCCGGCTCCTCCACGCCCTCGACGACCTCCAGCGGGAGGAGACGGACGACCTGCGGCTCCTGGGTCAGCATGCTGACGAAACGGTTGTAGATGACGTGGATCTCGTCCACGCCGCCGTCCGCCGAGTCACGCAGGAAGGACTCCAGAATCGCGTCGCTGACCTCTTTGGCCTGCTCGAACTCGGGCGCGTCGGTGTTGCCGGTCCACACCCGCTCGAACGCGCGTCGACGGAAGCTGAAGTAGCCCTGCGCCTTGCGTCCGACGAGGAAGTAGACGACGTCCTTGCCCTGGCTGCGGAGCAGCTCGGCGAGCTTCTCCGACTCCTTGAGCACGTTCGAGTTGAACGCGCCCGCGAGTCCGCGGTCCGAGGAGAAGATGACGATCGCCGCGCGATCGATCCTCTCCGGCTCCGTGGTCAGGACGTGCTCGACGTTCGAGTACGTCGCCACCGCCGACACCGCGCGCGTGATGGCGCGGGCGTACGGCGACGAGGCAGCGACTCGCGCCTGCGCCTTCTGGATGCGTGAGGCGGAGATCAGCTCCATCGCACGGGTGATCTTCTTGGTCGTCTGGGCAGACTTGATCTTCTGCCGGTAGACCCGAAGCTGTGCTCCCATGTGTCTCCTAAGTACCTAACTGATCGCGGTGGATCAGCGCTTCGCCTTGACGATGCGCTCCTGGTCGACGTCCTCTTCCGCGATGGCCTCGAACTCCTCGCGACCGACCGAGGCGAGCGGCTTGCCCTCGCCGGTCTGGAACTCGAGCTTGAACTTGTCGACCTCGGCGCCGAGCTTCTCGACGGTGTCGTCGTCGAGGACGTTCGTCTCGCGCAGGGTGTCGAGGATGCCGGTGTTGCGGCGCAGGTGGTCGAGCAGCTCGGACTCGAAGCGGAGCACGTCCTCGACGGCGACCTCGTCCAGCTTGCCGTTGGTGCCGGCCCAGATCGAGACGACCTGCTCCTCCACCGGGTACGGCGAGTACTGCGGCTGCTTGAGCAGCTCGGTGAGGCGCGCACCACGGGCGAGCTGGCGACGGCTGGCCGCGTCGAGGTCGGACGCGAACATCGCGAACGCCTCGAGCGAACGGTACTGGGCCAGCTCGAGCTTGAGCGTGCCGGAGACCTTCTTGATCGACTTGACCTGCGCGTCGCCGCCGACTCGGGAGACCGAGATTCCGACGTCCACGGCGGGACGCTGGTTGGCGTTGAAGAGGTCGGACTGGAGGAAGATCTGGCCGTCGGTGATCGAGATCACGTTGGTCGGGATGTACGCGGAGACGTCGTTCGCCTTGGTCTCGATGATCGGCAGGCCGGTCATCGAGCCGGCGCCCAGCTCGTCGGAGAGCTTGGCGCAACGCTCCAGCAGACGGGAGTGCAGGTAGAAGACGTCACCCGGGTAGGCCTCGCGTCCCGGCGGACGGCGCAGGAGGAGCGACACGGCGCGGTAGGCCTCGGCCTGCTTCGACAGGTCGTCGAAGATGATCAGGACGTGCTTGCCGCCGTACATCCAGTGCTGGCCGATGGCCGAGCCGGTGTAGGGGGCGAGGTACTTGAAGCCGGCCGGGTCGGAGGCAGGAGCCGCGACGATGGTGGTGTACTCCATCGCGCCGGCGTCCTCGAGCGCGCCCTTCACCGAGGCGATGGTCGAGCCCTTCTGGCCGATGGCGACGTAGATGCAGCGGACCTGCTTGTTGACGTCGCCCGACTCCCAGTTGGCCTTCTGGTTGATGATCGTGTCGATCGCGATGGCCGTCTTACCGGTCTGGCGGTCGCCGATGATGAGCTGGCGCTGACCGCGACCGACGGGGATCATGGCGTCGATCGCCTTGATGCCGGTCTGGAGCGGCTCGTGCACCGACTTGCGCTGCATGACGCCGGGGGCCTGGAGCTCGAGCTCGCGGCGGCCCTCGGAGGCGATGTCGCCCAGGCCGTCGATCGGGTTGCCGAGCGGGTCCACCACGCGGCCGAGGTAGCCGTCGCCGACGGGGACGGAGAGGACCTCGCCGGTGCGGGTCACCTCCATGCCCTCGACGATGCCGTCGAACTCGCCGAGCACGACGACGCCGATCTCGTTCTCGTCGAGGTTCTGGGCCAGGCCCAGGGTGCCGTTCGCGAAGCGGATGAGCTCGTTCGCCATCACACCGGGGAGTCCCTCGACGTGCGCGATGCCGTCGGAGGCGTCGAGGACGTGCCCGACCTCGGCCGTCGCGGCCGCGGTCGGCTCGTAGTTGGAGACGAACTCCTTGAGCGCATCCCGGATCTCGTCGGGGCTGATCGAAATGTCTGCCATCGTATTTCCCTATCTTGGGGCGGTCAGCCCGCCAGCTGAAGTCTGAGGTCGTTGAGGCGCGATGCGATGCTGCCGTCGATGACGTCATCGCCGATCTGCACGCGCAGGCCGCCGACGATCGCCGGGTCGACGATCGTGTTGAGCTTGAGGTCGCCGTACTTCGCGGCCAGGCCCGCCCGGAGGCGTTCCAGCTGCGCGGCCGGCAGCGGCCGGGCGGTGACGATCGTCGCGATCGTCTGCCCGTCCTGCGCGGCGACGATCCGGGCGGCGGCGCGGAGCGACTCGCGGATGCTGCGGCCGCGGGGCTGCAGCACCAGCTGACGCACGATCGCGATCGTCTGAGCGGAGGCCTTCCCGGCGAGCAGCCGCTCGGCCAGGGCGGCCTTCGCCTCGGGTGCGCCGAGCTTGCTGCGCAGCGCGAGCTCGAGCTGCGCGTCGGAGGTCACGGCGCCTCCGAACGCGAGCAGCTCGGCCGCGATGTCGAGGTTGCGCGGAGCGGAGGCGGCGATGGAGCGGATGCCGAGCTCCTCGATCGCGTCCTGCAGGTCGTCCTGGCCGGACCAGCGCCCGGAGGCGACGGAGACCAGGAGCTCGACCGCGGGAGCGGAGAGCGAACCGAAGACGCGCTGCACGAGCGCCGTCTTGCCGGCCGGATCGGCCGAGGGGTCACTGAGGACCGCTCGGAGCTGGGCGGAGTCGGCGACGACTCGTCCTGCGGCGAACAGGTCCTCTGCCGTCGCCAGATCGGCCTTGGATCCCAGGCCGGCGAGAGCCGACACGGACCGGGCCAATGCTTCTCTGGTGGCGCTTCCCATTACTTGCTCGATCCTGCCTTCTCGCCGGCCTCGAGGTCCGCCAGGAAGCGGTCGACGATCGCCTGCGACTTCTTGTCGTCGGTGAGCGCCTCGCCGACCACGCCGGAGGCGAGGTCGATCGCGAGCGAGCCGACCTCGCTGCGCAGCGACACGAGAGCGCCCTGGCGCTCCGCCTCGATCTGCGCCTGCGCGGTGGCGGTGACGCGGGCGGCCTCGGCCGTCGCGGTGTCCTTGGCCTCCGCGACGATCTTCTGGCCGTCCGTGCGGGCGGTCTCGCGGATCTTCGCGGCCTCGGCGCGGGCGTCGGCGAGCTGAGCGGTGTACTCCTCGAGCAGCGCCTCGGCCTTGTGCTGGGCCTCGTCGGCCTTCGCGATGTTGCCCTCGATCGCTTCAGCACGCTCATCGAGCAGCTTCCTCATACGCGGAAGCACGAGCTTCCAGAAGAAGAACAGGATGATGATGAAGCAGATCAGAGAGCCGATGATGTCCGGCCACGCGGGGATCAGCGGGTTGTGCTGCTCCTCGGCGGCGATCACGACACTACTGAGCATCGTTCCTCCTTACTGAGTGTGAAAAGAGGATTTACTGGAAGATGAAGTAGGTCGCGATACCGATGAAGGCGAGGGCCTCGGTGAACGCGATACCGATGTACATCAGGACCTGGAGACGGCCGGCCAGCTCGGGCTGACGGGCGACGCCCTCGATGGTCTTGCCGACGACGATGCCCACGCCGATGGCCGGGCCGATGGCCGCGAGGCCGTAACCGACGGTGGCGATGTTGCCGTTGATTGCAGCGATGTCCACGTTGTGTGTTTCCTTCCGTGATGGCGATCCGTGCGGGTGCGCGGATCGTTCTTAGTGTTCCTCGGCGACTGCGAGCTGAATGTAGACAGCCGTGAGCAGTGCGAAGACGTAGGCCTGCAGGACTGCGACCAGGATCTCGAACAGGGTGAAGACGAAGCCGAAGGCGAAGGTGCCGACGCCGAAGAGCGACCACCAGCTGCCCGCGGTGAAGAAGAAGAACGAGGTCGCCGTGAAGAACAGGACCAGCAGAAGGTGACCGACGACCATGTTCATCAGGAGTCGGAGCGTGAGGGTCACGGGGCGCAGGATGAAGGTCGAGACGAACTCGATCGGCGTCACGATGATGTAGAGGAACCACGGCACGCCGGGCGGGAAGAGCGCGTTCTTGAAGAAGTTCTTCGGGCTCTTCTTGACTCCGGCGTAGATGAACGCGATGTACGCGACGATCGCCAGCAGCAGCGGGAGCGCGATGACCGAGGTGCCCGCGATGTTGAGGAACGGGATGATGCCGGTCAGGTTGAAGAACAGCACCATGAAGAAGATGGTGGTCAGCAGCGGCAGGAACCGGCGGCCGTCCTTCTTGCCCAGCAGGTCTTCCGCGACGTTGACGCGGACGAAGTCCAGACCCATCTCGACGACCGACTGGAAGCGGCCCGGGATGAGCTTCATCTTGCGGGTGCCGAGCCAGAAGACCAGGATCAGCGCCAGAAGGGCGATGAGCCGGACCACGATGATGCGGTTGAACTCGAGTCCGCCGATGGTGAACAGGGTCGGTGGGAAGAACTCGTTGATCGAGGGGCCGGTGAAGCTTCCATCATCGGAGCTTGCGGCCTGGACCAGCAGGTTCACAGCGTTAGCTAGCAGCGCTATCTCCTGTTTCGGGGCGTCGAGCCTCAGGCCCTCGCGACGACGAACATGGGAACACCCGGAATACTGCGCCAGTGAAGCTGGAGAGCGCGTTCGGGTGGGGGATCACTGACAACTCTACAAGAGTTTTCGCAGCGTAACGAATCGGATACGGCTCAGCGCTTCTCGCCCGGGAGCGAGATGTCACTGACGTACGGGACGCGGGATCGGAAGACCACGATCATGTCGACCACGAGGGAGCCGATGACCCCCGCGATCAGGCTCAGGAACAGCACCACCGGGTTGATCCAGGCCTGGTCCCTGAGCACGATCGCGAGCACGAGGAACAGCACGAACTTGAGGATCCAGCCCCCGAGGACGATGCCGAAGAACAGCCCGACGAAGAGGTCGGAGCCGATGAAGCGGTTCGCGATCAGGATGCTCAGAGCCGTGATGGAGAGGAAGACCGCCGCCATCACGGTGCCGATGAGCGCGCTGGTGACGCCGATCCAGCCCGCGAACATCCAGCCGAGCAGAGCGCCGACGATGGCGATCCCCCCGGCGATGATCAGGCCGTACTTGAGCACGTCCTTGAACACGGGCGTGGAGGTGGGCTGGGCGGGCGGGCCGGTCGGGCGCGGCGCGGGGGCGCCGTCCTGCGGGTCGGTCATCGGGACTCCTCACGAGTGGGGGCGGGCGAGCCGACGGCGGGCGTCGGGTCGGAGTAGGGGTGCCGCTCGCTGGCGGCGTCGAGCTGGTCGTACCGGGCGGTCTCGACCGCCTCCTCGGTGCCGGCGGGGGCGAGCTCCGCGGCGGCCTCGGTGACCTTGCGGCGGCTCAGCGGCGCCAGGGTGAACACGGCGCAGACGACCAGGCCGATGGCGAGGAACACGATCGCCATCCAGTACGGGTCGAAGAAGAACAGCAGCGAGCCGATCGCGACCACCGCGGTCCACGCGTAGAAGATCAGGACCGCGTGCAGGTGGGAGTGCCCCATGTCGAGCAGCCGGTGGTGCAGGTGCTTGCGGTCCGCGCTGAACGGGGATTTGCCCGCCCGCAGCCGGCGGACGACCGCCAGGCCGAAGTCCAGCAGCGGGACGATCAGCACGGCGAACGGCAGGATGATCGGGATGAACGCCGGCACGAGCGACGACTTTCCGAGCGTCTGCAGGGTCTCCGGGTTGATCGTTCCGGTCACCGAGATGGCCGAGGTCGCCATCAGGAGGCCGATGAGCAGCGCCCCGGCGTCGCCCATGAACATCTTCGCCGGGTGCCAGTTGAGCGGCAGGAAGCCGGCGCAGGCGCCGACCAGGATGGCCGCGATCACCCCCGCCAGGCTGAAGTAGTTCTGCGGACTGATCTCGCGCTGGAGCAGATACGTGTAGATGAGGAAGGTGCCGTTGGCGATCAGCGCGACGCCCGCGACCAGGCCGTCGAGCCCGTCGATGAAGTTGATCGCGTTCATCACCAGGACGATCGCGAACAGCGTGATGACGATGCTCATGATCGGCGAGCCGACGGTGAGACCGCCGATCGGCAGCGAGTAGATCTGCACCCCGAGCCAGGCGACCAGGCCCGCGGCCACGAACTGGCCGGCCAGCTTGGTCATCCAGTCGAGGTCCCAGATGTCGTCGGCGACGCCGATGACGACGATCAGCAGGCTGGCGCCGAGTATGGCCAGGATCGGCCCGCTGTCCGAGAAGATCAGCGACAGCACGCCGAACTGGCTGGACAGCAGCCAGGCGACGGCGAACGCCACCAGGATGCCGAGGAACATCGCGATCCCGCCCAGACGCGGCGTCGGGCGCGTGTGCACGTCCCGCTCCCGGATCTTGGGGTACAGCCGGTACTTCAGGCTCAGCCGGTAGACGACGAGGGACATCCCGAAGGTGATGACCGCCGAGATCAGGGCGAGGGCGAGGAGGAGGATCACGGGATCAGCTGTCCGTGGGGGCCTGCGCCGGCGCGTCGTCCGGCTCGAGGGCGTCGCCGACGACCGCGCGCAGCTGCGCCGCCGAGATCACGCCGTGGCGCAGGATGCGCAGGGCGCCGGCGCCGGAGGCCAGCGCGGTCGCGTCGACGATCGTCGACGAGGAGTCCTTGCCCTCGACGCGCTCGTAGGAGCCGCCGGCCTCTCCCCCGTCGAGGTAGACGGCGATCGAGTCGCCCAGCATGGCCTCGGCCTCGGCGGCGGTGCGGGCGGCGGGACGACCGGTGAGGTTGGCGGAGGAGACCGCGAGCGGCCCTGTCTCCGACAGCAGTTCGAGGGCGATCGTGTCCTGCGGCATGCGCAGCGCGACGGTTCCGCGGGTCTCCCCCAGGTCCCAGACCAGGGACGGCGCCGCCGGGAGCACGACGGTGAGGCCGCCGGGCCAGAACGCCTTCACCAGGGCGTCCACCTCGGGCGGGACCGTCTCGGCGAGCGCCGCGAGCGTGGGGATGCCGGGCACGAGCACCGGGGGCGGCGACTGGCGCCCGCGTCCCTTCGCATCGAGCAGCCGCTGCACCGCCGCGGGCGAGAAGGCGTCCGCCGCGACACCGTAGACGGTGTCCGTGGGGATGACGACGAGTTCGCCGCGTCCGATGGCCGAACGGGCCAGACGCATGCCGGAGAGGAGCTCGGAGTCGACCGAGCAGTCGTAGATGGGTGCCATGACGGCACCCATGATAGTTGAGCCGCTGCAAGGTTCCCTGCGTTCACGGTCGATACTGGTACCGATGGATGTCTACTTCTTCGACTGCGACAAGACGCTCTACGGCTACGACTTCCACAAGCGCCTGCCCCGGCTGGCCGAGCTGGGCGGCGTGAGTCAGTACCGCCTGGCCTCCACCTGGTGGGCGGGAGGCCACGAGCGCGCCGCCGAGATCGGCGAGTACGCGACCAGCGAGGAGTACCTCGAGGCGTTCGCCGACGTGACAGGCGCCCGCCTCACCCTCGCCCAGTGGCAGGATGCTCGGAAGGCCGCGATGACGCCCATCCCGGGCTCGATCGCCGCGCTGCGGGAGGCCGCGACACTCGGGACGGTGTCCCTGCTTTCGAACAACCCCATCCCGTTCAAGGATTCGCTGCCGGTGCTCACCCCGGAGATCGTCGACGTGCTGCGCGACAACGACCTGGTCTCCGCAGTGCTCGGCGCGCGCAAGCCCGAGCGCCGGATCTACACCCGCGCCCTCGGCCGGTTCGGCGTCGAACCACGCGACGCGATCCTGTTCGACGACTCGCTGCCGAACGTGGAGGGGGCGCGAGAGGCCGGCATGCACGCCTACCAGCTGACGAAGCGCGACGACGGCACCTTCGACACCGACGGGCTGACGGCGGCCATGCGCGCCTTCGCCGAGAGGGAGCGCTGAGCCGTGCTGTTCGTCTTCGACATGGACAACGTGCTCTACGAGTACGACTGGCGGCGCCGGATGGCCGGCATGTCGCGGCTGACCGGCCTGAGCCTGGACGAGCTGCGGGAGCGCTGGTGGCATCGCGAGGGCGAGTGGGCGGCCGAGGCCGGCGCGTTCGCGGACGAGGCGGTCTACCTGGGGGCGCTCCAGTCGGCGCTGCGCGTGCCGGTGACGGAGGAGGACTTCCTCCGCATCCGCGGCGACGCGATGACGCCGTGGCCGACCTCCCTGCGCGCCGTCGAGCGGGCCGCGGAGCTGGGCACGGCGACCCTCCTCACCAACAACGGTCCCCTGGTCGCCAGGAGGCTGAGCCGGCTCGCTCCCGAGCTGGTGCCGATCCTCGGGGTCGAGCACATGCGCGCCTCCTCCGATTACGGCGCGCGCAAACCGGACCCGGTCGTCTACGAGCGGGTGCTCGAACGCTACGGATCGACGCCAGAGGAGACGTTCTTCGCCGACGATCTCGTCGAGAACGTGGAGTCGGCGGCCGGTCTCGGGATCCACGCGCACCTCTTCCGCACGCCCGCCGGCCTGCTCGAGGCGGTCGAGCAGGCCGGCGAGCTGGTCGCCTGACGGAACGGGCGTCCCGGCTCAGCGCCTCCCGGCCGTGCGCCGGAACAGCCAGGCCGCCCAGACGTAGGCGCCCGCGATGATGAGGGCGCACCAGCCCAGCGCCCACCAGAGGTCCGTGCCCGGGGCGTTTCCGAACAGGAACGCCCGGATCGTCTCGATGATCGGGGTGATCGGCTGGTTCTGCGCGACCCACTGCAACCACTGGGGCATCGTGTCCGTGGGGACGAACGCGCTCGACAGATACGGCAGGAAGAGCAGCGCGAAGCCGTAGCCGGACGCGGAGGTCGGGTTCTTCGCGGCGATGCCGATCCCGGCGTAGAGCCAGGTGATCGCGAGGATGAAGAGCGCGACGATCGCGAGCGCCGCCACCCATTGGAGGACGTTCGCCGTGGGCCGGAACCCGACCAGCAGCGCCACCGCGATCACGACACCGGTCGCGACGAGGTTGCGCGCGAGGCTCGCCACGACGTGCCCGGTGACGACCCCGCGCGAGCGCAACGGCATCGTCCGGAAGCGGTCGACGATGCCGTCGCTCATGTCCTGGGCGATGTCGACGGCGGTGCTCGACGCGCCGAAGCCGGCACAGAGCAGGATGATGCCGGGGACCACGTAGTCGACGTATCCCCCGCCGCTGTCCAGCGCCCCGCCGAAGACGAAGGTGAAGAGCAGCATGAGCATGACCGGCAGGACGATCGCCATGGTGAGGGCTTCCACGTTGCGCAGCGAGTGACGGACGCTGCGACCGATGAAGACCGCGGTGCTGGTGAGAGGTGCGACGGTGGTGCGGGCGGGTGCGAGAGCGCTCATCGCACGGCCTCCTTCCGGGTGGTGAGGGCGAGGAAGGCGTCGTCGAGGCTCGGCTTGCGGATGCCGATGGACGCGCCGGGGAGGCCGAGATCGTCGAGCTCGTCGATCGCGGCGCGCAGGCCGTCGACGGTGCCGTCCGTCGGCAGCTCGCGGAGCACCTCGTCGTTGCGGCCACGCAGCTCGACGACCTCGCCGCCGACCAGGGCCTTCAGCTCGGCGGCCGTGCCCTCGGCGACGACGACGCCGCGGTCGAGCACGGCGATCCGATCGGCCAGGTGGTCGGCCTCCTCCAGGTACTGGGTGGTCAGGAGGATGGTCGTCCCGGCGCGGGCGAGACCGTCGATGATGTCCCACAGCGCCTGGCGGCTGCGGGTGTCGAGGCCCGTGGTCGGCTCGTCGAGGAAGATCACCGGCGGCGTGGCGACCAGGCTCAGCGCCAGGTCGAGCCGGCGACGCATCCCTCCGGAGTACGTCGCCACCCGCTTGCGCGCCGCACCGGCGAGGTCGAAGCTCTCGAGCAGCTCCTGCGCGCGTCGCCGCGCCCCCGGCGCGGAGTAGCCCGAGAGCCGGGCCATCATCCGCAGATTCTCCTCACCGGTCAGGACGCCGTCGACCGCGGCGGACTGACCGGTCAGGGTGATGGACTCCTTCACGCCCTCGCGGTCGGCGACGACGTCGTGACCGCAGACGGTCGCGGTGCCGCCGTCGGGGTCGACGAGGGTGGAGAGGATGGAGATGAGCGTGGTCTTGCCCGCCCCGTTCGGGCCGAGCAGGGCGAAGACGGTGCCCGCCTCCACCCGCAGATCGATGCCGTCGAGCACGGTCTGAGCGCCGAAGGCCTTGCGCAGTCCCGTGACCTCGATCGCCGCTGTCGTCATGGTGATCCCTTTCTGTGTATCAGTCAAACTGTTTATGGCGCATACGATTTGGTTTAAGTGATACACAGTTCTAGGATGGATGTCAACGACCGGCCCGGGACGCCCCGGGTCGCCACCGAGGAAGGCGGAGCCGATGCCCGATGCCGTCGAGGACGCACTCCCCCGCGCCGTCGCGCTGAGCTGGGGCGTGGCCGAGCGCCCGCAGCGCGGCCCGAAACGCGAGCTGAGCATCGAGCGGATCGTCGAGACGGCCATCGCGATCGCCGACGCCGACGGCCTCGGCGCCGTGTCGATGAGCCGCATCGCGGGCGACCTCGGGTTCACCACGATGTCGCTCTACCGCTACGTGACCAGCAAGGACGACGTGCTCGCCCTGATGCAGGACGCGGTGTGCGACGTGCCGATCCCGCCGGACGACGAGGGCGCCGCGGACTGGCGGCAGGGACTGCGCGTCTGGGCGATGGCCAGCATCCAGGTGATCGAGGCGCATCCCTGGTTCCCCGACATCCCGATCAACGGGGTGCCGATGATGCCCAACAACCTCGCCGTGCTCGACTGGGGGCTGCGCGAGATGCGCGCGCTCCCGCTGACCGAGGCGGAGAAGATGTCGGTGGCCCTGCTGCTGTCGTCCTACGCGCGTGCCGCCGGGGTCGTGGAACGCGATGTACGGCGCTCACGGCGCGAGGACGCGCCCCCGCAGAACGGTGACGCCTTCGTCGCCGCACTGGCGGAGCTGATCACGCCCGAGCGCTTCCCCGACCTCTCCCCGCTGGTCTCCGCGGGAGCCTACGTCGACGACGGCTCCGACGGGCAGGACGACTTCGCCTTCGGCCTGGAACGCATCCTCGACGGCATCGAACGCTACGTCACCGCGCGCGCGGACGGCGAACCGATCGTCGCCGCGCAGGAACGCCCCGAGCCGCTCCCGAACGACAAAGCGGTCCGGGAGGCGACCAAACAGCGCCGCGAAGCCGAGAAGGCGCTGCGGGAGGCGCGCAAGAGGGAGCGCGAGGCGATCGAGCGCGCCCGCGACCGGCTCCAGCGCGACGCGGAGAAGGCGGAGCGCGAGGCCGAGAAGGCCGCGCGGGACGCGGAGCGGCGCGGACGCTGACCCGCGGCGCGGCCGCTCAGCGCAGCGCGGTCGTCGCCCGGTCGCGCGTGGTGAGATCGCGGTGCGTTGCGGCCGCCCGCCAGCCGTCGGCCGTCAGGAGCTCCCGGATGGCGGCGCCCTGCAGCTCGCCGTGCTCGAGCACGAGGGTTCCGCCGGGGTGGAGGAGCCGCTGGGCCACGCGAGAGATCGTGCGCACGACATCCAGGCCGTCCTCGCCGCCGTAGAGAGCGGCCGCCGGATCGTACAACCGCACCTCGGGGTCGCGCGGGACGGCCGCGTCCGGAACGTAGGGCGGGTTCGAGATGACGACGTCCACCGTCCCGTCGAGCTCGGGCAGGGCGTCGGCGAGGTCGATGAAGACCGGACGGAGGTTGCCGGCGCCGGACTCGTCGACGTTGCGCCGGGTCCAGACGTACGCCTCTGGCGAGTTCTCGACGGCGAACACCCGGGCGTGCGGCACCTCCGTCGCCAGGGCGATCGCGATCGCCCCGCTGCCGGTCCCGAGGTCGACGGCCACGGGCGCGGGAGCGGGCACGGACCGCAGGGCGTCGATCGCGAACTGCGCGACCTGCTCGGTCTCCGGGCGTGGCACGAACACTCCCGGGCCGACGGCCAGCTCGAGCGAGCGGAACGCCGCCCGCCCGGTGATGTGCTGCAGCGGCTCGCGCGCGGCGCGGCGCTCGGTCAGCGCACGGAGCTGGTCGGCGTCCGCGGCCTCCAGCGACGACCCCATCACGGCGAGCGCCTGCACCCGGCCCCGGCTCACGCCGAGCACGTGGCCGAGGAGCAACTCGGCGTCGACCTCCGGATCGGGGACGCCCGCGGCGCTCAGGACCGCGACGACGCGCTCGAGCACGGAGCGGACGGTGAGCGGACCGGAGTCGTCCGGGCGCGCGGGGGCAGGGGTCTCGGGAGGCATGGCCCATCGAGCCTATCCGCATCCCGTCACACACTCCGTGCGGACACCGGGGCGGTTTAGAGTGGGACACGCTCCCATCCACGCTCCATCCGCACTCCGCCACGAGGAAGAGGCCATGTCAGAACAGGTCAAGGGTCACATCTACGCCGACGTCACCGAGACGGTGGGCCGCACGCCGCTGGTGAGACTGAACCGGCTCGCCGAGGGCACCGGCGCCACGGTGCTCGTCAAGCTGGAGTTCGCCAACCCGGCCGGCAGTGTGAAGGACCGCATCGGTGTGGCGATCATCGACGCCGCCGAGAAGGCCGGAGCGCTCCGCCCCGGCGGCACCATCGTCGAGGGCACCAGCGGCAACACCGGCATCGCCCTCGCGATGGTCGGCGCGGCCCGCGGCTACAAGGTCATCCTCACCATGCCGGAGACGATGAGCAAGGAGCGTCGCGTGCTGCTGCGCGCGTTCGGCGCCGAGATCGTCCTCACCCCCGGCCCGGACGGCATGCGCGGAGCCGTGGAGAAGGCGCAGGAGATCGTCGCCTCCTCGGACAACGCGATCTGGGCCCAGCAGTTCGCGAACGCCGCCAACCCGGCCATCCACCGCGCCACCACGGCGGAGGAGATCTGGGCGGACACGGCCGGCGAGGTCGACATCTTCGTCGCCGGCGTCGGCACCGGTGGCACGGTCACGGGCGTCGGCCAGGTGCTCAAGGAGCGCAAGCCCGGCGTGAAGGTCGTCGCGGTCGAGCCGATCGACTCCCCCATCCTGAACGGCGGCAAGCCCGGCCCGCACAAGATCCAGGGCATCGGCGCCAACTTCGTACCCGAGATCCTCGACACCACCGTCTACGACGAGGTCGCCGACGCGTCGTTCGACGACGCGATCGACATCGCCAAGAAGCTCGCCAGCCAGGAGGGCATCCTGGCCGGCATCTCCTCCGGCGCGATCGTCTGGGCCGCGCTCGAGCAGGCGAAGCGCCCCGAGAACGCCGGCAAGACCATCGTCGCCATCGTCTGCGACACCGGCGAGCGCTACATCTCCACCCCGCTGTGGGCGGACCTGCAGGACTGACGTTGCCCTTCGGACGAGTGCGGGAGGACATCCGCAACGCACGCCGGCACGACCCGGCCGCGCGGACCACCACCGAGGTCACTCTGGCGTACTCGGGGCTCCACGCGGTGTGGGCCTACCGGATCGCACACCGGATGTGGCGGTCGGGGCTGCGGACGCCCGCCCGCCTCCTCTCGCAGTTCGCGCGGTTCCTGACCGGCATCGAGATCCACCCCGGCGCCCGGATCGGCCGCCGGTTCTTCATCGATCACGGCATGGGCGTCGTCGTCGGCGAGACCACCTGGATCGGCGACGACGTGATGATCTACCACGGCGTCACGCTCGGCGGCCGCGGCAGCGGGCACGGCAAGCGCCATCCCACGATCCACGACGGCGTCATCGTCGGGGCGGGAGCGAAAGTGCTCGGCGCGATCACGATCGGCGAGCGCAGCGTGATCGGCGCCAACGCCGTCGTCACCAAGGACGCCGCGCCGGACTCCGTGCTCACCGGCGTCCCGGCGCGGGCACGCCCGCGCTCCGGCCACGAGCAGATCGCCGGCGACGACTGGCTCGACCCCGCGCTCTACATCTGAGCCCGCCGAGTACACGAACTCTCTGCGTACTCGGCGGTTTCGACCCGAGTTTCTGCGGAGTCGGGAGTTTTCGAGGCTCGCGGGTCAGTCGTTGCCGAGGTCGGCGAGGCGGGACTCTTCGTCGGCGAGGATGTTCGACTCGATGACGGGCTCGAGGGCGCCGTTCATGACGGAGTCGAGGTTGTACGCCTTGTAGCCGGTGCGGTGGTCCGCGATCCGGTTCTCCGGGAAGTTGTACGTGCGGATGCGCTCCGAGCGGTCCATCGTGCGGATCTGGCCCTTGCGGAACTCCGCAGCCTCGGCGTCCGCCTCCTCCTGCTGCTTCGCCAGCAGGCGGGCGCGCAGCACGCGCATCGCCGCCTCGCGGTTCTGCAGCTGGCTCTTCTCGTTCTGCATCGAGACGACGATCCCGGTGGGCACGTGCGTGATGCGCACCGCGGAGTCGGTCGTGTTGACCGACTGACCGCCGGGGCCCGAGGAACGGAACACGTCGATCTTGAGGTCGTTCGGGTTGATGTCGACCTCCTCCGGCTCGTCCACCTCGGGAAAGACGAGCACACCGGCGGCGGAGGTGTGGATGCGGCCCTGCGACTCGGTCGCCGGCACGCGCTGCACGCGGTGCACGCCGCCCTCGTACTTCAGGTGCGCCCAGACGCCCTCGGCGGGATCGCTCGAGGAGCCCTTGAAGGCGACCTGCACGTCCTTGATGCCGCCCAGATCGCTCGAGGTCTGCTCGATGATCTCGGCCTTCCAGCGCTTCGAGTCGGCGTAGTGCAGGTACATCCGCAGCAAGTCGCCGGCGAACAGCGCGGACTCCGCACCGCCCTCGCCCATCTTGATCTCCATGATCACGTCACGGCTGTCGTTGGGGTCGCGCGGGATGAGGAGCCTGCGCAGCTTCTCCCCCGTCTCCTCCACGGCCTGCTCGAGGCCCGGGATCTCCTCCGCGAAGGCGGCGTCCTCCGCGGCGAGCTCACGCGCAGCCTCCAGGTCGTCGGAGAGCTGCTTCCACTCGTTGTACGCGGCGACGATGCGGGAGAGTTCGGCGTAGCGGCGGTTCACCTTCTTGGAGCGGACGGGGTCGCTGTGCAGCTCCGGGTCGGACAGCTGCTGCTGCAGGTCGTCGTGCTCGGCGATGAGGGTGTTCACCGATTCGAACATGGAGGCTACTTTCTCGCGGAGGGATCCGGGCGGTCCGCCCGGGAACGGAAAAGTGCCCGCCCGGCGCGCTCGGGGCGCGACGGACGGGCACTCCGTCAGCTAGCGGTGGTCGTTCTCGTGACCGTGCGAGTGCGCGGTGCCGTGGCCGTTGGTCGGCTGCGGCATCGACTTCTGCACCTGCATCAGGAACTCGACGTTGCTCGAGGTCTCCTTCAGGCGGCCGAGCACGATCTCCAGGGCCTGCTGCTGGTCGAGCCCGGCGAGGGCGCGGCGCAGCTTCCAGGTGATCTTGACCTCGTCCTGGCCCATCAGCATCTCCTCACGGCGGGTGCCGGAGGCGTTGACGTCGACGGCCGGGAAGATGCGCTTGTCGGCCAGCTGGCGAGACAGGCGGAGCTCCATGTTGCCGGTGCCCTTGAACTCCTCGAAGATGACCTCGTCCATCTTGGAACCCGTCTCGACTAGGGCCGAGGCGAGGATGGTCAGCGATCCGCCGTTCTCTATGTTGCGCGCGGCGCCGAAGAAGCGCTTCGGCGGGTACAGCGCGGAGGCGTCCACGCCGCCGGAGAGGATGCGACCCGACGCCGGAGCGGTCAGGTTGTACGCGCGGCCCAGGCGGGTGATGGAGTCGAGCAGCACGACCACGTCGTGGCCCAGCTCCACCAGACGCTTCGCACGCTCGATGGCGAGCTCGGCGACGGTGGTGTGGTCCTCGGCGGGGCGGTCGAAGGTGGAGGCGATGACCTCGCCCTTGACCGTGCGCTGCATGTCGGTGACCTCTTCGGGACGCTCGTCCACCAGGACGACCATGAGGTGTACCTCGGGGTTGTTGGTGGTGATCGCATTGGCGATCTGCTGCATCACGATGGTCTTGCCGGCCTTGGGCGGCGCGACGATGAGGCCGCGCTGGCCCTTGCCGATCGGGGCGACCAGGTCGATGATGCGCTGCGTGACCTTGGTGGGCTCGGTCTCCAGGCGCAGGCGGTCCTGCGGGTAGAGCGGCGTCAGCTTGCCGAACTCGACGCGGTTGGCCGCCTCCTCGACGCTCTGGCCGTTGATGGAGTCGACCTTGACCAGCGCGTTGTACTTCTGGCGGCTGTTGTTCTCGCCCTCGCGCGGCTGGCGGATGGCGCCGACGACGGCGTCACCCTTGCGCAGGCTGTACTTCTTGACCTGGCCGAGGGAGACGTAGACATCGCTCGCGCCCGGGAGGTAGCCGGTGGTGCGGACGAACGCGTAGTTGTCCAGCACGTCCAGGATGCCCGCGACGGGGAGCAGCACGTCGTCGTCGGCGAGCTCGGGCTCGAACTCGTCGCCGGGGGCGCCGCGGCGCTTGCGGTTGCGGTCGCGATCCCGGTAGCGGCCGGAGCGCTCGCCCTCGCCGTCCTGCTGCTGCTGCTGCTGCGCACGTCCCTGCTGACCCTGGCGCTGCTCGTCGCCGCTCTGCAGATCCTTCGGCTGGCCCTGCTGGCGGTCGCCCGTGGCCTGGCCCTGGTTGCCGTTCTGGTTCTGCCCGCCGTTGCCGTTCTGGCTCTGCCCGCCGTTGCCGTTCTGGTTCTGGCCGCTGTTCTTGTTGCGGTTGCGGTTGCGACGGCTGGAGCGGGACTGCTGCTCGCCCTCGGCCGGCGCCTGCGCGTCGCCCTGCTCGGCCGGAGCGTTCTGCTCGGCCTCGCCGGTCTGCTCGGCCGGCTGCTCGCCCGCCTGCTCCGGAGCCGCGCCCTGGGCGCCGCCCTGACCGCGTCCGCGGCGACGGCGACCGCCGGTCTGCCCCTCGCGCTGCGCCTGCTCGCGCGATGCGAGGGCCGAGTCGAGGAGGGCGTCGACGTCGGGGATGAGCGACTCGACGCCGGTCTCCCCCGAGTTGACGTGGCCGGCGGCGGTGAGGCTGGTGCCGTCGGGGCTGGACGCCCGACGCGAGCCGCGACGGCGCGGCTCCGCGGTCTGCGGTGCGGCATCCGCCACGGCGGTGTCGGCGGGCGCCACCGTCTCGGCGGCGGCCGGCTCGGCGATGAGCGGCTCGAGCAGCACCTGCGACGCGGCGGTCGCGTGGTCGGCCGGCTGCTCGTCGATCGGGAGCTCGACGACCGTCTCGACCGGAGCGGCGGCCGCGACCGTCGCCTCCGGCTGCGCGGCGGCACGGGCCGCCGCGATCGCCTCGACGAGCTCGCCCTTGCGAAGCTTGCTGGCGCCCTGGAGCCCGAGCTGGGAGGCGAGAGCCTGGAGCTCCGCCACCTTGAGCGAGGTCAGGTCGCTGGTGTCCACGCCCCCGGCGTGGAGTTCGACATCAGTCACTGAAGAGGATTCCTTTCCCCCGACGCGCTCTCTGCGCGTCGCTGTGGAGCACTCGTCACATGAACTGCCTTGACCGAGCGGCGTTCTGATCCGCGCTACGGTGCGCCCCGGGGATCCGGGCACGCAGGCAGGAATGACGGCATGATTGCTTTGAGATCACCCGGAAGCTGAATTCGCTCGTGAGACGGGGTCTTCACGGGTGCACGCACAGTTTACCACCTCGCCCCCGGCGTTTTTGACGCTAGGCGACGGGCGTGTCCGCGCTCTCCACGGCGAGCGGGGTGACCGTCGCGCCCTTGAAGTCGACCGCCAGCATCAGCGGCTGCCAGGCGGTCTCCGCGGAGGCCGCGACGAGCTCCGCGGCGGCGAGCCGCTGGCTCGGATCGCTGCAGAGCACGAGAATCGACGGCCCGGCCCCGGAGACGACGGCCGCGAAGCCCTGCTCGCGCAGAAGCGTGATGAGACGGTTGGTCTCGGGCATCGCCGAGGCACGGTAGCTCTGGTGGAGCTTGTCCTCGGTGGCGGCGTGCAGCAGCTCGGGGCTCTGGATGAGAGCCGCGACGAGCAGCGCGGAGCGGGAGACGTTGAAGACGGCGTCCTCGTGCGGCACGGACTCCGGCTGGAGGCTGCGCGCGAGCGCCGTCGACATGACGTGCGACGGGACGAGCACGAGCGGCGATACACCGCGGTGCACGATGAGCTTCTTGAACTGCGGCCCCTGCGGGGTGACCCACGCGATCGTGAGGCCGCCGAACAGGGCGGGCGCCACGTTGTCGGGGTGCCCCTCCATGTCGTTCGCCAGCGCGAGCAGGGCCTGAGCGTCGAAATCGACCACGCCGTCGAGCAGCCCCTTCGCGGCCATGATGCCGGAGACGATCGCGGCGCCGGAGGAGCCCATCCCCCGGCCGTGCGGGATGCTGTTGCGCGCCACCAGGTTCAGCCCGGGCATGGGGTGCCCGACCGAGGCGAAGGTGTGCGCGATCGCGCGGACGACCAGGTTGGTCTCGTCGGTCGGCACCTCCCCGGCGCCCACGCCGATGACCTCGACGGTCGCGCCGGGCTCGTCGCGGACGGTGACCTGCAGTTCGTCGTAGAGCGCGAGCGCGAGGCCGAGCGTGTCGAAGCCCGGACCGAGGTTGGCGCTGGTGGCGGGCACCTTGACAGCGACGGAGCGGCCGCGCAGGGCGTCGGCCGAGGACGTCACGCCGTCGCTCCGGAGGAGAGGCCGAGCACATCGGCGATGGCGGCGGTGTCGACCGGGACGACCGTCGGCTGCACGTCGGAGCCGTCCGCCGTGCGGAGGGCCCACTGCGGGTCCTTCAGGCCGTGGCCGGTGACGGTGAGGACGACGGTCGAACCCGCCGGGATCACTCCGGCCTCTGCCCGCTCCAGCAGACCGGCGACGCTGATCGCCGAGGCCGGCTCGACGAAGATGCCGACCTCCGAGGAGAGGATGCGGTGCGCTTCGAGGATCTTCGCGTCGTCGATCGCTCCGAAGTAGCCGTCGCTGTCGTCGCGGGCGTTGAGCGCGAGCTCCCACGAGGCCGGGTTGCCGATGCGGATCGCGGTGGCGATCGTGTCCGGGTCCTTGACCGGGTGGCCGAGCACGATCGGGGCGCTGCCAGCGGCCTGGAAGCCGAACATCCGGGGCAGCTTCGTGGTCTCGCCGCGCTGCAGCTCCTCGGTGTAGCCGCGGTGATAGGCGGTGTAGTTGCCGGCGTTGCCGACCGGCACGATGTGGAAGTCCGGCGCGTCGCCGAGCGCCTCGACGACCTCGAACGCGGCCGTCTTCTGACCCTCGATGCGGTCCGGGTTCACCGAGTTGACGAGGTGCACCGGGTAATTGGTGGCCAGATCGCGGGCGATGTCGAGGCAGTCGTCGAAGTTGCCCTGCACCTGCAGCAGCTGCGCGTTGTGCGCGATGGCCTGGCTGAGCTTGCCCATCGCGATCTTGCCCTCCGGCACGAGCACGACGGCCTGGATGCCGGCGTGGGTCGCGTACGCGGCCGCCGAGGCGGAGGTGTTGCCGGTGGAGGCGCAGATGACGGCCTTCGCGCCGTGCTCGACGGCCTTCGAGATCGCCATGGTCATTCCGCGGTCCTTGAAGGAGCCGGTCGGGTTCATGCCCTCGAACTTCACGTAGACGTCCGCTCCCGTGCGCGCGGAGAGCGCGGCGGCCGGGATGAGCGGGGTGCCGCCCTCGCCGAGCGTCACGATCGGCGTCGCCTCGGAGATGTTCAGGCGGTCCGCGTACTCGCGGAGGACACCACGCCACTGACGGCTGTAGGACTTCTCGGGCATTACGATCCTTCGACTCGGAGAACGGAAGAGATGGCGGTCACGACGTCGCTCGCCGCGAGCGCCTCGACGGTGGCCGCGAGCGCGGCCTCCTCGGCTTCGTGGGTACCGATGACCAGGGTAGCGGTGGGCGCCCCCGGGCCGTGAATCGCCGACGCCTGACCGGAGAGCACGGCTCCGGCGACGGCGACGGCGCCCGTCGTGCTGGGGACGGACTGCTGCATGGTCTCGACGCTGACGCCGCCGTCGCTCAGGATGCGCGCGACCGCCGCGAGCACACCGGGCTGGTCCGTCACGTCGAGCGTGATCTGGTAGCGGGTGACCACACGGCCGATGTCGAGCACCGGGAGGTCGGCATGGGTGGACTCCGCGACGCCCGGGCCTCCGACGACGTGGCGGCGGGCGGCCGAGACGACGTCGCCCAGCACGGCGGAGGCGGTCTCGACGCCGCCGGCGCCCGCGCCGTAGAACATGAGGTCGCCCGCGGCGCCCGCCTGGACGAAGACGGCGTTGTGCGCGCCGTGCACGGCGGCGAGCGGGTGGTGCCGGTCGATCAGGGCCGGGTAGACGCGGGCCGAGACACCCTCCTCCCCCGTCTCCGGGTCGGTCAGGCGCTCGCAGATCGCCAGCAGCTTGATGACGGCGCCGGCCTCGCGGGCCGCCTCCACCTGGGACGTGGTGATGCCCGTGATGCCCTCGCGGTAGACGCGCTCCAGCGGAACGGTGGTGTGGAAGGCGAGGCTGGCGAGGATGGCCGCCTTCTGCGCCGCGTCGTACCCGCCGATGTCCGCCGTCGGGTCGGCCTCGGCGTAGCCGCGCTCGGTGGCGGTCGCCAGGGCGTCCTGCAAGCTCTCGCCGTTGATGTCCATCCGGTCGAGGATGAAGTTGGTGGTGCCGTTGACGATGCCGAGGATGCGGTTGACCCGGTCGCCTGCCAGGCTGTCGCGCAACGGACGGATGATCGGGATGGCGCCGGCGACGGCCGCCTCGTAGTAGAGCTGCGCGCCGACCTGCTCGGCGGCCTCGAACAGCTCCGGTCCGTGCGTGGCGAGCAGCGCCTTGTTGGCGGTGATCACGTCCGCGCCGGAGTTGAGCGCCTCCAGCACGTAGCCGCGGGCGGGCTCGATGCCGCCCATCAGCTCCACCACGATGTCGGCGCCGAGGATGAGGGAGCTCGCGTCGGTGGTGAACAGCTCGCGCGGCAGGTCGACATCGCGCGGGGCGTCGACGTCGCGGACGGCGATGCCGACGAGCTCGAGCTTCGCGCCGACGCGCGAGGCGAACTCGTCGCCCTGCTCCAGCAGCAGGCGTGCCACCTGCGAGCCGACCGAACCGGCCCCGAGGAGGGCGACGCGGAGGTTGCGGTACTCGATCATCGGTTGACTCCTTCACCGGCGGTGCCGTCGTACGCGGCGTCGCGCGCCAGCAGATCCGCCTCGGTCTCGCCGCGCACGATCACGCGGGCGACGCCGTCGCGCACCGCGATCACGGGCGGACGGCCCAGATAGTTGTAGTTGCTCGCCAGCGACCAGCAGTAGGCGCCGGTGGCCGGCACGGCGAGCAGGTCGCCGGGCCGGACGTCGGAGGGGAGGTACTCGGCGTCCACGACGATGTCGCCGCTCTCGCAATGCTTGCCGGCGACGCGCACGAGCGCCGGGGCGGCGGACGAGACGCGGCCGGCGATCCGGGCGGAGTAGTCCGCGCCGTAGAGGGCGGTGCGGGCGTTGTCGCTCATCCCGCCGTCCACGCTCACGTAGCGTCGCACGGCGGTCTCGCCGTCGTCCTCGGCCGCGACCAGCACGTCCTTGGTGGTGCCCACCGTGTACAGGGTCAGGCCGGCGGTTCCGATGATCAGGCGGCCCGGCTCGAAGGCGACCACCGGGGTCGGGATGTCGAGTTCCGCGCATCCCGCCGCCACCGTCTCGGCGATCCGGCGGGCCAGCTCGTCGATGGGCGTGGGGTCGTCGGCGGCGGTGTACGCGATCCCGAAGCCGCCGCCGAGGTTGAGCTCGGGGACGTCGCCGCCCGCGAGCAGGTCGCGGTGCACGGCGAGCAGCCGGGCGGCGGACTCGGCGAACCCGTCCGCCCCGAAGATCTGGGAGCCGATGTGGCAGTGCAGGCCGCGGAAGTCGAGGCCCTCGTGCGACCGGATGCGCGCCACGGCGTCGGCGGCGTCCGCGAGGGCGATGCCGAACTTCTGGTCCTCGTGCGCGGTCGCCAAGAAGGCATGGGTGTGGGCGTGGACGCCGCTGTTGACCCGCAGCCGCACGCGCTGGACGCGCCCGTGGCGCTCCGCAGCGGCCGCCACGCGCTCGATCTCCTGCAGGCTGTCGATGATGATCGCCCCGACGCCGACGGAGACGGCCCGGTCGATCTCCCCTTCCGACTTGTTGTTGCCGTGGAAGCCGAGCCGCTCGGGGTCGACGCCTGCGGCGAGGGCCACGGCCAGCTCCCCGCCCGAGCAGACGTCGATGTTGAGGCCGGCGTCGGCCATCCAGCGCGCGACCTCGATCGAGAGGAACGCCTTGCCCGCGTAGTACACGGTGGCCGCGCTGCCGACCTCGGCGAACGCCGTCTGCAGGGCGTCGCGCACCTCGACGGCGCGCTCGCGCGCCTCCTGCTCGTCGATCACGTAGATCGGCGTGCCGAAGCGGGAGGCCAGGTCGGACGCGCGCACGCCTCCGACGCTGATCTCCTCATCGTCGCGCGCCACCGTGCGCGACCAGAGACCGGGGACGAGCGCGTTGGCGTCGTCCGGAACATGCAGCCACGGGGGCGCGAGCGGATTCGGAGCCATAGGGACAACCTCACGGGAGCGACGAGTGGGGGGGTCTCTCAGGCGAGCGGACCCGGATTGGCCCCTGAAGCCGGTGGAGAAGTATCAGAAGTCTACCGATGCGCTCGGCCGCCTCCCGACAGTGTTACGAGCAGTGCCCCTTGCTCTGCAGGAACGTGGCGTCCAGGACGAAATCGCTCGCGGTGAGCGTGACGGTGGCGTGGCCCGGCGTCACGGCGATGTCGGAGACCTGGACGCCGTCCGGGAGGTACTGCGCGGTGCAGACCGGGAAGGGCCCCTTGTCGGTGAGCGCCTGCAGCAGGCGGGTCAGGTTGACGTCGGCGCCGGAGCCGGTGTCGAGGGAGGCCTTGTCCGGCTGGAGCTGGACGGTGTCGCCGTGCGCCGTCGGCGTGGCCGTGACCGAGTAGCCGACCGGGAGCCCCAGGAGGTCGATGCTCCCCTGGTATCCGATGACGCCGTCGCCGAGGGTGATGTCGCCGGTCGCGCCCGGAATGGTCACCAGGGTGTTCAACGAGGACTGCGAGATGCTGAGGGTGCCCGTCGCCGCCGCGATCGGCTTGCTGAAGTCGGCCGGGACCCCGGTCGCCACGATGGACGCGCTGAGCGGCGCACCCTTCACGGTCAGCTTCGGCGCGTCGAGCTCGACGCGCTGGAACGAGCCCGCCAGGTACTGCTGCAGCACCGAGACGCCCCCGATGTGCACCTGGACGTCGCCCTTCACCTCCGCCGGCAGGTTCTTCTCGATCTCCGACGACACCCGCTGCTCGGCGTACGCGCGCGCGGCGACGTCGGCGACGACCAGGAGCACGATCAGGATCGCGAGCGGGATCAGCGTCCACAGCAGCACCCGCGCCCAGCGCGGGCGGCGCGCACGCGCGGTCGCCGGAGCGGCCGCCGTGGCGGGCTCGGGGACGATCTCGGTGGGCTGCTCGCTCATCCGCTCACATCCGCTCGGGAGCGGACACCCCCACCAGCCCGAGGCCGTTGCGGATGACCTGACCGGTGGCGTCGTTGAGCCACAGGCGGGTACGGTGCGCGTCGGTGACCGGCTCGTCGCCGAACGGGATCACGCGGGTGGAGCCGTCGCGGACCGCGTACCAGGCGTGGTAGAGACCGGCGACCTCCTCGATGTAGCGGGCGACGCGGTGCGGCTCGCGCAGCTCGGCCGCCTGGGCGACCACCCGCGGGAACTCCTGCAGAGCGCCGAGCAGGGCGCTCTCGGTCTCGTGGGTGAGCAGTTCCGGCGTGAACACGCTGCGGTCGACCCCGGCCTTCTCGGCGTTGGCCGCGACGGAGCGCGTGCGCGCGTGGGCGTACTGGACGTAGTAGACCGGGTTCTCGTTGCTGCGCTTGCTCAGCAGGTCGAGGTCGATGTCGAGCTGCGAGTCGGTGGAGGAGCGGACCAGCGAGTACCGGGCGGCATCCACCCCGACGGCGTCGACCAGGTCGTCGAGCGTGACGATCGTGCCGGCGCGCTTGGACATCTTCATCGGCTCGCCGTCCTTGAGGAGGTTCACCATCTGGCCGATGAGGATCTGGTGGTTGACGTTCGGCACGTCGCCGAAGGCCTCGGTCATCGCCATCAGCCGGCCGATGTAGCCGTGGTGGTCGGCGCCGAGCATGATGATGTTCTGCTCGAACCCGCGCTCCCGCTTGTTCAGGTAGTAGCCGAGGTCGCCCGAGATGTAGGCGGGCTCCCCGTTGGAGCGGATGATGACACGGTCGCGGTCGTCGCCGAACGTCGTCGTGCGCAGCCACACGGCGCCGTCGGCCTCGAAGATGTGGCCCTGGTCGCGGAGGCGCTGGATGGCGCGCTCGACCGCACCCGACTCGTGCAGCGAGTCCTCGTGGAAGAACACGTCGAAGTCGACCCCGAACGCGTGCAGGCGGTCCTTGATCTCCTGGAACATCTGCGCGGTGCCCCGGGAGCGGAAGACCTCCTGCTGCTCCTCCCGCGGTAGGGCGGCGAGGTCGCCGTCGTACGACGCGGCGACGGAGGCCGCGATCTCGCCGATGTAGGCGCCGCCGTAGCCGTCCTCCGGCGTCGGCTCGCCCAGGTAGGCGGCCAGGAGGCTGCGCGCGAACCGGTCGATCTGGGAGCCGTGGTCATTGAAGTAGTACTCGCGCGTCACGTCGGCGCCGGCGGCCTGCAGGATGCGGGCGAGGCTGTCGCCCACGGCGGCCCAGCGGGCGCCGCCCATGTGGATCGGGCCGGTCGGGTTGGCGGAGACGAACTCGAGGTTCACCTTCAGCCCGTGGTAGACGTCGGTGCGGCCGTAGCTCTCGCCGGCCTCCAGGATCGTCCGGGCGAGCTGGCCGGCGGCGGCGGCGTCGAGCCGGAAGTTGATGAAGCCGGGACCGGCGACCTCGGCGGACGCGACGCCGTCGATGCCCGCGGCCGCCTCGGCGATCTCGGTCGCGAGCTCGCGCGGGTTGGCGCCGACCTTCTTGGCCAGTCGCATCGCGACGTTCGACGCCCAGTCGCCGTGCTCCCGGTTCTTCGGCCGCTCCAGCGGCACGTCGTCGAGCGTGACGGTCAGATCGCCGAGGTCCGCGCCATCCGCTCGGCGCCGGTCGACGACCGCGGTCACGATGTCGAGCAGGGCGGCGGAGAGGTCAGCGGGAGTCATGAGGATCGATTCTACCGGGAGCGCGCAGGCAACGATTGCCTCACGAATTCGTCGGGGGCGGTGACGCGGCGGAACGTCGAGACTACCCCTTGATAAGGTCGATGCGACGCACCCGCCGACACGGAAGACCGATCGCCACCATGTCTCTCTCCACCCGATCCGCCCTCCGCACCACGACCGTCGTGGTCGCCCTGGCCGGCGCTCTGACGCTCGCCGGCTGCGCCCCCACGGCGTCGCCCTCCGCCTCGCCGTCCTCCTCGGCGAGCGGCGGCGGCTCCTCGTCGACGCCCTCGACAACACCGACTCCGACTCCGACCGAGCCACCCACGCCGGTGACCATCGCGTGCGACCAGCTGGTCACGCCCGATCAGCTGTACGCGTTCAACCCGAACTTCGGCACGAACCCCGGCTACGCGCCGAAGGACGGCAGCCTGGAGAAGAAGGTCGCCGACTGGAAGGGCGTCTCCTGCGCGTGGCTCAACCAGACGAGTGGCGACGTCATCCAGATCGCAGTCGCCCAGCCGCCGGCGAGCCAGCTCGATGCCCTCAAGAACGCCGCGATCACCGATGCGCAGCCGGTGCCGACCTACGGCGCCCCGCCCGTCGAGGGCTACTTCAAGACCGGCGACGTCGGCCAGGTGCAGATCTTCCGCGGCGGCTACTGGATCGTCGCCGAGTCCACCGCGTTCTTCGAGCCGGGAGACGCCGCACCGCTGATGGAGAGCGTGCTGGGGAACCTGCCCGCCAGCTGATCCGGCGGCCTCCGCCGCGTGCGCAGCGCGTCGTTCAAAGGATGCTAGCCTGGACGGGCACTCCTGGCCCCCATAGCTCAGGGGATAGAGCGTCTGCCTCCGGAGCAGAAGGCCGTAGGTTCAAATCCTACTGGGGGCACCGGAACGCACGAAGGCCCCTCTCCCGCGGGAGAGGGGCCTTCGTCGTCGTCCGGACCGCGTACCATTGACCGGTCATGGACTGTTCGTACTTCGATGCCGGCGTGTGCCGGTCGTGCACGCTGATGGGTGTGCCGTACGCCGAGCAGCTGGCGGAGAAGGACCGCTCGGCGCGCGCTCTGCTGGCGCCGTACGGAGACGCCGCGTGGCTCCCGCCGGTCGCGAGCGCCGAGTCCGGCTACCGCAACAAGGCGAAGATGGTGGTCGGCGGCACACTCGAGCAGCCGACGATCGGCATCCTGGACGAGCGCGGCCGCGGGGTGGACCTGCAGGAGTGTGGGATCTGCGCCCCCGGCGTGCGCGCCGCCCTCCCGGTGCTCGCGCGGTTCGTCACGCGCGCGCGGCTGGTGCCCTACAGCGTCCCCGATCGGCGCGGGGAGCTGAAGTTCGTGCTCGTCACGCTCTCCCCCGACGACGAGCTGATGATCCGGTTCGTCCTGCGGGACGAGGCGGCGGTCGCACGCATCCGCCGCGAACTGGGCTCGCTGCTCGCCGAGCTGCCGAACACCCGGGTGGTGTCCGCCAACATCCAGTCCGAGCACAAGGCGGTCGTCGAGGGCGATCGGGAGATCGTGCTCACCCCGGACGCCTCGCTGGTGATGCGCGTCGGCGGGGTCGGGCTGCGGTTGCGGCCGCAGAGCTTCTTCCAGACCAACACGGCGGTCGCGGCCGAACTGTACGGCCAGGTGAGCGGCTGGGTCGACGAGGTGTCGCCGGCGAGCGTCTGGGACCTGTACTGCGGCGTCGGCGGGTTCGCCCTGCACTGCGCGGCACCGGGGCGGCGGGTGGTCGGAGTGGAGACCAGCCGGGAGGCGGTGAAGAGCGCCCGCTCGACCGCCGCCGCCGCCGGCCTCCCCCAGCTCGCGTTCCGCGCGGAGGATGCGACCGCGTTCGCGCTCCGGGCGAAGACGGCCCCGGAACTCGTGATCGTCAACCCGCCGCGGCGCGGGATCGGCACCGACCTGGCCGAGTGGCTGGAAGGCTCGGGCGTCCCGCACGTCGTGTACTCCAGCTGCAACCCGAAGAGCCTCGCCACGGACCTGGCACGCATGCCGTCCTACCGCGTCCGCACCGGGCGCGTCCTGGACATGTTCCCGCAGACCGGCCACCTCGAGGTCGCCGTCCTGCTCGAGCGCGCCTGACGCCCCGCCGCCGAGCGGGCAGAAAGTGCACGCTGTGCCCGGTCACAGGCGTACATTTCGCCTTATCGGCGGCGGGGGTGTGGAGGACGCGTCAGCTCGCGAGGGTCTCGCGCTTCGGGAGCACCCAGCCCGGGCGTGCGAAGTGGCAGGTGTAGCCCCACGGGATGCGCTCCAGGTAGTCCTGGTGCTCCGGCTCCGCCTCCCAGAACGGGCCGGCGGCCTCCACCTCGGTGACGACCTTCCCCGGCCAGAGGCCGGACGCGTCGACGTCCGCGATGGTGTCCTCCGCGATGCGGCGCTGCGCGTCGTCGGTGTAGTAGATCGCCGAGCGGTAGCTGGTGCCGACATCGTTGCCCTGACGGTTCTTCGTCGACGGGTCGTGGATCTGGAAGAAGAACTCCAGCAGCTCGCGATAGGACGTCGTCTCGGGGTCGTACTCGATCTCGATCGCCTCGGCGTGGGTGCCGTGGTTGCGGTACGTGGCGTTCGGCACGTCTCCGCCGGTGTAGCCGACGCGTGTGCTGGTGACGCCGGGGCGCTTGCGGATCAGATCCTCCATGCCCCAGAAGCAGCCTCCGGCCAGGATCGCCTTCTCTGTCGTCATCGGTTCCCTCTCCTTACTTCTCGAACAGCCGTCGGTAGGCGCCGTATCCCTGCTCCTCCAGCTCGGCGAGCGGGACGAAGCGGAGTGCGGCGGAGTTGATGCAGTACCGGAGCCCGCCGTCGGCGGCGGGTCCGTCGTCGAACAGGTGCCCCAGGTGGCTGTCGGCCTGCCCGGAGCGCACCTCCGTGCGCACCATGCCGTAGGTGCGGTCGGTGTTCTCCACGATCTCGGCGGCGTCGATCGGCCGGGTGAAGCTCGGCCAGCCCGATCCGCTGTCGTACTTGTCGGTGGACGAGAACAGCGGCTCGCCCGAGACGATATCGACGTAGATGCCGTCCTCGTGATTGTTCCAGAACTCGTTGCGGAAGGCCGGCTCGGTGGCCGCCTCCTGGGTCACGGCGTACTGCCGCTTGGTGAGGCGCCCGATCGCGTCCGGGTCCTTGGTGTAGCGCGGTGTCACGTTCTCCTGTGTCACGATTCCTCCTCGGTGCGGCTGCCGCCTGCTGCGGCCCGCACTGAGGAGAACAGCGCGGCGGCCCGGGTTGGTCCCGTCGATGCTGAGTCTTTGCTGTGAGCGGCGGATGGCCTGCGGCCCGGGCGAGGGGTGGCCTTCCGCGACCCGCTCCCCTAGCCTGTGGCTGATCCGGACCGAGGCCTGTGGCTGATCCGGACTGCGGCCGATCCGCATCCCTCCGGCTCGATCGCGCGCTCCGCACCGCTTGGAAGGAAACAGAACGTGACCCCTCGGCCCACCATCGTCCTCGTCCACGGAGCGTGGGCGGACGCCTCCAGCTGGAGTCCCGTCATCACCGCCCTCCGCGAGCGCGACCTCGCCGTGCTCGCCTTCCCCAACCTCCTGCGCGGCGTCGCGAGCGATGCCGCCGCGGTCTCGGCCGCCCTGGCCCAGCGCACCAGCGGACCGGTGGTGCTCGCCGGCCATTCCTACGGCGGGTCAGTGATCAGCGGCGCGGCCCTCGACGGCGGGGATGTGCGGGCTCTCGTCTACGTCGACGCCTTCATCCCCGATGAGGGCGAGTCCACCGCCGGGCTGCTGAGCGGCTCGGGCTCGGCGCTCGACGTCCCCGACCCGACGACGATCCTCGACGTGATCGGGTACCCCGGGGCGCCCGCGGGAGACGCCGATGCGTATCTGAAGGCCGCGACCGTGCACGAGTGGTTCGCCCAGGACCTCTCCGCGTCCGAGCGCGAACTCGTGTTCGCCACGCAGCGACCGATCGCCCTGGCCGCCAACCGGGAGCGCGCCGGGGCCCCCGCCTGGCGCCGGCTGCCGAGCTGGGCGCTCGTCGGCACCGAAGACCGCATCATCCCTCCCGCGTCCCAGCGCCGCATGGCCGAACGGGCCGGCTCCACGATCGTGGAGGCCCCTACCGGTCACGTCGCCATGCTGTCGGCGCCGGACGTCGTCACCGGGATGATCGTCGCCGCAGCCGAATCCCTCGGCTGAGCGACGCCGGCCGTGGGCGTCGTCGTCCCCCACGCGCGCTCACGGCCGGGCCTGCTCCGCTCCGTCGCCCTCCGCGTCCGACGGAATCACCGGGATCGCCTCGGTGAACTGCGCGCCGCGCTGCTCCTTCTCGGGAGAGCCCCCGAAGAGCCGGGCCTCGTCCTGCGACTGCGCGCGGGCGCGGGCCGTCGGCGCCGTGGGCTCGGGAGGCTGCACCAGCTCCACCCGGGAGCGCGGCAGCGACGCGGGTGCGTACCGCTGCATCCAGTCGACCAGCCGCTCTCGCACCAGGCAGCGCAGGTCGAACAGCGTCGGGGCGTCCTTCGCCGTGACCAGCACACGCACCCGCACCCAGCCCGCGACCGCGTCCGTCACCTGGAGCACGCCGGTGCGACCGTCCCACAGCTCGGTCCCCGCGAGCACGCGATTGAGCTCGGACCGCATCCCGCCGGGTGAGACCCGCCAGTCGAGGTCGAACTCGACGGAGCCGAGCAGTTCGCTGTGCTGACGGGTCCAGTTCTCGAACGGCTTGGTGGTGAAGTAGGTCGACGGCAGCACGAGCCGGCGATCGTCCCACACGTGCACGACGACGGAGGTGAGGGTGATCTCCTCGATGGTGCCCCACTGCTGCTCGACCACCACGACGTCGTCGAGCCGGATGGCGTCGCTGAAGGCCAGCTGGATGCCCGCGAACAGGTTGGCGAGACTGGACTGCGCCGCGACGCCGGCGATGATGCCGATCACGCCGGCGGAGGCCAGGATGCTGGCCCCGGCGGCCTGCAGTGCCGGGAAGGTCAGCAGCACCGCCCCGACCCCGATGACGACCGCCGCCACGACGGTGAGACGGCGCAGGATCAGCACCTGCGTGCGCACCTTGCGTGCGTAGCGGTTGTCGGGCACGTCGAGGCGGTAGCGGGCGAGGCCCAGATCCTCCACGAAGACGACGAGCGCCGCGGCGAACCAGACGCCGGTGACGATGGCGAGGATCAGCATCGTGTGGTGGATGCCCTGCCGCCAGCCCGCAGGGAGCTCCGCCGGCAGGGCGACCGTGACGGCGATCCAGAGGACGACCACGAGCAGGAACAGCCGGAACGGCACGCGCGCGTTCCTGATCAGCAGTTCTGGCCAGCTGCGCCGGCGGGCGACGGCCCGCAGGACGGTGCCGACGATGGCGGTGAGGACGATCGCGAGCACGACGGCCGCCACGCAGGCGACCGCGAGACCGGGCCAGGTTCGGAGGGCGGACACGACGGACGGGGCTCCTTCGGGTGGGGACGGGGTGCCGTGGAGTGTACGCCCGGCCCGCGCTACGCTGAGGTCCCGGGGGAATCCAGCGGTCGGCGAGGAAGCAGGAGACAGTCATGGCAGCGACACGGACGCTCTTCATCGGCGGCACGGGGGTCATCAGCTCCGCCTGCGTCGCCGAGGCGCTGGAGGCCGGACACCAGGTCACGGTGGTCAATCGGGGCTCCCAGGGCGCTCGTGCGCTGCCCGAGGGCGTCGAGGTGCTCCACGCCGACGTCCGGGACCCGCAGAGCGTGCACGCCGTGCTCGGCGAGCGCAGCTTCGACGTCGCCGCGGAGTTCCTGTCGTTCACCCCCGAGCACATCCGCACCGATTTCGAGCTGTTCGAGGGACGCGTCGGCCAGTTCGTCTTCATCAGCTCGGCCTCGGCCTACCAGACGCCGCCGTCCCGCCTCCCGGTCACCGAGTCGACCCCGTTGCGCAACCCGTTCTGGCAGTACTCCCGCGACAAGATCGCCTGCGAGGACCTGCTGGTCGAGGCGTATCGCGAGCGCGGCTTCCCGATCACCATCGTGCGCCCGTCGCACACCTACGACCGCACGATGATCCCCACGATGGGCCATTGGACCGACCTCGAGCGGATGCGCCGGGGCGCGCCGGTCGTCGTGCACGGCGACGGCACCAGCCGCTGGACGATCACGCACAACACGGACTTCGCGGTCGCCTTCACCGGCCTCCTGGGCCGGCCAGAGGCGGTCGGCGACACGTTCCACATCACCGGCGACGAGGCCCCCACCTGGGACAGGATCTACTGCGACCTGGCCGAGGCGCTGGGCGTCGAGGCGGAGCTCGTGCACGTCGCCAGCGACTCCATCGCCGCGGTGGTCCCGGACCTCGGCCCCGGACTGCTCGGCGACAAGGCGCACTCGATGCAGTTCGACAACAGCAAGGTGCGCGCCCTCGTGCCCGGCTTCCAGCAGCGGGTGCCGTTCGCCCGCGGCGCCGGCGAGATCGTCGAGTGGTTCCTCGCCGACGCCTCCCGGCAGCGGGTCGACCCGGATCTGGACGCCGCGTTCGACCGGTTGGTCGACCACGCGCGCGCGTTCGGGTGACCCGCTCCGTCGCCTACTTCGAGTAGCCGGAGCCCGCACCTCCCGAGGTGGAGGTCGCGGCGGCGGCGATCTTCGCTCCGTCGGGCATGACGGCCCACCAGATGCCGCCGACGCCCTGCCCGGTCACGTCGCCGGCCGACGAGTCGCCCGCGAACGTGTAGAGCGGCCGGCCGTCGAGGGTGACCTGCTTGTTGCCGTCGACCCCGGTGATGGTGCCGACGGTCCCGGTGACGCCGGTGACGTCCGGCTTCGCGGAGTCGGTCTCGACGGCGGGCCACTGCGCGGCGCACGCTCCCGAGCACGCGCTCTGCCCGGAGTTCTGCGTGTCCTTGTCGAACACGTAGACGGTCAGACCCGCGCCGTCGACGACGACGGTGCCGAGGGAGGTGTCGCCCGTCTTCAGCGCGGCCGAGGAGGCCGCGCCCGAGGTCGAGGCGGAAGTCGAGCCCGAGGTCGAGGTGGAGGTCGACGCGGAGCCGCCTCCCGGACTCGACGGGGAGGTCCCGGTACCGGCCGAGCATCCGGCCAGGGCGATCAGTGCCACCGCTGCAGCGGCGGTGAGTGCGGCGATTCTCGTTCTCATGGTGTTTCCCTTCCACCACAAGCACGAGATCCTTCCTCCCCGGGTTCACTCCCCGCCCCCCGGAGCGCCGCCCGGATTCGTGCCGAATGCGGGGAATGGCGGGCCCGTACTCCACATTCGTGCCGAATGCGCCCGGGTGCGCTTCGGGTTGGGGCGAAACACGAGCTTTACTATTAAGAAACTTTCCTGATACATTCCCGTCAGAAGATCGTTCCGACGGAGGGATGAGGATGGCCGACAGACCGGTTCGCGGCACGCCAGCATGGCTGCGCGAGACGAACGACCGCACCGCGCTCTCCTTGCTGCTCGAGCACGGCGTCCTCACCCGCAGCCGCATCGGAGAGCTCTCGGGGCTGTCGAAGCCCACGGCCGCGCAGATGGTCTCCCGTCTCGAGACGGCGGGTCTGATCCACGTCGTCGGCGAGGTCTCCGGCGGTCGCGGCCCGAATGCCGCCAGCTACGCGGTGCGCACCGACCGGATGCTCGGCGTCGCCATCGACATCGACGCCGTCGCCCTGCGGTCCACGGTGGTGGACGCCGCCGGCGCCGAGCATCCGATCGCCGTCACCCCGCTTGCGGCCCGGACACCGGAGGACGACGTGCGCGCGGCGATCGCCGCGGCCTGCGAGGCCGCGGGAGTCGACGCCGACCGCGTCCGCGCCGTCTGCATCGGCGTTCAGGGCGCCCTCGACCCGCGCACGGACGAACTGACCTACATCGAGACCCTCCCTGGCTGGCCCAAGCAGGGCATCCGCCGCCGGCTGGAGGACGCGCTCGGCGTCAGCGTCCACATCGACAACGACGCCAACCTCGCCGCGATCGCCGAGCGGGCCGACGGAGCCGGTCGCGACGCCGGTGGGTTCGCCCTGCTCTGGATGGGCGACGGCCTCGGCCTCGCCGTCGACCAGGGCGGCGCGGTGCACCGCGGTGCCTCCGGCGGCGCGGGCGAGATCGGCTACCTCCCGATCCCCCGCGAAGCCGCAGCCCTCGACCCCGACGCCCACGACCTCCAGGACCTGGTCGGCGGTCCGACCGTCGCCCGCCTCGCGGCCGCGCACGGCGTAGCCGGCTTCGGCGAGGCCGAGGAGGCGACGGATGCCGACAGCGTCTCCGGCACCGGATCGACCGGATCCGCCGCGCTCGACGACCTGATCACCGCGCTCGCCCCGCGCGTCGCCGTCGGCGTCGTGCCGGTGCTGGCCCTCCTCGACCCCGAGCTCATCGTGCTCGGCGGCCCGACCGGCCGCTCGGGAGGCGCGCTCCTCGCCGAGCGCGTCGCCGCTCTGCTGCGCGAGCAGTGGGGCTGTCCCACCATCGTGGCCACCGGTGTCCCCGCCCATCCCGTGCTCCGCGGGGCGCGGGAGCACCTCCTCGGCGAGGTGCGCGGCGCGCTCTTCGCCGAAGTGTCCCGGATCACCGTCTAGGGCACCGCTCCTCCCGCACCAGGCACCAGGCTCCACCCACCACGCACCGTCCACCTGCATCACGACCGGAATCAGTGAGGAAACCACCCGTGAAACACCGTCACCTCGTCGCCGCCGTCGGCATCGCCGCGGCCGCAGCGCTCACGCTCGCCGGCTGCTCCGGCGGCTCCAGCGGCACCTCGTTCGCCGACACCACCCCGAAGGAGCTCTCCGGGACCGTCTCGTTCTGGCACTTCTTCTCCGACCGGGAGGCCGACGTCATCCAGTCGGTCGTCGATGACTTCGAGAAGAAGAACCCCAAGGTCAAAGTCGAGGTCCACTCGGGCCAGGACGACGAGAAGCTGCAGAAGGCCATCGCCACCGGGAGCAAGGTCGACGTCGGCCTCTCCTACTCCACCGACATCGTCGGCAACTTCTGCTCCAACGGCGCGTTCCGCAGCCTCAACAAGGTCATCGAGCGCGACGGCGTCGACATGAGCCAGTTCTCCGACACCGTGAAGTCGTACACCGAGTTCAAGGGCACGCGCTGCGCGATGCCGATGCTCGCCGACGTCTACGGCCTGTACTTCAACAAGGCCCTGCTGCAGGCCGCCGGCTACACCGAACCGCCGAAGACCCTCTCCGAGCTGGAGGCCATGGCGGACAAGCTCACCACCTTCAACGCCGACGGCTCGATCAAGACACTCGGCTTCAACCCGACCATGGGCTGGTACGAGAACTCGGCCGCCCACTACGGCCCCGCGGCCGGCGCGAAGTGGCTGAAGGACGACGGCACGAGCGCGATCTCGTCCAGCCCGGGCTGGAGCGAGCTGATCCAGTGGCAGCGGGCCTACGTCCAGAAGATCGGCTGGGACAAGCTGAACGCCTTCACCTCCGGCCTCGGCCAGGAGTTCTCGGCCGACAACGCGTTCCAGACCGGCCAGGTCGCCATGAACCTGGACGGCGAGTACCGCACGGCGTTCATCGCCGACCAGGCGAAGGACCTCGACTACGGCACGGCGCCGTTCCCGACCGCGGACGACCACACCGACCTCTACGGTGGCGGCTACATCACCGGCAACATCATCGGCATCTCGAAGGGCTCGAAGCAGCCGGAACTGGCCTGGGCGCTGCTGAAGTACCTCACCACCGACACGGACGCGGTCGTCAAGCTGGCCAACGGCCTGAAGAACGTGCCGACGACGAAGGACGCGCTCGCCTCGCCGAAGCTCGAGGTGTCCGAGCAGTTCAAGACCTTCCTCGACATCTCGTCGGACAAGAACGTGCAGACCACACCGGCCAGCCCGCTCGGCGCCGGCTACCAGAACTCGTTCCAGGACTTCTGGAACAAGTACCAGAGCCAGGGCGGCGACCTCCAGGCGGGGCTGAAGGACGTCGACAAGCAGATCAACGACGCGCTCGCGCTGACCACCGGTCCGTGAGATGACGTCCGCCATCGAACGCACGGGGCGGGCCACCGCCCGCCCCGTGCGGTCCTCCCGCTCGCGCCGGCGCCGCAACCTGGTCACGCTCGCCCTGCTGGCGCCGGCGCTGCTGGGCCTCGCGATCTTCTTCGTGTACCCGCTGATCGCGTCCGTCTACTACTCGTTCACCCGCTACGACCTCGTGTCGGCGCCGCAGTGGATCGGGCTGCGCAACTACGAGTACCTGTTCACCCAGGACCCGAACGTGTGGAAGGCCACCCTGAACACACTGTGGTTCGTGGTGATCTGGGTGCCGGTGAAGACCGTGTTCGCCCTGCTGATCGCGGGCCTCCTCGCCCGGGCGAAGCGGGCCTCCGGTTTCTGGCGCACGGTGTTCTACCTGCCCGCGCTGGTGCCACCGGTCGCGAGCGTGGTCTCCTTCGTCTTCCTTTTCAACCCGGGCACCGGACCGGTCAACCAGGTGCTCGCCTGGTTCGGGATCAAGGGACCGCTCTGGTTCAACGACCCGGCCTGGTCGAAACCCTCGCTGGTGCTGCTCGGCATCTGGGTGATGGGCGACGTCATGATCATCTTCCTGGCGGCGCTGCTCGACGTGCCGAAGGACCAGTACGAGGCGGCCTCCCTCGACGGCGCCAACGGGGTGCAGAAGGTGCGCTTCATCACGATGCCGAGCATCTCCCCCGTGCTGCTGTTCGCGGCGGTGACGGGAGTGATCGCGGCCATCCAGTACTTCACGGAGGCGGCGGTCGCCTCCTCCGTGGCCTCCGGGAAAGCCGTCGTCGGGGAGGGCATCAGCAACAACCTCGGCTACCCCGACGGCTCCCTGCTGACCTACACCCAGTGGCTCTACGTGCGCGGCTTCGGCACGTACCAGCTCGGCTACGCCTCGGCCCTCGCCGTGCTGCTGTTCGTCGTGGCGGCCGTCCTGCTCATCCTCATCCTGCGCCGATTCAAGGCGTTCACCCCGGAAGGCGCGCAATGACCACCGCCACCTCCTCCACTCCCCCGCTGACCAGGCCCTCCTCCGGCCGCCCGGCGGCGCCGAACCGCCGGATCCCCACCCCGCGGTCGCTGCGCACGCGTCGGATCCTGGGCTGGATCGCCGAGCACGCCGTGCTGCTGGTCCTGGCCGTGCTGTTCCTCGCGCCGGTCGTGTTCGTCCTGCTCACCTCGCTGATGTCGAGCCAGCAGACCCTGACCGCATCGCTCTGGCCGCAGCCCTTCGCCTGGGACAACTACACGAAGGTGTTCACCACCGTCCCCCTGGCGCAGTGGTTCGGCAACTCGGCCCTCTACGCGGTGCTCGCCACCGTGTTCATGCTGGTCTCCAGCGTGCCGGCGGCCTATGCGCTCGCCAAGATCAAGTTCCGCGGATCGGGGGCGCTGTTCACCGTCATCATCGTGGCGATGCTGCTGCCACCTCAGGTGACGGCCATCCCGATCTACGTGATGTGGTCGCAACTCGGCCTCACCGGCACGCTCTGGCCGCTCATCCTGCCCAACCTGCTCGGGGACGCGTTCTCGATCTTCTTGCTGCGCCAGTTCTTCCTCACCATCCCGAGCGAGTACGCCGACGCGGCCCGCATCGACGGCAACGGGGAGTTCGGCGTGCTGTGGCGGGTCGTGCTGCCGATGGCCAAGCCCGGGATCGCGGCGACCGCCATCTTCATGTTCTTCAACTCGTGGAACGACTATTACGGGCCGCTGCTCTACACCTCCGAGAACCCCGCCTCGTGGCCCGTCGCGTACGGACTCGCCTCGTTCCGCGGTGTCCACGGGACCGACTGGGGGCTGACGATGGCGATGACCATGCTCGTCACCATCCCCGTCGTGATCATCTTCTTCTTCGCCCAACGCGTCTTCGTGGAGGGCATCACTCTGACCGGCGTGAAGGGATAACGCGTTGAAACTGGCAGTCGTGGGCGGCGGGTCCACCTACACCCCCGAATTGATCGACGGGTTCGCGCGGATGCGCGACGTGCTCCCGATCGAAGAGCTCTGGCTGGTCGACACCGACCCCGAGCGTCTCCGCCTGGTGGGCGGGATGAGCGAGCGGATGTTCCGCGCCGCCGGGCACACCGGGAGGATCGTGCCCACCTCCGACCTGGTCGCGGGCGTCGCCGATGCCGACGCCGTGCTGCTGCAGCTGCGCGTCGGCGGCCAGGCGGCCCGGCACGGCGACGAGACCTTCCCGCACGAGTGCGGCTGCATCGGCCAGGAGACCACGGGACCGGGCGGATTCGCCAAGGCGCTGCGCACCGTCCCGGTCGTGCTGAGTGTGGCCGACGTCGTTCGGAAGCACGCCAAGCCCGACGCCTGGATCGTCGACTTCACCAACCCGGTCGGGATCGTGACCCGCGCGCTGCTGAACGAGGGACACCGCGCCGTCGGGCTCTGCAACGTCGCGATCGGGTTCCAGCGCCGGTTCGCGAACCTCCTGGGCGTCGACCACACACAGGTGCAGCTGGGGCATGTCGGCCTCAACCACCTCACCTGGGAGCGCTCGGTCACCGTCGCGGACGGCGCAGGGACCCGCGACGCCCTTCCGGCGCTCCTCGGCACCCACCTGGCCGAGCTGGCGGAGGAGATCGAGCTGCCCGCCTCCCTGATCTCGCTGCTCGGGAACGTGCCCAGCTACTACCTGCGCTACTACTACGCGCACGACCAGGTGCTGCGCGAACAGCTCGACGCGCCCACCCGTGCCGAGGCCGTGCAGCGCGTCGAACGCGAGCTGCTGGCCCTCTATGCGGACCCGGCGGTCGACACCAAGCCGGAGCAGCTGGCGCAGCGCGGCGGCGCGTTCTACTCGGAGGCCGCCGTCGACCTGATCGCATCGCTCACGAGCGACCGCGGCGACGTGCAGGTGGTCAATCTGCGCAACGACGGCTCGCTGCCCTTCCTCCCGGACGATCATGTGATCGAGGTGCCCGCCACCGTCGACGCCGCCGGTCTGACGGCCCTGCCGATCGATCCCCTGCCGGACGACATCCGCGGGCTGGTGTCGCACGTCGCCGGATACGAGCGGCTCGCCCTCGATGCCGCTGTGCACGGCGGCCGCGACCGTGTCGTGCGGGCGATGCTGGCGCACCCCCTCGTCGGCCAGTACGACCGGGCCGAGAAGCTCACCGACCTCCTCATCGCCGGCAACCGGGAGCACCTCGCGTGGGCGCGCTGACCGGCGCCGGCCGCCCGATCGCGATCGCGGTCGACGGCGGCGGCTCCAAGACCGACGCGGTCGCCCTCGAGCTCGACGGCACGATCGCGGCGACCGCGCGCGCGGGGACCTCCAGCCCGCACCTGATCGGGATGGACGCCTCCGCCCGTCTGGTCGACGATCTCATCGAGCGCCTGCTCGAGCAGACCGGGCCGCGGCCGATCGCGAACGCCGGGATCTACCTCTCCGGTCTCGACCTGCCCCCCGAGGTGGCCGCGTTCCGGGCGGGCATCGCCGGCTACGCGTGGGCGGACGCCGTGGTCGACAACGATCTGTTCGCGCTGCTGCGCGCCGGCACCAGCGAACCCGACGCGGTCGCGGTCGTCTGCGGGACGGGCATCAACTGCGTCGGCGTGCGCGCCGACGGCGAGGTGGTCCGGTATCCCTCACTCGGCATGACCTCCGGCGACTGGGGCGGCGGCTGGCACCTGGGCGAGCAGGCCCTGTGGCACGCCGCACGCGCGGTCGACGGCCGCGGACCCGCCACGGTGCTGACCGGCGCCGTCCCCGCCGTCTTCGGGCTGGGCGACGTCCAGGCGGTGATCGAGGCCCTGCACTTCGGACGCGTGCCCAACGCCGACCTCGCCCGCATCGCCCCCGCGGTGTTCGCCTGCGCGAACGACGGCGACGCGGTGGCCGGCGGACTCGTCGACCGTCAGGCGGAGGAGATCGTGGCCTTCGCCGCGACCACCCTGCGACGGCTGTCCCTGCTGGAGCGGTCCGTGCCGGTCGTGCTCGGCGGAGGCGTCATCGGCTCCCGCGACGCCCGACTGCTCGGCGGCATCGAGCGGCTGCTCGCCGAGCGCGCCCCGCTGGCCAGCATCGAGCTGGTCACGGCTGCTCCGATCCTCGGCGCCGCGCTGCTCGCGCTCGAGGGGGCCGGGGCGGACCCGGCTGCGCTGGAGACCGCGCGCCAGGGGCTGGCCGGGCGGCGGGCGGCGGTGGTTCACTAGGGACACGAACAGCGACGATCTCACCCAGCGCCGCCGGATGGTCGAGCAGCAGCTCGTCCCCCGCGGGATCGCGGACCAGCGGGTCCTCGACGCGATGGCCCGTGTGCCGCGGCACGAGTTCGTGCCCGAGGAGTCGGTGGCGTACGCCTACGCCGACCGTCCGCTCCCGCTGGAGGACGGCCAGACGATCTCGCAGCCGTTCATCGTCGCCCAGATGCTGGAGGCGGCCCGGATCGGACCGGAGGACCGGGTGCTCGACGTGGGCACCGGGTCCGGCTACGCCGCCGCGGTCGCAGCAGAGCTGGCCCACCGGGTGATCAGCATCGAGCGCATCCCGGACCTCGCGGTCACGGCCGCGGCGACCCTCGAAGCGCTCGGCTACCGGGTCGAGGTCGTCACCGGGGACGGCACGCTCGGCTGGCCGGACGCCGCGCCCTATGACGCGATCGTCGCGGCGGCGACCGGTCCCGCGGTGCCCCGGGCCTGGCTGGACCAGCTCGCCCCCGGAGGGCGGATCGTCATGCCGGTGGGGCCGACGGGGGGCTCCCAGCATCTCGCCGTGTTCGAGCGGGATGCGGCCGGCGCACTGCGTGAGACCAACCTGGGCGCGGTGTCATTCGTGCCGCTCGTCGGCGATGGTGGCTGGCCGGCGGCCTGACCGCGCGGTCGTCTGCCCGTCAGGCGGCGACGGCGACACTGCTGCGCAGGGCGCCGAGGAGCGCGGTCAGCTGGCCCGCCGGGGCAGCGACGTCCTCCGGGTGCCACTGCACGGCGACCACGGGCGCGTCGGTGTGCTCGATCGCCTCCACGTGGCCGTCCGGCGCCCGGCCGCTGACGACGAGGCCCGCACCGAGCACGTCGACGGCCTGATGATGGGCGCTGCGCACGTCGACGACGGCCGAGCCGAGGAGCTCGGACACCCGGCTGCCCGGCTCCAGGAGCACGGGGTGGGTGGTCAGCACCTCGGCGATCGGGACTCCCCGGTTGACGTGCGGCGTGTGCTCGCCGAGATCCTGCACCAGGGTCCCGCCGAGGGCGACGTTCACGATCTGCAGGCCGCGGCAGATCCCCAGCAGCGGTGTGCGGCGCTCGATGGCCCGGCGCGCGAGCGCGATCTGGGCAGCGTCGGCGACCTCGAGGTGGCGGCTCTCGTTTGCGTATCCGCCGGCTGCGCCGTAGAAGCGCGGGGCGATGTCCTCTCCCCCGACGACGACGATCGCGTCGGCGGCGTCGGTGCGCTCGAGCAGCGCTTCCTCGCCCGCGTCGGCGGCGAGCCGGCTGACGGACCAGCCCTGTGCGCGGGCTTCGGCGATGACCGCACCGACGAGGAGCTGCACGTAGGCATGGTAGGCGGGGTCGTGCCCGCGGAAGCGGGTCGCCTCGACGACGGCGAGCGATCGGCCACCGGATGCGGTCACGGGCTCCTCCTCTCGCCTGGCCGGGTCCGTCCATTCTGGGTCGGCCGGCGCCGTGACGCAGCCGGGCCCGTAACAGGCCGAAACAGTGACAGCGTCCACGGGCCCCGAATAGACTCGGGCTCGAAGTGTTCCTGGAGAGTGGGTGGATCCTCGTGCGACGTGTTCTGACCGGGGCCCTGCTGGCCGTCGCACTCGTCGCGGGCCCGCTGGCCCTCGCGGCTCCCGCTGCGGCACAGGATCCGGTGGACCTCGGTTCCAGCCACGTGGACGACGTCGCCGGGGTGCTCAGCGACAGCGAGGGCGACGCGGTCGCCGCCGCCGCCGCGAAGCTCGCCGACGACCACAAGATCGACCTGTTCGTGGTCTACGTCGACCGGTTCACGAACCCGACCGATGCCGCGGACTGGGCGAACGAGACCGCCGCCCAGAACAACCTCGGGCCGAACGACTACCTGCTGGCGGTCGCCACCGACGGCCGCGCGTACTACCTCTCCGGCGACGACGCCGGCCCGGTCAGCGGCGACCAGCTCGACCGCATCGAGCAGAACGACATCGAGCCCAAGCTGCGCGCCGGCGACTGGTCGGGAGCGGGGATCGCCGCGGCGCAGGGCCTCTCCGACGCGGTCGGCGGAGGCGGAGGCGGCTTCTTCTGGATCTTCCTGATCGCGGTCATCGTGGTCGGGCTCGTCATCTTCCTGGTGGTCCGGTCGCGCCGCACGAAGAAGACGGCCGTCGGCACGGCCGGAGCGTCTGGGCAGCCGCAGAGCGAGCTGCAGACCCTGCCGATCGAGGAGCTGCAGCGGCGCGCGGGTTCGGCGCTCGTGCAGACCGACGACGCCATCCGCACCAGCGAGGAGGAGCTCGGCTTCGCCACCGCGCAGTACGGCGCCGACGCGGTCGTCCCGTTCCAGGCCGCTCTCGACCAGGCGAAGGGACAGCTCCGCGAGGCATTCACCCTCAAGCAGAAGCTCGACGACGCCGAACCCGACACCGACGAGCAGCGCCGCGGCTGGAACATCCGCATCGTCGAGCTCTGCGCCGCGGCCAACCACGCGCTCGACGCGCAGGCGGACGCGTTCGACGAGCTCCGCTCGCTGGAGAAGCGCATCCCGGAAGCCTCCGCGGAGGTCACCGCCGCCGCCGCACAGGTGACGGCCCGGATCGAGCAGACACGTGCCACCCAGGCGGCACTCACCCAGCGCTACACGGACGCCTCCCTCGCCACGGTGCACGACAACGTCGATCAGGCCACCCAACGCCTCGCGTTCGTGCAGACGGCGCTCGACGCGGCGGCGCAGAAGTCCCAGGCCGGCGACAGCAGTGCCGCCGCGATCGGCGTGCGGGCCGCCGAGGAGTCCGTCGATCAGGCCGGACTCCTGCTCGACGCCGTCGACCGCGTCGCGACCGATCTCGCGGCGACCCAGCAGTCGATCGACACCGTGCTGCCGGAGCTGGAGAGCGACCTCGCGGAGGCGCGCGCCCTCGCCGCCTCCGGAGACCCGGGCGGCACGATCGCGGGCGTGATCGCCGGCACCGAGCAGACGGTGGCGGACGTGCGGGCCAAGCTCGCCGCCGGACCGATCAACCCCCTCGAGATCGCCCAGCGCCTCGACGCGGCCAACCGGTCGATCGACGGCGCGCTGCAGGGCGTCCGCGATGCCCGGATGCAGACCCAGCGCGCGCAGTCGTCGCTGCAGCAGACGCTGCTGGCGGCCAGAGCGCGCGTGTCGGCCTGCGAGGACTTCATCACTGCGCGCCGCGGCGCCGTCGGCCCCGAGGCACGCACCCGGCTGGCCGAGGCCGGCCGGCTGGTGGTGCAGGCCGAGCAGACGGCCGCGACCGACGCGGTGACGGCGCTCGCCCAGGCGCAGCGCGCCGCCCAGCTCGCCGACGAGGCCACCCGGCTGGCGCAGAGCGATGTGGGCGGCTTCCAGCCGCAGCAGGGCGGCCTGGGCGACCTCTTCGGCGGCGGCACCGCGCCCGCACAAGGCGGCGGAAACGGCGCGATGGGCGCCATCCTGGGCGGCATCCTGATCAACTCCGTCCTCAGTGGCGGGATGTTCGGAAGCGGCTCCGGCGGCGGCCGAAGCGGCGGCGGACGCAGCGGCGGCGGCTTCAACCCGGGCAGTTTCGGCGGCGGCGGCACGCGCAGTCGGCGCGGAGGCGGCCGGTTCTAGCAGGCGGACACAGATCCAGCGCCTCATCGGGGGCGAGAGGAAAGGAAGAGCACATGGCAAAGCAGTCCATCTTCGGGCGCATCTCACAGCTCCTGAAAGCGAACATCAACTCCCTCCTCGACCAGGCCGAGGACCCGGAGAAGATGCTGGACCAGATGGTCCGCGACTTCACCAACAGCATCGCCGACGCCGAGAGCGCCATCGCCGAGACCATCGGCAACCTGCGCCTGCTCGAGGACGACCACCGCGAAGACGTGGAGGCCGCCGACGAGTGGGGCCGCAAGGCGCTCGCCGCCAGCAAGCAGGCCGACACCTACCGCTCCTCCGGCGACACCGCGAATGCCGACAAGTTCGACAACCTGGCCAAGGTCGCCCTGCAGCGCCAGATCTCGTCCGAGAACGAGGCGAAGACCGCGGAGCCGCAGATCGCCGCGCAGACCGAGGTCGTGGACAAGCTCAAGTCGGGGCTGAACGGCATGAAGGAGAAGCTGGAGCAGCTCAAGAGCAAGCGCGCGGAGCTGATCGCGCGTGCGAAGAGCGCGCAGGCCCAGTCGCAGGTCATCGACGCGGTCAAGAGCGTCGACATCCTCGACCCGACGAGCGAGGTCTCCCGCTTCGAGGAGAAGATCCGCCGGGAGGAGGCCCGTGTGCGCGGCGCCCAGGAGCTCGCCGCGTCGAGCCTCGACGCGCAGTTCAACGACCTCGACGACCTGGGCGAGATGACCGAGGTGGAGGCCCGCCTCGCGGCGCTGAAGACCGGCGGCGCCCAGCCCGCAGTCACGGCCGACCCCGCGTCCTCCGCCCCGTACACCCCGGGGCAGTGACCGCCCGGTGAGCGCAGCATCCTTCCTGGTCGTGCCGCAGTGGCAGGGCTCGGGGTCGTCCCGCGCCATGCGGCTGATCGACGGGGCGGAGGCGATCCAGGGCGACCTGCCCGCCGCCGCGACACACGTCGTCGCCGTCCCCTCGGCCGCCGGGGAGTCGCTGGGCACGGGCGTGCACCGGTTGTCGTCGCTCACCCTCGTTCGGGAGACGGCCGCGGCGGAACTCGCTCTGCTGGAGAGCCCGGTCGTGACGGTCGGCGGCGATTGCGCCGCCGACCTCGCGAGCGTGCAGCACGCGGTCGCCGCGCGTCCCCCCGGCGCGGTCGCGCTGGTGTGGTTCGACGCCCACGGCGATCTCAACGACGCGTCCACCTCCCCGTCCGGTGCGTTCCACGGCATGGTGGCGCGGGCGCTCCTCGGCGACGGACCGGACGGCCTCGCCTCGACGGGGCCTGCCGTCCTCCCTCCGTCGAACCTCGTCCTCGCCGGCACCCGGTCGCTCGACGACGGCGAGTCCGCCTTCATCGAGGCCTCGGCCATCCGCGTGGTCGCCCCCGCGGAGCTCGACGATCCGGCGTCGATCGTGCGGGCGGTGGAGACGACGGGGGCGAGCGCGGTGTACGTTCACGTGGACCTCGACGTGCTCGACCCCGCGCAGATCGACGGCATCGGCTACCCCGAGCCGTTCGGGGTCTCGCCGGGCGCGCTCTGCGACGCGATCCGTGCTCTGCGCGGGCGGTTCGAGCTCGCGGGTGCGGCCATCACGGAGTTCGCCCCCGAGACGCCGGACGCCGCGGGCCGAGACCTCCCGGTGATCCTGCGGATCCTCGGCGCGCTCACCGGCCCGCTGGCGAAGGGCGCCGCGACCCCGGACACGCCGTCCTCCACCGACGCCCGACCGCGACACCTCTCCACCGATTCGGCGACCGCCGATGACGGTCTCTGAGGCGACGGGTAGCGTGGCCTCCATGACCGAACCGAAGATCCGCACCGAGCGCAGGGGCCACATCCTGCTCATCGGCTTCAACCGCCCGGAGAAGCGCAACGCCGCCGACTTCGAACTGCTCTCGGCACTCGCCGACGCCTATGGCGAGCTGGAGCGCGATCCGGAGCTGCGGGTGGGGCTGGTCCACGCGGTGGGCGACCACTTCACGGCGGGGCTCGACCTCGCCGACCTCGGGCCGCGCATCGGTCCCGACGGCCTGTCGTTCGTCGGCGAGGGCGGCCTGGACCCGTGGCAGGTCTCGGGCACCGCGCTCTTCAAGCCGGTCGTGGTCGCCGTCCAGGGGACCTGCCTGACGCTCGGCATCGAGCTCATCCTGGCCTCCGATGTCGCGGTCGCCGCGCGCTCGACGGCATTCGGGCAGATCGAGGTCACCCGGGGCATCCTGCCGTTCGGCGGCGCGACCCTGCGCTTCCCGCGTGCGGTCGGCTGGGGCAACGCCATGCGCTACATCCTGACCGGCGACATGTTCGACGCCGCGGAGGCCCTCCGCATCGGGCTCGTACAGGAGGTGGTGGAGGACGGCGAGCAGTTCGACCGGGCCCTCGCCATCGCCGAGCGCATCGCCGCCCAGGCCCCGCTGGCCGTCCAGGCGGCACTGGCGAACGCCAAGCGCGCGGTGCGCGACGGCGACGCGGCCGCCGAGGCGGAACTGCAGCCGGCGCTCGTGCGCCTCGCATCCAGCGAGGACTCCCGCATCGGCATGGAGGCCTTCCTCACCCGCACCGAGGCGCGATTCGTGGGCCGCTGACGGCCCTCCCGAGCCGACCACGGCCGGCCGACGGTCCGACCCAGGACCTCCCCGACGACAAGGAGACAGCATGACCACCACCGAGTACGACGTCATCGTGATCGGAGCGGGCGCCGTCGGCGAGAACGTCGCCGACCGCGCTGTCCAAGGCGGGATGCGTACCGTGATCGTCGAAGCCGAACTGGTCGGCGGCGAGTGCTCGTACTGGGCCTGCATGCCGTCCAAGGCGCTGCTGCGCAGCGGCGCCCTGCTCCGCGCCGCGTCCCGGGTCGGCGGCGTGCGCGAGGCGGTCACGGGCGAGCTGGATGTCGCGGCCGTGCTCGCTCGCCGCGACCGGATGACCAGCGACTGGAAGGACGACGGCCAGGTCTCCTGGCTGGAGGGAGCCGGGATCGATCTGGTGCGGGGCTGGGCGGTCGTCACCGCACCGAAGGAGGTCACGGTCACCGCGGAGGACGGCACCGTGACGGTCCTCACCGCCGCCCACGCCGTCGCCGTGTGCACCGGCTCGGCCGCCGTGCTGCCGGACATCCCGGGCCTGCGCGCGAGCGAGCCGTGGACGAGCCGCGACGCGACGAGCGTGCAGCGCGTGCCGGTCTCGCTGGCGATCCTCGGCGGCGGAGTCGTCGGCGTCGAGATGGCGACGGCGTACGCGGGCTTCGGGACCGAGGTGCACCTGATCTCCCGCGGCGCCCTGCTCGCGAACGACGAGCCCTTCGCGGGCGAGGCCGTCGCGAAGGCGCTGCGCGAGCTGGGCGCGAACGTCCACCTCGATGTGTCGCCGACCTCGGTCGAGCGGATCGAGGGCGACCGTTTCCGCATCGCCCTCGACGACGGGGGCACGATCGAGACGGACGAGTTCCTCGTCGCGACCGGCCGCCTTCCCCGAACCTCGGGACTCGGCCTGGAGGCATTCGGGCTGGAGGACGGCGGCTGGCTGCGGGTGGACGACTCCCTGCGCGTGGTCGACGCCGACGGCGTTCCCGCCGTCGAGGGCGGCTGGCTGTACGGCGTCGGCGACGTGAACCATCGCGCCCTGCTCACCCACCAGGGCAAGTACCAGGCCCGGGCCGCCGGCGACGCGATCGCGGCGCGCGCGCACGGCACGCCGGTGCCCCTGGAGCCGTGGGGCACCTACGTCGCTACGGCCGACCACCGGTCCGTTCCCCAGGTGACGTTCACCGACCCCGAGGTCGCCTCGGTCGGGCTGACCGCCGCCGCCGCCGAGAAGGCCGGCCACCGGATCCGGGTGGTCGACTACCCGATCGGCTCGGTGAGCGGCGCCTCCGTCGTCGCCGACAACTACGAGGGCCAGGCGCGGATGGTCGTCGACGAGGACCGCCAGGTCGTGCTCGGCGTCACCTTCGTCGGGCAGGACGTCGGCGAGCTGCTGCATTCGGCGACCATCGCCGTCGTGGGCGAGGTTCCGCTCGCCCGGCTCTGGCACGCCGTGCCGTCGTACCCCACCATCAGCGAGGTCTGGCTGCGGCTGCTCGAGACGTACGGCCGGCCGACCTCGTGAGGGCGCGCGACCGGATCGCCGACGCGCTCGACCGCAGCCTGCTCGGCCGGCTGCTCTTCGATTCCCCGATCAGCCGTCTGGGCTACCTCTACGCCACGGCGGTCGGCCTGGCCTGGGGCTTCCTCTGGAGCACCGGACCCATCGAGCGGCGGGCCGGGTTGTTCGTCTTCCGCGGCATGCCGCAGCGGACCTTCGGGCGCGGCGGGTCGTGCGTGGGAGGCTGCTACCTGACGGACCAGAACGTGAGCGACGACGTGCTCGAGCACGAGGCCGTGCACAAGCGGCAGTGGCAGCGCTACGGGATGGTGTTCCCGCTGCTCTACCTGCTGTCCGGGCGCGATCCGCTCCGCAACCGGTACGAGGTCGAGGCGGGCCTCGAGAAGGGCGGATACCGATGAGCGCAGGCCAGGGGGCCACCCACCGACGGACCATCGTCCTGACGGGGGCGAGTTCCGGGATCGGGGTCATCGCGGCGGAACAGCTCGCTGCGCTCGGCAACGACGTCGCGGTCGTCGGGCGCAACCCCGAGCGGACCCGCGCGGTCGCCGAGCGGGTCGGCGCGACGCCGTTCCTCGCCGACTTCGAGCGTCTCGACGACGTGCGGGCCCTGGCTGCGGCCCTCCTCGACCGGTACGAGACGATCGACGTCCTCGCCAACAACGCCGGAGGGCTCAACCACGAACGGCTCCTCACGGCGGACGGGCACGAGCGGACCATCCAGAACAACCACCTGGCGCCGTTCCTGCTCACCCACCTGCTCCGGCCGCGCCTGGAGGCGACCGCCGCGGACGGGCGCGACGTGCGGATCGTCAACACGGCCAGCCTCGCCAACCGGTTCGGCCGCCTCCGCCTCGACGACCTCGACTGGGAGCGGCGGCCGTGGCGCGGCGGCTGGCCCGCCTATGGAACGGCCAAGCTGGCGACCATCCTGTTCACGGTCGAGCTCGCCGAGCGGCTCACCGGGACCGGCGTGACGGCCTACTCGTTCCACCCCGGCACCATCGCCACGAACTTCGGGCGGACGTCGCCGCTCATCCGATTCGGTGCGCTCGTGACCCGTGGAACGTACGGCATCCCCGTCGCCGAGGGGGCCGCTCCCCTGGTGCGGCTCGCGGCGGAGACGCCGGTGCTCGCCCCCAGCGGGACCTACTTCGACAAGCTCGCGGCCAACGGCGCGACGACGACGCAGGCGAAGGACGCCCAGCTCGGGCGTGACCTCTGGGCCGTCACACAGACGCTGGTCGGTGCGGACGCTCCGGTGTGACGACCGCGTCGGCCGTCATCCCCACCTCGTCCAGCAGGAGCTCGCGCACCTCGGAGACGAGCGAGAACCCGCCGGTCACGACGGCCTGAGTGGCGCCCGGCCCATCGCAGAGCATCTCCGCCGCCCAGGCGCGGACGGCGCGGGAGGCCGCCGCGCCGCGTGCGCAGCGCTCTCCGGTCCCCGGTCGGCCGGAGCGCGTCGCGCGGGTCAGCCAGGTGACCGTCATGCGGATCGGCGCCGAGATCGGGACGATGTTCTCCACGTCCTCCACCTCGACGAACACCCGGCCGCGGGCGCAGAGCGGCAGCAGGGCCAGCTCGGCCTCGACCTGCGGCAGCGAGGTCTCGTCACCCACCACGACGAACTGCACACGGTCGTCGTGGTGCGCCGTCTCGGCGGTGTGGGAGGAATGGTCGGGTCGGTGCATCTCGTTCTCGAGTATAGGCCAGGCTTACCTAAGTTCAACTCGGTGCCGACGACCTCGAAGACGACACCCAGCCGCCGCTCGCCCGACCGCCCTTCCGCTCCCCCGCCCCGCGCGGGATGATCGACTCATGCGCCCCACGCCGGACTCCCCCGTCGCCCCGATGCTCGCCAAGGCCGTGCCGACGGTCCCCGACTCCGCCTCCGTCACGGGAGGCCTGAGCTACGAGCCGAAGTGGGACGGCTTCCGGGCCATCGTCTACGCCGAGCCCGCGGACGACGGCGGCATCGGCGCCGTCGAGATCGGCAGCCGCGGCTCGAAGATGCTCACCCGGTACTTCCCCGAGCTCGTGGAGGCGTTCCGCCGCCTGCTGCCGGGGCCGTGCGTACTCGACGGCGAGATCGTGGTTCCCACCGGCGACCCCGGTCGCCAACGGCTCGACTGGGAGGCGCTCTCCCAGCGCATCCACCCCGCCGCGAGCCGGGTGGCACTGCTGGCGGAGCAGACGCCCGCGAGCTTCATCGCGTTCGATCTGATCGCCCTCGGCGACGAGTCGTACCTCGACCGGCCGTTCGCCGACCGGCGGGCCGCCCTGGAGGAGTTCGCCGGCGGCCTGCCTGCTCCCCTCGCGCTCACCCGGACGACCACCGATGTCGAGGTCGCCCGGCGCTGGCTGGTCGAGTTCGAGGGTGCGGGGCTCGACGGGGTCGTCGCGAAGCCGCTGGCCGGCGCATACACGCCGAACAAGCGCACGCTCCTGAAGATCAAGCACCACCGCACGGCGGACGTGATCGCGCTCGGCTACCGCATCCACGCCAGCGGGCACGGCGTCGGCTCGATCCTGCTCGGTCTCTACGACGCCGACGGCGTGCTGCGCAACATCGGCGGCGTCTCCGCCTTCAGCGATGTCCGCCGCCGGGAGCTGATCGACGAACTCGCGCCGCTGGTCGAGCGCGACGACGCCGGCGCCGCCGTCACGGGCGAGACCGACCGCAGCCGGTTCTCCTCGGGCAAGGATGTGTCGTTCGTCCGGCTCCGCCCCGAGCGGGTCCTGGAGGTGCGCTACGACCAGATGGAGGGGATGCGGTTCCGGCACACGGCGCAGTTCGAGCGCTGGCGCCCCGACCGCGAGGCGCGCTCCTGCACCTTCGACCAACTCGACCGTCCCGTCGCCTACGACCTCGGTGAGGTCCTCGGCTGAACCGGTGACCGACGGCCGACCGGCGGCAGCGCTCTAGACCTTCTTGGCGCGGCTGGGCTGCACGCGCGGCGGCTCCCCGGGCATCTTCGGGTAGTCCGGCGGGAACGGCAGTTCGCCGAGTCCGGCGTCGAGGTCGCGCTGCCACCATTCCATCAGCACGTCGATGGTGCCGGGGGCGTCGCCGAACCCCTCCCACGGGTCGCCGATGGTCGCGAGCCGCTGCGGCACGGTCAGCAGCGTGAAGTCGCGCGGATCGACGTCGGGCAGCTCGTCCCAGGTGACCGGTGTGGACACCGGCGCGTGTGCGAGCGCGCGCGGGCTGTACGCGCCCGCCATCGTGCGGTCGCGGTTGGCCTGGTTGAAGTCGACGAAGATCCTCTCCCCGCGCTCCTCCTTCCACCACGCGGTCGTGACCGCGTCCGGCATCCGTCGTTCGAGCTCACGGGCGGCCGCGATCACCGCGTGCCGCACGTCGAGGAACTCGCGGGTCGGCTCGACGGGGGCGAAGACGTGCAGCCCGCGGTTGCCCGAGGTCTTCACGAAGGCGTCGAGCCCGACCTCCCGCAGCACGGCGCGCAGTTCGAGCGCGGCGGGGATCGCGTCGGCGAATCCGGTGCCCGGCTGGGGGTCCAGGTCGATGCGCAGCTGATCCGGGTTGTCGGAGTCCTCCGCCCGCGACGGCCAGGGGTGGAACACGACCGTGTTCATCTGCGCAGCCCACACGGCCGCGGCAGGCTCGTCGATGACGAGCTGCGGGTGGGTGCGGGCGCTCGGGTAGACGACCATCACCGAGCGCACGTAGTCGGGGACGCCGCGCGGCGGGTTCTTGGAGAAGAACTGCTCGCCGTCGATCCCCTCGGGGAAGCGCTGGAGCGAGACCGGGCGGTCACCGTTGGCGCGCACGAACGCAGCCCCCACCGTGACCAGGTAGTTCGCCAGGTCGAGCTTCGTGATGCCGAGCTCCGGCCAGAGCACCCGGCCTGGACTCGAGATGCGCACCTCCCGGTCGCCGCTCGGACCCGGGACGGTGAGGATGACCGCGTCGCCTGCCATGGCACCACCGTACCGCCCGAACGGCCGATGACCAGGGTGTGAATTCCATGTGGGATGCGGCCCGCCCCCGGGCATGGCGGCCGAAGTGGGCCAGAATGACAAGCGCGTCCGACGCTCCCCCGCGCGCCGGACCACGAGAAGAGGTGCATCGCCCTGAGGATCATCAGCTACAACCTCCGCAAGCACGCGGCAGGCCATGAACTCGCGGACATCGCCCTGACCCACGACGTCGACGCCCTGTGCCTGCAGGAGGCGGATACCGACGTCCTGCCCGAGCGCCTGCATCACCTGACCCTGGCCGACGCGACGCGCGCCAACCGGCTCGGCCTCGCCGTGTACGTGAAGGACGATCGCTACGAGATCCTGCACACCCAGGTCTTCGCCGTGCACAAGTCGCTGCACGACCGCGTGCTCGCCCCCGCGCACGAGCGGCTGCTGGCCGTCCACCTGCGCGACCGCGACAGCGGCGACAGCGTGCTGGTCGGCTCGTTCCACGCCGCCCCGCTGACGGCCTCCAACTCGCTGCGCCGCAAGCAGATCGCCGCCGCCCACGACGGGATGCGCTCGCTGGCCCCCGACACCCCGGCGATCATGGTCGGCGACTTCAACTATCCGTGGTTCATCAACGGGCTGGAGCGCAGCCTGACGACGAGCGGATACACGCTGAAGCGCAGCACGGAGCCGACCTACCTGCGCTACAAGTTCTTCACCGGGTACTTCGACTTCGTCACCTCGACCGGGTTCGACATCGAGCGCGTCGACGTCCTCCCGGCGGGCGCCTCCGATCACCGGGCGATCAGCCTGGAGGCCGAGCGCGCGGCCTGACCTCTTCCCCGGTCCGGTTCCCGCTGGAACCGCGCGAACGCGTACGGCAGCGGCCGGTGGTGCCCGCTGAGAGCGTTGCCTGCGCACCTCAGTACCCGGTGCGCTCCTCCTGGAGCTTCGCGAGGTCGCGCCAGATGAGCAGCTTGAGCCGGGCCGGCTTCTCGCGCTCGTAGTCGTCGCGCAGAGCCTCCACGCCCGAGAGCGCGTCGAGACCAGCTTCGATGGCCGTCCCCACGTCGTCCCAGGCGTCCTGCCGACCGCGCTCCACCAGGGCGAGCAGCTGCTCCGGCGAATCGGCCTTCTCGCGCAGCTGGGCGGCGAGCGCCAGCGCGGCCGAGCGGCGCAGGCCGAGGTTGTCCAGGTCGACGTCCCGGTAGTCGTGGGGATGCGTCGCATCGCCCCGGACGCCGGTCGCCGCGGCGAGCTCCTCGTCGATGCGACCGGCCGCCTGCCCCTGCTCCGAGGCGAGCTCACGCAGGATGCGCGCCGCCTCTCCCGTGTGCCGCTGGGGATCGAAGTCGTTGCCGTACTGGATGGTGTCGACGACGATGTGGTTCTTCACGGCCATGCGCGTGGCGTACTCCGCCAGCAGCATGCCCTCTTCCACCGCCTGATCGAGGGTCGGAGCGGGCGGCGCCGTGAGGGCGTCCTCGTCGAACGGACGCGTGCGCACCGTCCGTTTCGGCGCGCGGCGGCGGAACCACGTCGACCAGCCCATCGTCTCTTCTGCCCGTCTTTCTCTCGGCTGCGCGCGCACGCGCGCGGACGACGCGGCGGCGGCGCCCGCTCCCATTCTCTCCGATCCGGGTCAGGCCGGGCGACGGCCGGTGAAGAACGCGCTCGCCCGCCGGGTGAAGAGCAGCGAGATGACGAGGAGCGCCCAGAGGATCTCGAGGATCCCGCTGACGAACTGCAGGGTGAACAGCAGCAGGACGCCGTTGATGAGGTTCAGGACCATCACCAGGGTGACGAGCGCGCGCGAGACCGTGCTGCCGTTCAGCAGGCCGCGGGCGACGATCAGGATCACGATTCCGAGCACGATCGACACGATCGCCGACGTGGTGACCCCGGCCAGGCCGCCGGCGGTCTGCGCCGCAGGTGAGGACTCCCGCGTGAAGAGCGCGATCACACCGCCGATGATGTTGAGGATGCCGTTGATGTAGGTCAGCACGGCGACGAACGTCACGGAGCCGGGGCGCGTGGGCATGGGGACCTCCTCTGTCACGGACGCGCTGCGGTCGGTCCGCTGACGGTCACCCTACTGGCCGGGACGTCTGCAGCGGCAGGGGTGATCGGCGCGATCCGGGCGCCGTCCGATCGTCGGCGGCGCGTGGCAGGCTGGAGGCATGGCAGGAGTGCGCTACGAGTTCGAGGCCGAGCTGTTCCGGTGGGAGGCCCGCCGCGACCTCTGGGTGTTCGCGCGGCTGCCGGAGGACATCTCGGAGGAGATCCGGCTGCAGCCGCATCCCCCGGCCGGTTTCGGCTCGGTCAAGGTGATGATGACGCTCGGCGGGTCGCGGTGGTCGACCTCCCTCTTCCCGGAGAGCGCCGAGGGTGCCTACATCGTGTCGATCAAGGGCGCCGTCCGTCAGGCCGAGGGGGTCCAGCTCGGCGATCGCGTGCGCCTCGGGGTCGAGACCCTGCTCTAGCGCCGGGGGCCGCCCGAACCGGCCTGGCGTGCACCATGCGACAGAATGGACCGCATGGATGCACCGGACGGGCAGAGCGCGCCGCACTCGCAGACGCTCTCGCGCGGCATCCGGCTGCTGGAAGTGCTGGCCGAGTCGGAGGAGCCGATGAGCATCGCGGCCCTCTCGTCCGCCCTCGGGGTGCACCGGTCGATCGCCTACCGCATCCTGCGCACGCTCGAGGACCACGGGCTGGTCGTCCGGGACGCCGCCGGAGCGGTGCAGCTCGGGCCGCGGATGGCGACGCTGGCGCGCTCCGTGTCGCGCGACCTGCAGTCGGCCTCCCTGCCGCAGCTGACCGCGATCGCGAACGACCTCGCCATGACGGCGTTCGTCGCGGTGCTCGACCGGCACGAGGTCGTGACGCTCGTCAGCGTCGAGCCCTCGCACGCGCACGCGACCGTGGTGCAGCGCCCGGGCACGCGTCATCCGCTCGCCTCCGGAGCGCCCGGCATCGCGATCCAGTCGGCGCTCACCGAATCGCAGTGGCGGGCGCTGCCCGACGAGCACCCGCGCGACGAGGCCGCCCAGGCCCGGGAGCGCGGCTTCGCGACCAGTCACGACGAGGTCATCCCCGGACTGGCGTCGGTCGCGGTCCCCCTCGTCCTCCCGGACGGCGCACCGGCAGCGGTGGCCGTGGTGTTCGTGGCGAACGGACGCGCGGTGGAGGGTGTCGCCGAGCGACTGCGGCAGGCGGCCCAGGCGATCGCGGCGGAACTGCGCTGACGGTCCGCTGCGGCACGGCCGCCGGTCGAGCACGGGCGCCTTGGCGACGACGGAACGACGGTTGACCGCAGCCGCACATCCCCCGCCGCCCCCTTTCCCCCGCGCGAGCCCGCTGCCGATACTGGGCGGACGACGGAAGGAAACGCCATGCCCATCGAGGACCTCACCGACACCGCCGCCTGGCTGCCGCTCGACGGGCTCGCGCCCGGCTTCGACGCCAGCAAGGCCGCCCACTCGACCGATCTCGCCGGACGGACGGTGACCCTGGTCGACGACCGCGGCACCCGCATCGTGCACCGCTTCGCCGAGCACCGGGTCGAGTGGGAGTACGTGCCCGGGGAGGGCGACCCCATCCCGGCCACGGCGAGCGCCGACGACTACGAGGCCTTCCGAGTGGACGACGGGCTCTACTTCGTCCAGTTCCACCACGAGTACGATCCGTCCGAGGCCGTCTCGCTGATCGTCGACCTGACGGCGGGCCGCGCGCTCTCGGTCGTGCAGGCGATCGGCGGCGACCTGCCGGGAGGCACCGCGGTCAAGCAGCTCTTCGTGCCGTCGGAGATCGAGGAGCTGCCGACGAGCGGGCGCCCCGCCGCCCCCAGCACGACGCTGATCGGCCGCCGGGTGCAGTGGGTGTACAGCGCCGAGCACGCCTACGAGCACGTCTACCTCAGCCCGCACTGGTACACCTGGCAGTGCCTCGCCGGGCCCGAGCGCGGGCTCGCCGACACCGACGAGTGCTCGGTGTGGGAGGTCCGGCCCGGCATCCTCGTCTTCGCGTGGCGCGAGAAGGTCATCCCGTGCGCCTCGGTCACGATCGCCGATCACCGCGATCAGCGCGCGCTGCGCTCGCACGGGGTGCTCTTCGGGCTGGACGCGACCGGCGAGCAGCCGACGCACTTCACCTTCGGCGCGCACGGACGCCTCCTGAGCAACACGGTGCACCCGGCCGAGTACGACCCGGCGAACGCGTGAGCGACCACGACGCCGCCCCGGCCGCCGATCTGATCGTCACGGGCGGGATCGTCTACCCGGTCGACCCCGAGCGGTCGCGCGCGGAGGCGTTCGCCGCGCGGGACGGGCGGATCGTCGCCGTCGGATCCACCGACGCGATCGAGCGCTTCCGCGGTCCCGGCACGCAGACGGTCGACCTCGCCGGCGGCTTCGCGATGCCCGGGCTGGTCGACGTGCACAACCACCACGCGCACGCCGGCCGCGCCGAGCTCTTCGAGCTGACGTTCCCGAACACCGCCTCGGTCGACGAGATCGTCGAGGCGGTTCGCGGACACGCCGCGACTCTCCCACCCGACGCCTGGATCGTCGGCAGCAGCTGGGGCACGGGACTCCTCGACGCGCTCGGGCACGCCACGGCGCGGCACGCGCTCGACGCCGCCGCCGAGGGCCGTCCCGTGCTCCTGACGGACGACAGCCACCACAATCGGTGGGCCAGCACCCGCGCCCTGGAACTGGCCGGGATCGACGCGCGCACCCCCGACCCCGTCGGCGGGAGCATCGTCCACGACCCCGGCACCGGAGAGCCGACCGGTGTGCTGCTGGAGGCGGCCGGCCTGCTGGTCGAGGCCGTCGCCGCGCCGGCCGTCGCGCTCTCCCCCGAGCAGGACGAGCGTGCGTCCGCGCGCGGCATCGAGATCCTGCACACCTACGGCATCACCGCGTTCCAGGACGCTGCGATCTCCCTGCCGCAGATGCGCGCGCTGGCCGCGCTCGACGGCCGCGGCGAGCTCGACGCGTGGGTCGTCTCGTCGATGACGGTGAACGACCAGATCTTCGGCTACGACGACCTCGGCGAGGCGCTGATCGCGCACCGCGACGAGCTCACCGGGGAGCACCACCGTCCCGATTTCGTCAAGATCTTCCTCGACGGGACCCCGCCGGCCCGCACCGGGGCCTTCCTCGAGCCGTACCTGCCGGTCGACGATCACGACCACTCGCACTGGCACGGCGGCACGACCATGCCCGCCGACGAGCTGCTCGGCTGGTTGCGTCGCACCGCCGCGCTCGGCATCTCCGCGAAGATCCACTGCACCGGCGACGCGTCGGTGCGGATGGTGCTGGACGCTGTGGAGGTCGTGCGCGCCGAAGGACACCTCGAGCCGATCTACCAGATCGCCCATGGGCAGTTCATCGCCCCGGAGGACCTCCCGCGCTTCGGCCGGCTCGGGGTCGTGGCCGACATCTCGCCGTTCCTGTGGTTCCCCGGCGTCATCGCCGACGCGCTCGGCACCGTGCGTCCCGCCGCGGAGGTGGCCGGGCTGCAGCCCAACCGCTCGCTGATCGACACGGGCGCCCTGGTCGCCGGCGGCTCCGACTGGCCGGTGAGCGAGACGCCGAACCCCTGGGAGGGGATCCAGGGCCTGGTGACCCGCGCGGACCCGTCCGGGCGGCGTCCGGGCACGCTCGGGCCGGAACAGACGATCACCCTCGCCGAGGCGATCGAGGTCTTCACCGTCAACGGCGCCCGCGCCATGGGTCTCGGCGACACCACAGGGTCCCTGGCCCCCGGCCTGTCCGCCGACTTCGTCGTCTTCGACGAGGACCCGTTCGCGCTGCCGGTGGATGAGCTGGTCGGGCTGCGCCCGCGGGCCACGTATTTCGCCGGGCGCGCCGTGCACCGTCGCGGGTGACCGCTTTCCCCTACACTTGTGGACGAACGACGAGTGGAGGACCATGCCCAAGGTGATCGACCACGACCAGCGACGCTCCGACATCATCGACGTGACCTGGGGCCTGATCGTCAAAGGCGGTCTGGAGGCGGCGACGATGCGCGAGATCGCCGGCGAGGCGGGCTTCGCCAACGGCGCCCTCAAGCACTATTTCCCGGGCAAGGACGAGATCATCCAGGGCACCTACGAGCGCGCCCTCGGCATGATGAGCGGCGGCGTGCAGCAGGCCGTCGGCGACAAGACGGGCCTCGAAGCGCTGCGCGCGATCGTCGAGGCCTCGGCGCCGACCACCCCGGAGGCGATCACCGCCGGACGCGTCCTGCTCAGCTTCTGGGAGCGCGCGCTGTCGAATGAGGAGCTGCACCAGGCGTACCGCGACCACCTGGTCTCCTGGCGCGCCGGCCTCGCCTCCTACATCGCGCAGGGCCGGGCCGACGGCGACATCGTCACCGCGACCCCGGACGAGCAGCTCGTCGACGAGATCGTGCTCATCAACGCCGGCGCGAACATCATGAGCCTGATCGCGCCGGATCTGTCCACGCCGGCACTGCTGGAGGCGCAGATCGAAGCGTTCTTCGCACGGCTCACCACGCGATAGGCGCTCCGGACTCCACGAACGCGCGGTGCATCACCGTCTGCGCGAGCGCCGATGCCCGGGTGAATCCGGCGAGGCCGTCCCAGCCTCCCGTCCACGTCATCCCCTGGGCGAGCTCCCAGGGGGTCGCCTGTGGTCGCGCCTGGAGCGCATCCCGGACCTCCCGCGCCCGGCGCAGGTGGTGCTCGGCGAGGGCGGCGCAGCGTTCGCGCAAAGCAGGGAACGGCGCCTCGTGGCCGGGCAGCGCCACCGGGTCGAGCGCGGCGACGCGGCGCAGAGAACGCAGGTAGTCGCCGATCGGGTCATCGGCGGGGCCACCGAGACCGAGTCCCGGGTTCACCGTCGGCAGCACGTGGTCCCCGGTGAACAGGAGGCCGTGGTCCTCGTCGTCGAAGCAGAGGTGGCCGGCGGTGTGCCCGGGCGTCCAGAGCGCGCGGACTCGACGGCCCGGGAGGTCGAGCAGCCGGCCGTCCGACAGCACCGCGTCCGGCGCGGCCGCTCCGGACGCGGGGAGCACGGGCAGCGCGGGGAGCACGGGGAGCGCGAGCAACTCGGGGCGGCGGTCGGCGGGAACGCCCCAGCTGTCGAGGGTCGCGGCGTCGAGCGTCGCGGCGTCGAGCGTCGCGGCGCTCGGGCGTCCTGCGTGCCCGTCCCCGGCGAGGGCGTCGCGCTCGCGCGCGTGCAGGAGCAGGCGGGCTCCGGTCGCCTCCCGGATCGCCCCGGCCGCGCCGATGTGATCGGAGTGCAGATGCGTGCCCAGGATCGACACGACGTCGTCGAGCCGCCTGCCGATGTCGCGCAGCGCGTCCTCGATGACGGCCACGGCGCGCGGCCCCGGCGAGCCCGGATCGATCAGGTGGACGCCGCCGGCCGCATCCTCGAGCAGGTAGCAGAGCGAGAAGGGCAGGCCGCCGCCGGGCATCGGGACGCGCAGCAGGTGCACATCCGGACGGATGCTCTCGAGGGCGGCCATGCCCTCACGCTAGCCGAGCTCAGACGGCGGTCGCGAGCAGGATGCGCGGGCTGCCGGGCAGCGCGACGGTGCGCTCGGGCCGCCAGCCGGACGCGGTGAGCCACTCGCGAACGGTCGCCTCCGGGTACACCAGCGTGCCGTCGATGTTGTAGTACTCACCGGCGTGCAAGGCGTCGATCTTGCGCTGCTGCGGGTCGTCGTCGAGGAAGAAGTCGAGCACGACCAGGGTGGCGCCGTCCGCCGCGGCCGCGCGGGCGTTGGCGAAGATGGCCCGGTTCTGGGCGTCGTCGAAGCGGTGGATGACGTGGTTGACGAGCACCAGGTCGTGCTCCCCTCCCGGCTGGGCGGTCGCGGTGTCCGCGCCCTCGACCGTGCTGCGGTCGCCGTAGCCGGCGGCCTCCACCGCCTCCCGCACCCCGTCGACGGAGGCCGGGTCGAAGACGAAGCGCACCTGCAGGTCGGGGTTCGCCTTCAGCCCCTCCACCGCGAACGCCGGGCTCAGTCCGCCGAGGTCGAGCGCCGAGCGGTACGGCGTGAAATCGAACGCGTCGCCGAGCATCGCGGCGTGCAGCTCGTTGTAGCGCATCACGCCCGCGAGGAAGTCGCCCCAGCCGGACTCGTCCAGCTCCAGCACGCCCGGCGCATCCGTGTCGACCGTGGAGTCGTAGCCCAGCCACTGCGTGTAGCTCGTGCTGCCGAGGAACGCGAGGAACGGCGCGAGGTCGAGCTCCGCGCTCGCGCCGGTGAGGAAGGCGCGGGCGTCGGGCTCCAGATCGTAGCGGCCGTCGGTGCGGGTCAGCAGCCCCTGGGCGGCCATGCTGTCGGCCAGGATGCGCGCCTGGCGGGCGGGGACGCCGGTGGCGGCGGCGAGGGCGTCGGCGTCGAGCGGCCCGTCGGCGAGGGCGGCGAACAGGCCGACCCGGCTGGCGGCGAAGAGCTGCTTCGCGCCCATGAAGCCGATCGCGATGTCGACGATGGCCTCGGGCGTCACGGGACGGGTCGTTGTCACTTTCACGCTCTTTCTCTCGGGGAGGGATGTCTCCGGGTGCCCGCCGCGCGGCGGGATCGGGATGACTCTACCGATGGAGACGTTTATTTTCTACTATCATAGAAAAACAATTCACCCCGGAGGTCGACGATGCCCGTTCCCACCCCCCGCTCCGCGCTCGCGGTGCACCGCCTGACCGCCGTCCGACAGCCGGCGCCGCTGCCGCCCGTGCTGCTCCTGCACGGCTTCGCATCGTCGGCCCGCGCGGACTTCGGCGCGTGGGCCGAGCTGCTCGCGGACGCCGGGCGCGACGCCTATCTGATCGACCTCCCGGGGCACGGGGACTCCCCCGCGATCGCCGGCACCGCAGCGACGACCGACGCGGTGGTCGCCGCGCTCGCCTCCACCGTCGACGCCCTCGGCGCCGAGCGCGTCGACGTGATCGGCTACTCCCTCGGTGCACGGCTGGCGTGGGAGCTGCCCGCCGCGACCGGACGCGTGCGCCGGCTCGTGCTCGGCGGCCTGAGCCCGTTCGAGCCGTTCGCCGGCGTCGACGTGGTCGCCGTCGCGCGCGCCGTCGACGGCGAGCCTCCCGCCGATCCCTTCGCGGGGATGATGGCCGGGATGGTCTCCGGACCCGGCCGGGACACCGACTCCCTGCTGGCCCTCATCGCCGGGCTGGGGTCGCAGCCCTTCGCCCCCGAGGACCCGGCCGCCACCCGCCCCGACGTCCCCACCCTGTTCGTCGCCGGTGCCGACGACGCGATGACGCAGGGACTGGAGGGACTGACCGCGATCGTCCCCGACGCGCGTCTCGTCCGCGTGCCCGGCGACCACCTCGGCGCCCTGGCCTCCTCCGAGTTCCGCGCCGCCGCCCTCACCTTCCTCGCCTGACCATCTCTCCCCCTCCCACCTCCGCGCCGCAGATTTGGACCGAATGTGGGGTATGGCGGCGCCATTCCCCACATTCGGTCCAAATCTGCGGGCACACGGTGGGAGGGGCGGGGCGTCAGGGGGCCCAGGTGCCGTCGGGGGCGACGGCGCGGTCGAGCCAGAGGTGCGCGGTGCGGGCGCGGAGCTCCTCGGCACCCACGCGGTCGAGCAGGGCGAGCGCACCGAGGTTGTCCTCGAGCTGCTCGAGGCGGCTGACACCGAAGAGCACGTTGGCAGCGGCCGGATGCGCGAGCGCGAAGGCGAGCCCGAGCTGCGTGGGCGTGGCCTCCAGCGACGCCGCGACGCGCTCGACCTCGGGATAGGCGGCGACGATCCGCTCCCGGATGCCGCCCACGTCCGCGCCGATCTTCCGGGCGGGGGCGAGCTTCCCGGCCAGGATGCCGCCCTCGAACACGTCGGAGGCCTGCAGCGCCAGCCGCCCCTGCGCGAAGAGGGCGCCGTAGGGCTCCCCCTCGGCCATCGACCGGCGGACGAGCCCATACTTGAGCTGCGCGAACGTCGGCGGCGTGAGCCCCTCCTCCTCCGCGATGTCGAGAGCCAGGCGCACGTCGCCGATCAGCCAGTTGTTGACGCCCCAGTGCGCGAACCGGCCCTTCGCGATCTCGGCGGCGACGTCGCGGACGATGCGCCGCACATCCACCGCACCGACGTAGTCCCCGACGACGACCAGGTCCGCCCGGTCGACGCCGATGCGGTCGAGGGAGACGGCGAGCTGGTCGGCGAAGGAGGTCTGCGGGTACTCCCAGAGCCAGAGCTTGCCGCAGAGCAGATAGTCCTCGCGCGCCAGACCCGCCGCGCGCACGGCCTCGCCGAACAGCAGGTCGGTGCGGGCGTTCTCGGCGTGCGGACCCATGTTGTAGTGGGCGACGTCGAAGAAGGCGGCGCCGACGTCGCGGGCACGGCGGATGAGTGCGACCGCGTCGTCCGGCTCCATGCGGTCCCAGGTGTTCCAGGACCCCAGGGAGAACACGGGCACCTCCGGCCCGTGGGGGCCGAGCTGTCGGGTGGGGATGGTTCCGGTCTCGGGCACGAGGCCTCCTTGCGTCGAGCGGTCGATGGCGGTTTTTCTACACTCGTATAATATAACCACGCGCCGCGACGTCGCGGCCGACGAGCAGAGAGGCCCGACCCATGACCGCATCCCCGTCCGCACTCCCCTCCCCCGCACGCACCGTCGTCGTCACCGGCGGCGCCGGCGGCATCGGCCGCGGAATCGGCCGGGCCTTCGCCGAGCTCGGCGACCGGGTCGTGCTCGTCGATGTGGATGCCGACGCCGTCGCCGCCGCCGCGAGCGAGCTCGGCATCGCCGCCGTCGCCGCCGACATCACCGACCCGCAGGCGGTCGCCGCCCTGGTGGAGCAGGTCGCGGCCGACCACGGCCCGATCGACGTGCTGGTCAACAACGCGGGCATCCTGTCGGTGCACGGCCGGCTGACCGAGCTCGCCGTCGCCGACTACGACCTCATCGTCCGCGTGAACATCCTCGGCACCTTCACGGTCACGCAGGCCGTCGCGCGCCAGATGACCGCGAGCGGCACCCGCGGCGCGATCGTCAACATCTCCTCGATCGGCGGCCGCCAGCCCACTCCGGGGATGGGCGCGTACGAGTCGAGCAAGGCCGCAGTGGACTCGCTGACGCGCTGGGCCGCGATCGAGCTCGCCGGCGCGGGCATCCGGGTGAACGCGGTGGCCCCCGGACCCGTGCTGACCCCGATGCTTCAGCTCGGGATGCCCGAGGGCTCGCCGGAGCGCGCGGCCTGGGCGGCGCGCATCCCGCTCGCCCGCCTGGCCGAGGTGGACGACATCGCCCCGGCGGTGGTGTTCCTGGCCGGACCCGAGGCGGCCCACATCACCGGCGTGAGTCTCGCGGTGGACGGCGGGCAGCTGCTCGTCTGAGCCGAGCCGCACCGTTCCGGTCGCGCCGGTCGCGCCGGTCGCGCCGCTCGCGCCGGGCGACCGGCCGGTGCGGCATGCGGCCGTCCGCCGCCCGCTCCACCGCGGCCCGCCCTCACACCGACGGTGCCGGCACCCGCTCGAAGACCACATCGCCGTCGACGACGGTGAGATCCACGCCGACCGCCGGCAGCTCCGTCGGCGCGAGCGTCAGCGGATCCGCCTCCAGCACGCAGAGGTCGGCCGCCTTGAGCGGTTCGAGCGACCCCTTCCAGGCCGCGGCGCCGTCCTGCCGAGCCGGGACCGTGGTGTACGCGTGCAGCAGGGCGAGCATCCGGTCACGCTCACCCCCGGGCGCCGGCGCGCCGATCCAGGCGTCGGCGTCGGCCATGCCCTGCCGCCAATCGGGAGCCAGGATGGGCGCATCCGAGCTGAGCGAGACGGGCACCCCGGCCTCCCACGCCGCACGGATGGGCCACGCCGAGGCCGCGACCTCGTCGCCGAGCACGGCGGCGACCCAGGAGGCGGTGTGCGCGGCGATCCCCGGCTGCACGTTCAGCCCCATGCCGAGTCGCGCCATCCGGGCGAGCGCGTCGGCGCCGACGAGGTCGCCGTGGATGACGTAGTGGCCGAGGTCGGTGCGGGTCTGCGCGAGGGCCTCCTCGACGGCCTCGACGACGGTGTCGATCGTGCGGTCGCCGGTCGCGTGCACGCCGACCTGGAGCCCGAGGCGGTTCGCCTCCCGGATCATCCGGCGGAGCGCTGCGGCCCGCTCCTCGGGGTCCGCCCCCTCCACGAGGAGGCCGCCCTGCGTGCCGTCCGGGTAGCGGCGATGGGTCCAGGCCTGGTGCATCGGCGGGATGCCGTCGGCGAAGATCTTGATGCCGGCGACACGCAGCCGGCTGGGCCGCGCCGTCTCCTGGCGGAGCGCGGGCAGGCCGGCGAGCACATCGTGCAGGCTGCTCGGGCCGTCGAGCACACCGAAGAGGCCCAGGACGGTGACCCGGACGGTCAGCGCACGTTCGGCCTCCAGCTCGGCGTAGGCCTCGAAGACGTCCTGTCCGAAACATCCCGTCGCACCGCCGTCCTCCCCGGGGCCCAGCCCGGGTTCGGTGTAGCTGGTGATGCCGAGGGAGGCCAGGAGGCGGCCGGCGCGCAGGATGGCCGCGCGGCGCTGCTCGCGGGTGGTCAGCAGGGGCGCGGCGCCGGAGGTGTCGTGCGGGTCTGCGGCGGGGTCCGCGGTGAGCGGCGCCGCGCCGTCGGGCACGCCACCGGCACCGCCCGCGTCGGCCCCGTCCCCGCCCACGCCCACGCCCACGGCGCCGGGCGACCCGAAGACCGTGTGCGGCCACAGCGCGCCGAGCCAGGCGGCGTGCAGGTGGGAGTCGTTGATGCCCGGGATCACGGCGCGGCCGTCGAGGTCGATCACGCGGGTTCCGCGCACGATCGTCTCCGCGATTTCGGCGTCGCTGCCCACGCGGAGCACCCGGCCGTGCCGCACCGCGATGGCCTGGCCGGTCGAGCCGTCGGCATCGAGGGTGTGGACGACGCCGCCGCGCAGGACGAGGTCCGCGCTGCGATCGGGGGTGGCTGCTGAGTGCACGGCTCCTCCTCGAGACGATCGGGAAGCGGACGGATGTCTGTTCCCATTTTGGTCAACGTATGTAGAATAACCCACACCGACGGCATCCGCGCGTCGAGATCCGGAGCAATCGATGACGATCCCCCTGACTGTCCCGCGCACCACCCGCGCCGCCGTCCTCACCGCGCACGGCGAGCCGCTCGCACTGCAGACCCTCCCCCTCCCCGAGACGATCGAGCCCGGCGCGGCCCTCGTCCGCATCTCGTGCGCCACGCTCTGCGGCACCGACATCGAGATCTGGTCGGGCGCGATGACCTTCCCCGGAATGCTGCCGCTCGTGCTCGGCCACGAAATGGTCGGCGAGGTCGTCGCGGTCGGCGACGGAACGCGGGATGCGCTCGGCCGCGCGATCGCGGTGGGCGACCGGATCGGCTGGTCCGAGTCCACCTGCGGGGAGTGCTTCGGCTGCACCGTGCTGCGCGAGCCGGTGCACTGCTCCCGCCGCGGATACGGCTTCCTGCAGCGCTCCGACGTGCCGCCGTTCGCCACGGCCGGGCTCGCCGACCACGCCTACGTGGTGCCGGGCGCCGCCAAGCTGCTGCTTCCCGCGGAGGTGAAGGACACCTGGGCGTCGATGGCGGGATGCGCCGCGAAGACCGTGCTGCGCGCCTTCTCCCGGGCCGGCGGCGTGCGCCCCGGCTCGCGTGTGGTCGTGCAGGGGTCGGGAGCGCTCGGCATCTTCGCGACGGCCGTCGCGAAGCTCTCGGGCGCGGGCCAGGTCATCACCGTGGGCGCACCGGCCGACCGGCTCGCGGCGGCGCGGCGGTTCGGGGCAGACGAGGTCGTCGACATCGCCGGCGGATCGGACGCGACCGTCGAACGCGTCCTCGCGCTCACGGACGGCGCCGGCGCCGACCTCGTACTCGATTTCGCCGGGGCGCGCAGCGTCGGCCCGGAGGCCGTCGCGATGGCCGCCGCCCGCGGCACCTTCGTCGTCGTGGGATCGACGGGCCCGGTCGGCGACCCCGTCGCCCTCAGCACCATCATGGGCAAGGAGCTCACGGTCGTCGGCTCCCTGAACGGCGACATCGGCGACTACGCGCGCGCGATCGACTTCTTCCGCGTCTTCGCCGACCGGATGCCGTGGGACGACCTGTTCAGCGCACCCGTCGGCCTCGCCGAGGCGTCACAGCGCATCCAGACCATGGCCGCCCTCGGCGAGATCAAAGCCGTCATCGACCCGCGCCTCGGCTGAGCGCAGAAGGAGCAGCAGCGTGACCTCCCGCATCCCCACCCGTCCCATCGGCACCTCCGGCCTGGAGGCGAGCGTGCTCTCGCTCGGGTCGTGGCACACCTACGACCGGATGGACTTCGCCGACGCCGTCGAGATGGTCGCCTTCGCCGTCGAGCACGGCGTGAACCTCTTCGACGTCGGCGTCTACGGCTTCCGCGGCATGCAGCCCCCGGTCTTCACGGACGTGCTGTTCTCGGCGATCGTGCGCGCGGCCGGCATCCCCCGCGAGGGCTACCTGCTGTCGGAGAAGCTCTGGCTCGAGGGCTTCGGAGCGGACGGATTCCGGCCGCAGCTCGAGCACGCCCTCTTCCGCGTCGGCGCCGAGCACGCCGACCTCGTCGTGCTCGGCGACCTGCGCCGCGACGACCTCGAACTGCGCGACCTCGTGCTCGACCTCGCCGCCCTGACCGACGCCGGACTGATCCGCGCCTGGGGCGTCAACAACTGGTCGGCGGTGAACATCCAGTCGCTCATCGACATCGCGGCCGCCGAGGGCGTCGCCGGGCCGCAGGTCGCCCAGCTCAAGTACAGCGTCGCGCGCCGCTCCATCCCCGACGGCGCCCCGTTCGCGCGACTGTGGGAGCAGGGCCTCTCGATGCAGGCCTCCGACGTGATGGAGGGCGGCATCCTCGCCGGCAACGTCACGCCGGGCCGGGAGGTCGGCCGCGACCCGGGCGCGGTGCGGGAGCGCATCGTCGCCGACGTTCCCGCCTTCGCCGCCCTGGCGGACGAGCTCGGCACCACCCCCGCCCAGCTCGCCGTCGCGTTCACGCTCACCCACCCGGCCACGGCCACCACGCTGTTCGGAGCGAGCCGGCTGGAGCAGGTGCGCTCCAATCTCGAGGCCGTCGCACTGCTCGACCGGCTCGGAGCGGAGACCATCCGGGAGCGCGTTGCACCCTTCTGGGCCGACCGGGACGCGGTCGATCCCGAAGGTCCGTGAGCTCGCTCACCGATCCCCGTCACACCGCACACCCCACCACCCCACGACCCCACGACCGAGGAGCCACCGATGATCCCCGTCCCGTTCGACCCCGACATCGCCCCCGTGCTCGACGCGATGGCCGCCGACCCGCAGCCTGCGCTCTCCCGCGAGAGCATCCCGCAGACCCGCGACGGAGCGGCGACGATGTTCCCGAGCGCCGCCGAGGTCATCGGCGACCTGCCGATCGACTCCCACGACCGCGTCATCCCGGGTCCGGCCTGCGCGCCCGACCTCGAGGTCACGGTGCTGACGCCGCGCGGCCACGACGCCACGAAGCCCGCCCTGCCGGTGCTCTACAACATCCACGGCGGCGGGATGATCGTCGGTCACCGCAGCTGGGAGACCGGCCGTCTCGTGCAGCTCGTCGACGAGCTCGGCGTGATCGCCGTCAACGTCGAGTACCGGCTCGCCCCGGAGGACCCGTACCCGGCCGGTGTGGAGGACTGCTACGCCGGGCTGGTCTGGCTCGCCGCCCACGCCCACGAGCTCGGCGCCGACCCCGACAGGATCGTCGTGATGGGCGGCAGCGCGGGCGGCGGGTTCGCGGCCGCCGTGTCGCTGCTCGCGCGCGACCGCGGCGGCCCCGCCCTCGCCGGACAGCTGCTGCTGTGCCCGATGATCGACAACACCAACACCACGGTGTCGAGCCGGCAGTACGCCGGCCTCGGCACCTGGACGCGGGAGACGAACCTGCTCGCCTGGGAGTGCGTGCTCGGCGAGGAGCTGGCGTTCAGCGCCGACGCCCCGGCCTACGCGGCCCCCTCGCGCTCGACCGATCTCTCCTGCCTCCCGCACGCGTACATCGAGGTGGGCGCGGCCGAGCCGTTCCGCGACGAGGACGTCGAGTACGCCTCCCGCATCTGGGCCGTCGGCGGCTCCGCCGAGCTGCACGTGTGGTCGGGAGGTTTCCACGGCTTCGACATGTACGCCCCGACGAGCGAGCTGACCAGGGCGGCGCTCGATGCGCGCTTCTCGTGGTTGCGCCGGGTGCTGGGGATCTGATGGACCTCGCGCCGCCGCCCGTCCCCTACGACCCGGCGCTCGAGCCCGGGCTGGCGGCCTTCCTCGACCTGGTCGAGCGCATCCCGCTGCGTGCGGACACCATCCTGGCGAACCGGGCGCATTTCGCCACGATCATCCCGCCGATCGAGCAGCAGGTGGCCGGGGTCCCGGTCACCTGGGAGGACCGGGACATCCCCGGACCTCCCGGTGCTCCCGCCGTGACCGTCACCGTCATCCGCCCCGTCGGCGTCGCCGCGGGTGCGCCCGGCGTGCTCGGCATCCACGGCGGCGGCCAGGTGCTCGGCACGCGCTTCTTCGGCACCGGCGAGCTGATCGACCTGGCGGTCCGGCACGGGGTCGTGGGCGTGGCGGTCGAGTACCGGCTGTCGCCGGAGCACCCCGGGACCGCCGCCGGCGAAGACTGCTACGCCGCTCTGCTGTGGCTGGCGGAGAACGCCGACGAGCTCGGCGTCGACCCGGAACGAATCCTCGTCTCCGGTGCCAGCGCGGGCGGGGGCCTCTCCGCCGCCGTCGCGCTGATGGCGCGGGACCGCCGCGGACCGCGCCTGGTCGGGCAGCTGCTCAACTGCCCGATGCTCGACGATCGCAACCGCACTCCGTCGAGCCGTCAGTACGACGGCATCGGCGCGTGGGACCGCACCAACAACGACACCGCGTGGGACGCCATCCTCGGTGCCGACCGCTTCACCGACCGGGTCTCGCCGTACGCCGCACCGGCCCGCGCCGCCGATCTCTCCGGGCTGCCGCCGGCGTATGTCGAGGTCGGCGCCGCCGAGGTGTTCCGCGACGAGTCGATCGACTACGCGAGCCGCATCTGGGCGACGGGCGGCGAGGCCGAGCTGCACGTGTGGTCCGGCGCCTATCACGGCTTCTCCGGCTTCTCGCCGGATGCGATCGTCTCCCGCGCCGCGCTCGACGCCCGGGACAGCTGGGTGCGGCGCGTTCTGCGGCTGTCGTGAGCGGGAGGGGCCTGCCGGGGATCGGGGCGGGTGCCGCGACCGCTGCGCCGGTGATGAGCGTGCGACGCAGCATCCTGGTGCTCGGGGTGCTGGAGGCGTTCGGCCCGCTCTCGATGGACCTCTACCTCCCCCAGCTCCCCCAGCTCGCCGGCAGTCTCGGCACGAGCGACGCGCTGGCGCAGGCGACGATGTCGGTGTGCATGGTCGGCCTGGGCGTCGGCCAGCTCGTGGCCGGCCCGCTCTCGGACCGGTTCGGGAGGCGCCGCCCGCTGCTGGTCGGCGTCGCCCTGTTCGCGATCCTGTCGTTGGTGTGCGCACTCGCCCCCACCATCCAGGTGCTGCTCCTCGCACGGCTGCTCCAGGGGCTGGCCGGATCGGCCGGGCTGGTGATCACGATGGCGGTCGCGCGCGACATGTACAGCGGCGTGGAGCTGTCGCGGATGCTGTCCCTGCTCGCGCTGGTCAGCGCCTCGACCCCGATCATCGCGCCCGTGATCGGCGGTGCGCTCGCTCTCGCGCTCGACTGGCGCGGGATCTTCGGCGTGCTCGCCGGGATCGGCGCCGCGCTGTTCCTGCTCGCGCTGACCGGGCTCCGCGAGACGCTGCCGCCGGGGCTCCGGCACGGAGGCGGACTGCGCCGGACCGCTGCCGACTTCCGCGCGCTCTCGCGCGACGGTCTCTTCCTCGTCATCGTCGTGGCGGCGGCCGCCGGCGGGGCCGCGTTCTTCGGGTACCTCTCGATGTCGAGCTTCGTGCTGCAGGACGGGTTCGGCCTGAGCCCGCAGCAGTTCAGCCTGTTCTTCGCGCTCAACGCCCTGGCCAACCTGGCGGGCGCGCAGCTCAGCCGCGTGCTGGTCCGACACCTCGGGCCCGCGCGGATGTACCTCGTCGGCCAGCTCGCCACCGTGGCGGCCGCCCTCCTGCTGCTGGCCGGCGTGCTGCTCGGCTGGGGCGTCGCGGGCGTGCTGACCGCTCTCGCCTGCTTCCTCTTCGCCGCCGGCGTCGGTGGCCCGAACGGCACGGCCCTCGCCCTCAGCGGGCACGGGATGCGCGCGGGGACGGCGGCCGCCGTGCTCGGCACCGTCACCTTCACCGTCGGTCCGATCGTCGGCCCGTTCGCCGCGCTCGGCGGCACGTCCGCCCTGAGCATGGCCCTCACCATCGCGATCGCCGCGACGATCGCCGGCGTCTGCGCCTTCTCCGCGGCCCGGCCCCTGCTGGCGCTGGGACGCTGACCCGCGGGGCTCCCCGCCCCTACCGCGCGGAGCGACCGCGGCGCGCGCGCAGCACCAGCAGCACCGCCCCGCCCGCGAGCAGCACGACGGCCACGCCGACGATGATCCACGGGACGCTGGATCCGGTCGCGGCCAGTTCGGCCGCGGGGACGGCCGGGTCGGCGGCGGGTGCCACGACCGGCGCGACCGTCACCGCCGCGGTGCCCGCGACGGCGGCGCCGTCGACGACGATCTGCACCGGGAAGGAGCCGGCGCGCTGGCTGTTCGCCAGAACGAAGGAGAACGTCGCGGCCCCGGCGGCGTCGGTGCTGCCGGAGAAGACGGTCGTGCCGTCGAAGGTCGCGGTGAAGGCGAGACCGACGGGCAGGCCCGTGACCGACACCGGGACGGTGGCACCGGGGTGCACGGCGGCCGCGGACGCGGTGGTCGTCGCGACGGGCGAGAACGACCAGGTGAAGGTCACCTCGGCGATACCCGGGTTCCCGGGGTTCGCGGACGCGGTCAGGCCCGGCGCGAGGTAGCCTGAGCCGCCGCCGCCGGGAGCGACGACGTCGATGTCCAGGTCGCCGTTGGAGACGTTGCGCATGATGCCGCCCGCGCCGCCGCCTGCGTAGCCGCCGCCACCGGATCCCCCGGTGCGGTCGAAGGCGCCGATCGTGATCGTGCTGCCGACGCCGCCGGAGACGGGGAGACCGCCCGCGGGCGACTGGCCCGCCGTCCCGGGAGCGACACCCGTTCCGCCCGCACCGCCGACGGTGCTGCCGCCGATGCCGTTGGCCGGAAGCGGACCGAACGCCGTACCGGAGCCGCCGGGCGTGACACCGGTCGTGGCGGGTGCGCCGCCGGCGCCGCCCGGGTAGGAGGCGAACACCTGGTCGGGCAGCGTGAGCAGGCCGGCGTAGCCCGCACCGCCGCCCCCGCCGGCGATGGCCAGCGTGCTGCCGTCCGCGGCGATCGAGCTGCCGCCTCCGACGCCGCCGACCCTGTACTGCACCGTCTTGCCTGCATACGACGGGCCCAGGTCGATGGTCGCGCTGCCCCCGGTGCCGCCCGCACCGGCCGGGTCGGGGCTGATCGCGGCCGCGACCTGCGCCCCGGCGCCGCCGTTCACCGTCGCGGTCAGGGAGGAGATCCCGACGGGGAACGTCATCGCGCCCGACGACGGCGTGTCGAAGAAGACGCTGCAGTCCGTGAGGCAGACCGGGCCGGGCACCCCGACCGCGGCGGTCGGCGCGACGGTCAGCAGTGCGGCCGTCGCGGCGGCTCCGAGGACGGACAGGGTGGCGGGGAGGAGGCGGCGTCGGCGCACGGGGATCCTTCGGGTCGGGCTGATGTCTGGTGACGTGATGCGGGAGCCGTCGAACGGGCGGCCCAGCGAGAAGGGCGCGACGGCGGAGAGGGCTCCGGGCACAGCCTAGCCGCCCCGCGGCGCCGACCGGTTCACTCGTAGATGCGCGCCACCGCCCGCTCGATCGGAACGATGATCTCCGGGTTCTCGGGGGCCTTCGCGCCCGGCACGTAGCGCACCCAGCGCAGCTGCCCGTCGAAACGGTCGGAGCCGAGGCGCTCGTGCCGGTCCCAGTCCACCGGACCGCCCCGATCCAGCCCGACGCTGATACCGGTGAACGGCGCCATACCGACCAGTTGGAGCACGGACGGCAGGCTCGCGAGCGGGGTGTCGCCCGCGTCGGCGCTGATCCGCCAGCGCAGCCCGGGCTCCGCGACGAACCGGACGACGACCTCCGTCTCGCCCGCCTCCAGCAGTGCCCCGAGCGGTGCGGAGGCACGATGCATCCGGCCGTACTCGTTGTATGCCAGTTCGAGCATGCGATCGCGCACCGACACCGTGTATCCGCCGCCTTGATCGCCGTGGGCGACGAGGACGCCGGACCCGCTGCCGAGGTCCGCGCGCACGACGATGTCGAAGCTCCGCAGCCGGGTGAGCTTGCCCGACCGGAACCGTTCCAGGGTCGGAGTGCCCGGGTACAGGGTGACGGGACGCTCGAGCTCCAGCTCGGTCGACGGCCGGTGGGTGAAGAGCGAGCCGTCGTCGTTCAACGGGAATACCGTGTTCCACCACGCGGCCCGTCGCCACTCGTCGGCCAGCTCCGCGACGACATCCGGGTGGGCGGCGGCGAGGTCGGCCAGCTCGGTCGGATCGGCGTCGGTGTCGTAGAGGCGCCACTCGGCGTCGGTGTACGGGTCGGACCAGCGGTGGTCGGTCACGATCTTCCACCGCCCCCGGGAGAACGCACGGTTGCCCGCGAACTCGGAGTACTGCTCCTCCCTCGCCGCCGTCGCGCCGCGATCGCGCAGCACGGTGTCGAACGGGCGGCCGTCGGCGTCGGGGCTGAGCGGGACCCCCGCCAACGACAGCAGCGTCTGGCCGAGATCGGTCACGTAGGCGTACTGCGACCGAATGCCGTCGTCGTCCGCCGTGCGCGGCAGACCGCGGGGCCAGGAGACGACGAGCGGCACGCGGATCCCGCCTTCGTAGGTCGCGCCCTTGTAGAGCCGGAACGGGGTGTTGGAGACGCGCGCCCATCCCGCCGGGTAGTGGGCGTGCAGACGTGGACCGCCGATCAGCTCCCGGTCGCGCTCCACGTCGCGCTCCCAGTCGGCCGGCAGCCCGGCGAGCTGCACGAACTGGCTGAAGTAGCTCCGGGTCCCCTCCGGTCCCCCTTCGCCGGTGCCGCCGTTGTCGGAGGCGACCACGACGATCGTGTCGTCGCGTTCGCCGAGCTCCTCCAGGGCGTCCAGCAGCCGGGCGAGGTTCTGGTCCACGTTGTCGACGGCCGCGGCGTAGACCTCCATGTAACGGGCGAAGAGGTCCCGCTGGTCGTCGGTCAGCTCGTCCCAGGGCAGATCGCCCGGGGCCGCCTCCGTCCCGGGCGGGAAGAGGCCGTCGCGCACCTGGCGGGCGAACCGCGCGGAGCGCACGTGGTCCCAGCCGGCTTCGTAGGCTCCTCGGTAGGCGGCGATGTCCTCCGCCTTGGCCTGCAGCGGGCCGTGGACGGCGTGGTGGGCGACGTAGAGGAAGAAGGGTCTCTCCTCGTCCCCGGCGCGCAGGGAGCGCACCATCTCGATCGCGCGATCGGTCAGATCATCGGTCAGGTAGTAGTCGTCCGGCACGTCGTCGACCACGACCGGGCTGTTGTCGCTGACCAGCCGGTGCGGGTGGAAGAGCGTGGTGAAGCCGTCCATCGATCCGTAGTAGCGGTCGAAGCCGCGCTGCAGCGGCCAGGACGACTTGTCGGCGCCGTCGTGCATCTTCGACTCCGTCGTGAGATGCCACTTGCCGACCATGAACGTGGCGTAACCCGACTCGCGGAAGGTCTGCGCGATGGTGGGCACGTCGTCGGCGATCTCCATCACATAGCCCGGGAAGCCGGGGTCGGCGTGCACGACGGAGGCGAACCCTGCCCGGTGCGGGTTGCGCCCGGTCAGCAGAGCCGCGCGGGCGGGCGAGCAGACCGGCGTCGAGTGGTAGTTGGTGAACCGGTAGCCCGTCTCCGCCAGCCGCTGGACGGCCGGAGTGCGGATCTCACTGCCGAACGGGGAGAGGTCGCTGAACCCCAGGTCGTCGAGGAGCACGACGACGACGTTCGGCGCTCCCTCCCGCGCACGCCGGCGTGCGGGCCACGCGGGCACGGACGAGCTGGCGACCTCGGTCGCGACGCCGCCGAACCCCTCGTACCCGCGGGAGGGCAGTCCCCCGCTGCGCGCTCCCGTCCAGTCCGCCGCCGTCCCGTCCGCCGCTGTCCCGTCGGCCGCCGTCACGCCGCCGGCTCCCGCAGCTGCAGCCAGGCCGCCCGGCGCTCGGCCTGCTTGGCCGGGTCCGCGATCGGCGAGGCCGTCAGGAGGCGGCGGGAGTAGGGGTGCTGCGGGTCGCGCGTGATCTGCTCGCCGTCGCCGGTCTCCACGATCTCACCGTGGTACATCACGGCGACGCGATGACAGATCCGGCGCACCACCCCGAGGTCGTGCGAGACGAACAGGTACGAGACCCCGGTGTCGCGCTGCAATTCGATGAACAGGTCGATGATGGTCGCCTGGGTGGTCAGGTCGAGGGCGCTGACGGGCTCGTCGCAGACGATCAGCCGCGGCTTGCGCACGAGCGCACGGGCGATGGCGATCCGCTGGCGCTGGCCGCCGGAGAACTCCTTGGGGTACCGGTCCACCACCGCCACGGGCAGCTTGACCCGGTCGAGCATCTCCTGCACCGTCGCCCGTGCCGCGCGCCGGCCCGCACCCGCGGTGGTGAGCGGCTCGGCGAGGATCTCGCCGATCGTCATCCCCGGGTTGAGCGAGCCGTACGGATCCTGGAACACCACCTGGATGCTCGATGCCAGCGCCCGGCGCTTCGCACCCGCGAGGTGGGTGATGTCGCGCCCGTCGAACGTGATCGTCCCGCTCGTGACGGGGACGAGGCCGAGGATCGCCTTGCCCAGCGTCGACTTCCCGGAGCCGGACTCGCCGACCAGCCCGACGCACTCGCCGGCGCCCACGTCGATCGAGACCTCCTTCAGCGCACGGAAGGACCCGCGGCGCTGACCGTAGTCGACGACCACGTCCGACGCGCGGAGCAGGGGCGCGACGCCGCCGGAAGCCGCGTCGCCGACGGGTGGGGTGGAGGATGCGGCGGTCATGCCAGCACCGCCTTTCGCGTGTCGGGGGCGTCGGGGGCGTCGAGGGCGGCGGCGTCGAGCTGGGCGCGGCTCTCGGCGCCGTCGAGCGAGGCCGCGATGAGCTCGCGGGTGTAGTCGCTGGTCGGTCGGGCGAAGATGCGGTCCACCGCCCCGATCTCGACGATCGCGCCGTCGCGCATCACCACGACGCGGTCGCAGATGTCGGCGACGACACCGAAGTTGTGCGTGACGATGACCAAGGCCATCCGGTACTCCTGCTGCAGCTCGCGCAGCAGCTCCAGCACCTCGGCCTGCACCGTCACGTCGAGCGCGGTCGTCGGCTCGTCGGCGACCAGCACCGACGGCTTGCCCGCGATCGCGCCGGCGATCAGCACCCGCTGGGCCATGCCGCCGGAGAGCTGATGCGGGTAGGACTTCATCACCCGGGGCGGGTCGACGATGCCGACCTTCTCGAGCATCTCCAGCGCTCGCGCCCGCGCTGCGGACCGGGACAGCTTGTGCACGGCGCGCAGCGGCTCGATGAGCTGGTGCCCGACGGTGAACGAGGGGTCGAGGTTCGACATCGGCTCCTGCGGGATGTAACCGACCTCGTGCCCGAGCAGGTGCTGCCGCTCGCGGTGGCCGAGCCGGGTCACGTCGCGTCCGCCGATCCAGATCGCGTCGGCGGTGCACTCGCCGCCGGCGGGCAGCAGGTCCAGGATGCTGAAGACCGTCTGCGACTTGCCGGAACCCGACTCGCCCACGATGCCCAGCACCTCGCCCGGGGCGACGTCGAGGGTGATGCCGTGCACGACCTCCACCTCGCCGCCGTCCGGCGTCGCGTAGCTCACGTGCAGGTTGGAGATCTGCACCGCCGAGTCCCGCGACCGGTGGGCGACCGAGCCGGTCGAGGCGGTCACCGCCGCGGGTTCCGCCGACGCAGAGGCCGAGCCGGACACGGAGGCCCGCGCCCGGCGACGGCGTCGCGCCACCGGCGTCCTCACGGTCACCACGTCGGCGAGCGTCGAGCCGAGCACCGCGAGCGCCGCGATGGTGATCCCGAGGGCGAGCGACGGCCACAGCAGCAGGAGCGGGCTGGTGAGCATGGTGCGGAAGCCCTCGTTCATCATGGCGCCCCAGCCCGGGGTGCGGGCCCCGCCGATGCCGAGGAACTGCAGGCCCGCCTGCATGCCCATCGCCAGGCCGGCCGTGAGGGCGGTCTGGATGATGACCGGCGCGTAGACCGCTTTGACGATGTGCCGCGACAGGATGCGCGCATCGCCCAGTCCCGAGACGCGGGCGGCGTCGACGTACGGCTCGTTGCGCACGGCCAGCACGGTCGAGCGGGTGAGACGGAAGTAGCCGGGCGCCATGAACACGCCGAGCGTGGCCATCAGCACCGTGAAGTCGTTGCGGGTGCCCGCGGCGACGATCAGCAGCATGATCATGGCGGGCACGGCCTGCAGGGCGTCGCTCACCCAGGTGGCGATGCGGTCGAAGGAGCGGCCGAAGTAGCCGGCGGCGAGACCGGCGGGCACGCCGATCACCACGGCGACGAAGATCGTCACGAACGCACCCCAGAGCGTGGACTGGGTGCCCCAGATCAGGCGGCTGAGCACATCCCGGCCGGCGCTGTCGCCGCCGAGCGGGTGCGCCGCGCTGGGCGGGGCCTTCGTGATCGCCAGATCGACGAAGTTCGGGTCGTGCGGGGCCAGCAGCGGGGCGAGCACGGCCACCAGCAGCACGAGCAGCAGGATGGCGGCCGAGACCGCGCCCGCCGGCCGCTTCAGCAGCCGGACGACGGTGGAGCCGCGGCGCGGGGTCCCCGCCGCCGTCGCGGACTGCTGCGGGTCGAGGAGAACGTCGGTCGCCGTCATTGCACACGCGCCTTCGGGTTGATCCAGCCGAGCGCCACGTCGAGGAGGAAGTTCACGATCACGACGAAGATGACCGTGATGACGGTGATGCCGAGCAGGATGGGGATGTCGCCGTTCTGGGAGGAGCCCGAGGTGAGGGCGCCGATCCCCGGCAGGGAGAAGATCTGCTCGACCACGATCGCGCCGCCGAGCAGACCGACGAACATGAGGGCGAGCACCGTGAGGGAGGCCGGCGCCGCGTTGCGCACCAGGTGCACGACCACGCGCGGCTGGGAGAGCCCGCGGCTGCGCAGGGTGCGCACGTAGTCCTGGCCGTTGGCGGCGATGATGGCGTTGCGCAGCTGCTCGGCGATCATGACGATGGCGCCGAGCGAGAGGGCGATGGCCGGCAGGGTGATCGATCGCAGCCAGCCCTCCACGCTCACCGCCGGCTGCACGTAGCCCACGGCCGGGAACCACTTGAGGTTGACGGCGAACCAGATCACGAGGACGAGGCTCACCCAGAAGCCGGGGAGCGCGAACAGGACGACCGAGGCCGCCTTGACGACCTTGTCGAGGATGCTGCCCGGGCGCAGGCCGGCAGCGATGCCGAACAGGGCCCCGAACAGGGCCGAGAGCAGGGTGGCGGCCGTGACGACCGAGAGGGTCACCGGCAGCTTGAGGGCGATCTGTGCGCCGACCGGCTGGAAGTTGCGCCACGAGGTGCCGAAGTCGCCGACGGCGAGATGGCTCGCCCAGTCCCAGAACTGCACCAGGAGCGGCCGGTCCGTGCCGATCTTGGCCGCGAGGGCGGCCTGCTGGGCCGGTGTGGCGGCGCTGCCGAGCAGTCCGGCGGTGGGATCGCCGATCGCGAGGTGGGCGAGGAAGAAGGTGCCGACGGAGACGGCGACCAGGAGGATCACGCCCGAGACGAGCCTCTTGACCGTGAATCTGATCATGTGGGGGTTCCTGTCGATGCCGGTGGGAGCGGTGGAGAGGGGAGGCGGCGGGCCGCGCCGGCTGCGCGGCCCGCCGAGGGGATCACCCCTTGACGGCGATCTGCCGCAGGGTGGGGAACATCATCCCGACCACCGGGGTGACCTGGATGCTCGCGGTGCTGACGTAGCTGTTGTTCGCCTGGTACCAGACGGAGAACCACGCCTTCTCGGTGACGAGCGTGTTGAGGGCCTCGATCTGGGCCTCCTGATCGCTCGGGTCGGCGACGAGCACCTTCTGCACGGCCGCCTGCACGTCGGGGAACTGGTCGACCTCCGGGGTCGGGTTGTACCACTGCGGCAGGTTGATCATCCGCTGGACGGTGGCCACCGGGTTGGCGTCCATCGAGAGGAAGGCGACGAACATCGGGTAGGTCGGGGCGTTCTTCTGGTAGTCCATGTACTGCATGTCGTCCCAGGTGACCGTGATGCCGAGCTCCTTGAAGACCTGGTCGGCCACGGGCTGCCAGACCTGGAAGACCTGGGACATCGGCATGTGCAGCTCGAAGCCGTTCGGGTAGCCGGCCTCCGCCAGCAGCGACTTGGCCTTGCTGATGCTGGTCTTGTACATGTCGTTCAGGGCGGCGACGTTGCCGGGCAGGCCGGCCGGGAAGACCTGGTTGGAGACCTTGCCAGCGCCGTTGCCGACGGACTTCAGGATGCTCGCGCCGTCGAAGGCGTAGTTGAGCGCCTGGCGGACCTTCACGTCACCGAGCGGCTTGAACTTCTCCCCCGCCCGGTCGGTGAACTGCAGGCCGACCCAGCCCGAGACCTTCGCGGCCACGTTCCAGCTGTTCTCGCCGGCCTGCTTGAGGGCGGTGTCGTCCGCGTAGTTGAGGTTGATCTGGCCGGAGAGCATCGCGTTGTCCCGTGCGGTCGCATCCTGGATCGGATAGATCGCGAGCGGGTCGAACGGGAACTGCTTCGCGTCCCAGTGGTTCTTCACCTTGGTGAAGTGGTACTCGGAGCCGGCCACGCTGGTCGAGGCGAGCGTGTACGGGCCGGAGCCGACGGGCTCCTTCGCGAGGGTGCCGGCGGCGATCGCCTTGGGCGCCATCATGTAGCTGCGGCCGATCCCCATGAAGTACAGCAGGGTGTCGTCGCGCTCCTTCAGGTCGAAGCGGACCGTGGTGGGGTCGACCGCCTCGAACTTCTCGACGCTCGCGTAGGCCTCGCCGCTGCGCGCGCCCTGCTTCAGGTAGTCCAGGCTCTTCACGGCGGCGTCCGCGTCGAACGCCTCCCCGTCGGAGAACTTCACGCCGCTGCGGAGGGTGAAGGTGACCGTCTTGTAGTCGTCCGAGACCTTCCATGCTGTGGCGAGGGCCGGAACGGGCTTGCCGTCGCCGTCGACGGCGACCAGCGGGTCGTAGACGGCCGAGAGGTACGGACCGTCGAACCCGATGTCGGCCAGGGAGGGGTCCCAGCTGGTGACGTCGGCGAAGTTGCCGATGTTGAGCGGCCCCCCGGCCGCACCTGTGGTGGATTTCGTGTCGCTTCCCCCGGAGCCGCAGGCGCTGAGCGCCAGGGCGGTCGCGGCGGCCAGGGCCACCGCGATCAATGCCTTCTTCATCTTGTCTTCTCTCGGTTCGCAAGGTGGGTGTGGAACTCGAAACAGCACAGTGGAGACGGTCGTCGACCGGGGTACGGCTGACACTCCGCTGTGTCGTGGCGGTAATTCTACAGTTGTTGACAAGAAAGGCAACTAGCGGAGAAAAACAACGGGAGAAGCCTGACACGACCGGGGTCCAACAGGAAATCCACGCACCGGCGTTGCCGCGGCGCGCACGGCCCCTGACGGTGGCGACCCGGATGATATACGATCCAGACGGGGTCCGAACGGTCCTCCTCCGACGTCGAAGGGAGCGCCCGCGGTGCTCGACACCCCCACGATCCAGGCCATCGCCGACGAGCTCGCGACCGCCGAACGCGACCGCACGACCATCCCCCTGCTCACCGCCCGGTACCCCGGGATGACGGTCGAGGACTCCTACGCGGTGCAGAAGGTCTGGGTCGAGCGCGGACTGTCCGCGGGCCGCAGACTGGTCGGCCGCAAGATCGGGCTCACCTCCAAGGTGATGCAGCAGGCGACCGGCATCACCGAGCCCGACTACGGCGCGATCTTCGCCGACATGGTGCACGAGAGCGGCTCCGTCATCCCCTTCGACCAGTACTCCAACGTGCGCATCGAGGTCGAGCTCGCGTTCGTGCTCGCCCGGCCGCTGGAAGGACCGCACGTCACGCTCTACGACGTGCTCGACGCCACGAAATACGTGGTCCCTGCGCTCGAGATCCTCTCGTCGCGGATCGAGATGCAGGGCCGGACGATCGTCGACACGATCTCGGACAACGCGGCGATGGGCGGCATGGTCGTCGGAGGCCGTCCCGTCGCCGTCGACGCGGTCGACCTGCGCTGGGTCGGCGCCCTGCTCTACCGCAACGAGACCATCGAGGAGTCCGGCGTCGCCGCCGCCGTGCTCGACCACCCCGCCAACGGCGTGGTCTGGCTGGCGAACAAGCTCGCCCAGCACGGATCACGACTGGAGTCCGGGGACATCGTGCTCGCCGGCTCCTTCACCCGCCCGATGTGGGTGGAGCGCGGCGACACCGTCCACGCCGACTACGGAACCCTGGGAGCCGTCACATGCCGATTCGTCTGAACCCCGCACCCACCTTCCGGGATCGCCTGGGCTCCACCGACCGCGTCCAGTACGGGCAGTGGGTGTGCTCCGGCAGCCCCCTGGTCGCGGAGATCGTCGCCGGCAGCGGCACCGACCTGGTCGTGATCGACGGCGAGCACTCCCCGGTCGGACTCGAGTCCGTGCTCGCCCTCCTCCAGGCCGTCGCCGCCTACCCGGTCACCCCCGTGGTGCGCGCGCCGATCGGCGACCCCGTCGTGCTCAAGCAACTGCTCGACCTGGGCGCCCAGAACATCCTCGTGCCGATGGTCGACAGCGCGGAGGAGGCGGCCGCGATGGTCAGCGCCGTGCGCTATCCGCCGCACGGCGTCCGCGGTGTCGGCAGCGCCCTCGCCCGGTCGTCGCGCTGGAGCCGCATCCCGGACTATCTCGCGCGCGCGAACGATCTGGTGTCGTTGACGGTCCAGATCGAGACCGCCGCCGCCGTGGCCGTGGCGCGCGACATCGCGGCGGTGGAGGGCGTGGACGCCCTGCTCGTCGGCCCCGCCGACCTCGCCGCCTCGATGGGACTGCTCGGACAGCAGAACCACCTGGATGTGGTCGCCGCCGTCGAGTCCGTCATCGCGGCGGGACGCGCGGCCGGCACGCCGGTCGGCGTGAACGCGTTCGACCCCGCCACGGCCGACCGATACGCCGAGGCCGGCGCCGCCTACCTGCTGGTCGGCTCCGACGTCACGCTGCTGGCCCGGGCCTCGGAGGGACTCGCCGAACGGTTCGTCCCACGCGACGGCGACGGCGCGGCTCCCGCGAGCTACTGACGTCGGCAGCGGAGGAGATCGCGGCCACATGTCCCGAAACCTCCTCCGCACCCCGCCAACCGCCCCATCGCACCGCCACAGTTCCTCCGTTGCCCCCGGCATCCGTGAACGGCATCCTTGAACGACCTCCGCAGATCGTATACAATCTCGAATACGGTCGGAGCCGCACTACCTGCGGCGCCCACCGGCACCACCATCCCCGACGACGAGGAGAACCACCCCGTGAGCCAGCTCGCCCGCCCCGGCAAGATCATCGCGGTGCACCTGAACTACCGATCGCGCGCCGCCCAACGCGGGCGCACCCCGGCCCAGCCCTCGTACTTCTTCAAGCCGGCCTCCTCCGTCGCGGCGACCGGCGGCGCGCTCGAGCGCCCGGCCGGCACCGAGCTGCTCGCCTTCGAGGGCGAGATCGCCCTGATCATCGGCAGCGCCGTCCGCCGGGTCTCCCCCGAGGACGGCTGGGCCGCGGTCTCCGGTGTCACGGCCGCGAACGACTTCGGCCTCTACGACCTTCGCGCGGCCGACAAGGGGTCGAACGTCCGGTCCAAGGGCGGCGACGGCTTCACCCCGCTCGGACCGGACATCATCCCCGCCTCTTCCGTCGACCCGGCCGCACTGCGCGTGCGCACCTGGCTCAACGGCGAGCTGGTGCAGGAGGGCGCGACCGACGACCTGCTCTTCCCGTTCGGCCGGCTGATCGCCGACCTCTCCCAGCTGATGACGCTGGAACCGGGCGACGTCATCCTCACCGGCACCCCGGCCGGTTCGTCGGTCACGCAGCCGGGCGACACCGTCGAGGTGGAGGTGGATGCGCCGAGCGCTCCGGGCGCCCCGACCAGCGGCCGCCTCGTCACGCGGATCACCGAGGGGCGCATCCCGTTCGGCGACGTCGGCACGAAGCCCAGCGTCGACGACCACCAGCGCGCCGAGGCCTGGGGAACGCCTCCCGCTCCCCCGTTCGCGCTCACCGACGAGCTGCGCGCCGCACTCGCGAGCGTTGCGACCGCCACGCTCAGCTCCCAGTTGCGCAAGCGCGGCCTGAACAACGTCTCGATCGACGGGCTGGCCTCGACCCGGCCGGACGCCCGCCTGATCGGCACCGCGAAGACGCTCCGCTACATCCCGAACCGCGAGGACCTCTTCGCGTCGCACGGCGGCGGCTACAACGCCCAGAAGCGCGCGTTCGACGCGGTCGGCGACGGCGAGGTGCTCGTCATCGAGGCCCGCGGCGAGCGCGGCAGCGGCACCGTCGGCGACGTGCTCGCCCTGCGCGCCCAGGTCAACGGCGCCGCCGGCATCGTGACCGACGGCGGCGTGCGCGACCTCGCGATCGTCGCCGCGCTCGACATCCCGACCTACCACGGCGGACCCCACCCCGCCGTGCTGGGCCGCAAGCACGTTCCGTGGGAGGCCGACGTCACGGTCGCGTGCGGTGGCGCCTCGGTGCAGCCCGGCGACGTGATCGTCGGCGACGCGGACGGCCTGATCGTCATCCCTCCCGCCCTGGTCGCCGAGGTCGTGGCCGACGCGGTGGAGCAGGAGCGCGAGGAGGAGTACATCGCCGAGCAGGTGGCGGCCGGGCACCCGGTCGACGGACTGTTCCCGATGAACGCGGAGTGGAAGGAGAGGTATCGCGCATGGCGGACGCAGCACTGAAGCCGGCCGCGGCGGCGCCCAGCAAATCGCAGCTGGCGTACGAGTTCCTCCGCGAGCGGATCGACGACGGCCGGTACGTCTCCGGTTACCGGCTCGTGCTCGGGCAGATCGCGGGCGAGCTCGAGATCAGCGTCGTGCCGGTGCGCGAGGCGATCCGGCGGCTGGAGGCGGAGGGCCTCGTCACGTTCGAGAAGAACATCGGTGCCCAGGTCGCGCTGCTGCAGGACACCGAGTACGCGTTCACCATGCAGACGCTCGCCCTCGTCGAAGGGGCGGCGACCCAGCTCTCCGCTCCACTGCTGACCTCCGACCACGTCCGGCGGGCGCGGGAGGTCAATGCCGAGATGATCGCGAGCCTCGACCGCTTCGTGCCGCACCGTTTCACCCAGCTCAACCAGCAGTTCCACTCCGTGCTGTTCGAGGAGTGCCCCAACCCGCACATCCTCGACCTCGTGCACCGCGGCTGGAACCGGCTCACGGTGCTGCGCGACTCCACCTTCAGCTTCGTGCCCGGCCGCGCCCGCGAGTCCGTCGACGAGCACGAGCGCATCCTGACCCTGATCGAGAGCGGCGCCGAGCCGCTGGAGATCGAGCTCGCCGCACGCCGCCACCGGCTGGCCACGCTGGACGCCTTCCAGGCGTACCAGAGCGAGCACAAGCACACCCACTGACCACACCCACCCTGAAGGAGAGCACGCGCATGGCGCAGCACTACGTCCCCGAGAACCTTCCCGGGAAGATCCAGCACTTCATCGACGGACGGTTCGTCGACAGCGTCTCGGGCGCGACCTTCGACGTGCTCGACCCGGTGTCGAACGAGACCTACGTCACCGCCGCCGCCGGCCAGAAGGAGGACATCGACCTCGCCGTGGCCGCCGCCCGCCGCGCCTTCGTCGACGGGCCGTGGCCGCGCATGAAGCCGCGCGAGCGCGCCCGGGTGCTCAACCGCATCGCGGACGCCGTGGAGGCGCAGGACGCCCGGCTCGCCGAGCTGGAGACCTTCGACACCGGCCTCCCGATCACGCAGGCGCTCGGCCAGGCCCGCCGCGCCGCCGAGAACTTCCGCTTCTTCGCGGACCTGATCGTGGCCCAGCGCGACGACGCGTACAAGGTGCCCGGCAGCCAGCTCAACTACGTCAACCGCAAGCCGATCGGCGTCGCCGGGCTCATCACGCCCTGGAACACGCCGTTCATGCTGGAGAGCTGGAAGCTCGCTCCCGCGCTCGCGACCGGCAACACCGTCGTGCTGAAGCCGGCCGAGTTCACCCCGCTGTCGGCGAGCCTGTGGGCGGAGATCTTCCGCGAGGCGGGCCTCCCCGACGGCGTCTTCAACCTGGTCAACGGCCTCGGCGAGGAGGCCGGGGACGCTCTCGTCAAGCACCCCGACGTGCCGCTGATCTCCTTCACCGGCGAGAGCCGCACCGGCCAGCTGATCTTCGGCAACGCTGCGCCGTTCCTCAAGGGCCTCTCGATGGAGCTGGGCGGCAAGTCCCCCGCCGTCGTGTTCGCCGACGCGGACCTGGACGCCGCCATCGACTCCACCCTGTTCGGCGTCTTCTCGCTTAATGGCGAGCGCTGCACCGCCGGGTCCCGCATCCTCGTCGAGCGGGCCGTGTACGAGGAGTTCTGCGAGCGCTACGCCGCCCGCGCGAAGAACATCGTCGTCGGCGACCCGCACGACCCGAAGACCGAGGTCGGCGCACTCGTGCACCCCGAGCACTACGACAAGGTGATGAGCTACGTGGAGCTCGGCAAGCAGGAGGGCCGGCTCCTCGCCGGCGGCGGGCGTCCCGAGGGCCTCGACCACGGCAACTACGTCGCCCCGACCGTGTTCGCCGACGTGAAGCCCGACGCGCGGATCTTCCAGGAGGAGATCTTCGGCCCGGTCGTCGCGATCACCCCGTTCGACTCCGATGCAGAGGCGCTGGAGCTCGCGAACGGCGTCCGGTACGGCCTCGCCGCCTACATCTGGACCAACGACCTGGAGCGGGCGCACACCTTCTCGCAGAACGTGGAGGCCGGGATGGTGTGGCTCAACTCCCACAACGTCCGCGACCTGCGCACCCCGTTCGGCGGCGTGAAGGCCTCCGGCCTCGGCCACGAAGGCGGCTACCGCTCCATCGACTTCTACACCGACCAGCAGGCCGTGCACATCACGCTCGGCGAGGTCCACACCCCGCGTTTCGGCGCCCACTGACACCGCACGCAGCCACTCGACTCGACGAAGAGAAAGAAACACCATGAGCAGCCCCATCCCCGCTCCCGCGAACCGCATCCCCACCCCGCAGGCCGCTCCGCCGGACATCCTGCGCTGCGCCTACATGGAGCTGGTCGTCACCGACCTGCAGGCCAGCCGCGACTTCTATGTCGACGTGCTCGACCTGGTCGTGACCGAGGAGGACGAGAACGCCGTCTACCTGCGCAGCTTCGAGGAGTTCATCCACCACAACCTCGTGCTCCGCAAGGGTCCGGTCGCCGCGGTCGCCGCATTCTCGTACCGCGTGCGCACCCCCGAGGACCTGGATCGCGCCGTCGCGTTCTACTCCGAGCTCGGCTGCCGCATCGAGCGCCGGTCCGAGGGCTTCACGAAGGGCATCGGCGACAGCGTGCGCGTGGAGGACCCGCTCGGCTTCCCGTACGAGTTCTTCTACGACGTCGAGCACGTCGAGCGCCTCGCCTGGCGCTACGACCTCTACACGCCGGGCGCGCTCGTCCGCCTCGACCACTTCAACCAGGTCACCCCGGACGTCCCCCGCGCCGTCGCCTACATGGAGGACCTCGGCTTCCGCGTGACCGAGGACATCCAGGACGAGGAGGGCACGACCTACGCCGCGTGGATGCGCCGCAAGCCCACCGTGCATGACACCGCCATGACCGGCGGCGACGGCCCGCGCATGCACCATGTCGCGTTCGCCACGCACGAGAAGCACAACATCATCGCCATCTGCGACAAGCTCGGCGCGCTGCGCCTCTCCGACCGCATCGAGCGCGGCCCCGGCCGCCACGGCGTCTCGAACGCGTTCTACCTCTACCTGCGCGACCCCGACGGCCACCGGGTCGAGATCTACACGCAGGACTACTACACCGGCGACCCGGACAACCCCGTCGTCACCTGGGACGTGCACGACAACCAGCGCCGCGACTGGTGGGGCAACCCGGTCGTCCCGTCCTGGTACACCGAGGCCTCCCTCGTGCTCGACCTCGACGGCAACCCTCAGCCCCTCACCGCCCGCACCGACGACTCCGAGATGGAGGTCACCATCGGCGCCGACGGCTTCTCGTACACCCGTGCGGGCGACGAGGAGAAGGGCTTCAAGCTGGGCGCGCAGGTCTAGCCCGCGGCGTCCTCTTCGCCGCTGCCTCCCCGCTGCCGCTCCGCCCGCGACTGTCACCCCGCAACTCCGGAGATCCCGCCCCACACGGACGCGATCTCCGGAGTTGCGCCGTTTCACCGGCGTGTCGGACGAGATCTCCGGAGTTCAGCCGCAGGAGGTCTGCCCCATCAGGGAGTAGCCGCCCGTGGCCACCCGGGCGAACAGCTCTGTGGCGATGCGGCCGAGGGCCTCCTGGGCCCGCTGACCGGCCTCGGATTCGCCGGTCCCCGCCTCGCCGGGTGCGAAGGTCGGCAGTGCCGACGGCGCTGCGATGACGGTCAGCCAGTCCGTCGTGCTCAGCGTCTCCCGGGCCCGGAGGACCGGCTCGTCGCCCGCGGCGAGCCCGCCGTCTGGTGCCACCGCCAGTTCCAGCAGGCAGGTGGCGACCGTCCCGTCGCTGAGCGTGAACGTCTGCGTCAGCCGGAGGTCCGGCTCTCCGAACCCGGTGGGCGGCTCCGACCCGCCGTCGAGCGGCGCCCCGTCGCCTTCCGCCTGCTCCGGAGGCTCGGGCGGCGGAGACGGCATGAAGGGCAGGGGCGCGCCGGGCTGGCGGAATCCGGGAGGTCCCCACGGCGACCAGACCTGGGGACGCTCCCGCGCGGGCGCGCACCCCGTGAGCGCCGCCGCGATCGTCCCCGCGACGAGACCCGCTCCGATCAGCGCGCGCACCCGTCGTCCCGCCCTCATCGTCCCCCGACCCCGCATCCCCCGCATCCCCCGCACGGCCTACCCGAACACGACCTCGTCCGCGCGCTCCACCGCGAACAGCTGGTCGGGATAGCGGAGGCCGGAGAAGTAGCGATTCGTGTGGGCCACTATCTGCCGTCCGGTGATCTCGACGCCGTCCCACTGCGCGTCGGTGGTCGTGTGCCCGTCCTCGACGAGGGTGACGTCGTAGCCGCGGACGGCCGCGCTCTGCGTGGTGGTGCGGATGCAGTAGTCGCTCTGGGCGCCGGTGACCACCAGCCGGGAGGCGTCGAGGCCCTCGAGCACCTCGTCGAGGTCGGTGTCGGCGAAGGCGTCCCGGTAGTGCTTGTGCACGACGGGCTCGCCGTCCGCGGGGAGGAGGCCGTCGGCGAACGCCCACTCGTCGCTCCCCGCGGGCAGATCGTCCGCCTCGTGCTGCACCCAGACCACCGGGGTGCCGGCGGCGCGGGCGCGATCGACGAGGTCCGCGGCCCGGGCGACCACGCCATCGGCGTCCCAGCACCCGGGCAGCACCCCCTTCTGTAGGTCGATCACGAGCAGGACGGTGGGGATGGATGCGCTCACGCCCCCATCCTGCCAGCCGGAGGGGTCATCCAGGCTGCCCGGCCGCTCACCGGTTGAACGACATGATCGTGTTGAGGGCGAGCACGATGATCAGGCCGTTGAAGAAATAGCTGAGCACCGAATGCCAGAGCACGGTCCAGCGCAGGCGGGTGCTCAGCACCTCCACGTCGGAGGCGGCGAAGCTGGTGCCGAGCGTGTACGCGAAGTAGACGAAGTCGACGAACCGGGGATGCTCCGTCGCCGGGAAGCGCAGCAGCGGCACGTCGCTGGAGTAGTGACGCTGGTAGTAGATCTGCGAGAACCCCCAGTGCAGGAACCCCCAGGCCAGCAGCATCGACCACACGCCGACGATGTCGGTGATCGACCCGACCTCGGGGTCGTTGTGCAGACCGAGCACCTGCACGGCGGCGGTGAAGCCGATGAGGCTGGCGAGGATGGTGGCGGTCATCGACACCAGCCGGGCCACCCGCCCGACCTCGAACCGGGAGGGCCGGTCCCCGTCGACCACGGGCCGGCGCGCGGCCCGCCCCAGCACGATCAGCACGACGAGCTCGTACAGCGTCCCGATCACGCACCAGAGCCCGAGCAGCAGCAGGGTCGTGTCGTCGTCCTCCGACAGCACCACCAGCCACACGCCCACGACGATCATCACCAGCTGCACGAGCAGGCTCAGCACGAATCCGATCACGATGGGCGCACGCCGCGCGACGACGGGAGTCGACATACCTGGATGCTAGTGCCCGCCATCCGCGGATCCGGGCAGGATGGACCCATGCCTCCCGCCTCCCCGCCGCCCACCCCGCTGGTCGTCGTGGCGGCCGTGATCGCCGACGGCCCCCTCGTGCTCGCCTGCCGCCGCGCGCAGGGCCGGGACGCCGCCGGGCGCTGGGAGTTCCCCGGCGGCAAGGTGGAGCGGGGCGAGACGCCGGAGGCGGCGCTGGAACGCGAGATCCGCGAGGAGCTGGGCGTCCCCGTCCGCGTGGGTCGCCTGCTCGACCGCACGGTCACCGTGATCGGCACGCGCGCGATCGATCTGGCCTGCTACGCGGCGACGCTCACCGGCCCGGCACCGGAGCGCAGCACCGACCACGACCGGCTGCGCTGGGTGGCCCGCGACGAGCTCGCCGGGCTCGACTGGGCGGAGGCCGACCGGCCGGTCGTGCGGCTGCTGGAAGCCGGGTGAGCGACCGGCTCACGGTGTGTCCGCCGTCCCTGCTTCACGACGCCTCCTGCGTCGCGCGCCTTCTACCCCGCGCCTGGCTCGAGTGCGGCTCGGATGTCGCGGACCCGCTGCACCAGCAGCAGACTCCCCGGAACGCGGACGAACCCCATCCGTTCGTAGAACAGCGCGACGGGCTCGGAGAGCGCATCGACCACGACGAGTCGCGCGGCCACATGATGTGTCGCCGCGAGGACGCGCGTCAAGGCATCCGCCAGGAGGAGCTCACCGAGGCCCTGACCGCGCGCGGATCGTGTCAACGCGAGCTTGCCGATGAGCACGGCCGGGATCTCGCGCGGACCTCCTCTGCCCACCTGACCCGGTACGTCCTCGCGGACCACCTTGTGCGCGGAGAGTGAGTAGTAGCCGACGACCTCGCCGTCCAGGACCCACACCCACGTCGCGGACGTCTGACGACGCGCCGCGTCTGCGGCATGTCGACGGAGCCAGAGGTCCAATCGACCCTCTCCGCACAAGAACCCGGAGACGTCGTGGAGGACCTCATCGAACCGTTCCGATCGAAGGGCGTCAGCCAAGCCCGATACCGCGCAGGCGATCGCCCGCAGCTGCCAGCGCGGTGTTGGGGTTAGCCGGCTCATCCAGCGCCTCCCAGAGGTCGTCGAAGAAGCCGATCGGGACCGTCGTGGTCGCCTCATGCGCCCGCAGGACACGGTCCGCCCGCTCTTCGGCCGCTTCGCGCGCGAACGCGCCGACCTTCTCCCCGGACAGCTGCGCAGCGAGCGCGATACGGTCGAGATGGTCGCGCGAGACGCGGAACTCGAGACGTTCGGTTGCGGTCATGGCACCTTCCTTCGTACGGACAATTGTACGACGCGCTGCACTCGACGTCGACCTCCATATGACACTGAAGGCCGTACTGTGCACACCGCACAGAACTCTCTCAACTTCGTGCAGTTCGCACATTCCGCGTCGTCCGCGGCCGTTCTACGGTGTTCGGAACCCCCACACCCGTCCCCGTCAGAAGGACTCCCCTCATGGCACGCACAGCCCCTGCCGACGACTTCGCCCTCTCCCGTGTGACCCCCGACGCGCGCAAACCGTGGTTCGGGATCGCGGTCCAGCGGTTCGGTCAGGTCTCGGCGCTCTCGCAGTTCCTGCTCGGGGCCACCCTGGGCTACAGCATGACGTTCGGCGAGGCCGCCCTCGCGCTGCTCCTCGGCTCGATCATCCTCGAGGTGATCATGTGCATCGTCGGCATCATCGGGCAGAAGGAGGGTCTCAACACGGCTCTCCTCGCGCGCTGGACCGGCTTCGGCGAGATCGGCGCCGCTCTGGTCGGGCTCGCGATCGGCATCAGCCTGATCGGCTGGTTCGGCATCCAGTCGGCGATCTCGGCGCAGTCGCTCGACGCGCTCATGCCCGGCGTCATGCCGATCTGGGTCTGGAGCCTGCTGTTCGGCCTGGCCGTCACCGCGATCGTGGCCTACGGCTTCGTCGGGATGCAGTGGCTGGCCAACATCACCGTCCCGCTGTTCCTCATCCTGGTCGGCTGGTCGGTCATCAGCGAGCTCAGCAAGCACTCGATCGGCGACCTGCTGACCTCCCCGGCGCCCGGCCCGACGATGTCGGTCTGGGCGGGCACGGGCATCGTCGCGGGCGGCCTGATCGTCGGTGCGATCATCACGGCGGACATGACGCGGTTCAACCGCAGCAAGGCCGACGTCGTCAAGCAGACCGTCGTCGGCGTCTCGCTCGGCGAGTTCGTGATCGGCCTGGCGGGCGTGCTGCTCGCCCACGCCGCAGCCACCGGCGACATCGTCGCGATCGTCACCTCCTCGATCGGCTTCGTCGGCCTCATCATCGTCATCACCGGCACCCTGAAGATCAACGACTGGAACCTGTACTCCTCGACGCTCGGCCTGGTGAACTTCATCTCCACCGCGTTCGCCAAGAACCTCAACCGCGTGACCACCACCATCGTGCTCGGCATCGTCGGCTCGGTGCTCGCGGCCGCCGGCATCCTCTCCCAGTTCACCGGCTTCCTCGTCATCCTCGGCGTCGCCTTCCCGCCGATCGCGGGCATCATCGTGGCCGAGTACTTCTTCGTGCGACGCTGGCGCGGCGACCTGGATGCGACGCGCGCGTCCGGTCGGCTGCCCGAGTTCGCGCCGCGCATCGTCCCGGCGACGCTCATCGTCTGGCTGGTGTCGTCGCTGGTCGGCTACTTCGTGACCTGGGGCATCCCCGCCCTCTGGTCGCTCTTCCTCTCGATCATCCTCTACACGGTCGCCGGCAAGCTCGGCTGGGTGCGCGGCGTCGGCCGCGCCCGGACCATCCAGGACGAGCCGGCCGACGGAACCGCGTCCGAGGACGCCGCCGCGGGCAGCACGCCCGGCTCGGAGGCGATCGCCTCCAACTGAACCGGCGGCCGCGCGCCGCCCCGTCCCACCAGCCCCACCCGCCGTCACCGCGGCAGAAAGCGAAACACCATGCATATCGGCATCGACGTCGGCGGAACGAACACCGACGCAGTGCTCATGGACGGCCGGACCACCCTCGCCGGCGTCAAGAACTCGACCAGCCCGGATGTGACCGCCGGCATCGTCAGCGCCATCGAGGCGCTGCGGGCGGCGCGGTCGTTCGACGGCTCCGAGATCCACGCGGTGATGATCGGCACGACGCACTTCATCAATGCGCTCGTGCAGGCCAAGCGCCTCGCCCCGACGGCCGCGCTGCGGCTCGGACTGCCGGCGACCAAGGCGCTCCCGCCTCTGGTCGACTGGCCGGAGTCGCTGCTGGAGGCGATCGGCGCGCGCAGCTATCTGGCGCACGGAGGCTACGAGTTCGACGGCCGCCCCATCTCGCCGCTCGACGTGGCGGAGCTGAAGGGCATCGCCGCCGACATGGCCGCGCACGGGGTGCGCTCGGTCGCGATCTCCAGCGTGTTCTCGCCCGTCAACCACGACGTCGAGACGCGCGCCGCCGCCATCCTGGCCGATGAGCTCGGCGACGACGTCGCCATCTCGCTCTCGCACGAGATCGGCCGGATCGGGCTGCTGGAGCGCGAGAACGCCACGATCATCAACGCGGCGCTGCGCGAGCTGGCGAGCGAGATCGTCGACGGGCTGACCTCGGCCGTGCGCGCGCAGGGCATCGACGCACCGATCTTCCTCAGCCAGAACGACGGCACGCTGATGGACGAGGACTACGTGCGCCTCTACCCGGTCGCCACCTTCGCCTCCGGACCGACGAACTCGATGCGCGGGGCCGCCCTCACCAGCGGTCTCGAGACCTGCGCTGTCGTCGACATCGGCGGGACCACGGCCGACATCGGCCTGCTCGTCAACGGCTTCCCGCGCGAGACGGCCAACGAGGTCAAGGTCGCCGGTGTGCGCACCAACTTCCGGATGCCGGACGTGCTCTCGATCGGCATCGGCGGCGGCTCCATCGTCGACACCGAGACCGCCGAGGTGGGCCCGGAGTCCGTCGGCTACCGGCTCACCACCGAGGCGCTGGTCTTCGGCGGCTCGACGCTGACCGCGACCGACATCGCCGTGGCGGCGGGGCGCGCGCAGGTCGGTGACCCGTCGAAGGTCGCGCACCTCGACCCCGCCTTCGTGCGGCGCGTGCTCGCCCGCATCGCCGAGCGCGTGGCCGAGGCGGTCGACCGGATGCGCACGTCGCCGGACCCCATCCCCGTCGTCGCCGTCGGCGGCGGCTCCATCCTCCTGCCGGACGAGCTGCCGATCTTCGGCGCGGTGCACCGGCCGGAGAACTACGCCGTCGCGAACGCGATCGGCGCCTCCATCGCACAGGTCGGGGGCGAGATCGACAAGGTGTACGCCGTCGAGCCCGGCCGCCGCGACGAGGCCATCGCCGCCGTTCGGGCGGAGGCGGTGGACAAGGCGATCGCGGCCGGCGCCTCCCCCTCGTCGGTCGCGATCGTCGACTTCGACGAGGTCCCCATCCCCTACCTGCCCGGCAACGCCACGCGCATCCGCGTGAAGGCCGTCGGCGACCTGGCGATGGAGGTCCGGGTATGAGCTGGACGCTGACCGCCGACGCGATCGGCGACCTCTCCCGCGGCGCCGCGGTGCTCGGCACCGGCGGCGGCGGAGACCCGTACATCGGCTCCCTGCTCGCGAAGCAGGCGCTCGCCGAGCACGGACCGGTCACGGTCGTCGGGCTCGACGAGGTGCCGGACGACGCGCTCGTGCTGACCGTCGCCATGATGGGAGCCCCGACCGTCATGGTCGAGAAGCTGCCCAGCCTCGACGAGGTCATCGCGCCCGTCGTCGCCCTCGGCACCTCCCTCGGCCGCCCGGTCACCCATGTCGCGTGCGCCGAGGTCGGCGGCGTGAACTCCACCATCCCCGTCGCCGCCGCTGCCGCTCTCGGGCTGCCGCTGATCGACGCGGACGGCATGGGGCGGGCGTTCCCCGAACTGCAGATGGTGCTCCCCACCCTCTACGGCGTGACCGCGTCCCCGCTCGCCTTCGCGGACGAGAAGGGCAACGTCGGAGTGCTGCAGACCGTCGACAACCACTGGACCGAGCGGATCGCCCGCGTCGCGTGCGTCGAGATGGGCTGCTCCATCATGATCTCCGGCTTTCCGATGTCGGGGACGGTCGCCCGGGAGGCGCTCGTCCCCGGCTCGCTGCGCCATTGCGTCGCGATCGGCGCCGGCATCGCCGAGGCCCGCGCGGCCAAGACCGACCCGGTCGCCGCCACGGTCGCCCTGCTCGGCGGGCGTGAGTTCTTCGGCGGCAAGGTCGTGGACGTCGAGCGCGGGACCACGGCCGGGTTCGCCCGCGGCCGTGCCCGCATCGACGGCGCCGCCACGGGAGCCGCAGCGGACGCGGAGCTGACCCTGTCGTTCCAGAACGAGCACCTGATCGCCCAGGCCGGTGACGAGGTCTTCGTGACCACGCCGGACCTGATCATCGTGCTCGACGCCGAGAGCGGCGAGCCGATCACCACCGAGGGCCTGCGCTACGGCCAGCGGGTGCGGGTGATCGCCGCCCCCAGCGACCCGCGCTGGCACGGCGCCGACGCGCTCGCGATGGTCGGCCCCGGCTACTTCGGCTACGACCTCCCCTCGCACCGCTTCGACGGCAGCGCCGAGCACACGCTCGAGGAGGCGGCCGCATGAGCTGGACGCTGACGGCCACCGACCTCCCCGACCTGGCGCGCGGCGCCACCCTGCTGGGCACCGGAGGCGGTGGGGACCCCTACATCGGGCAGATGCTCGTGGCGCGGGTCCTGAACGAGAAGCCCGAGGGCGAGCGCGGCATCACGATCCTCGACCCCGACGAGCTGGCGGACGACCTCTTCGTCATCCCGACCGCGCAGATGGGCGCGCCCACGGTGATGATCGAGAAGATCCCCGCCGGCACCGAGCCGACGCTCGCCCTGCGCACGCTGGAGGGGCATATCGGCCGCACCGCGGACGCCACCATGCCGATCGAGTGCGGCGGCATCAACTCGATGATCCCCCTGATCGTCGCGGCCGAGACCGGCCTGCCGGTGGTGGACGCCGACGGCATGGGCCGCGCCTTCCCCGAGCTCTCGATGGAGACCTTCGCCGTCTACGGCGTGCACGGCTCCCCGCTGGCCCTCGCGGGCGAGCGCGGCGAGACGGTCGTGATCGACACCGGGGACGACGACCGGCAGATGGAATGGCTCGCCCGCGGCGTGACCATCCGGCTCGGCGGGGTCGGCCACATCGCCGAGTACGCGATGAGCGGCGCCGACGTGAAGCGGACCGCCGTTCCCCGCACCCTCTCGATGGCGCTGGCCCTGGGCCGGGCGATCCGGGAGGCGCGCGAGCAGCATCGCTCGCCGTTCGAGGCGATCGCGCAGACGCTCTCCACCACCCTCTACTCGGAGGTGCGCGAGCTGTTCACCGGCAAGGTCACGGACGTCGAGCGCCGCACGACCGAGGGCTTCGCCAAGGGCCGCGCGACCATCTCGTCACTGGACGCCGCGGCGAGCGAGACCCTCGAGATCCGCTTCCAGAACGAGAACCTCATCGCCCTGCGCGACGGCGAGCTCGTCGCGATCGTGCCTGACCTGATCTGCGTGACCGACATCGAGTCGGGCGAGCCGATCACCACCGAGGGTCTGCGCTACGGCCAGCGCGTGCGCGTGCTGGGCATCTCCACGCCGGAGATGATGCGCACCCCCGAGGCGCTGGCGGCCTTCGGCCCCGCGGCGTTCGGACTGACCGAGGAGTTCGTGCCGGTCGAGACCTCGGCACTCGTCTGAGCCGCGCCGCCGTCCGCGGACGCCCGCACCGCCGGGCGTCCGCACCGCCTACCCTGGAGGGCATGAGAACCCTCGGACCGGAGCGCCTGCCCGCGCTCGCCCGAGGGTTCTCCCTGCTCGGCTCCGGCGGCGGCGGCGCCTCGACGATGTTGGAGCTGATGGTGCAGGACGCACCCGCCTGGCCGCTCACCCTGCGCGCTCCCGACGAGTTCGACCCGTCGACCCCCTGCGTCGCCGTCGCGTTCGCCGGATCGACCTACCTGCTCGCCGAGCGTCTGCCGGGCGCCGACGTCTTCGGCCCGCTGGTGGCCGCCGCCGAGCGCTGGACCGGCGTCCGGGCCGCCGCGGTCTGCGCGCTCGAAGGCGCCGGGATGAACGGGCTCACCCCCCTCCTGCTCGCCGACCGTCTGCCCCTGGTCGATGCCGACCTGATGGGACGCGCCCTCCCCCGCCTCGATCAGGTGTCGCTGCTGGTCGACGCGCTGCCCGGCGTCGTCGCGGTCTGCGACACGGGAGGCGGCGTCGTCGTGATCGACACGCAGCGCCCGGCGGACGTGGAGAGCCAGGTGCGTGCCGCGATCGTGCAGGCCGGCGGCGGCGGCGCCGTCCTCGTCGCCGGGTTCACCGTGGGCGACCTGACCGAGCACGCCGTCCTCGGCTCCTACGCCCGGGCGATGGCCCTGGGCGAGGCGGGCACCGACCGCTCCCTCCCGGCGGCGCGACTCGCCGAGGCGGTGGGCGGGCGGCTGCTCGGCTCCGGACGGGTGAGTGCGATCGTGCCCTCGGTCGACGACCCGTACGTCAGCGCGATCCAGCTCGACGGGGACGACGGCGCGCTGCTGCGGCTGGTGGCCCGTTCCGAACTGCTCGCCGTCGTGCGCGACGGCGAGACCACCTCCGCCTCGCCCGAGATCATCGTCGCCCTCGACTCCATCTCCCGCGACGTGCTGCAGGTCGACGGCGTGACGCTCGCCCGACACGTCACCGTCATCGCCCTCCCCGCCCCGACCTGGTGGACCGCCTCCCCCGACCGGCTGCGCCACGTGACGCCTGCCGGATTCGGGCTCGCCGGGCTGGAACCGGCGGCATGAACGAGCAGCTGGACCTCGCCGCGCTGTTCGCCCACCCCGCGAACGGCGGCCTCCGGCCGATCGCCGGAGCCGACCCCGCCGTCGTGTGGCGCGAGCTCGTGGTCGCCTCGTCCGAAGCCGGACTGCCCGCCGACGGCGGCGGGGCGCTGGCCGTGCTGACCGTCGCGCCTCCGGCGACACCGTGGCAGCAGGACGCCCTCGTGCGCCGGGTGCGCGACCGCGGCTACCGCGGACTGGTACTGCCGGAGGCGGAGGCCTTCGGAGCCGGCACCCGTGCGCTCGCCGAACGGCTCGGCCTGGCGTTGCTCGACACGGCGGAGCCGATGACCCTGGCGCGCGCCGGCTGGGAGCTGCTCGAGGGGCGCGACGCCCTCACCCTGGGCTACGTGCGCCGGGTCGCGCAGTCCATCGAGTACCACGCCGACAACCTGGCCGACCTGCTGCGCCACCTCTCGGCGAGCGTCGGCCACGGCGTCGCCCTCATCGACAGCGAGGGGGTGCTGCTGGAGGCCGGCGAGTCGCTCCCCGCCGCGGTGCACGCCGCCGTCGACTTCGGCCCCTGGGCCGACACGGTCTCGCTGCCGGAGGGCGCCGCCGCCTCCGTGCGCGTCGACAGCCCCAGCCGCGAAGGTCTGCGCCTGGCCGTGTTCGGGCGCGGTCTCGGCCAGCAGCAGCTCAGCGCGCTCGCGGTCGCCGCGGAGGTGGCGATGCCGGCCGTGGCCTCCCGCATCCTCATCGACGAGGTCGCCGATGTGAACGACGCCGCCGTCGCCTCGGGGCTGCTGCGCGACTTCCTGGAGTTCCGCGACAGCCGCGACGCCGAGCTGGAGCAGCGGATGCTGGAGCGCGGCTGGCGCACCACCGGCTACCACCTCGGCTTCCGGCTGATCGGCCGCACGCGGGTCGACACGCTGCAGCTGCTGCGCTTCGTGACCCGCGAGCTGACCGGGATGCCCGTGGACTCGCACGCCGCGACCAGCGGGCGCGGGGTGACCGGCTGGCTCAGCTTCACCACCCCGCCCGCGCCGAGCCGGGTGGAGGAGAACGTGCGCGCATTGCACGCGCTGCACACGGCCGCCCGCCGGGCGTTCAACGTGGCGACCGGCGTCGGCACGCTCGAGAGCGGGTCGCCCGGGCTGGTCGCCACCATCGACGGCGCCGCCGACGCCGCCCGCATCGCCGCCGACCGGTCCGCGACGGGGTACTTCGTCCGGATCGACGCGCTCGGCCTGGAGCAGCTGCTGCTGTCCTGGACCGAGAGCGACACCTTCGTCCCGGCGGCCGAGTCCCTGCTCGCACCGTTGATCGCGCGCGGTCCGGAGCTGCTGGAGACACTGACCGCCTACCTCGACCACGAGTCGGGCATCGCGGCCACGGCCGACGCCCTCGGCCTGCACCGCAACACGGTCTCGACCCGGGTCTCCCGCGCGCAGGAGCTGCTGGGGCTCGACCTCGGCGACCCGGAGACGCGTCTCGCCGTCCATCTCGCCTGTCGCGCCGTCCGGCGCTGATCGTCGCCCCGTCCTCGCCCCGTCCGTCCCGCCTGTTCCAGCCCCGTCCGTCACCGCCCGTCCGTCACCGCCCGTTCCACCCCGGAGTGCCATCGCCATGAGAGCCCTGCTGTACGACACGTTCGCCGCACCCGTGCGGGTCGCCGAGGTCGCCGATCCCGTCGCACCCGCGGGCGGCGCGGTCGTGCGGGTGGCCGCGTCGGGGCTGTGCCGCAGCGACTGGCACGCCTGGGCCGGGCACGACGACACCGTCGCCCTGCCGCACGTGCCCGGCCACGAGTTCGCCGGCGTGGTGGAGGCGGTCGGCGCGGGTGTCGAGCGCTGGAGGCCCGGCGACCGGGTGACGGCGCCGTTCGTCAACGGCTGCGGGCAGTGCGCGTGGTGCCGGAGCGGGCAGGCGCAGGTGTGCCCCGACCAGACCCAGCCGGGCTTCACCCACTGGGGCTCCCACGCGGAGCTGGTGGCGGTGCGCGCCGCCGACCTCAACCTGGTCGCCCTGCCGGACGCCATCGAGGACGCGGCCGCCGCCAGTCTCGGTTGCCGGTTCGCCACCGCCTACCGCGCGGTCACCGCCCGGGCCGCCCTCCGGCCCGGCGAGTGGATCGTCGTCTACGGTGCCGGCGGGGTGGGGCTCAGCGCCGTGATGATCGCCGCCGCCCTCGGTGCGCGTCCCCTCGCCGTGGACCGGGCTCCCGCCGCCCTGGAGCTGGCTCGCGCGTTCGGGGCCGAGCACACGCTGGAGGCCGGCGACGAGACCCCGGAGGCCGTCGCCGAGCTGACAGGCGGCGGTGCCCACGTGTCGGTGGACGCGGTCGGCTCGCCCGCGACGGCCGCCGCCGCACTGCACTCCCTGCGCCGCCGCGGCCGGCATGTGCAGATCGGCCTGCTGCCCGGCGGCGGCCCGGTGCTCCCGCTCGACCGGGTGATCGGCTGGGAGCTCGACGTGCTCGGAAGCCACGGGATGGCGGCGGCCGACTACGCGGGGATGCTCGACCTCGTCGCCTCCGGCG
>NZ_AYMR01000008.1 GCF_000633535.1 Leifsonia aquatica H1aii | reverse complement strand
GAACACGGGTATGGGGGCGCCGAGAGCTTCCTGCGTCCGGACGACGGCGTCGTCCAGGGCGTCGGCGATGGTGCGTGCGGCCGCGCCGCGACGGCAGCGGACGGTGACCTTCAGCATGGGCTGACGGCGGACTCTGTAGGCGGTCACGCTGACGCCGGCCACGCCCGTAACGGGTGCCAGGAACCCCTCGAGCAGCGCGGCCGGGACAGAGGCGTCCATCTCGATGGTGCCGTCCTCGCCCTCTAGTGCGATCACCGTTGAGGTGGCGCCGTGGCCCTGGCGCAGGATGAAGACCAGCAGGAGCACGACGAACGCCAGGGCGATCGCGAGGCTGACGAGCGCGCCGGCGCTGACGGTCGTCCCGTCCCACAGCGGTTGCCCGAAAACGTCGTCGGCCGTGCCGAGGCCGCTGTGGGCGACGCGCGTCCGCGCCCGGGCGAAGCCGGGCACGACGAGCAGTGCTGTCGCCGCGGCCGCGACGACGAGGGCGATCACACCGACGGTGCCGAGCAGGATGCGGTTGAGTGCACGGTTGCTGCTGGTCACGATCCGACCTTCCCTGTGGGGGCGATGAGAACCGACACCCGTAGTGGGTGCCCGGTGCCCGCCTGGGCGAACTCCTCGGTGACGGCCTGGCGGACCTCGTCGCGATCGATGCGCGAACCGCTGACCGGTGTGATGCGCACAGTGGCGGTGCGGCGGCCGACGGAGACGCTCACCGCGTCGGGCGGGACGGCGGCGGTGCGGGCGGCCTGGCGGGCCAGGCCTGAGGCCAGCATCTCGTCGTCCGCCACGACGGCGACGTGGTCGGCCTGGAGGTGGCGCCGGGGCCGGCGGCCGGGCAGTATGGCGAGCGCCACCAGCCAGAGGCCGACGAGCCCCGACGTCAGTGCCGCGGCGATCAGAGCCGGCGCCCCGGCGGAGGGGGCGGCCAGGACGGATTCGGCGATCGTCCGCGGCGCGACCAGCAGCGGGCGCAGGCCCAGCAGGTGGAGCACGGACTCTACGGCCACCAGAAGCGTCGCCGTAATGAGGAGGATGGCCACGATGACCGCGGCCGTCGAGCGGGGGGAGTGCGTCTCGCGGCGCACGACGCGCGCGGCGATGCGGTTCATCGGACTCTCCTCTCCGAGATGATGGCGGTAGTGGCCCGGATGTCGACGTTCGCGACCTCCAAGCCCGTGAGCGCCCCGAGCTGGGCGCGAATGTGCGCGCCCGCGTCGGTCAGCGCGGTGGTAAGCGGTGCCCGGTCGCCGAGCCCGGCGGTGAGCGACGGGGCGGCGATCGGGGAGGCGACCCGCACGGAGAGGGCGCCCCGTGCATCCCGGACCCCGACTTTGACGTCACGGAGCGTGACGCCGAGCTCCGCGGCGGCCACCGCCCGGGCCAGGTGCTCGAGCGCTAACGTCGTGAAGCGGTCCCGCCCGGCCGTCATGACGACGATCGGCGCCCGCGGAGGGCGTCCGCGACGCGGGCGAGGTCGAGGTCGCCGGCGACGACCCGGGCCGCCAGATAGCCCAGGAGCATAGCGAAAGCCGTGCCCATGAACACCCAGAACCCGAACGCCGCCCACACGACGGCCAGGGCGCCGCCGACCAGCGTGCCGAACATGGGGCGCGTCACTGGACTCGCGTCTCCTGCTCGCCCTCGTCGTCGCCGGGGACGTGCACATCGTTGACGGTCACGTTCACCTCGGTGACCTCCAGGCCGACGATGGTCACGATCGCCTGCGCGATCGCTTCACGGACATCGGCGGCGACCTTCTGCAACGCCACCGGGTACTCGGCGACGATCGTGACATCGGCGGCGACCTGCTTCTCGCCGACCTCGACGCTGATGCCCTGGCCGAGGTCGGTGGCGTTGATCGCCTCACGTAGCGCGCCGAGCGCACGGGCGGCGCCGCCACCGAGCGCGTACACGCCGGGGACCTCGCGGGCCGCGATGCCGGCGATCTTCGCCACGACGGCGTCGTTGATGACCGTCTTGCCCAGCACCGACTCGGTGCCCGCTGCGGTGGTGGGGGTGGTGTTAGCCATGTCGTGTTCCTTCCGTTCCGTTCTCGGGAGCCGTCGTTGCGCGACTCACAGCTCTAGGACGGTCGAGGTGGCACATTCCTCACGTTTCGAACCTGTGAGCTTCCTCAAAAGCCTAGATTGGCTATCTACTCATCTTTCTAACAGACTGCCCGGTAGCGTTCTAGGGGTGAGCAAGCCGGACGTGGGCCGCCCTCAATGGGTGAGCGACGAGATTCTCGCTGGCCGAGCGGCGGACGGGGACACGGCCGCATTCGCGGTCATCGTCCGGCGACACGCCCCGCTTATGCGCGCGTATGCCGCGCGCATGCTTGGCTCGACCTACGAGTCCGACGACGTCGTGCAGGAGACGTTCGTGACGGCGTGGAAGCGGCTGGGCGAGCTCAACGAGGGTGCCGCGGTGAAGTCGTGGCTGATGCGCATCCTCAGCCCCCGGTGCATTGACCGCATCCGCGCGCGTCACGAGTACGATGACGTGACTGAGGTGGATGCGGCCGCTCCGGCCGACCAGAGTCCGGACCATCTGGCGGAAGTGCGAACCGCCAGCGAAGCGCTCGGTCGGGCGCTCGACGAGCTGCCGCCGCTGCAGAGGAGGTGCTGGGTGCTCCGAGAGGCCGGGCAGTACAGTTACGAGGAGATCGCGCAGGAGCTGGACATCCCGATCTCGACCATCCGCGGCCAGCTGGCGAGCGGGCGGCGGCGGCTTCTCGAGGCGATGGAGGGATGGCGATGACCGATCCGCTCCTCCCCGAGGACGAGATGATCGACGGGCACACGCTCGACGAGCTCAGCGACTATCTCGCCCGCGGCCGCACGCCGGCCGACGCGAGCATCGACGGCTCCGCCGAGTGCCGCGCGGCATTGGAGGCACTCGAGCGGCTCAGCCGGACGACGCGGACCATGCTCGAAGCCGATGCCGCTAGCCGCCCGACCGACGACGGGTGGGTGGGCCGCATCCTCGACGGAATCCGACTGGATGTGCAGGCTGGCCGCCGCATCCCGGTCGCACATCCCGACCCCGCCGCCGATCTCGCCCTCACTGAGGGCGCCGTGCGCGCGCTCATTCGCAGCGTGGGCGATGCGATCTACGGTTTGATCGTCGTCCGCACCAGGATCGTCGGGGACGTTGAGACGCTTGGCGCGCCGATCCAGTTGCATGTGGAGATCTCGGTGCGCTATGGCGAACCGTTCGGCGAGGTCGCGGCGCGGATGCGCTCGGCCGTCGTGGAAGAGCTGTCGCGTCATGTCGAGCTGACCGTGGGCGCGGTGGACGTCACGGTGACCGACGTGTGGGACCCCGACCGGGATGGAGGCGGCGCATGACCGACGAGCACGTGGACGCGACTCCCACTCTGGTCGACACGGTGGCGCGGGTGCCAGGTGTCACCCGGCTGTATCCCGCCGGTACGCTGATCGGCCGGATGGCTGGAGCCGACGATGTCGACGTGGGCGCTGACCGCATCCGCATCCGGATCGGTGTCGTCGCGGACGACTCCGCCGCGGAGGTGTGCCGCCGCGTCTACAGCGTCGCCCGCGACTGGGCGCGCGCAGCAGGAATGGCGAACGCGATCATCGAGATCACAGCGGCCGGCATCGAAACCCAATGAATACCAAGCCGGCCCAAGCCCGACAACTCTTTCCTACGGACTCAATCGAATTGGTGGAGGACTCTGGAAATCGAACCAGACACGTCGCCCCGATAGGCGAGTCCCCCTAACGGTCGACCAGCTTAGCCCTTCCCAGACCCCGCCGCGAAATTCGCTTGGCTTAAGATCGTGTCCTATTTCTAGCTATCTGCGAGCTTCGGCCATTTGGCCACAGAGCCCTAAGACGATGGTTTTCAAGCAGCATGCCCCCGTGCGCGGTGAGAAGAGTCGCTAACTAACAGGTCAACTCATCTTGCGACGGGCGTACAGCACTACGCCCGATAGCCGATCCCTTGCGCGCACGTGTACAGGGGACCCCGCAGCGGCGGCGGTCGTTAGGGTTCAGCAAGGGGCCGGCCGCCGTCCGGGATTCTCTGCTACCGTTCTTGAGGCAGAACTTCGTTAGGTGAGGCTTCTGCGCGAACACAGGCCACTGATCTGACGACGTCGAGAGACGCCCAAGATCAGGACAGGTCTCCCCGGCTTAAGGGGTGATCCCAAGTGGCTTCCCCCCGGTCCGACCGGATCAGGGATACGTCGTGCAGTGCCGAAGCTCTTACGTGGGAGTCTCGTCCGCGGCCGGTGCCGCCGCGGGTGACGCCTGGCGCACGCCTGCCCCCGAACGCGAGGAGGTGACCCGCCGTGAGCGACGATCATAGTCCGTCTCGTCCCTGCTGCGCCCCGGCGACGGCGGCCTCTACGCGTTCCGCGTCCGGCCGCCGCTGACCTCCGCGCGGCACGGTGACGCCCTCATCACGTCCCCTGTCGTCCTCTGCCGCCTCCGGCCCTCGCCGGTCGCGGCCCAGGGAGGTCTTGTCATGCCCCTGCTCCGCACTGTCCCGGGCGCCGGCACGCTCCGCCGTGTCCGCTTCCGCTGGATCGATGTCCTGGTCGCCGTCGCGATCGTCGTCCTCTTCTACCTGATCATCCAGGCGACCGCCGGCGCTTCCGCGCCGGTGCGGCTGGCCGAGGTGCCGTCGTCGATCGACACCGACCCGGCGCTGCTGCCGTATTACGCGCTGCGCTCGCTGCTGCGGATGTTCGCGGCGCTCGCGGCGTCGTTGGTGTTCACGTTCGTGGTGACGACGGCCGCCGCCCGGCTGCCGCGCGCGGAGAAGGTGATCCTGCCCGCGCTGGACATCCTGCAGTCCGTTCCGATCCTCGGCTTCCTGTCGGTGACCGTGACCGGGTTCATCGCGCTCTTCCCCGGCTCCACCCTCGGGCTGGAGTCGGCCGCGGTGTTCGCGATCTTCACCTCACAGGTGTGGAACATGACCTTCTCGTTCTACGCGTCGCTGACCAGCCAGCCGCGCGACCTCGACGAGGCCGCCCGGCTGATGCGGCTGACGAAGTGGCAGCGGTTCTGGAAGCTCGACGTTCCGTCGGGGATGATCCCGCTGGTCTGGAACGGGATGATGAGCTTCGGCGGCGCCTGGTTCTTCCTGGCGGCCTCCGAGGCGATCACCGTCAACAACCACAGCTTCGCGCTGCCCGGCGTCGGCGCCTACGTCGCCTCGGCGGTCGAGGCCGGCCAGCTCGACCGGGTCGGCTGGGCGATCGTGACGATGGCGATCATGGTGCTGGGCGTGAACTTCCTGTTCTGGCGGCCGCTGGTCGCCTGGGCGGAGCGGTTCCGCCAAGAGGAAACCGCGCCGACCGACCGGCCGCGCAGCGTCGTCCTCGACGTGATCAGCCGGTCGTGGCTGCCGCGCGTCGTGGAGCGCGGGTTCGCCCCGATCGGGCGCGGACTCGACAGGGCGACCCGGCCGTTCGGGCTGGCCGAGCACCCGCTGCGGGTGCCGGAGGTGCGCAAGCGCACGCTGGACGTGGTCGTGACCGTGCTCGTCGTCGCCGCGATCGTGGTCGGCGCCATCGCCTCCTACCTCTTCATCCAGCGCTCGCTCGGGATGGGCGCGTTCCTGGAGGCGTTCGGGCTCGGCGCGGTCACGATGGCGCGCGTCGTCGTCATCCTGCTGTTCGCGACCATCATCTGGGTGCCGGTGGGCGTGTGGATCGGCATGAACCCGCGGATCAGCCGGCTGGCCCAGCCGATCGTGCAGCTGCTGGCGAGCTTCCCGGCGAACTTCCTGTTCCCGTTCGCGATCGCGTTCTTCGTCGCGACGAGCATCCCGCTCGACTACGGCGGCATCCTGCTGATGGCGCTCGGCTCGCAGTGGTACATCCTGTTCAACGTCATCGCCGGCGCCAGCGCCATCCCGACCGACCTGCGCCAGGCGATGGACAGCTTCGGCGTGGGCCGCGTCCAGCGCTGGCGGAGGCTGATCCTCCCGGCGATCTTCCCGGCCTACGTCACCGGCGGCATCACTGCGGCGGGCGGCGCGTGGAACGCGTCCATCGTCGCCGAGGTCGTCACCTACAACCACCACACCTACACCGCGACCGGCCTCGGCGCGTACATCGCCGACGCCACCCAGACCGGCGACATGGCCCGTGTGCTCGTCGGCGTCATCGTCATGTCCGTCTTCGTCGTCGGACTCAACCGCCTGTTCTGGCGCCGCCTGTACGCGGTCGCCGAGAAGCGCTTCAGCCTCTGACTTTCCGCCCGTAAGGAGGGCCCCATCATGATCACCACGAACACCGCACTCATCGACGTCCGCGACGTCACCAAGTCGTTCGCCACCGACGGCGGCGAGAAGACCGTCCTCTCCGGCGTCACGCTCACCATCCACCAGGGCGAGATCGTTGCCCTCCTCGGCCGCTCCGGCTCCGGCAAGAGCACACTGCTGCGGTGCATCGCGGGGCTGATCGCCCCGACCACCGGAACCGTCTCGTTCAAGGGTGACGTGCTCAACGGCGCCAACCCGGGCACGGCGCTGGTCTTCCAGTCGTTCGCGCTGCTGCCGTGGCTGACCGTGCTCGAGAACGTCGAGCTCGGGCTGGAGGCCAAGGGCGTCCGCCCGGAGGAGCGACGCGAGCGCGCCCTCCGCGCGATCGACCAGATCGGCCTGGACGGGTTCGAGTCCGCCTACCCCAAGGAGCTCTCCGGCGGGATGCGGCAGCGCGTCGGGTTCGCCCGCGCGCTCGTCGTCGAGCCCGACGTGCTGCTGATGGACGAGCCGTTCTCGGCGCTGGACGTGCTCACCAGTGAGAACCTGCGCGGCGAGCTGGTGCGGATGTGGGGCGACGGGACGCTTCCCACCCGCACGGCGCTGATCGTCACGCACAACATCGAGGAGGCCATCCAGCTCGCCGACCGCGTCGTGGTGCTCGACTCCAACCCGGGCCGGATCAAGGCCGAGCTGACCGTCGACCTCCCGCAGCCCCGCGACCGCCGCAGCCCGGAGTTCGAGGCGCTCGTCGACGAGGTGTACGGCATCCTCACCGGCCAGCAGGCCGAGCCGCGCGCGTCCGGCGTCGGGGACGTCGCACGACCGGCGATCCTCCCGGACGGGATCGACATCCCGCTGCCCGCCGTCAGCACCGGTGAGCTGGGCGGTCTCGTCGAGCTGCTCGCCGAGCGCGGTGGGCAGGAGGGCCTGGCCGAGATTGCGGACGAACTCCGGTACGAGCTGGACGACCTCCTGCCGGTGGTCGACGCTGCTCAGCTTCTGAAGCTTGCCCGGCCGCAAGGCACCGAACTGCGCATCACCGAACAGGGCCGTCGCTACGCCGCCGCTGACCTCCTCCGCGCCAAAGAGCAGTTCGCCACCCTCGCGATGGAAGCCGCGTGCCTCGTGCGGCGCATCGTCCGCGACCTCCGGCACACCGGAACCGGAGCGATCAGCACGGACGACATCCTCACCGAGCTGCGCGCCTTCTACGGAACCGATGACGCCCAACAGCAGCTGGACACCGCCATCGACTGGGGACGCTACGGCGAACTCTTCGAGTACGACGCCGACAGCGCGAGACTCTTGCTTCCAACGCATCCGGATGCCCAGCAAGAAACCAACTCGTAGAGCATCTGCGTTGTCGGTCAAACTCGAACGTGTTCTCGGCTTGCAGCTGAGTTGTAGATGGCGGCCCATTCTGCTTCGTAGCGTACGGGGTCGATGCAGCCTCGGCGTTGCGATTCCAGTTGGTCGAGCCGGGTGATGACTACCCGAAGCCCTTGCACATCCCCGCATTCGGTCATCTCGCCGGCGACGAGGATTTCATCTGCCCGGATTGCTCGGGCTCGACTCGGGAGGTCTCGGGTGAGATTCGGCCCTAGCCAGAGGCCGGCTAGATACGCGACGACGACGATCGGCCATCCCGGGGTGCAGAGCGGCGCCGGTCGTGACAGCAAGGGTTGCTCCGGTAATCGGCCATGTTCGCACGAACTGGAGAACCCGTCGCCCTGTCGCCGGTGTCCCGGGTGGGTAGATCGTCAGCGGGTAGCGCTCCCAGAGTCCTGGGCTCGCGGGCCGCACGACCTTGCGGCCCCAGGGTGCGTGTCCCTCGGTCAGACGTCGAACAAACTCGTTCATGGTCCTGGTTCGCGCTACTTGGCACGTCGACCTGGCTGTGAGTTTCAGTGGTGCTCGAAGACCTGGACGGTCTCGGCGGGCAGCGAGTCGTAGACGTCCGTCCATTCGGCTTCGTAGCGCACCGGGTCGAGGAGTCCTGTTCGGCGACGCGTCTCTAGGTCCATGAGGCGGGTCGCAGCAGCTCGAAAGAGGTGGACGTTGCCGAACTCCCGGAGCTCGCCGCCGATGTATTCGGAGGCCACTGTGACGGTGCGCGATTGGGCGCGAAGGTCACGAGTGAGCCGGCGCAGCACCAGGAAGCCCGCCACGTAGACCGAGAGCACGGTCACCAGGCTGAGCACGGGCCCTTTGTCGCTGAGGAATACGAGGGAGAAGAGGCAGACGATTCCGCCGCCGACGGGCCAGGTGTGGCTGAGATGCAGGAGCCGGCGCTGCCCGTGGGTGATGCCGGGTGGATACACGGTGAGCCGCACTCGTTGCCAGATCCCGCGGCTGGCGGGAGATACGTCGAGAGTTCCCCAGGGGGTGCGTCCCTCGAGGAGCCGGCGGACAAGCTCTTTCACGAGATTAGGATGCGCCGCTGTCATCGTCGCCGCGCCGATCTTTGCGATGTCCATACGGTGTGGGCCCGAACGCTAACGCGTTCCTGGCGAGTGCGGCGTTCGTTCATCGTCTGCAGGTCGTGGCGGACCATGAACGCTCGTCGTCGTCGGGAACGTGACGGCGTGCAGGGTCGACCTCACGCAGACGCGTGGTGCCCTGGCAGGGGATGGCGAGCAGGTCGCCGACGCGGAGATCGGACACCACCTCCGGCACGGCCAGAGACCCGACGGACTCGCCCACCGGGTGGATGCGTGCGCAGGCGTCGCTCGCGGTCGATACGCGGCCGATCAATCGCAGTTCGCAAATGACAGCGTTCGACTCGGTGAGGCGCGCGTCGATCCAGATGTCGATCGCGCCGTCTGCCGCCGTGTTGATCTCAATCACACGCGTGACGATGACGGAGGTGGTCTCGGTGGGCGAAGGCATGCCCCCGGTGCCGGGAATCACCGCGGCTGCAGTGTGGACAGACGGGGTATTGCACCACTCGGCGAGGCGGGTGAGGGAGACACCGGCGACGGTGACGTCGTCGATCGAGGTAGTGGTGAACTCGGGCCAGAGGTCGCGTCCGAGTGGGTTCGGCATTGAGGCACGAAGCGAAGGGAGGATGTGTGTCAGTGTCATGCGACACCTGCATTGCGAATGGTCACAAGCGATGGTTCTACGCCGCTAACGAGTGCTCTTGGGTCCTCCTAACGGAACCTCCACGCCCTGCCGGCCGAAACTAACGCTGTGCAAACGGGAGATGTGCGCCGCGCGGTCACACCGTTCCGCCTCTATTCGAGGCCGCTGCGGCCGTGTCCCGGAGGGAAACCGTTAGGACTTCCGTACCCGGCGTATGGATAGCGTTAGGACCCGGTTCCGGGAGTTCGGCTTCCACTTATATAGGTCAATGGTTCCGGCAAAGCGCCGGATCCCGACGCCTTGGCCCCAAGGCGTTGTAACCCGGATGGAGACATTCCCGTGTTGGACCTGATTTGCGTCGTGGGGATCATCGCGCTCGGTGCGATCGTCGCCCTGGTCGGCAGAGGGGTGGAGAAGCTGTGATCTTCTTCAACCTGCTGGCGGCGGCATTGGCCGTCGCTTCGATCGCATACCTGGTGTATGCCCTGCTGAAGCCGGAGAAGTTCTAGAGATGACGATCTGGCTTTTCGTGGCGATGCTCGCCACGCTCGTCCTCCTGCTCGGGCTTTCCTATCGCCCATTGGGTGATTACATGGCGGCGACGTTCACGTCGAGGAAGGACCTCCGCGTCGAGCGCGGGTTCTACCGGGTGATCGGAGTCGACTCCAGGGTCGACCAGAGCTGGTCGGTCTACCTGCGCAGTGTGTTGGCGTTCTCCATCCTCGGGGTGCTGCTGGTGTATGCGCTGCAGCGCGCCCAGGCGGTGCTGCCCTACTCTCTCGGCCTGCCGGCCGTGCCGGAGGGGCTGTCGTTCAACACGGCGATCTCGTTCGTGACCAACACTAACTGGCAGTCGTACTCGCCGGAGGTCACGGTCGGCTACACGGTGCAGATCGCCGGGCTGGCGGTGCAAAACTTCCTCTCCGCCGCTGTCGGCATCGCCGTCGCCATCACCCTGGTCCGTGGCTTCGCCGCACACCGCTCCGGCACGATCGGCAACTTCTGGGTGGACATGACCCGGGCGACGCTGCGCATCCTGCTTCCGCTCTCCATCGTCTTCGCCGTCCTCCTCGTCGTCGGCGGTGTGATTCAGAACTTCAACGGGTTCACCACAGTGAGCACCCTCACCGGAGGCACGGCGACGATTCCGGGTGGTCCGGTCGCGTCGCAGGAGGTGATCAAGCTCCTGGGTAACAACGGCGGCGGATTCTTCAACGCGAACTCCGCGCACCCCTTCGAGAACCCGACGGCGTGGACGAACCTCGTCGAGATCTTCCTGATGCTGCTGATCCCGTTCTCCCTACCCCGGACGTTCGGCAAGATGGTGGGCGACAACCGCCAGGGCTACGCGATACTCGGCGCGATGGCGACGATCTTCGTCGTCTCGCTCGTCGCACTGACTCTCTTCGAGCTGCAGGGCGGCGGAACGGCCACCCAAGCCGCCGGCGGGGCGCTCGAGGGCAAGGAGCAGCGGTTCGGCATCCTCGGCTCGACCCTGTTCGCGACGACGAGCACCCTGACCTCGACCGGTGCGGTGAACTCGATGCACGACAGCTTCACCCCGCTGGGCGGGATGATGACGATGATCAACATGATGACCGGCGAGGTCGCTCCCGGTGGTATCGGCGCCGGACTCTACGGCATCCTCGTCGTCGCGATCATCTCCGTGTTCCTGGCCGGACTGATGGTCGGCCGAACCCCGGAGTACCTGGGCAAGAAGATCGGCTCGCGGGAGATCAAGCTCGCCAGCCTCTACATCCTGATGACCCCGACGCTGGTGCTGCTCGGCACCGGCCTGAGCTTCGCGATCCCGGCGATCAAGGACAACATCGAGAAGGTCTCGATCTTCAACCCCGGCCAGCACGGCTTCTCCGAGGTGCTGTACGCCTTCACCTCGGCGGCCAACAACAACGGCTCCGCGTTCGCCGGCCTCACCGCGAACACTCCGTGGCTGAACGCCGCCCTCGGAAGCGTGATGTTCCTCGGCCGGTTCCTGCCGATCGTGTTCGTCCTGGCACTGGCCGGCTCCCTCGCAGCGCAGGACAAGGTCCCGGCCACGTCGGGCACGCTGCCCACGCACCGGCCCCTGTTCGTCGCCTTCGTCGTCGGCGTGGTCATCATCGTCGCCGCACTCACCTATTTCCCCGTTCTCGCGCTGGGTCCCCTGGCGGAAGGGCTGCACTGATCATGTCCACACTCACCAACACCGCGGATCCGCGCGGACAGCACCACCAGGATCACGGCGACAGAGCACCGAAGGGCGCGTTCAACGCCCGGCAGCTGATCGCCGGCCTTCCCGGCGCGTTCCGCAAGCTCGACCCGCGCGACATGTGGCACAACCCGGTCATGTTCATCGTCGAGATCGGCGCGGCACTGACCACAATCCTGGCGATCGCCGAGCCCTTCCTCGGCCAGCAGAAGTCCGGAGGGACGGTGACGACCCTCGCATTCACCTGGGCGATCGCCGTCTGGCTGTGGCTGACCGTGCTCTTCGCCACCCTGGCCGAGTCGGTCGCCGAAGGCCGCGGCAAGGCGCAAGCGGCCAGCCTGCGCAAGACGCGCACCACCACGGTGGCCAACCGGGTGACCGACTACGACGAGAAGTCGGACGCCGCGGCCACCGCGGCCGCGGTCGCGCAGGTCGCATCGGCCGATCTCACGCTCGGCGATGTCGTCGTGGTGACCGCAGGCGAGCTGATCCCCGGGGACGGCGACATCATCTGGGGGATCGCCTCGGTCGACGAGTCGGCCATAACAGGCGAGTCCGCCCCGGTGGTCCGCGAGTCCGGCGGCGACCGCAGCGCGGTCACCGGCGGCACCCGGGTGCTCTCCGACCGCATCGTGGTCCGCATCACCAGCAAGCCGGGTGAGACCTTCGTCGACCGGATGATCAAGCTCGTCGAGGGTGCTGCCCGGCAGAAGACGCCCAACGAGATCGCACTGAACATCCTCCTAGCCGCGCTGACGATCATCTTCGTCGTCGTCGTGCTCGTGCTCGGCCCCACCGCGGGCTTCGCGGATGCCGCTCCGAGCGTCACCGTCCTGGTGGCACTTCTCGTGTGCCTCATCCCGACGACGATCGGCGCGCTGCTCTCTGCGATCGGCATCGCCGGCATGGACCGGCTGGTGCAGCACAACGTGCTCGCCATGTCCGGCCGCGCGGTCGAAGCGGCCGGCGACGTGACCACGTTGCTGCTCGACAAGACCGGAACCATCACCTACGGCAACCGACAGGCCGCGGAGTTCACCGCGGTCGAGGGCGTCGCCCAAGCCGACCTGGTCAAGGCCGCGGCGCTGGCCTCCCTGAGCGACCCCACCCCCGAGGGTTCCTCGGTGGTGGCCCTCGCCTCCCAGCTCGGCTACCCGCACGAGGGGGAACTGGCCGGTGAGGTCGTGCCGTTCACGGCGCAGACCAGGATGAGCGGCGTCGACTTTGCCGACGGCTCGCAGGTGCGCAAGGGTGCCGCGTCGATGGTGGTGGCGTGGGCGGAGGAGTCGGCCCGGGTGCCGTCCTCGATCCTCAGCGATCTGGACGAGAAGGTGCTGCACATCTCCGAGGCGGGCGGCACGCCGCTCGCTGTCGCGACCAAGTCCGCGTCGGGCGAGGCCACGATCCTCGGTGTCATCTACCTGAAGGACATCGTCAAGACCGGTCTGGTCGAGCGATTCGCCGACATGCGCCGAATGGGCATCCGCACGGTCATGATCACCGGCGACAACCCGGTCACAGCCAAGGCGATCGCGGCCGAGGCGGGCGTCGACGACTTCCTGGCCGAGGCGACACCGGAGGACAAGCTCGCGCTGATCCGCAAGGAGCAGGAGGGCGGCAACCTGGTCGCGATGACCGGCGACGGCACCAACGACGCACCCGCGCTCGCGCAGGCGGACGTCGGCGTCGCGATGAACACCGGAACGTCGGCGGCGAAGGAGGCCGGCAACATGGTCGACCTCGACTCCGACCCGACCAAGCTCATCGACATCGTGCGCATCGGCAAGCAGCTGCTGATCACCCGCGGCGCCCTGACGACGTTCTCGATCGCCAACGACGTGGCCAAGTACTTCGCGATCATCCCCGCGATGTTCGTCGGAGTGTTCCCCGGCCTGCAGGCGATCAACATCATGCAGCTGCACTCGCCGTCCTCAGCGATCCTGTCGGCGGTGATCTTCAACGCGATCATCATCGTCATCCTGATCCCACTCGCGCTCCGCGGCGTCCGGTACCGGGCCACGACCGCGTCGGTGCTGCTGCGCAGCAATCTGCTGATCTACGGACTCGGCGGGATCATCGCCCCCTTCATCGGCATCAAGCTGATCGACCTCGTGGTCAGCTTGATCCCCGGATTCTAAGAACCAGGAACGGAACTCATCATGAATGCTTCGGCACGTGGAACCGGGCGCCAATACTGGGTCGGCCTTCGAGCGCTGCTCATCGTCACCGTCGTGCTGGGGGTCGCATACCCGCTGCTCATCACCGGCATCGGCCAGCTCGCCTTCCCGAACCAGTCCAACGGCACGACCGTCAGCTCGCAGGGCAAGGTGGTCGGCTCGGCCCTGATCGGACAGTCCTTCACCGACAAGAAGGGCAACCCACTACCGCAGTGGTTCCAGTCCCGGCCCTCCGCCGCAGGCAACGGATACGACGGTGGGGCATCCAGCGGCAGCAACCTTGGGCCAAACAACCCCGACCTACTCAAGGCGATCAAGGAACGCAAGCAGACCATCGAGAAGACCGACGGTGTCAACGCCGACCGTATCCCCGCTGACGCGGTGACCGCCTCCGGGTCCGGTCTGGACCCGCACATCTCGCCGGCGTACGCCCTCCTGCAGGTGGATGCAGTGGCCAAGGCGCGCGGAATCAGCGCCGACTCCGTTCGCAAGCTGGTGAACAGCCACATCCAGCAGCGAGACCTCGGCTACCTCGGAGAGCCCATCGTCGACGTGCTGCAGCTGAACATCGCGCTGGCGGCGATGGACCCCGCCGGAAACAAGTAGGAGCACGGACCGATGGCAGGACGAGGCCGACTCCGGGTGCTGCTCGGCGCAGCACCCGGAGTCGGCAAAACCTACCTAATGCTCGAAGAGGGGCACCGGCTCCACGACCTGGGCAAGGACGTCGTGGTGGCGGTCGTGGAGACGCACGAACGCGAGGCCACCGCCGCCCTACTCGACGGCCTCGAGGTGATTCCGCGCAGGACGGTCGAGCATCGCGGCATCGTGCTGACGGAGATGGACCTGGACGCGGTCATCGCCCGCAGACCGGCGATCGCCCTGGTCGACGAGCTCGCCCACACCAACGCCCCGGGCTCGGCGAACGAGAAGCGCTGGCAGGACGTCGAGGCGCTCCTCGCGGCCGGCATCGATGTGATCTCGACGGTGAACGTTCAGCACATCGAGTCCCTCAACGATGTCGTCGAACAGATCACCGGGGTGCCGCAGCGGGAGACCATCCCGGACTCCATCGTGCGCAGCGCCGACCAGATCGAGGTCGTCGACCTCACCCCCCAGTCGCTGCGCGACCGCCTCGCCGACGGCCAGGTGTACCCGGCCGCGCGGATCGATGCCGCCCTGTCTAACTACTTCCGCCTCGGGAACCTGACCGCGCTGCGCGAACTGACCCTGGTCTGGCTCGCCGACGAAGTCGACCAGTCGCTCCAGCGCTACCGCGCCGAACACGGCATCCAAGCGAAGTGGGAGGCACGCGAGCGCGTGGTCGTCGCGCTCACCGGCGGCCCGGAAGGCGAGACCCTTCTCCGACGCGGCGCCCGGGTGGCCGCCCGGTCGGGCAGCGGCGAACTGCTCGCCGTGCACGTGGCCAGCCAGGACGGCCTGCGGGAGACCGACCCAGCAGCTCTGGCCGCTCAGCGGAAACTGGTCGAGGAGCTCGGGGGCTCTTACCACCAGGTCGTCGGTACCGACATCCCCGAAGCGCTCGTCGCCTTCGCCAAGGCGAGCAACGCGACCCAGCTGGTCATTGGCGTCTCGCGGCGCACTCGACTCACCGCGTTCCTGACTGGTTCCGGAGTCGGTGCCACCGTGATTCGGGAGTCCGGCGATATCGACGTGCACATCGTCTCGCACGCCGCCGCGGGCGGTCGCAACCTGCCTAGATTCCGCCGGACCGGTGCGCTGAGCGTCCGGCGCCGGGTCTACGGATTCGCGCTCGCCTTGATCGCCGGGCCCCTGCTGACGCTGGGGCTGACCCAGATCCGCAGCAGCGACTCGCTCACCGCCGAGGCGCTCAGCTATCAGCTCCTGGTGGTGGTCGTCGCCCTGGTGGGCGGCATCTGGCCTGCGCTGTTCGCGGCCGTCCTGTCGGGCCTGACACTTGACTTTGTCTTCGTCAGTCCTTACAACACACTCACCATCGGTCGGCCCACCCACCTGATCGCACTGGCCCTCTACATCGTCATCGCTGTCCTAGTGAGCGTGGTCGTCGACCAGTCGGCGCGGCGGACCCGCAGCGCCGCTCGTGCGGCCGCCGAATCGGAATTGCTGGTCACCATCGCCGGGAGCGTGATTCGCGGCGGAGACGCCGTGCAGTCCCTGGTGTCGCGCACACGGGAGGCGTTCGGGCTGCGGGCGGTGCGCTTCACCGCGGACGACGGAGCCGTGCAGAGCGTCGACGGAGAAATCCCGGCCGACACGACGCCCACCCGCGTCACGGTCGGAGAGCGAGGAACATTGGAGTTGTTCGGCGACGATCTCCAGGCCGGCGACCGACGGCTGCTGTCGGTCATCGTCACCCAGCTCGAAGCGGCACTGGAACACGCCGACCTCAGCACGGCGGCGCGGGAGGTGGGACCGCTGGAGGCCACCGACCGTGTCCGAACCGCTCTGCTCGCTGCGGTCGGCCACGACCTCCGCCGACCCCTGGCAGCGGCGACGGCCGCAGTGACCAGCCTTCGATCCGCAGGCAACCGCCTCACCGCCCGCGACAAGGTCGAGCTTCTTGACACTGCGGAGGTCAGCCTGCGCAACCTCGCCGACCTCCTGACCAACCTCCTCGACGTCAGCCGTGTTCAGGCGGGTGTCCTCGGAGTCTCGTTGCAACCGGTGGATCTAGAGGATCTGTTACCGCCTGTTCTCGACGAACTGTCGGTGAAGCCAGGCGAAGTCATGATCGATGTCCCGGACGACCTCCCCGCTGTCAACGCCGATCCGGTGCTGCTGCGCCGGGCGATCGTCAACCTGCTGAGCAACGCCCTCCGGTACTCCCCGAGCGGGCGTCCGCCCCGTCTCAGTGCCAGCACCTTCGGCGGGCACGTCGAGCTTCGCGTCTCCGACCACGGCCCCGGCGTGCCCGACGACCGCAAGGAGGAAATCTTCCACCCCTTCCAACGGATGGGCGATACCGACAACAACGCGGGCATCGGCCTCGGCCTGGCCCTGACCAAGGGCTTCGTAGAGGGCATGGGCGGGACCCTCACCGCCGAGGACACCCCGGCGGGCGGCCTCACCATGGTCCTGTCCCTCCCTGTCGTACAGGAGAGCGAACCACAGCGCTCCCAGGAGCCCGCCAATGACTCAGCAGCCGCCGAACCGATGAAGGATAGCTGACGTGAAGATCGTCGTCGCGGACGATGACCCGCAGATGCTCGGCGCGCTCCGCATCATGCTCGGTGCGCACGGTTATGACGTCGCTTTGGCGCGCAACGGCAAGGAAGCGCTGCGCCAGGTGGTCGACCAGCATCCGGACCTGCTGATCCTCGACCTCGGCATGCCGCAACTGAGCGGCGTGGAGGTGATCAAGGCGGTCCGGGGCTGGAACACCGTTCCCATCCTCGTCGTCTCCGGCCGAACGGACTCATCCGACAAGGTCGGGGCGCTGGATGCCGGCGCTGACGACTACGTCGCCAAGCCCTTCTCCGCCGACGAACTGCTGGCGCGGATCCGGGCACTGACCCGACGTGCTGCCGGCGCCGTAGAGTCACCAGTGGTGCGATTCGCCAATGTGTCCGTCGATCTGGCGAACAAGATCGTTCTCGTTCAGGGTGACGGCCGGGAGAAGCCGGTCCGGCTCACGCCGACGGAATGGCAGATCCTCGAGCTCCTCCTCCGCAACCCGCGCAAGCTGATCACCCAGCGCACGATCCTGACCGAGATCCGGGGCCCGCAGCACATCAGCGACTCGGGTTACCTTCGCCTCTACATCGCGCAGCTCCGCAAGAAGCTCGAACCCGACCCGGCTCGACCTCAGTTCATCCTCACCGAACCGGGTATGGGTTACCGATTCCAGCCCGCGCCCGACAGCGACGCTTAGGAGAATCGAAAGGCCGTTGCTGCCTTAGAGACCTGGACAAAGAGGATTGAGACGACGGAACCAGGGTTCGACGCACGGCAACTCGAATCGATCGCGCAGCTGGCACGCGCCGACACAGCGAGTCTGACACGGCCTCTTCCCGAGATCAGGTTTCTCGATTCCCGGACACCGGCAGTCTCCACCAGGCCGGTGGGGAGGAGGCCCCCAGGGGCGCGCGTATCCGATGTGCGGCCCGGTCTCGTCCTCCAGCTTTCAAGCGCCCATTTTCCTGCGGAGGCGTCGACAGTGGACGAGGCCACAGTGAGCGCACTCTGCCGAATCCAGGTCGGGGTCACCCACCTTCTGGGTCGCGGTTGGCCGCAGCTCGTGGAACCGCGCGGCCCCGCGGTGCTCCTTGGGCCCCGGGTCGATCGCGATGGGAATGCGACATGGTTCGCCGGACTCTACCGGTGCTGCCGGGCCTCGAGAAGAGCGGCGTCGCGCTCGCTGTCGCGGCGCGAGGGCGAGCGATGCCGCCCGCCCCTGTCACGCATTCACCCCCGGTCGCTCCGGGCGAGACGGGACCGGGTGAAGGTGGTCGCGTCGATCGCGCAGTCGCACCCGGCGCGGATCCGGGCATCGGTGGCGGGACTGATGAAGGTCTCGACACGATCGCGGGTGCGGTTGCGGGTGCGGGACTCGGGCATTCGGGTTCCTCGGCTGGTCGGCGCTGCACAGTGTGTGACCTGGTGGCCCCATCCCGAGTGGCCACCAGATCGTCCGGCAGGAAGTTGCCCGCTTCCGCCGGTTTCCTGGCCGTGCGGGGAGATGCCCGGGGCGGGATCGAGTGTCGCTTCGTGACAGGCGCGCGATCCGAGATTCATGCTGCCGAGCTTCCGGCGCGAGAAGAACCCGATGGGCGAAATCTCATACCGAAGCTCACCCCAAGGCGCACCCACTCCGCTCACGGTTCGGCGGATCGCGCGACCTCCGAGCGTAGTCCTTTGATGAGCACACGGAGCCCGAACTGGAACGCGGCGTCGGCCGGGGAGACGTCGGTCGTGGCGCGCTGCGCTTCGAGGGCCTCGACGAAGGTCGGGGCGAGGTCCTCGTTGCCGGAGGGGGCGAGGTTGTCCGCCTCCGCCAGGACGTCGAGGGAGGAGCCGATGATGAAGTTCTCCAGGGCGACGATGGCGCGGACGATCTTTGGCAGCGGCCAGCCGCCGCGCAGAAAGCTCTTGACGATCGACTCGTAGCCGGTGACCGACGACTCGGTACCGTCGATCGCGACGACCGCGAGCAGGGCGATGAGGTAGGGGTTCGTCGCGATGGCCTGGCGGTAGGAGTATGCCCACGGGATGATCGCCTCGTACCAGGGCATCGAGTCGAAGTGGTGCGCCTCGATCCTGGCGCCGGTCTGTCGGCGCATCAGGTTGACCAGGGTGCGGCGATCGCGCACGTGGTTGTAGAGCGCCGGCGTCTGTACGCCGAGACGGCCGGCCAGGCGGGACATGGTGAAGTCGTCCGCTCCGGTCTCGGCCAGCACGTCGAACGCGGCATCGACGATGGACTCCTGCGTCAAGAGCGGCTTCGAAGGTCGCCCCGCCGGACGCCGCGCATTGGTCATCGCCTTCCCCCTCCTCGGTGCCTCTATCCTAGACGGAAAATTAACACCTTTAGTTATTCGTCGATCCGTGCATATAATTAAGCCCATTAATTTTATGGACACCGCACCACCCGAGTCCGATTGGATTGCAATGACGCACAGACGACTTCTCGGCGCCATCGCCGGGACCGCCGCTATCCTCCTCCTCGCCGGCTGCGCAGGTGGCCAGCACGGCCAGAGCACGGCGAAGATCGAGTTCAGCTCGGACACCCCGAAGGCGACCGGAGCACTCGACAAGATCACATGGAACCTGCAGTACGAGCCGTCCAGCGTCGATCCCGCACATTCCGGCAACTACGCCGAGAACCAGGTGATCGCGAACCTCTGCGACACCCTGCTGCGCGTCGACCCGACCGACCCGTCGGTGGTAAACCCGGGCCTGGCCACCAGCCACAGCAACCCGACGCCCACCACCTGGGTCTACGACCTGAACCCCGCCGCGACCTTCTGGGACGGCACACCGGTGACCCCGGAGGACGTGGCCTTCAGCCTCATGCGCAACAAGGACGCGAACCTCAACTCCTACTACGCGCCCTATTTCTCCGATGTCACGAGCGTCGAGAAGACCGGCGACCATCAGGTCACCGTGAACCTCTCGGCTCCGGATGCGCAGTTCGACCGGGCGATGTCGAGCCCGGCCGGCACGGTCATCGAGAAGGCCTACGCCGAGTCGAAGGGTGACAAGTACGGGACGCCGAGCGGCGGCGCGATGTGCTCGGGCCCGTTCCAGTTCGGCAGCTGGACTCCCGGCAAGGAGCTCACGATCACCAAGAACGCGAAGTACTGGGATTCCGCCCTCGAGCCCAAGGTCGGTGCGGTGACCTTCACGTTCATCGGCGACGGCGCGACCCTCGCGAACGCCCTCCTCAGCGGGCAGGTCGATGGGAGCTACCAACTGCCCTGGGACGCCCTCCAGCGGCTCTCCACCTCGAAGGTCGGCAGTGTCTACTACACGACGAGCACGATCGTGTTCTCGCTGATCGTCTCGGCGAAGTCGGGCCCCCTCACCGACCCGAAGATCCGCCGAGCCCTCGCCTACGCCCTCGACCGGAAGGGCATCGTCTCCAACGCGTTCGCCGGCGCGGCGACGGGGGTCAAGGCCCTCGCCAGCCCCGACACGTGGACCTACGCGAAGGACATCTACTCAGCCGCGTACGACAAGCTCCCCGCAGCCGAGCAGAACCTCGAGAAGGCGAAGCAGCTCGTCAAGGAGGCGGGCTCGCCGAACCAGCCGATCGTCCTCGCCTACGCCAGCGGCGCTTCGCAGTACGTCGCGACGATCTTCGACTCCATCCAGCAGACCGGGAAGCAGATCGGCCTGAACATAACGCTCAAGCCGATGCCTGTGAAGACCTACAACTCGATCTTCGGCGACGAGAACCTCCAGAAGGGCATCGACGGCTTCGAGACCGACTGGTACCCCGACCTGCCCGACCCACTCAACTTCTACTCGATGTTCGTGAAGGACGCCTCCAGCCTGACGTTCGGCTACGACAACTCCGTGGTGAACTCCACCCTGACCGAAGCAAAGCAGACGGCGGATCCGAGCGCGCGGGCGACGCTCGTCGCGAAGGCGCAGGAGCGGATCACCACCGACCTGCCCTGGATGCCCATCGCGGAGGAGGCGAACACCCTCTTCATGAACAAACGGCTCACCGGCGCCCCGACGGCGTTCGTGCAGCTCAACTTCCCCTGGGCGGCGCGACTCGGCGCTCGCTGAGCCCGGACAGAGCACCTCCCGACCACCCCTCCCGAAAGACAGGAACCGATGACTCTCGTCTGGTTCATCACCAAGCGACTGCTCTACGCGGTGATCACCGCGCTAGTGGCCAGTTTCGCGGTGTACGCCGCGATGTACTACTCGCCGACGAGCTCGCTCGCGCTGCTCCTCGGCGGGCGCAACGTGTCGCCCGAGCAGATCGCCCACGTGAAGCAGCAGTACCACCTCGACGAGGGCCTGCTCGCGCAGTACGGCCACTGGCTCACCGACTTCCTCGGCGACAACCTCGGCACGTCGTTTCTCTACCGAGCCGACGTGTCGAGCCTGCTCGGGAACCGGATCGCCACGACCTCCTTCCTGCTGGTCTACGCGGGCATCCTGATCCTGGTGATCGGGATCACCTCGGGAGCGCTGGCCGCCCTGAAAGCGGGATGGGTAGACTCGGTGCTCCGATTCCTGTACTCGGTCGGGATCGCCGTCCCGTCGTTCGTCGCCGCGACGGTCCTGATCGCCCTCTTCGCGGCGCAGTTCCCGATCTTCCCGGCGTACGGCTCGGGAACCGACTTCTGGTCGAGGATCTACTTCCTGACCCTTCCCGCCGTCGCCCTGTCGATGTCGAACATCGCCTACATCGGCAAGGTCACCCGGGCGTCGATCAACGGCGTGAAGTCCCTCGACTTCGTCTGGGCGGCGAGCGCGCGCGGAATCCGTCCGCGCACGATCACGATGCGCCACACGATGCGGAACGGGCTCCTGCCGGTGATCACGGTCGGGGGCTTGAGCATCGCCGGACTGATCGCGGGCACGGTCGTGGTGGAGACGGCGTTCGGGCTCGACGGCATCGGGTCGCTGCTCGTGCAGGCGATCACCCAGAACGACTTCGCGGTCGCACAGGCGATCGTGCTCATCCTGATCGTCGTGTTCATCCTGCTGAGCACGCTGGTGGACATCCTCTACGGACTGCTCGACCCGCGGGTGGCGGAAGGGCTGGTGGCATCGTGACCGCGACCACCGAGGCGCCGAAGCGCTACCGGTTCCTGCACACGCTCTCGTCGCGGGCGAGCTCGCCGTGGACCGTGAGGATCGCTGCGGCGTTCCTCGTCCTGCTCGTCCTCGTCGCGATCTTCGCGCCCCTGGTGGCCCCGTACGATCCCGACACCGGGTCGCTCGGCGGCGCCTACCTCGGCGGCAGCGCCGATCACCTCCTCGGCACGGACGCGTCGGGTCGCGACATCCTCTCGCGCCTGATCTACGGCGCGCGTTACACGCTGCTCGGGGCGATCCTCATCGTGGGGCTCGCGACCGTCATCGGTGTCGGACTGGCCGTGTTCGGAGCGTGGAAACGTACCAGTGCCGACGCGGTCGTCGTGCGCGCGTTTGACACGATCCTGGTCCTTCCCGCGCTGCTCCTGGCGCTCGCCGCCACCGCGCTGTTCGGCGCCGGGCTGGTCGCCGCCGGCATCGCGCTCGCGATCGCCTACGTGCCGTACATCGGCCGCGTCACCCGCTCGTCCGCGCTGCAGCAGACGGCGCAGCCCTACATCGCCGCGCTCCGACTCCAGGGGTTCCGGGCGTCCCGGGTGGTCTGGCGGCATCTGCTGCCCAATCTCGCCGGACTGATCATGGCGCAGATCACGGTGCTCTTCGGCTACGCGATCATCGACATGGCGGCAGTCTCGTACCTCGGTCTCGGAGTGCAGCCGCCGACGGCCGATTGGGGCACGATGGTCGCCGCCGGACAGTCCAGCATCGTCCGCGGCTACCCGGAGGAGTCGCTCTATGCGGGCCTCGCCATCTTCTTCACCGTCTTCGCCTTCAACATCCTGGGCGACTATTTCGGAAAGCGCTTCAATGTCTGAGCCGACCGTCCACATCGACGATCTCGTGGTGACGCTGCCCTCGGCACGACGCCGGGTTGTCGACGAGGTGAGCATCACCATCCGTCCCGGCGAGTGCCTCGGCCTCGTCGGCGAGTCGGGCAGCGGCAAGTCGGTGACCGCCCGTGCCCTGCTCGGCATCCCCCCGACCGGTATGACGGCCAGCGGGCGGCTCACGGTCGGCGGACGCGAGCTCGACCTCGGCGACGCCGAGACGATGCGCCGCTGGCGCTCGGCAGACGTCGGTGTGATCTTCCAGGATCCCGCAGCGATCATGGACCCGACCAGGACCGTCGGCGACTTCCTGACCGAGGTGCTCGTGCAGGAGCGGGGCGTCAGGATGCCGGAAGCGAAGGCGAAGGCCGCCGACATGCTCGCCTCCATGGGCCTCCGCGACACGACCGCGCTGCTCTCGCGGTACCCACACGAGTTCTCCGGCGGCCAGCTGCAGCGCATCTGCATCGCGGCTGCCCTGCTCCCGGAGCCGAAGCTCATCATCGCCGACGAGGCGACGACGGCGCTCGACAACTCCAGTCAGGCGCTCGTCATCGCGCTGCTCGACCGGGCGCGTCGGGAGCGGGGGCTGTCGATGCTGTTCATCACCCACAACCTGGAGCTCGCGCTGGCCTTCTGTGACCGGATCGCGGTCGCCTACGCCGGGCGCATCGTCGAGGTCGGCGACGCCGCGAACATCGCCGGGCGCACGCAGCACCCCTAAACGCAGGCGCTGCTGCGCTCGCGTCCGGACCCGTCGCGTCGTCGCGCCGAGCTGCCGGCGATCGCGGGCCAGCCTCCCGGACTGGATGTCACGATCACCGGGTGCGTGTTCCGGTCGCGCTGCCCGTTGGCCGTGGACGCGTGCGCCGAGACCCCTCCCTGGACGGCGACCGGCGCCGACACCGGCTTCGCCTGCATCCGCCCCCTCTCCGCCGCCGTCCGGACGGAGGTCTCCGATGTCGCGTGACCTCTCCCTGCGGATCGACAGCCTCGCGAAGACCTTCCGCACCCGCCGGCGCGGCGGCGAGACCGTGCACGCGCTGCGGGGAGTGTCCTTCGAGCTCGTCGCGGGCGACGCCGTCGCCCTGGTCGGCGAGTCCGGATCGGGCAAGTCCACGCTCGCCCGCATCGTCATGGGCCTCGAGACCGCCACCGGCGGGACGGTGCTGCTCGACGGCCTCACGTATCGGCGTGGCCGCGCACAGACAGCAGCGCGCGCCCGGCGGATGCAGATGGTCTTCCAGAACCCGTACTCATCCCTCGACCCGACCCAGACCGTCGGCGCCGCGATCGCGGAGGTGCTGCGCTTCCACCTGTCCCTCGACGCGCGGGAGCGGGACGCCCGGGTGCAGGAGCTCCTGTGCGACGTCGGACTCGACCCGTCCCACGCCGCGAGCAGACCCAACGCGCTCTCCGGAGGGCAACGGCAGCGCGTCGCGATCGCACGCGCGCTCGCGGCCGACCCCGACCTCCTGGTGCTCGACGAAGCGGTCTCGGCGCTGGACGTCTCGGTGCAGGCCCAGATCCTCAACCTCCTCAACGCCATCCGCGCCGAGCGGAACCTCGCCTTCCTCTTCATCACGCACGACCTCGGTGTGGTCAGGCAGGTCTGCGACACCGTGCATGTGATGCGGAACGGGGAGATCGTCGAGAGCGGCGCCGTCGACGCCGTGCTCGACACTCCGCAGCATCCGTACACGCGGATGCTGATGGACGCCGTTCCCGGGCCCGGCTGGGATCCGCATGCCGTCGTCGAGCGGGAGCGTTCCACCGCGCCGGCCGACCGGGCGCCGGCGTGACCGCCGCCACGGCGGAACGACGGGAACTGCTGGAACGGGTCTCCGAGCGCGCCGTCGAGACGCACCGGCAGGAGGCGGCCGTCCCCGGTGTCGTCGTCGGGATCTCCGTCGCCGGCCACCGCACCGTCCAGGGTTTCGGCACGACGAGCGTCGACGACCCGCTCCCGGTCGACGGGCGCACGCTCTTCCAGATCGGCTCGATCTCCAAGACGTTCGTCGCACTGCTCGTCGCTCGTGCCGTGGCGCACGGCGTGCTCCGCCTCGACCAGAGCGTCGCCGAGCTCCTCCCCGGCGCCGGTGTGGACCCGCGGATCACCGTGCTCCACCTGCTGACCCACTCCTCCGGGGTCTCCGGCGACGCGATGATCCGGGACGCGCCGCTGCTCCTCGCCGACCGCGGCGACGACGGCATCGACGTCGCTGTCGCCCGGCTGGCCGGCCGGCCCCTCGACTTCGCACCCGGCTCCGCGTGGTCGTACAGCAACGCGGGCATCATGCTCGCGGCCGCGGTGCTGGAGGCCGTCGACGGTCGGCCGTACGTCGACCAGCTCCAGGAGGACATCGTCCGCCCGCTCGGGATGCGGACGACGTTTACCACCGCCGACGAGGCGATCACCCACCGTGTCGCGGTCCCGCAGGGCGTCGCCGACGGCGCTCCCGTCGTGCTCCGGGACGCAGGCTGGCAGCGCCACTGGCAGCTCCCCGGCTGGGACGTGCCGGGCGGCGGGATCGTCAGCACCGCCGACGACCTGCTCGCCTACGCCGAGCATCTCCTCTCCGGAGCGGAGCCGGCGGCGCTGCTCGATCCGCACCGGACGCGCGACCACCCGGGCGAGTCCTTCGCCCTCACCTGGTACCTGGACGATCACGACGGCCTCCGCGTCGCGTGGCACGACGGACTCACCACCGGGTACTGCGCGCGGCTCCTCCTCGTGCCGTCGGAGGCCACGGCGGTCGTCGTGCTGACCAACGGGACGGAGGGCGAGCGCGTGCACACCGCGGTCGCCGCGGCCGTCGTCTCCGCAATCACCTCCGCCATCGTCGGCGAGACCGCGTCGCCCGTCGGCCTCGACCCGGATGCCGACCCCTCGGGCATCGCCGGCGACTACGACGCCGGTGTCTACGGTGTGCTCCGCCTCACCCCGGCAGGCCGCGGGCGACTGAACGCGATCGCGGTGCCGGATGAGGAGGGGCCGACCGGGCGGTACCAGCTGCCGCCGCCGTCGTACGACCTTCTCGCGGTCCGGACCGACGGCGACCTCCAGGTCGTCGAGCCCGCATCGACGGCGGGAACGGTCATCGGCTGCCGATGGGACCAGCGGGGACGCGTGCAGGCCCTGCGGATCGCCGAACGGCTCGCCCCGCGGATGGTGGCGGCACCGGGCCCGCTCGTCGTCGTGCTGGGAGGCTCCGGCGGCGCGACGACGGCTTTCGGCAGGCTTCTGGCCGAAGGGCTCGGGGTCCCCTTCCTCGACGCGGGCGCGGAGCCGACAGACGAACGTGTCGGGCGCGGCCTCGGGGACGCTCACCGGAGCGGAACGGGCCTCGTCGTTGTCTGCCCGGCGCTCGACCGCGATCGTCGCGACGCTCTCCGCGTCGCCGCTCCGGACACCCTCTTCCTCACCCATGCCCGGTGCGCAGACCTCGACCTACTCGAGGCCGACGAGGCCGGATCCGACCTCCTCCGCCTCCCCGACGCCGAACGCACCGTCGCCCACGCCCTCGAGACGGTGTCCCGGCTCCTCGCCGAAAGGAACCCCACCGCATGACCTCGCCGGAGCGCACACTCGTCATCAACTGCGACCTCCCGCTCGCCGGGTCGCGGCAACTCGCCGCCATCGAGATCGTCGACGGCGTGATCACCGCCGTCACCGCCATGGCCGACGCCCCCGCGCTCGGCGGGTCGGCCGTCGTCGACGCCGGAGGCAACTCGGTCATCCCGGCCTTCACCGACGCCCACGTGCACGTGGTGGAGTCCGGCATCGAGCTGATGCGATGCGACCTGACCGACGCGGTAGACCGCGCGAGCGTCCTCGCCACGATCGCCGACTACGCGATCTCGCATCCCGAGGCCGAGTGGGTCGTTGGCCGGGGCTGGGCTCTCGCCGACTTCCAGGACACGACGATGATGATCGAGCAGCTGGACAGGCTCGTCCCCGACCGACCCGCGTATCTCGCCAACCGCGACGGTCACAGCGCCTGGGTCAACAGCGTCGCTCTCCGGCTGGCAGGCGTCCGACCCGACACGCCCGACCCCGCGGGCGGGCGCATCGAACGGCTCCCGGACGGCCGGCTTGCCGGCCTCCTGCACGAGTCGGCGATGCAACTCGTCTCGGACCTGCTCCCCGCGCTCGACCCCACCGCGCGCCGGGCCGGATTGCTCGCCGGCCAGGAGCGCCTGCTGTCGTTTGGGGTCACCGGGTGGCAGGAGGCGATCGTCGGCGACTTCGTGCCAACGACCGACGTGTTCTCGACCTACCTCGAGGTCGCGGAGTCCGGCGAACTCGTCGGCCGGGCGACCGGCAACCTGTGGCTGCCGCGGACGGGGTTCTCCGACGCTGCGGCCCGATTCGCCGAGCTGCGCGCGCAGGTCCCCGCGGCCTCCCGGTTCCAGGCCACCGGCGCGAAGGTGATGTACGACGGGGTGTGCGAGACGTTCACCGCCGCGACGAGCCGCCCCTACCTCGCCGACACGGAATACCCGACGGGCCTGACCTTCTTCGCCAAGGACGAGTTGCTCCCGGTGTTTGCCGACCTCGACGCCGCCGGCTTCGACATCCACATCCACGCCATCGGCGACCGGGCCGTCGGCGACTCGATCGAGCTCCTGGAGTCGGTGGCCGGTCGCAGCGCCGGCCGCAGCTCCGACCGGCGGCACCAGATCGCGCACCTACAGCTCACGAACCGGGAACTCATTCACCGGATGGCCGCGACCGGCATCATCGCCAACGTCCAGCCGCTCTGGGCGCACGCCGACGAGCAGATGCTCACGGCGACCCTCCCGTTCCTCGACCCCGAGCTGGCCGCGCACCAGTACGAGTTCGCGTCGATGGTCAGGGCCGGCGTCGCTCTCGCGTTCGGGAGCGACTGGCCGGTCTCCACACCGAGCGTGTTCGAGCAACTCCACGTCGCGGTCAACCGCTCGACCCCCGGCGCCCCGCAGCCGCTCCTCCCTGCCGAGAAGCTCACCCGCCCTCAGGCTCTGCTCGCCGCCACCGTGGGAAGCGCCCACGCCTCCCGCCAGGACGGCCGCGGGCGCCTGGCCCCGGGGCTTGAGGGCGACGTCGTGATCCTGGACAGGAACCTCGAGGGCACGCCGGACGCGGCATTGCGGGAGGTGCAGGTGGCGGCGACGCTCGTGGGCGGTCGGGTGATGTTCGAACGGTAAGCCGCCCGAACATCGATCGTCAGTGGGACCCTCAGTCGCGCGGGTTTGCTCTACTGGTCGATTACCGTCGCCAAACAGCTCGCTCTTGACACATCAGGCCTCGTAAGATTCCGGCTAGCTAAATTGGAACACAGACCGAGCGATCGCAAGTGGGCCTAGCTTTCGTTCCTATCGGGTGAATCGCCCCGGGTTTAGTGGAGTGCGAGTTTTCCGGGCAGTGGCTGCTGTCGGGAGGTGTTCTCTCGGTGGTACGCGTGCTCGGCCTCGATGGGGGTGAGGTATCCGATCGCGGAGTGCAGCCGGTTCTCGTTGAACCCGTGCACCCAGGGCAAGGTGGCGAGTTCGAGGTTGTCGGCGCTGCGGAACGGGTCGTCGATCTTAACGCATTCGTTCTTGTAGAGCCCGACCACGGTCTCAGCCAGGGCATTTTTATTCGAGTCCCCAATGGTTCCGATCGAGGCGATCGCGCCGGCATCAGCAAGTCGCTCGGCGTAGCGGATGCCGGCGTATTGAGCTCCGGCATCCGAATGCTGAATGACACCGGTGACGTCCTGCCCGGCGCGATCCCGAATCCAGAGCGCCATCTCGAGAGCGTCCAACGGCAGCTCGGTCGGCATCCGGCCCATCGTGCGCCAGCCCACGATCCGGCGGGAGAACACGTCGGTGACGAACGCGGTGAACGCCATCCCCGACCAGGTCGGAACATAGGTAAAGTCCACCACCCACAGCTCGCCGGGCCGGTCCGCCCGGAAGCAGCGCTGGACACGATCCGGGGGCCGGTAGCGGTCTGATCCGGCCGCGTGGTGACGAACTACTTGCCGCAGCGGATCCCGCGCAGACCCTGCTGACGCATAAGCCGTTTCACAGTGCAGCGGGCGAGGAGAGTTCCCTCGCGGCGCAGCAGCCGCCAGATCTTGCGGGCGCCGCTGATCCCTCGCCCCAGGTTGCGGTCCCAGAAAACCCGCTCGATCTGGATGACCAACTCTGCATCCGAGACCGTCCGGGCCGATGCCGGCCGGGTCTTGAACACCTAATAGCCGGACGAAGCGATCGGCACGACATGCTCGGTGAGCACCCGGCAGATCGGCTCGACTCCGAACCGGTCACGATGATCATCGATAAACTGAACTACCACGGCAGTCGCGGGTCGAGCTCCCGCGCGAAGAACGAGGATGCCGCCAACAGGATCTCGTTCGCCCGCTTCAGCTCCCGCACCTCAACCTCACACGCCCTGATCCGTTACGCGTCACTGGTCGTCGTACCCGGCCGCTCGCCCCGCGTCGATCGCAGCCTGCTTGCACCAGCCCCGCAACGTGTCGGAATTCACCCCGACGCGCTGGCAGATCCGGAGCACCGCCGCGTTCAACGACACCTCCGGATCCTCCTTCCTGGCCTCGGCAACAAGCCGCACCGCCCGCACACGAAGCTCCGGCGGGACTGCTGAGGGTTTAGGTGACTCCTGATCTGTGGCGATTCGTCGCCGCTGGAAGGAGGTCCTCATGCCTAAGCCGTTCCCCAAGGAGTTCCGGGATGACGTGGTCGCGATCGCGTTGCGCCGGGAGTCGTCGTTCGCGCAGATCGCGAAGGACTTCGGGATTTCCGAGTCGTGTGTGCGGCGGTGGGTTAAGATCGCTGAGGTCGACAGTGGTCGCCGCTCCGGTGTGACCTCGAGCGAGGCCGCGGAGAACCGTGAGCTGCGTAAGCGGGTGAAGCTGATCGAGCAGGAGGTCGAGATCCTCCGGCGTGCGGCGGCGTATCTGTCGCAGGCGAACCTGTCTGGCCCAAAAGGCTCTACCCGCTCGTGAGTGAACTCGCCTCCGACGGGATCCCCGTGGCGGTGACGTGTCGGGTGCTGAAGTTCGCGAAACAGCCTTATTACCGGTGGCTACAGGATCCCGTGTATCGGCGAGACTGGGACGACGCGCACCTGACCAATGCGGCGATCGACGTGTATACCGACGACCCGGCGTTCGCTTACCGGTTCATCGCCGACGACTCGCTGCGGCCGGGTTCACCGCTTCGGAGCGGCGGGTGTGGCGGCTGTGTTCGGAGAACGAGATCTTCAGCGCATTCATCCGCAAACGCCGCGGCAAAGGGCGTCTGGTCGGCCCACCGGTGCGCGAAGATCTCGTCCGGCGGGAGTTCACCGCGACCAGCCCTGACCGGCTCTGGCCCACCGACATCTCCGAACACCCGACCGCTTGGATTCCAGCAATCGTCGTAACACCCCTGCCTATGAGGCTTCCAGTAAAGCAGCTATTCGTTCAGCGGGAGTGTCCCAGTCGAGCGATTTTCTGGGGCGATCATTGAGTTCGTCGGCGACGATCGCGAGCTCGTGGAGGGTGTGCCGGGCCAGGTCGGTGCCCTTGGGGAAGTATTGCCGCAGGAGCCCGTTGGTGTTCTCGTTGCTCCCGCGTTGCCAAGGGGAACCGGGATCGGCGATGTCCTTTGTGAGCTCTCCGGCGCGGTGGAAGACCCGTGGACGTGGTGGATCTTGCTGACGTCCCGGGCACAGCGCTCCGGGGGCCGAGCGATGTGGGAATTGCTCCGCGACGGTGACACGCCAGTCGTCGTGCAGGCGGCTGGACGAGCTGCCTGGTCGTGGCGGCAGTAGAACCCAGAACAGAGGGAGGACCTGCAATGAGCGACTGGGACGACGAAACACTCGACGAATGGAGGAGAGCAGCCGCGGCCTTCACGGGGCAACGCCTGAACGCGATGGATCAACGCGGCCTTGGCTCCCAGGGCGAAAGGGCACCCGCCGCGCCAACGCCCGCGCAAGGAAGAACGGACGCACAGCTCGAAGACGCTGACGGCAACGACTAGATCCGCCCAGTGCCCGTGTTCTCGGTGCTGACGGAGCCCGAGTCGTCTGAGGCGGCGCCGAGAAGCGGTCGGTGGGAAGTCGTTACGGAAGCGAGCGGGTACTACTTGGACCTGGACCGTGAACTGCTCCGCCGGGTAAAGGGAACGGTGAAGCCGGCCCTGAAGTTGCCTTCCCGTCGAAGCTCTGCGACCATGACCGAGGCTGGGTGCGACTTCTTCGCATCGTGCAGCTCGAAGTTGGCGAGCCGGCGGTCTTCGATATTGAGTCGCTTGGCCGCCCGGAGGTGCCGTTCACTAGGCGGTCGACGACGTATGTGCTGTCCATTCGGCGGCTTGGTGATGACGAAGGGTTCAGTACGGAGCTCTGAGCCCGGCGCGACGTAGCCGATGTCCGCCTGCGCGACCGGCGGAGCGAACCACGGTGCTACTCCGACATGCGTGACGGACGGGAATATGAGGCTGCATTTTCGAACCTGCGCGGCGATCCGTCGCTGCACTCTGAGAGGACCTCGTTGTGCTCGAATATGATCACGGTCTGATACTTCAACAATGCTCTCGCGGAGAGGCGGCTCACCCGCAGACGGCGTCTCGAGCTGGCGTCAGGCCATCTACGATCTGACCGACGGTGTTGGGCAGTTGAGCGACGGCGTCTGAATGGTTTGGTCCGGTCAGAAGTTTCATTTGTTCGTCGAGTCGGGAGATGGCGCTCTGGACCTGCGATGCTGCCGCACCCCCTGAGAATTCGGACTTCAGTGCGCCTTCGATACCGCTGATCCAGCTTGCCGCTCCCTTGGCGTCTTGATGATTTAGCGACCATGCGCTCAGCGCCTTCAGGTTCGTGATCGTCGAACGTAGATTCAGACAGCTCGTTCCGCCCGACGCGGGTTTTGCCTGCTGGCCCGATGCCGCTGAGCAACCGGCGAGCCCAACGCTCAAGGCGAGAGTGGCCATGGCCGCGATCACTACGTTTCTCGTGGAGCGAGTGAGTTTGCTCATGATTCCCCCAGCCGTCGATGACATGCACGCGGTCCTAAAATTGGTGGCTCAAATGATTGGGAAACGGCACGACCATTTGGTATCCATTCGCAGAAATCAGTAAACGTAGCCGTCTGGCACGGTCTAGTCCATATCCCTCTAGACGCGGCGGTCAGGCCGTCCGCGCCCGAGATATTTCGGGCTCGCTGTATTCTTCGCCTCTGTGGTCCCCGCTATACCGCGCTTCGGCAGAGTGAAGGAGTCCGTGAAGCCTGTCGATCGCACCAGCCACCGCGTGACTTGCCGGAGCAGATCGACATGATCTGACTTGTTGTAGCTGGCGGTGTCGTGCCCCAACGCGTCGTAGACAACGCGAGACCCGGTCGAATGTACTCGATACCAGATCAGCGGGTGATCCGTTTCGCCAAGTCTGTGCGTTGCGATGAGCTTGTTTCCGGGAAGCGTGGCGAGGTTACTGTATGCCTCGTCTGTGGTCACGAAGTCGTCGAGATTGCGGCCCGCACAATCAGCGAGATGCAAGACAACGCGGCCATAAGGTGGGTGATAAGTCGTTCCTCGTACCCACAAACCTCCGAGGATCCCAGGAAACTCGCGAATATGCCGTAGCGAAGTGGACGTGGAGTGCATCGCCAGAATTGGACCTCCCGAGTTCACGTAGGAGAGAAGGCCATCTCTTCCTCTGGCTAGAACTCGCTCATCCGCACCTGTTAGTGGGTTTCCTATGTTCAGCACCAGCAGGTCCGGTCTGATCGACGCGAGGTCGCCCAAAGCTTGGTCGACATCGTCCGCCACACTGGTCCTAAGCCCGAAAGTGCGAAGGATTTCGGAGAGTTTCGCGCTAGTCTCCTCGAACGGATGCCACGGATCTGCGTAGCGCCTCCGACCGGACATGATCAGTGCTGTCGGCACTGGAATGCATTCGCGGAACTAGAAGCGAAGATCGAAATGAGCTGGTCGGCCACATAGTGACCGATTCTACGGATCTCGTTGCCGACCGACCCTGCCATGTGCGGAGTTAGAGTGACGTTGGGCAGTTCCCAGAGGATCGAATCCGGCGGGAGAGGCTCAGCAGGGTCGGTCACATCGAGAACAGCTGAGATGCGTCGGCTCCGCAGCTCATCGGTCAGAGCCTCGGTATCGACCAGCGCTCCACGTGCGGTGTTGATCAGAGTAGCGCCATCTCGGATGAGCCCGAGTTCGTGTCTTCCGATCATTCCTGCTGTCTCGTCCGTAACGGGGGCGTGGAGCGTAACCACGTCGCTGACGGTTAGAAGCGTCGGCAACTCAAGCTTCTGGACACCGAGGCGGGACGCGTCGCAATTACTGAGATACGGGTCACACACGGCAACAGTGAGTTGGAACGGCCGAAGAAGTTCAATGACCATCCGACCAATGCGGGACGCCCCCACGATGCCAACTAGCCCTCCAGCGTTTCCGGCGTTAGGGAACTCCACTTCGCGATCGACGTAGGCGCGCCGTTCACGGTAGAGCCTTTCGGACCGAAAGATCGACTTTCGGGCCAGCAGAATCATCGCCAGCGTGTACTCGGCTACGGGCACCGCGTTGACGTCTGCGGCCAGGCTGACGTCAATGTCGTTCAGAGTGGCGTCTGGTGCAATGGGGGAGATGCCCCCGGCGTGGACAATGTGTTTCAGGTTCGGGAATCGGCTGAGCATCGTGGCGTCGAGCGTTGGCGTGCCCCAGCCAGTTGCCAGTGCTTCCACGGGATACAGGTCGGCGAAATCCTCGAAGCGCTGTGGAGTGATGACGGGACCCAGTCGACGGGCGGGTATGCGGTCGAGTTCGGCGAGTCCGGGTCCGAAAAGGCGTTCCGCAAGCAGGTCGGATCCTAGGACAATTCCATACGTATTCATCCGGTTACCTCGGTCGCGAGTCCGTCCTTGTCTCCGCTTGTTCTCGAGGGATTGTTTTCTAGCCATTCGGTCAACCGATGGACGAATCGTGCGGGGTCTTCGAGATGCAGGTAGTGGCCGTGTCCGGGCCATTGCTCAACCTGCGAACCGAATGGCGATGCGAGAGTGGATTCGAACTCGGCTCCTCGCTCCGAGGAGTGAAGTGCGAGAACGGGTCGGGTCCGTTCGGCGGCGGCGGGTCGAGCGGCCGATTTCAAACCGATCGCGTCGTGATCGACGTACTCAGATCGAAGGTAGGCAGCGATCACGCGGGGGTCTGTGGCCAGAAGGTCAGTGACGATTCGCTCTCGGGCGAGCGCGGGCAAGGCTGGCGTGAACGCTTCGGCGAAGAACTGCCGGATTTCTGAATGACCGAACGCTTCGATTCGAGCTGCCCATTCATTCATCGACAGTGACTCGTCGTCCTCAGCGCCGTAGGCCGGGTCGATGACAATTTCGGAAGTTACGAGATCGGGAGCGCGGAGATGAGCGAGGAGCGTTATCTGAGCTCCCATCGAATGCCCGATCAGCGTGGCCGGACCTGGGCCAGCAGTGAGCTCGTTGACGAGTCGATCTGCAGCTGCGTGAACGGTGTAAGGCCCGCCACTATGTGCACCTGGCGAGCCAGACAGCCGTAGCGCCATTGCGCTCAGGTCTTCGTAGTCAGCTAGAAGATTGACGATCGGCGCCCACGCTTCGGCGGACCCACACCAGCCGTGGACCAGGATGAGTCGGCTCGGCTCTTGCAATGTCACTGTGCTCCCCATTGATATCTCGACAGAGACACTCTGCCGCAATACCGCAAATAGAGCAAGCGCTATCATGAGCCAGATCACTGTTTTCTAGATTGACAAAACACAGCAGAAGTACCTAATGTGATAGCGCTTGCTCTCCGGGCAGGCGAGCACCTTCATCAAAGGAGAGAAGATGGCAACACGCAAGCGCCTGGCAGCCCTGGCTGCTGTAGGCCTGTCACTCGCGCTCACAGCGTGCAGTTCGACTCCGGCGGGCAACCCGACCCCGACGGACCAGAAGGCGGACCTCGTCTTCTGGGGAAAGACCCAGGGACAGGAAGCCCAGGTGGAGCTTTGGAACAAGGAGCACCCCAAGATCAAGGTCACCTATGTGAAGCAGGGCGGCGACGCCGACTTCACCCAGGCGGTCCAGAACGCAGCCAAGGCCGGCAACGCGCCTGACGTGTTCGAGATGCCGCGAGGGAACACGACCTCGTTCCTTGTCGAGGGAGTCACTCGTGACATCTCCCAGTGGTTCAATAACGACGACAAGGCGTTTAACAGGACCGCCTACGATTGGGCGCACATCGGCAAGATCGCCGTTGGCGTCCCGTATGGAACGAACCCGACGTTCAACGCGATCAACACCAAGACGTTCGGCCAGTTCGGGCTCAGCGCCCCGAAGAACTGGGACGAGGCTGTCACCCAGGCCATCACGATGAACACGCAGGCCGGCGTGAAAAGCTTCAACTTCCCCGGTGAGGACCCGTCGTACCTGCGCGACTTCGCCACCCAGGCCGGCGCCGAGTGGTGGTCGTCGAACGGCAAGGCGTGGAAGGTCGGCTTCACCTCCAAGCAGTCGCTGGCAGCAGGCGACCTGGTGCAGAAGATCATCGACAACGACCTCGACTCGAACTACACCTACGTCGAGTGGGACGCGCTCATGCAGTTCTTCAGTTCCGGCAAGCTCTCGCAGTTCACGACGTCGACCTGGCAGCTGCCGGCGTATGAAGCAAACTTCTCTCAGTCGATCGGCGACTGGAAGTTGGCGTCGTACCCGACCTGGGAGCCGGACGGAAAGCTCGTCTCGCCCAGCTACTTCAACGCCTACGGAGTCACAAAGCAGTCCAAGTACCCGGCTCAGGCCGTCGAGTTCGCGAGATGGCTCGCCACCGACCCGCAGGCTGTCCAGCTAATGGCTGACACGGTCAAGGGCTCGGCGACGTTCCCCGTTGTCGCTGACGAGTCCAAGTACATCCCAGCGCTCCTGCCGCAGAAGCTCCTCGGCGACACCAAGAAGGACGCCCCGGCCGTGATCGAGAAAGCCGTCGAGACCAGCCGCTCGATGAAAGACGGTCCGGACCAGTCCGCTGCGATGGAGGAACTCACAACCTGGTGGGCGAAGGCTCTGAACAAGCAGGTCACCATGCGCGAAGTGCTCCAGCACATGCAACAGTGGACTGTGAGCGACCTCAAGTCCAAGAACATCAGCGTCTCCGAGTAAGCCATGACCACTAGCGCCACTGCTCCTCGGCGCGCCGACCCACGCGGCGGGCGGGCGTCCCGTCCGCCGCGTGCGTCATGGCGCGGAGCTCAGAACCGAGCCGGCGCCGCGTTCGCGGTGCCGTTCTTCCTGGGCTTCCTGTTCGTCTTCGTCCTCCCCATCGCCTATGCGATCGTGCAGAGCGTCTTCACCGTCAAGTCCGACGGCGGTCTCGGTCTCGGCGGGTCGACGACGGTCTTCGCAGGCCTGGACAACTACCTACGCGCCCTCCGGGATTCGGCGTTCTGGGCGTCGATGCTTCGCGTCGCGATCTTCGCCGTCATCCAGATCCCGCTCTCTCTCGGGCTCTCGCTCACCGCGGCGCTGCTCCTGGACTCCGTGTCGAGCGAACGGCGCGGAGGGCTGTTCCGTTTCATCCTGCTAGTCCCCTACATGGTCCCCGCGATCGTCGCTTCGCTCATCTGGGTCTATCTCTATAGCCCGAAAGTCGGTCCGTTCACCGCGTTGGGGAACCTGTTCGGGATCGGGGTGGACTTCTTCAGCCCCGGGATGCTGTGGATCTCCATCGGGAACCTGATCGTCTGGATGGTCCTTGGTTTCAACATGCTGATCATCTACAGCTCGCTTCGCGGAATCGACCGTTCCGTGCTGGAAGCCGCCCGCGTCGACGGTGCGGGGGCGTTCCGCATCGCGTGGTCGATCAAGATCCCGAGCATCCGGGGCACGCTCGTCCTCACCGGCCTCATCTCGATCATCGGGATGCTGCAGATCTTCAACGAGCCACTCCTGTTCCGCGGGGCATCTCCGCAGACGGTGACCAAAGACTTCACCCCGATCATGTCGATCTACTTCCAGGCATTCACGAGCAACAACTACAACTACGCAGCTGCGCTGTCCGTCGTTTTGGCAGTGATCATCGGCCTGTGCTCGTTCGTGTTCTACAGGCTCACCAACCGAAAGGCGGCCTGAGATGACGGCCATCGCCGACCGTGTCGACCAGGACCGGACCACGGCACCCCGCACCGAGAACTCCCGTGTTCGCCGGAAGCGGCCTCGTTCGCTCGAGCAGACGCTGACCCTCGTCGGGCTGATCCTCTTCGCGCTCTACTCCGTCGCACCCGTCTGGTGGCTGATCGTCAACTCCACGAAGGACCGGCGCGACCTCTATAACAGCAACGGTCTGTGGTTCGCGAACTTCAACCTCTTCAACAACCTTCAGCAGCTCACCACGTACGAACACGGCGTCTTCTTCCGATGGATCGGCAACACCATCCTCTACGCAGGAGGCGGCGCCGCGATCTGCACCCTCATCTCGATCGCTGCCGGTTACTCGCTCGCCAAGTTCAGCTACCGCGGCCGCGGCGTGGCCCTCGGAGTGGTCATCGGCTCGTTCCTGGTGCCGAGCACCCTGATCACAGTGCCGCTGTTCCTGCTCTTCTCACAGCTCGGGATCGTCGACACGATCTGGGCCGTGTTGATCCCCCTGTTCATCTCGCCCTTCGGCGTGTTCTTGTCGAAGGTCTACGTCGACTCCGCTGTTCCCGATGAACTGCTGGAAGCTGCGCGACTGGACGGCGCCAGCGAGTTCCGCATCTTCACGCGGATCGTGCTCCCGATGATGCGAACCGGGGCCGCCACGGTGTTCATCCTGCTGTTCGTGGGCAACTGGAACAACTTCTTCCTTCCCTTGACAATGCTTCGCGGTTCGGACAAATGGACCCTTGCGGTCGGCCTCTACAGCTGGTTCTCGGACAAGAACGAGTCCTACGTCGACCTGACCGCTCTCACGATCACGGGAGCACTGATCTCGGTCATCCCCCTGGCCATCGTGATGATCGCGATGCAACGGTACTGGCGCGCCGGCGTCACCCTCGGTGCCATAAAATGATCACGTGTCGGAGTCGCGCGGGGACGATGGGTCGAATGTGACCTCTCAGCGGACGGTGACGCTCGAAGACATCGCACGCGAAGCTGGCGTCTCGGTCTCCACCGCCTCCCGAACGCTCAACGGTCGTCCCTCCAAGGTCAGCGAGAGCACACAAGCGCGCGTCCGGGCGGTCGCGCAGAAACTTGGCTATGCGACCAACCTTGCTGCCCAAGCCACAGCGTTAGGTAGGTCTCGCTCGGTTGGGCTGGTCGTCTCCGGGATCCCCGACGACTATCAGAACCCGGTCACGGCCGGTGTATTCCGATCCGCCTCAACCCGGGACCTGCTCGTCAGTACAGGCGTGACGAACATCTCGGATGTGCAGCGCACGCGACAGGTCGTTAGGCAACTACGCGGTCAACGCCCCTCTGTCATCTTCGTGGTCGGAACCGAAGCTCCGGAGAGCCCTGGAATGCCTGAACTCGTCGACGAGCTCTCTTGGATGGAAGGCGAAGGCGGCCGGGTCGTTCTGATCGGAATCAGCGGCACGCCCTTGGACAGCGTGGTCGTCGACGACACGAAGGCCGGCGCCGACATGGCGGCCGCCCTAGCAGAGATCGGATATCGCGAGTTTGCCGTCCTCGCCGGCACCGGTGCAGGATTGCTGGCTCACCACCGTGCGAACGGCTTCTCGACGGAGCTGCAGAAACGAGGAATTGAGCTGCGCCCAGACCGGACGATCTGGCATGACTTCACCCATGACGGCGGCTACCGAGCCGCCGGTGAACTACTGCGTCGGCGCCCTGGCGTGGAAGCGGTCTTCTGCGTCAACGACGCGATGGCCATCGGCGCGAGCGTCCGTTTCCGCGAAGCTGGGCTCCGGATCGGAACTGACATAGCAGTTGCAGGCTGTGATGACATTCCCGCGCTTCGGGACATTTACCCACCGCTAACCAGCATGCACTTGCCCTGGCTGGAGGCAGCTGAGGCAGCGTTTAGCCTATCTGACCATTCAGAATCCGAGGGGCGAACGATCGTCCTCGAGGGATACCCAGTGGTGCGAACATCAACACCCGGCGTAAATCAACCTTCGTCGTCTGGCCAGAACCTGGTTTCGACGTAATCAAAATCGGCGTACCACCCTGTCGCGTCAAGGTCTTCGGACCGCACGCCGGCGAGCAGGCCCGTGAATCGCAGATCGCCACCGAAATCGTCTGACAGTTTCCACGCCGGGAACACTCCAGGCAACGTGTCCCACTCATCCCCGAACTCCGACGCGACCGCGAACTGCAGGTCGCCACCGGTCAGTTGTGCCCTCATCCGCACAGGAAGGACCGTTCGGGCACGGAAAGGTCGCGACCAAGTAGTGCTGCGGTCCCGTTGCATCACGCGAAGATGGCGACCGGACGTCTCATCCCAGGTTAAAGCCAGCCAGATCCACGCCGAGCGGTTGTACCAGACGGCCAACCCGGCCGCCTGGCGGGATGAGAAAGGGTCTGCGTCCACGAGCGTCTCGACTTGGGCCGACGACTCCTCGATGCGCTCGACAATCATCGACTGGTCGAACACGCTCGAACCCGACTGGCCGCCATGAAGGCGAAGCCATCCTGGTCGTGTGTTCAGATCCAGTGCCGTACCGAGCTCTCGCCGAAGCGTCGACCACCGCCGGGTGTCCAGCCGCTCCGTGTCGAAGTCGTCCCGATGAACCGCTCGAGCCGTCGGCCCGCCGGCGCCGACGGCTCGCTCTGAACGGAACGTGACCGTGTCCAAAGGATGGTGGCCGCCCTCGCCGAGCCGTATCCAGCCCTCGGCATCGAACTGCACGCGCTGAAGTGCCGTCTCCCGACCCAGCATCGAGAACCGCTCGCCCGCGTGCAGGACGGGCCGGCTTGCCAGATGGACAAGCGCCCATTCGCCTGCCACCGTCTGAACCAGTTCGCCGTGACCGGCCTTTGACATCCGGCTGGCGAGAGTGTCGCGCGCGGTCAGAACCGCGGGTGCGTGGTCGCGCTGGTACGGTCCAGTGATGCACCGGGACCGGGCGACCGTGATGCCGTGGTTCCAGCCGGTGCCACCTTCGGCGAGCAAGAGGTAGTACCAGCCATTGAGGTAATAGAGGTTCGGGCCTTCCGCGAGTTCGTCCTGCTGGTAGATCGGCGTTGCCGACCCGACCGTTTCGGTCCCGGGGAAGTACTCCTCAAGCACGATTCCGGAAAAACTGTCGGCATCCGGTCGATGGTCCCATTGAACTCCGACTAACCAGTGCCTGTCGTTGTCGTGAAACATCGAAAAGTCGAAACCGCGAGACCCGAGCCGGATCGGAGGCGACCATGGCCCCTCGATCGAGGTCGAATGCACCAGATAGTTATCAAGGTCGAGGTCATCACCATCCATTGTCCGAACGACCGAATAGACCAGCCAGAACTTGTCGTCCGCCCAGGTTAGGCTGGGAGCCCACACGCCGCCCGAATCCGGATAACCGGTCAGATCGAATCCGTTGCTTTCATCCAATGCGTGGCCTGCGACGGTCCAAGACGCGAGGTCGGTGGAGTGATGAAGCCGGACCCCTGGGAACCACTCGAAGGTGCTCGTCGCAACGAAGTAGTCCTCGCCGACCCGACAAATGGAGGGATCAGGGTTCATGCCACGCAAAATCGGATTACGCACACTAATCGTCGGGTGACCCTGATCGGGCGATGGCGCTCCCATTTGGCTCCTTTCGCGCCTTCGTGGGCGGTCGATCCGCGGCCTCAACCCTAGCCGTCCGGATGTTCTAGTGGCAAACGTTGTCCACGCGCAATAGCGGCGGCGTCACATAGGCTCAGGAGGTCTGGCACCAATGTGAGAGGAGAAGCAGTGGCGAAGAAGCTGACTGCGAAGCCGCCTACGCTCAGTGATGTCGCCCGCCGGGCGGGTGTGTCGGTTCCGACCGCGTCCCGAGTTTTGAATGGCGGCGTTCGTGGTGTCGAAAGCGGAAGCACTGAGCTGCGGCAGCGCGTGCAGGCTGCGGCCCGTGCTCTCGGTTATGCCGCGAACCCCGCTGCCCAGACGATCAAAGGTGGACGGGGCAAGACCCTGGCGCTTCTCGTCGGCGACATTGAGGATCAGGGCTCGGCGACCATGATCGCGGGCGTCATGCACGCCGCCGAGCGAAGGGGGCTGTCGGTCGCCGTTCGGACAACGGGCGACGACGGCGAGCGTGAGCAGCGGATCTTGGTGGCCCTACGGGGAGAGCGACACCTAGGTGTGATTCTCGCCACGAGCCGTAGCGTCGACCCGGTGCGTGAAGCTGCGCTAGGTCGCGAGCTGGATCTGCTGCAGGAGCAGGGGGCCCGTGTCGTCCTCATTGGAGATAGCGGTCTGGGTTTCCCCAGAGTCACGGTGAACACTTCGGAAGCGGCCTCTGCGCTAGCCGCGGGATTGTTCGATGCCGGCGGGCGTCGCTTCGCGATCCTAGCCGGGCCCGCTGATCAGATCACATCCCGTGACCGCGTCGATGGGTTCCTTACGGGGCTGCGACTGCGGGGCATCGACCACGACGAGGTCGAGGTTGTGCATAGTGCGTTTTCCCGAGATGGCGGTTATGACGGTTTCGGTCGGCTCGGCACGGCGGTCTCGAAGTTGGATGTGGTTGCAGCCATGAGTGACGCTATGGCTGTCGGCGCGATGGTTCGCGCCAGGGAAGCGGGCCTCCAGGTGCCCTCACAGATCGAGATCTCCGGCTTTGACCATGCGCCGATGATCAGCGACCTTCTTCCGTTTTTCAGCACGGTAGAAGTTCCCTTGCGCGCCTTCGGGGAGGCGGCCGTGTCCCTGGTTGTCGACAGTGGGGCCGAGACGGTGGACACCGTCACGCTGAGGGCTGAGCCGCTCATCTGTGGGCAGCGTCTTCTCTCAGGACGGCCCGCCTCCGATTGAAACGGGCGAACGGATAACGCTATCCTCGTAAAAACTGAGTGAGGAGTGCATCATCGTTTCCGAGATCGTCGCCGAACCCGAAGCTGCCCACCTGATCGTTGACGAGCTCACGTGGGACCAGGACACCCCGGTATCCATCGACCACCTGGGAGGCTCGACTTTCCTAGGTCGCCGGGGCGTCCCATTGGTCGAATTGTTCACCGCGGAAGAACAGCGCGGACGCACAAGCCAGGCATACTCTCGCTCCGCCATCGGTGCCCGACTGCGGTATGTGAAACATTCGACGAGCGAACGAGGCCGGCATACGCAGGTTGTCGTGGAACAACGGGACGAGCGCACAGGAATCCTCGCACGAACCACGATAGTCCGACCCCGCGGGAGCTCTGCAACCCGCTTCCAAACCGAGGTCATCAACACGTCCGATAGTGATTTTGTCCTGACTGCCCTCACCTCACTCACGATCGGGTTCGGGCACAGTGAGGACGATCTCGATGCGTGCTCACTGCAGCTGGCGCGCTCGGAATGGCTCGCCGAAAACCGATGGTTCGAACACTCACTTCGCGATGTCCTCCCGCGGCTGTCGCTCGGCTTGCATGGACAAGACGGCCGCGGGCACTTTGGAGTCAGCAGTCACGGTTCCTGGTCTAGCGGTGAACACCTCCCAGCCGGCATCCTGACCTCGGCGGCAGGTGAGGCGGTCGCCTGGCAACTCGAAACGAGCGGACCCTGGCACTGGGACATGTCGCAGGCGAGGGATGGAGGTGTCCTCTCTCTATGCGGGCCGACCGACTTGGAACACCAGTTCGCAGCGACTCTCTCCCCAGGCGAATCCTTCCAGAGCGTCCCAGTGGCGATCGCCATCGGTCGCGATGGGCTCTCCGATGCGGTCGCGGAGCTGACCGCTTACCGACGTTGGTTGCGCTCCGAGTCTGGAGGTCTCGACGACCTTCCCGTGGTCTATAACGACTTCATGAACACGCTAATGGGGCAGCCCTCGACCGAGGCGCTGATGCCGCTCATCACTGCGGCAGCCGAGGCAGGAGTCGACTGCTTCTGCATCGATGCCGGCTGGTTTGCGGACCCGTCGCTCGGAGACTGGTGGGCGACGGTCGGGGAGTGGCGAGAAGCCGACCGGCGATTCTCGTCTGGATTCCGTTGCCTCATCGACACGATCCACGACAGCGGAATGCGGAGTGGAATCTGGCTCGAACCAGAAGTCGTCGGTGTGGAGAGCCGGATCGCCCAGTCGCTACCCGAAGCGGCGTTCTTCCGCCGCTACGGTCAGCGGGTTCGCGAGCACGACCGCTACCAGCTCGACTTCCGCCACCATGCAGCCCGCGCCCACCTCGACGCCGTCGTCGACCGTCTCGTGAGTTACGGCATCAGCTACTTCAAGCTGGACTACAACATCAACATCGGTGCAGGCACAGACTGGGGCGTGGCCGGATCGGGCGCCGGACTGCTCGCGCACACCCGGGCTTTCACCGACTGGATCGCCGGGATTCGAGCCCGTCACCCGCACGTGAGCATTGAGAACTGCAGCTCTGGAGCGATGCGAGCCGATTACGGTTTGCTGGCTGTCACGCAATTGCAGTCCACTAGTGACCAGCAGGACTTCCGTCTCTATCCGCCGGTGGCCGCCTCCGCCCCGGCGACGATCCTCCCGGAGCAGAGCGGCAACTGGGCGTATCCTGCCAAGGACATGTCCGTCAAGGAAACGATCTTCACCTTGGTGACGGGTCTCTCCGGCCGCTTCTATCTATCTGGATTCCTGAACGAGCTCGACGCTGACGCTCGCGAGTTGACGGCGCAGGCCGTCCGGTTCGCCCACGGTCAGCGCGAATGGCTCACCCGAGTGACGCCGTTCTGGCCCGATGGGTTCCCGTCCTGGGACGACTCTGTCGTCTGTCTTGGCCTCACCGATGGGGACATCAGCCGGCTCTTCGTCTGGAATCGGGGTGCCGCTCCGGCGCGGCTGGTTCTGTCGGACCACTCGAACGCGGCGGTCGCATTTCCCCCAGGAGCACCGGCCGGTGACGATGCCTGGACGGCAACGGCGAGCGAGGAGGGGCTCGTGATCGAGATTCCGACGGGCCCGACCGCGCGCGTCTTTGAGCTCTGACCCGCGCGTCGTCGGCGCGTCTCACAGTCCTCGATGAACGCGCGATTCTGGTTGATCTGCAAACGTTCTCCACTCGGCCTAGCCGTTCAGGTGCATGCCATCTTGACGGAGGTTAGAGCGCGTGCGATGCTTCATGCGGATAACGCTATCCATGCGCGCTCGACACGGTCGGGCGGTATCTGCAACGGAGGAGAACTCGCATGCTCGACGCACCAACACGGCGGAGATCAGCGCTCGCAGCGCTGATCTCCGCGTCGGCGTTGATCATCGGCACGGTAGCGCCGGCCCAGATGGCCAGCGCCGACACCGGATCGCCGGCGATCAGCACCGCAGTCACCATCACGCCTACGACCAGTTCCCAAGGCTTCATTCACCCGGGTATCGGTGTCGCCGCGTCCGCGCTCGCCAACGCGCGTGCTCAGCTGCTCGCGGGCGCCGACCCGTGGAAGAGCTACTTCGCGGCGATGGTCGCGACCCCGTACGCGAGCCGGACCCTCACCTCGTCGAATCAGGGCCAAGCGGACGGCGTCCCTCTCAACAACGCGTTCAACAACGTCGACGTCGAGAACAAGCTCGGCAACGACGCCTCGGGGGCGTACACCCAGGCGGTGCTGTACTACCTCACCGGCGACCCCGTGTACCGGCAGAACGCGCTGAAGATCGTGCGGGTCTGGAGTCATATGGATCCGACGAAGTATGCGTTCTTCGCTGATGCTCAGATCAAGTCGGGTGCCAACCTATACCGGATGATCGCGACGGCCGAGCTGCTGCGCTACACCTCGGTGGTGCCAAGCGCCGACGCGTACCCTCTCGCTTGGACCACACAGGACACCGCTGACTTCACGAACAACTTCATCGTCCCCGCCACCCAGACGTTCGCGTACAGCAATGCCTGGTACATGGGACAAGGGACCATCCCGCTCATGGGTGCCATGGCGGGATACATCTTCACCGACAATCGCGCCCGCTATGACGAAGGCGTCGAGTGGTTCACCGTAAACGCCAGCGCTCCCGATCCGGACATCAACGGTGCGCTGAGCTCGATGTACCGCCTCATCGACAAGAGCGACCCGCGCAACCCCTACGGCTACTCCTTCGTCAACCATCTGGAAATGGGACGCGACCAGGCTCACGCCGGTGACGACGTCTTGGTCCTCACCACCCTCGCCCGGATCGTGTCCACGCAGAACACTCGGCTCGACCCGAAAGCGGGAACGGTCTCGACGAAGAAGAACGCTGTCGACCCGTACAAGTTCCTCGGGGACCGACTTCTGCTCGGTGCCAACGCCTATGTCGGATTCATGATGGGTCACGATGTGCCATGGATCGATGTCACCGGTCAAGGCGGCCAGCTCGCGCAATCGTACCGGGGCCGGTGGAGCGACTCCCTCAACGAGCTATACCACATCTACACCTACAACGAGGGTGTCGACGTCGCCAAGAAGGCTCCGTACATCGCTCAGCAGTTCCAGCAGCGCGACGGAGCCCTGTTCTACAACTTCGACAGCCTCGAGATCGGCAGTCAGATCGGCTCGGACGGCCTCCGCAGTTTCTGGGGTGGCAGCTTGACAGGCGATGACTACTGGCTGTCCATCCCCGCCGCGGCCAAGGGCGAGGCCTCTCCGGCAGCGGACAAGCGACTCCAATTCGACCAGAAGGCCTCGGTCATCACCGGCACGGGCAGCGCCCTCACGGAAGGCGACCGCACCTTCCTCCGGACGAACGTCAAGACGGCGGGAACGACCGTCGCCGTTCGCTCCCTCCTCTACGGAGCCAGAAGCGGGTACAGCCCGGTTGCCATCCAAGTGCGCACCAATGAGGTGTCCAGGCTCGACGTACGTCGCGTCCCCGACGCAGCCCCATACCAGTCGCTGACAGTTCCCAACACGCATGGGCAGTGGCGTTACATCACCTACGACATGGACACCCACGTGGTGCCGACCTCGCTCATGGGCGACAACAACATCGTCTACTACACGTTCACCGGCAAGAAGAGCCAGCTCGACCTGGACTACGTCGTCGCCGACGCCGCCAGCACCGTTACCCCGCCGATCTTCCCGCAGGGGACTTCGGCAACCGTCATCGGTATTCAGAATGTCGCGCTCACCGCGCAGTTCACCGCCACCGATTCCGACGCTGAGGCGAACCTCGCCTACTCGGCGTCTGTCGCGCCGAAGAGAGCGAGCCTCGACAGCGTGGACGGGACACTCACCTGGACCCCCACTGCCAAGCAGGTCGGAGACAGCACGGTCATCGTGCAGGCCGACGATGAAGTGGCAACAACCGGGTTGAACGTGAACGTGCGTGTCGCCAAGGATCGGGCCGGCGCTGTGCAACTCGCGCAGGCGGGCTACGACTCGAGCCAGGCTTACACGAGCCCAACCAAGAAGGCATACGGCACCGCCCTCGCCAAGGCGAACGCGCTCGTGAACTCGGGAAGCAACGCGGCCTTCGCCGCGGCGATCGTCGCATTGCAGAAGGCCGTGGGTGGACTCACGCTGCTAAGCCCACGACTGGTCGACGGCACGCTCAACTACCCGAGAATCACCACCTCCACGCTGGACTCGGGTGTGGTTGGCAACCTCGTCGACAACGATAACTCCACCTTCGCCGGCGATCTCTACGTGAACTCGTTCACGTTCGACTTCGGCGGCGGCTACCGGGTGAAGAGCTCCGCATTCGACCTGCAGGCACGCCGGACGTTCGGAAACCGATCCCAGGGAACCAATGTCTACGGCTCAAACGACAACGTCAACTGGACCAAGCTGACAACTAAGATGACCACGAACACGAACAACCTCGAAACGCTGCCGGTCGACCCATCGTTGACCAACACGGCGTTCCGGTTCCTGAAGGTCCAGGTCGATCAGCCGGGTGCTCCATCAGATCCGAACTTCCCGGGAATTTTCAGCGTTGCAGAGTTCCACATTCACGGTGACCGTGTCGAAGCCGTCGATCGGGTCGCCTCCGCGAAGATCAGTGCCAACGACTCGGTTCCGGGTATCGCAACTAACGGTGACACGGTGACGGTGGCCTTCACGACCACCGAGGCTGTCTCGAACGTTCATGGCACGATCGAAGGCACGGACGCGACCATTTCAGGTACTGCGACGAACTGGACTGCCTCTGCAGCGCTCCCGGCATCGATCGCGTCTGGACGGAACGCGACCTTCTCGATCGGCTACACCACGGCCGACGGGCAGACCGCCGACCCGCTGGTGGTCACCAGTGATGGGTCCAAGCTGTTCCTGTCGAACAACACCGGACTGATCGGAAACGTCACCGGGATATCCAACCCGGTCTCCGCCGCCGGCGAGCTCGAAGCCTCGAAGCAACCTTATGTCGCGAACATGTTCGACAACAACGCGTCGACGTTCTCCGACGTCGGTCCCGTGAACGGGCGTTACTACATAACGCTCGACTTCGGCGCCGGCGGCTCGGTCGCTCTCGACCACGCTGAACTGCTTGTCCGCCAAGACAACTGGGGTCTCAGCCGAGCAGGCAACCTCCACATCGAAGGATCCAACGACCTGACCACGTGGACGACCGTCACCAACAACGCGAAGTCGACCCTGGACTGGCAGACGCTCGCCCTGCGACCCGGCACGACGACGACCGCATACCGCTACCTGACGATCGCGAACACCGACTGGATCAACATCGCAGAGTTGCGGCTGTTCGGTGTGTACATCGCTCCGCCGCCCAGCTCCGTGGCGTCGGCGCACATCGGATCCGACGGTCCGGTCGCCAGCCGAGCCGTCGGTGGGAACATTGTCACCCTCGACTTCGCCACCAGCGAGGCGATCACGGCGGTCTCCGCGACCATCAATGGCTCTGCGGCGACGGTGACCGGGGGAGGCGCGACCTGGCACGCGTCCTATCAGGTTCCCTCCGATGTCTCACCCGGACGGAACGTGGGCTTCACCGTCCAGTACGCCGGCCCGAACGGAGAGACGCGGCAACCGCTGACGGGGACGACCGATGGATCCAGTGTCTTCGTCTCCTCGGACACCGGGCTGATCCACAACGTGCCAACGGTCTCCACGCCGGTGTCGTTGTCTGGACAACCAGAGACAAACAAGCAGGTCTACATCAACCGCATGTTCGACGCTGACGCCTCGACCTTCTCCGACATCGGACCCGTCGGCGGGGCGTACTACTCGGTCCTCGACTTCGGGGTCGCCCACACCGTATCCATCGACCATGTGGAGCTACTCGTACGCCAGGATGGATTTGGCACCGGCCGTTCGGGGAACCTTCACCTGGAAGGTTCCAACGATCTGAACACCTGGACACCTATCACGGGCAACGCAGCGGCGACGCTGGCGTGGCAGACCATGCCCACGCCGAGCGGCACGGCAACACACACCGGGTTCCGGTATCTCAAGATCGCGAACACCGACTGGATCAACGTCGCTGAACTGCGGCTGTTCGGCTCACTGAGCTAAGCGCTCACCAATAGGTGAAGCCCGCGTCAACCAGCGAGGGCTTCACCTATTGCGTCTGGTCAGCCCAGACGCAAAACACTCCGTGACACCGGGGAAGCTCGACCGTTGCTGTCTGCATAACGGTGTCTGGGGTGGGTCCACGGGAGTTCCTCAACAACGGTGGGCGAGGCCGGCGGCGCAAGTTGCTCACGCGCCGCTATTCAGACACCCCTCACCCTCCTAAGAGTGCCGAAAGTGTCAAGATAGTGCGAAGATCCGCCGGTTTCATTCGCGTGAGGCTTTGTTGCGCCCCGGGTTCATCGGAGGCTCGTGGCTGATCCGTCCGCTGTTACGACGGGGGATCAGGGTAACGTAAATTGCTGTTCTTCGGGTTCGAAGAGCGGGATCATCCCGTTCGCGGAAGGCAGGCGTCGGCGGCTGAACCAGTCGAACTCGCTGAACACCAGAGCAGACCCGTGGCGCGCTGTTACTAGCTTCACGCAGTCGTAGGCTGCTGGCCGCACGGCTCGGTGAAAGGAACGCGTCCGCGCGAAGAGAGGTGCGTAGTGCGTGTCCCTCAATCCGATCAGTCTCTCCTTCGTCTCCTGAACGGCAGACATGGCCGGCCGGAATCTGAAATGCGAACCGTCCGGTGGGGTACTCATCTCTCGATGACTACACCTACTGGAGTCCTCAATCTTCGCGTTCAGCGAGGTCTGCTTGCGCGGAGACGACGCGGAGCATAACGCCTGCGAAGATCGCCAGGCCGATCAGGATCAGTGCGGCAATGCCGACTGTCCAGGCAAGGCGCTCGTGAATGCGTCTGTTGCGGCGGTCGCCAGTGCAGCACCGATCTCTCCGGGGAGTTGAGCGGCGTACATCAATGCGGCGGCGAGGGCCTCTTTCGCGGCGTCGAGTACCCCGGAAGGAAGCCCCGCCGGAACCGTGTCCGCCAGACCGGTGCGGTAGAAGCTGATCAGCACGCACCCGAGGATCGCAATACCGAACGAAGTGCCAAGTTCGTAGCCGGTGTTGCTGATCGCCGCAGCCTGACATGATTCCGCGAGGCGCACCGAACTCATGATGAGATCGTTGGTAAAAGTCAGACCCACACCCGCTCCTAGGCCGACGAGGCAGAGAGCGACAGCGAACACCCAAGGGTGAGTTTCCGAGGTGAGGGTGAGCAGCATCGCGAAACCACCTGCCGTGATGAGCATGCCCACGGCGACGATGATCGAGGTTGGAACCCGCTTGACGAGCGCAGCGGCGAAGAAACCGACGATGGCCGAGACAGCCGCCTGAGGCAGCATCCACAGCGCGGATTCGATGACTGAGTCCTGCGACAAGTTGCAGGAACTGAGTGAGGGCGAACATCGCACCGACCAGTGGGAACACCGAGAGCAGGTTGGTGAGCACAGACCCAGTGAACGCCCGTACCCGGAAGAGACGCACGTTGATCATCGGGATCGGCATGCGCAACTGCCTGACCGCGAACATCACGACCAGCATGAAGCCGGCGAAGAAGGTGATAAGCGCGATGCCCGGTTCCTTGCCCTCGGCGAAGGTCTTCACGCCGTAGACGATGGCGAGCATGCCAGCGAGCGAGAGGAGGATGCTGGGGACGTCTGAGCGGCCAGGGTTCGGGTTCTTGTTCTCGGGCACGAGGAACGGCACCAGGGCGAGCAGGAGCGTCATGACCGAGATATTCATGAGGAAGGTAACGTGCCAGCTGAACGTCTCGATCATCCAGCCGCCGGCGATCGGGCCGGCTGCGGCGCGGAGCGCGCCCATCGCCCGCATTTCGGGTCCGTGACCCAGCCGGGATCCAAGCCCATCAGTCACTCGAGGAGCGCCGGCGCCGGTCTCGGCCCTCCGGATTCGTGGATGAGCGGGGGCTCGGAGCCTCGCTTCCGATGATGTGCTCCCATCGGGCTATGGTGCCTGCGTATCGTCCCCAGCGGTGAAAATGACGTTGATCAGCGACCACAGGGTCTCCGATTCGTTCCGCCATTGAGGTGAGCCGTTCGGCCCATTCAGAGCGAGGTCGATGATCTGGTGCGAGAGAGCGATCGTGGCCCCGACGTACTCCCACCTGTTCCAGGCGTTCCCCTCCCCGCGAGGCGCAGGACGTGAGCGGGTGCGGAACAGTGGCACGGGCGAGGATGAAGACGCGGAACCGGGGATGCGAAGCACCGAGGAAGGAAGCAGGTAAGCCGATCCATCTCGCGCCATGCCCGAGGTCGGCCAGATCTCCGAGTACGGCACCGAGCGCCGGGAGAGGTCGAGCGGGCTCGTCTCCCACACCCTAGAGGTCGGGTTCCAGGTCGCGAAGGGTTGCAGGGTCAGTGGTCGTATAAGGGTCTCCTTCAGGGGTTGCGCGAATGGCGGATGACGACAGCAGGCCGCGGACGTATTCGGGGCGCAGGTGTTTGATCGCGTAAGCCATGTGCGCCCAGAGCCCGGAGCGGGTGCCTGGTGCGAGGCAGGCCATCTTCCCAAGGGTCGAGACGTCCCGGCAAGGGAACCCGCCGCGGAGGATGTCCACCGGCGGCACCTGATCCCAGCTGATTGTGGTGATATCGCCGAGATTCGGGGCGTCCGGCCAGTGGTGCACGAAGACGCGCTGCACTGGGCTGATCTCGGAGAACCAGATCGTCTGCGCGTGGAGAGCATTTTCGACGGCAAGGGTCGAGACCCCCGTAGCCGGAGAACAACGACCCGGCGCGGAGAGGCTCTGTGCTTGGGGCGGGGTCTTCTCGCATCGGGGCTCCCGATGATTGGTGAGCCCGTCCCGCGCGCGGAGTGCTGCCGGATGGTCACCTCTTAGGTGCACCCCGTGCACACCCCGAACGCCTGCCACCCACGCACAAGCTCCGTCACGGACGCCCGGTTCAGCCGGCCCGCCAGGCACCGCCGGCCAGTTCGCCGTTCGCCACGCACCTGAGCTTCCACGCTTCTTGCAGATGAGGCACCGCGAGCGCTCCGCAGATGCCTCGCGCCCGCCGGCGAAGGACATCCGATACGTACGGAAGGAGCTTTCCTCGTCGTCCCGCCGCCGGTGTGCTTGGCTTGCAGCATGGAAGTTGCTTGGTCACTGGAAGATCGCCTCCCCACTCCCGGTGAGCACCGACGGCTTGCCGAGGCCGTCGGATGGGGTGAGTCCTTTGACTGGGACACGCTGCCGGCATCGCTCAACGGATCGACGCTGGGTGTTGTCGCCATCTCCGGGGAACGCGCGATCGGAATGGGGCGTGTCGTCGGCGATGGTGTGAAGTACTTCGCGATCCAGGACCTCGTCATCGATCCCGAGTTCCAACGTGCCGGTATCGGGCGCGCGCTACTGGACCGGCTGCTCGGGCTGATTGCCGATCGTGCGCCCAGTGCGGCGTCGGTGACGCTCTTCGCGTCCAAGGCCGGCGAGACGTTGTATGAGGCGGCAGGATTCCAGCGCAGCGACATGGTCGGGATGTTCCAGAACGTCGAACCGCGCACCTGAGATCAGCTCTCGCGGCGCCGCATCCCGTCAGGGCGGGTTGCGTCGGCTGACCCCGCAAGGAACGCGTGACGGCCGCTTCGTACCTGACGGTTGTGACGGTTTCGATGCGGGTGATGAGCGCGGGCGATGGCTACAAGTACCTTCTGCGTTCTGTCGCCGCGGGTGACGGAGACCGTAGCCTGTCGACCCCGCTCACGCGTTACTACGCCGAAGCCGGAAACCCGCCCGGACGTTGGCTTGGCAGCGGGCTCGCCCACCTCGCCGACGCCCGTATCCTGATCGGCGACGAAGTGACCGAGGAACAGCTGCAACTCCTGATCGGTGAGGGGCGCGACCCCGCGACCGGAGCACCGCTAGGACGTGCGTATCCGGCGTACGCGTCGGCAGCCGAGCGCATTCGCACACGAGAAGCAACGCTCGACCCCGAGCTGGGGCCTGCTGCCCATGCCGCAGCGGTCGCCGAGATCGAAGCAGAAGAGAACCGGCGCGGAACGCGAAAGGCAGTTGCGGGCTACGACTACACCTTCTCGCTGCCGAAATCGGCGTCGGTGCTCTGGGCGGTTGCGGACGCGGGCACGCAAGCACTGATTGCCGAAGCGCATCACGCGGCGGTTGCGGAAGTGATCGACTTCATGGAACGGGAGGTTGCGGCCACTCGTGTCGGTGCAACCGGGCAGGACGGCGGTGCGGTTGCGCAAGTCGACACCTTCGGGTTCTCCGCAACCGGCTACGACCACTACGACTCCCGCGCCTCAGATCCGCACCTCCACACCCACGTCGTCGTATCGAACAAGGTGAAGACCGTGCTCGACGGGAAGTGGAGATCGCTCGACGGCCGCCCGATGCATGCCGCCACCGTCGCGCTCTCGGAACTGCACGAGGCGATCATCGCCGATCACCTCACGCGACTCCTCGGAGTCTCGTGGGAAGCACGAGAGCGCGGACGCGACCGCAACCCTGCATGGGCGATCACGACCGTGCCCGAGGATCTTGTGCTCGAGTTCTCCACCCGCGCCCACCAGATCGACAACGCCGTCGCGACCCTCATCGCCGAGTATGCGCAGCGACACGGGCGACAACCAACAAAAGCGACGATCATCAAGCTCCGCGCCCAGGCCACACTCGCCACCCGACCGGAGAAGAAGGTGCGGTCGCTCTCAGACCTCACGGACGAATGGCGAGCCCGTGCAACGAGACAGCTTGGGCAAGACTCATCTGTATGGGTTCGCGACGCGATCCCCGGCGGAGAAGTGCGGGTGCTGCGCGCCGACGATCTACCTCTCGACCTCATCGACGAGATCGGTCAGACGGTAATGGTGGCCGTGGGTGAGAAGCGGTCAACGTGGCACCGGTGGAACCTCACCGCGGAAGCTGCGAGACAGACCATGGCATACCGGTTCGCGTCAACCACCGACCGAGAAGCCGTGACCGGACTCATCGTCGACGCGGCAGAACGCGCCTCCCTGCGACTGACACCGCCAGAACTCGCAACGTCGCCCGCCCGGTTCCAACGGTCAGACGGATCCAGCGCGTTCCGGCCACGGCACGCCGCCCTCTACTCCTCAGAAACCCTCCTGGAAGCGGAAGCACGACTCCTCGAACGCTCCCATGCCACCACCGGTCCAGCGCTCCCACTCGCCCTGACCGAACGAGTCGCAACGCGTCCGGACCAGGAAGGCCGCGTGCTCGGCGCCGACCAGGTCGACGCTCTCACCCGGATCGCGATCTCCGGCCGAGTCCTCGATCTCCTTGTCGGCCCAGCCGGAACCGGAAAGACCACGGCCATGCAGGCGCTCCGTGTCGCCTGGGAACAGCAGCACGGCGCAGACTCCGTGGTCGGCCTCGCCCCGTCCGCGGTCGCCGCCGAGGTACTCGCCGACGATCTCGGGATCTCAACAGAGAACACTGCGATGTGGCTGACGAAGCACCTCCACACGGGCGACACCTTCCGGGCAGGACAACTGGTGATCGTGGACGAAGCGAGCCTCGCCGGCACGCTCGTACTTGACCGGATCACTGGCATCGCCGCGGATGCCGGAGCAAAGGTGCTCCTCGTCGGCGACTACGGCCAGCTCCAGTCCCCAGCAGCTGCTGGTGCGTTCGGACTCCTCGCCGGCGACCGCGACGACACCCCGGAACTCTCCACGATTCACCGCTTCACGAACACGTGGGAGAAGCTCGCCTCGCTCCGCCTCCGCCTCGGCGAAACCGACGTGATCGAGACGTATGAGAACGCCGGACGAGTCGTCGGCGGCAGCACCGACGACATGACCGCCCGGGCCTACGACGCCTGGCGTGTGGACCGCGAGGCCCGGACAGAGACGATCCTCGTCAGCGACTCCGCCGACGCCGTCACGGCGCTGAACCTCCGTGCCCGCACCGAACTCATCCTCCAAGGCATCGTGCGACCGCTCCGGGGCGAGGTCACGTTGAGCGGAGGTGCCCAGGCTGCGGTCGGCGACATCGTGATCACACGGAAGAACGACCGGAAGCTACGCACCAAGACCTCGTGGGTGCAGAACGGAAACCGATGGAAGATCACGAAGATCCGCGGCGACGGATCCGTGACCATCCGCCCCGTTGACCGCAGCCGCGGCAAGTCGATCGTGCTCCCCGCCAACTACGCCGCCGAGCATCTCGATCTGGGATACGCCACCACCGCCCACCGCGCCCAAGGCATCACCGTAGACACCTCGCACGTGCTGGTCGACCCCGCTATGACCCGAGAGAACCTCTATGTCGCCATGACTCGTGGCAAGGATGCCAATTTGGCCTACGTCGCCACCGATACGCCCGACGAAGCGCACCAGCACCCGCACGAAGCCGAGAATCTGGAGGAAGCTACCCGGCGAGTGCTGTTCGGGGTGCTGAACCACTCCGGAGCCGAGCTCTCAGCGCACGAGACCATCGAGCAGGAACAAGAGAATTGGGGGTCAATCCGTCAGCTCGCCGCCGAATACGACACGATCGCCACCGAAGCCCAGCACGATCGCTGGGCGACCCTCGTCCGCAAATCCGGCCTGACCGAGCCACAGGTAGAACAGGTACTCACCTCAGACGCGTTCGGAGCACTCGCTGCTGAATTGCGGCGAGCCGAGGCGAACCATCACGACATCGACCAGCTCGTCCCACGGCTTGTCCGCGCCCGGGCCTTTGACGACGCCGCCGACATCGCGTCCGTGCTGCACTGGCGAGTCGCTTCCGCCACGGAACGCCCCGCGCATGCCGGGCGGCGCCAGCCGCCTCCACGGTTGATCGCGGGACTTATCCCGATCGCTGCCGGCATCCGCGAACCCGCCATGCGCCATGCGCTCGCACAACGGCATCAACTCATAGAGGAAAGGGCCAGCGCCCTCGCAGAACAGGCCATCGCTGACGGAGCGCCCTGGGTTCGGGCTCTCGGCGGACGGCCCGGTGATCCACGGAATACGGACGCCTGGCTCCGACATGCGCGCACGGTCGCCGCCTACCGTGACCGGTACGCGATCACCACCGCTGACCCGCTCGGCCCGGAACCGGATCAGGTGGCGCAGAAGATCGATCGATCGCGCGCCGCGCAAGCTCTCCAGCGGGCGAGAACCCTCACTGTTCGCCCTCCACGGCCGAACGCGAACACCCGAGTACCGTCCCAAGCACGCTCGCTCTGACTGCCAGCATCTCGTTCGCAAAGGAAGCCCGATGATCGACGGGCGCCGCGACGACTCCGCCTGATCTCGGGAACAGTACCGCTTCCGCACACACGGACGTACAGTAGAAGTGGAACGGCAACCCCTGCGATAACACTCTTAGCCCCTCGGGCAGGCCTCCGGGCAACTCTCAAAGCGCCGCTCCTCATGCCGTGCGCTACGAGAGGAACACCATGCTTCGCTTCATCTTTGCCGGAGTCGCCCGCACCTACTACTTCCTGGCCCGCTACGCCCCGGGACCACGACTGATCTCACGCATCCGTCGCCGCAACGGTCTGAAATGGGGCGTACCGGCGATGCTCGTCGCGGCACCCTACTTCCTTGTCGCGAACCTGCTCCAAACCCTCATCGAGGGCGGCGGCTCCGCATGGCTCAGCCTGCCGCTGCTCTGGTGCCTGATCATGGGGATGGCTTTCATCTTGCTCGGACCGATCAGCGTGGTCTTGCTAATCATCGCCCGAACTCGTGAGACGGTCGAATCTCGGCACGTCAGTAGCGGCCGATAGAATCCTCGCGTGGCGCAAAGCAAGAATCAGCAGGTCAAGACCGTTGTTGTCGGGATGGCTCTTGGTGTGCTTGCCCAGGGTGTCGAGGCCGTCACCAGCCGGAAGATGGCGCTTGAATTCGCATTCAATTACGCCTGGCGCCGATGGCCCCAGGCGAGGCTTTTTCCGAGCATCGGAGGCCATGACCCAGGCAACATGTTCTGGATCGGTCTCGGCAGATCAAAACGCCGCCAGGGGGCTATCGCGGCCTGGGACGAGAGCCAGTGGTGCGCGCCATACCTCACGCAAGACTGGTCTGTTGAGGAGGCGCTCGAGCACCACTCAGACGCGGAGGTCTCCGCTGACGACTGGGCTGAGCTGGGGCGGCTGTTCGTTGGACACTTCAAACCGGAAGAGATTCGCCATACGGGTTAGTCGACCTTCGCTTGCCTTAGATCGCGTCTAACCAGGATTCGGAACGCCCATGGCGTTTGAGTCAAGCGTGAAGTAGTTCTGGGATAGGTCGTGTTCGATCTGCGCACGCACATTGGCGATGATGTGGAGCAGATCGTTGAAGTGGTAGATAACGGCTTGGAGCGCTGAGTTCATGTTGACGTTGTCCAGCCGGGCGAGGCGATCGTCGTCTTCGTGGAGTGCTATGCCGTAGATGTAGTCCATGGCGATGAGATCGCTGCCGAGGAGTTGGCCTGGCCCCAAGCCATTGTCCATCTCCAGTCGGCCGGAGTGGAAGAGAGGTCCGGAGGCGCCAATGCGTGAGCCGGTGACGACCTGTGCCACATGATCTTTGAGGGGTCGTCGCGCACGTGCTTGCTCAGCGGTTAGCAGGGATTGGAGTGCGTTGACGACACCAGGAACGTAGCAGTCCTCGCTTTCGGTAAAGAAGACGCGGCACTCGACGATCGTCGAATCGACCATGCGTTTGCTCAGACCAGGCTGATTGATGCTCGCGAGGTGCCAGTCATCGTCGCCTGCTGACCGCTCCCATTCGAACTCGAAGACGGGGATACGTCCTTCCTCATCCCGCAACGCAGTGATGGGCTCACCGAGGTCCGGTCCGGTTCTGTTGAGGAACTCTCGAACCTTTCGACGTGAAGCCTCCAGGATGTGCTCAGGCGCCGGGGACATACCGTGACCCTACCTCCTTGCAGTGCGCAGGTGGTGACGAGTCGCCACCTGGTTGTGAGCCGGCTCCGCCAGCTCGACCATCCAGCGAGAGCCAGGGCCGAGGCAGTATTACTGGATACTAGGTGCATGGCGGAAATGCACGACGCTGATGTCGACAGTCCAGAGGCAAGCTCGTCGAGAACAGGGCGAAAGCGGGTACTCAGCGCCGGAGTGAACTTCACCAACCGTCCCGAAATGAAGTTTGCCCGCGCTGTGCACCTCGCCAACGAGCTACGCGGGCGAATCGACGAGTGGTCAGCCTCTGAAACATTGCTTGCACGACTTCACCAGATAGATGATCACACCATTCAGTTCCGTCTCGAGACGCGCACCCCACCGCCCATAGATGAGTGGTCACTCATCCTTGGCGACGCACTGCACAACCTTCGGAGCGTCTTCGACACCGTAATTTGGGCCCTGGCAACACTTGACGGGGCTGAGCCTAAGACTCCTACACAAGTCACATTCCCCCTCACAGCAGACCAAGACGAGTGGCGAAAGCGATCGAGGGTGCTTGAATCTGTACCTTCGGTGTTTCTCGAACGAATCCGAGAACTTCAACCTTGGGCACAGGATTCTGAGCGGGATGACAGCCTACTCTGGCTACTACACCGCTTCGACATCATCGACAAGCATCGTGGTCTGATCTCAGGCGCGCTTCATTTCCGTCAGCTATCGATTCCGGGTCTGGAACTGAACCTCAGGCCAGTTGATACAGCCGACCAGGCACAAATGACGTACGAGATCCAGAAGGATCCGATCCACGCGCAGGACGGAACGGTCCTCACGACAATCCGGTGCGATACCCATTCGATGCACCCGGATCCCGGATCCCGGCTATCGGGCGAAGGTTCAAGTGCAATTCAGGCTGCACTGGGACGACGAACGCGGCGTCTTCCTCGATGCATTCCTGGGCGACCTGATCTCAAGGACCCGCCAATGGCTAGACATCATCTACGGTGGACGAACCTACGCCCAAGCTCAGGCGATGGCGCGTGAGGATTCCGACGCCAACATTGTCTCGGGCTATCACGACGAAACCGGGAAACTCCATCTACTACGGTTCCAGATGCGTGAACCGGAGGGTATAGCAGCATCGGGACCGTGAGTGGCTGGCTCGACCCGATCTAGTGACACGGGACCGTATTGAGTGGCTCTGCGTCGAGCAAAAGTCGCGTCGAAGCTCACGGAGGTGCGGGGTACTGGTGTGCCCCACCCTCCGGGCCATGAGCTGACGCGTTAACCGGGAAGCTGCGTCGTCACTAGGCCGAGACATATGGCTCCGCGTTATCGTCACCGTAGCCGATCACATGATCGAGTGCCACGATGTTGCGCACGTGCGGGCTACCTGGCGAGCGTAAGTAGCGGTCGCTCGCCCCAGTTTCCGTCATTCCGCTGGGCAGCGACGAGACTCACTCGGGATTCGAAAGTCCGTCATTTCGCTCCCGTACTCCTTGCCTGGATGAGCCAAGACGCACTGTGGCGCCAACTATTGGACGCGCACGGGGCCTCGGTGCGAATCAGCACACTCCTTGTGCGGGAAGAGAGCGGTGCTTCATGAGACGTACTTGCGTTGACACCCGCAAGTAATCAAGAAAGAGGCGTGTCTTCCGCGAACTTGCTTGCGTTACAAGTAGTATTCGTTACATGAGCGACATCTCAAGCCTCAGTGACGCAGGTCTCAAGGACCTCGATCGCGCACTTCGGCATGAACGACTTCGACGACGCAAGGCCTGGCACACCTGCGAGCGCTGCAGCGAGGCCTTCCTCGGAAGAGGGGACGCTCGATTCTGTTCAGCGCGATGCCGAGTCGCGGCCCACCGCGCAGGGAAGGAGTGAGGGTTATGAATGATCGGTTGCGCGTCATCGCGTCTCGTCGTTACGGCACGCTATCGCCGCTCCGCTATCCCGGCGGCAAGGCCGCGCTCGCAGGCCTCTTCGGTGACATCATCAGGTCGCTTGGGCTTGAAAACGCCCGCTATGTTGAACCGTACGCAGGTGGAGTCGGGGCCGGCATCGCCCTCCTTCGCGAGGGGATCGTTCGCGAGCTCGTCGTGAATGACATCGACCCAGCCGTCCATGCCTTCTGGAAATCCGTTGTCAATGACAATGCCCGACTGGTAGAGATGGTTGCATCAACAGATCTAAGCGTTGAGGAGTGGCGGCAGCAGCGAGAAATCTATCGAGCCCGAGATGAAAGCAATGCCCTTCGTCTTGGGTTTGCGTTCTTCTTCCTGAATCGAACAAACCGTTCGGGCATCTTGAACGCTGGTGTCATTGGCGGCCAGCGTCAAGACGGGAACTACAAGATTGATGCCAGATTCAACCGGGACACTCTGATCGAGCGACTTACTGCCATTGGTGATCTCGCGGATCAAATAATCGTGTCAGATCTTGATGGCAGGACCGTGATCCAACGATATTTCGGAGATGAACAAGCGTTCATGTACATTGATCCACCGTACGTGCAGGCCGGATCTCAGCTGTATCTCAATGCGTTCGATGGACGCGATCATACGGCCTTGTCTTCCGTCGTCAACTCCGTACAAAAGGCGCACTGGCTCATGACTTACGACACTGCTCCGCTGATCGAAAAGCTGTATCGCGAGCACTTTCAGTGCCGACTGGAGCTCACCTATTCGGCGAGGTACCCCGGAAAGGCCGAAGAGTTGCTCGTCGCGTCGCGTGATGTCGCTACCGTGATCAAGGAGTTGCAGAGCCAGGCGGCATTTGGGAAAGCAGCAAGCGCCTGAGCAGTGGCCCAACGGCCTTCCAAGCTTGCCGCACATCGTCGGCGTTCACTGACGCGTCCGCGCTGTGTGCGATGAGGTTGAACCACTGAATAGAGCCGTGCTTGTGAGCGTTCCCGGTCTGAATCGCGTTGATCGTCGCTCGGAGCGACTTGTCCTGGCCATAGGACTGAACGACTTGCTTAAACACCGCATTCAACTCGCCAGACACCGGCGTGGACGTTCCCTCAAAATGCACCTTGATAGTGGATTCCAGAACAGAACGCATCAAGATGGCCGCGGCGATGGGCAAGTTCGACAGGCTGATCTTACGAAGCTCAAAGTAGCGAAGTTTGAGGTTCAGCGGTGCGTTTTCGTATCCCAAGCCTGAAAGATCGAGGACGACCTTCGTGTCGGGATGGTTCGGGCCGCGGCCGCCAGGTATGCCTGGGGAGCTAGGCGGTTGTGGCGTTCCAGGATTCGCGCCACCGCCACCTCCTCCGGAGGTGCCCCCTCCGGTGGTGCCTCCGGTTGGAGGTGTTCCTGTTCCAGGCCCATAAGGTGGCGTAGTGGGCGGGGAGGCGGGCGGCGGAGTGGGAGACTGCGTGGTAGCGCCCCTGAGCCGGTCCAGGAAAGGCTGATGAGCAGGATCAGATTTCTTGAACTCAGCGGAGCGAGTATTCAAACGTCCAGCTCGAAATTCTCCAACCAAGTATTCCAAAGCTTTCAGGCTATTCTTCGACAACTTCGCGGACGCCTTTTCGGGCGGCAACGAGCGAGGAACTAGCATGCCTTCCTTGTCGAACTCGACGCCGATGATCGCGGCGATGTCTTTGTTGCGGTAGGCGTACTCAAACGCAGACATGGCCAACTCGTCACTGGCTGCGTACTGGCGCAAGCTCTGTTCCGCGAAGGGTGCGGCCGTGAGGAAGCGCCGCATCACTGCCATCTTCATGAAGCGAGCAATTTCGACATCGGGATACTGCGCTTTTACGTCCTCGACGGTTGTTTGCTCATCCACCAGTGAATAGTAGAAAGTTGCTTGTTGGTCTCGGCTCCAACGCTTCTTTGATATCCCCGTGTGCAGTCGTGCGACGTGTGGGGCAGCAGAAGCACGGTCGGGTGCAACGATGACGCGAATGCGTTCAGGAAGGTTTTCTGCCTCCAAGGCATAGCGCTTGAGAAGTGCCCGAACTTCTGCTTCGTGGCCAGGAGCAATCGTGGGGTCCTGGAGAGCTTTCAATGCGCTGACACGTCGGTTGCCCTCGAGGACGATGTACGACGGGTTAGCGCTATCGTCGGACGCCACCACGATCGGCACCTCGTTGTCAAAGTATCCATCACGCAGGATAAGTCGTGCCGCGCTGAGAACGTCCTCAGAGGCGAACAGGTACTTGAGTGCCCCGGCTTCGTCGTCGCGACGCGTCGGGATGCGGTAGTTTTCCAGATCGAGCAGGAGCTTGTTGAGATCAACCTCAACAATCGGTAGCTGTTCGTATGCCATTCCAGTCCTTCGCTCCATTGACCCGCCTGGCGGTGACACTCCCGAGAAGATCAGGTGAGAGACCGCACTCAGGGTAACCATAGCTAGAGCTTGCGGCGATCCCGATCAGACACGACGTGATCGCCGAGCTAATCGGTAGGTGCCGAGTCGGAGCGGTCCGCATTGCGTATGCCATCGTCCTGCCAGCCGGCCCACCAACGCCAGGCTAGAAGGATGCAGAACAAGCATCAGCGAATGAGCTCCGACGACCATGGCATGTCGTCCGTACCCGTACGAGATGAGGTGCGAGGTGGGTAGACCCCGGACACCAATCGGCACCTTCGGGAAAATCAGCCACCGCATGACCCAGAACGGATTGCGCGAGGCGCGAGCGCGATACCGCGACTGGGATGGAAGGCTCAGAATAGTCCAGCGCACAGGTGTGACGAAGGCAGCTGCAGAGCTTGCGCTCAAGCGTAAGCTCTCGGAACGATCCCTTTATCAGCCAGGGTTCGCTGGGCTCTGTGCTGACAGCAAGTTCTCCGTGCTCGTGGAGTACTGGCTCGAAGACATGGAGGTCGAGGACAGGCTCACGCTCACGACCCGTCAGCTTTACGAACGGAACATGCGCACGCTCGTCGCCCCGTCGTTCGCCGAGCTCACGCTGCGCGAGATCGGCGTGGCCAGGTGCGACTACTTCCTAAAGCAACTCGCGAAGCAGAGCTACAACCGTGCCCGTCAAGCCCGAGTGGTCCTCCGTCTGGCGCTCGGGCTCGCAGTGCGGCACGAGGTGATCCCTCGTAATCCGATGGATCACGTCTCGCGGCTGCGCCGACCGGCCCGGGTACCCGATGCGTTCGAGGACTCGGACATCGACTTGATTCGGGAAGCGGTGCGCGCGTGGGAGGAACGCAAGGTCGTTGCTGGTCCCAAGCCCGACGGGCAACTTGGGCAGATCGTCGAGGTACTCCTCGGCACTTCGGTACGGATCGGAGAAGTTCTCGCGATCCGCATCCGTGACGTCGATCTCCGGAGCACGATCCCGACCGTGAGGATCTCGGGCACGATCGTCAGCAACACGGGCCAGCCGACTCGACGGCAAGATCATCCGAAGACCTCGCGGTCGGTGCGCACGATCGCGCTGCCGAAGTTCGTGATCGTGGCGATTAGGGGACGGCTCAAGTCGCGTCTGTCGATCGACCCGGACGCGCTGTTGTTCTGCAATCGCAACGGCGATCCATTGACGACGAACAACGTGCGTCGTCGGCTTCGCGATGTGATGGACAAGGCTGGCTTGAAAGGTGTGACGCCGCATCGCTTCCGTCGAACGGGAGCGACGGCGATCAACGAAGCGGGCGGCATCGATCTCGCCGCCGAGCTCCTCGGCCACACCGATCCGAGGATCACCGCCCAGCACTACATCGCGCGCAACGACCTGGTGAACCCTGCCACCGCGAGGATGCTGGAAGCACGTTTCGGCAGCACCGGATAGGACATGACGAAGCCCTCGGAGCGGTCGCCTGGAAGTCACCACAAACACGGTTCGGGGGCCGCTCCCGTCGTGCTCGACGATAGGCAACAAGTGGCCAATCTAGTGGTCAACGTCCCTGCAACGCATGCAAAACCTGACGCGCTCTGCAACGTATGGAACGGGAAAAGCCCGGTTCCATGCCCAAAACGGCAATTCCGCCTACCTGGGGGTCAAGGGGTCGCAGGTTCAAATCCTGTCAGCCCGACGTCACGACAAAAGAGAAGGGTCCTGGTTCGCTCTGCGAACTGGGACCCTTCTCTTTTTGTCGTGACTCGCTGCGGACTTCCCGGGTCCCCGCCGCGAGGGGCCCCGGGCGCCGTCAAACGCGAAGCGTGCAGGCGGCGTTTGGGGGAGCGGTGGGGTGCAGCCCGCGGTGACGTGCGTTGTAGCCGGAGCGCGAAGCGGTTCGGTGACGTCACGGATTGACCTGTGCAGCCTTGACAAGAACATGAACCAAGGTTCATCATTAATGTGAATTCGTGTTCATGTTAGGAGTGCCTCATGCCATCACGCGTCGCAATCGTCACGGGAGCTTCCTCAGGGATCGGCGGGTCGGCCGCGCTCGAGCTCGCCGAACTTGGCTTCACGGTGTACGCCGCCGCGCGCCGCGTCGAGCGGATGGAGCACCTGCGCGCGAGTGGCATCCGCCCGATCAGTCTCGACGTGACCGATGAAGCGTCGCTGACCGCGGCGGTCGCCCGGATCATCGAGGTGGAGGGTCGCATCGACGTGCTGGTGAACAATGCCGGATACGGCTCGTTCGGCTCCGTCGAGGAGGTGCCGCTGGACGAGGGCCGCCGACAGTTCGATGTCAACCTGTTCGGTGCCATCCGGCTGACGCAGCTCGTCATCCCGCACATGCGGAAGCAGCGCAGCGGGCGGATCATCAACGTCACCTCGATCGGCGGCAAGATCTATACACCGCTCGGCGCGTGGTATCACGGGACCAAGTTCGCGCTCGAAGGGATGAGCGACGTGCTGCGCGCCGAGCTGAAGCCGTTCGGAATCGACGTGGTCGTCATCGAGCCGGGGGCGATCAAGACCGAGTGGTCCGGGATCGCTGCGCAGTCCGTCCTCGATGTCTCCGGGAGCGGGCCGTACGAGAAGACGGCGAGGCGCCTTGCGGCCCAGCTCACCGGCGCGATGACCGACCGCGCGTCCGACCCCGCAGTGATCGGGAAGGCGATCGTGATGGCGGCCACGACGCGACGGCCCAAGACCCGGTACGCCGTCGGTTCGGGTGCGCGCCTCATCCTGACGCTGCGTCGATTGCTGAGCGACCGGACGTTCGACCGCCTGATCTCCCGCACAATGGCATAGAACGGGTCGACGAACGAAGGGACGAGAATGCGCGCAGACGCGCTTCGCAATCGTGAGCGGATCTTCGACGCCGCCCGCGATCAGATGCGGAAGAACGGCGCGGAGGCCGGGATGGACCAGATCGCTGTCGCCGCGGGCGTTGCCGTCGGAACACTGTACCGGCACTTCCCGACCAAGGGGGACCTCGTCCGGGCAGTGATGACCGAGTTCATCCAGGAACTCGTCGATCGCGGGGAGTCGGCCGCGGCGTCCGTCGCGCCCGCCGAAGCCTTCGGGCTCATCGTCGAGACCCTGCGGTCGTTCATCGAAGGCGCAGCGGAGAACCAGGCCCTCAAGCAGGCGGGCAACACGTTCGAGGGACCCTATGTCGCCGACGAGCTGATCGACCGGGGTCGCGTGGCCATGCGGATTCTGGTCACTGCGGCGATCGAGGCAGGCGACCTCCGCCCCGACGTGACGGCAGACGACATCTTCCTGCTCATGACCACCGCCCCGACGTCCGCGGCGGACCTGCAGCGCGAACGGTGGCTGGACATCGTCACGGCGGGGCTTCGCCGCGCGTAGCGCGTCAGGAGTCGTCCGCATCCAGCGACTGGCGTAGTCTCTGCGCCGGTTCGAAGGTGTCCGGGATGCCCTCCAGTGCGGCGAGGCCAGCCGCCTCTCCATCGAGTCGCGCCGTCACCGCCGCAAGCGACACGCGCGCACCAAGCGTGGGGGAGACCTCCACCAGCGCCGCCGTCAGCGCGCGGATCGCCTCCCAGTCGGTCGCCGCCCCGAAGAAGCGTGCGACGTGGGCCGACTGGATCGCGGCTTCGAGCTGGAAGCGGCGGCCCGCCGACGGTGACGCGGAAGCCAGCTCGTGGGCCTTCCTCAGATACGCCTCACCCTCGGCGATGAGGCCCGCATCCCAGAGGGCAGGATCCTGCGCATCAAGCGGCACGAACATCCCATCCACCTCCCGCGCCGCCGCCCGCGACGACGACAGCGCGATCAACGCCGCCAGCCCGAACGCCTCCGGCTCATCCCCGAGCAGCGCCGCCAGCGTCACCGCCAGGTACAGCGCCTCCCCAGCCAGCGACGTCTCGCTCGTGCTGTCCCAGTCGATCGCGAACGCACCGTAGATCGCCTCGAGCACCGCAGGCAGCCGGTCGGCCATCTGGTCGCGCGACGGAACGGTGAACGGGATCCCCGCATCCCGGATCCGCCGCTTCGCCCGCACGAGCCGCTGGGCCATTGCGGACGCCGGCACAGCGAAAGCTCGGGCGATCTGCGCCGCCTCCAGCCCGAGTACGGTCTGCAGCATGAGCGGGGTGCGGATGCTCACGTCGATCGCGGGATGCGCGCACACGAACAGCAGTTCGAGCCGCTTGTCCGGGATGGCGTCGAGGTCGGGGAAGGCTGCGTCGATGTCGATCACGCCGTCCCCTTCCTCCAGTGGTGCGGATGTGCGGCGGGCCGCCGAGCTGAACACGTCGCGCTGGCGGTTGCGGGCGACGGTGAGGAGCCAGCCTTCGGGGTTGTCGGGGATTCCGCGGTCCGGCCAAGTCGTGAGGGCGCGTTCGAAGGCGTCGGCCAGGGCGTCCTCGGCGAGCGCGAGGTCGCGGGTCGGGGCCGCGAGGATCGCGACCAGCCGACCGTAGGATGCGCGGGCGGTGCGTTCGGCGACCTCCCGCGCATCCGGGGCAGTCACGAGGCGGGGACCCACTCGCCGTCGACGACGTACGTCGCGGTCGGGCGCACCTCGACCGGGCCCCACGCGGCGGACGGCGCCTGCTTCGCCCACGCGAGCGCGGCATCCAGGTCGGGGACGTCGATGACGACGGTGCCGCCGAGCTGCTCCTTGGTGTCGGCGAACGGGCCGTCCTGGATCTCCGGGCCCGCCTCGGTCACGCGCAGCGTCGTCGTCGCGGACGACGGCTGCAGCACCTCGGCCGAGCGGAGCACACCCGCGGCGTGCAGGTCTCTCGCGTACTTCGCGAAAGCGGCCATGCCCTCCGCGAGGGCGGCCTCGTCGAGTTCGCCGCTCGCGGCCATCTCGGGGTAGTGCATCAGGATCGTGTAACGCATGGTGAGAGTGTCCTTCCGGATCGTTCGATGATGACACTGGGATGACGATCGGGCCAGGGGCGGATCGACACTTCGCCCGGATTGTCGGTCACGGGTGGCAGCGAACAACATGTGAAATACGTATGCTTATTGCTAAGTATCTCTCTGTTGTGCAGTTCTGGGCGCGGTGTCGCGTCAGCTGCGACGACGGGAAGGCGGCGACCGATGACGACGACGTTGATGAACGCTGCACCGAGCCGGCGAGGCCGCCGCGCGGTCCTGTCCGCGGGAGCCCTGCTCCCCGCCGTGCTGTTCGTCGGCTGCACCGCGGCTGCGCCGCCGGACGACGAGGTGCTGCCGTCCACCGATGCTTCCCAGGCGGGAGACGACACTCCGAGGAACGACCTCACCGACGAGAGAACGGTCGACTGGACCAGCTACGAGGTGCTCTCCGACACCGAGCTCCGGGTCCACTTCGTGGCCGGAACCCCTGATTGTTACGGCACTCACGCCATCGTCGCCGAGACTGCCGCGACGATCGCGATCACCGTCATCGAAGGGGCCCTGCCCGGCGCGCCCGACGAATGCGCGCTCGTCGCGCGCCCGGCCAGCCTGCTCATCCGAACGTCGAGCCCGATCGGAGACCGCGCCATCGCGATGCCATCACAGCCGTGACTGGACCGACACGGGATGTCATCCGGCGACCGCTCACACCCGCGTCGGTGCTCCCAGCCCTTCCGCCGCCGCGACCATCGCCGCCTCCGCCGACTCCACCGTGATCAGGCTGTTCCCGGCGACGATGTGCAGCCCGTACGCATCCTCCAGCGCCACCAGGTTCATCGCCAGCACCGCGACCTCCAGCCGCGGCTCGAACGCTCCGGCGGCCACCCCGCGCTCCAGGATCCCGGTGTACGTCGCGAGCTGGCGGAGGTACATCCGCTCGACCAGCTCGTCGTGCAGCTGCGACGTCCCGGCCAGCACGTCGAACTCGTACAGCAGCCGCATCAGGGCATCGTCGGGACCGCTCGGCAGCCCCTCCCGGATCGCCGCCGCGAGCTGCAGCTGCGGCGAGGCGATTCCCGCGACCACCGCATCCCGGTGGTCGCAGAACCGCTCCAGACCGGCGCGGTGCGCCTCCACGAGCAGGGCGTCGAGGTCCTCGTAGTAGTACAGGATCGCGCCGCGGGTCAGCCCCGCCTTCTCGGCCACATCGGCCAGTGACAGCGACCGCAGCCCGCGCTCGCCGACGGCGGTGAGCGCCGCCTCGACGAGGTCGGCGCGGCGTTCATCCTGCTTGCGGGGGCGGGCCATCAGTTGACACTAGCCGATCGGCGTGAGACGCTTTCGGAATTCTTTGACACTTGCGTCAAAGAATGATCCAGTTCATCGCCGAGAGGGATTCCCGTGACCGACCTGCTCCTCACCAACGCGTCCGTCCGCACGTTCGACGACGCCCAGCCCTGGGCGCAGGCCGTCGGGATCACCGGCGGACGGATCAGCTACGTCGGCACCGTCGCGGACGCCCCCGCCGCCCGCGAGACCCGCGACCTCGGCGGCGCCTCCCTCACGCCCGGCATCATCGACAGTCACAACCACCTGCTGCTCGGCTTCGACCAGGACGCGGTCAGCCTGGAGGGTGCGGAGACCCTCGAGGAGGTGCGCCGCCGCATCCGGGAGCTCGCCGAGCGCCGCCCCGACCTCGACTGGATCTGCGCAGAGAACGCCGTGTACTCCATCGTCAGCGGCCGCCGCCCGAACGCCGACGACCTCGCCGGCCTCACCGACCGCCCGATCTTCGTCACCACCTACGACCAGCACTCGGTTTGGCTCGACGAGAAAGCGATGCGGGTGCTCGGGATCGCCGACGGCGGCGACATCCCGTGGGGGAGGCCCGAACGCCGCCCCGACGGCACCGCCACCGGCTGGGTCACCGACTTCTACACCAGCGCCATGACCAGCGCGGGCCTCGCCGGGCTGCAGCGCGACATCCCGATGTACTCGCCCGAGCGCCGCTACCGCAAGCTTGTCGGCAGCCTCGAGCTCGCGACCGCTAGCGGCATCACCACCGTGGTGGAGCCGCAGGTGCCGCTCGCCGAGATCGACCTGATGTGCCGGGCGCGGGCGGAGGGGCGGCTCAGCTCCCGCGTCATCACCGCGCTGTTCCACCCGATCGACGCCGACGCCGCCTTCCGCAGCGACCTGCGCGACGCCGTCGACGCGGCGCCGCAGGACGACCGCCTCCGGTTCGGGCCGGTCAAGCTGTATGCCGACGACGTGATCGAACCGCACACCGCGTGGATGCTCGACGACTACGCCGACCAGCCGGGCCACCGCGGCCACCCGAGCGCGCCGGTCGGGGAGCTCACCCGCATCGTCACCGAGCTGGACCGGCTCGGCTTCCAGACGCACACCCACGCGACCGGCGACGGCGGCATCCGGCTGGCGCTGGATGCGATCGAGCACGCCGCCCGCACCAACGGCACCGTCGACCGGCGTCACGGCATCGTGCACGTCGAGTGCCTGCACCCCGACGACCTGCCGCGCTTCGCCGCCCTCGGCATCACCGCGGCGATGCAGCCGCGGCACTGCTCGCCCGACCTCGTCGCCGGCACCTGGATGGAGAACGTCGGCGAGCAGCGCTGGGACCGCGCCTGGCGCATCCGCTCGCTCATGGCCTCCGGCGCGCACGTCGCGCTGTCGAGCGACTGGCAGGTGGGGGAGATGGATCCGCTCGTCGGCTTCTACTCCGCCCTCACCCGCGCCGGCCTCGACGGCCGCGCTGCCTGGACCCCCGCCGAGCGCACGACGCTCGACGACGCCCTGCGCGGCTACACCCGCGAGGGAGCCTGGGCCTGGCACGCCGAGGACGACCTCGGCGTCCTCCGCGTCGGCGCGAAGGCCGACCTCGTCGCCTGGTCGGACGACCTCTACGGCCACGAGGCCGACCCGGCCGGCCTGCTCGACCAGCGGGCCGAACTGACCATCGTCGGCGGGGAGGTCGTGCACGACGCGTCCACCGCCTCCGCCACCCCCACCACCTACGGCGGGCTCGCGCACTGCTCGGCGCACGCGGACTCCGTGCCGGCGCACTGACCGCGCCGCCGGCCGCCTCCCGCGCGCGCTCGCCACCGCCCCACCTGCACCCCCACACTCACCTGCACCCCCACACCCTCCCTCCCTCCCGCCGTCGCGAAGGAAACCCCCATGTCCCAGCTCGACCCGGCCATCGCGCCGTCCCGGACCGCGGAGGCGCCGCACACCCCCGGCGCTCCCGGCCTCCGCCGCACCCTGAAGCTCCGGCACATCGTCTTCCTCGGGCTCGCCTACATGGCGCCGCTCGCCGTCTTCGACACGTTCGGCATCGTCGCCGACGTCACGCACGGCCATGTGCCGCTCGCCTATCTCGTGGTGCTCGTCGCCGTGCTCATCACCGCGCTCAGCTACTCCCGCATGGTCAAGGTCTTCCCGCTGGCGGGCTCGGCCTACACGTACACGCGGGAGGCGATCAACCCGCACCTCGGGTTCCTCGTGGGCTGGGCGGCGACGCTCGACTACCTGCTGCTGCCGATGATCAACGCACTGCTCTCGGCGATCTACATGTCGGCGGCATTCCCGGCGGTGCCGTCGTGGGTGTGGATCCTGTCGACCATCGTCATCTGCACCGTCCTGAACCTGATCGGCGTGCAGATCGCGGCCAAGGTGAACGTGATCCTCGTCGTCATTCAGGTCGTCGTCGCGGTCGCGTTCGTGGGTCTCACGATCAAGAACATCGTCGACGGCGCCAACGGTGCTTCGTTCTCGATGACACCGTTCTTCTCGCCCGGACTCGACGTGCCCGCCATCGGCGCCGGTGCGGCCATCCTCGCCCTGTCGTTCCTCGGGTTCGACGCCGTCAGCACGCTGGCGGAGGAGGCGGAGAAGCCGCGCCGCGACATCCCGCGCGCCATCCTGATCATCGTCGCCGTCGCCGGGCTGTTCTTCGTCAGCGTCACCTACGTGATGCAGGTGCTCTTCCCGGACGTGGCGACCGTCGGCAACATCGTGGGAGCCTCGCCCGAGATCGCGAAGTACATCGGGGGAGCGGCGTTCCAGGCCGTGTTCATCGGCGGCTATATGGTCGCCGTGCTCGGCTGCGGCATCACCCAGCAGATGAGCGCCGCGCGCCTGCTCTACGCGATGGGTCGCGACGGCGCCCTCCCGAAGCGCTTCTTCGGCTCCCTCAACCGGGCCGGGGTGCCGGCGGCGAACGTGCTGCTGATCGCCGCGCTCGCCTGCTCGGCCGTCTTCCTCGACCTCGGCCGGGCCGCCTCCCTCATCAACTTCGGTGCGTTCGTGGCCTTCATCTTCGTGAACCTGGCGGTGATCTTCACCTACATCCGGTTCGTGAAGGAGCGCGGCTGGCGGGTCGCGCTCGGCTACCTGGTGCTCCCGGGGCTGGGGGTCGCGGTCAACGTGGCGCTCTTCTTCAGCCTGGAGCCGAGCGCCATGATCGTCGGCGGCGTCTGGGTCGCGATCGGGCTGGCGTACCTGCTGTGGCGCACGCGCTTCTTCCGGGTGAGCCCGCCTCCTCTGCACGGGCCGACGGACCTGTAGGGGGCGGTCCGCGGGCGGGGCGAGCACGCATAGGCGCTCGTCTATCAAATACCAGCGTGTCGCATAATGCGTGTAAATGCGAAACGTTAGCATCGTCACCCGTGACTCGCACTCTGCATACGCGTCCGCCGCGTCGTCGACCCACCGTCCTGTTCTCGATCGCCGTCGCACTGACGGTCGCCGTCTCGTCGGCCGCTCCCGCCGTCGCGGCGGAGGGCGCCGGGGCGACGTCCGCCGGCAGCGCCTCCACCTCCGCAGAGTGGGGGCAGGGTCTCGTCGACGAACAAATCGCGTACATCCTCAGCCGCCAGGTCGCATCCGGCGCGATCCTGACCACGGACAGCTCGATCAATCCCTACTTCGCCAACCAGGCTGCGATCGGGCTGGTCGCGGCGGACACGGTGGACTCGCGCGGGGCCGCGCTGCGGTGGATGCAGTGGTTCCTCGATCACCGCAACACGGATGATCCGACCGGGGTCAAGGGCACCGTGTACGACTACACCTACAACCGGGCGACGGGTGCGGAGACCTCGAAGGGGACGTACGACTCGATCGACAGCTACCTGGCAACGGCGCTGACACTTGCGCACGACGCGTACGCCACCGGTGATCCGCAACTCCGAGCATTCGTCGACGCCCACATCGTCGACTATGAACAGCTGGCGAACGTGCTGGTCTACGCGCCGCCGCGCGGCGTGCGCTCGGAGACCTCCCGGCTCACGACGGCGAAGGCCACCTTCTCGGCCGAGTACCTCCTCGACAACGCCGAGGTCGCGCAGGGGCTCGCGAAGCTGTCGGTGCTCGATGCGATGGTGGGCCGGAGCGCGTCGTCGCAGTACTACGGAACGTGGGCCGGCACTACGCGCACGGCGATCAAAACCCACCTGTGGGATGCGTCGAGCGGAACGTGGAAGCTCGCTCGCGGGAACACGAGCTCGCTGACCTCCTGGTACGCCGGCGGGGGCCGTGCCCAATACGTCCCGACGCTCTTCGGCGTCGTCTCACCGACATCGGCGGAGGCCACCGCGTCGTGGGATGCGCTCACGGCGGCGTTCCCCGCCTGGGCGACCGACGCCGATGTGGCACTGCCGAACCTCGGCGCCGTCGCCGCTGCGATGGGTGAGGAGACCGCTGCGCGCGCGTACCTGCAGTCGCTTCGGGACCGCTTCGAACCTCGCGGCTGGCTCTACCCGACGACCTGTGACGCCGGGCCTGGCGCGTGCTCCTATTGGTACCCGGGCGTGGGCGGCCAGTTCATGCAAGCGGTCCTCGCGGTCGGGACGGAGTGAGCGTCCCGGGTTGTTCTCGCGGTCGCCCTCACTGACGGGGCTTCTGCGGCGCACGACAGTTCAGGGAGCGCTCACCTCGCCGTCTTCGTCGCGCCGGATCCCCTCCAGCACCGCGTCGCTCGGCTGGCCGCTGGCGCCGTAGCGGAGTGAGCGCGGGAGGTCGCACGCGTGCGCGAACTCCCGCACGTCGAAGTTCGGGTCGGCGTGCAGGAGCACCTGCCCGACGACCCACGCGACGTTCGTCTTGACGCGCGCCGTCTCCTCGTCGGACAGCACCTGGTCGGACCGTTTCTCCTCGTCATCGTCCAGCCGGCGATGGCCGGCCTGGTCGGTGCGGTAGGGGGCGTCCGACCAGTCGTGGTTCCGGATCTCGGCTGCGAACTCCGCGGCGAGGCGGCTCAGCACCCCTCAACCGCCCGGGTTCTCGACGGGCTTGTCGTCGGTGTCTGTGCCGACGTCCGGATCCACCTCGCTCGGGCGCGGCAGGTTGTCGGGCCGCGGCTCATCGGTCATCGGCTCCACCGCCCGACGCCGTGTCCTCGCCCTCTTCGCGCGGCTCGCCCTCGCTGCCCGATCCGTCGGGCAGGTCGTCCGGGTCGGGTCGTGCGTCGTGTTCGTGGTCCATGTGGTGGCCCTCCTGTCGGTTGCGCTGCGACCGTACGCCGAGGAGGAGCCGGCGTCAGGGGGTTGCGGAACGGTCGTCGGTGAGCACGTGGACCGAGACGCCCTCGGCTCGGGACGGGCGGGTCGTCCCCGGGGGGACCGAGAGGACGACGAGGCTGCCGAGCACCAGCCCGATCCCGACCCATCCGAGTGCTCCCAGGTCCTCGCCGACGACGAGGACCGCGAGCACTGCCGCGACGACCGGTTCGACGAGGGAGAGGAGAGTGGCCGTGCTCGCGCGCACCCGCGCCAATCCCACGCCGAACAGCACGTACCCGGCGAACATCGGCACGAGGGCCAGGTAGGCGGCGACGCCGAGGTTCGTCCACGACGCGACGAGCGGCCCTCCTGTCGCGACGAGGACGGGAAGGAGGATGATCCCGGCGACTCCGAACATGCTCCCCATCGCGGCGCCCGACGGCACGCCCTGCTCCATCAGCCGATGGGCGACCCAGGAGTAGAGCGCGTAGGTCACGCCCGCGACGAGTCCGAGTGCGATGCCCAGGACCATCCCCGGGAGGTCGCGGGAGGTCCCGCTCCCGGCCTCGGCCGCCGCGAGGAGGGCGGCCCCGCCGACACCGGCGGCGGCAGCGATTCCCCAGCGGACCGTGAGCGGGTGGGAGTCCGCCACCCGCTCGATGACCGCCGCGGCGAGGGGAGCGGACCCGATAGAGACGACGGTCCCGACGGCGACCCCCGCGAGATGCATCGACGAATAGAACGCGAGCGGATACACCACGACCGCGCCGACACCCAGCGCGAGGATGCGGCCGTCGGCGGCGAGCCGGCGGCGCGCAGCGTGGATGGCGCGGGCGGCGACGAGGGCTTGCAGGATGCCGCCGATCCCCATCGCGGCGGCGCCGACCGCCAGCGGTCCGACGCCGGGGGCGAAGGTGGCCGCCGTTCCGGTGGTGCCCCACAGGACGGAGGCGAGGATCACGGCTAGGGCGCCGACTCGCGCGGGCCGACGGCTCACAGCGCGGCGACCAGTGCGCGCGCGATCCCCTGGGCCGCCAGCAGCTTCCGTTGGTCTCCATCCAGTCCGGCGCGCGCCATCGACCCCTCCAGCAGGAACGACAGGTGTTGCGCCGTGGCTTCGGCGCGCGCCTCCGGAACCAGGAGGCGCAGCTGCGTTCGGAGGATCTCCTCGACGTCCTCCTTGTGCCTCCGCACGACGGCGCGCCCGGGATCGGACGCCGGGAGCTCGGCCGCCGCGTTCAGCAGTCCGCACCCGCGGAAGCCGTGCAGATACGCGAGTGACGCGTGGTCGATGTAGGCGTCGAACACGGCATCAATGGCCTCGGCGGGCGTTGAGGCGGAGGCGGCGCGGCGCGTATAGAGCTGGAGCCACTCCTCATGCCGTGCGTCGAGGTAGGCGGCCACGAGGTCCGCCTTGGAGGTGAAGTTGTTGTAGAGGCTCATCTTCGCGACGCCGGCCTCGGCGGTGATGCTGTCGATCCCAGTCGCGGCGATCCCGTCGGCGTAGAAGAGGCGCGCCGCCGCCTCGAGGAGGCGCGCTCGTGCTCGCCCGTTCCTCCGCACCGGTTCGGCCCTCGTCGCCTCCGTGCTCATCATGCCCACCTTCCTAGGTAGACCAACCTACCTAATTAACAGAATGATCGCGAATGCTGGCTCACGGGGCGACTGCGCCCCGGCGACAGCGCGCACGTGTACCGGGAAGGCGCACTCGCGAGCTCGGTCGGTGGCCGGTCGAGGCGCGCTCAGGAGATGCGGCGGGCCAGCGCGTTGCTGAACCGGCCGTGCGGGTGAGTGCTGTAGGTGCGTCCGCCGAGGCGCTGGAGGCAGTGGGCGCGGTAGTGCTCGATCAGCTCAGGGATGACGCACAGCTCGTCGGCCAGGAACTCGACATCGGTGCTGATGTGCTCGGCGGCGGCGTAGGCGACCGGGTCGATCAGCAGCTCGGCCGCGTACGTGTCCGCCAGTCGCTCGTTCTGATCGCTGTCGGTGCGGTGGCCGTAGTAGGCGTGCCCGAGCTCGTGGGCGATCGTGCAGCGCCGCTCGAACGGGGTGAGGGCGAGGTCGAAGTAGATGCGGTCCTCATCGGGGGAGTAGTAACCGAGGTCGCCCTCCGGAAGGTACGCGCCGTGCAGCCGCACCCCCAGGCTCGCCGCCATCCCCACCAGAAACCGCATGTCGTCCCCCGTCATCGTCATTCCGCGTGCGGCTGGTCCGCCTTCCGCGTTCCCCGCTTGGCGGCGAGGGCCACACCCTTCTTCGTCGGGAGTTCGTAGCTGACCTCGAACTCCTCGTAGATGTGGTCATCAGTATTGCGGGATGCGCCGACAACGCCGCCGAGACCGGCGCCGAGACCGGCACCGACGCCGTCGCCCACGGAGACGCCGATGCGCGCGCGCTCCACGGCCCGGCGCGTCAGCTCCTCGAGGAGCGCCAGGTCGGAGACCCCGCTGAGATCCGTCGCGCGGGGAGCGGGGTCCTCGTCCGCCGTGCCGACTGTCTCGGAGGAGGGGCCGGCGGTGTCCCGGACGAGCGCGTCGCCGAAGAAGCGCTCGACCTTGTACTCGGCTTTGCGCGCTACACCGTTCGCCTCCCAGTTCGTCACCGTCCGCGTCGAGACGCCGAGCTGCGACGCCAGCTCCTCCTGTGTCAGGTGGAGGCGTTCCCGTGCGTCGCGGAGCTCGTTCCATGCGATGACCATGGAACAATTCTGGCAACTGTCGGCAATTTACGCAAGCAATTCCCGCCATATGCGCGCTGAATCAGAAACTATATCGATGACAATGTTGCTGAATTCCGCAAGAGTTGCATAAACTAGCGATATGAAAACGACGAGACGTCTCAACGGGACCACGCTCCGCATCCTGCGGCAGGCGCTCGGGATCACCGCTCGCGACCTCGCCGCCCGTGCCGGAATCGACCCGAGCTTCCTCTCGCGGTTGGAGAACGGTGCCCGCCAACCATCGCCGCCGGTATTGCGCCGCCTCGCGCACGGACTGGGGGTGCCGGTCGAGGCGATCTCCTATCCCGCCTCGGCCGGCACCGCCTGAGCGCACCCCGCGGCGTCACCGCACGCGCACCACCTCGAGCGACGCCCATCGCCCCACCGGGGCGGTGTTCGTCGCGCCCACCGAACCTGAAGGAAGAATGCCGATGACCGCACGGACACACCACCCGCCGCCCGAACTGATCGACGCCATCCGCGAACTGCTCCGCCTCCTGGACGACGAGGAGCTGGAGCAGGGCTGCTCGGACGCCCTCGTCGACTCCGCGGCGCTGCACTGCTTCGCGTGCGAGGTCGACGTGGGTCCCGACGACTGGGACGAGCACGAATGCGGGACGGCATGAACCGGCACGCCGCGATCGGGTCCCCGCATCAGCGCGTCGTCCGCACGGTCGTCCAGGCGGTCATCGCCGGCGTCCCGACCATCGTCGCCATCATCGGTGTCGTCGCAGACCAGTGGCCCGCCGAATGGCTCGTCGCCGCCGCGGGCGTCGCCGTGGCCATCCAGGGAGCGCTCGCGCGGATCATGGCGATCCCCGACGTGGACGCGTGGCTGACGGGAGTCGGCCTCGGGTCCGCCCCGCGCGTCGCCCTGGCGCCGCCCACCGAGCCGCCGGCCGAATGACGGGCCGTCGCGCAGAGACTTCGGACACCTGTCCGAGGGTCGCCTGAGATCTCAGGCAGATCGACACGAGAAACAAGAGAGAAAGGAGGTGCTGATGGTCAACGGACCCTGGGGGGGTTTCAGCAATGGGAACATCCCCCTGACGGCGATGACTCTGGTCAACTATCCGGGCGTCGTGTACTGGAGCTGGAGCAGCAATCCCGCGAACGGCGCCATCGGGGGCGTGTACCTCGAGCCGGGGTGCGCGAAGGCGCTGGTCGCCATGCTCGATCGATACCACCAGCAGAAGGGCGGATATCTGCCCGTCAACGAGGGGTATCGATCGTATGCCGGCCAGGTCTACTGGGCGAACAACGGAACGGGGACGACCCCCGGCACGTCGAACCACGGATGGGGCAAGGCGGTCGACTTCGACCAGAGCCGGTTCACCCAGGACCAGTACGCCTGGGTGCTCGCGAACTGCGGGGACTTCGGCTTCGAGAAGCTCGGTGGCCCCTTCGGAGCATTCGACTACATCCATTTCAACTACAGCGGCAGCTACACCGGTAGCGGCCCGAACCCGACACCCGTACCCACACAGGAGGAAGACATGGGACAGCTCGTCAAGCACCCGAACGGCTCGGTGGCGTTCGCCGCCACGGATGGCACCTTCACGGTGCTGACTTCGATGGACGAGGTGAACGCGCTCGTCGCCACCGGCGCCGCGCCCGCGACCCTCAACGCGCTGCCGGACGGCTTCATCTGGAACCTGCGGCTCCAGGTCGCCCAGAAGCGGAAGACGCAGAACGAGATCTGATCGATCCGTTCAGCGCCGCAGCCCTGGCGACCGAAACGCCAGGGCTGCGGCCCCAAAGCGAGAAAGGAACAGCATGAAACTGATGGAACCGCTGGCGCCACCCGGGCGCTATGACTCGGCCGATCCGTTCGGCAACATCGGCGGGCGACAGTACCCGCACACCGGGAGCGACTGGAACGGCGTGCCGGCGGGCACGGCCGCGAAGGCGATCGGGACCGGAGTGGTGGTGAACAAGCAGTGGCACTCGGGCAATGGCAACACGGTCACGGTGAAGCTGCCCGATGGTCACTACTACGCCTACCTGCACCTGAATGCGGAAGCACCCGTGGCGGTCGGCCAGACCGTCACGATCGGTCAGGTGATCGGATACGTGGGCAACACCGGCACGAACAGCCAGGGCGCCCACCTGCACATCACCGTGAGCGACTCGCCGTCGGCCTACGCAGGCCTCGGCAACAAGATCGACCCGTGGGCTTTCATCCAGGCCCACAAGAACGACACCGACCCCACCACTCCGGGCGGATCCGCCCGCATCACCATCTTGGAGGATGGAATGTTCATCAGGAACAGCGACAGCGTCAACACCGGCTACGTCCCCGCAGGGTGGTCGTTCCAGATGGCGCCGGACGGCAAGCTGCAGCCGCTCAGCTCGCAGCAGACCCAGCTGGCCATCGCGTCCGGCGCGACGATCTTCAACTGGGCCGGTCGCGACATCTACAACCACTCGGTCAAGTCCGGCATGTGGGAGTTCACCGGCCCCATCAGCGGTGCCGACCCGGGGTCCCTGACGGGCTACCTGCTCTTCGGCAACGGCGTGAAGGCTCTGCCCTCGGCGGCCTACCCGACGAACCGGGTCTACGTCTGATCTGACTCCCGCCGCCCGAGAGGGCCCCGCCCCTGCTGACCGAAACAGCAGGGGCGGGGCTCTCTGCATGATAGGCATTCGCCGGCGCAGCGGACGCCGGAAAAAAGACCGCCCGCCCCTTTGTAACGATTCCTCGACAACCTTGTTCAGTCAATCTTGACTATGTTACTTTGACCTAGCCATCCAACGACGGACCCGGCAAGGAAGGAATCCCGTTCCCGTGACCACACACCTTCACTCGAGCACGCGGCGTCTGGCCGCCGGTGTCGCCGGCCTCGCCGCCGTGCTCCTCGTCCTCTCCGGCTGCGCCGCGAACACGGGCAGCCCCGCGTCGACCGACGACGCCGGCGTGCTCATCGACAAGGCGTCCTGCGACCGCAATCGCGCGGCCGGTCCGATCACCTACATCTCCGGCTACGGCTACTCGGCCAGCGCCGGGCAGATGGACGTGTTCCTCGCCAAGGAGCTCGGCTACTTCAAGGCCCTCTGCCTCGATGTCGAGATCAACGCCTCCGGCGCGAACGGCCAGCAGCTCGTCGCGAGCGGGCAGGCGCAGTTCACCGCGCTCGGCTCCGCCTCCGATGTGATGCTCGCCGCCGCGAACAGCAAGAACCTGACGGCCATCGCCACCTACGGCACCACCTCGCCGTTCTCGATCTTCGCGAACGAGAACGTGAAATCGCTCAAGGACCTCGAGGGCAAGAAGCTCGGCTACTTCATCAACCTCACGCCCATCGCCTCCGCGATGCTGGACGACGCCGGCGTCGACGTCTCGAAGGTCGAGCTGGTCAAGATGACCAACTACGACCCGACGGTCGTCACCCGCGGCCAGGTCGACGCGATCGTGGGCTACGCCTCCAACCAGCCGGAGAAGCTGCGCGCGGCCGGGCTGCCGTTCACCGAATTCCTCCCCGAGGACTACGGCGTGAAGGGCACCTACAACGTGATGGAGGCGAACTCGGCCTTCCTCAAGAAGAACCGCGAGGTCGTCGCCGACTTCATGCGCGCCGACCTCAAAGCGGTCGAGTACTGTCTCGCGAACAAGGACAAGTGCGTCGAGATGATCTCGAAGCTCGCGGCCGACAACAACCAGGGCTCGGCGTTCCCCGCCGACCAGCAGGCCCGCACCTGGGCGGTCGAGTCGTCGTGGGTCGAGAACTCCACGGCGGGCGCCCCCGGTGTGCAGACCGAAGCGGAGTGGAAGCCGGAGTACGCGCTCGTCAAGAAGTACGGCGACGTGAAGCAGCTGCCCGCCATCGGCACGATGATGGACCCCGAGCTGGTCGCCGGCCTCTACAAGGACGGCACTCTCGTCTGGCCGGGCAAGTGACCGGCGGCGTCACCATCTCCGGCGTCACGAAGGCCTTCGGGCCGGAGGGGCGCCGGACCACGGTCCTCGACGACGTCAGCCTGACGATCGGCCGCGGCGAGTTCGTCTCGGTCATCGGCCCGAGCGGATGCGGCAAGTCCACACTGCTCAAGGTCGTGGCCGGCCTCATCCCCGCCGACTCCGGCTCGGTGTCGATCGACGGCGAGAGCGTCCGCACGGCGACCCGCGACAAGCTGATCGGGCTGGTCCCGCAGTCCCCGGCACTGCTGCCGTGGAAGACGGTGCTCGACAACGTCAGCCTGCCGATGAAGATCAACGCGAAGGCGAACGCCGGTCGCTCGCTGCGCGACCCGGCAGAACTGCTCAGCTCGTTCGGGCTCGGGCAGGCGCTGCACAAGTACCCGTCCCAGCTGTCGGGCGGCATGCAGCAGCGCGCCGCCATCGCCCGGGCCTTCGTGTTCGACCCCGGGGTGCTGCTGATGGATGAGCCTTTCTCGGCGCTCGACGAGATGAACCGCGACCAGCAGCGCCTCGGCCTGCTCGAGTTCTGGCAGTCCAATCGCAAGTCGGTGCTGTTCGTCACCCACTCTGTACCGGAGGCGATCATGCTCTCCGACCGCATCGTCGTGATGGCCGCGCACCCCGGGCGGATCGCGGAGGTCATCGACGTCGACCTCCCGCGCCCCCGATCGGTCGAGGCGTACGCGACGGACGCGTTCCGCGACCTCGAAGCCCACGTGCGGGACACCCTGCACAGCGTGATGGAGGAGACCCATGTCTGAGACCCAGACCATGGCGACGGCACGCATCGCCGCCGCCGCAGCCCCCGCCCGCGGAACCGGGCCGGGCCTCGCCAAGCGCCTCCGGGTCACGACGTGGCTCCCGCCGCTGATCGCGTTCGCCGTCGCCGGGCTGCTCTGGCAGCTCGTGGCGATCACCAACCCCTACGTCATCCCCACGCTCGACGCCATCGGTGCCAGCCTGGTGAGCGACGCCGGGATGTACTTCTCGAACCTGCTGGTGACGGCCCAGGAGGTCGTCATCGGTGCGGCCGCGGGCATCCTCGGCGGCTTCCTGCTCGCCGTCGTGATGGCCGAGTTCCAGCTGGTCGAGCGCGCGGTCATGCCGCTCGTGGTGGTGGTCATGGTCACCCCGATCGTGGCCATCGCGCCGGCGCTGGTCGTCGCGTTCGGCTTCGGGATGGCGCCGAAGTACATCGTGACCGGGCTCGTCGTGTTCTTCCCGATGCTCGTGAACTCGCTCGCGGGTCTGCGGGACGTGGACGGCCGCGCGCTCGACGTGATGACCACGCTGCACGCCAGCCGGTGGGAGATCTTCCGGCACCTGCGCCTGCCGGGGAGCATGCCCTACTTCTTCGCCGGGCTGCGCATCGCCCTCCCGCTCGCCATCGTCGGCGCCGCGGTCGCCGAGTTCGTGGCCGCCGGCCAGCAGGCCGGGCTCGGCTCGCTCGTCACCGTCTCCGCCGCGCAGGCCAACCTGCCGGTCACCTGGGCCAGCATCGCGCTGCTGTGCGTGATGGGCGTCGTGCTCGTCTCGCTGCTCGCGCTCGTCCGCAAGCGGGTGCTGTGGTGGAGCGACGGCGAGATCGTCGCCCGCTGACCCGGCCCGCAGAGACCACACCCACCGAATCAGGAAGTTGAGGATCATGAGACAACTGCGCTTCGGGCTGTTCGAGAACGCCCAGGCCAACGACTCCGGCACCGCCACCTGGCGGTACCCCGAGAGCAAGAGGCACCTCTTCGACACGCTCGCCTACTGGCAGGAGATCGCGAGGATCTGCGAAGACGCGCACTTCGACTTCCTCTTCCTCGCCGACGCCTGGGGCTGGGCGGACGTGAACGGCGAGCGACCGGACATCTGCTCGGTCGAGGGTCTCGACCTGCCGCGGCTCGACCCGGCGATCGTGGCCGCCGCGCTCATCCCGACGACGGAGCGCCTGGGGCTGGTGATCACCGGCTCGACCCTCCTGGAGCAGCCGTACGCGTTCGCCCGCCGGATGGCGACGCTGGACCACCTGTCCGGAGGCCGGATCGGCTGGAACGTCGTCACCACCGGCAGCGCCGAGACCGCCGTGGAGGCGTTCGGCGTGCCGATGGTCGCGCACGACGAGCGCTACGCGATGGCGGACGACTTCATGGAGCTCGTCTACAAGCTGTTCGAGGGCGCGTGGGAGCCGGACGCCCTGGAGCGCGACAAGCTCGGCCGCTACGCCGACCCCGAGAAGGTGCACCGGATCGAGCACGAGGGTCCGTACTTCCGCTCGCGCGGCTACGGCAACACGTCGTACTCGCCGCAGGGGACGCCCGTCCTGTTCCAGGCCGGCAGCTCGCCCGCGGGCAAGGCGTTCGGCGGCAAGCACGGCGAGGCGATCTTCCTCGGCGGCGGCAGCGTCGAGAAGCTGGCGGAGCACGTCCGTTCGATCCGTGCCGAGGCGGTGGCTGCCGGCCGCAGGGCCGACGCGGTGAAGCTGATGTCGGCGTTCGCCTGTGTCGTCGCCCCGACGCACGAGGAGGCGCAGGCGAAGTACGACGCCATCCTCGGCTCGCAGAGCCCGGACGTCGCCGTCGCCTCGTACGCCTGGTTCACGGGACTCGACCTCTCCTCGTACGCCCCGGAGACGCCGATGACCGACCTGAGCACCGAGCTGTCGCAGACGCAGATCGCACGCTTCGCCGGTCAGACCGTCGGGGACGTGCTGAAGGACTGGCACGCGCACGGCGTCGGCGTCCTCCCGTTCGTCGGGAGCGCTGAGGAGGTCGCCGACCACCTCTGCGCACTGGCCGAGGGCGCCGACCTGGACGGCTTCCTGCTCACCCCGCAGGTGCAGCCCGGATCGACTCGCGACTTCGTGGAGCTCGTGCTGCCCATCCTGCGCGAGCGCGGCGTGGCCCCCACCGGGTACACGGCGACCACCCTGCGCGAGCGCCTGCTCGGGCAGGACGACGCGACCCTCCCGGCCGATCACCCGGGCGCCGCGGTGCGCGCGGGCGTCGCCGCGGCGGTCGCTTGACCGCGATGACCGCGGGGCTCGTCTGCGTCGTCGGGAGCGTCAATCTCGACACGCTGGTGCGGCTGGACCGGCTGCCCGAGGTGGGGGAGACCCTGCTCGGGCAGCCGCTCGGCGCGCTCCCCGGCGGCAAGGGCTTCAACCAGGCCGTCGCCGCCGCGCGGAGCGGGGCGCCGACCCGGTTCTGCGCCCAGGTCGGCGACGATGCCGCCGGCGCGGAGCTGCGCCTGACGATGCTGCGCGCCGGGCTCGACGTCGACCTGCACGTCTCTCCCGGGATGCCGACCGGGTCGGCCTACATCGCGATGCTGGCCGACTCGGAGAACAGCATCATCGTCGCGCCCGGTGCGAACGCCGAGCTGACGCCGGAGGCGGCGGCAGCGGCCGTCTCCGGTGCGAGCGTCGTGCTCACGCAGCTCGAGATCGACCCGCGGACGGCGGAGGCCGCGCTGGCCGCGGGCCGTGCGGCGGGGGCGCGCACCATCCTCAACGCCGCGCCGGCGGACGGGGTGACGCCGTCCCTTCTCGCGGTGACGGATCTGCTGATCGTGAACGAGACGGAGGCCGACGCCCTCGGCGGCGTCGACGCCCTGCTGCGCGCGGGTCCGGACGCGCTGGTCGTGACCCTCGGATCGCGCGGTGCCCGCTGGCTCACCCCGGGAGGCGACGACCTCGCGGTGCGTGCGTTCGAGGTCGACGCCGTCGACACCACAGGTGCGGGCGACGCCTTCTGCGGCGCGCTCGCCGCGGCACTGGCCGGGGGAGCGGACGCGCTCAGCGCGTTGCTGCGGGCGTCCGCCGCGGGTGCTGTCACGGCCACGGCCGTGGGTGCTCAGACCGACGCGCTCACGCCCGCGGCGATCGACCGCCTGCTGGTGGCGGCGGGCTGAGCCGCACGGGCGGGACGGCGTCGCGATGTCAGGGGGCGGCCTTCTCGTCGGCGAAGACGTACTCGCCGGCGAGGAGCCGCTCCCGCAGGTCGCGGGCCCACTGCTGCTCCGCGCGCAGCCGGATGCTGGAGAGCTCGAAGATCTCGCGGACGTAGTCCGGGGTCGTCGACGACTTCGCGGTGTCCTCGATGTTGTACGCGTTGCTCAGCACGATGGCGTCGATCTTGTTGATCCGGTGCTCCAGCGCCTCGACCACCTCGCGGCGGCTGAGTACGTGCATGAACGAGGGGATGGACATCACCGGCTTGGTGTCGAACACCTCCACCTCCCACAGCGCCGAGCGGAACAGGCGGAGGAACTCCACCTCGCCCTCCGGAGTGATCGTGTAGGTGGTGCGCGCGGGGCGCTTGCCCTCGACCTCGGTCGTGTCCTCGGTGACGTAGCCGTCCTTCTCGAGCGAGCGCAGTGCGTTGTAGATCGAGCCGGGCTGGATGTTGGCCCACTCGTCCACGTGCCACGTCATCAGTTCGCGTCGGAGGAAGTAGCCGTGGACGGGCTGGAACTGGTGGACAGCGCCGAGCACGACCAGTCGGGTGGTAGACGACATGGTCCGATCCTAGTGCCATCCGGTATCTCAGGGTTGTTTGCATGATCAAATCTGCATAGTATTCAGACACATAGACAAACTTGACTAATTGCCATCACCGCAACGATGCAGGATGCGATGACCCAGGAAGGCCCACACCATGAGCAACGACACCACTCTCAGCGACTCCCCCCAGCTGGCGCTCCGCCGGGCCTTCGCCGCGTACCCGACCGGCGTCGTCGCCGTGGCCGCGCTGCGCGACGGCGCCCCCACCGGGATGGCGGTCAACTCGTTCACCTCCATCTCCCTGGAGCCCGCGCTCGTCGCCGTGAGCGTCGCCCGCACGTCCTCCACCTGGCCCGCGCTGGCCGGCAGCACCCGGCTCGGCCTGAGCGTGCTGGGAGCGGAGCACGGGGCGTTCTGCCGCCGGCTCTCCTCGCGCACGGGCGACCGGTTCCAGGACGCCGAGTGGCACCCCACCGCGGAGGGCGCCGTGCTGATCGACGGCGCCGCCCTCTGGCTCGAGTGCGGCGTGCGCCAGACCTTCGACGGCGGCGACCACGAGATCGTGCTGCTGGAGGTGCACGCGGCCGAGGTGTTCCCCGAGATCGCGCCGCTGGTCTTCCACCAGAGCGCATTCCACCGCATCGGGGCGGCGTCCTGACCGCCTCGTCGTTCCGCGGCGTCGTCGCCGCGGGAGACCGGCGCGGACGGCTGCTCGGCTTCCCGACGGCCAATCTCGCCGTCGCGGCGGGGGAGGGGGAGCCTCCCGCCGACGGCGTCTACGCGTGCTGGGTGACGCTCGACGGCGAGGCCGGCCCGCGCGGGGGCACGGTCAGCGTCGGTGCCAACCCGACCTTCGACGACGTGCGCGACCGTCGGGTCGAGGTGCACATCCACGACTTCGGCGGGGACCTCTACGGACGGGGGATGCACGTGGAGATCGTCCGGCTGCTCCGGGAGAACGCCCGGCTCGGCGGCGTGGGCGAGCTCACGCGCAAGAGCGCGGAGGATGTGCGGCGGTCACGCGCGATCCTCGCCCGGCTCCGGGTGGCCTGAACGGGGCGATCGGGCGCCGACAAGTCCTGGAGGCTGTTCGGGTCTAGAGGCTGTCCGGGTCCTAGAGGCTGTCCGGGTCGAGGTTCAGATCGGTTCCCTCGAACAGGGTCTGCTGAGCGCCGGACGACGGGAGGTCCGGGTTGAGCCAGAACAGGTCCTGGACCGAGATGCCGAAGCGCTGGGCCACGCTCCCGGGAGTGTCTCCAGGAGCCACGTGGTACGTCCTCGGCGCCCCGGCGGCCGTGGTCGCGGTGACGCTGCCGCTCGCGCCGGTGACGGCCCCGCCGTCGGCCGGATGGACGTTGGACGGGCGCACTGGGACGGACCAGCGGACCTTGTCGACCGCGAGAACCTTGTTCGGCCCGAGCTCCTGGGGCACACCGTCGAAGCTCGCGGCGGACGAGTAGGTCACCAGGGCGACGAGGTACGACGGCTGGCCGACGCTGCCGAGCACGCTGGAGGAGGCCGGCGCCGCACCGTTCGTCGGGCCGCCGAGCTGGTGGTCGCCGACACCGTGGTAGGTGAGACCGTCGCCGACCTGCGGCGGAGTGTCGAGGAGCGTCACGGAGACGGGCACCGGCACCGTCGAGGTGAACCCGGAGTACTGGGCCGAGTAGGTGTTGTCGCCGTTGGAGACGACGCGGTAGTGGTAGTGGATGCTGCCCTTGGGGGAGGCGACATCGCCCTCCGCCACCACCGTGCCGGCCGCGACGGGCGTCAGCGTCGGGGCGATGACCGGGGTCGGCGCGGCGGACGAGCCGACGCCGGAGAGCGATGCGTCGGCGGTGAGCGTCGGCGTGGGGGTGGGCGTCGCGGTGCGGGTGTGCGTCGGCTTCGGGTGAGGCGTGCTGCCGAAGAGGGCGCAGCCCGAGAGCACGAGAAGGGCCGAAGCGGCGACCGCCGCGCCCGCGACCGAACGCCGCACGATTCCGCCTGCCACCATCATCCCCCTGCTCACGACCGCCCCCGCGGTCTCGTCTCCGTGCAGCCTAGACGATCATCCGGCGCCGTTGCGCACCCGCTCGTGCATCCTCCGCGCCGCCGCCCCGAGCGCGGCCTCGGCGGCGGGCTGGGCCGATGCCGGGACGCTCGACGTGCTCAGCGCGACGACGACGAAGCGGGAGCCGTCGGCGTGCTCGGCGACCCCGGCCTCATGGCGCAGATTGAGGAGCGTCCCGGTCTTCGAAGCCCACCCCGTCCCGTCGGCGGCGAAGTCCGGCGACAGCCGGTGCCGGATCAGGTTGGAGCGCAGATGGCCGCGGAGCTCGGCCGACACGGAGTGCGGGATGCCGCGCTCGGCCCAGATCGCCTCGAACAGGTCGGCGAACGCGCGCGCGGTGCCGGTGTTGGTGCGCGCGACGTCCAGCTGCCGGACCGGGTGCCCGTGCGCGGGGGTGCTGCCGCGGATGGCGAGGGTGTGCGCGAGGTGGGCCTCGTCGGGCGGGAAGCGCTCCAGCGGGGTGTCGGACAGCTCGGCGAAGGGATGCCGCACCGCAATGCCGTGGATGCCGAGCGCGTCGAGGTCGGCGGTGACAGCGGCCGGCGGGACGAGGCGCAGCAGCGCATCGGCGGCGCCGTTGTCGCTGATGGTGAGGGCCAGTGAGACCAGGTCGTCGACGGCGATCGTCGCCGGATGCCGGAACCGGGTGGTGCCCGGCAGGCCGTTGCCCGGATCGCCGGGCGGAACGGCGACCGCCGCGGATCCGTCGAGGCGGCCGTCGGCGGTGCGGAGGAGCACGGCGAGGGCGATCGGCACCTTGGCGAGGGAGGCGACCGGGGTCGGCACATCCCCGTCGAGGGCGAGCTCGCGGCCGGCGATCAGGTCGCGGACGACGATGGAGGCCCGGAGGCCGGCCCGGTCGAGGTCGTCGCGCACCGTCTCGAGGAATCGCGCGTCATGCATCGGGCCGCTCCTGATCCGGCTTCCACGCCTGCTTCCGCTCCTGCTCCGAACGCGCTTCCGCGGTGACGGCGGTGGCGGTGGCTCCGAGCGCGGCGGCGAGCTCCTCCGCCACGGCGGCGAGCACGGCGGCGACGTCGCTGTCGCTGTCTCCGACGAGCGCGTATCCGCGCGCCACCGCGAGGCCGACGAACGGGCGCCACTGCAGGCCGAGCTCGCGGGCCTCCGCCTCCGTACAGAGCAGCAGGTCGCCGTCGGCGAGCACCGACGCGAGGGAGGAGGTCGTGGTGGCGTCGACGGGGAGCTGGCTCGGCAGCAGCCCGACCGCGTACGCCGCCCGGGAGAGGGGGTCGCGCACGTGCGGGACGTCGTCCTCGGGGCCGACCCGCAGGCGCGCGCCGGCGTCGTCGTCGCGCGAGCGACCGACACGGGTCGGCCGGAGCCCGTCCAGGCGGAGGGCGGTACCGCTCGCGCGCCGGCCGGCGGCGCCGAGCCGGGCGGTCCATGTGGCGGCGTCGGGCGGGACGCTCGTGACCGCGAGCCGCACGTTGCGGGCCGTCACGAGCTCCGCCCGGAGCGCGGGCGGCTCGGCGCGGAACTCGAGCCGGAGGCCGGCGGCCCGCCCTGCCGCCTCGACGACGGCGAGATCACGGGTCGAACAGCCGGGCGGCACCGCGATCGTGACCGGTCGCAGGCGCGCTCGCGCGGCGTCGAGCTCCAATTCGTCGGCCAGCCGGATGAGTCGCCGCACGGACGGAAGGAGGTCCCTGGCCAACGGCGTGAGCGCGGCGCTGCGGGCGGTGCGCTCCAGCAGCGGACCGCCGAGCTGCTTCTCCAGCGCGAGGATGCGGCGGCTGGCGACGGACTGCGCCACCTCGAGGGCGGCGGCCGCGCGGGTCACGCTCCCGCGGTCGCCGATCTCGACGAGCACCCGGCACGCGGCGATCAGATCCACTCGACCCACCCTAGACTCATGCTGTTCGCGCATCGATGGGAGCGATCCGGTCTTCGACAGGATCCCCGGAGCGGGTGAGGCTGCGGGCATGGACATTCGCACACGATTCCTCACGATCACCAGCGGCGCCGCGGTCGCCCTCGCCGTCGCGGTCTCCGGATGCGCGGCACCTTCCGTCGCCTCGGCGCAGCCCGTCGCGGCGGCGAGCACGGCGGCGAGCACAGCGTCGAGCACAGCGGCGTCGGGTGCCGCGGTCGCCGACGGGACGGCCGGCGGCGCATCGACCCAGGGCGCGTTCTCCGCCCTGGAGCGCACGCACGCCGCGACGCTCGGCGTCACGGCGATCGACACCGGCACCGGCCGCACCGTCGCCTACCGAGGCGGGGAGCGGTTCCCGTTCGCCTCCTCGAACAAGACCTTCATCGCCGCCGCGACCCTCCAGGCGTCGTCCGACGCCGACCTCGACACCGTCGTGCACTACACGAGCGCCGACCTGCTCGCGTACGCGCCGATCACCAGCCGCTTCGTCGACACCGGGATGACCGTGCGGGAGCTGCTGGACGCCATGCTGCGCTTCAGCGACAACACCGCGGCGAACCTCCTGGTCGCCCGGCTCGGCGGACCCGACGCCGTCGAGGCGTGGCTGCGCGGCATCGGCGACCGCACGACGAACGTGGACCGCATCGAGCCCGACCTCAACGAGGCGCTGCCCGGAGACGCGCGGGACACGACCACCCCCGCCCAGTTCGCCGCCGACCTCCGCGCCGTGCTGCTCGGGAGCACGCTGGAGACGAAGGATCGCACCCTGTTGCGCAACACGATGCTCGACTGCACGACCGGGGACGGCACCATCCGCGCCGGGGTGGACCCGGCCTGGCCGGTCGCCGACAAGACGGGCACGGGGGAGTACGGCGTCCGCGACGACATCGCGGTCGTCTACCCGGCCGGCCGCGCGCCGATCGTGATCGTGACGATGTCGCGCCACGCGACGGCGGATGCCGCGTCGGACGACGCCCTGCTCGCCGCCGCGACGAAGGTCGCGGTCGCCGCCCTGCGCTGAGGGGCGCCCGCCTGTGCCGAGGGGCGTGCCGAGGCGGGCGCCGGGAGTCGCGCGGCCGGGCTATCCGGCCGCGCCGACCTCGTCGCTCAGCACCCAGTCGGGACGCACGTAGTGGCAGGTGTAGCCGCCGGGGTGCTTGCGCAGGTAGTCCTGGTGCTCCTCTTCGGCATCCCAGAAGTCGCCCGCCGGCTCGACCTCGGTCACGACCTTGCCCGGCCAGCGGCCGGAGGCGTCCACCTCGGCGATGGTCTCGCGGGCGATCCGCTCCTGCTCCGGCGTGAGGTACAGGATCACCGACCGGTAGCTGCGGCCGAGGTCGTTGCCCTGGCGGTCGCGGGTCGTCGGGTCGTGCACCTGGAAGAAGAACTCCAGCAGGTCGCGGTACGTGATGACCGACGGATCGAAGTCGATCTCGACGGCCTCGGCGTGGTCGCCGTGGTTGCGGTAGGTCGCGTTCGGGGTGTCGCCGCCGGCATAGCCGACGCGGGTGGCGAGCACGCCGGGCATGTCACGGATCAGTTCCTGCAGACCCCAGAAGCAGCCGCCGGCGAGGATCGCGCGCTCGGTGGCCATCACGCACCCGCCTTCGCGAACAGGGGAAGGTACTGGCCGTAGCCGTCCTTCTCCAGATCGGCCAGCGGCACGAAGCGCAGCGCGGCCGAGTTGATGCAGTACCGCAGGCCGCCTTCGTCGGCGGGACCGTCGTCGAAGACGTGCCCGAGGTGGCTGTCGCCGTGCGACGAGCGCACCTCGGTGCGCACCATCCCGAGCGACGTGTCGGAGTTCTCGACGATGTTCTCGGCCGAGAGCGGCTTGGTGAAGCTGGGCCAACCGCATCCACTGTCGTACTTGGTGGTGGAGGCGAAGAGGGGCTCGCCGGAGACGACGTCGACGTACAGGCCCGCGTCCTCCTTGTCCCAGAACGCGTTGTCGAACGGGCGCTCGGTGGCGGCCTCCTGGGTCACCGCGAACTGCTCCGGCGTCAGCCGGGCGATCGCGTCCGGATCCTTCGTGTACTCGGGCATGGCGTCCGTCCTCTCTGCGTCTTCCATCCGCACCCGCAACGGTACTGCGCGCGGCTGTGGGCGGCCAGAGGACGGGACGCGCGGGGTCATCGTCGTGCGACATTCGTGCCGAATGCTGTCTTGGCGCGCCGCATTCCCGACATTCGTCACGAATGTCGGGGCGGTCAGAGGCCGAGCTCTTCGAGGCGGGTCTCGACGCGCAGCTGCGTATCCTCGGGCTCGTCATCTGGGGCGTCCGTCCACATCGCCTCCAATTCGCGCTGGACATGCCCGGGGAGGGCGGCGTACTTCGATTCCCAATCGGCGATCGGGGTCCAGTAGCCCACGACTTTGAAGCGGGTGGCGGGCAGCCTCAGCTCTCTGCGCAGATACGTGCGCGCGTCGCGGAGCGCAACCGTCTCGCCTGCGACCCACACGTAGCCCTCGTCCAGCGGGAGGCGGGCGTCGACGACGCTTCGCACGATCCGGCCGAGCGCGCTCGGACCGTGGCCGTTGCCTCCGATCACCCAGGTGACCTCCACGTCGTCGGCGACCTCGAACGGGATCCGGTCCGCCTCCTCGGCGACCTCGAGCACGATGCGTGTGCGGATGCCGTTCCGAGGGCCGGCGGCGATGCGCGCGACCGCGGGCAGGCCGGTGAGGTCGGCCACCAGCACCTGCCAGGTGGTCTCGGCCGGCGGCGCGTACAGACCGGTCGGGGAGTTCAGTCCGAGCACGTGCCCCGCCCGTGCGGCGGCGGCCCACGGCCCTGCGATGCCGGCCTCGTGCACCACGAAGTCGATGTCCAGCTCGGCGGTTTCTGGTCGCACTCCGCTGATCGTGTAGGTGCGCATCGGGGCTTCGGGGGCTCCGTCGGGCGTCGTCCACCAGTCGTCCTCGGGCACCGGCAGCGAGACGTCGCTTGGGTCGTCGCCGTGCGGGAAGAACACGCGCACGTACTCGTCCCCGATGCCGGTGCTCAGGAAGTCGGCGACGCCGGAGCCCCCGAGGGTGACGCGGACGAGGTTCGGTGTGAGGGGGATCGTGCTGCTGACGATGCCGCGGTGGATCTTCACGAGGTCTCCGTCTCTGTGTCGGTGTCTGTGTCTGTGTCTGTGTCGGTGCGGTCGGGATAGGTGTGAACGTGGGACGGTGCGGGCCGGCCCGTGCTCGGCGCGTCGGATGCGTGACCGGAGGCTCCGTACTGGGCGCGCCAGAAGCTCCGGTACGGTCCGTTCGCGGCGAGGAGTTCGGAGTGGGTGCCTCGCTGCGCCACCGCGCCGTCCGCGAAGACGACGATCTGGTCGGCTGTCGATGCCTGCTCCAGCCGATGTGCGATCACGACCGCGGTCCGGCCCTGACGCAGTGCGCCGATGGCCGCCTCGACCGCGTCGCGATGCTGCAGGCCGACGTCCGCGGTCGCCTCGTCGAGGATCACGACGGAGGGGTCGGCGAGCAGCGCTCGGGCGACGGCCAGTTGCTGGATGCGACCTTCGTCGAGGGCGACAGCCGGCGTCGGCCGTCCCGGCTGCGCGACCGATGTCGGCTGCGCGACAGGCTCCGCCGCCGGGATGGCCCAGTCCGCGCCGACGGCGGCCAGCGCCGCGGCGATCTGCTCCTGCCCGGCGTCGGGGGCGGCGAGTCGAAGGTTGTCGGCGACGCTCCCGCGGAAGTGGTGCAGCTCCTGCGAGATGTAATACGGGATCGTCGGGTGATCGAGACGCAGCCTTCCGGACGACGGGACGAAATGGCCGGCGATCACCCGTGCCAGGGTGCTCTTGCCCGATCCGGAAGTGCCGACGAACGCCGCGGTGGTGCCGGGCTCCACGCGCAGCGTGACGCCGCCGACCCCGAGACCGCTTGTGGGGTAGCGGAACTCCACGTCGTGCAGATCGATCCCGGCCGGCGGGTGGCGCGAGCCGGACGCCGTCGTCGGGGGAGCGGGGGATGCGGCCGGGGCGAGGTCGATGACGCCGACGAGCCGCGCCAGGCCGATCGTCGCCCGCTGGACGTCGTCGAGGCCGAAGATCAGTTGTCCGATCGGGTCGAACAGGCGGTGGAAGACCAGCGCGGCGGTCGTGACCGTCCCGATGCTGATCGCGCCGCTCGCGTGCAGGACGAACCCGGTCGCGAGCAGCGCCGCCAGCCCGAAGGCCTCGCCCCCGTTGATCCAGCGGAAGAGCCTGTTGCGCAGCCGCACGCCCTCGATCTGCACCCGGATCGACTCCTCGGCGCGCTCGTCCACGCGGTCGAGGGCGGTCCGCTGCTCGTTCAGTGCCGTGAGCGTCTCCACTCCCTCCACGGCTTCGATGACGGCCTGGCTGCGGGCGGCCTCCCGCGCACGCACCTCCCGGAACACCACGCGCGAGCGGCGCAGGAAGGCGCGGGTGCCGACCAGATAGAAGGGGACGCAGGCGATGCCGGCGAGCGCCAGCCACGGGTCGAGCGCGGCGAAGGCGACCACGGAGACCGCGATCGCGAACGTCGCCGACAGCACGGTGGGCACGACGGTGCCGCCCGCCTCGGCGACCGCGTCGACGTCGCCGGTCACGCGGGAGACGAGGTCGGCGCTCTCGCCGTCGTCGACTGTGCTCGCCGGAAGCCGCATGGCGGAGGCGAAGACGTCCTCGCGTAGACGTGCCAGCACTTCCTGGACCAGAGCGGTCAGCATGCGCGCTCCCCACAGCGACAGTCCGACCGCGCCGATCGCTCCGCCGGCGACGACCCCGAGCCAGCCGGCGATGGTCGGGAGGCCGGCCCCGGACGAGACCGCGTCGACGATCCGGCCGAGCCCTGCAGGCATCACGAGCCCGACGCCCGAGGCCGCCAGGAAGAGGAGGGCGACGGCGATCGATCGGCTCCGGTGGCGGCGCAACAGGCCGGCGACGACCGCACGTACCCGTCGGGGCGTCGCGATCGGGAGGGTGGTGTCCGTCGGCGCCTCAGCCATGCCCCTCCGCCGATCCGAGCGGGCGGAACTCGATGACGCGGTCGCAGGCGGCCAGGAGGACGGGGGACGTCGTGATCACGACCGTGGTCGCGTCCAGGGCCGCCAGGCCCGTGGCGATGTGCGCCTCCGTGATCGCGTCCACGGCGGACGTGGGCTCGTCCAGCACGAGCACGTCGGCATCCGCGTGCAGCGCGCGTGCCAGGCCGATGCGTTGGCGCTGGCCGCCTGAGAGGCGCCTGCCCGCCTCGCCGACCTGCGCATCCCAGCCGCCGACGAGGAGGACGGTGTCGTGCAGCGCTGCGACCGCGACCAGCTCCGGCCGCGGGCTCGCGTTCGGCCCGCTCACCGCTTCGCCCAGGGTGCCGCTGACGATCGCGGCACGATGCGGCATGGCCAGCACGCGACGTCGGTAGGCGAGGGGGTCGAGGTCGCGTGCGTCCCGGTGCGCTCCGTCGATCAGCACCGAGACGTCGCCGCGCTCGGCGGGCGCCCGCATCCCGAGCAGCCGGGAGAGTGCGCGTGCGGCGTCGCTGTCGGGCGGCCGGATGCCGACGAACTCGCCGCTGCGCACCTCCACCCGCTCCGCGCCGGCACGGAAGGTCAGCACGATGTCGTCCGGCCGTTCGAGGGCGGAGCCGGACCCCGGAAGGGCGAGGAGGTCCTCCGCGTCGATCACCTCGGCGAGCCGGCGCGCGGACGCGAGCTTGTGGATCCAGTTCGAGGGGAACGACCCGGCGTACGCGAGGGAGCCGCTGACGTACTGCGCCAGCCCGAGCACGGTGATGAGCTCCCCGACGCTGATCCGGCCCTCGGCCGCGAACCAGGCGGACATCCCCGTGAGCACTGTGGTGACGACGGCGGCGAAGGCACCGCTCACCGCCTCGTAGGCCGCGAGCGAGCGTCCGGCCGCCGTGGCCGCGACCCGAGAGGTGTCGCTCGCGGAGACGTACCGCCGAACCGCCTCGTCGCGGGCGCCCATGCCGACGAGCACGCGGAAGCCGCTCATGAAATCGGCGGCGACCGCGCCCGCCTCGGTCGCAGCGTGTTGCTCGGCGAGCCCACGATGCTCCAACGGGCGCGAGACGGCGCGCATCACGAGCATCATTGCAGCGGTGGAGGCGAAGACCACGAGCGTCGCCAGGGGGGAGATCACCAGCATGGCCAGCGCAGCGCCGACGATCGCAGCGAGGGTGGCGCACTGCTGCGCCACCGACCAGGCCACGCCGGCGACACGGTAGGTGTCGGAGGTCACATAGGTGAGCGCTTCTCCGGGCGTGAGTGTCCGCCGGGACAGCCGGGGCCGCAGGATGCGGGAGAGGGTGACGGCTCGGAGCGCCTGCTCGCCGTAGCCGTAGACGGTCACCATCAGTCGTGAGGCCGTCTGGTAGCTGGTGGTCAGGACGACGAACGCCCCGATCAGGAGGCCGAGCCAGAGGAGCAGCGCACCGAGGTCCGCGGGCAGCACGGCGCGGTCGATCGCGACGCCGATGAGCACGGGGATCGCCGCCTCGGAGAGGGAGTGGACCATCAGCAGGCCGGTCGCCGCGGCGAGGGCGAACCCGCGGCCGTCGGCGGTGAGGGCGATCCCGAACAGCCGGCGCGGCGTGGTCGTCACGGCGTCCGCCGACCGAGAGGAAGCACCAGCGGGGTGCCTGCGACGGGGTCGGTGATCACGACGCACGGCAGGTCGTACACGGCCTCGACGAGCTCGGCCGTGATGATCTCGCGCGGGTCGCCCTGCGCGACGATGACCCCGTCCCTCATCGCGACGAGGTGTGTGGCGTAGCGGGCAGCGTGGTTCAGGTCGTGAAGCACGGCCACGAGTGTGGTCCCGCCCCGGTGGAGGTCGGCGAACAACTCCAGCAGCTCGATCTGGTGAGCGATGTCGAGGAACGTCGTCGGCTCGTCGAGCAGCAGGTGCCCGGTCTGCTGGGCGAGGGCCATCGCCACCCACACCCGCTGGCGCTGGCCGCCGGAGAGCTCGTCCACGAGGCGCCTCGACAGTTCGGTGGTGCGGGTCGCGGCCAGGGCCTCCGCCACCGCGCGGTCGTCCTCCCTGGTCCAGGTGCGCAGTGCGTTCTGGTGCGGAAACCGCCCGCGGCCCACCAGGTCGGCGACGGTGATGCCGTCCGGAGCGATCGAGGACTGGGGCAGGAGACCCAGTTTGCGAGCCGCCTCCTTCGGCTTGAGCGAGCGCAGTTCGGCCCCGTCGAGCAGCACGGAGCCGGTGCTGGGACGCAGGAGACGTGCGAGGCCGCGCAGCAGCGTCGACTTGCCGCACGCGTTGGGGCCGATGATGATCGTGAACGACTGGTCGGGCACCTGCAGGGACAGATCCGAGATGATCGGGGAGTCGCCGTAGCCCAGGGTGATGTCGCGAGCGAGGAGCGATGCGGTCACGGATGGTCCTTTCATGCGCGTCGCGCGTACTGCCGGGCGAGAAGCCAGGCGAGGTAGAGTCCGCCGACCGAGACGGTGACGACGCCGACGGGCACCATCAGCGCCTGGGCGGCCGTGTCGGAGACGACGACCAGGGCGGCCCCGGTCAGCAGGAGCGGCACAGTCCCCATCGGAGTGTTCGAACGGGTGAGCCTCTGGGAGATCTGCGGGGCGGCCAGGGCGATGAACGAGATCGGGCCGGCCGCGGCGGTGACCAGTGCGACCAATGCGACGCCGATCACCATCGCCGCCAGCCTGGTGCGTCCCGGGCGGATGCCGAGAGCGGTCGCGGCGTCATCGCCCATTTCGAGCACCGGCAGAGTGCGACTCAGGGGACATGCCGCAAGGAGCACCACGGCGAAGACGAGGGCCGCCGGGATCAGCTGGTCGAAGCCGAGCGAGGCGAGGGAGCCTGCGCCCCAGGTCGCCGCCATCATCGCCTTCTCGACGCTGACCGAGAGGAGGATCCAGGAGGTGAGTGAGCCCAGGCCGGCCGAGACGCCGATCCCGACGATGATGAGTCGGAACGATGAGGCGGAGCCCGTGGTCGCGAGCAGGAAGACGAGGAGCGCTGTGATGAGACCGCCGAGGAGCGCGCCGGCCGCTTTGAACAGATACGTGTTCAGCTCGAAGACGACCATCATGAGCGTGACGCCGAACTGCGCGCCGATGCCGAAGCCGATGATGTCCGGGGAACCCAGCGGGTTGCGGGTGAGCGATTGGAAGATCCCGCCGGCGAGAGCGAGCGCGGCTCCGCACAGCACGGCGAAGAGGACGCGCGGCAGTCGCCACTCGAGCACGACCTGCCGGACGTCCGGATCGGACGCGGGGTCCACGATCGCGCGCAGCACTGCGGCGAGGTCGACGCCGAACGCGCCGATGGTCATCGACACGAGGCCGGCGACGACGATCACGACGGCGAGCACGACACTCACGACGACCGCGCGGAGGGGGACGAGACCGGCGACACGTTCCGTGTCGATGCGGAGCAGGCGTCGGCCGAAATCGACGGGAGGCTGCTCCACGCTCACAGTGTGCTCACCTGCTTGCGGCGCACGAGCGCCACGAGCACCGGCGCACCCAGCAGACCCGTGACGATGCCGACCCGCAACTCGCCGCTGGGGAGCACGACACGGCCCAGCACATCGGCGAGAAGCAGGAAGACGGGGCCGACGACGGCCGAGTAGGCGAGCACCCAACGCTGGTCGGGACCGGTGAACCAGCGGACCAGGTGCGGGATCATTATGCCGACGAACGCGATGGGGCCGGCAGCGGCGACGCCCGTGCCTGCGAGGAGGGTGACGGCGACGATCACCAGGATGCGCGTCCAGGCGATGCGCGCGCCGAGCGCTTGGGCCAGGTCGTCGCCGAGCGCGAGAGCGTTCAGGGAGCGCGCGCTCAGGAGGCCGAGGAGCAGCCCGCACGCGATCAGCGGTAGCGCCCACGCGAGCTGGTCGAGGGTGCGTCCGCCGATGGAGCCGACGCCCCAGAAGCGCATGACCTGCAGGGTGCTGTGGTTCTGCAGCACGATCGCGGTGGTGAGCCCGGTGAAGGCGGCGCCCAGCGCGACACCGGCGAGGGTGAGCTTCAACGGGGTCGCGCCGGAGGATCCGAACGAGCCGAGGGCGTACACGAGGAGGGTCAGGACGAGGGCGCCGGCGAGTGCGAACGGCACATAGGCTCCCGGCGCGGTCAGGCCCAGGACGCCGACCGCGAAGGTCACGGCGAACGACGCTCCTGCGTTCACCCCGAGGATGCCGGGGTCGGCGAGGGGGTTGCGGGTGAACGCCTGGATCAGGGCGCCGCAGACCGCCAACGCGGCTCCCACGGCGATCCCGAGGACGGTGCGCGGCACGCGGAGCTCGACGACCATGAGGTGCAGCGGGTTCGCGTCGTCGTACGCGGTGAGGGCGCGGAGCACGGTGACCGGGTCGATGCCACGGTTGCCGATCGCGAGGGAGGCGATCGCGGCGGCCATCAGCACGGCCGCGGCGATGAACAGGCCGGCCACCCGCACTCCGTTGCGGTGCGGGAGGTCGCCGCGGTCGCGACGGCCTTCCGCACCGGAGCCGGGGGTGACCGCGCCGTCGCCCGTCACGGGTCGAGCCGCGAGCGAGGTCGGTGTCGACACCCCCGCGGTCACGTGCCGGAGATCGTCGGCGTGCCCTGCAGAGCGGCCGCGAGGTCGTCGACGTACTTCGGGAGGATGTACTTCAGGGAGAGCACGGTCGGTGCGCTGATGGCGGAGGCTTCGGCGTCGTCGGCGTAGATCACGTAGGCCTTCTTCTCGACCGGGTTCCACCGTGAGACGACCTTGTTGTCCACGGTGTACTCGCCCTCGGCGGCGCTGCCACCCCAGGCGGCGAACAGATCGGCCTGCACGTCGTAGAGCTTCTCCAGGCTGACGCCGGTGTACCAGTTGTCGCCCTCCGCGGTCGAGAGGAAGGTGTCCATCGCCGAGGTGGAGGTGAATCCGAGCGCCTCGGTGATGCGCACGCGGGGATCGTACTTCAGGTAGACACCGAGGTCGGTGCCGCCCTCGTTGAGCGTCAGGCCCCAGACGAAGGTCTTGCCGTGGAACTCGGGGTGGGCGTCGGCGAGGGAGGTGACCAGATCCTCCGTCTCATCGACGAGCTTCTCGGCCTTCTCGTCTTCCCACATCGCCTTGCCGACGGTGCGGGTCATGTCCTCCCACGTCCCAGGGTTCCACGGGCCCTCGATGTAGGGGACGGTCGGCGCGATCTCGGTCAGGCGCTTGTACTCGATGTCGCTGAGTCCCGAGTACAGGCCCAGGATGAGGTCGGGCTTGAGCGCCTTGATCGCCTCGTAGTTGGGACCCTCCTCGGCGGACGGGATGAGCTGGGGGGTCGCGCCGTACTCGGCGGTGACGTACTTCTCGAACCAGGGCTGGTATCCGCTCTCGCCGGCGCCCCAGACCTTCTCGATGCCCACGGGGTTCTCGCCGAGCGCGGCGACGATGTCCGGCGTCATCCAGCCGAGGGCGACGATGCGCTTCGGCTTCTCGCTGATGGTGGTGGAGCCGTGGGCGTGCGTGATCACGACGCCGCCGGTCGCGGAGCTGGTAGACGAGGTGCCTTCAGCACCGGTCGTGCACGCGGTCATGGCGAGCACGGCGGCGACGGCGACGGCGGCGAGGGCGGAGGCTCGGCGCGCTTTCGGGCGCGCGAGGGGGAAGGGCATGGCTCTCCTTTGCGAAGGGATGGGGAAGGATGCCGCGACGACGCGGCCGAAGTTAGGTAAAGCTAACCTAATAACCCGATGCTAGAACGCCGAAGAGCGGGGAAGTGTCGTCAGACGGACGAGTTGGGCGGCGATTCGGACAGTCGTGACGCGCTCAGCGCCAGTACAGGCGATGAGCGGAGTCGGCCTGAACGCGTGCCACATGCTGGCGCGGCGTCATCCCGTAACGGTCCTTGAAGGCGGCCGAGAAGGCGCTGGTCGTGGAATAGCCGCAGCGATGCGCTGCCGCCCCGATCGGTGTGCCGTCGACGATGAGCCGAGTGGCCAGTGCCATCCGCACACCCGTGCGCCACCGGCCGAACGTCATCCCGATGTCACGAGTGAACACGCGAAGCACAGTGCGCTCGTGAAGGCCGTGTGTGGCGAAGAGCTGCCGGGCCGAGCGGGTGTCGCCAGGATCGGCGAGCACCGCCTGCACCAGCGCGCGCACCCGCTCGTCGGCCGGGAGCGGGACCTCGCCCCAGCCCTCCAGGGCTTCGGTCGCCGGCTGCTGGAGCATCTCGATCAGCACCGACTGGATGCGGATGCGCAGCGCGTCATCCATGTCATTGATGCCCAGATGCAGCAGCATCTCCTGGACCGCACGGGGCACCAGCACGCGGCTGACCTCGGTGACGGCCGCCACGAGCGCGGTGTCGGGGATGTAGGTGTAGCAGCCGGTCGAGTCGCGATCGTGGCGGGCGGTGTGCGGGGTGAGCGCCGGGATCCACACGCCCTGCCCGGGCGCGAGGCGCCACATCGTGTCCTGCAGGTACACCCACACCGTGCCGCGATAGCACCAGGCGAGCATCGCGTCCGGATGCGTGTGCGGCGGCGAGATCGGCCGGGCGTGCCCGTCGTCCCCGGTCACGACGCCGGTGCCCATGAGGTAGGGCGAGACGACGCTGGACGGATGCGCTCCGCTGGCATCCCAGTCCGCTTGCCGATACGAGTCCATGTCCGCCTCAGCGTATCGGCGGGCTCTGCGGTGTCGCGAGCGCGCGTCACGTCGCGTCGATTCGTGCCACACGTCGACTCCGCGCAGCCCATTCCCCACATTCGGCACGAGTCTCGTCTGGGAGGTTGTCGAGAACGGCTCCCCGTTGCTATTGAGCGATATATCGTTGAGTATCGTTGACGACTCCTGAGGAGGACATCATGAGCGGTTCGAATTCGTTCCCGGCCGGCGGTTTCGGCGTCGGCGGGCCCGAGGGCATGTGGCAGGCGTTCGAGCAGTTGCGCTCGACGTTCGAGAAGCGGGTCGGCACGAGGATGGGTCGCGGCGACGTGCGCGCGGCCGTGCTCGCGCTGCTCGCCGAGAAGCCGATGCACGGCTACCAGATCATCCGCGAGATCGAGGAGCGCAGCGGCGGCAGCTGGAAGCCCAGCGCCGGTTCCGTCTACCCGACCCTCCAGCTGCTGGCCGACGAGGGGCTCCTCACGGCCGAGGAGTCGAACGGCCGCAAGACGTACGCGCTGACCGAAGCCGGTCGCGCCGAGGCCGAGGAGGCCGGGCCCGCACCGTGGGAGTCCGGGGCCGGCAGCACCGGCGGCATGCCGGGCGACGCCTTCGGGCCGCTGCCGAAGGCCGGCGTCGAGCTGGCGCAGGCGGCCGCCCAGGTGCGCCGCACCGGGACGCCCGAGCAGGTCCAGCAGGCCGTGACCGTGCTCGACGAGGCACGACGACGGCTGTACTCGATCCTCGCTCAGGACTGACGGGGTGACGTCCGTTCGCCCGGAGGGCGGCGAACCGGCGCGCACGGAGGCCGACGGGGCGGCGGCGGGGGACACCCGCCGCCGCTACCGCCGCATCCTGCGCTTCGCCGGCTGGAATCTCGCGGTCACCTGGTGGTACGAGCTGCTGCTGCCCCGGATCGGGCTGGCGCGGATCGCCGAACGCACCCGGTCGAAGCGGATGCAGCGCTTCGCGCAGCGCTTCCACGTGCTCGCGGTCGACCTTGGCGGCCTGATGATCAAGGTCGGCCAGTTCATGTCGTCGCGGCTCGACGTGCTCCCGCCGGAGATCACGGCGGAGCTCGAAGGGCTGCAGGACGAGGTCCCCGCGGTGCCGTTCCCGGCGATCCGCGCGCTCGCCGAGTCCGAGCTGGGCGTGCCGCTGAAGCGGGCGTTCGCCTGGGTCGACGAGACTCCCGTCGCCGCGGCCTCCCTCGGTCAGGCGCACCGGGCGCGGCTCTCGGCCCAGGACGCCGAGGAGACCGGGCTGGAGGCGGTCGTGATCAAGGTGCAGCGACCCGGGATCGGCGCGATCGTCGAGGTGGACCTGTCCGCGCTGCGCCGCGTCGGGCGCTGGCTCAGTCACGTGCGGCTGGTCTCCGACCGCGTCGACGCGCCGGAGCTGGTCGAGGAGTTCGCCCGGACCAGCCTGGAGGAGATCGACTACCTGCACGAGGCGGCGAGCTCGGAACGGTTCGCGGAGGACTTCGCCGCCGACGGCCGGGTGGCGGTTCCGGCGGTCGCCTGGGAGCGGACCACGCGCCGCGTGCTCACCCTCGAGGATGTGACCGCGATCAAGATCACCGACGCGGTGTCCCTGCGCGCCGCGGGCATCGACCCCGCCGAGGTCGCGCCGGTGTTCGCCGCCGTGATGTTCGACCAGCTCTTCACGAACGGGTTCTTCCACGCCGACCCGCATCCGGGCAACATCTTCGTCTCGCCGCTCCCCGGCGCCGCCGAGGGGGAGCGCCCGTGGCGGCTCACGTTCATCGACTTCGGCATGATGGGCGAGGTGCCGACCACGCTGCGGACCGGCCTGCGCAAGCTGCTGATCGCTGCGGCCTCCCGCGACGGGAAGGGGCTGGTCGACGCGATGCGCGACGTCGGCGTGCTGCTGCCCTCCGCCGACACGTCGCAGCTGGAGCAGGCGATGACCCAGCTGTTCGCCCGTTTCGGCGGGATGGGCTTCGCTGAGCTGCGCGAGGTGGACCCGCGCGAGTTCCGTGACTTCGGCCGGCAGTTCGGCGACGTGGTGCGCGCGCTGCCGTTTCAGCTGCCGGAGAACTTCCTCCTCATCGTGCGCGCGATGTCGCTGACCTCGGGTGTGTGCAGTGCGCTCGACTCCGAGTTCAACCTGTGGGATTCGGTGGAGCCGTACGCGCAGCAGTTGCTGCGCGATGAACGCGGCAACGTCGTCCAGGACTTCGCGAAGGAGGCGCTCGCCATCGCGGGCGTGGCCTGGCGGCTGCCCAAACGGGTCGACTCCCTCATCGACCGGGTCGAGGACGGCACCATCGCGGTGTCCTCACCCCGCCTCGAACGGCGGGTCGAGCGCCTGGAACGCACCGCCCGGCGGCTCGTCGCGGCGGTGGTGTTCGCCGGCGTGCTCGTCGCCGGGGCGATCCTCCATCCGCAGGACGCCGTGCTCGGCACGGTCCTGATGATCGCCTCCGTCGTGCCGCTCGCGGTCGCGATCGTGCCCGGCCGGCGGAGGTAGCGGCGCAGGTCGCCGCGTCCTCCGAGCGGCGTCCTGGGGAGTTCGAGACACCGAGTTGACGCGCGTAGACAATGCGCGTAGATTCGTCTCACTTCCCGTCAGAGAGGACCCGATGAACGAGCACCCGTCGCCCGACCGCACCGCCGCGGACCTGCTCGTGATCGGCTCGGTGAACGAGGACCGCTTCGCCTTCGTCGAGCGGTTCCCCCTCCCGGGCGAGACGGTCACGGCTGTCGCCGGGCGCCGCGGGCTCGGAGGCAAGGGGGCGAACCAGGCGGTCGCGGCCGCGCGGGCCGGCATCCTGGTGGAGTTCGTGGCCACGACGGGTGCGGATGCCGCCGGTGCCGAGGCCGTCGACGCTCTGACGGCGTTCGGCGTGCGCACGGCCGCGGTCGAGCGCGATCCGCGTGCCGCCACCGGTACCGCCTCGATCGCGGTGGATGCCCACGGGGAGAACTACGTGATCGTCGATGCGGGCGCCAATGCCCGGCTCGGGGCCGAGTCCGTCGCCCGCGCCTTCGCCCGGGGGCTCTCGGCTCCCGTCGTCCTGACCCAGGGGGAGATCCCCGCGGCGGCGATCGTGCAGGCGGCGCTCAGCGCCACGAGCAGCGGCTCCCGTTTCGTGCTCAACCTCGCCCCGGTCGTCGACCTTCCGGACGAAGTGCTGGCTCAGGCCGACCCGCTCGTGGTGAACGAGCACGAAGCGGCCGACATCGCCGCGAGACGCGGATCGGATGCGCGCGGGCACATCGAGATCCTGCACGCGCTGGCCGCCGTCTCCCGGTCGGTGGTCATCACCCTCGGCGCCGCAGGCGCCATCGCGGCGCGGGGCGGTGAGACGTGGTCGGTGCCCGGATTCCGTGCCGAAGCGGTCGTCGACACCACAGGCGCGGGCGACTCCTTCGTCGGCTCGCTCTGCGCGCGGCTCGCGCGCGGCGCGGACCTGCCGGAGGCGATGGTGTGGGCCTCCGCTGCGGCGTCGCTCTCCGTCGCCCGACCGGGTGCGGCGGAGTCCTACGCGTCCGCCGACGAGGTCGAGCGCCGGCTCGATTCCGCGGGAGCGTCGGCATGAGCGCCAAGCGGGTCACCCGCGGCGATGTCGCGCGCGCGGCGGGAACGTCGGAGGCCGTCGTCAGCTACGTCGTCAACAACGGACCGCGTCCGGTCGCCGAGGAGACGCGGTTGCGCGTCCTCGCGGCCATCAAATCCACCGGGTACCGCCCCAACACGATCGCCAAGGCGCTCGCGTCCGGGTCGTCCGGCGTGCTCGGGCTGGTCGTCCCCGACATCTCCAACCCCTTCTTCGCCGCCCTCGCGCGGGCCATCGAGGACGAGGTCTTCGCCACAGGCCGCGTCCTGCTGCTCGGCAACTCCGCCGAGAGCGGGCAGCGCGAGGCCCGGCTGATCGACAGCTTCATCGGGCGACGCGTCGACGGCCTGCTCTACGTCGGCGTCGGTCACCACGCACACGTGGAGGCCGCGCTCGACGAGGGGACCCCCGTCGTCGTCCTCGACCGCTACGATCCCACGCTCGGCGTCGCGTCCGTCGTCGTCGACAACTTCGAGGGTGCCGTGATCGCCACGGAGCACCTGATCGGCCACGGCTACCGCCGGATCGCGACGGTCGCCGGCCCCTCCGCCCTGTTCACTGCGGTCGAGCGGATCGGCGGATGGCGCAAGGCGCTCAAAGCCGCCGGCCTGCCCAACGGGGACGACCTTCTCGTGCAGGCGCCGTTCACGCGTGCGGGCGGCTATGCGGCCGGGACCGCGCTCTTCGCCGCCGATGTGCCGGATGCGGTGCTGGTCGCGAGCGAGCAGCAGGCGATCGGCCTGCTGGCGGCCGCCGCCGAGCACGGCATCCGCGTCCCGGAGGACGTCGCGCTGATCTCGTTCGACGGGACGGACGAGTCGCGCTTCAGCACCCCTCCACTGACCACGGTCACCCAGCCGTTCCATGAGATCGCACGCCACGCCGTGGCCCTCGCGCGTCCCATGGACGCGGGCGAGATCAAGCACCTCACCTGTGAGATGCAGCTCGTCCGACGCCGCTCCTGCGGCTGTCCCTATCCGAAGAATGAGAACCACCAGGCGCCGACCGAGTTGGCGAACACTGAAGACGCCTGGCAGTCCCCACCGAAAGAGGAACCTAGCATGAATCGAACCGTCAGAGTCGCGGGCGCCGTCGTCGCCGCCGCGGCGATGTCGCTCACAGCCGGCTGCACGGCCGGCGGAGGATCGGGATCGGGCTCCACCGGAACCCAGACCATCACCTTCGTCACCCCGCACCAGGGCGTCTACGACGACGTCATCAAGTCCTTCGAGTCGGACCATCCCGGCATCACGGTCGACCTCCAGGTCATCCCGTTCACCGAGATCGCCGCACAGACCCAGGCCCGCCTCGGGTCGAAGGACACCTCCATCGACCTGATCGCGGTCGACCCGCCCCGTCTGCCCTCGATGGTGCAGAAGGGCTTCCTCGCCGATGTGTCCTCCGACGCGAAGACGATGAAGGAGGACCTGACCGCGGGCGGCGTGAAGTCCGTCACGTGGAACGACAAGCAGTGGGCGTACCCGCTGTGGACGAGCGACAACTTCCTGTTCTACAACAAGGACCTCCTCGCCGCGGCGGGTGTCACCGCTCCCGGCGCCGACAATGCGAGCCGCTGGACCTGGGAGCAGACGCTCGACGCCGCGAAGAAGGCGCAGAGCGCCGGGGCCCAGTACGGTTTCGCGTTCGAGCAGGTCGACGCCTACTACGCCCTCCAGCCCGTGCTGATGTCGATGGGGGCCGGAACCGGCCTCTCGGGCAGCGGGAACCTGACCCCTGCGGTCGACACCACCGACTGGAAGAAGTTCGGCGACTGGTACAAGGCCCTCTACTCCGACGGGCTGTCGCCGAAGGGCATCCAGTCGGCGCAGATGCCCGATCTGTTCAAATCGGGCAAGGTCGCCTTCTACATCGCCGGCCCGGCGCGCATCACCGACCTGCAGAAGAGCGCCCTCGCGGACAAGTGGGGGATGGCGCCGCTCCCGTACCAGGAGGGCGGAAAGGTCGTCACCCCGACCGACTCGTGGGCGGTCGGAGTGAGCGCCTACAGCCAGCACAAGGAGGCGGCGCAGGAGTTCGCCCGATACCTCTCGCTCGACAGCGACGCGGCGGTCGGCACCTCGACCAAGTTCAACCTCCCGCCGGTCAACCAGAAGGCGTACCCGAAGTACATCCACTACATCGACGGCGTGGCCCCGGAGGAGACGACGCAGTACGGCAACGTGCTGACCACCGACTCCGACGAGCACGCCGCCCGTCGCCCCTCCTCGATCGGCTATGCCGACTTCGAGACGGTCGTGAACAAGGCGTTCGCGGACATCCGGTCCGGCGGCGACGTCGGTTCCATCCTGAGCGACGCCCAGAGCGCGCTCGAGCGGCAGCTCGCCCAGTACAAGTGACAGCGCGCGGGGCCGGCGACGTCCGCCGGCCCCGCAGCGTCACCCTGGCCTCCCCCTAAGGACAATCGTGTCTCAGACTTCTGCGATGCCGCGCGCCCGGAACGCCGCCGCATCCCCTTCCCGCGCCCGCTCCCGCCGGGCCGCCCGCGTGCGGGTGTGGCTCACCGCCGCCGCCTTCCTGCTCCCCGCGATCATCGGGCTGCTCATCCTCCGCATCATCCCGACCGTCCAGGCCGTCGGCACCTCCCTCACGAACCGGGTGGGGTCGTTCACCTTCGCGAACTTCGGTTACGTGTTCACCGACCCGGCTTTCGTCAACGCCCTCAAGGTGACGCTGCTGTTCGCGATCATCATCAACCCGATCCAGATCGCGCTCGCGCTCTGGCTCGCCGTGGTGCTGACCAAGCGGGTTCCCGGCGTCGGGATCTGGCGCACGCTCATCCTGCTCCCGATCGCCGTGCCGCAGATCGTCTCCGCCATCGTCTGGGGGGTGCTGTTCCGGCCGGACGGCCCGCTCAACGGGATCCTGGAGAGCCTCGGCATCGCACCCGTGCCGTGGCTCGTGAGTCCGGACACCGCCCTGCTGTCGATCATGATCATCTGCACCTGGGTCGGCGTCGGCTACTGGATGACGTTCCTCGTCGCCGGGATCAAGGACATTCCGGCCAGTCTCTACGAGGCGGCAGAGCTCGACGGCGCCGGAGGCTGGCAGCAGTTCCTGTACATCACGCTGCCCGGCCTGCGCCGACCGCTCCTGTTCGTCCTGGTGGCCGACACCGTGGCGAATTTCCTGGTGTTCGCCCCGGTGCGCATCCTCACCCAGGGCGGTCCTCAAGGGTCGACGAACCTCATCATGAACTTCATCTTCGAGCGTGCCTACACGCTCGCCGATCCCGCCGGAGCAGCGGCCGCGACCATCGTCCTCGTGTTGATCGTTGTCTGCGTCGTCGGCGTCCAGTTCCGCCTGCTCCCCGGAAAGGACTGACATGTCCGACACCATCGCCACTCCGCGCCAGCGGCGTTCGGGCCGCCTCGCCCTCCTCATCGCCGTCCCCGTCGCGGTCCTGTCCATCCTGCCCCTGCTCTGGGCGCTGATCTCCTCGCTCCGGCCGAGCAGCGAGATCTTCGCGCACCTGTCGCCGTTCAGCCTGGCGACCATCTGGCCGTCGAGCGTCTCGCTGGACAACTACGCGGCGGTCCTCGACAGCGATTTCACCCGCTCGCTCATCAACTCGGTCATCGTCGCGTTCTTCAGCGTCGTGCTCGGGCTGGTGGTGTCGTCCCTCGCGGCCTTCGCCCTCGCTGTGCTCGACTTCCCGGGCCGCAGCGCGGTCTTCGCCGTCATGGTGGTCAGCTTCCTCGTGCCGTTCGAAGCGATCGCCATCCCGCTCGCCAACACCTTCCGCGACTGGAACCTGCAGAACACTCTGGTCGGACTGGTGCTCCCCGCGATCGGGAACGGGCTGTCGATCTTCCTACTGCGACAGTTCTTCCTCAACATCCCCTACTCCCTCGCGGAGGCGGCGCGGATGGACGGGCTCAGCTGGTTCGGCATCTACCGACGGATCTACCTGCCGCTCTCGCGAGCGTCTCTCGTCGGTGCCGGTCTCATCCTGTTCGTGTTCCAGTGGCAATCGTTCCTCTGGCCGCTCCTGATCGCACCGTCGCCCGACTCGCGGGTCGCGCCGGTCGCCATCGCCGACTTCGCCCAGGAGTCGGGTGTGGACTTCGGACAGATGTTCGCGGCGGCGATCCTCACGGCGGCCGTGCCGCTCGTGCTGCTGCTGGTCTTCCAACGCCAGTTCACCGGTTCCCTCGCCTCGTCGGGGAGCAAGGAATGAGCGGCCGGCCGCCTCGGGAGATCCGGCGGTTGATCATCGACTGCGACCCCGGCAACGGCATGCCCGCCGCCGATGTGGACGACGGTCTCGCTCTCGCCCTCGCCGCCGCGCGCCCCGATCTGTTCTCCCTCGACGCGATCACAGTGGTGTCGGGCAACACGCATCGCGATGTCGGGTTCGCGGTCGCACGGGACTTCGTCACCCGGCTCGGTCTGGAGGTCCCCGTCCACGCGGGCGCCGAGAGGGCACTCGTCGAGCCGCCGAACCGGTGGCGGGACCGACAGGACGCGAACGAGTCGCGACCCGACGTGGTCGACGCGTGGAGCACCGTGCGCCGTCCGGGCCGAGCCGAGCCGGGGCTGCCCGATGCCGCCGTGCGCATCGTCGAGCTGCTCCGGGCGGCGCCCGGCGAGTACACCATCGTCGCCATCGGTCCGCTGACCAACATCGCGATGGCCCTCGAACTCGAGCCTCGGCTCCCGGAACTCGTCCGTGAGCTCGTGATCATGGGCGGAGCGTTCGATGTTCCCGGGTTCCTCCAGGAGCTGAACTTCGGTATCGATCCGGAGGCCGCTCACCTCGTGCTCGCCAGCGGCGCGCCGATCACCCTGGTGCCGCTGGACACGACATCCCAGACGCTGTTCACCCACGCCGACCTCGATCGTCTGCGGGGCGTCCGGGGGCCGGTGGCGGAGTACGTGCTCGAGACGACCCGCCCCTGGATCGACTACGCCGCCGCGTGGCGGCGCATCGATGGCTGCCTGCTGCACGATCCGCTGACGGTCGCCCTCCTGATCGAGCCGGATCTGGTCGAGTACGAGGAGCGGATCGTCGACGTCGAGCTCTCCGGATCGCTGACCCGCGGCCGCGCGGTGTGGTGGACAGAGGACAATCTGCGCCTCCACGTCGGTCTGCGGATCCCGCACCCGGTGCGTCCGATCCGAGTCGCGACGCGGGTCGACAACCGCCGGCTGGTCGACCTCCTGATCGACGCGTACGCGGGCCGATCCCAGCGAGTCGACATCGCCATGGCGTCGTCCGCCGCGTCGTCCGCATGACGACGGCGGAGATCCTCGTCGTCTGCGGTGCGATGTTCGTCGGTGCGGTGGCGCAACGGGTCACGGGGATGGGCTTCGCACTCGTCGTGTCCCCGTTCCTCGTCCTGCTGCTCGGGCCGTTCGACGGGGTGATGCTGGTGAACCTCGCGAGCATCGTCTCCGCGACGATCGTCCTGGTCTCGGTGTGGCGGGACGTCGATCCGCGGGCCTACGCCTGGCTCGCGTCCGCGGCGGTGGTGGGAGTGGTCCCCGGTGCGTTGCTCGCGACGCGCGTGGACCCCGCCGTGCTGGAGACGGTGATCGGGGGCGTGCTGATCCTCTCGCTCACGGCGTCCCTCCTGATGGCGCGCCTTCCCGTCACGGTCAGCGGACCCGCGCCCCGCCTCGCGGCGGGGTTCGTGTCGGGGCTGATGAACGCGGCCGCCGGTGTCGGTGGCCCGGCCGTCAGCGCCTACGGCATCCTGAGCAGGTGGCCGCACCGCTCGTTCGCGGCCACCCTCCAGCCGTACTTCGCCACGGTCGGCCTCGCCTCCGTGATCGCGAAACTCGTCATCGCCCCGGGAGCGCTGCCGGACCTCGGAGCCGTCGGATGGGGAGGCGCAGTCGTCTCCCTGGTCGCGGGCGTGGCCGTCGGCACCGTCGCCGCCCGCCGTCTCGCGGTCCGTTGGGCGCGCATCGCCGTGATCGTGATCGCTTTCGCCGGCGCCGCCGTCGCCCTGGTGAACGGAATCGTCCACCTGGCGGGCGCCGCATAGCCCCACGCACTGCGCAACCGTGCGCACTTCGAAACCGTGCGCACCCCCATCCCCATCCCACCTCCGGAGTGCTTGACTGTGGCCGCCATCAGACGGAACACACTCATCGAGGAGGCGGACGATGGACATGACAGCGCACACTGTGATCGGGATGACGGACGGGATGCGGGCGGCGAGAGCCGAGACGCGCCGGATCATCGAGGCGAGCAAGGGCGATTTCGTCGCGGAGCAGACGGAAGTGCTCCGGCGGCTGCACGAGGCGGGGCTGATCACGGCCGAGGAGATCGAGACCCTGGTCCAGCTCTATCGGCACGTGATGGAGGCGAGCCACGACAAGGGGGACGTCACGCGTGCCTATTTCCACGCGCGGGAGATCCACGACCGGATGGCCGCGAACCTCGCCACGTCGCCGATCGCGCTCGTGGTCGCGGGCGCGACCCTCGGCGCTTTCGAGGTCGATCCGGGTGACGACGGGGGTGCGCCGACCGTCGTGGTCTACCGGGTGAGCTACGGAGGCGCCCTCGCAGGGATCGGCGCGGGGCTCGGTGCGCTCCTCGGCGGCCCGGCCGGGGGAGTGCTCGGCGGTCAGATCGGCGGCCTCATCGGCGGGATCATCGACGACAAGAAGGGTGACAAGAAGAAGTAGTCAGGCGGCCCGGCGGCGGCGCCGCCGGAACGCGACCGCTTGTCACGACACGCCGTCGGCGCTCCTGCCCGGACGGCGTGTCGTGCCAAGTGGATGATGGCCCCGCCTCAGAGCGCCTCGTGGATGCGTGTGTGACCGCTCGCCAGGTGCGCCGGGCGCGTGAACCGGCCGGGGGAGTAGCGCAGCTCGATGACCTCGTTCGCGTCGGAGACGTAGAAGACGTTCTGCGTCGCGGAGGCGGGGTCGGCGAACGCGGCGGGCGCCGACGCGGCGGGGAAGGATCCCTCGCCGCCGGTCAGCGGGTCGGCGTGCCAGCCGGAAGGGTCGTTCCAGAACTCGTGGACGAGTCCGTCGCTCCCCGTGTGGATCACGTGGCGGGTGCCGATCGGGACGGCCGGGTTCGATTCGAACGCGTAGCCGGCCGGAGCGAGGCCTTCCCGCGGCTGCGGCGCGCCCAGCTCGCTGGTCAGGTCGACGCGCGTCCAGGAACCGGCGGCGAACGACAGTTCGTGGATGTCCCGGTCCTGCCCTTGCCAGGGCAGGTGCCGGCTGCCGTCGCCAGCGAACGCGTAGCCGGTGGGATGCGGCAGCGTGTCGTGCGAGGCTCCCACGTTCACGCCGAGGTCGTGCGGCGCGCCCCAGGTCCCGTTCGTCATGACGTACTCGTAGAAGAGCTGATCGTCGCCGACCAGCGTGATGTGCTGCGTCTGCGCGGCATCGAAGGCGTACCCGGCGGGCGCGGTGGCCGCATGCGGACCCGTGGCGGCGGTGAGGGTGCGCTGCACCCAGGAGGCGTCCTCGCCCGTGCCCCGGCTCAACAGGTGCACGGCGCGGTACAGGTCGCGGAACACCACGTGCTGCGTGCCGTAGTGGGACGACGCCCAGCCCTGGGGAGCGTCGGTCGCGCGCACGACGGTCGCGGACGCGTCCATCAGGTCGGTGTGGTGCCAGCCGTCGGATTGGTAGAGCTCGTGGATGCGACCGTCGTCCCCGCTGAGGAAGACGACGTGCTGACTGCCTTCGCTGTCGAAGACATAGGCGGACGGGTCGGTGGTCGCCGTGGGCGCGCCGGCCTCGTCGGTGATGTCCTTCGCGTGCCAGACATCATCGGCGCCGCAGTAGAGCTCGATGAGGTGCCCCGTGGTCCCGGAGCCGTCGCCGAGCTCACGGTAGATGACGTGCCGGGTACGCTCGGCGGCGAACAGGTAGGCGGCGGGTGCGGAGAACGCGCGGGGCGCTCCGAACTCGCGGGTGAGGTTGCGTGTGGTCCAGCCCATGTCCAGCTCCATTCCGGGAATGCAGCGTCGGCGGTCGTCGGCGTTGACGGGGCACACGTTACGACCGGGAGGGTGCGCCGCACCATCCGGGCGAGTACGGATATCGGGCGCGTGCACACCACGAACGGCGGGGGCGGGAGGAGGGAGCCGCCGCTACGATCGGAGCGATCGACGGCCTCGAACCGAAGGAGCATCATCACCGACAAGCAGCTGCCCGCCCCGATCGCGGAGTTCGTCCGCGCCACCAACGACGGCGACTCCGACGCCTTCGCGGCCGCGTTCACCGCCGACGCCGAGCTGAACGACTGGGGCCGTGTGTTCCACGGCCACGAGGGCGTGCGGTCGTGGGATCGCACGGACAACATCGGCGTGCACAGCCGCTTCGAGGTGGTGGGCTGGCGGCGGGCGGCGGAGGACACGGTGATCGTCGACCTGACCGTGACCGGCGACGGCTACAACGGCACCGGCCCGATGACCTTCGGGCTCCGCGACGGGCTGATCCGGAGCCTCGTCATCGCGCCGACGGACTGACCGTCGTGTGATCCGCCGGCCACCCGGGAGGCCGCGCCGCAGGTGCCGGCCGGCCACCCCCTGTGGTCGGCCGACATGACACCGGTCCCGCCGATCGACGAGGCGGAGACGGCCGGCATCGATCTTCTGCGCCGCAGGGCTGCATCATCCACCCACGGACCGTCTCGCGGCAACGGTCGATTAGCTAGTTAAGGCATATAAACCGTCACTCGACGCACACTGGTCACCGGGCGCATGATCCGAGGATGACCGAAGCAGACATCACGGGCCCCACCACGCTCGGTCCCGGCCACGCGCCCGGGGGCATCCCGCTGCGCATCCACCTCGGCGAACCCCAGTACGCAGCGCTGCTCCGCATCGCGCAGAACCGGAACTCGACCGCTGCCCAGCTGGTCGAACAGCTGGTGCTCCACGCGCTCAGCCACACTCCTGTTCCGCCTCCCGCGGATTCGCAGCCGAAGCGCAGGCACACCACCTACGAAGAGGCGACCCGCGGCTACCGTGCCGACCCGGTCCCACTCATCCGGCCGGTGACGTAGCGGCGCCTCGATCCTTCGCCATGCCGGCCTTCGCCATGCCGGCCCTCGCCATGCCGGCCGCCGCCGCGACCAGAGCCGCGAGCCCGGCCGTCAGCACGGACCGGTCCTCCCCGGCGGCCCAGCGGATCGCGGCGCCGTCTCGGTACTCGATCAGGGTGAGCGCCTGGCTGTCGGCGCCCGCACCGATGCTCGTCTGGTGCAGGCTCAGCACCTCCACGGGGTGGCCGTGGGCGGCGAGGGCCTCGGCCAGCGCCTCGATCGGTCCGACGCTGTCATGCGTGGTGGTGCGCAGGTCCCCGTGGACGCGGACGGTCACGGACGTGCGGGCCTGCCCGGCGCCCTCAACGGTGGAGCAGCCCACCAGTTCGACCGTCGCGTCGTCCGCGGCGAGGTAAGTCTGACGGAACAGCGTCCACAGGTGCTCGGGCGTCGCTTCGTCGCCACTGGCGTCGGTGTGGCGCTGGACGTGCCGGGCGAAGTCGATCTGCAGCCGGCGGGGCAGCTCGATGCCGTAGCCGGACTCGAGCAGAAAGGCGATGCCGCCCTTGCCGGATTGCGAGTTGACGCGGATCACGGCATCGTAGCCGCGGCCGAGATCCGCCGGGTCGACCGGGAGGTACGGGACGCGCCAGTCGATCTCCGCCTCCGGTCGCCCTTCGGCGGCGGCCCGGGCGCGGTGCTCGGCGAAGCCTTTGCGGATCGCGTCCTGGTGGGTGCCGCTGAACGCGGTGTGCACCAGGTCGCCGACATACGGGTGACGGGGGTGCACCTCGAGCCGGTTGGCGTGCTCGACCGTGCGGCGGATCTCGTCGATGTCGGAGAAGTCGATCATCGGGTCCACGCCCTGCGCGTGCAAGTTGAGGGCGAGCGTCACGAGGTCGACGTTGCCGGTGCGCTCGCCGTTGCCGAACAGGCAGCCCTCGACGCGCTGGGCCCCCGCAAGCACCGCCAACTCGGCGCAGGCCACCCCGGTGCCGCGATCGTTGTGCGGGTGCACCGAGAGGATGACGCCGTCGCGCCGCGCGAGGTTCGTGTGCATGTACTCGATCTGGTCGGCGTACACGTTGGGGGTCGCGATCTCGACGGTGGCGGGCAGGTTCAGGATGACGGGCCGCTCCGGGCTCGCCTCCCACAGCTCGGTCATCGCGTCGCAGACCTCCAGCGCGTAGTCCGGCTCGGTGAGGGTGAACACCTCGGGCGAGAACTGGAAGCGCACGTCGGGGAGGTCGGCGGAGAACTCGAGCACGTCCCGGCCGCCGGCGACGATCAGGTCGGTCAGGGCGTCGCGGCCGTGACCGAGCACGACATCCCGCCAGATCGGCGCGGTCGCGGTGTAGAGATGGATGACGACCGGGTTGCGGAGTCCGCGCACCGACGCCACGGTGCGCTCGATGAGGTCGCGCCGTGCCGCCGTGAACACGACGATGGTCACGTCCTCCGGTGCGAGGCCCGTCTCGGCGAGCAGCCGTACGAAGTCGTAATCGGTCTGCGACGCCGAGGGGTAGCCGACCTCGATCTCCTTGTAGCCCATCGCCAGCATCAGCTCGAAGAACCGCTTCTTGCGGGCCGGGTCCATCGGCTCGGCGAGGGCCTGATTGCCGTCGCGCAGGTCGACAGGCACCCAGAGCGGCGCGTGGGTGAGGCGCCGCGTCGGCCAGTCCCGTTGCACGAGAGGCACGTCGACGCGGGAGAAGACGTCGCGGTAGCGGTGGGAGGGCATCTGCGAGCCGCGCTGGCGGTTCCAGGCGGGGGCGTCCGCCGGGACGGGGCCGGCGGGAGTGGAGAGGCGGGGGAACGAGGTGCTGGTCATGGGTCGATCCTTCGTCGAGGCGGGTCGGAGGCGACCGGCACAGCCCAGCGGCCACGACGGGGAGCCGGTCGGCTAGACCCCGTCGTGGCGGCGAAGAAGGAGGGATTCGAGGCGAAACACGACCCGATCTTATCACAAGTCCTCAGACAAGTAGACGAATATGCGCAGCGAGGTTCACGTCGTCGCGGTCATTCCCGTGCTGGGGGCGCAACGACGTGAACCTCGGCGGATCAGAATCCGCGCACGGTCGCCTCGTCCACGAACGACCACGCACTGCTCGCCGGGGTGACGGTGAACCGCACGTACCGCCCGGAGCCGGACAGGCCGTAGGAGGCGTAGGTGTAGCGCTGGTCGGCGTCGCTGACGTTCGGAGCGGGCATGGTCACCAGCGGTGTGAAGCTCGCACCGGTCGTGGACACGGACACCTGGATGCTCGACGGGAGGAAGATGTACAGCGACTTCGTCTGCAGCCAGGACGTTCCCACCTGGGTGATGGTCTTCGTCGCGCCGAGATCGATGGTGAAGCTGTACGGGCTCCCGGTGTTGCGGCCCTGCCATGCGGCGTCGGCATAGCTCGTGGAGGCGGTCACGCCGTTCGTGAGCTCGGTCCCGCCGGTGTCGGGGTAGCTCGCGTCCGCCGCGAGGGACGCGGTGTAGCTCTTGCCAGAAGACACGAGCGGGTTGGCGGCGGGGGCTGCCGAGGTGGTGGCGCTCGCCGCGGTGCTCTGCCCCGAGGCGTTGCCTGCGGCGTCGAATGCGGCCAGCTTGTAGCTGTACGCGGTCGACGGGCTGAGCCCGGCGTCGGTGAACGTCGTCCCGGCCCCCTGGATCACCTTCACAAGCGCGCCGTCGCGGTAGAGACGGTAGCCGGCGATGCCGATGTTGTCGGTGGAGGCGGCCCAGCTCAGGTTCACGGATGTCACCCCTCCGGCGCTCGCGGTGAGGCCGGTGGGAGTCGTCGGCGCGGACGTCTCCACCGTGCCCGTCGACAGGTAGTTGCGGTAGGTCGTGTCGTACACCGCCGGCACGACGAGCGGGCTCTGGTAGTGGTCGTACGAGAACGACAGCGTCTTGCTCACGTAGGGCGCCACGGCGGTGAGGTCCGCGACGAGCTGGCTGATCGACATCGGCGTGAAGTCCGGGTTGAACGTCTCGCTGTCGGCCCAGAGTTTCGTGGCAGGGCGTGCGCTCGTGATCGCGCTCTTCGTGGCCGCGAACCACGTGGCCAGCTGCCCGGTCGTGGCGTGGCCGGCGCCGACGCCGTCCTGCAGTGCGATGACGTCGATGGGGGCGGAGGCGAGGATGCTGGACCACATCGTGGTCCACTGACTGCTGGTCTGGCCGCCCGCCGTGTTGAAGAACGGGCTGATGATCACCGGCTTGCCCGGGGTGAGGGCGTGGAGGTGGTTGGCGATCGTCGTGTAGAACGTCGACATCGCGCTCCAGGAGGCGGTCGAGGTGAAGTTCCAGTTGTCGACCTCGAATGGCAGGTACCAGCCGGCGAAGGACGTGTGCGACCCGTACTTCGCGTAGAGGTCGTCGGCGAGGGCGTTCGCCTTGGTCGCCTCGGCGTTCAACCAGCTGGTCGAGTTCGCATAGGTGTTCCACCAGTCGTCGTTCGTCTGGAGCCCGAGGTACTCGGAGACGCCGGCGCTGTCGGCGGCGGTGAGCACCCGTGAGACGACGTCCGTCGACGTGTTCTGGGTGTACCCGCTGAGGCTGCTCGGATAGATGGTCGTCGACGCCTTGGTGTCGGCGGTCCATTGGATGACCTGGCTCGTGATGCAGGCGTTGGTGAGGGTGGTGAACTCCGACGCGAGCTGCGTCGAGGTCCAGCCGTCCACGAGCGCCGGCTGGATGAAGCTGCCGTCGATGCGCGGGGTGGTGGTGCAGGTGGGCGCAGCGGATGCCGCGGTCGCGGGGACGGCCAGCGCGGCGGCGAGGGCCGCTCCGGCGATCAGGGCGGCGAGGCGGTGCGAAGTGCGATGACTCATGCCTACTCCTTCGATGGGTGGTGCGATCTCGGCGACGGTGCCGATCGCGTTAATGGTGTACACCACTTACGAACGTTTAAGCAATGGAAACCCTTAATCGAAGGGTCTCGCCGAAGAATGGTTCACACCATTACGACGCGCTCAGTCTCACGCCGATCTCGAAGCTGCGCCGCCACGGCAGCGTCACGCCGTCGAGCCGCCAGGTCTCGCCCGGGGGCAGGATGCCGGCGAGGTAAGCGCCCAGCTCCTGCGTGATGCGGGCGACCGCGGCCTCCTGCGCTGCCGCGTCGACCGGACCGATGCTCCCGCCGAACTCGGCATCGTGCATGGCGAGCCGGGTGCCGCTCTGGTACGCCCGATCGTCCAGGATGCGCGTCAGCAGCGCCTCCCTCAGCGCGACCTCGTCGGCCGTGCCGAGCGTGCGGCCGACCCAGAGCGCGGTGGCCTGGGCGACGGCCCCGCCGATCGAGTTGCCCGCGGTGTTCCAGCCGCCGTACGAGGCCAGCCGCAGGAGCAGTCCATCGGCGGAGAGGCGGTCGACCAGGTCGGGGTCGCCGCCGTTGCTGAACCGCACATCGGCCAGCGCGACGATCGCCCCGCTGTCGAGTGCGGCGCGGACCGCGGCGACCGCGCCGTCGGTGGCGGCCGGGTCGGAGTCCGGCCGCGATCCGAAGAAGTCGCCCCGCGCCGGGTCGGGAGCGTGGGCGACCACCACGAGGTCCGCGGTCTCGCCCGGGGCGGCCACGCGGCCACCCGCGGCGACGATCTGCCGGGTGAGGCTGTCGCGCAGCGGAGCGTTCTCGAAGTTGGGCACCCGGTCGAGACCGTCCGTCTCACCGCACTCGATGCGCCAGACGGGGACGCCGACACCGGAGGCCAGGGCGCGCGCGACCAGCACGGCCCCCACCTCGTCGGCGCCCGGGTACATCAGCACCTCGTGGCCGCGGGGGAGGGCGCGCGCCCAGTGCCGCAGCCAGACCTGCTCCGCCGACCCGGCGGAGTACGGCGCGGTGTCGTCGGCGGTCAGCGTGAGCGTCTCGACGGTGCGCTCCTCGTGGAGAGTGAGGGCCGCGAGGTTGATCGTATGGTTGCGCAGCCTCCGTCGCTCGAAATCGCTGCGCACGTCGTCGGGCACGGGGGTCCGTGGTGCCGCTGCCGCCGCTTCGCCGCCGGTGACATCCGCCTCCAGTGCATGGTGGAGGGCGCCGCCGAGGGTGTGCAAGTCGCGGCCGTAGTCGCTCCAGTATCCCGGCTCCTCGACCGCCGAGTACGAGTCGCTCGCCCGCATGATCAGCGAGGCGGCGGTGATCCTCAGCTCAGAGGCCGCGGCCTTCAGCTCCCGCAGCAGATCCAGCCGCTCCAGCGCGGTGGTGGTGCTGTCGGTCGTGATCCGGGCCGGGATGATCCCGCCGTGCACGAGGGTGTCGATGCACACCACGAGCCGGTCGGGCCGATCGTCTCCGGTCGAGCCGGCCAGGTCGCGCAGCCAGCCGTGCAGCGCCGTGACGTCGGCCGGTGCGCGGAAGTCGGGCATCGCCTCCGGCGGCGGCAGCAGCAGGTCGGCGCCGGCGATGGCCGCGACCTGACGGGGGAGGTCGACGTTGACCGGGCGTTCGTCGAGGGGGACGAGGGCGATGCGCATGGGGCTCCTCTGCTCAGCGCGGATGACGGACCGCTCAGCGCGAGCGATGGATCTGGAGTTCGTAGTGGTACCGGTCGCCGCGGTAGGTCGACTCGGCGTACTCGACCGCGCGGTCCTGCGCGTCGAAGCTGGTGCGGGTCACGTAGAAGGCGGGGGAGAACGGCGGTGCGCCCAGCAGCGCCGCCTCGTCCGGTTCGAGCACGCTGGCGTGGATGCTCTGCTCCGCCCATTCGATGCGCATCCCGTATTCGGTCTCCAGGATGCGGTAGAGCGACTCGCCGCCGACGTTGTCGATCAGTCCGGGGAACAGCTTGGGGTTCAGGTAGGAGTCCTCGAGTGCCATCGGCTCGCCGTCGGCGGTGCGCGCGCGGCGGATGTGGAAGACGTCGTCGGACGGGCTGACCCGCAGCTTCGCGCCCAGCCGGGCTCCGGCCGGGATGGTCTCGGTGACCAGCACCGACGACCCAGGCTCGAGGCCGCGGGCGCGCATGTCCTCACTGAACGAGGTCAGCTCCACCGACTTCGTGATCCGCGGGGCGGCCACGAAGGTCCCGGCGCCCTGCACCCGGTAGACGAGCCCCTCGTGCTCCAGGCGGTCGAGCGCGCGGCGCACGGTGAGGCGGCTCACGTCGAACTCGCTGGCCAGGTCGCGCTCGGTCGGCAGCTTCGAGTGCGGCTCGAGCCCCTGGTCGATGACCTCGACGAGGTGCTGGCGCAGGCGCTCGGACTTGGTGTGCTGCTCCGCCATGGTTCTCCTCCGCGGATCGGTCGACAAACGGTGATGCGATTGGTGACAACCATTTTAGGGAGATGTGCACCACTCAGTGCAAGTATCCACTGATTTTGACGAATCTGTTGACACCGTTCGAATAAATGGAGTACACCAATTGACAAGCAATCCCATTCCGAATCCCCTCACACCCGAAGGAACCCCATGGAATCCAGGATCACCAGACGACGGCTCGCGCTGCGCGCCGTCGCACTGACCAGCGTCGCCGCCGCCGCTGTCGCCCTCACCGGCTGCTCCGGAGCCGCACCGTCCGGCCCCACCACCATCACCTTCTCGTACCTCTGGGGCGGCGAGGAGGCGAAGGCGCTCGAGAAGGTCATCGCCGACTTCAACTCGAGCCAGTCCGACATCAAGGTCGTCGGCGTCTCCAGCCCTGACGCGCAGAAGCAGCTCACCTCGATGTCGTCGAGCAACGGCAGCTTCGACATCTCCGACAACTTCGGCAACACCGTCGGCTCCTGGGCGTCGAAGGGCATCCTCGCCCCGCTCGACGACTACCTGAAGACCGAGAAGGTCGACCTCGGCGAGTTCGCCCCGGCCTCCCTCGACCAGATGAAGTACGACGGCAAGACGTACGCCCTGCCGATCGCGGTGCACACCCAGCAGCTGATGTACAACAAGGACCTGCTCGACAAGGCCGGCGTGCAGCCGCCGACCACGATGGACGAGCTCGCCGCGGCGGTCAAGAAGCTGACCGTCACCGATGCCAGCGGCGCCATCACCCAGATCGGCCTCGGCAACCCGTCGGCGTCCACCCTGTTCACCACTCTCGGCTACGCGTTCGGCGGCACCTGGGACGGCACGGACAACAAGACCCCGTCGCCCACCGACCCCGGGAACGTGGAGGCGCTCGACTGGTACACGAAGACCCTGACCGACACCTACGGCGCCGACAAGATCGCGTCGTTCACCTCCGGCCTCGGCCAGTACATGTCGGCGCAGGACCCGTTCTACACAGGCAAGGAGGCCATGGTCGTCGACGGTGAATGGCAGGCCGTCAACATCCCCAAGGTCGCTCCGAACCTCAACTGGGGCGTCGTCGACATCCCGGCCGCGAGCCAGGACCTCGCCGGGACGACCCAGGTGACGACGAGCACGCTGTTCATCCCGAGCAACTCCAAGCACAAGGCCGAAGCGGCGAAGTTCCTCGCCTACATGGTCAGCGACAAGCCGATGACCGACTTCACGCTGGCCCTCGGCAACCTCCCGTCGAAGACCGCCCTGCTGACGGACTCGGCCTACAGCGACATCCCGCACTTCGACTCCTGGCTGAACGCCCTGAAGAGCCCGAACGCGAAGTCGCTCGCCAGCCAGCCGTACAGCGCGCAGTACTCGACCGACCTGGCGACCGCCTTCGACGACGTGGTGCGCGGAGTCGCCACACCCGAGAAGGCCCTGCAGTCGGTGGCGGACAAGGCGAAGTCGTACTGATGACGGCCACGACCGCCAAGCGCGGTGCGCGACGCCAGACCCTGCTGGGTCTGGCGTTCGCGTCGCCGTTCATCGTGGGCGCGGCGGTGTTCATCGTGTGGCCGGTGCTCGCCTCCGCCGGGTACAGCTTCACCGACTTCAACCTGTTCCAGGCGCCCTCCTGGGTGGGGCTGGACAACTACGCCCACATGCTCAACGACTCCACGTTCTGGAAGGCGCTCTGGAACACGCTGTTCCTCACCGTGACCGGGGTGCCGCTGACGATCATCATCTCGATCGTCGGAGCGCACTTCCTCAACCTGCCGGTGCGCGGCCAGCCGCTCTACCGGGCGCTGGTCTACCTCCCGACGATCGTTCCCGTGGTGGTCGGCGGCTACCTGTGGCGCTGGCTGCTCAACACCCAGTACGGCTTCGTCAACTACTTCCTCGGGGTGCTGCACCTGCCGCAGCCCGAGTGGCTGGAGCAGCCCGACTGGGGCAAGCCGGCCATCCTGCTGATGTGCCTGTGGACGATCGGCGGCACCATGATCATCTACCTCGCCGCGATCAAGGACGTGCCGAGCGAGTTGTACGAGGCCGCGGAGCTCGACGGCGCCGGATGGTGGGGCCGGTTCCGCTTCATCACCTGGCCGACCATCTCGCCGGTCACGCTGTTCCAGGTGATCGTCACGGTGATCGCCTACCTGCAGATCTTCACGCAGCCGTACCTGCTCACCCAGACCCGCCTCAACGAGGCGAGCGGGGGGCCGGGGCAGTCGATGATCAGCTACGCGATGTACCTGTACCAGAACGCGTTCGTCTTCCTGAAGATGGGCTACGCCTCGGCGATGGCCTGGGTGCTCTTCCTGATCACCCTGATCATCACCCTGCTGCTGCTCTGGTCGTCGAAGAAATGGGTTCACTATGGTTCTGAACGCGACTGAGACCCGGCCGGCCGCCGGTGCCGGCGCTCCGCGGCCCACGGGCCAGCGGGCGTCACGGCTGCGCCGCCGTCGCCCCGGACGCACCACCGGGCGCTACGTGCTCGTCTGGGTGCTGACGCTGGCGTTCGTCTTCCCCTTCCTGGCGATGCTCAGCACGGCGTTCAAGCTGCCGGCGGACATCTTCAGCGCGCCGCCGACCCTGTGGCCGAAGGAGTGGACGCTCGACAACTTCGCCGCGGTCTTCGAGGAGATCCCGTTCTGGCAGTACCTCTGGAACACGATCGTCATCGCGGCCCTGTCGGTCCTGGGGATGCTGATCGCGTCGCCTCTCGTGGCCTACTCGCTGGCGAAGATCGGGTGGCGCGGACAGCGCCCGTTGCTGGTCATCGTGATGGCGACCATGATGCTGCCGCCGCAGGTGACCATGATCCCGCTGTTCCTGATGTGGAACGGCCTCGGCGCGACGAACTCGATCATCCCGCTCGTGGCGCCGGCGTTCTTCGGCACCCCGTTCCTGATCTTCATGCTCCGCCAGTTCCTGATGTCGGTCCCGAACGAACTGCTCCAGGCGGCGCGGATCGACGGTGCCAGCGAGTTCCGCATCTACTGGTCGATCGTCCTGCCGCAGGCCAGGCCCGCGCTGATCACCGCCGTGATCTTCCAGTTCGTGTGGGCGTGGACCGACTTCCTGAACCCGCTCATCTACCTCAACGACGCGTCCAAATACACGCTCTCCATCGGGTTGTACTCGTTCTTCGGCGAGCACAACGTCGAATGGGGGCCGCTGATGGCCGCGTCCGTCCTGTTCACCGTTCCCGCGCTCGCACTCTTCGTCGTGTTCCAGCGCTACTTCGTAGGGGGTATCAGTGCTGGCGCACTCAAGTAGTGACGAAGGGGCGCTGGAGCGCACCGACGACCGGACGACGGAGATCCTGGCCGCCATCGAGGGCGGCCTGGTCGTCTCCTGCCAGGCGTCGGCGGGCTCGCCGATGCGCGACACCCCGACCATCGCGCGTCTCGCCGCGAGCGCCCTGCAGGGTGGAGCGGTCGCGCTCCGCGTCAACGGCGTGGAGGACATCGCCGCCGTCCGCGCGCTGACCGCGGTGCCCATCATCGGCCTCGACAAGCGGATGGGCCCGCGACGCAACATCATCACCCACACCGACGAGCAGGTCGTCGCCTTGATCGACGCCGGGGCCGACGTCGTGGCCGTCGACGCGACGGAGGAGGTTGCGGGCGACGTGGCGGCCCGGGTGCGGGCCGCGGTCGCCAGCGCCGGTCTGCGCCCGGTCATGGCCGACGTCTCCACGCTCGACGAGGGCCTGCGGTCGTGGGAGGCCGGGGCCGCGATCGTCGGCACCACCCTCTCCGGCTACACCCCGTACTCCCGGGCGGACCCGGCGCCGGACGTGGACCTGGTCGCGCAGCTCGCCTCCCGCGGGGTCCGCGTGCTGGCGGAGGGGCGGTTCCAGACGCCCGCGGAGGTGCGCCGAGCCTTCGACGCCGGTGCCTTCGCGGTGGTCGTCGGCGGCGCGATCACCGACCCGGTGGCCATCACCCGGCGCTTCGCGGCGTCGGCGCCGCGCACGCGATGAGCGTCGTCGTCGGCATCGACATCGGGGGCACCAAGACCGCCGCCGCCATCGTCGATCGTGCGGGGCGGGTCTCCCACCGCGTCGAGCGGCCGACCCCCGCACGGGAGGGCGCCGAGGCGATCCTCGACGCGGCCGCTGCCGTCGCCGCGGAGGCCGTCGTCCGCTCCGGAGCGGTGCCCGTCGCCTACGGCGTCGGCAGCGCGGGCGCCTTCGACGAACGGGGAGTCGTGGTCCACGCCACCGACCACCTCGCCGGGTGGTGCGGGACCGATGCCGCCGGCGGTCTCGCCGCGCGGCTCGGCGCCCCGGTCCGGGTGATCAACGACGTGCACGCCGCGGCGCTCGGCGAGCGGGCTCTGGGGGGCGCCCCCGACCGCTTCCTGTTCGTCGCCGTCGGCACCGGGATCGGCGGGGCCGTGGTCGCGGACGGCCGCGTCCAGCGCGGCGCCTCGGGGATGGCCGGGTCGGTCGGGCACGTGCGCATCCCCGCGTCCCGCCGCCGGGTCTGCTCGTGCGGCGGCGTCGACCACGTCGAGGCGTTCGCCAGCGGTCCGGGGATCGAGCTCACCTATGCGGAGTTCACCGGGCGCGGTGTGGGGCTGCGCGAGATCGGCCGGTTGGCCGGCGGCGGGGACGTCGTGGCGGCCCAGGTCATCCGGGTCGCGGCCGAGGACCTCGGGGAGTCCCTCGCCTCCGCCGTCGTCACCGTCGACCCCGGCACGGTCGTGATCGGCGGGGGAGTCGCCGGCCTCGGGCGCCTGTTCCTCGATCCGCTGGCCGGGCGCCTCCGGGCGACGCTCCGGCCGCCCTTCTCCGGGGTGGAGGTCGTGGCCGCGCGAGCCGGCAACGACGCTGCGCTCCTCGGGGCCGCCGCCCTCGTGGCCCCGGGAACGGGCGAGGTGGCGCCCGCCGGCTGAGGAGGAGGCGCCGCCCGGCCTGGGTGCGCGGGGTTCTGCGAGGATGGCTCGATGACGACGACGTTCGAGGAGCTGATCGACGAGGGCCGCCGGGCCGACGTGACCGGGTGGGACTTCGGCTGGCTGGACGGCCGCGCGACGGAGGAGCGCCCGCCGTGGGGCTACGCGCGACTGCTCGGCGAGCGTCTGGGACGCGCGGCGGCCTCCCTCGACATCCAGACCGGCGGCGGGGAGGTGCTGGCCGAGTCGCCGGGCTTCCCGCCGGTCGCCGTCGCGACGGAGTCGTGGCCGCCGAACGTCGCCCGGGCGACGGCCCTGCTGCACCCGCGCGGCGTCGCGGTCGTCGCGGACCCCGACGAGCCGCCTCTGCCGTTCGCCGACGCCGCGTTCGACCTGGTGACCAGCCGTCACCCCGCGACGATCTGGTGGGACGAGATCGCCCGGGTGCTGCAGCCGGGAGGCACGTACTTCGCTCAGCACGTCGGCCCGGCGAGCGCGTTCGAGCTGATCGAGTTCTTCCTCGGGCCGCAGCCGGAGGCGCGCCGCGGCCGGCATCCCGACGACGAGACGGCCGCCGCCCGCGCGGCGGGGCTCGAGATCGTCGACCTGCGGACGGCGCGGCTGCGGATCGAGATCACCGACGTCTCCGCCGTCGTGTATCTCCTGCGCAAGGTGATCTGGTGGGTTCCGGGCTTCGACGTCGACGCGTCCCTCGACACCCTCCGCGCGCTCCATGACCGCATCGCGACCGACGGTCCGTTCGTCGCCCACTCGACCCGGCACCTCATCGAGGCGCGACGTCGGTGACCGCCCCTACGATGGCACGCATGACCCCGATTGTGCCGGAACCGTTCGTCGTCGCCGATGCCGCCGCATGGCGCGAGTGGCTCGATCGGCACGAGGACGACTCGGACGGCGTCTGGCTCGTGCTCGCCAAGAAGGGCACGACGGAGCCGACCACCCTCAGCTACGCCGAAGCGCTCGACGAGGCGTTGTGCAGCGGATGGATCGACGGCCAGAAGCGGAGCCTCGATGCGGCGACGTTCCTGCAGCGGTTCACTCCGCGGCGCAAGGCCTCGCTGTGGTCGGAGCGCAACATCGGGCTCGTCGCCGCCTTGACGGCCGAGGGGCGGATGCGGCCGCGGGGCCAGGCCGAGATCGACCGCGCCCAGGCGGATGGCCGGTGGGAGCGCGCGTACGCGGGAGCATCCTCCGCGCAGGTCCCTGACGACCTCGCGGCGGCCCTGTCGGTCTCGCCGGCGGCTGCCGAGCTGTTCGCGGCGCTCAACGGGACGAACCGCTACGCGGTGCTGCACCGCATCATGACCGCCTCGAACGCGACCACCCGGGCCAATCGGCTGGAGCGGCTGGTCGCCATGCTGGAGCGGGGCGAGACGCCGTACCCGCAGTGACCACCGGGTTTCACGCGGTGGGGCGGTCCGGGCGGTCCGGTGCCGGGCGCGTGCGGAACTCGGCGACGACGCCGGGGAGGAACCGCCGCGGGATGACCGCGGACAGGATGCGCTCACCGAGGTCCGCCGCCAGCCCGAAGACGTGCGCGTCGGTGTCGATCCGCACGCCGTCGATGTCGACGCCGTCCACGCGAACGGGGATCCCCCGTTCCACGGCTCCATCGTGCGCGGCCCCCTGCACCGTGCCGGGCACGCCGCCGCGCACGCGCTCGTCGCGGTACGCGTTCATGAGGATGTGGTTGACGTGATCGACCAGGGTCGAGGCCGCGGTCGGCCGGCGCTCGGCGCCGGGCCGCTCCACCATCGTGGTGCGAACGGCCTCCCACATCTGCGGGTGGCGCATGCGCTCTCGGGCCTCGAGCATCCACGCAGGCAACGGCCGCCGCGGCGGGGCGTCCAGCTCGGCGCGCAGGGCGGGGGAGAGGTCCTCGCGGTTGGCGGGATCGTCCCGGTCGGCCCGGTTGGCCCAGACGGTGTAGCTGAGGGACACCTCCTGCACGGTCGTCCGCCCGTCGATGGTCGACGCCGTGCGCCCGGCGCCGGCCTCCTCCAGCGCGTCCTGCTCGACGAAGGTCAGCAGGGTGAGCCCGAACTCGCGCGCGAGGTCGTCCGGCCCCGGCGGGGCGGGGATCCGCAGGGGGTCGACGTGCTCGACGAAGTGCATGCCTCGAGTCTGGCCGTCGGTCCTGCTCCGGGCAACAGCATCCGCCGGTGGGTGCGGGGTTCGTCGAAGTCGTCGCCCGTCTCCCTTGCAGCCCGTCGCCTCCGCACGCCACGATGGGCGCGGAGGTGATGACGATGTCACGCCGTAGACCCCCGGTGGCCGCGCGTCTCATCGCCGTCCCCTCGGGTGCGGCGCTGCTCAGCGGCGCCGCGCCCGACCCCGGCAGCCAGCCCTGGCTGGTGGTCGGGCTCGTCTTCTTCGGAGCGGCCGCGATCGTGCTGCTGGCGGCGGTGGGGGTCAAGATGCGACGCACGCCCGGCGCTCCGGACGAGCCTGCGCGCGTGAAGGGGTCCGGGGTGGACGGCGCCCTCCCGGATGCCGACTCCCTCGGGGAGCGCTCGCCGGCCGAGCAGGACGAGGAGAACGAGCGCGGCGAGTGGCGCCCGGAGGGTGACCGGCCGGCCCCGTAGTCGCTCAGCCGTCGGTCGCGTTGTAGCGGGAGAGCATCCCGGCGAACAGGGCGAGCTCGTCGGCCGACCAGCCCGCCAGCCGTTCGTCCAGCGCTGCGCGCACGCTCCCCGCCGCCCGGTCGAGGGATGCGCGTCCCCGCTCGGTGACCACGAGGGCGTGCCCGCGCCCGGTGTCGGCGTCTGCGCCCGCGATCAGGCCGAACTCCGCGAGCGCTCCCAGCTGGCGGGAGACCGTCGACCGGTTGAGCTGGAAGTGGGAGGCGATGTCGACGGCCCGGCAGCCCGGGTTGGCCCGGATGTAGGACAGGAGGGACTGGTCGACGAACGACAGGGTCTCGTCCTCCCGGCGCACCCGTGCGGTGCCGCGGCGAGCGATCGTGGTCAGCTCCGACTGGATGCGCTCGACGGCCGCGCTCCTGTCAGCACTCTCAGCATCTCGGGCGGTCACAGGCCCCAGCATAGCGGTTGCATTGTGCAACAATGTGTGTTGCTCAATGCAACTCTCAACGTAAGGCGCCATGTCTACCCACCGCATCGTCCCGCTCGCCGTCCCGCCGCGCCCGTCCTTCTGGCCGGCCGCCTCGTTCTGGAAGGCTCTCGGCTCGCACCTCCTCATCCCGCTCTTCCTGGCGACGGGGATGGCGCTGGCCTATCTCGGTGCCTTCCACCAGCCCGAGCCGCACGACCTGCCGATCGCGATCGTCGGCGACACCCCGGCGGCCCAGGTCTTCGCGCAGACCCTCAATGACGCGGCGCCGCAGAAGCTCGACGTGACGACGGTGAAAGACCCGGCCGCCGCCCGTGCGGCCGTCGAACGGCGTGACATCGCGGCCGCCTACGCGACCGACGCCACGCACGCCACGATCATCGTCGCCAGCGCCGCCTCGGAGACGACGGCCTCCGCCGCCGAGAAGCTGCTGCTCCCCATCGCCTACCAGCAGCACCTCCCGGTGACGGTGGACGACGTTCGGCCGGTCGGCCCCCAGGACGGCACCGGCCAGGGTCTCTTCTTCCTGCTCGTCGCGTTGAGCGTCGGCTCCTACGCCAGTGCCATCGCCATCGCCGCGGTGACCGCGCGCATCGCGCTCGGCTGGCGGCTGGCGGTAGCCGCGGCGGCCTCCCTCGTGGTCGCCGGGATCGGCGTCGTCGTCGCCGGGCCGGTCTACGGGGTGCTCTCGGGCAACGAGTGGAGCATCTGGCTGCTCGCCGCGCTCTACGTGTTCGGCATCGTGACCATCGGCGTCGGGCTGCATCCGGTGCTGGGCAAGTGGACGACGCCGGTGCTCACCCTGCTCTTCGTGATGCTCAACTTCACCAGCTCGGGCGGGATCTTCCAGGCGGTGCTCTCGCCGGCCCTGTTCTCCGGGCTCAACACCTTCTGGAACGGCGCCGCCTGGCTCGAGGCGGCCCGGGCGCTCACGTACTTCCCCGGTGAGGCGTTCGGCTTCGACGGCCTGCGGCTCGCCCTGTGGGCGGCGGCGGGCGTGCTCCTCATCGTCGTGACGCACGCGGTGAGCATGCGTCGGCGACGGCTGGCCGACGAGTCCCGCCTGGTGACCCCGGCCGAAGAGGAGGCCGTCGTCGCCGCGTGACGCCGCTAGCGCGTAGTGAGGTTGCGGAGACCGCCCGTGGTCGACCCCAGGTCGACGTGGATATGAGTGCAGAAATCGGTGAACCTCGAGATGTTGGCGAGGCCGGGCATGCTGTAGACCCCGCAGTTGTCGCCACCGGACGCTTGGCCTGCGCGCGAACCGTTCGGGAGGAACGAGTCGAGGAATCCGAGAAGGATGCTGGACGCCGAGTCGTTCCCGCGCGTTCTCGCACCCCCGATGTAGGTGATGTCCATGGCGTTCGGTCCCGTGCTCGGGACGCAATGACGCGATGTCGGATTGCTCCCGCAGGTGGCGACACCGTCGTTGGCGCAATGGCGATTGAGGTCGCTGACCTGCACCGAACCGTAGTTGCGGATGATGATCACGAGTGTCTGCAGCGTGCGAGTGTCGATATTGCATTGCGGCGTCTGGCCGATCGTGCCGTTGGCGATCGGCTGGATCTCGGCCGGGATGATCGCGCGTTCGGCCCATTCGATGATCAGCGTGCCGTTGCCGTAGGAGGTCATCAGGCTCTGGGCGGCCGCTTGGGCGGTCGGCGGCACGTTGACGCACGTCGCGGAGCACACGGATTCCGCCGGCTGGGCGAGCGCCGCACGCGCCTGCTCGGCGGGCGCAGCGAGGGGGGCGCTCACGGCGATGGCGCAGATGACGGCGAGGACGAGCACTCGGGCGAGCGTCCAGCGTCTGGAGGTGCGATTCATCTCAGTCCTGGCTCACTTGGACCCCAGCGCGCGAGAAGCACTCCTGGGCGACGGCGGAAGCGTCGTCCACGGTCTTCTGTGGTCCTTCGCCCGTGGCGGGATCGATCGGATTGTCGTGGATGAATGCCAGATCGGTCGCGAGATCCTGCCAGATCGCGTCGTTCCGTGCCGCTTCGGCCGCCGACGGAAGGGCCGCGGCGACATTGGAGGCCGAGAAACCTGGAGCGATCGACTCGCATGCCCGGACGGCGGCGGCCCGGCCGACCGCTGCGTCCGGCGCCGCGGCTGGAGGCTCTGCGGCCGATGGCGAGCCGGTGGCGGAGGGGGTCCGCGTCGGCGAAGCCGGCGCCGTCGAGGGGGCGGAGGTCGGTGACCCGGCACGCGATGATGTGGTGGAGCTCGCGGCCTGGCCGGTCGCGCAACCCGCCAGTACGAGCGCGACCGCCGCGGCGATGAGCGCACTACAGAGGGCGCGAGATGAGACCATGATTCCCCACATTCCCCGAACGGCTACGTTCGTGACGATAGCGGATCAGGAGGATCGCGAGGGGGTGCCGCGCTGGCGGACGGCGCAGTCCGTGCACCGGTCGCGAACGCTCTTTTCCCGCGGGGATCGGAAGGCATGCTCGCGCGTTCACGCTGCGGTGGTGCCGGGCTCGGCGTCGTCGGGCGGGTGGTCGCGCGGAACGCTCGCAGATCATCGACCTCCAGAGCGGTGACACCGTGCCCGAGACCCGGGTGGATGCGGTGTTCGAGGGTCGTGTGCGGGCGCAGCCGCTCGGCGGTGCGATCGGCCGCCGAACCGCGACGGCCGAGCCGGGTCAGCGGGCGAGCACCTCGTCCGCGGTGCGGTCGGGGAGCACGACGCTGACCTGGGTGTCCCACGGGTCCGCGACCACGATCGAGCGGCCGTCGTCGGCGAAGGGGAGGCCGCGCTCGCGCAGGCGCGCGGCGAGAGCGTCGAGCTCCTCGCGCGACGGGACCGTGATGGCCACCTCGCCGAGACCGAGGCTCGCCGCGCGGGGTCCGGAGCCCGCGCTGTTCCACACGTTCATCGCGATGTGGTGATGATAGCCGCCGGCGGAGGCGAACAGCGCGCCCCGGAACTCGCTGAGCGTCGACTCGAAGCCGAGCGCGTCGACGTAGAACGCCTTCGCGGTGGCGATGTCGCCGACCTGCAGGTGTACGTGCCCGACGCTCCCGGCGAGGGTGGATCCCGCATCCAGCACGTCCCGCGCCAGGTGGGACTGCAGGTAGGCGTTCGGGTCGAGCCACGTGGTGTCCATCAGGATCTGTCCGCGCTCGTGCTTCCACGTCTCCCGCGGGCGGTCGGTGTAGAGCTCGACGCCGTTGCCCTCGGGGTCGGTGAAGTAGAACGCCTCCGACACGAGGTGGTCGCTCGAGCCGACGAAGCGGCTGCGCGGGTCCTGGGCGGCACGGTAGACGGTGGCCGCGAGGTTCGCTGCGTCGGGGAAGAGGAAGGCGTTGTGGAACAGTCCCGCCTGGTGCGGGTCGACGGCCGGGAGGTCGGGGGTGTGCACGAGCGACACCATCGGCACGCCGTCGCGGCCGAGCACGCGATGCAGGTTGCGGCCGCGGGCGTCGGCCTTCTCGTGGAGGGCCTCGAAGGCGAAGGCGGCGGAGTAGTACGACGACATCAGTTCCAGGTCGCCGACGCGGAGCGTGGGGGCGGCCATGTGGGTGGCGGCGTCGAGCAGCTGGTCGGTGGGCATCGGGTCCTCGATCGATAGAAAGGTTGTCGCGTCAACTAAATCCTACCAAACCCGTCCGCGCGCCGTCCTGCCCGCACGCACATTCGGCACGAATGTCGCGAAACGACGCGCGTTTCACGACATTCGTGCCGAATGTGCGTGCGGGGCGGAGGTGGGGCGGAGGCTACATGTCGCGGTAGCGGCGGGCGGCGGCGACCGCTTCGCGCAGGCCGGCGGCGTCGAAGCGCGTGACGTAGCCGGGGGTGTCGCGCTGGATGCGCCATCCCTCGGCGAGGGGGCCGATGTCGACGGCGTCGAAGCCGAACTCGTCGACGAGCGCGGCCACCCGGTCGCGGGCCTCCTGGTCGTCGCCGGCGACGACCAGGGCGCGACGGTCCGCGGTGCCCGCGTCCTGTCCCTCGCTGGTCAGGGCGGCCGCGCCGATGTGGTTGAAGGCCTTCACGACCTTCGAGGTCGGCAGCACGGCCTGCAGGCGCTCGGCCACGGTCGTCGACTCGTCGTCGAGCTCCGGGATGCGGCCGTCGCGCTGCGGGTAGTAGTTGTTGGTGTCGATGACGATCTTCCCGGCCAGCTCGGCGACGGGGAGGGTCGCCTCGGCGGCGAGCGGGGTGGTGACGACGACGAGGTCGCCGGCGGCCGCGGCCTCGGCCGGGGTCGCCGCGCGGGCGTGCGAGCCGAGCTCGGCGACGAGCGCGTCGAGCGTCTCGGGGCCTCGCGAGTTGCTCAGCACCACGTCGTAGCCGCGGGCGACCGCGAGTCGGGCGAGCTGGGAGCCGATGTGTCCAGAACCGATGAGTCCGATGGTTGTCATACTCGGGCGAACCGGTCCGGTCGCCGAGTCATTCCCGGGGCGCTCTTTTCGCCGCGCCTCTCTCGCAGCGGGGTCGCATCCTGTCGTTCAGAGGCGCCCGCAGCGACGGAGTGCGACCCCTGTGCGGCGCGCCCGTAAGACCGGGGCCCCACATCGTCGCTTCGGTGCGCTCGAAGCGACGGAATGCGACCCCGCGGCCCGCGGCGCGGCGCGGCGCAGCGCAGCGCGGCGTCAGGCGCAGAGGCCGACGCCGGCCGAGGTGAGCACGACGGTGCGGTTCTGTGCGGCGACGGCGTCGGAGTAGGCGCCGGAGGCGTCGGTCTCCGGCTTCCAGCCGCACCAGTCGTGGCCGACGCCGGCCGTGGTCAGCTCGGCGGCGGGCACGCCCAGGGCGACGAGTGCGGTCTTGACGGCCTCGGCGCGACTCTGCGACAGGGCGAGGTCGGCGGTGTTGCTGGTGGCCTGGTCCTTCGACGCGGTGCCCGTGATCGTGACCACCTGGCCGTTCTGCTGGATGGCCGGGACGAGGGAGGCGAGCACCTGGTTCGCCGCCGCCGGGTCGGCGAACGACGCCGTGTTCTTGGTGAACCGCAGCTCGCTGTCGCGGATGACCACGGGGTGCGTCCAGTCGGTCTTGGTGGCCACGGACTCCACGGGGACCGGAGTGACCGCCGGCAGCCCGGCGGTGGCGCTGCCCGAGGCGGGCTCGGGCAGCAGGGAGAGTGTGCCTCCCGCCGCCTTCACGATCGCCGTCCAGATCGCCTCGAGGTTGCTTCGAGCGGGGATCGTCAGCGGCTGCTGGTCCCCGGCGGTGTCGCCCATCCCGGACCAGTAGACGGTGACGCCCTTCAGATCGGTCGGCAGCAGGCCGCGGGAGGTCAGATCGGCGACGACCTGCGCCGGGTCGGCCGCGAGCAGTCCGCTGCCGGCGAAGTCGAGCGGGTCGGTGGTCTGCAGGCCACTGCCGACCACGAGCACGCCCATCGGGTCCTTCCCGAGGTTGCGGGCGGCCTGGTCGATCGCGCCGAGGAAGTCCACCTGGGGGTTCGCGGCCTTGAGCCCGTCGATGTACTGGGTGATCTGGGTCAGCTTCGTGCGCTGCTCGTTCTGGCAGACGATGGCGTCCTGCGCCGTGGAGCCGATCAGAGTGGTCCCCATCACCTGGGGCGTTCCGGAGGGGACGACGACGGTGACGCTGCCGTTGCTCGCGCCGACGGCCTTGAGCTGGCTGGTGGCCGACGCAGGCAGGGCGGTCGTGGGCGCGTTGGCGGTGCTGCCGGCGACGACGCCGAGGTTGCGCGGGGACGACTGGTCGCACGCCTGGCCGGCGGCGGTCGCGGACGAGCAGGCGGTGAGGCCCGCCGCGAGGGCGACGGCGCCGGCGAGGGCGAGCGCGGTGCGGAGGCGGGGGAGGGTGGGCACGGAAGGGCTCCTCGAGGTCAGGACTGGGCGGGCCAGGCGGGGTGCTCGGGCGGCGGGGTGGAGGCGGCGTGCGCGCCCGGACCCGATTCGACCGCGGCGGCGCTGCGGCGCGCCTTCAGCTCGCGGATGATCTGGCTCGTGCTCTCCGGGTCCCGCTCGCGCTGGGCCAGGCGGACGCCGAGCTGCGCCCGCACGACATCCACGCGGGAGTGGAAGGTGACCCGGGCGCCGGTGTAGCGGATGGCGTCGTGCGCGTCCAGCTGGTAGGCGAGCCGGGTCGCCTCGGCGGCGGCGACCGCCTCCCCGCGCAGTGCGTCGCGGTGGGCGCGCAGCCGTGCGGCGTGCGCGTGGGCCTTCTCGGCCGCGGTCAGCAGCGGTTTCGTGGTGACCCAGGCCACGACGAAGCTGACGGCGCCGGAGGTCGCGAGCACCCCGAGCATCAGGAACGCCATGATCGTGTCGGGTGCCGTCCAGGAGAAGGCGGGCGCGGTCGGGGCCGTGTCGCCGCCGACGAGTCCGGTGAGGCCGCCGGAGGAGGCCGCGTCCATTCCGGCCTTGATCCGCGCGACGGTGATCGCGGCGAGCAGTGCCGCCCAGACCAGCGCGAGGGCGACGGCGGCGGGGATCCAGCCCCGGGCCATGACGCGCGCCTGCACGCGGCGCAGGACGATGGCGACGGCGTGCGGGATGGTCACGACCGCCAGCGAGATGCCGAGCGTGATGACGTACATCTGCAGCCCGATCGAGCCGTACTGGCTGTCGTTGCGCAGCAGCAGGGTGAGCGCCTGCGCGAGCAGGATGTAGTCGACCGCGAGCATCGCGACGAGCAGCACATAGACGAAGACGTGCGCGACGGGGGAGAGATGCCCGACGGACGGGCGGTGACGGGGCGGGCGGGTGACGATGTCCCTGGCCATGGCGTCCTTCCTTCCTCAGGCGTAGTTGTGGAGCTGGGGATCGCTCCCCAGCAGGCGGGCGTCGAGTCGTTCCGCGGCCTCGTCGGCGCGCCGGATCTCGGCTTCGGTGCGTTCGAGGGCGCTGCGGATCAGCTCCTCGCGCGACTGCGCCGCGGCGACGCGGTCGGAGCAGACGGCGATGTTGCGGGTGCGCTGGCGCTCCAGCTCGGCCGCGCCGGCGCGCTCGAAGGCGGCGAGCTCGTGCTCGAAGACCTCCAACGTCTCGACGTCGACCGCGTCGCGCAGGCGCCGCAGCCTCCACAGCATGCGGCGGCGCAGCCGCGAGACGTTCGGGACGCGGTACTCGGTCAGCCGGTCACGCTTGGCCATCGGTTCCCCCTTGCCAGTGTTCGAGCGCGTCGGTGCGCGTGGTCAGCCAGTCGGAGCGGTGCAGCTCGGGCGTCCCCGCCCGCACCGGCTCGCGCTCGGCGGTCTCCCGGGGCAGCGCGCCGCGGTAGGCGCCCCAGTAGACCGCGATCTTCTCGTCCGAGCGGTCGAAGTGCCGTGCGGCGCGCAGCCGGGCGGCGGTGAAGGTCGCGTGGATGCGTGCGGCGAGCTCCTCGGCGCGGCGGTGCCCGCGCGCGATGCGTCGTTCGAGCCGGCGCAGATCCGCGTAGGCGGGGCCGTCGCCGACGGCGATACGGGCGTGATCGCGCTCGGCCGGGGGCAGGGCGTCCAGCCGATCGTCGAAGGCGTCGAGATCCGTGCGGATGGCGGCCGACAGTAGGCGGTGCTCGGTCAGCTCGCGCCGCACTCGGCGGTGGAAGCGCTGCTCCTCGCGGCGGGCGTAGGCGTTGGCGCGGGCCTGCAGGGCGGCGATCGTCGCGGGTGCGCCCGCTTCGGGTGCGGGCGCGCCGCGGAGCGCCTCGGCATCGTGCCGGGCGCGCTGTTCCAGGCGGCGCCGGGTCAGCGGGCCGACCCTGAGCGGCTGCGTCGTCATGAGGTGGGAGCGTAAGGAGCGGCTCTGTGCGAACTCCCGGGGTTGGTCGAACGTTTCCTGAGAGTGACCGAACCGTGACCTCCGGGTGGACGACGATGAACCGGTGCCCGGCTTCGGATCAGCGGACCTTTCCCCCCTGCGGCACGGCGTCGGCGCCGCGCACCGGCCCGCAGCGCACCTGAGCGTCCACGCAGGCGGTGACGTCCGCGGCCATCCGCTGCTGCTGCCAGCCGTCGACGAAGTCGGCGTGCCCGGTGACCGGCGGCCCCTGGGTCTGCGGGCCGGTGGAGAGGGTGATGCCCTCTCCACTGGCGGTCGGGTAGGTGACGTGGAGCACGATCTGCGGGATCTGCACCGGGTGGGAGGCGGGGCAGCCCGTCGTCGACGCGTAGACGGCCCCCGAACGGTCCCGCCCGTCCATCGTCCGCCCGTCCCAGCAGTTCGGGAACGTGATCACGAGTCGCAGCTGGGAACCTCCTGAGCAGTCGTGCGGCAGGGCCGCGCGGGTCGGCTTCGGGTCCTGCGCCGTGGTGGTGCAGGTCCAGTCGACGACGGAGACGGCCTGCGGTGCGGTCGCGGTCTCGTCGCCGGCGATGAGGCTGATGCCTTCCGGCATCGCCTGCGTCGCCGACGCGATGCCGGAGGGTGCGCGCCAATAGAGCAGGGTGCGCGAGGGGACGAGCGCCGCGCCGTGCTGGTAGACGACGGGCGTCCAGTAGGCGGAGGCGTCGGCGCCCGTCGAGCAGGTCGTGGCGCCGCCGCGCAGCGTCGCGGCGGTCGACGAGGCGACGACGACCGTGTTGCCGAAGAAGTCGTGCTGCATCGACATCCCGGTCATCCCGGGCATCATGATCGGGTCGTTCGGCGCCGTGGTGCTGCGCGTGCAGCTGTCGGTGAAGATGCCGGGGTCGCCGCCTCCGGCGGGGAAGCCGGCGGTGGAGACCCGGACCGGAGCGGTCGCGGTGACCGCGGAGGCGGTGAGCGCGGCGGTGCCGGCGGCGGTGCCGACGGCGAGGACGAGGGCGGCCACGGCGACGACGGCGAGGCCGGAGGGCGAGAGCGGGCGTGGACGTTTCATGGTGTGCAGTGCACTCTTCGCGCGTTCGGGTCGTGAGAGCCGAATGTAAAGAAACGGTAAGACCGCCCTGAAACCGGTCCCGATCGGCGTCGCGGGTCGTGCATCACGGCGATGATGGGCGGGTGGGTGAAGAGCGGGGCCTCGTGCTGATCGTCGAGGACGAGCCGACGATCAGCGATCTCGAGCGCCTGTACCTCTCCGGCGCCGGGTTCGGCGTGCACGTGGAGACGGACGGCCGACGCGCCCTCGATGCGGTCGTCCGGCTGCGTCCGGTGGCGATCGTCCTCGACATCGGCGTCCCCGGGGCCGACGGCATCGAGGTCTGCCGCACGCTGCGCGGACGCGGCGACTGGACGCCGGTGGTGTTCGTGACCGCGCGCGACGACGAGGTGGATCGGATCGTGGGCCTGGAGCTGGGAGCCGACGACTACGTGACGAAGCCGTTCTCGCCGCGCGAGCTGGTCGCCCGCGTGCGCGGACTGGTGCGACGGTCCTCCGGCGCGGCCGCGGCCCCGGCGCGGCGGCTCGGTCCGGTGACGCTCGACGCGGGGACGCGCCGGGTGGAGGTGTCCGGGCGCCGGGTGGAGCTGACGGCGACCGAGTTCGACCTCCTCGCGCACCTGCTGTCCCAGCCGGGACGCGTCTTCACCCGGGAGCAGCTCCTCTCGTCGGTCTGGGGCGTCGCCGACTACAGCAGCAGCAGGACGGTGGACGTCCATGTCGCCCAGCTGCGGACGAAGCTGGGGGAGGCGGCCGGGATGCTGCGCACGGTCCGCGGGGTCGGCTACAGCGTCGCGGACGCCGATGGCTGAGCGCCGTCGCCGCCCGGCGTCGCTGACCGGGCGCATCGTGGTCGTGACGTTCGCCGTCGCATTGATCGCCGTGCTGATCACGGCGCTCGTCTCCGTCCAGGTCGTGCAGTCGGTCGCCGAGGGCCAGGCGCGCCAGCAGCTGAAGGCGCAGGCCGTGGCGCTCGTGGACGACGCGGCGACGACCTCCACCCGGCTCGACCGGCTGACGCAGCGCCTCACGGTGCTCGGCGACCGGTTCGCCGTGGTCGCCGCCGACGGCACCGTGAGCGGGCCGGCGCGCGCCTCCGTCGACCCGGGCGTCGTGCGCGATCTGCAGGCCGGACGCACGGTCTCCACGACGACGACCCTGGGCGGCAAGGATGCGGTCCTCGTCGGGATCCCGGCGGCGTCGGGCGGCGGGGTCGTCGGGGTGCGCCGCGTCGCCGACATCGCGGCCGGCAACGCCGACCTCATCCGCTGGATCATCGTCGCCCTGCTGATCGGTCTCGCGGTGGCGACAGTCGCCGGCGTGCTCCTCGCCCGACGGCTGGGCAGGCCGATGACGCGGCTGGCCGACGGGGCACGGGAGCTGGCGGGCGGGCACCGCGGCGTCGTCATCGCCGACCAGGGGGTGACCGAGATCGACGAGGTGGCGCAGGCGCTGCGCACTCTCGACGCGGCGCTCTCGGCCAGCGAGGACCGCCAGCGCGAGTTCCTGCTGTCGGTGTCGCACGAGATCCGAACGCCGCTGACCGCCATCCGCGGCTACGCCGAGGCCCTCGCCGACGGCGTCGTCCCCGCCGCGGAGACCGCCCGCATCGGGGCGACCCTGACCGCCGAGTCGGAGCGTCTACGTCGGTTCGTCGACGATCTGCTGGAGCTGTCCCGGTTGGAGGCGGACGACTTCGCGATCGATCCGCAGGAGTTCGACGCCCGCGGGACGATCGAGCGGGCCGAGCAGGCGTGGGCGGGCGCCTGCTCCCGCGTCGGCGTCGCGCTGCACACCGAGCTGCCCGCGGAGGCGCTGCCGATCGTCACCGACGAGATGCGTCTGCGGCAGGTGATCGACGGGCTGGTGGAGAACGCGCTGCGGGTCACGCCGACGGGTGCGCCGATCGTCCTCGCCGCACGAGCGGTCCCGGGCGGGGTCGCCGTCGACGTCCGCGACGGCGGTCCCGGGCTCGGGCACGGGGAGGAGGCGATCGCGTTCGAGCGCGGGGTGCTCCGCGACCGCTACCGTGACGTGCGACCGGTGGGCACCGGTCTCGGGCTGTCGATCGCGCGGCGCCTGATCGGGCGCCTCGGCGGAACGATCTCGGTGGGGTCGGCGCCGGAAGGCGGGGCGGCCTTCACGGTGGAGCTGGCCCACGACGTGCCTTTACGTCCCTCGAACATTCCGCTCGCGAATCCCTGACACCGGGATCGCAGAGTGGGGGCATGACCGATCCGACCGATCCGACGGACCCGACCCTGCCCCTTCCGACCACTCCGGAGGGCGTTCCCGCCGCCGGCGCTGCGGCCGGCCCGGATGTCGTAGGGGGCACGCCCGAGGCGCCCGTCTCGGCGCCCGTCGCGGCGCCCGTCGCGCCCGTGTCCGCTGCGACCGTGCCGGCCGACGGCTTCCTCCGCCGCCATGCCGTCGGGGTCGCGCTCGTCGCCGGTGCGCTCGCCGTGGTCGTCCTCGCCGGCGGCACCGCCTGGGGCGTCTCCGCCGCCGTCGCCGCGGGACAGGCCGGGGGAGCGATGATGACGGCCGCGCAGAACCAGGCGGCCGGGTCGAAGGCGTCCACCCGGACGCACGCGAAGACGTCGGGCGCGGACGCGAAGCACGCGCACGGCCTCCGCGGGACCCTGACCGCGATCTCGGGGGACACCTGGACGCTGCAGACCGCAGCCGGGGCGAGCGTCACCGTCACCCTCACCTCCTCCACCGCCTTCGGCACCGCGGCCGCACCGGCCGAGCGGTCGACGTTCGCGGTCGGCGACCGGGTCGGCGTGCTGGGCGCGCGTTCGGGCAGCACGGTGACCGCGACCCGCGTGCTGATGGTGCCGGCGTCGGGGCACACGACCGCGAGTCCGACGCCCGGCCCGACGACCTGAGCAGGCTCCCCGGCCGGCTCCGGAGGCGCGGCGCGGCACGCCGCTCGACTCACCGGGCCTCCGGCGTCCTCGTTGCGACCGGAACCGTTCTCCGGAATCGCCGGGGCGATGGGAGAGCCAGGGCAGGGCAGGGCAGGG
>NZ_AYMR01000007.1 GCF_000633535.1 Leifsonia aquatica H1aii | reverse complement strand
GACGGCGTGTCGTGACAGATAGATCGGGCGGGACGGGGTGGGGTGGGGTGGCTATTCGGGGTCGGTGATGTCGGCGACGGTGGCGGCGTAGGCGCGGATGATGTCGTCGGCGTCCGCGAAGAGGGAGTAGCCGTGCTCACCGGCGCCGAGGGCGACGCGGCGGCCCGTGATGGTGGCGTCGGCGACGACCGGCCACGCGGTGGTGCTCCCGAACGGGGTGATGGTGCCGCGCTCGTAGCCGGTGGCGGCGAGGGCGACCGAGGCGTCCGGGAGCTGGAGCTTGTTCACCTGCAACAGTCCGCGCAGCTTGGGCCAGGAGATCTTGCGCCCGCCGGGGACGAGAGCGAAGACGAACGTGTCGTCGCTGCGCTTCACGACGAGCGTCTTGACGATGTCGCCGGGAGCGACGCCCAGCAGCGCGGCGGCCTCCTCCAGGCTGCCCGCCGCGGGACGTTCGACGATCTCGATGGGCACACCCCGGGAGGCCGCATCGGCCTCGGCGCGGGTGCGACCGCCCTCCACAGGGGCGCTCGAAGCGCCGTTCTCCACGGTTTCCGGGCTCTCGGCCATGGTTCAGCACGCTTTCTGGGAGAATCGGATCAGATGTCTACCACCGCCACCCTAAGCCACGCGCCCCAGCTGACCATCGGTCCGCTGGCCCTCGACGTGCCCGTCGTGCTCGCGCCGATGGCCGGAATCACGAACACCGCGTTCCGGCGTCTCTGCCGCGAGTACGGAGCGGGCCTCTACGTCAGCGAGATGATCACCTCCCGCGCGCTCGTCGAGCGCACCCCGGAGTCGTTGCGGCTCATCACGCACCACGAGTCGGAGACGCCGCGCTCCATTCAGCTCTACGGCGTCGACCCGGTGACGGTCCGCGAGGCCGTCACGATGCTCGTCGCCGAAGACCGCGCCGACCACATCGACCTCAATTTCGGCTGCCCGGTGCCGAAGGTCACCCGCAAGGGCGGGGGAGCGGCGCTGCCGTGGAAGCTCGGTCTGTTCCGTGAGATCGTCGAGGGTGCCGTCGCGGCGGCCGGCGACATCCCGCTCACCGTGAAGATGCGCAAGGGCATCGACGGCGATCACCTCACCTACCTGGAGGCGGGCAAGGCCGCCGAGGGCGCCGGCGTCGCCTCCATCGCGCTGCACGCGCGCACGGCGAGCGAGTTCTACTCGGGCCACGCGGACTGGTCGGCGATCGCGACGCTCAAGGAGACGATCACCTCGGTGCCCGTGCTCGGCAACGGCGACATCTGGTCGGCCGCTGACGCGATCCGCATGGTCGACGAGACGGGCTGCGACGGTGTCGTGGTCGGGCGCGGCTGCCTCGGGCGCCCCTGGTTGTTCGGCGACCTCGCCGCGGCCTTCCACGCCCGGGCCGGGCTGATCTCGGCCGAGGAGGCGGAGCACGCGCTCGCGCACCCGTCCCTGGGGGAGGTGGCGGCGGCGTTCCGGCGCCACGCCGAGCTGCTCGTCGAGTTCTTCGACAGTGAGGAGCGGGGGTGCCGCGACATCCGCAAGCATGTCGCGTGGTACTTCAAGGGGTACCCCGTGGGAGGCGACCTGCGGGCCAGCCTGGCGACGGTCGACACCCTGGCGCATCTGGACGATCTTCTGGCGACGCTCGACGGCGACCAGGAGTACCCGGGCGAGGCGGCGGAGGGACAGCGCGGCCGTGCCGGTTCGCCGAAGCGGACGGCGCTGCCCGACGGCTGGCTCGACAGCCGCGAGGTCGACGGCGCGCAGCGCGCCGAGGTGGCAGAAGCAGAGGTGCACAACAGTGGTGGATAGCGCGATCGCCCACGGGGCTCTGCACGCGGGGGGCCCGGCCGACGACCTCGGCTACACCGAACGCGATCGCGATCGCTGGATGCCGGAGCACCACTCCAGCCGCCGCAGCGATTTCGCGCGGGACCGGGCACGGCTGCTGCACTCCAGCGCACTGCGCCGCCTTGCGGCGAAGACCCAGGTGCTGAGCCCCACGGCCGGGCTCGACTTCGCCCGCAACCGGCTCACGCACTCCCTCGAGGTCGCCCAGGTTGGTCGCGAGCTGGCGGCGAGCCTGGGGCTCGACCCGGACATCGTGGACACGGCCTGCCTCGCCCACGACATCGGGCACCCGCCGTTCGGCCACAACGGGGAGCGGGCGCTGAGCGCATGGTCGGCCGACATCGGCGGATTCGAAGGCAACGCTCAGACGCTGCGGCTGCTGACCCGGCTGGAGCCGAAGGTGTTCGGCCGCGACGGCCACCCGTACGGGCTCAACCTCACACGGGCGAGCCTCGACGCCAGCTGCAAGTACCCCTGGCCCGAGACGACGTCCGTGGCCGACCCGAGCGGTCGGGCCAAGTTCGGCTTCTACGCCGACGACGAGCCGGTGTTCGCCTGGCTGCGCGACGGGGCGCCCGACCGCCAGCAGTGCATCGAGGCGCAGGTGATGGACCTCTCCGACGACATCGCGTACTCGGTGCATGACTTCGAGGACGCGATCGTCAACGGGTACATCGACGTCGCTGCGCTCGGCAGCCGCGTCGACCACGACGACCTCGTCCGGTCCATGTACGAATGGGTCGGCGGCGAGATCGGCCACGACGACCTGATCGCCGCCTTCGACCGGCTCGACAGCCTCGACATCTGGCTCGAGACCTGGGACGGCAGCCGCCGCGCCCAGGCCCACCTGAAGAACCTCACCAGCCAGCTGATCGGCCGTTTCGCCCACGCCGCGGTCCACGCGACCAAGGAGGCGTCCGGCAGCAGCGGGCTCGTCCGCTTCGGTGCCGACGTCGTCGTGCCGGATGCGATCCGGGCCGAGATCGCCGTGCTCAAGGGCATCGTGGCGACCTTCGTGATGTCGCGCAACACACGGCAGCCGATCTACGCCCAGCAGCGCGAGATCCTCACCGGGCTGGCGGACACACTGTATGAGCGCGGCGAGACGGCCCTCGACCCCGGGTTCGCGGAGGATTGGCGCCTCGCCGAGACCGACGCGCAGCGCAAGCGCGTCATCGTGGACCAGGTGGCGAGCCTCACCGACCAGTCCGCTCTCAGCTGGTTCGAACGACTCGTTCAGCACTGACGCGGCGCGCGGGCTTGTATACCCGCGCGAGGTGCAGAATGCTGGAGGCTACGGCATCGGAAGGACATCAATGAGCACCCCACAGCCCCCGTCGGACGGCGACCGCCCGGACGAGGCGACCGCGCCCGTCCCGGCCGAGCCGACCGCGGACGCCGCCGATGCCGGATCGGCCGCCGCCGATGCCGGATCGGCCGCCGCGGAGGAGACGGCGCAGGAGGCGATCCCGGCGCCCGCGAAGAAGGTGCCCGCGCGCAAGCCCGCCGCCCGCACTACGGCTGCCCGTACCCCCGCCGCGAAGTCGACGACACCCCGCAAACGCGCGCCCAAAGCGGCGCCGCCGTCGCCGATCGGCGAAGCCCCCGGCATCATGGATGCGACGCTGGGTGCCGCGACCCCGCTCGCCACGCCACCGCGCACACCCACGAGCGAACTCGCCGGTGACGACGAGGCCGCTGAGACCGCCGAGACGCAGATCCTGGAGGTGACGGCGCCGACGACGGCCGCTGCCACGACGACATCCGCAGCGACGAGGGCGCCGTCCGCCGGAAAGGCGGGAGCCGCCCCGTCCGCCGCGGTCGACCCTGCAACGGCGCGTGCGAGCGTCGAGACCGCGACAGCCGTGACCTCCGATGGTGCCGGCCCCGTCGGGACGGCTGTCCCCGCCGCCGCGGCTGCGGCAGCAGCGCCTTCCGCCCCGGCCCCCTCGACCGCGGCCTCCTCGACCCCGGCCTCCTCGACCCCGGCCTCCTCGACCCCGGCCCACTCGACCGCGGCCCCGGCGGGCGCGGTCCCGCCGCCCGGCGACAGCGACCCGCGGACGGAGGAGGCCCGTCGGCGCAGCGTCGTCGAGCTGGCGGATCGCCTCGACGACTCGCGCTTCTTCTCGGCGCTGTTCGACTTCACCTTCACCAGTTACGTGACCCGACGGCTCGCCGGCCCGGTCTACGTGGTCGGGTTGGTGCTGATCGCGCTGGGCATCCTGGTGGGCTTCTCGCAGAGCCTCGCGATCGCGGTGTCGACGCAGTCCCCGGCGGGGGCGTTCGCCTTCCTGCTCGGAGTGCTCGTCACACTGGTGGCGGCGATCCTCGCCGTACTGCTGCTGCGGGTGGGTATCGAGGTGTTCGTGGCGATCATCGAGATCGCCCAGAACACGCGCGGCCGACGGCGCCCGCCGCGCGACTGAGCGGGCCCGGTTCCACCCGGAGCGCGAACGGAGTCGGTGCGGCTCACTAGACTCGACGTATGGCAGGCCGGATTCGACAGAGCGACATCGAAGAGGTCAAGTCACGCACCAACATCGCCGACATCATCGGCGACTACGTGAGCCTGAAGACGGGCGGCGTCGGCGCGCTCAAGGGCCTCTGCCCGTTCCACGACGAGAAGAGCCCGAGCTTCTACGTGCGGCCGGGCGTCGGCCGCTACCACTGCTTCGGCTGCGGTGAAGGCGGCGACGTCTACGAGTTCCTGCTCAAGATGGACCACGTCTCCTTCACCGACGCGGTCGAGCGCCTCGCCGGCCGCATCGGCTACCAGCTGCACTACGAGGAGGGCGGCGGACCGGCGGAGAGCAGCGGCCCCAACCGGGCACGCCTGCTGGCAGCGAACGGTGCGGCCGAGGAGTTCTTCCAGGACCGGCTGACCGCACCCGATGCGGATCCCGGCCGACGATTCCTCGGCGAACGGGGTTTCGGTTCGGAGGCGGCCGCGCACTTCGGCGTCGGCTTCGCGCCGAAGAGCTGGGACGAGCTGACCAAGCACCTGCGCGGCAAAGGCTTCACACAGGACGAGATCGTCGCGGCCGGGCTCGTCTCGCAGGGCGACCGCGGGATCTACGATCGCTTCCGCGGCCGGCTGATCTGGCCCATCCGCGACGTCACCGGGCAGACCATCGGATTCGGCGCGCGGCGCCTCCTGGACGACGACAAGGGCCCGAAGTACCTGAACACACCCGAGACGGCCGTCTACAAGAAGGCCCAGGTGCTCTACGGCCTCGATCTGGCGAAACGGGACATCTCCCGCAACGACCAGGTCGTGGTGGTCGAGGGCTACACCGACGTGATGGCCTGCCATCTGGCCGGGATCACGACGGCCGTGGCCACCTGCGGGACGTCGTTCGGCGTCGACCACATCAAGGTGATCCGGCGCGTGATGGGCGACGACACCAGCCAGGGCTCGGTGATCTTCACCTTCGACCCCGATGCGGCCGGCCAGAAGGCCGCGACCCGCGCCTTCGGCGAGGAGCAGCGCTTCTCGGCCCAGACGTACGTCGCCGTCGGCCCGGACGGACTCGACCCGTGCGACCTCCGGCTGGCGAAGGGCGACGACGCCGTGCGTCGGATGATCGACGCGAAGAAGCCGATGTTCGAGTTCATGATCCGGCAGGTGGTCGAGCGCTTCGACCTGGACAGCGTCGAAGGGCGATCCGGGGCCCTCCGCGCGGGTGCCCCGATCGTGGCCTCCATCCGCGATCCCGCCTCGCAGAACGGATACACCCGGGAGCTGGCGCGGCTCTCCGGCGCGGATCTCCAGGACGCGCTGCGTGCGGTGCGCTCCGCGCAGCGCGGTGCACGCGGCGACCAGCAGGGCCGGGGGAGCGGCACCGCCGGAACGTCCGACCAGGGCGCCCGCGACGGCAGCCCCGCGACCGTGGCGGTCCCGTCGGTCGACCCCAGCGATCCGACCCAGCGCACCGAGCGCGAGTGCCTGATGGTGCTGCTGCAGCTGCCGGGCGAGATCGGGCTCGAGCGCGCCTCCCGTGCCGTGCAGGTGCCGTTCGTGAACCCGACCCACGCGGTCGTCCGAGACGCCATCGCGACGCAGCTGACGACGATGACGGAGCCCGGCTGGGTGGACCGAGTGCTCGCCGAAGTCCCCCTCGCGTACGCGCCGACGGTCAACGGTCTCGCCGTCGCGGCGCTGCCGCAGGCGGGGGACGACCTGGGCCGCTACGCCCGCTCGATCCTGGACGGGCTGATCGACCGCGACCTGCTGCGCGAGAAGGCCGAGCTCACGTCGCGCCTGGCGCGGACCGACCAGACGGAGGCCGACCTCCGCCGCTCGCTGCAGGTCGCGCTGTCGTCGATCGATCAGGAACGGATGCGCCTGCGCGCAGAATAGCCCCGCCGCACCCCTCGCGACGGATTCCGTGTCCGTGTGCGCGGATGAGCGACGAAATGTTGCGCGCACGTAAAGAATTCGGCTCGATCCACTCCTGGGTGCGCGCCTCACGCCGGATCCATGCTAGGAAATGGGTACGCGATTCGGCAGTGAGGCTTCTCGTGCGCCTCGCCGTGTCGGTGAACCCACACCAGGAAGAGGTAAACGGATATGAGATCCGCACACATCCGCGGTCGGCGACTCCTCGCCGTCTCGGCCGCGTTCGCGGCGTCGGCGCTGGTGCTCGCCGGCTGCTCCGGGAGCAACAGCAGCTCCGGCGGCGGCGGCACCCTGACCATCGGCACGACCGACAAAATCACGTCGATCGACCCGGCAGGCTCGTACGACAACGGCTCCTTCGCGGTGATGAACCAGGTCTACCCGTTCCTGCTCAACACGCCGTACGGCAGCCCGGACGTCAAGCCGGACATCGCCACCAGCGCCGACTTCACGTCGCCGAACGAGTACACGGTGAAGCTCAAGAAGGGGCTGAAGTTCGCGAACGGCCACGACCTGACCTCCTCGGACGTCAAGTTCACGTTCGACCGTCAGCTGAAGATCAACGACCCCAACGGCCCGGCCTCGCTGCTGGCGAACCTGGACAGCGTGTCGACGCCCGACGCGACGACCGTCGTGTTCAAGCTGAAGGTCCCGAACGACCAGACGTTCCCGCAGGTGCTCTCCAGCCCCGCCGGTCCGATCGTCGACGAGCAGGTCTTCTCGGCTGACAAGGTCACCCCGGACGCCGACATCGTCAAGGGTCACGCCTTCGCCGGCCAGTACGACATCAGCAGCTACGACTTCAACAACCTGATCGCGTACAAGGCGAACCCGAACTACGAGGGTCTGCTGGGCAAGCCGGCCACCGAGAAGGTCAACGTCAAGTACTACGCCGACTCGTCGAACCTGAAGCTCGACATCCAGAAGAACTCCATCGACGTGGCGTTCCGCAGCCTGTCGGCGACCGACATCGACAGCCTGAGCGGTGACAAGAACGTCAAGGTCGTGAAGGGACCGGGTGGCGAGATCCGCTACGTCGTGTTCAACTTCAACACCCAGCCCTACGGCGCGACGACTCCGGAGGCCGACCCGGCCAAGGCTCTGGCCGTGCGCCAGGCGGCGGCCGACCTCGTCGACCGCGCGGCCATCGCCAAGCAGGTCTACAAGGACACCTACACCCCGCTCTACTCGTTCGTGCCCGAGGGTCTGACCGGCGCCACCACGGTGCTGAAGGACCTCTACGGCGACGGCAACGGCGGCCCCAGCCTGGACAAGGCGAAGCAGACCCTCCAGGCGGCGGGCGTCACCACGCCGGTCGCTCTGAGCCTGCAGTACAACCCGGACCACTACGGCCCGTCGTCGGGTGACGAGTACGCGCTCGTCAAGGAGCAGCTGGAGAAGGGCGGCCTGTTCAAGGTCAACCTGCAGTCGACCGAGTGGGTGCAGTACTCGAAGGACCGCACCGCCGACGTGTACCCGGCCTACCAGCTCGGCTGGTTCCCGGACTACTCCGACGCCGACAACTACCTGTCGCCGTTCTTCATCAAGGACAACTTCCTGGCGAACCACTACGACAACCCCGAGGTCCAGGCGCTGATCGAGAAGCAGCTCGGCGAGACCGACAAGGACGCCCGCACCAAGCTGATCGAGGAGATCCAGGCCAAGGTGGGCGCCGACCTCAGCACCCTGCCGCTGCTGCAGGGCGCACAGGTGGCCGTCGTGGCCAAGGGCGTCTCCGGCGCCGACAAGACGCTCGACGCGTCGTTCAAGTTCCGGTACGCCGCCCTCTCGAAGGGCTGATCCGGACTCCGGACAACCGGGGGCGGTCCGCCGAGTGCGGGCCGCCCCCTCCTACGAACCACCACGATTGGCTTCCATGACCGCGACAGTCAGCACTCCGGCTCCGGGCGTCGCCCCCGAGCCCGGGCGCACCAAGGCGAAGCGCGAATCGGGAGGCGGCCTCGGCCGCTATCTCATCATCCGCGCCCTGCTCATCATCCCCACGATCTTCATCCTGGTCACCGTCGTCTTCTTCCTCATGCGCTCGACGGGCGACCCGATCACCGCCGCTCTCGGCGGCAAGCTCCCTCCGGCGCAGCTCCAGGCCCGCATCCACGAGGCCGGCTACGACCGGCCCCTCATCGTGCAGTACTTCGACTACCTGGGCCACATCCTCCGCGGCGACTTCGGCACGACGTTCACCGACAACCAGCCCGTGACCCACGTGCTCCTCACGTACGGCGCGGCGACACTGGAGCTGGCGTTCTACGCCCTCATCGTCGCCTTCATCGTCGGCATCCCGCTCGGGATGGTCGCGGCGTACTTCCGTGACAAGGGCCAGGACGCCGTCCTCCGGGTGTTCGCGATCATCTGCTACGCGACCCCCGTCTTCTTCGCCGGAATGCTGCTCAAGCTGGTGTTCGCGGTCTGGCTGAACTGGCTCCCGGTCGCCGGACGCGCATCCACCGGGTCGGAGATCGAGATGCAGACGCTCGACAACCGGACCGGCATCTACCTGATCGACTCGATCCAGACCGGCGACCCCGCGGTCGTGGGCGATGTGCTGTCGCACGCGATCCTGCCCGGCATCGCTCTCGGGCTCCTCACCGCCGGCGTCTTCCTGCGGCTGGTGCGCACGAACGTGATCGGCACCCTGTCCACCGACTACGTGGACGCGGCCCGTTCTCGCGGCGTTCGCGAGAGCCGGCTCGTGCGCAAGCACGCGTACCGCCCGGCGCTCATCCCGATCATCACCGTCATCGGGCTGCAGATCGCGCTCCTGCTCGGCGGTGCGATCCTGACCGAGAAGACCTTCGAGTGGAAGGGGCTCGGCTTCCAGCTGTTCCAGTACCTCTCCGCTCGCGACTTCGTCGCGGTGCAGGGGCTGGTCGCACTGCTCGCGGTGATCGTGGCGTTGACGAACTTCATCGTGGACGTCATCGCGGCCCTCATCGACCCGAGGGTGAGGTACTGAGATGGCGCAGGACATCGCGCAGACCCCGGCCGCCGTGCCGGCCCGCAAGCGTCCCTTCTGGTCCCGCCTCCCCGTCGTCCACCAGCTGCGGCAGAGCGTCGGACTGCAGCGGGGGATGCTGATCGCGGGCCTCGTCATCACCGGCGTCTTCGTCCTGGTGGCGATCCTCGCCCCGGTCATCGCGCCGTACGGGTACTCGCAGTTGAGCGGCCCCGGCGGTCAGTTCGGCTCGCAGAACCCGCCGAGCTCTGCTCACATCTGGGGCACCACCGTCGGAGGCTACGACGTCTTCTCCCGGACGATCTGGGGCGCCCAGACGGCTCTGCTGGTGATCATCGTCGCCGTCATCCTGTCGATCTTCGCGGGCGTCGTGCTCGGCCTGGTCTCCGGGTACTTCGGCGGCTGGCTCGACCGGGTGCTGGTCGTCGTCTGCGACGCCATCTACGCGTTCCCCTCCCTGCTGCTGGCGATCATCGTCGCCATCGTGGTCAGCGGGGGCCAGTCGAGCCTGTGGGGCGGCATCCTCGCGGCGGCGATCTCGATCACCGTCGTGTTCATCCCGCAGTACTTCCGGGTCATCCGGGCCGAGGCGGTACGGATCAAGTCTGAGGCGTACGTCGAGTCGGCGAAGGTCGTGGGCGCGAGCAACTCGCGCATCATGTTCCGCCATGTGCTGCGCAACTCGACCCGCACCCTCCCGCTGATCTTCACCCTGAACTCGTCGGAGGCCATCCTGACCCTCGCGGGCCTCGGCTTCCTCGGCTTCGGCATCGAGCCGACGGCCGCGGCCGAGTGGGGGTACGACCTGAACAAGGCGCTGTCGGATGTGACCAGTGGGATCTGGTGGACCTCGGTCTTCCCGGGCGCGGCGATCGTGCTGGTCGTCCTCGGCATCACCCTGGTGGGCGAGAGCCTGAACGACCTGGCCGACCCGCGTCTGCGCGGCCGGCGCCGGGCCGCCGCGGCCTCCGGCCTGGTGGCCGAGACCTCGGTCGTGCCGGGCGGCCCGCTCAGCGCGGGTCCGGCGGGCCTGGACGGACTGGAGGGCGGCGAGTCCTTCGACGAGCACGGAATCGAGGTCAAGCCGTGAGCGATGCGCTGACGACGGATGTGGACGGGCCGGCGACGGCGAGCGTCGTGCAGATCGACAACCTGTCGGTCACGTTCGCGACGGACGCCGGACCGGTGAAGGCCGTGGACGACGTGACCCTGAACGTGGCGCCCGGCGAAGTGCTGGCGATCGTGGGCGAGTCCGGTTCCGGCAAGACGGTGACGGCGAAGACCATCCTCGGTCTGCTGCCGGAGACCGCCACCGCCTCCGGCGCGGTCGTCCTGCGGAGCAAGGACGGCGAGAGCGTCGCCGACATCGTGACCCTGAACAAGCGGCAGCTGCGCGCGGTGCGCGGCACCGATGTCGCGATGGTGTTCCAGGAGCCGTCGACCGCGCTCAACCCGGTGTATCCGGTCGGCTGGCAGATCGCCGAGGGACTGCGCGCGCACGGCTCGCTCTCGAAGAAGGAGGCGCGCGCCCAGGCGATCGAGATCCTCGGCCGTGTCGGCATCCCGGAGCCGGAGAAGCGGGTCAAGTACTACCCGCACCAGTTCTCCGGAGGGCAGAAGCAGCGCATCGTCATCGCGATGGCCTTGGTGCTCAACCCGGGCCTCATCGTGGCGGACGAGCCGACGACGGCGCTGGATGTGACGGTGCAGGCCGAGATCCTCGACCTGCTGCGCCGCTGCCGCGACGAGTTCGGGGCGGCGATCGTGCTGATCACGCACAACATGGGCGTCGTCGCCGACCTCGCCGACCGCGTGGCCGTCATGTACCAGGGACAGCTCGTGGAGCAGGCCGACGTGCGCACGCTGTTCGCGTCGCCCCAGGCCGACTACACGAAGAAGCTGCTCGCCGCCGTGCCGAAGATCGGCCAGGGAGCGGTGCAGACGCGCGAGCGGGCGGAGGCCCGCGACGCCGCCGCGGACACCGCCCCGGTGGTCGCCGCGCGCAACCTCCGGATCCAGTACCCGGGCCGGCTCGGCCGGCCGGGCTTCGTCGCGGTCGACGGCGTCGACTTCGAGATCCGCCCGCGCGAGGTGCTCGGCCTGGTGGGCGAGTCCGGCTCGGGCAAGACCACCATCGGCCGGGCCATCGCAGGCCTCAACAAGGTCAGCGGCGGTTCGCTGAACGTGCTCGGCATCGAGATGAACGGCGTCCGGGAGCGCGACTTCCGGCGGGTGCGCAGCGACATCGGGTTCGTGTTCCAGGACCCGGCGTCGAGCTTCGACCCGCTCCTCACGATCGCCGACTGCGTGGCGGAGCCGCTGGTGGTCCACGGCCGCGCCGACTCACCCGCGGACGCCCGGATGCGCGTGGACGAACTGCTGGAGGCCGTGCAGCTTCCCCGCAGCTACGGCGACCGCTTCCCGCACGAGCTCAGCGGCGGGCAGCGGCAGCGCGCCAGCCTGGCGCGTGCCCTGGCTCTGGAGCCCTCGCTCCTGATCGCCGACGAGCCGACCTCGGCGCTGGACGTGTCCGTGCAGGCCCGCGTGCTCGAGCTCTTCGCCGAGCTGCAGCGGGAGTTCGGGTTCGCCTCGCTCTTCATCAGCCACGACCTCGCCGTGGTCGACCTCCTCGCCGACCGGATCGCGGTGCTGCACCGCGGCCGGCTGGTCGAGGAGGGCACGGGCGAGCAGGTGCTGGTGAACCCGCAGGATCCGTACACACGGCGCCTACTGGCGTCCCTTCCGGTGCCGGATCCGGTCGAACAGGCCGAGCGACGCGAGGCGCTGCGCACCCTGAGGGAGCAGAGCGCCTAGGGTCGAGGTGTGAGTTCCGATCCCGCCGTCCTCGTCAGCGATCTCTCGGTCGAGTATCCCGCGCGGGGCGTCAGCCCGTCGTGCGTCGCCCTGCGCGGGATCAGCTTCCGGCTGGAGACCGGGAAGATCCTCGGCGTGCTCGGAGAGACCGGCTCGGGCAAGAGCACGCTCGCGGAGGTCCTGGCCGGGCACGTCCTGCCGGCCCGCTCCGCGGACCCCGGGCCGCGGATCAGCGGGGGAGAGGCGACCGTGCTCGGGCACCCGCTGCGCAAGGCGCGCAAGCGCGACCTCGCCGAAGTCACCTTCCATGTCGGCTACCTGCCGCAGGATGCCGCCGCCAGCCTCGAGCCGTCGCTGACGGTGCAGGACAACGTGACCCTGCCGATCTTCGAGCGCGACCAGCACTACTCCCGCCGCGCGGCCGGGGAGCGCGCGGCGACGATCCTCGACACCGTCCACCTCCCGCTGAGCGTGCTGTCGAAGTATCCGTACGAGCTCAGTTCGGGTCAGCGTCAGCGCGTCGCCCTGGCGCGCGCCCTGGTGCTCGGACCGCAGGTGCTCGTCGCCGACGAGCCCACCGCCGGGATCGACGCCACGGTGCGCGACGCCGTGATCGACCTGCTCGCCCAGCTGCGCGGCCACGACGACTTCTCGGCGATCATCGTCAGCCACGACCCCGCCGTCCTGCGCCGGGCGACGGACGCCTGCCTGGTGCTCCAGGCGGGTCGCGCGGTCGGCTACGGTCCGATCGAGGACGTGCTGGCGGATCCCACGCACCCCTTCGTCGCCGGTCTCGCGCGTGCGCTCGGCACCACCTCCCGTCGCACCGAGCGGCGCCCGCAGCGCAACGCCGGCTGACCTCCGTCCGACCGTCCCACCCCCGAGGAGCCCGAGATGTCCGTACCGAGCAATGATCCCGCCGACCGGAACCGCATCGGCCAGCACCGCGCGGTGCTCGCCGTCGAGTCGGAGGCGATCCCGCCGGAGCAGCGGCCGGAGCCGGGCCCGATCGCAGTGCTCCCACGCGCCGAGCAGGCGTTCGTCGCCGCCGTCGAGGCGTCGGGCGGGACCGTCGAGCCCATCTCGGAGCGCAGCCGCGGACTCGTCTGGCTCGACAACCGCGATCCCGACGGCTTCGCCGCGGCGCTGGAGGCGCACCCCGGGATCGGGTGGGTGCAGCTCCCCTTCGCCGGGGTGGACGCCTTCGCCCACACGATCGCGGCGGAGTCCCGACCGGGCTTGATCTGGACCAGCGCGAAGGGCGCCTACGCGCAGCCCGTCGCCGAGCACGCCCTCATGCTGACCCTCGCACTGCTGCGCGTCCTCCCCACCCGGGTGCGCGCGCGCAGCTGGGCGACCGAGCCGGAGGGACGATCGCTGTACGGACTGAACGTCCTGATCATCGGCGCCGGGGGGATCGCGCTCGAACTCATCCGCCTGCTCGAACCGTTCGGCACGCGCATCACCGTGGTGCGCCGGTCGCCCGAGGTGGTCGCGGGCGCCGAGCGGACGGTGACGAGCGACCGTCTCCAGGAGGTGCTGCCCGACGCCGACGTGGTGGTCGTCGCCGCCGCGCTCACGGGCGGCACCCGGCACCTGCTCGGCGCGCCGGAGTTCGACGCTTTGAAGGACGGCGCCGTCCTGGTCAACATCGCGCGTGGGGGACTGGTCGACACGGACGCCCTGCTCGCCGCGCTGCGCGACGGCCGGCTCGCCGGGGCCGGTCTCGACGTAACCGACCCGGAGCCCCTGCCGGACGGACACCCGCTCTGGGACGAGCCGCACTGCCTGATCACGCCGCACCAGGCGGACACCCCGGAGATGGTCGCCCCGCTGCTCGCGGAGCGGGTGCGACTGAACGTCGCGGCGTTCCTCCGCGACGGCCGTTTCGTGGGGCTGGTGGACCCGGAGGTCGGCTACTGAGGGTTCCGGACGCGACGCGCGCGAGATGCGGGCCCGATTTCATACCGGGGCCGATTCCTTGCTAAGGTAGCTTCGCTGATCAAGCATTCCTCGATAGCTCAATTGGCAGAGCAGCCGGCTGTTAACCGGCAGGTTCTTGGTTCGAGTCCAAGTCGGGGAGCCACCGGATCCCGGTCACCCGCCCAGCAGGGCAGGGTGACCGGGATTCTTCGCATTTCATGCCGTGCAGGGAATACATCCGCGGCACCGCCCGGCACGCGGGCCTCCGGAGCGTTACTCCCCGGGGAGTAGCCGGGAGTCCCCGTCGGACTCCCACAGGCGCACGCCCGCGGCTCTCCGGCTCATTAGCATGGGAGGATGCCGTTCCCCCCGCGCGACGAGACCTCCGTGGACGCGCGCGCGTCGGCCTGGGCCGAGCGAGGACGTCCGCGCGGGTCGCGCTGGTTCCCGGTCGTGGTGGCCGTGCTGCTGCAGCTGCCGGGCGTCCTGTTCGCTCTCGCCGACGCCGCCGGGCATCCGCTCACCGCGGCGGCGATGATCGTCGCGCTCCTGTCGTCGGGCCTGCTGGCGGTGGGACGGGCGCACCCGGGTGCGGTGGTCGTCGCGGTCGCCGTGCTCGTCACGCCCGCGCTCGCACTGACCACCGGGCCGCCGATCGCCGCGCTGCCGCTCGCGTTCGCCGTCGTGGGGGCGGTGGTGCGCGGGGCGCGGGTGTGGGCCTGGTGGACCCTCGCCGGTTTCGCCGTCGCCGCTCCGTTGGCGGCGTTCCTGCTGACCGACCGGCCGACGTCGATGATCCGCCCGCTGATCCTCGCCCTGATCCTCTGCCTGCTGGTCGGGGTGGGGGAGGCTCTGCGCAATCGCCGCGAGCGGTACCGCGAGGTGTCGCGGGCTCTGTCCGCTCGTCGCGAGGCGGCGGCCGAGGCCGAGCGTCTGCGCATCGCCCGCGAGCTGCACGACGTGCTCGCGCACTCGCTGTCCCAGATCAGCGTGCAGGCCGGGGTGGGGCTGCACCTGTTCGACTCCCGGCCGGACAAGGCGCGGGAGAGCCTGGAGGCCATCAAGGCGACGAGCGGCCAGGCGCTCGAGGAGGTGCGCGGCGTGCTGGGGTTCCTGCGTTCCGACGGCTATGCGGAGCGTTCACCCGAACCCGACCTGTCGCGGATCCCGGTACTGGTCGAGACCTATCGGCGCGCGGGACTCGACGTCAGCTACGAGAACGGGCTGCCGCACGGCGCCTCGGCCGCGACCGGCCACGCCCTCTACCGGATCGTGCAGGAGTCGCTGACCAACACCGGCAGGCACGCCCAGGCGCGGCGCGTGGACATCCGCATCGCGGAGCGCGACGGCTGGTACGTCCTGACCGTCGCCGACGACGGGCGTGGGCGCCCCGACGACGCGATCACCGAGGGCAAGGGGCTGCTCGGCATGCGGGAGCGCGCAGAACTGCTCGGCGGCCGTTTCAGCACGCGTCCGACCGAGGGAGGCGGGCTGACCGTCGAGGCCCTCCTGCCCGCACGACCGGCGGAGGCCGCGTGATCCGCGTGCTGCTGGCGGACGACCAGCACCTGGTCCGCGCCGGATTCCGAGCGCTGCTGGACGCCGAGGACGGGCTGGAGGTCGTCGGGGAGGCCGCCACCGGTCGCGAGGCGGTGGAGCTCGCGCGGCGCACCAGACCCGACGTGGTGCTGATGGACATCCGGATGCCCGACGGCGACGGGTTGTGGGCCACCGGCGAGATCGTCGGGGACCCGGCCCTCGCGGGCACCCGCATCGTCATCGTGACGACGTTCGAGCTCGACGAGTACGTGGCGCAGGCGATCGTCGCCGGCGCGAGCGGATTCCTGGTCAAGGACACCGAGCCGGTCGAGCTGCTGCGCGCCGTGCGGGTTGTCGCCGAGGGCGACGCGCTGCTCTCGCCCGGCGCGACCCGACGTCTGCTCTCCCGGGTCGCGGGCGGCCTCGGGCCGACACCGGATCTGGAGCGGCTGGCCGTGCTCACCGAGCGGGAGCGGGAGGTGCTCGCGCTCGTGGGTCACGGGCTGACCAACGCGGAGATCGCCGAGCGGCTGTACCTGAGCCCCCTGACGGCGAAGACCCATGTGTCGCGCATCATCACCAAGCTCGGCGCGCGGGATCGGGTGCACCTGGTCGTGCTGGCCTACGAGACCGGACTCGTGCGGCCCGGCCAGGTCTGAGCCAGCGCCGCCGGGGTCGGGCGGTGCTGCCGCGCCGTCCCGGCGAGCCCCCGGGGACCGTGGGCGTGCTCCCGAGCGTCGCCGGCGTGCTCCCGGGGGAGTATCCGGGACGGGCGAGGTCACTCCCGCCGGCGGATTCGCGGCAGCGCCACCTCGACGAGTCTGGAGTCATCGCCCGCGAGAGCCGCGGGCGGTATCGACCGATTGGACGCACCATGTTCAGCTCTTCCGTCGCGGCCGCGCTGGCCGCCGCCCCCTGCACCGTCTGGGCCGGCCCCGGGTTCGGGTTCGGCTGGTGGTGGATCCTCATCCCGATCTTCTGGATCGCCGTCTTCGTCCTGATCTTCGGCTTCGCCGGTCGGCGCTGGCGTCGCGCCGCCGCCATGCGGGGCGGCTTCGGCGGATACGGCGGTCCGGGCTGGGGCCCGCACGCCTCCGCCACCCGCTCGGCCGAGCAGACCCTCGCCCAGCGCTACGCCAACGGCGACATCGACGAGGTCGAGTACCGCGCGCGTCTGGAGGTGCTGCGGGCGAACCGCTCCGACGGCGTCTGAACGCGACCGAGCGGCGGGGCGGGTGCCAGGCGGCACCCGCCCCGTCTCGTGGCCCGGGATAGGATCGTCCGGGCCGCGCGAGGCGGCCGAGGAAAGGACCCCATGACTCCGCTCGCCCTGGGCGCCGGCGCCGTGCTGCTGCTGGCGGCGCTCGCGTTCCTGACCCTCTGGCTCGTCGAGCGCGGTCGGCATCGTCGTCTGCGCGACGCACGCGAGGAATCGGAGTGGGACCGCATCGACCGCGAGCTCGAACTCGCCGAGCAGTCGGGTCGGTTCCGGATCGCCGGTGAGCTGGGGGATGTGGCCGTGCAGACCGTGACCCGGATCGTCGCCCAGGCGGAGGGGATCCGGTACGCCGCCTCCAGCGATCCCGAGGCCGCCGCACGCTCCACGCCCGCCCTCGAGACCACCGCACGCGACGCCCTCGCCGACCTCCGCCGCCTGCAGAACGTGGTCCGCGAGGGGGAGGAGGCCGCCGCACCGCAGCCGCGCCTGCACTCGGCCCGCGACCTCTTCCGGATCATGCGCGACGCCGGCGTGGAGGTCGCCTTCACCGAGACCGGCGAGTCGTTCGCTCTCCGTCAGGGGGCCGAGCTGGCGGTCTTCCGCATCCTGCAGACGAGTCTGGAGAACGCGCTCAAGCACGGCGGCCCGGGCACGCGGGTGAACGTGACGTTCGCCTGGACCCGGGAGGGCCTCCAGGTCAGCGTCGACGACGACGGCATCCGTGCGGCCGCACGCCGGCTGGGCCTGGACCGCGAGGGAATCGACCAGGCGACGGCCTACTCCATCGAGGAGGATCTGCGCGCGGTGACCGAGCACTACGAGGGCGCGGGACTGAACGAGCTGCGCGATCGTGCTGCCCTGTTCGGCGGCATCCTGAACGCCAAGGCGGTCCCGGGCGTCGGCTTCACACTGTCGGTGGTGTTCCCCGCTCTGCGGCACCACAACGGCGTGCACGGCGTCGACCTGCGCCGCTGAGGCGGCGGGGCCGTCCCGAGGTCAGTCCTCGAGGTGGTCGCGACCCGGCAGCCAGCTCAGACCCGGGACGCCCCAGCTGTTCTTGCGCTGGGCCTTCGCGGCGGCCTTGGCGTGCGGGTGGGCGAGCCGGTCCACGTAGAGCACGCCGTCGAGGTGGTCGTACTCGTGCTGGAAGATCCGCGCGAGCCATCCGTCCGCCTCGATCTCGAACGGCTCGCCGTCCAGGTCGGTGGCACGAAGGATGACGCGGTCGGCGCGGCGCAGCGGGAAACGCTCGCCCGGGAACGACAGGCAGCCCTCCGACTCCTCGTCCTCGTCCAGCTCGCCGATCGCGAGCGGGCTCTGCCACAGCTCCGGGTTGATGGCGACGCCGCGGTGGAGGATGTCGTCGTCGTCCGTCCAGCCGAACACGAACAGGCGCAGCGCGACCCCGACCTGCGGGCCGGCCAGTCCGACGCCGGGCGCCGCGTCCATCGTCTCGAACATGTCCTCGACGAGCTGTCGGAGCTCGTCGTCGACGGTCTCGACAGGGGCGGCGGGGGAGTGCAGGGTGGAGTCACCGGTGATCCGGATGGGGAGGACGGCCATTCGGCAAGACTATCGGCTGCATGTTGGGTAGGGTCGTGGGGTGGGTACGGAACTGATGGACGCGCTCGAGCTGTCGTACCAGCCGAGTCAGCTCCTCGGCATCCCCATCGCCCTGGTCGGCGCGTGCTTCCTCTCCATCGGGGCTCAGCTGCAGCACCACGGCGTCGCGAAGGTCGAGTCCCAGACCACGGACGCGTCGTCCGGGCTGAACCTCCGCCAGCTCGGCCTGCTGCTCGCCCGCCCGTCCTGGGTGATCGGGACGCTGCTGCTCGGACTGGCGATCGTCTTCCAGCTGGTCAGTCTCAAGCTGTCGCCGCTGATCCTGGTGCAGCCGCTCGGCGTCGTGGGGCTGGTCATCACCAGCATCCTGAACGCCCGGGTCAGCGGGGTGCGGTTGAACCGCCGGTCGGTGGTGGCCGTCAGCTTCTGCGTCGGCGGGGTCGGCGCGTTCGTGCTGATCGCGGCGATCTTCGCCCGCGACGTTCCGGTCACCAGCCAGTCGCTGATCATCATCCTGATCATCCTCGCCGTCGTGCTGCTGCTCTTCGGCGCCGCGTTCGTCTTCCTGCGGCACCGCTTCCAGGCCCTGATGTACATCGTCGGCGCCGGCGTCCTCTACGGTTTCGTCGCCACCCTCGCCAAGGTCGTCATCGACCGGGTCTCCAACAGCGAGTGGGACTGGCTGCTGGTGGCATGCATCGTCGGCCTCCTGGCCGCTGCCGGTCTCGGCGCCTACTTCGTGCAGAACGCCTATTCGTCCGGGCCGCCCGACCTGGTGATCGCCGGTCTCACCGTGATCGATCCGCTCGTCGCCGTCACCATCGGCATCGTCGTCCTCGATGAGGCCGCGGGAGCTCCGTGGTGGGCCATGGTCGGGTTCGCCCTGACCGGCGCGGCGGCGATGTACGGCGTCTTCCAGCTCGCGAAGTACCACCCGCAGGCCACGTCGGAGACTCCGCCCGCCGCGCGCGTCGCAGGGTCCTCCACGGAAACCGGCCTAGACTAGGCCGTTGAATCCGCCGGGACGGACCACCGCCCGGCACGCCGAAACCGTCGCCGGACCACCGACCCGGCCCACGACAGTAGGGACCACCACGTGCCAGATCCGAGCGGAACGAACAGTACCCCGCCCGCCCCGGCCCGAAAGCCGCTCACCGTCCTCATGGGATGCGACACCTTCGCGCCCGATGTGAACGGCGCCGCCCGCTTCGCCGAGCGCCTCTCGGCCGGCCTCGTCGAGCACGGTCACGACGTGCACATCGTCGCCCCTGCCGCGAGCCGCAAGCACGGGACGTGGATCGAGGAGCACGAAGGCCAGAAGCTGACCGCGCACCGGCTGCGCAGCTGGCGCTGGTACCCGCACGACTGGCTGCGGTTCGCACTGCCGTGGACGAGCAAAGCGAACGCCCGCCGCGTCCTCGACGAGGTGAAGCCGGATGTGGTGCACTTCCAGTCGCACATCGTGGTCGGCCGGGGCCTCGCCTACGAGGCGCAGAAGCGCGGCATCCGCATCATCGCGACGAACCACGTCATGCCCGAGAACATCATCGAGTTCACCCGGCTGCCGAAGTTCCTGCACCAGACCTTCGTCGACATCGCGTGGCGCGACGCCCGCAAGAGCTTCGACCGGGCCGAGGCGATCACGACCCCGACGCAGAAGGCCGCCCAGTTCTTGGAGAAGGCGACGGGTCTGCGTGGCGTCCACGCGATCTCGTGCGGCATCGACGCGCAGAACTACACCCCCGACTTCACCCCGCGCACGGCCAACCGCATCCTGTTCGTCGGCCGCGTGACCGGCGAGAAGCAGATCGATGTGCTGCTCAAGGCGATCACGCTGCTGCCGGCCTCCCTGGACGCTCAGCTGGAGATCGTCGGCGGCGGAGACCAGTTCAAGAACCTCCAGGCGATGGCCGAGAGCCTCGGCATCGGCGACCGCGTGACGTTCCTCGGCTACGTGACCGACGAGGAACTGCGCGCCGCGTACACCCGCGCCACCGTCTTCGCGATGCCGTCCATCGCCGAGCTGCAGTCGATCGCCACCATGGAGGCGATGGCGTCCGGCCTCCCGGTGGTCGCCGCGAACGCCATGGCGCTGCCGCACCTGGTGCACGACGGCGAGAACGGCCACCTGTTCACCCCCGGCGACGCTCAGGACCTGGCGGACAAGCTGGAGAGCGTGCTCACCCTTCCGCAGGAAGAGCTCGACGTGCTGAAGAACGCGTCGCTGCGGATCGTCGCCTCCCACGACATCCAGCGCACGATCTCGACGTTCGAGAGCCTGTATCGTGGTGAGCCGGTGGCCGACCCGGTGACGGACTCGGCCGACAGCGTCCCGAGCCCGGAGTAGCCGGGCCGGACGCACGATCGGGGCGGTAGCTCAGCTGGTTAGAGCATCGGACTCATAATCCGCCGGTCACGGGTTCAAGTCCCGTCCGCCCTACCAGCAGATACGAGTTCGCGCGGAGCGGCCTACTGGCAGGTGTGACCTCTTTTAGGGGCGCCGTCCTGTGAACACTCTCAGCCGTACCTACTTTTCTCGCAGGTTCCTGCACCCCTAGATTTTTGCTGCGCTCGACAGTATCGGGGGGCGTTAGGACTGTCGAGGGGATGCCATGAGGCACGTTGGTCGCTGGGGTTTCGCTGTGTCCGTCGCTGTTGCGACGGCGGCCGCATTGGTCGTCACATCCGTCTCGCCGGCTTCCGCCATGACCGGCTTAGGCGTGTCGGCTGAGGCCGACGATTCCGCCGCGAGCCTTCCGCCGTTGGCGGCGGGTGGTGCCGCCGTCGCGCCGGGCACGGTTGAGGACCTGGCTGCGAAGCCGCTGGAGTCGGAGCCTGCCGCGAAGCCGAAGTCGCTGAAGGAGGCGGACGCACCGTCAGAGTCGGGTTCTCCGACCGATCTCACCGGAGCGACGGTTTCCAGCCGGGATGATTTCACGACGACGTACACGAAGTCGGACGGCTCGCATGTGACGAAGGTGTCGCCGACCCCGATCAACCTCAGCCAGAACGGCGAGTGGAAGGCGTCGTCGACGATTCTGAGGGACGATTCGGCCTCGGGAGGGATGTCGGTTCCGGACAATATCCTGCATCCCGTCTTCAAAGATGACGCGACCGCGAACGATGCCGTGTCGGTCGAGAAGGACGGGTACACGGTCTCGTACACGTTGCAGGGTGCGGATTCGTCGAGGTTGAAGCGTCCGCTCCCGATGGCGGTGCGCAGCGGGCAGGGGGCCGACGAGGCTTCTTACCCGGATGTGTTCGACGGGACGGACCTCGACTACCAGGTCCAGCCGTCGGCGGTGAAGGAGACATTGACGCTCGATTCGGTGCCCGATGTGTCGCAGAGTGCGTACACGTGGAAGGTGAAGGCGCCCGGGCTCGCCTTGGCAGTGAACGCGGACGGGGGCGTCGATTTCACCGATTCGAATGGCACGGTGCGGTTCCGGATCCCGACGCCGCTGATGTGGGATTCATCGGGAATCGAGGGTGTGTCGTCGGATGCGACGATCAACGTTCCGTTGACGGTGGCACATGCGGGTGCGAACTGGGCGATCACCCTCACCCCGTCCCGGTTGTGGCTTACGGACACAGCGCGCGTCTACCCGGTGTACCTCGACCCGACGACGTGGGGGCCGGCGGGAGCGGGGAACGTTCACGCCTACAAGTCCGACGGCACCGTTCGAACGGATACCATCCTGGTCGGGAACGCGCGGGACCCGGGTGATCACTATTGGCGCTCAGCGTTCGTGTTCCCCTATGAGCAGCTCTTCGGCAAGCAGATCCTCAACGCCGAAATGGATGTGGTCACCAACGGGGTTGTGGGAACCAACAACGGGCCGTACTCGGGTGGTCTGTATCGCGCCAACTCCTACAGCTATGGCGGCAATGGCGACTTCATGGGCAACATTGCGGTCGGCTCGTCGGGATCGCTTGCAGGGGGCGGTCTGGCGACTCAGCTCTCCTCATGGGTGAACAGTGGAATCGGAGGGATTCCGTTCTTCCTCGGCGGGCAGGAGACGCCGGGGCTGTACACGTTGAAGAGCCTGAACGCGTACCTTTACGTGTCCTGGAAGGACTATCCCGCGACGCCGACGGCCGTTTCGCCGTCGCCGACCGGTGGAGCGCGGTCGACGTTGACGCCGACATTGAAGATCGCGTCGTCTGATCCGGCGGGAACCGGGCTGGGCTACTACTTCCGCGTCGCAACAGGCTCCGACGCTGAGACGGGTGTGGTCTGGCAGTCGGGGTGGACGTCGAGCAACCCGGTGACCGTGCCGGCCACGTATCTGCAACCGAATACGACGTACTACTACCACCTGTATGTCAAGGACGCGTATTGCAACAGCGACAATGCGAACCCGGCGGGGTCGTGTTCGCAGCGCGTCTCGCAGGTGTATTCGTTCAAGACCAATACCCCGGGAGTCGTCGCTCAGGGAACCACCTCTCCGGCGGATGGTTCGGTGATTGTGACGCCGACGCCGACGCTGTCGTCGTCGGTGGCCGGTACGGATGCCAATGGCGACACGTTGAAGTACCAGTTCCGGATCACGACCGGCTCGGACGGTTCCAGCGGGGTGGTCGCCCTCTCCGATCCCATCACCACGGGTCCGATCTCCTGGACAGTGCCGGCGGGCGTGCTCCAGGACGGGGTCACCTACTCGTGGGTGATCGTCGTCGACGATGGTTTCGACAAGTCGCCGGGGACCTGGGTGAATCGCTTCCGTTACACGGCCCGCGCCGGATCCGGTGGCCCGTCGCCGAGCGACAGTGCGGGCGGCGTCACGGTCAATCTCGCCAATGGCAACGCGAACCTCTCTTTCGCCTCGCCGACGGTGTCCACGGTCGGCGCGCCGATGGGGTTGTCGTTCACCTATAACTCGCAGCAGCCGTCGACGCAGGGGCTGACTGCGACCTACTACGACCTGAGTGCTGACGGTGCGAACCCGAATTTCGCGTTCACGCGTACCGATCTGGCGTCGAAGGTGCGGCTCGTTCGCACCGACCCGATGATCCGGTACGACTGGGGTACCAGTCCGCCGGCTCCGGGTCTACCGTCGTCGAACTACATGGCCCGGTGGAACGGGTTCGTCACGCCACCAGCCGGCGGTTCGTTCACGTTCGGATTCGTGCGTGATGACGGTGCGCGGCTCATCCTCAACGGTGCCACGACGGTCGATCAGTGGAACGACGCCCACCAGGGGAGCGTCGTCTGGGGGACGGGGTCGCCATTGACGACGGGTGCGGCCGGCAGCTACGCGCCCACGCCGCTCGAGGTGCAGTTCTACAACCACAACGGTGCCGGATTGCTCGAGCTCTGGGTGAAAGGCACGTACACGGACTCCAACGGCGTCCAGCAGACTCTGGCGCCGCAGGTGGTCCCGGGCACGTGGTTCAGCAAGAGCGTCGACACCCTTCCGCCGGGGTGGGGTGCGTCCACTGCGCTGAACGGCGCTGACGCGATCTATGTTCGGGCCGAAGTGAAGGAGGGCTCGGTCGCGCTGATCGACACCAGCGGCGCCGCCCACACCTACACGAAGACCGCGAGCGGGGCCTACACTCCACCGCCCGGCGAACAGGGCGTTCTGGTTCAGCGGACGCCCACGACAGACGACCCGAGTGCGTACACCCTCACCGATGAAGCCGGCACGATCTATCAGATCAACACGGCAGGGAAGATCACGGCCATCACCCAGGCGATGGACGCCAAGAAGCGGGCCACCCCGGTGCTGGCATATCGGACAGGGACGAACCAGCTGGACTCGATCACCGACCCACTGTCGGGCAGCGGGGCAACGCTCCGGCAGGTGAAGTTCGCGTACGCGGGGGATACAGCCACCGCCGTCGGGCTGTCAGCCGCTGACACGGATGGGTCGGGGTTGGCCTGCCCGGTGCCTTCGGGATTCTCCACGGCCCCCGCGGGGATGATCTGCCGGATCATCTATCCGGGCCACACCGCCGGTGCCGCCGACACCACCCAGCTGCTCTACAAAGCCGCGGATGCGACGGACAACCCGAACCAGGCCGCCCTGCCGGAGTCGGCGGGCGGGAAGTTCCTGTCCCGGATCATCGACCCGGGCAACGAAACCACGGACTTCGGCTACAAGAACGGGCTGCTCTCCGCCATCCGCTCTGCGACTGTCAACGACTGGCTCGCGGCGCACCCGGACAAGAATGCGTCCGCACCGGAAGTACTGACCCAGATCGGATACACCGGCACCAAGGTGTCGAGCATCACCCTGCCCGCACCCGATGGGGTGACCGGCTCGCTGCGCCCGCAGAAGACCTACACCTACAACACCAACCCGGACGGGTCCGGCGCCACTTACGTGGACGCAGCCGGCCTCACCCCCTCCAACAGCGCACCCGCGAACGGGCACGCAGCCACCGCGTCCTTCGACACCGCCTGGCGTCGCACCACGTCGCTGAGCGCGACCGGTCTGGCGACGTCGACGACGTGGAACGTGCGGGATCAGCAGACCACGGGAACCGATGCCGCAGGTAGAGAAGCGACCACCCTCTACGACCAGCTCAACCGACCGATCGACGCCTACGGTCCCGCACCAACGTCCTGCTTCGGCGGCGATCTGCGGCCGACTGCCGGCTGCGCGATCACCCCCGCGCACACCTCGACGGCCTATGACGAGGGGCTGAAGGGGCTCAACGCCACCTACTACGCGAACTCCACCCTGTCCGGCCTCCCCAGCAACTACGCGCTCGGCGTAGGAACCGCCGACGGATCGGTGAACGTCAATTGGGGCACTGCGGCACCCTACACAGGCGGCCCCACCGCCAACTGGGCCCTGCGTCTGACGGGCACCGTGACGTTCCCGGCCGCGGGCACGTACAAGATCAACACCAACGCCGACGACGGCACTCAGGTTTGGCTGAACGACGTCCTGATGATCAACGACTGGGTGTCGAGCGCCGCCCATCTGTCGCCCACCGCAACGGTGACGGTCACTGCAGGCCAGGTGATGCGAGTCCGCCTGCAGTACAAGCAGGACACCTCCACGGCGAGCCTGCAGTTGCTGTGGACACCCCCGGGAGGTTCGCAAGCAGTCATTCCTGGCACCGCGCTCTCGCCTGCCTACGGGTTGGCGACGAGCTCACAGACCGACGACTCCGCCCCGGTCGGGAACCCGAACGTGTCCAGCTCGCAGGTTCCCGCCCTGAGGACGGCGACCGGGTACGGATCGAATCCGTGGCTGGGAATGGCCACGTCGACCAGCGTGGATCCGGCCGGGCTGAACCTGACTACGACGAACGCGTTCGAGCCCTACGGGTCCACCGGCTATCTCCGGCAGCTCTCCCAGACCCTTCCCGCAGGCAACACGACCAGTGCGAATACCTACTACACGGAGACCGCCGGGTACGCCACACAGGTCAACGGCGGAACCGCAGTCTGCGGGCTCCCGGCGTCCACCCCGCAGTACGGGCAGCTGATGGCGTCCACCGGTGCCACACCAGCGGCCGGTGCAGCGATCGTCACCAGCTACGTCTACGACCTGCTCGGTAGGGTCATCGCCACGAAGAAGACAGGAGACACCGACTGGTCCTGCACGACATACGATGCGCGTGGCCGGGTCACTCAGCAAACGTATGCGGCGACGTCGACCTCAGCCGCTCGTACGGCGACATTCGGATTCGCATCGTCCTCGGGAGACCCGCTCACATCCTGGGCACAGGACGACGCGGTGCCCGGGTCACCCACCAGCGGTCGCATCATCACCGTGTCCGACCTGCTCGGCCGCACCCTCTCCTATACGGACGTGTGGGGAACGGTGACCACGAACACCTACAACATCCTCAACCAGCTGGTCACCCAGACGAGCACACCGGCCGGCCAAACAGCCCAGGGCGAATCCTTCATCTACGACGACGACGGCCGAGTCGCCGTGGTCAAGGATCTCAGTGGCAAAGTGCTCGCCCAGCCCTCGTACACCAACGGTGAAGTGGCCTCGATCGCCTATCCCGCCGGGACGGGCAACGCCGGACCAGGTGCGACCGGAACCGTCGGCCGCAATGCGGCCGGCGCAACTCAGTCGCTGGCCTGGGCCTTCCCCAACGGTCAGGCGGGCGTGTCGGACGCCGTCGTGCGATCCCAGTCCGGCCGCGTCCTCACCGACACGCTCACCGATGGGACCTCGTCCTACGGGTCCTCCTACACGTACGACGGTGCGGGTCGGTTGACGTCGGCCACGATCCCGAACCACACACTCGCCTACAGTTTCGGAACCGCCACCTGCGGCGCCGACGTCAATGCGGCAAAGAACGGCAACCGGGTCTCTCAATCCGACGTCTTCACCGCACCGGGCAGTGCAGAACCCGACTGGGTCTCGACGACGAAGTACTGCTACGACAACGCCGACCGGCTCACCTCCACCACCGCACCGGCAGGACCGTCACAACCAGCACCCGCACTCACGATCGACGCGCAGGTCTCTGCGGATGGTGCCGACCTGGCGTCCGCGGTGACCGTGAACGGTCTGACAACGACCAAGTCCGGCGACGTGCTGGTCGCCCTGGTCAGCGCCGACGGTCCGGGCCAAACGGCGGGGCAGACCGCCACCGTCACCGGAGCCGGTCTCACCTGGAGTCTCGTCAAGCGAGCCAACACCCGCTACGGGACCAGCGAGATCTGGACGGCCACCGCACCCGGGACCCTTTCCAACACCTCGGTCACCGCGACCCTCTCGAACACGAACGGGTACCACAAGTCGATCAGCGTCCTCGCGTACTCCGGCGCTGCCGGGATCGGTGCCAGTGCTGTCGCGGGCGCGGCCTCGGGTGCACCGTCCGTCACCGTGACCACGACGACTGCCGGCTCTCAGGTCGTGGGTGTCGGTAACGACTGGGACGGCTCGACCGCACGAACGCTGGGTGCGGGTCAGACCGTGATCCACGAGTTCGCCGATGCTGCCGTCGGTGACGACTTCTGGATGCAACGCACCAGTGGGACAACAGGGGCAGCCGGTGCCGCGGTCACCATCAACGACACCGCACCGACCGGGGACCAATGGAACCTTGCCGCAGCAGAGGTGACCCCGGCTGCGGCCCCTGCTCCGACCGGTTCGCCGATCGCGACCACCAGCCTCGGGGCCGGCACCCTCGCCTACGACGTGCACGGCAACACGACAACGCTGGCCGACCAGACCATCGGCTACGACCAGTCCGACCGTCACATCTCCACCACGACATCGGGCGGGCCGACGGTCAGCTACGTCCGCGACGTCACCGGGCGGATCGTCGCCCGCACCGTCACCCCGGTCTCCGGTCCCGGCAACACCGTCCGCTATAGCTTCAGCGGTGGTGGCGACAGTCCCGACTGGACCCTCACCACCGGGGGTGGCGTCACCGAACGCACCCTCGCACTGCCCGGTGGTGTGGTCGTCTCCCTCCAAGCGACCACGTCTGCCTGGTCGTTCCCGAACATCCACGGCGACGTCATCGTCACCACCGATGGGTTTGGGGTCCGGCAAGGGCAACTCGCGCAATACGACCCCTTCGGAAACCCCATCGATCCCACCACCCGCCTCATCGGCACGCAAGGCGCGGATGATTCGGTGCCAGCGAACACGCCGCAAGGAGCGACGTATGGATGGGAAGGCTCGCACCAGAAACTCTACGAACACGAAGGCTCCATCGACACCATCGAAATGGGGGCCAGGCAATACGTGCCAGCTCTTGGCCGGTTCCTGTCGGTAGATCCCGTGCCCGGGGGAACCAGCAATGACTACGTTTATCCCACTGATCCCGTCAATTCGGCAGATCTGACTGGACAATATACGCACTGGTATCGTGCGCAGCGTAATGGCTATCTAAAGGGCTGGAATGTCTACCTCTCTGACAGCAGGCAGCGAAAGATCGCGCATGACCACGGAGGGGAATGGCAGCAGTTGCAAGATATGGGTCGGAACCGAGGGAAGACCTGGAAAGGTCTGATGGAGTACTCCATCAAGTGGGCTCTCGCACACCCGGAATACGGGACTCCGTACCGCCAGGCTAATGGCAACTTCCTCTACTCGCGCAAGATCAGGCTTTTGGACAAGTGGGGTCAGGTCGCCTACGCGTTCCGCGTAAATGTCGTGGTGGCGCCTCATGGTGAGATCCTCTCGGTCTACGAGAAGACCACAGTCCCCTAGGAAGGATCCGAAGATGAATGAAACTCTCCCCTGGACGCGCGTTGAGTTCGAAAGCCGCGTGCTTGATTGCTTGAACGCAGAGCCCTTCGTGACGGAGATCATCAACGGAATCGCCATCTGTCACCCGTTGGAGAGCCGTACGCCGCCGACGCTCCGTCCTCAACTCGTCGAGGTTCGCCTGAACCTTGATCAGCTGTACCGGGACACACCGAGCCTGCTTTCTGACGCGCGCACATACCCTCAGTTCGATCGATCCACCGATGCCGACGCGGTCCTCGGACTTGTCGTCGAGTACTTGACGGAGAGTCTGGATTCGATCTCCCCGTGGGAATCAACTCTGGTGTGGAGCGACATGTTCTTTCGACGGGATCTGTCGCTGACCCGGCCGGATTTGGACCCTCGGCGCGGACCGTTCGAATGGCACTAGTCACCGTCGGCCCGACCCGAGCCTGAGTTGAATGTCCGCTATTTCCCGTCACACGGAAACTTCATTCTCCGCGCTGCGGCCGCGGCGACTGCGAACTATCTACCCGCGAGGAGCTCCAGGGATGTGCTGGTCGCTCTGATCGGCGTCGACAGTCATCGTGATTCCAAACGGCGGCGAGTCAGAAGCGGTTCATTTCTCACTCGGCACTGGACGCCCTCTCGCCTTGCTCCACCAGCTTCCAGGAGGCGGCCTCGGCACGGTCGGCCCAGAGGGCGGCGTAGTCGGGGTCTGCGGCGAGGAGGTCGGGGTGCGTGCCGTCGCCGACGATGCGTCCGCCGTCGAGGACGAGCACGCGGTGGGCGGCGGCGATCATCGCCGGCGTGTGGGCGATGACGAGCACGGTGCCGTGCCGGGCGAGCTCCTGGAGGGAGCGGCGGACCAGCGCCTCGTTTCCGGCGTCGAGCGCCGCGGTCGCCTCGTCGAGCAGGACGATCGGCGCCCGCTTGAGAAGGGCGCGGGCGATCGAGACGCGCTGACGTTCCCCGCCCGAGAGTGCCGCGCCTCCCTCGCCGACACGCGTCGCCCAGCCCGAGGGCAGCCGGTCGACGATCTCGTCGAGACCGGCCAGTTCGGCGACGCGGCGCAGCTCCGACTCCGTCGCCGACGGGCGGCCGAGGCGCACGTTGGCCGCGATCGTGTCGTCGAAGAGGTAGACGTCCTGGAAGACGAGCGCCAGTTGCTCCATCAGCTGCGCCGTCGTCTGCTCGCGCACGTCGGTGCCGCCGATCCGCACCGTCCCGCTGGTGGCGTCGTGGAAGCGGGCGGCGAGCCGCGTGACGGTGGTCTTGCCGGAGCCGGAGCGCCCGACGAGCGCGGTGACACTGCCGGGGCGCACCCGGAACGACACACCGTCCAGCACACGCGGGCTGTCGTCGCTGTACGCGAAGCCGACACCGTCGAAGACGATCTCCCCGCGACGCTCCGGGGCGAGGACGGCGGGCAGGCTCGGTTCCCGGAGGGGCGGGACGTCGAGCACGGCGCGCACCCGTTCGAGGTCGTTGCGGGCCATCCGCAGGCCGCCCGCGAGCTCGCTGACCATGGCGAGGGGACCGATGAACCGGGCGAGAAGCGCGAGGAGCGCGACGAGGGCGATCGACTGCCCGGCCGGGGCGCCGGCGAGCAGCACGACCACGCCGACCATGGCCGAGAAGGTGAGCTGGATGGTCGCCCCGGAGAGGAGCATCCCGCGCACGGTCCAGTTCAGCTGGGTGCGCCCGACGCGGCGCTGGGCCTCGACCGCCTGCTCGAGCGGGGCGTAGCCGCCCGCCGTGCGGCCGAAGGCGCGCAGCACGGGCTGATGCCGGGCGAATTCGAGCACGCGGTTGCCGGCGGTCACGGCGGCCTCGTCGGCGAGCTCGTCCGAACGGCCGAGCAGGCGGGCGGAGGCGCGGAAGCAGAGCAGGATCAGCGGGGCGGCCACGACCGCGACGAGGCCGAGCCGCCAGTCCACGGCGAGCACGACGATCGCGATCGTCGCGGGCGTCACGGTGCCGATCACCAGCGGTTCCAGCAGGTGGGCCAGGCTCATCACGATCGAGCCGACCCCCTGGGTGGCGATGCGGGAGAGGCGACCGACGCTCTCGTCACTGAACCAGCCGAGCGGGATGCGCGCGACGTGCGCGCCGATCCGTTCGTGCAGGGTGTCGAGCACGTCGATCGCGACCCGGAAGCCGTGCATGGCCTGCCGGTAGTAGACGAACGCGGCGAGCGCGGCCGCGACCGCCAGGACGATCAGCCAGAGCCCGGCGTCGGCGGGACGGCCCTCCAGCAGCGCCACGACGATCGGGACCAGAGCCGAGACGGCGACGCCCTCCAGGACGGCGTAACCGGCCAGCCAGGCGAGGTAGACGAACACGGGTCGGCGGTGCTCCGGGCCGAACACGGCGAGAAGAGAACGGATCATGCGGAAGGCCCCTTCGGAGCGGAGACGGTGAGGGAGTCGGGGACGGGGCGGCCAGGGCGATCGGGCTCAGCGGGGCGGTCGGCATGCGCGGCCTCCCAGAGCCTGCGGTACAGACCATCGGCTGCGAACAGGGCGTCGTGCGTCCCGCTCTCGGCGATACGGCCGCGATCGAGCACCACGATCCGGTCGGCATCGCGCACGCTGTCGAGCCGATGCGCGATGACCAGCACGGTGCGGCCCGCGGCCAGCGCCGTGAGGGAACGCTGCACCTCGGACTCCGACTCGGGATCCGCGTGCGCCGTCGCCTCGTCCAGGACGACCACGGGTGCGTCGTGCAGGATCGCTCGGGCGATGGACACCCGCTGGGCCTCGCCGCCGGACAGCAGGGCGTCCTCGCCGATCACGGAGTCGTAGCCGCGCGGAAGCCTCACGATGCGGTCGTGAACGGCGGCCGCCCGGGCGGCGCGCTCGATGCGCTCGCGCGTGGCGTCCGGGTCGCCGAGGGCGATGTTGTCGGCGACGGTGCCGTGCAGGAGGGCGACGTCCTGCAGCACGAACCCCACGTTCCGGTAGAGCTCGGCGGACGCCATCCGCCGCAGGTCGACCCCGCCGACGGTGATCGTGCCGGTCCAGGGATCGTCGAACCGCAGCAGGAGGCTGGCGAGCGTCGACTTGCCCGAGCCGGACGGCCCGACCAGAGCGGTGACGGTGCCCGGCTCGAGCGTCAGCGAGACCCCGTCGAGGGCGGGAACGCCGGCCTCGTAGCCGAAGACCACGTCGTCGAGCACGACCCGGGAGCCGGTCGGCGTCTCGGGGTGCGGGGTCTCGTCGAGCGGCTCGGTCGCCAGCAGCGCGGCGATCCGCTCGGCCGCCGCCTGCGCCTGCTGCCGCCCCTGCATTCCCTGCACGAGCGGCATCACGGCGGCCGGGATGACGAGCGCGATCATGGTCGACACCAGCACGGCGACGGCGTCCTCGGCTCCGAGTGCGACCAGGGCGAGGCCGCCGCCGAGCGTGATGGTGAGGACGAACGGTGCGGAGAGCGCGATCTTCGAGAGCGACTCGAGGCGCAGCAGCGGCCCGACCCAGGCGGCGAAGAAGCGCGAGTAGTCCCGCGCCGCCGTCTCGTAGGCGTCGAACGAGCGCCCGTCCCGTCCGAAGGCCTTGACGACGGCGATGCCGCGGACGAACTCGACTGCTGCACCGTTGAGGGTGGCGATCGCGGCATCCTGCTCCGCGAGCTTCTCGCCCATGTCGCGGGTCATCGCACGAAAGGCCAGCACGTAGAGCACGACGGGGACGAGCGCGAGCAGGGCGGCTGGCCAGCTCAGCCAGAGCAGGTAGCCGAACGCCACCACCGGCACGACGATGCCCGCGGTCGTCTCGACCTTCTGATGGGCGACGAGGTAGTGCATCGCGTGGATGTCGTTCTGCGCCGCCTTGGCCACCTCGGCGGAGGAGCGATCGGTGAACCAGCCGAGGCGCACCCGGCCGAGGCGCTCGACGATGCCGCGCCGGAGGTGGGCCTGCAACCGCACGTCGGCGTAGTGCGTGATCATGATCGCCGCGGATGCACAGGCGGCGCGCAGCACGAGTGCGGCGAGGAGCACCAATACGATCGCCGTCAACCGCGCGGTGTCGGCGCCGCCGGAGGCGAGGATGGTGCGCGCCAGCTCGCCGATGGCGATGAAGGGGACGATCTCGGCGGCCGAACCGACGGCCTGCACCGCCATCGCCAGCCACGTCGCACCGCGCACCGGTGCAAGGAGTTCCTTCAGCGGAGCGGTCGTCATCGCGCGCCCACGGCCGCGAGGAACGCGCTCCAGCGGGCGGAGGCGTCGGATACGGCGCCGACGCTCCCCGAGCCGGAGTAGACGGCGGTCAGGTCGTCGAGGATCCAGCTGACCGCGAAGACGTTGTTGGCGTACCAGGTGTCGCCGTCCACGTAGTGGACGCCGCGGGGCTCGGCCCGTTCCAGCGCGGGGAACAGCGGCTGCTGACGCACCAGATCGGCGGTGTAGTATCCGCCGGCGAGGACGGCGGTGGCGGTCGCCTGGTGCTCGGCGAGCGTCTCGGGGGAGAAGGTGATCTGCCCCTCCGCCGACGTGGTCGTGTCGGCGGTCTCGGCGGCCGGCCTCCCCAGGCCCACCTCGGCGGCGAGCGTCGACATCACCGTCGTGGTCTCCGGGATGTACAGGGCGCCGCTGTAGCCGTACACGATGCTCAGCGTCGACCCGGCCGGGATGGCGGCTTTCGTGATGCCGAGCTGTGCGGAGAGCGCGCGTTCGATCCCTGCGGCACGCTCGGACGCGCCGAAGGCGTCACCGGCTTGCGTGAGCGCCTTCTTCCAGCCGTCGGCGAAGGAGAGGCCGACGACGGGCGCCACCTCGCCGAGCTTCGCGCGCTTCGCGGGCAGCGGACCGGCATCGCTGAGGACCAGCACATCGGGACGGTCCGCCGCGAGCGCCTCGTAGTCCGGGGCGTTGAGGAAGGCCGTATCGGCCTTCACCGGCACCCCGGCCGCTTCCAGCACCGCTGCGGAGACCTTCGAGTCGAGCGTCCCGTAGACCGTGACCGGCGTCACGCCGAGCGCCAGCAGCTCGACGGCGGCGTACTCGTCGAGGGCGACGATGCGCTTCGGGGTGACCGGGACGGTGACGGTGCCGTAGGCGTCCTGCACCGTGCGGGTCACCGTGCTCTCGGCGTCCGCATCGGCCGCCGAGGCGGCGCAGCCGGTCAGGGCGAGGGACGCGGACGCGGTCACGGCGAGAGCGGTGACCACGAACGAGGAGAAGCGTGGTCGACGACGGAGACGGGTTGTTTTATTGATCACCCGTCAACAATAGATAAGGTAAGGCTAACCTTGCAAGACATCCCTGCGGCGGAGTTCGACGCCGTCGAGCACCAGCTCGCAGCGCTCGTCGAACCAGCGGTCCCACTGGTCCGGGTCGCCCTCCTCCCGCCGGACGGCCGCCATCGACTCCTCCATGGCCACCGTCGCCAGCAGCTTGACGGCCACCGCAGCCGTGCTGTCGCCCAGGCCTTCGGCGGCGAGCACGGCCTGCGCCTGCTCCAGGAGGAGGTCGTAGCGCGGCGGGGGAGAGGTCAGCTCGGTCAGGGCGAGCGCAAGCCCCGGGTGGGCGAGCAGCGCGTCCAGCAGGGTGCGGGACACCGCCCGCAGATAGACCCGCCAGGAAGGCTCGCCTCCCACGGGCGCGGTCGGTGGCGGCGGCAGCTCGACCCCCTCCAGAGCGGCCTGCGCGGCGAGCCGGATGAGCTCGGTACGCCCGGAGACGTAGTGGTAGAGCGCGCCGGGCGTGGTCCCGAGGCGCCGGGCGACCTTGGCGAGCGAGAAGTCGGTCAGCTCCGCGAGAGCCGCCTGCGCGATCGCGTCGCGGTCGAGCTCCGGCGGGCGACCCCGCCGCCGGCGCCCGGTGCCGGGGTCGATCGGGGTGCGCGCAGCGGGTTCCTTCATCGGGCCAGCCTACTGAGCGGCCCCGCCCTCGACGAGGTCCGTCGTGTCGGTACCGGACGTGCCGGTGTCGGTCGGATCGGTGCCAAACGTGCCGGCCGGATCGGTGCCGGTCGGATCGGCCTCCGTCGCGTCGACCCCCGCCGAGAAGTACGCGCCGGGCGTGCGGCCCGCGACTCGGTGAAAGGCGGAGATGAACGCGCTGGGCGTGCTGTACCCCACCCGGTATGCGACACGGGAGACCGTCTCGCCCTCCGCCAGCAGCGCGACCGACGCCTGCAGCTTGGCGTGGGTGCGCCAGGTGCCGAAGCTCATCCCGGTCTCGGCCTGGAAGAGGCGGAGGAGCGTGCGCGCGCTCGCGCCGACCTCGCGGCCGAACTCGTCCAGGCTGCGTCGGTCGGCCGGGTCGGCCAGCAGGAGCCGGGCGACATCCCGGGCCCGTGGATCGTTCGGCAGGGGGACGGCGATCGCCCGTTTGCCCACCGGTCGCAACGTGTCGACGAGCACCCGCTCCGCGCGTCGGCGTTCCTCAGCGCCGAGCTCGTCGCGCAGGTAGGCGACCAGGTGCCGGCTCAGCGGGCTCATCCGCACGACCGTCGGCGCGGCCCACTCCACCGGGGTCCGCGCGGGATCGAAATAGATCCCCTCCATCACGGATTCGCGCACCGCGAGCGGGGCGTGGACCACGCCGGCCGGCATCCACAGGCCGAGGGTGGTCGGCAGTACCCAGTACCGCCCCTCCACCTCCACGGTCAGCACGCCGGACGACGCCCAGATCAGCTGGTGGTCATCGTGCCGGTGCGGCTCGAAGCCTTCGCCGCGGTCGAGGGCGAACCGGGACAGCTCGATGACGTCGGTGCTCACGCAGGACTCCTCCGGGTGCGGGTGCGGGATGGTGATTGGCGGGTGCGCGCTATGGGTTGTCAGCATAGCGCTCAGCCGCCAGGCGGTCCGCGCCCTACGGTCGAGATGTGTCCCGTCTCACCCGATCGAGCAGCCGGCGCCCTCGGCCCTCCACTCCCGGCGCACTGCTCCGGCGAGCCATCGGTTCCCGGCGCCGGGACCTGATCCTGGCCTGCACGCTCTCCAGCGGTCACCAGGTGGGTGAGGCCCTCGTCCCGGTCGTGATCGGCGCGACGGTGGGCGGCGCGATCGACGGGGGGACGCCGTGGGAGCTGGTGCTCTGGCTCGTCGTCCTGGCTGCCGTCTTCGTGCTGCTGTCGTTGTCCTATCGCTTCGGTGCACGCGCCGCCGCCCGCGCGAAGCAGCACGTCGGGCACGACCTCCGGCTGCGGGTGGTCGAGAGCGTGCTCGCCGCACCGGCCGCCGACCGTGGACCGACCCGCACGACGCCCGGGCTCGCGGCGGACGAGGCGCCGGGGGAGCTGCTGACCCGCGCATCGAGCGACGCGGATCGCGTGGGAGGTCTCGTGGGCGTCGTGGCATCGGCCCTCGCGGGCGTGGTCGCCCTGGTCGCGGCGGCCACGGTGCTCCTGGTCTCGTCGCCGCTGCTCGGCGTGGTGATCGTCGCTGGCACCGTCGCGGTGCTCCTGGTCAACGCCGCCGTCGCACGCGGGGTGGAGCGGCGCAGCGGCGACGAGCAGCGGGAGGCCGGCCGGGCGGCCGTCCTGGCCGAGGACCTGGTCCGGGGACTGCGCGTGGTGAAGGGCCTGGCAGCCGAGTCGCCGGCCGCGCGACGCTATGCGGCCGCCGGCCGGCGCGCGACGGCGGCGGCGACCGGCGCGGCCAGGGCGCACGCCCTCCGTGACGGCGTCACGGTGGCGACCGCCGGCGCGTACCTGCTCGTCGTCGTGGGCGTGGGAGGTGCGCTCGCCCTGACCGGGGCGCTGTCCCTCGGCGGCCTGATCGCCTCGCTCGGACTGGCGCAGTTCCTGGCCGGTCCATTGCAGACACTCGCCGGGGTGCCGGCTGCCGCCGCTCGCGCCCGGGCGTCGGCCGAGCGCATCCTGGGCGTGCTCGGCGACGGCAGGGACGCACAACGCGACGGCCGGGACGCGCACCCGCGTTCCGAGACGTGTGCTGTCGGCGATTCCGTTCCGGACCTGGATCTGCCCCTGCCGGACGGCGGCATCACGCCGGACGGCGGCATCACGGTCCCGGCGGGCACGTTCCTGGGGGTCATCGCCCCATCGCCGGCGGTGGCCTCGCGCTTCCTCAGCGCCCTGCGGGCCGCGTCCGGCGAGACCGGAGGCCGGGTTCTGGTCGTTCCGCACGAGGCCGCCCTGTTCGCGGGGTCACCCCGGGACAACGTCGCCGCGGTCGCCGTGCCCACGGCGGTCGATCCGGCGCTGCATGCCGCGTTCGCGGACGAGATCGTCGCCGACGAGGTGGGCGAGGCTGGTCTCCGGCTCTCCGGTGGGCAGCGGCAGAGGGTGGCGCTCGCCCGCGCGCTGGCGGCCGATGCGCCGGTGCTGGTGCTGAACGACCCGACGACGGCGATCGACGCCGCGACCGAGGACGTGATCGCCGCACGCGTGCGTGCGCTCCGAAGCGGACGCACGACCGTCGTGGTCACGTCGTCCGGTGCGTGGCTGGCGCGCGCCGACCGGGTGCTCACTCTGATGGACGCGCCGCAGGCCGAGGCGCGCGTATGAGCGCGACGACTCTCCTGCCGGTCGCCGCGCCGCGCGAGGTCCGGCGCTTCGCTGCGCGTGCGCTCGCTGGTTCCCGGATGACCGTGATGGCTACCGCCGCCGCCCTGGTGGTCGGCGGGGGAGCCGGCCTCGGCATCCCCGGCGGCATCGGCTGGGTGGCGCAGCTGCTCACGGATGGCGCCGAACCGGTCGCCCTCGTCGGCCCGCTGGCGCTGCTCGCGGCCTGCGCCCTCCTCGGCGGCCTCGCCGCGTGGGCGTCCGGAGTGCTGCTGGCGCGCGCCGTCCTCCCGCCGCTGGGCCGGCTCCGCGAAGACGTGGTGGACGCCGCCGTGGCCCTGCCGCTCGCCGCCGTCGAAGCAGGCTCGGGCGACCTCGTCTCGCGGGTCACCGACGACGTCGAGCAGGTCGCCGAGGTCGCGCAGGGGGCACTGGCCCGCCTGCTCACGGCCACCGTGACGATCGCCGTGACGCTGGTCGGGCTGGCGGGGCTCGACCTCCGCTTCGCCCTCGCCGCGCTGGTCGCCGTGCCGGTGCAGGTCGTCACGGTGCTGTGGTATTTGGGGCGCTCGGAGCGACTCTATGCGGAGGGCAGGCGTGCCACCGGGCGTCGGGCGTCGACCCTGCTGGAGACGTTCGCGGCGCTGCCCACCGTGCGCGCCTTCGGGCTCGCCGGCGACCGGTGCGAGCGGGCACGCGAGGCCTCGGCGGCGGTGGTCGACGTGGAGCTCGAGGCCGCCCGCACGATGACCCGGTTCTATGGGCGGCTGAACCTGGCCGAGTTCCTGGGGTTGGGCGCGATCCTGGTCGTCGCGTTCGTCCTCGTCCGCTCGACCGGGGCGGACATCGGGCAGGCGACCGCGGCCGCGCTCTTCTTCGCCGGGCTGTTCGACCCGATCAACGCCGCCCTCGGAACGGCGGACGACCTCCAGCGCGCGTCCGCGAGTCTCGCCCGGCTGGTCGGCGTGGTGGAGGCGGGGTCCCGGGTGCCGCGCGGGAGGTCCGCGCCGGCGGACCGGGGAGGAGTCGTGCTGGAGGGGGTGCGGTTCGGCTACGACGGAGTCCCGCTGCTCACCGACGTGGAGCTCGTGATCCCCTCCGGGAGCCACGTCGCGGTGGTCGGCACGACCGGGAGCGGCAAGAGCACCCTCGCCGCGGTGATCGCCGGCGTCCGCGCGGTCGACCGCGGGCAGGTGCGGGTCGGCGGCATCCCGATCGACACCGTCGATCCTGCACGCCGCGCGGAGGCCGTGGCCTTGGTCTCGCAGGAGACGCATGTCTTCGCCGGCACCGTCGTCGACAACCTGCTGCTCGGCGCGGCCCCCCAGGGAGGACTGCCGGAGAGTGCCGCCGCGGCCGCGGAGTCCGTCGACGCCGCTCTCGCCGCCGTCGGCGCGCGCGGCTGGATCGACGGCCTTCCGGAGGGCGTGGCGACGCGCGTCGGCGCCGGAGGGCATCCGCTCACACCGCAGCAGGCGCAGCACCTGGCGCTCGCCCGCCTCCTGCTCGTCGACCCGGCGGTGGTCGTGCTCGACGAAGCGACCGCGGAGTCCGGCAGCGACGTGGCGCGCATCCTCGACGACGCCGCCCGCGCCGCGATCGCCGGGAGGACTGCGATCGTCGTCGCGCACCGGCTCGAGCAGGCCGTGGAGGCCGACCTCGTGATCGTCCTGGAGGGCGGCGCGATCGTCGAGTCCGGCGCGCCCGCCGACCTGATCGCCGCCGGCGGCGCCTTCGCCACGCTCTGGAAACGTGGCGGCTGCGCGACACGAGATGTCCGATCCCCGATAGCGCGCACTATGGCCGGTGACATACGCTGACCTCTGGTTCAGTTTGGTTAGCCTTACCTAAGTCTCGGACCGACCCCCACCGTCGCCCCTCAGAAAGTCCTCCGTGTCCCTTCGCGCCCCACTCGCCTCTCCGGCGGCGCAGCTCGATCGCAGGGTGCGGCCGCTCCCGTGGCGGCTCGGCTGGCTCCTCGTCGCCGTCGCGCTCCTGGTGCTGCTGCTGGGGGCGAGTATCGCGATCGGCGCCAAGGCCATCCCGCTCGACCACGTGATCCCGGCGCTGCTGAACCCGGGGCGCTCGGACGACGATCTGGTGATCACTGGCCTTCGGGTGCCACGGACCCTGCTCGGCGTGCTCGCCGGCGCCGCGCTCGGCGTCGCAGGCGGCATCATCCAGGCGTTCACCCGCAATCCGCTCGCCGACCCCGGCATCCTCGGCGTGAACGCGGGCGCCGCCCTGGCCGTCACCGTCGGCGTCGCGGTGCTCGGGATGCGCGACATCGGCCAGTACCTGTGGCTCGCCCTGCTCGGGGCCGTGCTCGCCACCGTCGTCGTCTCCCTGATCGGGATGAGCGCGCGGGAGGGGGCGACCGCGCTGCGGATGACTCTCGCCGGGATCGGCGTCGCCGCCGTGCTGGGCGGCATCACCTCCGCCATCCAGCTCGCGAACCCCACGGCGTTCCAGCGCATGCTCGGCTGGTCCGCCGGCAGCCTCGTGGCACAGCCGGTTCAGGCCGCCGCGGTCGTCGCGCCGGTGATCGTGCTGGGCCTGGTCGTCGCGGCGGTCGCGACCCGTGGCCTCAACGCCCTCGCTCTCGGCGACGAACTGGCCGCCTCGCTCGGCAGCCGTGCGGCGGCCACGCGGACCCTCGCGGTCGTGGCCGTCACCCTGCTGGCCGGAGCGGCGACCGCCGCGGTCGGGCCGATCGCGTTCGTCGGCCTGATGATCCCGCACGTCGCCCGCGCGATCGTCGGCCCCGACCAGCGCTGGATCCTCGCCTATTCCGTCGTGCTCGGGCCGGTCCTGCTCCTCGGCGCCGACATCCTCGGGCGGGTCGTGATGAGCCCGGCCGAACTCCCGGTCGGGCTGGTCACGGCGTTCGTCGGAGCCCCGGTGCTGATCGCGCTCGTGCGCCGCTCCCGGACGGTCGCCCTGTGAGCGGAACGCGGGCGACCGGCGGAGCGACGGTGGACTTCGGCGGCGCGCAGGTCGTGGTCCGACGGCGCCGGACGTCGTTCCGGCTGCCGCGGCGCACGGTCGTGACCGTCCTCGTCCTGACCGCCGTCGCGGTCGCCATCGGGCTCGTCTCTCTCGCGACCGGCTCGTACGCGCTCGGCCTCGACCAGGTCGTCGGTGCGCTGAGCGGGCGCGAGACGGGGATCGTGCACACGATCGTGGTCGAGTGGCGGCTGCCCCGCGTGCTCCTGGCCGGCCTGTTCGGCCTGGCGCTCGGCGCGGCCGGCTCGATCTTCCAGTCGCTCACCCGCAACCCGCTCGGCAGCCCGGACATCATCGGCTTCGACACCGGCGCGTACACCGGCGCGCTGATCGTCCTCCTCGGGTTCCACGCCGGGTCCTCGCTCGCCGTCACCGGGGGAGCGATCGCGGGGGGCCTCGCGACCGCGGGCGTCGTCTATGCGCTGGCCTACCGCCGCGGGATGCAGGGGTTCCGGCTGATCGTGGTCGGCATCGGCGTGACGGCCATGCTGACCAGCGTCAACACGTGGATGCTGCTGCACACCGACACGATGTCGGCCATCGGGGCGGCGTTCTGGGGCGCCGGCTCGCTCGACAGCGCGAGCTACACGCAGCTGCTGCTCGCCGGCGGCGTCTTCCTGGTGCTGTTCCCGTGCGCTGCGGCGCTCGCCCGCGGGCTCGGGATCCTGGAGCTCGGCGACGACGCGGGGGCCCAGCTGGGCGTCCCGGTGGAGCGCACGCGCCTGGCGGCGACGATCGTCGGCGTCGCGCTCAGTGCGACCGTCACCTCCCTCGCCGGACCGATCGCGTTCATCGCGCTCAGCGCACCGCAGATCGCGCGCCGCCTCGCCGGCACGGCCGGCGTCACTCTGGGTGTCTCGGCGGCGACCGGCGCCGTCCTTCTGCTCGCTGCGGACTGGATCGCGCAGCACGCGCTGCCCAGCGCCGTCCCGGTCGGGCTCGTCACCGTCGTGCTGGGCGGCGGCTACTTCGTCTGGCTCCTGATCGCAGAAGGGCGACGCCGATGACCACGACCGCCTCCACCGCCCCCGTGCCGCCGACCGCGGGGCCGACGCCGCCCCTGGCCGTGAGCGGCGCGACACTGGGCTACGACGGCCGAACGATCTCGGACCGGCTCGACGTCGAGATCCCGGACGGCTCGTTCACGGTCATCGTCGGGCCGAACGCCTGCGGCAAGTCGACCCTGCTGCGCGGTCTCGCCCGCCTGCTGAAGCCGTCGACCGGGCAGGTGCTGCTCGACGGCCGCGACATCCACGGCCTCCGGACCAAAGAGGTCGCGCGCCGCCTCGGACTGCTGCCGCAGACCTCCCTCGCGCCCGACGGCATCACCGTGGCCGACCTCGTCGCACGCGGGAGGCATCCCCACCAGAGCGCCTTCCGGACCTGGAGCCGGGCAGACGAGGCCGCCGTCGCCGCCGCGCTGGCGGCGACCGGGATCGCGGAGCTCTCCGGCCGCCGGGTCGACGAGCTCTCCGGCGGGCAGCGCCAGCGGGTCTGGGTGGCCCTCGCCCTCGCGCAGGAGACCGGCATCCTGCTGCTGGACGAGCCGACGACGTTCCTCGACATCGCCCACCAGTTCGAGCTGCTCGAGCTCTTCCGCACCCTCAACCGGGAGGGCCGCACCCTCGTCGCGGTGCTGCACGACCTCAATCAGGCGAGTCGGTATGCCACGCACATCATCGCGATGAACGAGGGCCGCATCGTCGCCGAGGGCGTTCCGGCCGACGTCGTGACCGCCGAACTCGTCCACGAGGTCTTCGGACTGCCGGCGCACGTGCTGCCCGATCCGATCTCGGGCACCCCGCTGGTCGTGCCGCTCGGCGCGCCCGGCAGCGTGTTCGCCGTCGCGCCGCCGACGCCGCCGCCCAGCTCTCTTTCCCCCACCCCCGCCCGCACCACCGATCGAACGAAGGACACATGACCCACCTCGCCTCCCGTCGTCCACGCCTCCGCCGCGCGGCGCTCGCCCTGACGGGCGCCGCCCTCGCGCTCGCCCTGGCCGCCTGCAGCGCGCCCGCCACCGGCGACTCCGGCAGCGGCTCCGGCGGCACGGACACCCGCAGCGTGTCCACGCCCGAGGGGACCGTGACGGTCCCGTCCCACCCCAAGCGCATCGTCTCGGTGCACGCCTGGACCACGGAATCGCTCCTCGACTTCGACGTCGCCCCGGTCGGCGTCGACAACGGCGGCGAGCAGTACGTCCCGGCGCGCTACCTCGCCGACTGGAAGAAGACCGAGAAGGTCACCGACGCGGGCACGATCGACTTCGAGAAGATCGCCGCCCTCAAGCCCGACCTGATCGTGGGCGTCGACGTGCCGTACCTCAAGGACGCGTACGCGAAGCTCTCCGCCATCGCCCCGACGGCGTTCGCGCCGTTCGACGACGACTCCACCTGGCAGGACTACCCCAAGTACACGGCCGACTTCGCCAACACCCGGTCCCGGTACGAGGCCCTCAAGAAGACGTACGACGACCGGGTGGCCTCCGTCTCGTCCGCCTACGCGGGTCAGCTCGCGACCGTGAAGTGGGATGTCATCCAGGGCGGCTTCGACGCCGGCAACTACTGGATCTACAGCGACACGTCACCGGTGGGCGCCATCCTGAAGCAGCTCGGCGCGCAGTTCGCCTCCGCCACGGCAGGGACCAAGGCCGGCGACAACCAGTCGGTGTCGTACGAGAAGACCGGCCTGCTCAGCGACGCGGACGCGCTGATCTACTACACCAACAACGACGGCACCCCCGCCAACAACATCGACAAGCTGTTCGCGCTGCAGAGCTACCAGGACCTCCCGGCCGTCGCCGGAGGTCACGCGGTCGGAACCCCCGACTTCCTGCCCGGTTCGTACTCCGACGCCCTCGGGGTCATCGACGCGATCGAGAAGAACCTGAAGACGTTCAAGTAGCCCAGCGGACGCACGGCGCGCGCGGCCTAGGCTGGAGAGGACCCTGTCCCTCCGAGCCAAGGAGCTTCCATGCGCGCTCTCGTCCAGCACGAATTCGGTGACCCTGCCCGGGTCCTGGGTGTGGAGGAGCGACCGCTCCCGGAACCGGGGCCCGGGCAGGTCCGCGTCCGGACCGTGCTCTCGCCCATCCACAACCACGATCTCTGGACCGCCCGCGGCACCTACGGCTACAAGCCGGAGCTGCCCGCCCAGGCGGGGACCGAGGCCGTCGGCATCGTGGACGCGCTCGGCGAGGGCGTCGAATCGCCGGCGGTGGGCCAGCGCGTCGTCACCGGAGGCACCTTCGGCGTGTGGAGCGAGTACTTCGTGGCGAAGGCCGCGGGACTCATCCCCGTGCCCGACGCCCTGAGCGACGAGACGGCCGCCCAGCTCGTGGCGATGCCGTTCAGCGCGCTCAGCCTGCTCGACTTCCTCGAGGTCGAGGCGGGCGACTGGATCATCCAGAACGCCGCGAACGGAGCCGTCGGCCGCCTGCTCGCCCAGTTCGCCGCCACGCGGGGCGTCAACGTCATCGGGCTGGTGCGGCGGGAGGCCGACGTGAAGGTGCTCGCCGAGGCGGGCATCGGCAACGTGGTCGCGACCGGTCACGACGATTGGCGCAGCCACGTCGCCGATCTCACCGGTGGCGCTCCGATCGCGGCCGCCGTCGACTCCGTGGGCGGCGAGTCCAGCGGCGACCTGCTGCACCTGCTCGTCGAGGGCGGCACGCTCGTCTCTTTCGGTGCGATGGCCTCCGACACGATGTCGATCTCGTCGGGCGACGTCATCTTCAAGCAGGCCACCGTGAAGGGGTTCTGGGGCAGCAAGGTGAGCGCCGCCATGCCCGCCGACAAGCGCAACGCGCTGTTCGGCGAGCTGATCACGGCCGCCGTCTCCGGCGGGATCACCCTTCCGGTCGCCGGGGTGTACGTGCTGGACGACATCCACGACGCCGTGCACGCCAGCGACCGCCAGGGCCGGGTCGGCAAGGTACTGCTGAAGCCGTAGGCGTACGCGGCCCGGTCGGCGACCGGTCGCCCTCCGGGCCGACGCTTCAGGCGGAGAGCGACGGCAGCCGGGTCCCGCGCAGCCAGGCGTCGAAGAAGTCGTCGAGCGGTTCGTCGGCGTATCCGGCGGCGAACGTCTCGAACTCCGCGGTGTCCACGGTGCCGAATTGGTACGCCGCGCTCCAGTCGCGCAGGAGAGAGAAGAAGCGGTCGTCGCCGATCCGGTTGCGCAGGGCGTGCAGGGTGCAGGCGCCGCGCTTGTAGACCCGGTCGTCGAACATGGTGTCCGGCCCCGGATCCGCCAGGACGAGGTCGTGCGGCTTCATACGGAGCAGCGCGTGGTGGGTGCGAGCGAGCGTGTTCGCCGACGGACCCCCGGAGGACTCCGACCAGATCCATTCCGCGTAGCAGGCGAATCCTTCGTTCAACCAGATGTCCCGCCAGCCGGCGAGCCCGACGCTGTTGCCGAACCACTGGTGGGCCAGCTCGTGGGCGATCAGACGTTCCGAGCCGCCCCGGCCGTCCACGTGGGATTCGCCGAAGGTCGCCATCGCCTGCGACTCCAGCGGGATCTCCAGCGGGTCCTCGGTCACGACCACGGTGTACGACGGGAACGGATACGGCCCGAACCGCTCCTGGAAGCACTCCAGCATCCGCCCGAGCGGCGCGAAGTCGGCCAGCACCCGCTTGGTCAGCGCGGGCGGGTAGGCGAGCACCACCTCCACGCCGCCCGAGCGGCGGGGCTCCAGCGCGTAGCGGCCGATCTGCACGGCGGCGAGGTAGGTCGCGGTCGGCTCGTCCCGCTCGAACAGCCAGCTGCCGCGGCCCGCGGCGACCCGGTGCTCGACCAGTTCCCCGGTTGCGAGCACGGTGTAGGCCTGCTCGGTGGTGACGCGGATGCGGTAGGCGGCCTTGTCGGAGGGACGGTCGTTGCACGGGAACCAGGTCGGCGCCCCGGAGGGCTGCGACGCGACGATCACGCCGTCCGTCAGCTCCTCCCAGCCCAGCGTCCCCCAGCGCGTGCGCCGCGGGGTCGGGGACCCGTCGTAGGCGATCTCGACCGTGAACTCCGCGCCCGCGGCGATCGGCGTGCCGGGGGAGATCCGCAGGTGCGTGGCGTTCTGCGTGTGCTTGGTGCGCTTCTCGCCCGCGAGGCGCACCTTCTTGGCGCGCAGATGGACGAGGTCGAGCACGATCGCGGTCAGCACCGTGTTGGCCCGTCCGGTGATCACGGCGGTCGCATCCAACCGGTTGGTCGCCACCCGGTAGTCGAGGGTCAGGTCGTAGCGCAGCACGGCGTAGTCGTCCGTCCCGGATCGGGGGAGGTAGCTGTGCGCGGCCGTCTCGACGGGCGCGCCGATCATCGGGCCGCCCGCTTCTGGTACTCGCGGACCACGACCTCGCGCCAGGGACCGATCGGGTTGCCGCTCCACCGGCTGCCGTCGGGCACGCTCTCGCCGCGCATCACGAGGGAGGCCGGCCCGACCGTCGCATCGGCCCCGATCGCGGCGGCGGGGAGGATGACGCTGTGCGGGCCGAGCGTGCCTCCGCGTTCGATCGTGACCGTGTCCATGCTCATGATTCGATCATGGAACAGGTGCGTCTGCACGACGCAACCCCGGTTCACGGTCGTCGCGTCGCCCAGTTCGACCAGATCCGCCTCCGGGAGCCAGTAGCTGTCGATCCAGACGCCGTGACCGATCCGGGCACCGAGACTGCGCAGCCACCACACCAGCGCGGGCGTCCCGGCCGCGGACCAGGCGAACCACGGCGCGGCCACCATCTCGGTGAAGGTGTCGGAGACCTCGCTGCGCCAGACGAAGGACGACCACAGCGGGTGCTCACCGGCACGCAGGCGACCGATCAGGATCCACTTCGCGGCCGTGCTGATCGCGGCGGCGACGGCTCCCGCCGCCAGGAGCACGGGCCCGCTGATCAGGATCGCCCAGCCGACGCCCCAGTCCTGGAGGGCGAGCGCGAGCACGAGGAGCACGCCCAGCCCGATCGCGCAGGTGACGAACACCGGGATGATCCTCAGCAGCTCCCAGGTCGCCCGCGCGACCCGCAGGCCGGCCGAGGGGGCGTAGGTCCGCGAGAGGTCCGCCTCCTGGGTCTGGCGGCGGAGCCGGACCGGCGGCGAGCCCAGCCACGACGAGCCCGCCTTCGCCTTGCGCGGTGCGAACGACAGCACAGCGACCAGGCCGTCGCGCGGCACGCGGTTGCCCGCTCCCGCCATACCGGAGTTGCCGAGGAACGCACGCTCGCCGATCTCCACCCGGGCGACCCGCACGTAGCCGCCGCCGAGCTCGTACGAGGCGACGAGCGTGTCGTCCGCCAGGAAGGCGCCGTCGCGGATCTGCGTCATCGACGGGAGCAGCAGCACGGTCGACGCCTCGACGTCGCGACCGACCCGCGCGCCCAGCAACCGCAGCCAGACCGGGGTGAACAGGCTGGCGTACAGCGGGAACAGCACCGTGCGCGAGAGGTCCAGCAGCCGCTCGATCGACCATACCTGCCAGCCGATCCGGCTGCGCACCGGGTGCACGCCCTCCGTCACGCCGAGCCCCAGGAGGCGCACCAGGACGACGACCAGCCCGGCGAGCACGATCCCGGCGACCAGCGTCCCGGGGACGAGCGCGGCGAAGGCGCGACCGGCGGCGTCCCCGAGCCCGGAGGCGCCTCGCACCGCGGCGGCGAGCACCAGTCCGCCGACGGCGAAGCCGATGACGGGGACGAGGGACACCGCGAGGGACGCGGCGGCGTACGCGAACACCCATCGGGTGCGGCGCTGCGGTCGCACCTCGGGCCACCACTCGTGCGACCGGCCGACCCGCACGGCGGGGGAGCCGGCCCAGCGCTGGCCGGCCGGGACGCGCCCGAACACGGCGGAGCCCGGGGCCACGCTGGCGTTCCGGCCGACCTTGGCGCCGGGCATCAGCGAGCTGCGCGCACCGACCGAGCTGCCGGCACCGATGCGCACCTCGCCGATGCGCACCAGGTCGCCGTCGATCCAGTACCCGGCCAGGTCCACTTCCGGCTCGATGGAGGCGCCCGCACCGATCCGCAGCATCCCCGTCACCGGCGGAAGCGTGTGGAGGTCCACTCCCGGTCCGATCGTCGCGCCGAGCGCGCGGGCGTAGTAACTGATCCACGGCGCACCGGCGAGGCTCGCGGCGCCCACCTGGTGGGCGACCTGCTCCGCCAGCCAGAGCCGCAGGTGCACGCCGCCTCCGCGCGGGTAGTCGCCCGGCGCGACCCCGGCGAGCAGCAGCCGGGCCGCGACCACCGAGATCGCCATGCGGCCCCACGGCGTGACGAACACGACCAGTCCCACGATCAGCCAGACCAGGTCGACCTCGGGCAGCGCATCGAAGCCGCCGAACGGCCGGAGGATCGCCGAGGCCGTCAGCAGGTAGACCAGCCAGCGCATCCCGTTCAGGATGAACAGCGGCAGGCCGAGGACGGTCTGCAGCACCTGCATCCGGCGTGGGGTGCGGGGGACCACATGGGTCGAGGCCGCGGAGGGGGAGGGGGAGCTCTCGGCCAGGGCCTGCGTCATCGCTCCGAACCGGGGGTGCGCGTAGATGTCCGCCACGCTGATGTCCGGGTGGCGCCGGCGCACCAGGGACACCAGCTGCGCGGCGGCCAGCGAGCCGCCGCCGAGGTCGAAGAAGTTGTCATCGGGGCCGGTGACGGGCAGTCCCAGCACGCTGCGCCAATCGGCGGCGAGCCGTTCGGCCACCGGGTCGTCGGTCGTCGCCGACAGCCCGTCGTCGTCGGCGTCGAGCGGCCAGGGCAACGCCGCGCGATCGACCTTCCCGGAGGTGCGCACCGGGAGCTCGTCGACCACGGCGAGCAGGGGCACCAGGGCGGCGGGCAGCTCCTCCCGCAGCTGGGCGAGGGACGCGGAGCGGTCGAACGCCTCGCGCTCCGGGACGGCGAGATAGCCGACGAGGATGTCGTTGCCCGCGGCGCTCTTCCGCACCGCCGCGGCGGCACCCGAGACGCCGGGCAACGCCTGCAGCGCCGCCTCCACCTCGCCGAGCTCGATACGCCGGCCGCCGACCTTCACCTGGTCGTCCGCACGGCCCTGGTAGAACAGGCCGTCCCGGTCGAAGCGCACGAGGTCGCCGCTGCGGTAGGCGCGCTCCCACCCCAGCGTCGGCATCGGCGCGTACTTCTCGGCGTCCTTCGCCGGGTCGAGGTAACGGGCGAGTCCGACGCCGCCGATCACGAGCTCCCCGCTCTCGCCGTCGCCCACCGGGCGTCCGTCGGTGTCCACCACGGCGAGATCCCAGCCATCGAGCGGGAGCCCGATGCGGACGGGTTCCCCGGCGGTCAGCGCGGTGCCGCAGGCGACCACCGTCGCCTCGGTCGGCCCGTAGGTGTTCCAGACCTCGCGCCCCTCCACCGCCAGCCGGTTGACCAGCTCGGGCGGGCAGGACTCGCCGCCGAAGATCAGCAGGCGGACATTGTCGAGCGCCTCCGGCGGCCAGAGGGCCGCGAGCGTCGGCACGGTCGAGACGACGGTGATCCGGTGCGCCTCCAGCCAGGGGCCGAGGTCCATCCCGGTCCGCACCAGCGAGCGCGGCGCGGGGACCAGGCAGGCGCCGTGGCCCCACGCGAGCCACATCTCCTCGCACGAGGCGTCGAACGCGACCGAGAGCCCGGCCAGCACGCGGTCCTGGGCGCCGAGCGGCTCGTCGCGCAGGAAGATGCGCGCCTCCGCGTCCACGAACGCCGCCGCGGAGCGGTGCCGCACGGCCACGCCCTTCGGCGTCCCGGTCGAGCCGGAGGTGAAGATGATCCAGGCGTCGTCCTCCGGCACCGGAGGGTCGACGATCGGGACGGCCGAGGTGCTGGGATGCGGGGCTGCCGCACCGAACAGGGCGGTGTCCTCGCCGCCGGCCGACGCGGGACGGTAGCCCGCATCGCCGATCACCCCGCGCACGGCCGCTTCGCCGAACACCAGGTCCGCCCGCTCCTGCGGGTCGTCCGCGTCCACGGGCACGTAGGCCGCCCGCGCGGCGAGCACGGAGAGGATCGCCAGGTAGAGCTCCCGTGTGCCGGAGGTCATCCGCACACCGACGCGGTCGCCGGGGCGCACACCCGCGAGCCGCAGCCGCTCCGCACCGGCGAGCACGATGGCCAGGAGCTCGCGATAGCTCAGCGCACCGCGGGCGTCCTCGATCGCGGACGCCTCCGGGTGGCGCGCGACGGTCTCGCGCAGGATGTCCACGAGGGTGCGCGGGGCGGGGGCGTCGGCCGAGCGCAGCAGCAGTCCGGGCGCGGGTGTTCCGTCGGGCTCAGTCACGGGGTTTCACGCTAAGCCGAGACGGTTACCGGTAGGTGAACGGGTCACCCCTCGCCGAGCGCGTGCAGCAGCTGCGCCTTGTTCATCCGGGAGTAGCCCTGGATGCCCTGGGCCTTCGCCCGGTCGCGCAGGCCGTGGAAGGTGGGGATGCCCGTGGACGACGCGACCGGCGTGGCCTCGGCCGTGACGGCCTGGGCGTGCTCGGCGGCGGTCCGCGCGGTCTTCTCGACCCGCTTGACGGCCTTCTTGGCGTCCTTCGCGGCCTGTTCGAGAGCGGCGGCGAGTTCGTCCGCCTCCTTCTTCGACCGCTTGTCCAGCTTCTTCACGGCGCGCTGCGCCTCGTCGACCGCCGCGCGCGCCGCCACCAGCGCCCGCTCGGCGTCCTTCTCCGCTTTCTTCGTGCTCACGGCTCCTCCTCGGCGTGGTCGTCAGCTCGTCGCGCTCACCATACGTCCATCGGGGACCCATGTGCGCTCCCTATTCCGAAAGTCCGGTGGTCAGGGCGTCGAGAATCGGCCGTTGGCCCTTCGCGAGCAGTAGACGCGCCGTGTCGATGGGGGCCCAGCGTGCGGCGTCGACCTCGGGGAAGCTCTGCATCCGGCCGGAGCGCGGGGGCCATTCCAGCTCGAACGTGTTGCTGACCACCGACGCCGGCTCGAACCCGGGGGCGTCGGCCGCGAACACGACGAACGTCTTCCCCGCGGCGCGGAAGTCGCCGAGCGGCCGGTAGTCCGCCTCCGGCGCGGGGACGCCGATCTCCTCGGCAAACTCCCGACGCGCGGCGGCGAGCTCGTCGGGATCGCCGTCCTCCACCAGCCCCTTGGGCAGGGTCCAGGCCCCCTGGTCTTTGCGGGCCCAGTACGGGCCGCCCATGTGCGCGATCCACACCTCCAGCGTGGTTCCGCCGTCGGACGGGACGGTGCGGTGGAGCAGGAGGGCGGCGCTGCGGACGGTCATAGGAGCACCCTACGACCGCGTACCGCGGGCAGGACGGCTAACGTGGAAGCGTGAACTCGGGTGACGCGTGGGTCGAAGGTCCGAACGGCGAGCGGTTCTGGGGGCGCTACGGCGCGGCCGGGCTGCTCGTGCATGATCTGCGCCGCGGCATCCTGCTGCAGCACCGTGCCGACTGGAGCCACTTCGGCGGCACGTGGGGCCTGCCTGGCGGTGCTCGGCACGAGGGCGAGACGGCGGTCGAAGGCGCACTGCGCGAGGCGGCTGAGGAGGCGTCGGTGCCGCCCGATGCGGTGCAGGTGCTGTTCGAGAGCGTGCTCGATCTGGGCTTCTGGTCGTACACCACGGTGGTCGCCCAGGCGCTGCGGCCGTTCGACGCCCACATGGCCGACGTCGAGAGCATCGAACTGCGCTGGGTGCCGGTCGACGCCGTCGCCGAACTCCCGCTCCACCCCGGGTTCGGCGACTCCTGGCCCGAACTCCGCTCCCGCCTATCGGCGCTGTCGGACTGAGCCCGGTCTCGGCGCGGCGACCGGGCGCGACGGTCAGGAGGCGATGCGCGGCCAGAGCAGGGCGCCCGGGACGTCCTCGCAGCCTCCGGGGAGGCTCACGAAGGATCCGGCTCCGGGATACGCGGCCTGGCCCGGATAGGACGGCGCGCCCGGGTACCCGGGGTCGCCGCGGTACCGGTGGTCGCTCTCGGTGAAGAGCCGGTCGCCGCGCACGGTTCCCAGATAGGAGCCCGCGGGGGTCACGACCACATCGTCGTCCCACGGGAACCAGCCGATCCAGTCGCCGTCCGGGTTGAACAGGTAGCGTCCGTGCGGGTCGCTCCGGAACGCTATCCAGACTCCCTGACTGTCGTGCAGATATACGGTCATCGTCGATCGCCTTTCGGGTCGGCATCGTCGTCCGTTGAATTATCCTCAGCATCGACTCCGGCTGCAAGCGACGCGCGGGGATGTCGCCGGCAGCGCGGACAATGGAGGGGTGCACATCCTCCTCGAGCGCCGCGACGCCGCCACGGTCGTGGCGACCGTGGTCGAAGCGACGGGCGCAGCGGGCGGGCGGGCGCCGGGGGAGGCCGCGCCGGGGGAGCAGGTGCTCGCCGCCGCCGAGCTCCCGGCCTTCGTCCGGCGTCTCGAGGGCGGAGAGGACCGGCCGCGCTGGGTGTGGAGCGACACCCGCAGCTGGTACCCCGGTCTCCTGGCCGCGGGCGTGCGCATCGAACGCTGTGTCGACCTGCAGCTCTCACACGCGATCCTGCGCAATTCCGTGCTCTCGGCCGGATCCGCGCTGGCGACCGCGCCGCTCGGCCCGTGGGATGCCGCGATCGTGCTCGACGAGCTACCCGAGGCCGCGCACACGGCCCTCTTCGATCTCGACGGCAACGACGAGCAGGACGCCCCGTCCGCCGCGGCCGAGTTCGCCGCACAGCAGGAGGCGGTCGCCGGGAGCGCCGATCCCGGCCGCCTGCGCCTGCTGCTCGCCGCCGAGTCGGCGGGCGCGCTCATCGCGGCGGAGATGCGCTTCGCCGGACTGCCGTACAGCGCCGAGCGGCACGACCGACTGCTCACCGGGCTCCTCGGTCCCCGTCCCGCCTACGGCCGGCCGGCCGTGCTGGAGGAGCTGGCCGGGCGCGTGCGTGTCGAGCTCGACGCGCCCGATCTCAACCCCGACAGCCCGCCGGCGCTCCTGAAGGCGCTGCAGCGGGCGGGGCTGCTGGTCACCTCGACCAGCTCCTGGGAGCTGCGCGAGCTCGACCACCCCGTGATCGAACCACTCCTGCGCTACAAGAAGCTCTCGCGCCTCCTCACCGCGAACGGCTGGACGTGGCTGGAGAGCTGGGTGCACGAGGGGCGGTTCCGGCCCGACTACGTCCCCGGCGGCGTCGTCACCGGTCGGTGGGCGACACGCGGCGGCGGCGCGCTGCAACTGCCCAAGCAGGTGCGCGGCGCGGTCGTCGCCGACCCTGGTTGGAAGCTCGTGGTGGCGGATGCGGCCCAGCTGGAGCCCCGCATCCTGACCGGGCTCGCCGGCGACCGCGCGATGGCCGAGGCGGGCCGCGGCAAGGACCTCTACGCGGGCATCGTCGCCTCCGGTGCCGTCGACGAGCGCGCCCATGCGAAGGTCGCGATGCTCGGCGCGATGTACGGGGCGACGATGGGGGAGAGCGGGCGGCTGATGCCGCGTCTCACGCGGGCGTTCCCGCGCGCGGTGCGCCTGGTCGAAGAGGCCGCGCGCGCCGGGGAGCGCGGTGCGGTCGTGACCTCCCGGCTCGGTCGCAGCTCGCCGCTGCCCGGGAGCGCCTGGCACAGCGCGCAGTCCGCCGCGTCCGCCGACGACTCGACGGCCGCCGACGAGCGCCGCGCGCGCTCCCAGGCCCGTGATTGGGGCCGCTTCACCCGCAACTTCGTCGTGCAGGCGAGTGCCGCGGAGTGGGCGCTGTGCTGGATGGCGGAGCTGCGCAACCGGCTGACCGCGCTGACGCCCGATCGGCCGCTGGCCGACTCCGCACACCTGGTGTACTTCCTCCACGACGAGGTGATCGTCCACGCCCCGGCCGAGCTCGCCGAGCGCGCCGCCGAGGCGGTGGGCGCGGCCGCCCGCCAGGCGGGCACCCTGCTCTTCGGAGCCTTCCCGGTCGAGTTCCCGGTCACGTGCGCGATCGTGGACAGCTACGCCGAGGCGAAATGAGACCGGTCCTGCTCCTCCCGGACGGAATTCACGGGTGTCGGTGCTGGTTGACTCCAACGACCTGACCGAGGATGGAGACCATGACTGACACCGCCGCACCCACGAACCCCGACGACGTCCTCGCGCGGTACCGCCAGCGCCGCGCGCAGGCCGTCACCGCCCCTCAGGGCAACCTGGCGCTCGTGAACACGCAGTGGATCACGGGCGACCCCGGCACACCGCAGAGCGTGTGGGGCGTGCCCGGTCTCTGGTCGCCGCTCCCGGCGGGCCGGTCCGGTCTGAAGGTCACCGCGACGGCCGCTGACGGCGTCACGGTCGACGGGGTCCTGGTCGACGGCGAGGCGATCGTGCGCGGCAAGGACGACCAGAACCCGAGCGCCGTGGTCTTCAGCGACACGGTCACCGGATTCGTCATCGCGAGCGAGGAGGGCGACTACGCCCTGCGGGTCTGGGACGCCGAGTCGGAGGCCATCCGCGACTTCGGCTCCATCGACGCCTTCCCGTTCTCGCGCGAGTGGATCATCCAGGCGGCCTTCACTCCGATCGAGGGCGGCAAGTCCGTCGGCTTCGAGCACCTCAAGGACGACGGCAAGACCCGCGAGATGGTCATCCCCGGAGAGATCACCTTCTCGAAGGACGGTGTCGACTACAACCTCGCCGCGTTCAAGGCGGGCCGCGCCCTGCAGCTCGTCTTCGCCGACAGCACCAACGGCGACAGCACCTACTCGGTCGGCCGCTTCCTGTTCGTCGTGCCGAACGAGGACGGCACGGTGACCCTGGACTTCAACCTCGCCGTGCTGCCACCCTGCGCGTTCAGCTACAACTTCAACTGCCCGCTCCCGCCGGCGCAGAACCGCTTCGCCGTGCCGATCGAGGCCGGAGAGAAGAACGTGCTGAACACCGAGGGCGCGCTGCTGCACTGAGCGGCGTGCGCTCAGGCCGGCTCGGTCGCCGGGCGGCGGCCGCGTCGCGGGCGCTCGGGGGAGCGTGGCCGCACGAGCACGTCCGGGTGTGCCGCAAGGGCGGCGGCGACCTCGTCGAGCCACTCGATCGCGGCGTCCGCCCCGAGCTCGGCCGCCCGGTTGGCCGCCAGGACGGCACGCGAGTCGGCGTCGTGGGTCAGCGCCCGGATCCGTTCCGTGTACGCAGCGCGATAGTCGGCGACGAGGGCGAGCGGATCGGCGCCGGAGATGGAGGCCGCGACCAGCACCTGGTCCTGCATCTCGTCCCAGTCGGGCTCCGCATCCGTCGGTCCCACGCTCAGCCAACGACGCGCCTGTGCCACGCCCTCGGCGGTGAGGGCGTAGAGCGGGAGGCCGTCCTCCGTGGTTCCGGCGGGGGCGATCAGCCCCTGGTCGGTCATCCGGTCGAGGGTGGAATACACCTGTCCGGCGTTCAGCTGCCGGCGGTGCGCCGCGCGGGTCAGGAACTCGTTCTGGAGCTGCGAGCCGTACGCCGCACCCTGGGTCAGCACGGCGAGGAAACCATTCTGAACGGACATACTCGGTATGCTATTCCGCAGGGCGCCGCGCGGCACGAGCGAATCGCCGAATCACAATCTTGTAACTCCGGCGCGTTGTCCGGCATAATCGGGAGCGGTGACCCGTCGGGTCCGAGAACTTCATACGCAGTCATGGCACACCGTTCGTTGGTCGTTGGGGAAGACGCACCAAGCGATCGGAGGAAACCATGTCGGCTCACGCATCTCGAGGAGTGCTCTACGTGCACTCCTCGCCTGGCGCGCTCTGTCCCCACATCGAGTGGGCGGCGGGTCGCGCTCTCGGTCGCGCCGTCAACTTCACCTGGGAGACGCAGCCCGTACTGAGGGGCGCGCAGCGCGCCGAGTTCTTCTGGGACGGCCCGCAGGGCACCGGGGCGCGGCTCGCCACCGCCCTGCGCGGGTGGGAGCACCTGCGCTACGAGGTCACCGAGGACGCCGGACTCGGCACCGACGGCGGCCGCTGGATGCACACTCCGGACCTCGGCGTCTTCTTCGCGCAGACCGACACCGCCGGCAACATGGTGGTGCCCGAGGACCGCATCCGGTACGCGATGGAGGTCGCCGGCGGCAACGCGCTCGAACTGCACCGCGAGCTGCGGCTGGCGCTCGGCCAGGCGTGGGACGACGAGCTGGAGCCGTTCCGCCACGCCCACGACGACACGTCGGTCATCTGGCTGCATAAGGTCGGTTGACCGAGCGCGACGAGGATCCCGCGGCGGGCCCGGCTCCGGCCGCCCGCACGCGGTGAGACGGGAAAGGCCCCGGTCCAGCGGACCGGGGCCTTTCCCGCTGCCGAGCGGGCGTCAGACGGAGCGGAACGCGACGACGGCGTTGTGGCCGCCGAAGCCGAACGAGTTGCTGATCGCGAGCTGCGGGCCGTCGCCGAGCGGCTGCGCCGTTCCGGAGACCTGCAGCGGGATCGCCGGGTCCTGCTCGGTCAGGTTGATCGTGGGCGGCGCGACGCGGTCGCGCATCGCGAAGATCGTGAACACGGCCTCCAGCGCGCCGGTGCCGCCCAGCAGGTGCCCGGTCGAGGCCTTCGTGGCCGACACGGGGATGCTGTGCACGCGGTCGCCGAACACCTCGCGGAGCGCGACGTACTCGGCGGGGTCGCCGACCGGGGTGCTGGTCGCGTGCGCGTTGATGTGGGTCACCTCGTCGGGCGAGGCGCCCGCCTGCTCCAGGGCGAGCCGCACGGCCCGGCTCGCGCCGCGGCCCTCGGGGTCGTTCGCGGTGATGTGATACGAGTCGGCGGTCACGCCGCCGCCCACGACCTCGGCGTAGATCCGCGCACCGCGGGCGAGCGCGTGCTCCTCGGTCTCCAGCACCAGCGCGCCGGCGCCCTCGCCCATCACGAAGCCGTCACGGTCGACGCTGTAGGGGCGGGAGGCGGTCGCCGGGTCGTCGTTGCGGCGCGAGAGGGCCTGCATGGACGAGAAGGAGGCGATCGTGATGGGGTGGATGGCGGACTCGCTGCCGCCGGCGATGACGATGTCGGCGAGGCCGGCCTGCAGGTGCTCGTAGGCGTTGACGAGCGACTCGGTGCTCGACGCGCAGGCGGAGGCCACCGTGCGCGCGAAGGCGCGGGCCTCGAAGTGCATCGAGATCGCGGCCGATGCGGCGTTCGGCATCAGCATCGGAACGGTCATGGGGAGGACGCGGCGCGGTCCGCGCTCGCGCAGGGTGTCCCACGCGTCCAGGAGCGTCCACACGCCGCCGATGCCGGTCGCGTAGTCGACGCCGAGGCGCTCGGGGACGACCTCGGGCGAGCCGGCGTCGGCCCATGCCTCCATCGCGGAGACGAGGGCGAGCTGGCTCGACGGGTCGAGGCGCTTGGCGACGGGGCGCTCCAGCACGGTGTCCGGTCGGACCTTGGCCTCGGCGGCGAAGGTGACGGGCAGCTCGTACTTCGCGACCCACTCGTGCTCGAGCGCGCGGGCGCCGGACTCGCCGGCGAGCAGGCCCTGCCAGCTCTCCGGGGCGGTGCCACCGAGCGGGGAGGATGCGCCCACGCCGGTGACGACGATCTTCTTGGTCATAACGACAACTCTCCGTAGTTCGGTACATGAGGCCCGCGTACAGGCGCGAGCACTCGCGCGGGCGGCGGCCGATCGGCGCGCCGCCCGCGCGGAGAACGATTCTTGCGGGGCCTAGGCGTCCTGCGCCTTGACGATGAACTCGACCGCGTCGCCGACCGTCTTGAGGTTCTTGACCTCCTCGTCGGGGATCTTGACGTCGAACTTGTCCTCGGCGTTGACCACGATGGTCATCATCGAGATGGAGTCGATGTCGAGGTCGTCCGTGAACGACTTGTCCAGCTCGACCGTGTCGGTCGCGATGCCGGTCTCGTCGTTGATGAGCTCGGCCAGGCCGGCAAGAACTTCTTCGGTGGACAATGCCATGGTGTTATCTCCTTGAGGGGTGTCGTTTTGACCGTTGATCAGTCTAGGGCAGCGCCTACGGCAGCACGACGACCTGCGCGCCGAAGACCAGACCGGCACCGAAGCCGATCTGCAGCGCGAGGCCGCCGGACAGCTCCGGGTGCTCCTGGAGGAGCCGGTGCGTCGCGAGGGGGATGGAGGCGGCGGAGGTGTTCCCCGTCGTCTCGATGTCGCGGGCGATCGCGACGGTGTCGGGCAGCTTCAGCTGCTTGGCGAACTCGTCCACGATCCGCATGTTCGCCTGGTGCGGGATGAAGGCGCCGAGCTGGTCGGGCGTGACGCCGGCGGCGTCGAGCGCCTCCTTGGCGACCTTCGCCATCTCCCACACCGCCCACCGGAAGACGGTCTGGCCCTCCTGGCGGAGGGTCGGCCAGGGCTGCTCGCCGTCGCGGAACTCGGTGAGCGTGTTCGACATCCCGACGGCGTCGGCCTTCGACCCGTCGGAGCCCCAGATGGTCTTCGAGATGCCGGGGAACTCGCTCGGCCCGACGACGACGGCGCCGGCGCCGTCGCCCAGCAGGAACGAGATGGTGCGGTCGGTCGGGTCGACGACGTCGGAGAGCTTCTCCGCGCCGACGACGAGGGCGTAGTGGGCCACGCCGGTGCGGATCAGCGCGTCGGCCTGGGCGATGCCGTACGCGTAGCCGGCGCAGGCGGCGTTCATGTCATAGGCGGCGGCCGGGTTGGCGCCGACGCGGTCGGCGAGGACCGCGGCCAGAGACGGGGTCTGCCGCGAGTTCGAGATGGTCGCGACGATGACGGCGTCGATCAGCTGCGGGTCGACGCCCGACTTCGCGATGGCCTCCTTCGAGGCCTCCGTGGCGAGGTCGACCGCGTCGATGTCGTGACTGGCGCGCGTGCGGGTCACGATGCCGGTGCGCTGGCGGATCCACTCGTCGGAGGAGTTGATCGGACCGACCAGGTCGTCGTTGGGGACGACCAGATCGCCGCGCGCAGCCCCGATCGAGAGGATGCGGGTGTACTGCGGGCCGTGGGACTGCTGCAGGGTGGGGTGGGTCATCCGGGTCCTCCTAGGCGGCCTGGTCGATGAGGTCGAACGCGGCGGGCAGGTCCTCCGGCGTCTTGATGGCGACGCTCGGCACGCCCTTGAGCCCGCGCTTGGCGAGCCCGACGAGGGCGCCGGCGGGGGCGACCTCGATGATGCCGGTGACGCCGGCCTCCTGGAACGACTGCATGGTGAGGTCCCACCGCACGGGCGAGGAGACCTGGCCGACGAGGAGGCGCAGGAACTGGGCACCGTCGGCGACCCGGGAGCCGTCCTTGTTGGTCCACAGCGGCAGCGTCGGGTCCGCGGTGGTCAGTGTGGCCGCGAACTGCTCCAGCACCGGCACGGCCGGCGCCATGTAGCGGGTGTGGAAGGCGCCGGCGACCTGCAGCGGGATGACCCGGGCGCGGGCGGGCGGGTTCTCGCCGAGCGCCGCCAGCGCGTCCAGGGCGCCGGCCACGACGATCTGGCCGCCGCCGTTGTAGTTGGCGGGGGAGAGGCCGAGCGTCTCGAGCTGCGCGAGCAGCTCCGCCTCGTCGGCGCCGATCACGGCGCTCATCCCGGTGGGGGTCTCGGCGGCCGCTCGGGCCATCGCCGTTCCGCGTTCACGCACGAACGCGACCGCATCCGTCTCGCTCAGGACGCCCGCACCGGCCGCAGCCGTGAGCTCGCCCACCGAGTGACCGGCGATGCCGCCGATCTTCTCGCGGCGGCCGTCGCCCAGCAGCGCCGAGAGCGTCAGCAGCCCGGCGGAGACGATGAGCGGCTGCGCGACCGCGGTGTCGCGGATGGTGTCCGCATCGCTCACCGTCCCGTGCGCGACGAGATCGATGCCGACCGCGTCGGAGATGCCGGTGAGCTGGTCGCGGAACGCCGACTCCGTCAACCAGGGGTCGAGGAAGCCGGGGGTCTGGGAGCCCTGTCCCGGGCACACGATCACAATCACTTGACTCAGTCTGCCAATCTTCCGCCGCGCGGATGTATCGAATGGATACAAAGTATCGAAAGAAGCTTTGTGGAAGTCTACAAATCAGCTGCGGCGCGACGCCTCAGGCTCGTTGATCGAGCCGACGATCAGCGCAGCCTGGAGGATGAGGGCCTCCCTCGCCCCGGTCGCGTCCCACCCGATCACCTCGGAGACCCGCTTGAGCCGGTAGCGCACCGTGTTCGGATGCACGAACAGCTCCCGCGCGGTCGCCTCGAGCGAGCGACCGTTGTCCAGATAGCACCACAGCGTGGTCAGAAGCTCGGCGGAGTAGGCCTGCAGCGGGCGATAGATCCGGCTGATGAGCGTGGCGCGGGCGAGCCCGTCCCCGGCGAGCGCGCGCTCGGGGAGCAGATCGTCGGCGTGCACCGGGCGCGGGCAGTTGCGCCAGGCCTTCGCGACGGCGAAGCCGGCCAGGGCCGCCTTCGCGCTCTTGGACGCGTCCACCAGGCTGGCGACCTCGTGGCCGAGCACCAGGTGCCCGGCGCCGAACTCCGGCTCGAGCTGCTGCGCGATCTCGAGGAAGCTCACGGCCGGAGTCGCACCGATCGCGTCCTCCGGCACACTGTCGCTCGGCCACGCGCGGCCGATCACCAGCACCAGACGGCTGCCCTGCACGCCGATCAGCACGTCCGCGGACATGTGCCGGGCGGTGCGCCGCAGCTGGTCGACGTCGAGCATCCGGGGTGCGGTCCCGACCAGCACGCTGACCTCGCCGTGCCCATGCCAGCCGAGCGCGGCGATCCGGCTCGGCAGCTCGTCGTCGTACTCACCGGTGAGGATGCTGTCGACCACGAGGGCCTCCAGGCGGGCGTCCCACAGGCCGCGCGCCTCCGCCGCGCGGGCGTACACGTCGGCCGCCGCGAAGGCGATCTCGCGCGAGTACAGCAGGATGGCCTCCCGCAACGCCTCCCCGCCGCCGACCTTCACACGCTCTTCGACCACCTCCACGGTGATCTTGATGAGCTGCAGGGTCTGCTGCAGGCTGACGCTCCGGAGCAGCTCACGAGGAGCCGCCCCGAAGACGTCGGCCGCGATCCAGGGGGTCGAGCGCGGGTCGTCGAACCAGGAGATGAACGACGAGATGCCGGCCTGCGCGACCAGCCCGACCGCACTACGGCGGCCGGGCGGCATGTCGCGATACCAGGGGAGCGTGTCCTCGAGCCGCTTGAGCGTGGTCGTGGCGAGCTCGCCCGAGATCTTGCGCAACCACGCAAGCGTCTCGGCCTTGGTCCTCTCGACTGAACTCGGCACGGGAGTCGTCAGGACTCGCCGCCCGCGGAGCCGGTGGTCCCGGCGTTCACGTCGTGCAGCAGGTACTTCTCGATCGCCCAGGCCGGCGCGTTCGGGTCCACCTGCCCTCGGGCCGCGAGCAGCTCGAGGGTGCGGACGACCAGCGACGGTCCGTCGATCTTGAAGAACCGGCGGGCGGCCGCGCGGGTGTCCGAGAAGCCGAAGCCGTCGGCGCCGAGCGTGGCGAACTCACCGGGCACGAACTGCCGGATCTGATCCGGCACGGCGTGCATGTAGTCGGTGACGGCGACGAACGGGCCCTCGGAGTCCTGCAGCTTCCGGGTGACGTACGGCACCTGCTTCTCCTGCTGCGGGTAGAGGAAGTTGTGCTCCTCCGCCTCCAGGCCGTCGCGGCGCAGCTCGCCCCACGAGGTGACGCTCCACACGTCGGCCGACACGCCCCAGTCCTGCGCGAGCAGGTGCTGAGCCTCCAGCGCCCACGGCACCGAGACGCCGGAGGCGAGCAGCTGGGCCTTGGGGCCGGCGACGTCGGACGTGCTGAGCTTGTGGATGCCGCGGACGATCCCGTCCACATCCACGCCCTCGGGCTCGGCCGGCTGCACGATCGGCTCGTTGTAGACCGTCAGGTAGTACATGACGTTCGGCGTCGGGTGCGAGCCGCCGTACATCCGCTCGAGGCCCGCGCGCACGATGTGCCCGATCTCGTAGCCGTACGCCGGGTCGTACGAGAGCACGGCCGGGTTGGTCGACGACAGCAGCAGCGAGTGGCCGTCGGCGTGCTGCAGACCCTCACCCGTGAGGGTGGTGCGGCCGGCGGTGGCGCCGATCATGAAGCCGCGGGCCATCTGATCGCCCGCCGCCCAGATCGCGTCGCCGGTGCGCTGGAACCCGAACATCGAGTAGAAGACGTAGACCGGGATGAGCGGCTCGCCCTGCGTCGCGTACGACGTGCCGACGTTGGTGAACGCCGCCAGGGCGCCCGCCTCGTTGATGCCGACGTGGATGATCTGGCCCTGCGGGCTCTCCTTGTAGGCCAGGAGCAGCTCGCGGTCGACCGACGTGTAGTGCTGGCCGTTCGGGTTGTAGATCTTCGCGTTCGGGAAGAACGCGTCCATGCCGAAGGTGCGCGCCTCGTCCGGGATGATCGGGACGATGCGGTGGCCGAAGTCCTTCGATCGCAGCAGGTCCTTCAGCAGGCGGACGAACGCCATGGTCGTGGCGATCTCCTGCGTGCCGGAGCCCTTCTTGGAGATCGCGTACGCGGAGTCGTCCGGCAGATTCAGCTGCGTGTACTTCGACCGGCGCTCCGGCAGGTAGCCGCCGAGCGCACGACGGCGGTCGTGCAGGTACTCGATCGCCTCGTCCTGCGGCCCCGGGTTGTAATACGGGGGAAGGTACGGGTTCTCCTCGAGCTGCGCGTCCGTCACCGGGATGCGCATCGCGTCGCGGAACGTCTTCAGGTTGTCGAGCGTCATCTTCTTCATCTGGTGGGTCGCGTTGCGGCCCTCGAAGCTCGGACCGAGGCCGTAGCCCTTGATGGTCTTGGCGATGATGACGGTGGGCTGGCCCTTGTGCTCGACGGCCGCCTTGAAGGCCGCATAGACCTTGCGGTAGTCGTGGCCGCCGCGCTTGAGGCCCCAGACCTGATCGTCGGTGTAGTCCTCGACGAGCTTGAGGGTGCGCGGGTCGCGTCCGAAGAAGTTCTCGCGCACGTAGGCGCCGTTCTCGGTCTTGTACGTCTGGTAGTCGCCGTCGGGCGTCTGGTTCATCAGGTTGACCAGCGCGCCGTCGGCGTCCCGGGCGAGCAGGTCGTCCCACTCGCGTCCCCAGATGACCTTGATGACGTTCCAGCCCGCGCCGCGGAAGTAGCTCTCCAGCTCCTGGATGATCTTGCCGTTGCCGCGCACCGGGCCGTCGAGGCGCTGGAGGTTCGCGTTGATGACGAAGGTCAGGTTGTCGAGCTTCTCGTTCGCCGCGACCTGCAGCTGGCCGCGCGACTCGACCTCGTCCATCTCGCCGTCGCCGAGGAACGCCCAGACGTGCTGGTCGGAGGCGTCCTTGATGCCGCGGTTGGTGATGTACTTGTTGAGCTGGGCCTGGTAGATGGCGTTGATCGGGCCGAGGCCCATCGAGACCGTCGGGAACTGCCAGAAGTCCGGCATGAGCCGCGGGTGCGGGTACGACGACAGGCCGCCTCCGGCGTGCGACTTCTCCTGACGGAAGCCGTCGAGCTGGTCGCCGCTGAGGCGCCCCTCGAGGAACGCACGGGCATAGGTGCCGGGGGAGGCGTGGCCCTGGATGAAGATCTGGTCTCCGCCGCCCGGGTGGTCCTGGCCGCGGAAGAAGTGGTTGAACCCGACCTCGTAGAGCGCCGCGCTCGACGCGTAGGTCGAGATGTGGCCGCCGACGGCGATGCCGGGCCGCTGCGCACGGTGGACGAGGACGGCCGCGTTCCAGCGGATCCAGCGCCGATAGCGACGCTCGATCTCCTCGTCGCCGGGGAACTCCGGCTCGTTCTCGGGGGAGATGGTGTTGATGTAGTCCGTGGTGGGGACCATCGGAACACCGAGGTGCAGTTCTTTGGAGCGCTTGAGCAGGCTCAGCATGATCTCACGAGCACGCTCGTGGCCGTGAGCCGCAACCAGTGCGTCGAGGGATTCCTGCCATTCGGCGGTCTCCTCCGGGTCCGAGTCGATGTTGTTCACCGAGTACGGGTCCTGGTCGTTTACAGTCACCCTCGACCTCTTTCTTGTGTCGGATGGATCGTGGACGGCTCGCATCCCTGTCGGTTCACGACAACGAGCGGGCACCATCGTTCAGCCTAGCCGCACTCCGACCCTCCCGGTGACCGCGCTCTTGGCACTCGGAGCCTGCCGGTCTATGCTGTCTCCTCGTGCGCCCGCGGGATCCTCCGCTCCGTGCGAGGGCGACGCGGCGAGGAAAGGACGACCCACACCCCATGGCTCTGGAGAACGACACCCAGGCACCCGACTTCGAGCTGCCGAACCAGCATGGCCAGTCCGTGCGCCTCTCCGACTTCCGCGGACGCAAGGCGGTGGCGCTCGTCTTCTTCCCGCTCGCCTTCTCGGGCACCTGCACCGGTGAGCTGTGCGCCCTGCGCGACAACCTCGCGCTCTTCGACGACCACCGTGTCGAGCTGCTGGCGATCTCCGTCGACTCCAAGTTCACGCTGCGCGCCTGGGCCGAACAGGAGGGCTACGACTTCAGCCTGCTGGCCGACTTCTGGCCGCACGGCGAGATCGCGAAGGAGTACGGCGTCTTCCTCGCCGAGAAGGGCTTCGCCAACCGCGCGACCTTCCTGATCGACGAGTCCGGGATCATCCGCGCCTCCTTCATCACCGCCCCCGGCGAGGCTCGCTCGCTCGACGCGTACCGCGCCGCGCTCGAGGAGCTGCCGGTCCACGTGGGCTGACAGCGGCCTGCCGCCGTCCCACTAAGCTGGTGCGGCACACGGGCCTTTAGCTCAGCTGGTAGAGCGCCACGTTTACACCGTGGATGTCGTCGGTTCGATCCCGGCAGGGCCCACCCGTTTCCCCGTCCGACATTCGTGCCGAATGTCGTGAATAGCCTTCGCAAACACCACATTCGGCACGAATCTCGCGTCAGGTGAGGTGGCCGGAGGCGTCGAGCGCGAGCGTCGTGTCGATGCCGATCCGGGCGAGGAAGCGCTCGTCGTGGCTCACCACCAGCAGCGCCCCGCGGTAGGCGTCAAGCGCTTCGGCGAGCTGCTCGACGCTCGCGACGTCCAGGTTGTTGGTGGGTTCGTCGAGCACGAGCAGCTGCGCCGGCGGGTCCGCGAGAAGGAGCCGTGCGAGGGCGACCCGGAAGCGCTCGCCACCGGAGAGCGTCCGCACCGGCCGATCGGGAGCACCCCCGCGCAGCAGCAGTCGCGCGAGCTGGTTCCGGATGTCACCGGGAGCCGCGCGCGGCGCCACATCGCGCACGTTGTCGAGCGCGCCGGCCTCCTCGTCGAGCCCGTCCAGGCGTTGCGGCAGGTAGCCGACCCGGTCGGTCAGCAGCACCGCCTCGACAGGGCCGGCCGGTGCCGCCGGATCGCCGAGGAGCCGGCCGACGAGCGTCGACTTGCCCGCACCATTGGGGCCGACGAGCGCCACCCGCTCCGGCCCCTGGATCACGATGCTGCGATCGCCGCTGCGGAACTCCGCCACGCGTCGACCCCGGGGCACGTCCGGGTCCGGCAGGACGAGGTGGATGTGCTCGTCCTCGCGCACCCGGGCGTCGGCGGCGTCGACCGCGGCCTGGGCGGCACGCACCTTGTCGTCGAGGGTCCCGCGCAGCGCCCCTGCCGAGTTCTGCGCTGCGTTCGCGCGCGCGCCGGCCAGGATCTTCGGGATGCCGCCGACGCGCTGCGTCTTGGCGCCGGTGCGTTCCCGGCGCGCGAGCTTCACGTCCGCCTCCGCCCGCTGACGCTTCTCGACCTTCAGCGTCTGCTGCGCGGAGCGTGCGGCCTGCACCGCGGCCGCCTGCGCGTTCTCCTGCTGCTCCTTCCACGCGCTGTAGGGTCCGCCGAACGACGTCAGCCGGCCCGCGTGGAGTTCGGTCGTGGTGTCCATCCGCTCCAGCAGGTCGAGGTCGTGGCTCACGACGACGAGCGTGCCCGGCCACTCGTCGACCAGCTCGGCGAGCAGTGCCCGCGTCGGCCGGTCCAGGTTGTTCGTGGGCTCGTCAAGCAGGGTGATGGGGGTGCGGGCGAGCCGCAGGCCGGTGAGGGCGATCAGCATCGCCTGACCGCCGGACACGGCGCTGACGCGACGGCCCAGATCGGCGGCCGAGAACCCGATGCGGTGCAGCGCCTCGTCGGCGCGCGCCTCGACGTCCCATTCGTCGCCGATGGTGTCGAAATGCCGCGGATCGGGATCGCCTCCCTCGATCGCGGCGATCGCGGCGAGGACGGCATCGATCCCCAGCAGAGCGGCGACGGTGCTGCCGCCGTCCAGGGTGAGCGTCTGGGGCAGGTACCCGACGTCGCCGACCGTGTCGATGCGGCCGGAGGTGGGGGAGAGCAGACCGGCGATGAGCCGCAGGAGCGTGGACTTCCCGGCGCCGTTGCGGCCGACCAGGCCGGTGCGGCCGGGGGAGAAGGTGCCGTCGATCCCCGCCAGTGCGGTCGCACCGTCGGGCCAGTCGAAGACGACATCGTGCAGGGTGATGGATGGTTTCGTGGACACGAGGAGATCTCTCTGCGCGGCCCGCGGGCGTGCGCGGACGGAGGGTCGAGGGACACGCGTCTCCGGGACGGCCGATGGCCGTGGACAGGGAGGCGCGCGGGTTCCGGATGACAGGTGGCGACCCGCACGACGGCGGGACGGACGCAGGCGCGGGAGCAGCCCGCCCGCGCGTGGGAGCCACCGCCATGCGGTGGCTACAGTCTGTCGACCTCGATCTCCATGACTGCGAGCCTAACAGCCCGCCCCGGCCGCGCCCGAACGATGCCGGACGGCCTGAGTAGACTCGCCGCATGCCCGAGGGAGCGTACCGCTGGTTCGTCTACGCCGAGCTCGCGCTCGCGCTGCTGACCTTCCTCGCCCTCTGCTTCGTCGTCGCTCCGTACGGCGGCCGCCACGGTCGCGCCGGGTGGGGGCCGACCGTGCCGGCGCGTGTCGGCTGGGTGGTGATGGAGAGCCCGGCGTCGATCCTCTTCCTGGTGTTCTACCTGCTCGGGGAGCATCGCGGGCAGCTGGTCCCGCTGCTCTTCCTGCTGCTCTGGCAGGCGCACTACGTGCAGCGCGCGTTCGTCTACCCGTTCCTGATGCGCTCGGGGTCGCGGATGCCGGTCGCCGTGATGCTCCTGGCCGTCCTGTTCAACCTGCTGAACGCCTGGGTCAACGCCCGGTGGATCTCGGAGTACGGCTCATATCCGGTGGCGTGGCTCGCCGACCCGCGATTCTGGATCGGTGCGGTGCTGTTCGCGACCGGCTACGCGCTCAACCTCTCGTCCGACCGGATCCTGCGCCGGCTGCGCGGCGACGGCTCGCGCGGCTACCGCGTCCCGCAGGGCGGGGGCTTCCGGTGGGTGTCGAGCCCCAACTACCTGGGGGAGATCGTGGAATGGACGGGGTGGGCGATCGCCACCTGGTCGCTGGCGGGGGCGTCGTTCGCGCTCTACACGATCGCCAATCTCGCGCCGCGGGCCATGGCGAACCACCGTTGGTACCGGACCACGTTCCCGGACTACCCCGCCGAGCGCCGCGCGCTGCTGCCGTTCGTACTCTGACCGGTCGACGCGGATGACGGTGGCCCCACATAGTGTGGCCGCGTGCCGGAGAACGTCGAGCAGTGGTGGGCGCGCCGCCAGTGGTCCAAAGGGACCGCGGTGCCCTACGCCATCGGGCGTTACCGCCCGGACTGGGAGCGCTATCCCACCCTCGTGCGGCAGTACCATCCCGATCTGAACCACGGCATCGTGCTGACGCAGGTGCCCCCGGCCGCCGACGTGTACCTGCTCTGGGAGTGCGACGCCGGGCACCGGTTCATCGCGACTCCCGCGGAGCAACGGGCCCGACCGAACGGCACCCGGCGGCGCTCGGCCTGGTGCCCGTTCTGCTCCGAGGCCGCGGCGCCTCGTCGGGTCCGGCCCGCGCCGGACCCGGAGGCGCGGCCGCATGTGTGCGGCCACGCGCGCGATCCGCGTCGGCTCGAGCACGACCCCGACGACGACCGCTGCTGGCTCTGCCGCCGGTTGGATCGCACGAGCATGACGCGCGAGCAGCTCGTCGCGCTCGCCGCCCCCGGCTCGCGGGTCGCCGTCTCCGCCGAGAACAGCTCGGCAGCGACGCACTCCTGGCAGTGCGATCGGGGGCATCCGGTGTTCCGGGCGAGCATCGAGCGCATCATCGACGGCCGTCGTTGCCCGGTCTGCCGGCACGCACGGGAGGGCGCCGCAGCGGTGGCGGTGGGCACCGCGTTCCACAGCAGGTTCGCGCCGACCCCGGCCTCCGCCGCCGAACCCGAGCTGAAACGGCGGCTGTCGGAGCGGCTCGACATCGACCTCGGCTGCAACGCGGTGCGGGTCGCGCGGCCCTTCCATGCCCACCTGGAGGTGTGGCCCGACATCCTGCTGCCCGAGCTGCGGGTCGCGATCGAGTACGACACCACGGGGCGCCACGGGCTGGAGCACGTGGGCCCGCGGGAGGCCTCGGACCGCCGCAAGGATCGCCTGCTCCGGGCCGCGGGGTGGGAGGTGCTGCGGATCCGCTGCGGGGGCCTGCAACCCCTGGGGCCGTTCGACCTCGTCGCCTCCGGCGTCTCGGCACGACTCGTCGACCAGATCGTCGACCGTCTGGCGGAGATCCGCGGCGAGCTGATCGTCGCCGCCTACCGGCGCTGAACTCTGCACTCGTGCATCCGCGGGCCGCTGGCTAGCCTGGAGGCGAATCGTTCGGACGAAGGAGACCCCATGTCATCCACGCTCAACCCGTATCTCAACTTCCGCGGCCAGGCCCGGGAGGCGATGGACTTCTACGCGTCCGTCTTCGGCGGCGAGGTGACCCGCAGCACGTTCGCCGAGTTCCAGGTCAGCCAGGAGCCGTCGGAGGCGGAGTGGATCATGCACTCCCAGCTCGCCACGCCTGCCGGCTTCACCCTCATGGCGGCGGATGTCCCCGCCCACATGGAGCTGAAGGACGGCTCGACCATCTCCGTCTCGCTCAGCGGGGACGACGAGGCGGAGCTCACCGGGTACTACGAGAAGCTCATCGTGGGCGGCACCGTCGTCGAGCCGCTGTCGAAGGCGCCGTGGGGCGACAGCTTCGGCATGGCGGTCGACCGGTTCGGCACGCAGTGGCTCGTCAACATCGCGGGTACTCCGGCTCAGGGCTGACCGCCACGCCCGCTGCCCGGGCATTCCCGCGGACGGCGGACGGGGCTAGGGTCGAGCCGACCGGGAGGTGGTCGACATGTGCCGTTGGCTCGCATACGCGGGGGAACCGCTGAAACCCTCCGTGCTCGTCCTGGACGCCCAGCACTCGCTGGTCGCCCAGTCGCTCGACTCGCCGCTCGGCGCGGAGACCGTGAACGGCGACGGATTCGGTTTCGGCTGGTACCCCGAGGGGTCGACCGCCGGCAGCGTCCCGGCTCTCTTCCACAGCATCGAGCCGGCCTGGCACGACGAGAACCTGCGGGAGCTGACCGAGTCGATCGCGAGCCCGCTGTTCTTCGGACACGTGCGCGCGGCCGCCGGGCCGCCCATCCAGCGGACGAACTGCCACCCGTTCCGGCACCGCAACTGGATGTTCATGCACAACGGCGGCATCGACGGGTTCGCCCGGATGAAGCGCGAGCTCGTGTTCGCCGTCGACCCGTCGCTGTACCCGGAGATCCTGGGCACCACCGACTCGGAGGTGCTGTTCCATCTGGCGCTGACCCTCGGCCTCATGGACGATCCCGTCGGGGCGATGGGCCGCGCGGTGCGGCAGATCGAGGAGGTCGGACGGTCGCAGGGCATCGCCTTCCCGATGCAGGGGACGATGGCGCTGTCCGACGGCGCGACGCTCTGGGCCTTCCGGTACTCGACGGCGCACCGCAGCCGGACGCTCTTCCACTCGACCGCGATCCCGGCACTCCGCGAGATGTATCCGGAGGCCGACCAGCTGCACCTGTTCGGCGATCGCGCGAAGGTGGTCGTGTCGGAGCCGCTGATCGATCTGCCGGGCGCGTTCGTCGAGGTGCCGGAGTCGACCGTCGCGATCCTGGACGACGCCGGCTACCACCACGAGCGGTTCCTCGACGACGGCGAGTGAGCGCGTCGGCTCCCTCGCCGTCGTCCCCGGGACGCGACGTCCGCGACCCGGAGGAGCCCGGGTCTACTCGTCGCCGAGGACCCGCCGCACGAAGGCGTCGACCCGCTCGCGGAGCGTGGCGATGCGCTGCTCGCGCGCCGCTTCGACGTCGAAGCCGATGTAGGCGGTCGCGGGGCGCTTGCGCGCGTTGACGGAGCACTCGAACTGCGCACAGACGAGGGTGCCGACGGTGTTCCCGTCGCGTCCTGCCTTACCCGCGCGCTTGGCGATGAAGAAGAGCACCTCGTTCGGGAGGTGCACGTCCTCGCACCACGAGCACTGCGGGCGGGCGCGGACGGAACCGTCGGCGCGGCGCAGCAGCACGCCGACCGGCTCGCCGTCGATCTCGACGACGACATAGCCGACGTTCGCGAGCTTGCGGTCGCGCCAGCCGAGGAAGTCGATGTCGCTCCAGGCGACCGCGGCGAGGTCGGGGAGGGCGAGCTCTTTGCGCTCGCGGACGGATGCGTTGACGAAGGACGCGCGGATGCGCTCGTCCGTGAGGGGATGCATGGATGTGCCTAACGTGTCGAGAAGTCTGTCCTGAAAGGGGGTGCGCCGAACGACGCACCGGTGTCACCGGTGGGGGGCAGGACTATCTCACGCCGGCGCGAAGAGCGCCGACGACCTCCAGACGCCCGGAGGGCAGAGAGGGGAGGAGGGAAGACACGCCCGTCAGTCTACGCCCCGTTCCCGGGATGCGTCGCCGCTGGGTGCGGGGACGGGGAGACCGGCCCGTGGTGCGAGGGGTGGCGCGTGTCGGCGGTAGGGGGCAGGATGGCGCCCAACCGTCGAGAGGAGCCCACCATGTCCGCTCTGCCCACCCCGGTCGACCCGCCCGTGCTCGTGCGCAGCCCGGCCTTCGCCCAGGGGATGATCGCCCCCGCCGGACGCACCCTCTACGTCGGCGGCCAGAACGGCATCGACGGCGAGGGAGTGCTGCGCGACGGGCTCGGCGCGCAGACCGAGCAGGCCTTGCGCAACGTGCTCGCGGTCCTCGATGCGGTCGGGGCCGGTCCGGAGCACGTCGTGAAGCTGACCATCCACCTCGACCCCTCCATCGATCCGACGGAGGCGTATGCGGCCACCCGGTCGGTCTGGGGAGACCACCGTACGGCCGTCACCGTGCTCGCCGTCGCACCCGCCAATCCCGGCGCGCTCGTCGAGATCGAGGCGGTGGCCGCGCTCGGCGGGTGAGCCAACGGCGTGCCGCGCCGTGACCGACCGTGACCGACCACGACCGGGAACGGGCGTAGTGTCGCGTCGTGACCGACGACGACAGCAGAGCGCGCGATGTCGCGCCGGAGCACCGCTGGCCGGCTGTGATCGCGACACTCGTGGCGCTCGCGTCGTACGCACTCCTGCCGAGTGTCGTTCCCGCTCTGGAGCGGTATCTGGTCGTCGCGGTGTGCCTGCTCATGCTGGCGGCGCTCGTCGTCTACAACCCGCACCGGCTCAGCCGCGAGTCGCGCTGGTCCCGCTGGGCCGAGTTCGCGCTCGCCCTGCTGATCCTCGTGGTGAACCAGATCGCGTTCATCGAGACCGTCATCCGGCTGCTGAACAAGCACGGCAACGGCTCGGAGATCCTGCTCGCGTCGCTCCAGGTCTGGCTCACGAATGTGATCGCGTTCGCACTCGTCTTCTGGACCATGGACCGCGGAGGTCCTGTCGCACGGGTCACCCGGCCCCGGCACGCACTCCCGCTCGCCGACTTCCGCTTCCCGCAGGACGAGGATCAGGACGCCGTCGAGGAGGTGGCGCGCGGGTCGAGTCGCAGTCTCGACTGGGTGCCGAACTACATCGACTACTTCTACACGTCACTGTCGAACTCGATGGCGTTCAGCGCGACCGACGCCATGCCGCTGTCGCATCGCGCGAAACTGCTGATGGCGCTGGAGTCGTTCTCGGGGTTCGTGCTGCTCGCGCTTGTGATCGCCCGGGCCGTGTCGCTCATCGGCTGATGCCGAAGCGGGATCCTCCCGCAGTTCCAGGGTAACGCCTGGCCGGGGGCTTGCCGCAAGGCCCCCCTCGCGTCGCAGAATCGACGACTGTGACTGCTCCGAGCGCCTTCGATCTGCCCCTCCGACTCGCCGCCAAAGCCGACCCCGCCCTGATCGCGGACGACGAGCGCCGATTCGACCGCATCGCGTCGAGTCTGCGTTCCACGCTCGCCGACCTCACCGCGAGTCTCACGGCAGCGCGACGCTCCCCGGGCGGTGTCGGCCAGCAGGCGCTCGACCGGGATCTCGAGATCCACCGGTTGACCGCACGCCGGCGGACGCTCGCCCGGTACGGCGTCGATCTCTGCCTGGGTCGCATGGTCGTCGCCGGCGATCCCGAGCCGGTGTACATCGGGCGGCTCGGGCTCACCGATGCGGACGGGGAACGCCTGCTGACCGATTGGCGGTCGCCCGCCGCGGAGCCGTTCTTCGGAGCGACGCTCGCCGACCCGATGGGACTGGTCAGCCGACGACGCTACCGCTGGAGCGGTGGGAGGGTGACGGACTACTGGGACGAGGCGCTCGCCACGGAGGGTTTCGCCGGCGCCGCCGCCCTCGACGATCAGTCCGAGTTCATTGCGAGTCTGGGGGCGAGCAGGTCGACGCGGATGCGGGACGTGCTGGCGACCCTCCAGGCGGATCAGGACGCGATCATCCGGGAGGGCTCCCGCGGCGCTCTGGTCGTCGACGGCGGCCCGGGAACCGGCAAGACCGTGGTGGCCCTGCATCGGGCCGCGTACCTGCTGTACTCCGACCCCCGGCTCGAGCACCGGCGCGGCGGCGTGCTGTTCGTGGGGCCCAGCCGGCCCTACCTGGCCTTCGTCTCGGACGTGCTGCCCGCGCTGGGGGAGGAGGGAGTGCAGCTCTGCACCCTCGCCGACCTGGTCGAGGAGGGTGCGGACGCCGTCGCAGAGGCGGACCCGACCGTTGCGGGCCTCAAGGCGGACGGCCGGTGGGGCGCGGTGATCGAGACGGCGGTGCGGGGCTACGAGCGTCCGCCCGCGCAACCGCTCCTGATCGAGACCGAGTGGGCCGACATCCCGCTGACACCGGAGGATTGGGCCGACGCGTTCGCGTCCGCACCGGGAGTCGCGCACGACGACGCCCGTGAGGAGGTCTGGGATGCGCTGCTGGAGATCCTCGTGGACCGGCACGACGGCGCCGCCCCGGCCGCGCTCGTGCACCGCGTCCTCGCGGCGCACGACGGGCTGCGCGCCGCGTTCGACCGGGCGTGGCCGATGCTCGACCCTGCCGGGGTCGTCGCCGATCTGTGGGCGACGCCCGGCTACCTGCGCCGGTGTGCGCCGTGGCTGTCGGACGAGCAGGTCGCGCTCCTGCAGCGGGTCGACGCCCGGGCCTGGACGAGCGCGGACCTGCCGCTCCTCGACGCCGCCCGGCGACGGATCGGCGACCCCGATGCCGCCGCGCGCCGCCGACGGCGTCGTGCGGCCGTCGCCGCCGAACGGGAGCGGATGGCCGCTGTGGTCGACGACCTGATCGCCGCCGACGACGACGGGGAGGGCCTGGTCACGATGCTGCGCGGCGAGGACGTGCAGACCACCCTCGTGGACGACGCCGTCCCGGAGGCGCTCGCCCCCGACGAGCTCGCCGGGCCGTTCGCGCATGTCGTCGTCGACGAGGCGCAGGAGCTGACGGATGCCGAGTGGGGCATGCTGCTGTCCCGGTGTCCGTCGCGCAGTTTCACGATCGTCGGCGACCGGGCTCAGGCACGCCAGGGCTTCAGCGAGAGCTGGCGCGAGCGCCTGGCACGGGTGGGCGTTGTCGACGCACGCGTCGCCGGACTGAGTGTGAACTACCGGACACCGAGCGAGGTGATGGCCGTCGCCGAGCCGGTCATCCGCGCGGTGCTGCCCGACGCAACGGTGCCGAGCGCGATCCGGTCCAGCGGTGTCCCGGTCGGTCGTGGGGAGGTCGCGGAGCTCGGGTCACTCGTTGAGGACTGGCTCGCCGAGAACGCCGAGGGCGTCGTCGGCGTCATCGCCGCGGAGCGGGCCGTGGCGACTGCCCGCGACGGCCTGCGGGCCGTGGCCGGGCGGACGCGCGTCCAGCTGCTGACTCCGGCGCTCGCCAAGGGACTCGAGTTCGACCTGGTCGTCCTCGTCGACCCGACGGGCTTCGGCGGGGGCGTGGCGGGTGGTGTCGACCGATATGTCGCCATGACCAGGGCCACCCGACGACTCGTCCTGCTGGGCCCCGACCTGGACCTCCTGGGATCCGTTGCGATCACGGGCGACGACCGGCACTGAGGCGGTCGACGGCGAGGCGGCCGGGGGCGTCGGCGCTGCCGCGGACGCCGTCGACGCGATCGACGCCGCCACCACGACGGCCATCGCCGCCACCGCGATCCAGGTCATGCCCTGGCCGAGGAGCGCCCAGCCGGCGAGGGCGGCGATCACCGGTTCGAGGCTCAGCAGCACACCGAAGACGCGCGGCGTCAGCCGGCGCAGGGCTGCAAACTCGAGCGAGTACGGAATGAGCGAGGACAGCAGGGCGACCGCCGCCAGCGGGAGGAGCAGTGCCGGCTGCGCCACCAGAGTGCCCACGGACCCCACCCCGAACGGCACCATGACGACGGCGCCGACCACGATGGCCAGCGCGAGCGGTCCCTGGCCGGCCACGGTCGCCCCCACCTTCTTGCCCGCGAGGATGTAGAGCGCCCAGAATCCGCCGGCGGCCAGGGCGAAGACCACCCCCAGCGGATCGAGCGGCCCCGATCCGGCCGCTTCGCCCTCGAGCCCCAGGACGGCGATCGCGCCGGCCGCGAGCAGCACCCAGGTCAGGTCGCGCCAGCGCCGGGAGAGCACCGCCGCGAGCGCCAGCGGTCCGATGAACTCGATGGTGACCGCCGTGCCGAGCGGGATGCGGTCGAGCGCCGCGTAGAAGCAGCCGTTCATCCCGGCCAGGACGACGCCGAAGAGGACGACGCCACGCAGGCCGCCGCGGGGCCAGCGCCAGAACCGCGGCCTCGACACGACGACCAGGACGGCACCGGCCAGCAGGAGGCGCAACGCCGTGGTCAGGCCCGGGCCCAGCGCACCGAGTAGCGGGGTGGCGATCGCGGCGCCGAGCTGGAGCGAGGTGCACGACCCGACGATCATCAGTACGGCGGGCGCCGAGGTGGGAGAGGTCGCGCGCGTCATGCTTCCATCGTGACGGCCCCCGGTTGGTCACTCCAGCGAAAGCTTCTGACGTATATTGGTCAGTGAATCTGATGAGTCGGGAGGTCATCCGTGCTCAATCTGCACCGTCTGGCGATCCTGGCCGAGCTCGAGAGCCGCGGCACCCTCGCAGCCGTCGCGGACGCGCTGTCCTATTCGCCGTCCGCGGTCTCGCAGCAGCTGACCCAGCTGGAGCGCGAATGCGGGGCCGTGCTGCTCGAGCCGATCGGCCGCGGGGTGCGCCTCACCGATGCCGCGCACATCCTGGTCCGCCACGCTCGGGAGGCGATCGCCCAGCTGGAGCTCGCGGAGTCCGAGCTCGCGGCGGTCCAGGACCGGGTGGGCGGAGTCCTGCGGGTGGCGACGTTCCAGACCGTCCTGCTGTCGGGGTCCACCCCGGTGCTGGCCGATCTGCGCGATCGACATCCCGGCCTGCGGGTCGACGTCGCCCAGCGCGAGGCGCACGACGCGACGGCGGGTCTGCTCTCCGGCGACTTCGACCTGGTCCTGGGGGAGGAGTACGACGACAACCCGCAGCGCACGCCCGAGCGCATCGACCGGGTCGACCTGTGCGACGACGAGCTGCGGCTCGCGGTGCCGGAGGTCGGCCCGTTGGCCGGGACGCGCTCCCTCGCCGAGCTCGCGTCGGCGCCCTGGGCGACGGACCCGGTGGAGACCGAGCCCGGGCGCTGGCTGCGCGCGCTCTGCCGCGGCGCCGGCTTCGATCCGGACGTACGGTTCGACGGCGTCGACCTGCTCACGCACGTGCACGTGGTGCGGGCAGGACTGGCGGTGACCGTGCTGCCCGACCTGCTGGGCGAGGCGAACACGCGCGGCGTGGCGCGCGTGCGGCTGCCGGGTCGCCCGAGGCGTCGCCTCTTCACCCTCACCCGCGCCACCCGGGCGGCGCATCCGGCGGTCCAGGCCTACCGCGACGCGTTGGCCCGGGCTCTCGGCGTGGCAACGGCCCGGCCCGGCGACGCCGCACCCGCCGGACCTGCCGCCTAGGCGCCAAGACCGCGCGCGAGCATGCTCTCGCCCGCCGCCGCCACCGCCTCCTGCCACGTGCGGGGCCGGAAACCGAGCACGCGCCGGGCCTTCTCGCCCGACACCTTCTTGCGGTAGCCGAGTTCCGCGGCCATCGGCTGCAGACCCGGGTTGTCCGCCGCGGCCGCGCGCACCGCGTCGGAGGGGAGCTGCGCCGTCGGGATCCGTGGGGCACGCTCGCCGAGGACGGCCCGCAGCTGCGCTCCGACGTCGGCGAGGGGGACCGCGTCCTCCTGGCTGGTGAGCAAAAAGCGCTCGCCCGCCGCGCCGTCGGCCGAGAGTGCCGCGATGTGCGCGGCGGCCACGTCGCGCACATCGACGAGAGGCACGGCGAAGTCGGGGTAGCCGGGCAGCTCGCCGACCAGCACCCGGTGGACGAGGTGATTCGCCCCGGAGATGCCGTCGCCGAGCAGGGGACCGACCACCGCGACCGGGAGCATCGTCACCAGTTCGATGCCCCCGCCCTCGGCCGCCGCGAACTCCCACGCGGCGCGCTCGGCGAGGACCTTGCTGCGGCCGTACGCGTCCATCCCCGGTCCGTCCAGCACCGACCAGTCGTCCTCGGTGAACGCGCGCTCCAGCGGGGGATGACCGAAGCCGACCGCGTGGAAGGCCGAGGTCACCACGACCCGGCCAACCCCGGCGTCCCGCGCCGCTCGAAGCGCGCGGAGGGTCCCTTCCCGGGCGGGGTCGATCACCTGAGCCTCATCGGTGACCGGACCGAGGTGGACCGGCGAGGCGACATGCAGCACCCCGTCGACGCCGCTCATGGCCTCCGCCCAGCCGGCGTCGTCGAGAAGATCCGCGCGCACGAACTCCAGGGCCTCTTCGCGGGTCATCCCCGCGGCGCGCAGCACGCGGCGCACCTCGGGCTCGCGATCGAGGGAGCGGAGCGTTGCGCGCACGGACGCCCCGTCCTCCAGCAGGCGCAGGATGATGTGGCCGGCGATGAAGCCGGAGCCGCCGGTGACGAGGATGCGCGATGTCGACATGGGATGTACCCCTTTCGTGGAGTGCTGACTCTCCGATCGTTCCCCTCCGGATCGCTGCCGACCAGTGCTCCCGCGACACTGGTATCCGCAGGGACAGGCAACACGGCGACCGGGTGGGTAGCGTGGGGCCATGGACGGCGAGCAGAACCTGCTGGGGGAGTTCCTCCGCGCCCGACGCGAGCTGGTCGCGCCGGGGACGGTGGGCATCCCGGTGCACGGCACGCGACGGGTGGCCGGGCTGCGGCGGGAGGAGGTCGCGATGCTCGCCGGGATCAGCGCCGAGTACTATCTGCGGCTCGAGCAGGGGCGCGACCGCAACCCGTCCGCGCAGGTGCTCCGATCGGTCGCGGGCGTGCTGCAGCTCGACGAGGAGGCCACTGCACACCTCCTGGGGCTCGTCCGGGCCGACGACCGTTCGCGTCGCACGCGCCGCCCCCGCGCGGAGGCGCTCCCGGCGAGTCTCGCCGCGCTCGTCCCGCAGTTGCCGTTCCCCGCCTTCGTCGAGGGTCGGTACCTCGACGTGCTCGCCGCGAACGCGCTCGCGACGGCGCTCTCACCCCGGCTCGTCGCCGGTCGCAACCGGATGCGGGACGTATTCCTCGACCCGGCCGAGCAAGCCCTGTTCCCCGATTGGGAGTCGGCGTCGGCGGTGCTGCTCGCGGGATTCCGCCGCTCGGTGGGGGCGGACGCCGACGACGCGCGCGTGGTCGAGCTGGTCGGCGAGCTCTCCATCGCGAGCCCGACCTTCCGCCGGCTGTGGAGCCGGCACGACGTGCGCGAGCGCCGGGGCGGCACCCTGACCTTCCAGCACCCCGTCGTCGGCGAGCTGATCGTGCACCGGGAGAAGCTGCAGGTCACGGGTACCGACGGGCTGGTGCTCGTCCTCTACCACCCGGCCACCGCGGAGGCGGCGGACGCCGTGACCCTGCTCGGATCGCTGGCCGCGCCGTTCGAGGCGCAGACGGGGCTCGTTTCCGACGGTCTGCCTGCGGACGACTAGGAGCAGGCGGCGGTCCCCGGCGTCGCGCGACGCCGTCCAGTATCGTGGTGCGAAAGACGGCTGGGAGGCTTCATGCGGGAGATCGTCGATTTCGTCACCGTGTCCACGCGCGGACTCGAGTCCAGCCCGGTGGTCGACGCGCTGGCCGGCCTGCGGGCGAACGAGGCGCGCTACTACAAGAACAAGTACGACCACGACTTCGCGGTCGGGCCCGCGAGCGAGGAGACGGAGGCCGTCGAGCGGCTGACCCGTGTGCTGGCGGACGAGCGCGACCTCCACATCGCCTCCACACCGTTGGAGGCGACGACCTTCGAGGTCGACGGGTTGCGGATGGACTACGTCTTCTACGAGTCCGGCCTCGCGATCAACGTGATGTACGCCCTCGATCCGGCCGGCAAGCGGGCGGTCGGCTTCAAGCTCTCGCAGGGCATGGAGGTGCCCGCCGAGCTGGCGGAGCGGTTCAAGTTCGCCCGGCAGAAGTCGAAGCTCGCCGGCGAGATCCGCGGATCGTTCTTCGTGATCAAGGGCGAGTACTGATCATCGCGTGCATGCGCTGAGCGCACGGTCGCGGCGCGTCACGGCGCGGGAACCGGTCGCGATGACGGCGCCCATGGCGTCACGCGCGGGAGCCAGCACCGCACATTCTCGCGATAGTCGATGAACTGCTCGCCGAAGCGCTGCGCCAGATCGTCCTCCTCGAACGGGCGCACCAGCAGGTTCCAGACCAGCGATCCGGCGATCGCGTAGGCGACGACCAGCCACGACCCCAGGAGGAGGCCGACGGCCGCGCCTTGCGTGATCCCGGCCAGCGCCATCGGATTGCGGACGAAGCGGTACGGCCCGGCGATGACCAGCCGGTTCGGCATCGCCACCGGCAGCGGGGTGCCGCCACCGCGTGCGGACATCGCGATCGCCGCACCGATCCCCAGCGCGCTGGCCAGGGTCAGCACGACGACACCGACGATGCCCGCGCCCGGTGGAAACGCGACCCGCAGCCGCCAGCGCTCCTCGACGAAGGCGATCGCGGCTGGAGCCGCCGCGAGGAACACCCCCCAGAACACGACGAGCTGACCGAAGGTGGCCGCCACGTGGGCCGCGGTCGAATGCGCGCTCGCGGCCGGGCGGAACCGGAACGGGCCCTGCACGATCCACTCGGCGGGGATCCGCCCCCACCGGACCACGCACAGGGCGAGCACGGAGCAGACCGCCGCGCCCAGCATCAGCAGGACGCCCACTCCCGCCTCCCGCGTCGCGGTGGCGTAGACGGCCATCGCGACGGCGACCACCACCGTCCATCCGGTCGCGACGACGGCCGCCGTGCGAACTCCGGCCGCCGCCAGCGCGGACGCGAGGACGAACAGGGGGAGGTCGGCGGCGGCGACGGCCACCGGGTCCAGGCCGCCGAGCGTCGCCGTCCGCACCGACGGCAGAGCAGCGACACCGACCCACCAGAGCGCGCCCGCCCCGGCCTGCAGCGCGAAGTACGCCCGCCCGACGCGCGGCGGGACCGTGAATGAGACCCCCATCGCGCCCAGTCTGTCACGGCCGTCGCGGCGGCGACGCGCGGCGCGACTTCACCGACGGCTGCTCGGCGGGAAGGTGCATCGCCGGGACCGATTCGATCGTCAGGTCGTCGAGTCTCGGCACACGCGCGAGCGCCCGGTCCCGCGCCGTCGCGACGGTCGTGGCCGCCTCCTCGAAGGAGGCCGCCCTCACCTGGATCCGCGCGGCACCCTGCATCCGGTGGCCGATCCAGCGCAGTTGAACGCGCTCGACGTCGACCACACCGTCCGTGTCCGCCAGAGCGTGGTCGAGGTCGTCGACCAGTCCCGGCTCGATGCCGTCGAGCAGCCGCCGGCCGATGCTGCGCACGGTGCCCCCGAGGAGCACGATGATCGCGATGGAGATCAGAAGGCCGACGATCGGGTCGGCGAGCGGGAAGCCCAGCAGCACCCCGAGCGCGCCCAGCACCACGGCCAGCGAGGTGAAACCGTCGATGCGGGCGTGGACACCGTCGGCGACAAGCGCCGCCGAGCCGATGCGTCGGCCGACCCGGATCCGGTAGACCGCGACCGCTTCGTTGCCGGCGAACCCGACGACGCCCGCCACGGCCACCCAGCCCAGGTGCGTGAGCGGCTGTGGGTGGAGGAATCGCTCGACCGATTGCCATGCGGCGACCACGGCGGAGAGAGCGACCACGACGACGATGAAGAGTCCTGCGAGATCCTCCGCCCGCCCCAGCCCGAAGGTGTAGCGACGCGAGGCGACGCGGCGGCCGAGCACGAACGCGATCCACAGCGGCACCGCCGAGAGTGCGTCGGAGAAGTTGTGGACCGTGTCGGCCAGCAGCGCGACGGAGCCGCTCAATGCGACGACAACCGCCTGGGCAACGGTCGTGCCGAGGAGCACGAAGAGGCTGATCTTGAGCGCGCGGACACCCGCCGTGCTGGCTTCGAGCGCGTCGTCGATGGTGTCGGCGGCGTCGTGTGTGTGCGGAACGACGAGTTCGTAGAGGAAGCCCCTGATCCCGGCGGGATGCCGGTGTCCGTCGTGGCCGTGCTCGTTCTCGTGCCCGATGGCATGAGGACCGTGGTCGTGGCGACGGACGTGCGGGTGCGCACTCATCCGCGCCTCCGCGTCTCGGCCTGCTCGTGCTCCGCTGCGGCCGGGTGGTGGTGTCGCGGCGTCCCGCCGAGGGAGTGCTCCGCGTGGAAGATGGCATCGCTGACCAGCCGGCTGGCGTGCTCGTTCTCGAGCCGGTAGAAGACGCGCTGACCCTCTTGCCGGGTCGCGACGATCCGGGCCAGCCGCAGCTTCGCAAGGTGCTGGGACACCGCGGCGGGCTGCTTGTCCAGGATGTCGGCGAGATGGTTGACCGAGAGCTCGCCGGCATCTCGGAGTGCGAGCACGATGCGCACGCGTGTGGCGTCGGCGAGCATCCCGAACACCTCCACGGCGAGCTCCACGTACTGACTGTCGGGAAGTCGGCCGCATATCGGCTTATCTGCATCCATACGCAGATTAAAAGCTTAAGTCGCGTACGATCGCAAGTCCGGCACCCGCAGCACCGTCCCGTTGCCGACGTGGCCGGGGTCCGCGGCGCCGATGCCGCGCATCAGAGCGCGGATCACCGCCACGTGGCAGACGACGATCGTGCGTCGGCCGGGAACGGCGATGCGACCCCAAGCCGCCAGGGCGCGGGCGGCGACCGCGGCCTCCGGCTCGGCGCCCGGGAGGTCGCCCTGCGGCCAGCGCGCGTGCGCCTCCGCCATCGACATCCCTTCGGCGTCGCCGAACGACCGCTCGATCAAGCCGTCCTCGACCAGCACGTCCGCGAGCCCGACCCCGTCCGCTATCGATCGGGCGGTCTCGCGCGCTCGTAGCAACGGCGAGCTGACGACCGCCTCCCAGCGCCCCTCCTCCGCGAGCGTGCGCCCCGCCGCGATGGCTTGCTCGCGCCCGCGCTCGTTGAGGGGCAGATCGACGCGTCCTTGATAACGCCCGGCCGCGTTCCATGCGGTCTCACCATGCCGCACCAGGGCGATCGTTGGAGAGGCGGGCGGGGGAGTCGGTCGCATGCCCTCAGCCTATTGGTTAGTGCACGAACCAATTCGGGGGAGTCCATTTCGGGGGAGTCCATGGAGCTGAGAACACTTTCAGCGCGACGTTCCCGCCCCGAGCCGGATCCCGAGATTCCTGCCGTAGGCGGCGAGTCCGAGCCGGCGCGCCAACGCGGTCGAGGCGGCGTTGTCGTCCCGGCTGCGCCAGCGAGCGAATCCGGCACCACGTATCGCGGCCGCGAGCGCTGCACCGCCGACCTCACGCGCGAACCCCCGGCCACGATGGACCGGCATCGTGAGGATGCCGACATCCGTGTGCGCGCCGGCCCAGGGCGACAAGCTCGCGACCGCAGCGAGTTCGCCTTCGGAGTGAAGTCCGAACAGCACTGCGTCCGGCTCGCAGACACCCGACTCCTCGATCTCGTCAGCGGGGACGGTACGAGCCAGCTCCGCGACCGCCGACGGCGTGACCCGTTCCGCCGCTCCGTCGAAACGATCCGATCCGCCGGCCAGATAGTGCGTCGCAGGGCCGAGGACGAGCGGCTCGTGCGCGCGCAGGCCGACACTCCAGACATCCCGCTTAAGAGCCGACTCGGGCGTCAGGCCCTCGAGCACCGCCGCAATGTCGGTGCGAAGACGTGCCGGGGCGCGCACACGAACCGCTGCGCCGACGACCAGCACGTAGACGCCCCCTCCCGCTTCGGGGACGTATGTCGTGTGGATGCCCGGGGCCCAGAGCGCGCGGCCGCGCGGAACCGCGAAAACGGCGGCCCAGTACTCGTCCGCGACCGTTCGGGGATCGACCATGGCCTCAGGCTACGCGCGGCCGGCCCTCGGTAACCGGACGCGCAGCATTCTCCGCTCCGCGGACGCATAATCTAACGGACGGGACCCGCCACGCATCGACGGCGCGGCCGAGACGGGACGGAGCAGGGATGGGTGAGAACGAGCGCGAGCCGGTCTTCCTGTCCGGCGGCATGCGGCCCGGTCCGGCGTCGACGCCGGTGGGGCTCCCGAGCGCGGACGACGTGGTGCCGGGGTCGGTGGTGCTGGACGCCTCCGGCAACCGGTGGCGGGCGACCGGCACCGAGTGGGTCCGCGTCGACATCGTCACCGGACGCGAGCATCGCGCGCTCGTGCTCCGCACCCGGATCGTCGGAGCGGTCTCCCTCGCCGGCTTCCTCGTGCTGGTCGGCACCGGAATCCTCCTGATCGTGGATCGCGGCGCCGTGCCGGTGCTCGGCATCGCCCCGGTGCTCCTGATCGCGTGCGGCTTCGGCTACGCGTGGACGCGGATGCGACGCCGGCTGGCCGGCCAGGAGGTCGTGCCCGAGTAGGTGGGAGGCGACCGGCGCACGCACCGGCGGATCAGGTCGTGCGGGTCCCGGTCAGGGTTCCGGCCGCCAGGACGTGACCGTCCAGCGCCGCCGGCAGCTCGACGCCGTTGGAGAGGGCGGAGAGGTCGACCTCCGTGTCGAGGGCGTAGAGATGGAAGCGGTAGTGGTGCGGGCCGTGGCCGGGCAACGGTCGCGGACCGGCATACTGCGCGCGCCCCCAGCGGGTGGGCACGAACCGGAGCTCCGGATCGTCGCGGCGCAGCGCGCCCTCCGCCAGGCCACCGGCACGAGGCGCGAAGCCGACGACCGTGTGCAGACCGGGCACACCCGACGGCACGTCCAGGTCTTCGAGCACCAGCACCAGTTCGACCGTCCCGTCGGGCAGGGCGCCCCACGTCAGCGCGGGCGAGATGTCGTCGCCGATGAAGAGGCTGCAGTGCTTCGCCGGGATCATCTCGCCGTCGCCGAACGCGGGGGAGGTGAGCTCGATCCGGTTCGGCGTCGTCAGCGCCGGCGTCGCAGCGATGCTGAGCGACGCATCCGGGCGGCGCTTCCGCAGCGCCATCCCGAGGGGGACGAAAAGGGCTTCGACAGGATGCATGGTGTTCCGTTCAGGAGTCGGCGAGGCGGAGGAGGAGTCGCGAGGCGCGGAGGATGTCCGCGCGCTCGGCGGGGGAGAGTGCGGCGAGCCGGCCGTCGAGCCAGTCGTGCCGGTGCCGACGAGAGGCGGTCGCTGCGGCCTCACCACGCTCGGTGAGCCGGAGGATCACCGTCCGGCGGTCCTCGACACCACGCGACTTGGTCACGAAATCCAGCTGCTCGAGGCGGCGGACGGTCTGGCTCATCGACCCGAGGGTGACGTGCGCGAGAGCGGCGAGCTGGCTGAGGCTCTGCGGCCCCTGCTTGAGAAGCACCATGAGCACGAGCAGCGGCGCGTCCGCCACCTCGCCCTCCACCCGCTCCGAGCGGAATCGGCTGTACAGCCGCGCGACGGCGCGTCGCAGCTCGCCGCCCACATCGTCGGCCTCGTCCGTCATGGTTCGTCCCTCCACAAAATACTGAGGAGACCATAGCATTTACTGAGTACTACTACGCATTTCAATCGTTCGCCCGCTTATTCGCCGGACCGGCCCTCCACCGCGTCGTCAGCCGGGGGGAGCGTCGAGGTCGTGCCGCGCCGAGCGGGCCGGGGAGAAGGCGAGGATGGCGGTGGCCGCGAGAACCCCCGCCACCCCGAGCCACAGAGCGGGACGGTACCCGGCGACGGTCGCGATCAGCCCGCCCAGGGGAGCGCCGATCACGATCATGGCCCGGTTGGCCGACCGCATCGTGGTGTTCGTGCGCGCCTGCAGCTCGTCCGGAGTGACGGCCTGGCGGTAGCCCATCTCGTTGGCGTTGCTGAGACCCATTCCGAACCCGACGAATCCCTGGCCCAGCGCGAGCACGACCAGGATCGCCCCCGCGCCGATCGTCGCAGGCACGAGGGCGACCATCGCCCACCCCAGTGCCATCGCCAGGTTGCTGACGATCACAGCCACACCGGCGCCCCACCTCCGCCCCGCCCGCAGGGACAGCGAGCTCCCGACCAGGGCGGCCGCGCCCGCCCCCGCGAGTGCGACGCCGAGCTGGAACGCCGAGAGCCCCAGCCCCACCAGCACGAACGGCACGAACGCGGTGTTCAGGATGCTGGAGAAGAAGAACCAGACGTGCGAACCGATTGCCAGCGGCCCGAGCACCCGGTGCCGGTAGACCCAGCGCAGACCGTCGGCGATCTCGCGACGCAGGCTGCGCGAGTGCTCCGGCGGCACGACCGCCTCCTGCACCCGGACCCGGAAGATGGCCAGCGCGGAGAACACGGACGCGACGGCGTCCACGACGAGCGCTGCGGCCGCCCCCACAGCGGAGACCAGGGCCCCGGCGAGCAGCGGACCCGTCGCCTGGGCGATCGCGTCGCTCTGATCGGTGCGCGCGTGCGCCGCCACGAGCGCGCTCCGCGGCACGATGCGGGGGACGAGCGCCTGCGCCGACGCGTCCCCGACGAGCGACAGGAGACCCACGACGGCGACGACGACGAGGAGCACCGGGACGCGCAGCCAGCCGACGGCGAACACGGCCGGGATGAGCAACAGGAGCACGGCGCGGCCGAGAGCGCTCCCGATCAGGAGCGGCCGACGACGACGACGGTCGACGAGCGCCCCGACGAGGAGGCCGACCAGCAGGTAGGGCAGCCAGCGGGCCGCGCTCACCAGTCCGACGTCCACGGCGGTCCCGCCCAGCTGGACGAGCACCAGTACCTGGAGGGCCAGGGTCGTGACGTAGGCGCCGAACCCCGACACCGTGTACGACGCCCAGTAGGCCGCGAACCCGCGGATGCGGAAGACGTCCCCTCGCGCCGATCCCGACATCCCGCTCCCTCGCCCGTCGTGCCTCCAGGCTACCGAAGGACCGCGGTCGGCCCCGTGAGGGGATCGGAAGGAGCAGGGACTGGCGCGCCGCGGTCCGGTGCCTAGGCTGGGGGAGTGCGGGCGTCCCGCACGCGATCGAAGGGCGGCACCATGCGCATCACCATCCTGGGAGGCACCGGCTTCACCGGCTCGAACCTGGTCCGGGAGGCGGCATCCCGCGGTCACGACGTCACCTCCTACAGCCGCTCGCATCCGGCCGAGCCGCTCGACGCCGTCCGCTACGAGACCGGGTCGCTGCTTGACGATGCGGTGCAGCGACGCGCGGTCACCGGCGCCGACGCCGTCGTCTCCGCGCTGTCGCCGCGCGGCGAGATGGAGGGGCGCCTGCGCGGGATCGACGCGCGCCTTGCCGAGCTCGCCGCCGACGAGGGGGTCCGGCTCGGGGTGATCGGCGGATTCAGCGGCCTGCGCCCGGCTCCCGGCGCCGCGCGGTTCGCCGACGGGCCCGACGTTCCGCCCCAGTTCGCCGCCGAGGCCCGAGAGATGACGGAGATCCTCGAGGATCTCCTGACGTCGGCCCCGGCGGAGCTGGACTGGTTCTTCGTCAGCCCCGGGGCCGCCTACGGCGCGTACGCTCCCGGCGTCGCCACCGGTCGGTACCGGATCGGCGACGACGTGGCACTCGTCGACGCGGACGGCGAGTCGGCGATCTCCGGAGCCGATTTCGCCACCGCGGTCATCGACGAGCTGGAGAAGGGCGAGCATCGGCGCGCCCACTTCTCGGTCGCCTATTGACCCGGCGCCTTCGCATCGTGGCGGCCGACGACGGGAGTGCGGTCGAAGTGCCGCTCGACGGCGGCAATGCGTCGGCGGGCGTCGTCCGGGTGGGCGACACCGTCCGGAAACCCTGGTCGCGTGCCGCGCCCGCCGTTGCGGCGTTCACGGACCGCCTCGCCGCCCGTGGCCTCGACCTCCCGCGCACGCTCGGTCGCGACGAGCTCGGTCGGCTGATCCTCGAGTACATCCCGGGTGACCTGGCGATGCACCGTGGACCGCTGAGCCTCCCGGAGTTGGAACGCGTCGGCCGAATGGTCCGCTCGATCCACGACGCCGCCGCCGGATACGCGCCACCGGTGGGAGCGGCATGGGACGTCCTGATCCCGGTGCCGGATGCGGACCTGATCTGCCACAACGACCTCGGGCCGTGGAACCTGATCGTGGGGGAGCGGTGGGTCTTCATCGACTGGGACGGTGCCGGGCCGAGCACCCGGTCGTGGGACCTCGCCTACGCCGCACAGGCGTTCACGCTCAACGACCCCGCCGTGCCTGCCGACACGGCCGCGGCCGGACTCGCCGCGTTCGTCGCCGGCTACGGTGCAGACGACGCCCTGCGGTCGTCGCTGCCGAAGCTGCTGGCCCAGCGGGCGGCAGCCATGTACGACCTGCTCGGGACGGCGCACGCGACGGGCCGCGAGCCGTGGGCGACGATGTACGCCGAGGGCCACGGCGCGCACTGGCGCTCCGCCACCGCGTACGCGGCACGGTACGAGCACGTCTGGCGTGCCGCCCTCGGCGGCTGAGAGCCGATCGACCCGATTGCATGCCGGGCGGCACCCTGCTAACGTTCTCGCGATCGTGTTCCGTCGACAGGAGGTGAGACCCATGTACGCAGTATCCGCAGTGGGCGCTCCCCGTCGTCCACGATCGCGCGACTGACCTCGTCGCGCTCGGGAGCGCCGAACCCTCGTTCGCGAAAGGCGACTCCCATGAACACTCTCTCTTCCCCCTCCCCGTCCGACCCCTCGGACACCCCGCCGGCGCCTTCCCGTGCCCTGGTCGTCGGCGGCGGCGGTGCAGCCGGCAACGCTTGGGCCCTCGGGCTGATCGCCGGCCTCGCCGACGGCGGCACGGACGTCACCGACGCCGACACCATCGTCGGGACCTCCTCCGGATCGACGGTCGCGGCGCAGATCACCGGCGACGCGACCCCGGCGGAGCTCTACGCCGCGATCCTCTCCGCCCCGACGCCTCCGGGCGGCGGGGTCCCTGCCGCGCACGGTCCGGGCCCCCGGACCTCCGGCGCCGACTATCTGCTGTGGTCCGACGACGTCATCCGGTCGGCCGCGGACGCCGCAGACATGCGACGTCGGATGGGGGAGGCCGCCCTCGCGCGCGACACCACGGACGGCGAAGCCGCGGACCGGTGGCGCGCGACGGTCGCCTCCCGGCTGCCCGGGCGCGAGTGGCCGATCCGGCGCGTGCTGATCCCGGCCGTCGACGCCCGCACGGGCGTGCCGGTCGTCTTCGACCGGGCGAGCGGCGTGGAGCTGGTGGACGCCGTCGCGGCGAGCACCTCGGCGATGACCCCCTACCGCATCGGCGATGCCCGCTATCTCAACGGCGGCTACCGGCGGAATGAGAACGCGGATCTCGCCGCCGGGTGCGACCGGGTGCTCGTCCTGTCGCCGTTCAGCGGGCGCTCCCGGCACCCGCACGCGTGGGGGATGGATCTCGCCACGCAGCTGCACGAGCTGCGGGCCGGCGGGAGCGCGGTCGAGAGCGTGTTCCCCGACGAGGGAGCCGGCGACGTGTTCGACGCGAACGCGCTGGATCCCGGCACGCGTCCGCGGGCGGCACGGGGCGGTTTCGAGCAGGGGCGCGCGCTCGCGGCGCAGCTCGCTGCGTTCTGGCGCTGACCATCATGGGGGCGGCTGAGTAGGCTGCCCCCATGATCGGTGCGCTGACCTCCTGGTCCGGACCCCGCCCCTCGACCGTGAGCGCCGCGTGCTGACCGCGGTCGCCGACGGGGTGCTGGTGAGCCAGAGTGCGTTCTGCCGCAGCAACGCCGTGGTCGTTCTCGACGGCGGCCACGGCGCACTGGTGGTCGACGCGGGCGTCCACGAGAGCGAGCTGAAGGCGCTCGCCCAGGAGCTCGCGGACCGCGGGCGGACGATCGTCCTGGGATTCTCGACCCATCCGCACTGGGACCACCTGCTGTGGCACCCGGCCCTCGGCCACGTCCGGCGCGTGGGGACCGCGCTCTGCGCCTCGACGGCGCGCGAGCGCCTGGCCGGCGGGATCGATGCCCGGCGGTTGGGCATCCCCGACGAGGTGAACGTCGAGCACCTCGGCGGCATCGGGGGACTGCCGGTCGATGCGGACCGCCTGCCCTGGGACGGCCCGGAGGTCCGGATCGTCGAGCATCGCGCCCACGCTCCCGGCCACGCCGCCCTCCTGATCGCGGAGGCCGGAGTCCTGGTCGCCGGGGACATGCTGTCCGACGTGCTCATCCCGATGCCCGATCTGAACGGCCCGCCCGACCCGATCGGCGACTATCTCGCGGCCCTGGCGCTGCTCGAGGGCGCGGCGCGCGTTGCCGGCACCGTGATCCCGGGTCATGGCTCCGTCGCCCGCGCGGAGGAGGCCACGGAGCGGATCGCCCGTGACCGCGCCTACCTGCAGGCCCTGCTCGACCATGACGACCCCGACGACCCGCGTCTCGGGCCGTCCGCTCCCGCCGGGTGGGAATGGGTCGACGACCTCCACGTGGCCCAGCGTGATCGCCTCGTCGGGCTCGGCACCCGCTACCGCGACGGCGACCACGGCGTGCCCGGCTAGCGCCGGGCACGCCGCGCGATCAGTCCACGACCACCGTCTCCGCGGCCGTCCACCGCACGGCCGTGACCGCCTCGGCCCGCACCACCGCGGCGAGCGCCTCCTCGATCGCCCGGTCGTCCCGCTCCTCGCTGTGCACGGCGGCGGTGATGAGCACCGCGTCGTCGGGCTCGTCGGTGGCCGTGATCGAGCGGACCGTGAATCCCGGCTGGTGGACGGCGTCGAAGACGAGCGCCCGTACGTCCGACTCCGCGTCCACCCGGCAGCGCACCTCGAAGTGGTAGTCGACCTCCGGGTTCTCCGCGCCGGCACTGCCGCGCCGCCGATCGAGCAACCGGCCGAGCGGCCGCAGCATCGTGTTGGCGAGCATGATGACGAGCGTCCCGCCGGCGGCGACCCCGTACAGGCCGCCGCCGGCGAGCGCGCCGACCGCGGCGGACGCCCAGAGCGTCGCCGCCGTGTTGAGGCCGGACACCGAGGCGCCCTGCTTCATGATCACCCCGGCGCCGAGGAAGCCGATGCCCGAGACGACCTGTGCCGCCACGCGGGTGGGGTCGGCGTCGGGACCGTGGAAGCTGTACGCACCCATCACCACGAACAGCGCCGCCCCGAGGCTGACGAGCGCGTTGGTGCGCACCCCCGCGGTGCGGGCCCGCCACTGGCGTTCCAGTCCGATCAGTGCTCCGCAGCCGCCGGCGAGCAGCACCCGGAGGGCGATGTCGATGGTGGTGTCCATGGTCTCCCTCCTCTCAGATCCAGGTGCCGAAGCGGCGGATGAACACGGTCTTGAGCACCTGGGTGAGTGCGCAGTAGGCGGCCAGCGTCGCGACCAGCCAGGGGAAGTAGGTCCACGGCAGCGAGACGAGGCCGAGCGTGTGCCCCCAGCCGGTGAACGGCAGCACCAGCCCGAAGACGCACACCGCGCCCGTTGCCAGCAGCACCGGCAGGCTGGCCCGCGACTGGGCGAACGGCAGCCGCTTCGTGCGCAGCAGGTGGACGATCAGCGTCTGGGAGATGATCGACTCGACGAACCAGCCGGACTGGAACAGCGCGGCGTGCTCCGGGCTGTTCGCCTGGAAGACGAACCACATCAGGGCGAAGGTGCTGATGTCGAAGATCGACGAGATCGGGCCGATGCGGATCATGAACGACGACAGGCTGGTCGACTCCCACGCCCGCGGCTTCTTCAGGTCCTCCTTGTCGACGTCGTCCCAGGGCAGGGTCAGCATCGAGAGGTCGTAGGTGAGGTTCTGCACGAGCACCACGATCGGGATCATCGGGATGAACGGCAGCAGCGCGCTCGCGACCAGGACGGAGAACATGTTCCCGAAGTTCGACGACGCGGTCATCTTGATGTACTTCATCGTGTTGACGAAGGTGCGCCGGCCCTCGATCACGCCGCCTTCGAGCACCGTGAGGTCCTTCTCGAGCAGGATGATGTCCGCCGACTCCTTGGCGATGTCCACCGCGGTGTCGACCGAGATGCCCACGTCCGCCGCGCGGAGCGCCGCCGTGTCGTTGATGCCGTCGCCCAGGTAGCCGACGGTGTGCCCGGCCGCCCGCATCGCCTCCACGATGCGCGCCTTCTGCGCCGGGGCGACCTTGGCGAAGACGGTGGTCTCCTCGGCGAGCGCGCCGAGCTCCGCGAGGGTGAGCTCGTCGGTCTCCGGTCCGAGCACGATCGTTCCGGGGTCGATCCCGACCTTCGCGCACACCGAGGCCGTGACCAGGGCGTTGTCGCCGGTGATGACCTTCACCCCGGTGCCGTGCCGGCGGAGGCTGGCGATCGCCGCTCCCGCGCTCGCCTTCGGCGGGTCCAGGAAGGCCAGGAAGCCCAGCAGGGTCAGGGCGTCCTCGTCCTCGCGGACGTACTCGGTGCGCGTGCCGCCCTCGAACTCGCGGACCGCGACGGCGAGTACACGCAGCCCCTGCTCGTTCTGCTCGGCGACGAGCTGGTCGATCTCGGCCAGTCGCCCCGGGGTCAGCGCGACGACGCCGTCTCGGGTGTGCTCCGACGTGCAGACGGCGAGCACCTCCTCGACGGCACCCTTCGTGATCAGCACGTGCGCGTCGCCCCGGTCGACGACGACGGACATCCGCCGACGCTCGAAGTCGAACGGCAGCTCGTCCACCAGCGTCCACTCCCGGCGGATCCGGTCGAGCTCGTCCGGCCCCGCCGCGGCGACGACCGCCTCGTCGAGAAGGTTGCGCAGCCCGGTCTGGAACAGCGCGTTCGCGGCGGCGTGACCGAGCGTGGTCTCGCTGGAGCGCCCCGTGGCGTCGAGGTGCCGCTCGAGCACGATGCGGTCCTCGGTGAGCGTGCCGGTCTTGTCCGTCGCCAGGATGTCGATCGCCCCCAGGTTCTGGATCGAGTTGAGCCGCTTGACGATCACCTTGCGCTTGGCCATGAACTGAGCGCCCTTGGCGAGGTTCGCGGTGACGATCAGCGGCAGCATCTCGGGGGTCAGTCCGACCGCGGTGGTGACCCCGAAGAGGAACGCACTGGTCCAGTCCTTCGTGATCCCGTTGATGACGAAGACCACCGGCACCATGATCACCATGAAGCGGATGAGGGTGACCGTCACCGTGCGGATCCCGGTGTCGAACGCCGTCTCGGGCCGCGCCCCGACGATGGCCGACGACAGGCTCCCGAACGAGGTGGAGCGTCCGGTGCCGATCACCACGCCCGTCCCCGAGCCGGAGACCACCGACGTGCCCATGAACCCCAGGTTCGCGGCGTCGAGCAGGGTCGCCTCGGTGACCGTGGGGTCCGCGTCCGCGGACTTCTCCGCCGGGATCGCCTCACCGGTGAGCATCGACTGGTTCACCTGCAGGTCCTTCGCCCGCACGATGCGCAGGTCGGCCGGGATCATGTCGCCGGCCGCCAGCTGGACGATGTCGCCGCGCACGACGTCCTCGACCGGGATCTCGCTGGTCACCGGGGTGCCGTGCGACGAGCGGGTCACCGCGGTCGTGGTGCGCACCATCGCCTTGAGCGCCTCCGCCGCCCGGGAGGAGCGGTACTCCTGCCAGAAGCGCAGGGTGACGCTGATCAGCACCATGATGCCGACCGTGATCACCCCGGTGTAGTCGGGGCCGTCCGCCGGGTCGGCGAAGACGATGTCGGTGAACACCATCACCACCACGAGGAACAGCAGGATCAGGATGAACGGGTTGCGGAACGCCGCCAGGAACTGCAGCACCGCCGGCGCGGGCTTGCCGTGCGTCACCGCGTTGTCGCCGAAGCGCGCACGGCGGCTGCGGACGGACTCGGCGGTCAGGCCGTCGAGCCCGGTGGAGAACGACTTGATGGTCGCCTCGGCCGGGAGGGTGGCGGATTCCACGAGGACGCGCTGCTGCCCGGCGGGCACGGCGCCGCGCCGGGCCTCCTCGCGACGGCTGTCGTCGCGCTCGGGGCGGTCGCCGCGGAGGGCGGGGTTGATCGTGTCGAGATCGGTACGGAAGAAGGGGCGCATGGGAGTGTCTCCTCGGATTCGGGCGCGACGAATCACCGGGGTCCGCGAGCGGCCCGGTTCGCGCGCACAAGCGCAGCTGGGGGAGGGATACCCGCGGAGACGACGAGGAGCGTGGTCAGAGGGACCGCATCGGAGCCGGCCCGCGGGTGCAGAGAGATCGACTGTCGCCGTCGCTCATCGGGTCACCTCCTTCACGGTCGGCAGCACTTCGCAGACGTGGGAGCAGGAAGCACGATGCTTCGTCCGAGACACTTCCACGTAAGAGTTTCGGCACTGCACGACGTGTCCCGCCGGAGCGGGAAGCCACTTGGGATCACCCCTTAATCCGGGGAGACCTGTCCTGATCTTGGGCGTCTCTCGACGTCGTCAGATCAGTGGCCTGTGTTCGCGCAGGAGCCTCGCCTAACGAAGGTCTGCGGTTCGACTGTAGCAGCTGTTCCACACGAGCGGGCCACTCTGAACGCTTTCGAGGACTCCGCCCGGTGCCGCTGCTGTGGCAGGGTGGGGACATGACGGTCCTCCTGCGCCCCTGGCGGCCCACGGACGCGCCGGCGCTGGTGGCCGCTCGCGCCTCCGCCGCCGATCTGGACACGCAGTTCCCCGACGTGGACCTGTCGACGACCGACCAGGCCGCCGCCCACATCGCCTCCGCCCTGCCCTTCGGCGGTCGCACCAAGCACTGGGCGATCGTCGACGACGGGGTGGCGGTCGGCGACATCGCTCTCTCGGCGATCGAATGGCGGCACGAGACCGCCTGGGTGTCCTACTGGCTCGCCGCGGGCGCCCGGGGTCGCGGGCTCGCGACGGACGCCCTGACCGCCGTCGTCGACTATGCCTTCGCCGACGGCCTCTTCCGGCTCGAACTCGGGCACCGGGTGAACAACCCGGCGTCGTGCCACGTGGCATCCCGGGCGGGATTCGTCGCGGAGGGTCTCGAGCGCGCCAAGCTGCGCTACGGCGACGAGCGGTTCGACGTGGAGACCCACGCGCGCCTGGCGACCGACCCGGTGCCGACGGGGCGGGGACTGCCGATCGAGGACTGAGGCCCGGGCGCAACCTCCGGATCAGTCCGCCGGCAGACTCCGCAGGAAGGCCGTCGTGTCCCGCGCGATGGCGGCCGATTGCGTGTGGTGGAGGTACTGGTCGCCGTCGAGGGCGATCACCTCGCCCCGCTCGACGGTCGCCGCCTGGCGTTCGTGCAGCTGCAGCCAGCCCGGCGCCTCGGGGTCGTCCGCGACGACGAACAGCAGGACCGGCAGCGATGCCGGGAAGGTCGTTCCGGCCACCGCCGCGAAGTTCTCGCGGGCGCGGCTCATCTCGTCGAGGATGGCCGGGCCGGTGCCGTTCTGTGCGGTCAGCAGCCGCAGCTGCCGACGCGTCTCCTCCGAATAGCCGAGGCCCTCGTACGGGTCCGGGGCGAGCGCCCCCAGCGCCCGGACGAGCCCGAGGCCGCCGAGCACCGCCAAGCCGTCCGCCGCCGACGGATCGTCCCAGCCCGGCTGTCCGGGCACGCTGCTGTCGATCCCCACGAACGCGACCAGCTCGTCCGCGTAGGCGGTGCTGTAGGCGAGCGCGTACACGCCGGCGATCGAATGGCCCATCAGCACGTAGCGGTGGATGCCCAGCTGCTGCAGCGCCGCGTGCACCTCCCGCGCGATCGTGGCGGCCGTGCGCGGGACCGTGGTCTGATCGCTCAGACCGGTACCGAACGGTTCGACGGCGACGACCCGATGCGTCGGTGCCAGCGCCGCGATCAGGGGCTGGAAGTCCAGGCCCGGTGCCGCCGTCCCCAGGCCGGGCAGCAGCACGATCGTGTCGCTGCCTGCGGCATCCGTGCCGGCGACGACGACGTTCATGCGCTTGCCGTCGACCGGGACGCGCCGGCCGTAGTCGGCGATCTGCGATCGCTCCGCGTTCGTCGCCATGGCGTTCACGACGGTCGTCGTCGTCAACAGCAGCACGGGGAGCGCCACGATGGCGCCCAGGCTCAGGAGGGTGATCTTCACGGGTCTGCGCATGCGGCTCTCGTTCTCGGTGCGTGCGGGTCGGGTGCGGCCCGCTGTGTGCTCCCAGCCAAGCGGCCCGGACCGCGGCGCAGAAGTGGCGAGGTGTCAGGAGCAGGGGTGACATCGGTCACGACATATTGACAGGCCCCTGTCGATACGCGCACACTGATCCTCGTGTCCACGACCTCCGCCGCCGCGTTGCACCGGCTCATCGTCTCCGTCTCCTCGCTTCCGGCCTCCCTCGCGTTCTACGCGGACCTGCTGCGCCTGCGGGTACAGAACAGGGAGGGTCCCGTCGCCTGGCTGCAGACCGGGGACGGCACCGTGCTCATGCTGCACGAGCGCCCCGCCGTGCCATCGGATGCCGCCGTCGCTCCCGCCTTCGCCCTGGCCGGGATGGACGCGGCCGTCGACCGCTGGGCCGCTCTCGGCGGCGCGGTGATCGACCCGCCTGCAGAGCAGCCCTGGGGCGAGCGGATGGCCGTCGTGCGCGACCCCGACGGCCATGTCGTCTGCCTGGTCGAGCAGCGGTGAGCGCGGAACGGCAGCTCACCGAGCTGGTCGACGAGGTGTTCCGCCTGGCCGACGCCTTCACCTCCGCCGGGGACGCGATGGCGGCGGAGGAGGGGCTCACCGCGGCGCGCTGGCTGACGCTCGGTGCGGTGGCGCACGGACCGCTGAGCGTCGCCGGGATCGCACGCCGCCGCGGGATGCGACGCCAATCGGCCGCGGAGGGCGTCGCGGCGCTGGAACGCGCGGGCCTGGTGACGCGCACACCGGACCCGCTCGACGCCCGTGCGCCCCTCGTCGCGCTCACCGAGCGGGGGAGGGCGGCGCTGGAGCGCATCCGTCCGGCCCGCACCGCCTGGGCGCGCAGGACGGCCGCGGCGGTCGGGGAGGAGGACCTCGCCACGGCGGTGCGGGTGGCTCGACGGCTCCGCGAGAACCTGCAGGCGGCGGAGGGGGATCACGCGACCGGATCCCGCTAGCCGACGTCGCGTGCGCTCAGTTCACACAGGGGATGGCGCCGGAGTGCAGCGGCGTGCTCGCGTCCGTGTAGGTGTTGGCGGGCGGGGCGGACGACTCGGTGCCCGGGTCCGCAGGGACGTCGCTCGTCGTCGCACCACCGGGCGCGTCCGTCGCCGGAGTGCTGGGGCTCTCCGCGGGCGGATTCAGCACGGCTGCCACGATCGCGTGGATCTTCTCGCTGTCGACGACGTTCACCGCTTTGCCGTCGATCGTCTCGTAGCGTTCCACGGGGAGCGTCTCGAAGACGATGTTGCCGCCGGCCAGCCGCTGTGCCTGGCCGGCGAAGCTGAGCAGGTCGAAGCCATCGTCGAGGGCGATGTACTTCTTGGCCGTGTCGATCAGGGTCTGCAGGGTGCCGAAGTCGGTGAACGTCTTCGCCTCCCGCAGCTTGACCGCGAGCGAGACGATGAACGCCTGCTGGCGGCGGGTGCGGTCCAGGTCGGTGAGCTCGAGGTCGGACGGGCCGGTGTCGCGGCGCTGGCGCACGAAACTCATCGCCTGGGAGGCGCTGATCTCCTGCACGCCGGCCGGGAAGTCGGCGCCGGAGAAGCGATCCTGGGTCGCCTGGTTCAGGCAGACGGTGATCGGCTGCACGGCCGTCGCGATCTCGTAGAAGGCCGCCATCGTGATCTCGACGAAGTGGTCGATCCGCACGCCGCCGAGGAAGTCGGAGACCGTCTGGATCTGGGTCTGCCGCGCGGCGGTCCGTGCCTGCTGGTAGGCGTCGTCCCCTTCGATGCCCTCTCGGCGCAGCTCGGTGAGCTTCTCGTCCAGCCGGAGGCCGTACGCCTCCTTGATCTTCGACTTCGTCACGCCGTCCGGGGCGCCGGCCAGCTCCGCATAGTCGTCACGCGGGATGGAGATCCCGGTCGCTTTGCCTCCGCCAGCAGGGATGTGGATCAGCATCAGCACGTTGGCGTTGTACCCGCCGTCGGAGGCGTCGCCGGCGCGGATCGCGTCGTACATCTCGGCGGGAAGCGGCTTGCCCTCCTGGTCGACGCGGCTGTCGAGGCCCATCACGAGGATGTTGGCCTCGCCGGTGTTCTGGGCGATGCCCGGCGTGGAGGTGCCGGTCGGCAGGGCGATCGGGGAGCGGTGTATGCCGTTCGTCAGGTCGATGTACTTCCACACGGCCACCCCGCCCGCGGCGACGAGCACGACGGCGACGGCCCCCGCCACGAGGCCGACGATGCGGCGCCTCCGGATCCGGCGGCCACGCTGATGGCGCGGCCCGACGTTCTGTTCGCTCACGGAGGGGTCCCTTCGTTCGTTCGCATCGACATACGAGTGTGATCAGAACGAACCTGGTAAAGCCCGCAGACCCACTGCGAGCGGCCGCATCGCCGGCCGGCCGCGACCGTGTCGCCTACCCGCCGACGGGGGCCGGACGGACGGTGGCGGGCCGCGGCGACGGGGGAGTGTGCAGCACCGCGGAGCATGTCTGAGAGAACGTACAGACTCTGCACGCCGCGTGCACGCTCGCCTCGGTACTCGCGCGCGCCTCGTGGTCGCGAGCGCCTCGGTTCACCCCTGGACCTTCCCGACCCGTCGCAGCGCCGCCAGGTCGAGGGGGCGGCCCGTCTCCACCGCCGTGACGAGCGTCAACGTCGCCTGGGCCGCGCGTCGTGGGCCGTCGGGACCATTCACGCCGGTGAGGCCCGGCACCGGGCCGAGGAGCCGGCTCGCGTCCATCATCCCCAGATGCGCGACGCCGTCGAGCGTGACCCGTGCGCCGGTGCCACCGCTCAGGAGGCTGTTCAGCGCCTGCCCGTACTCCGGGTTCGGGTCCATGTCCCCGGCGACGACCGCGACGAGGGGTTGGCTGAGGCGGGTGCCGGCGGGGGAGCGGGGCATCCCGTCGATGTCCACGACTCCGGTGATGCGGTCGTCGAGCCGTGCCGCCTCGATGGCGCTCGCACCGCCCGCGGAGTGGCCCGCGGCGACGATCGTCGTGAGGTCCGCTCCCACCAGCTCGGGCGCCGGTGACGGCGTCGCCTCCAGGTGGTCGATGATCGCCCGCACGTCGGCCGCGCGCACGCCGGCGGCGCGATCGGCCGCGGCCTGGTCCGCCGCATCGTCGCCGGTCGCCTCCTGCTCGTCGGTGGCCAGTGTGCCGTCGGCGAGCTCGGCCACCGCCGCGTCGTACGGATGGTCGACGGCGATCACGACGATGCCGTGGCTGACGAGCTCCTCGGCCCACGAGGTGAAGAACCAGCGCGTGCTCGCGAATCCGGGGGACGCGATCACGACGGGGAACGAGCCGTGGGCGGCCGGCGCCTCCCACGTCTCCTCGCTCGTCGCGCGCCGGAGGCCGTCGAACAGGAGCGGCGGGAGACCGTACTGCTGCGCGAGGGCCGCCGTCAGCGCCGTGCGGGTCGATTCCTGCGGGAGGTACGGCGAGGGGGAGCCGGCGCGCTCGGCCGGGTACCAGATGGTCACCGGCAGCGAGCGCTGCTGACCCGGAGTGCTGCCGCCGCGGGCGTCGCGCGTGGGGTCCGTCCAGACGTGGCTGGTGACGCCGACGGCGTGCGAGCCGGTCGGGGCCGGCACCGACATCGGCGGCAGCACCCACGCCACCGCGGCGATGCCGAGCACGCCGACCGCGACCACCGACGTCCCGGCGACCGCGAGTCGTGGCGCGGTGCGCGACCGCATCCAGAGCACCACGGCGGCTCCGACCGCCGCGGCGACGAATCCGCCGACCACCTGCATCCGCATCCCCTCCAGCAGTGCGGCGACCACGAGCAGCACCACGGCCGCCGTGCCGACGGCGATCACAGGGACGGCGCTCCGTCTCCGGGTGAATGCCCCGACGATGAGGGCGGCGACGATCAAGAGCGTCGCGGAGATGTCGATCCAGGGCACGGGCAGGCTCCTCCGAGTTGTGGGGTGGCAGCAGTGGCGGACCTGCCGCCGGGCCCGGCGTATCGTCGGGCCTGGTGCCCACGGTATTTCCGGTGGGCCAGCGGCCGCGTCGGTCGCACGGTGCAGCCCGGTCATTCCTCCGGATGATCCGACCGGCGGTCGCTCCGACGCTCCGGTGTCGTCCTCGGCCACGCCCGAGGGCCGCTCACGCCCCTCTGTGCACGTGGCGGCGGCTCGCGATGGAGCGAACCCGGGCCGGTTCGAAGATGATGCGCGGCATCCGGCGCCGCCGTCTGCTCAGGCCGTCGCGGGGTTCAGCTCGGCCAGCAGGTTCTCGACCCGGCGCCTGATCTCGTCGCGGATGGTGCGCACCTCGTCGACGGCGCGACCAGCCGGATCGGTGAGCTCCCAGTCCTCGTAGCGCTTCCCGGGGAAGATCGGACAGGTGTCCCCGCACCCCATGGTGATCACCACGTCAGACTCCCTCACGGCCTCGGTGGTGAGGATCTTCGGCTGCTCATTCACGATGTCGATGCCCACCTCGGCCATCGCCTGAACGACCGCCGTGTTGAGCCGGTCCGCGGGCTCGGAGCCGGCGGAGAGGACCTCGACCCGGCCGCCGGCGAGTTCGCGCAGGAACGCGGCGGCCATCTGCGAGCGACCGGCGTTGTGCACGCAGACGAACAGCACGGTCGGGGTGGTGAGGGGCATCGGGGACTCGCTTTCTCTCGTCCGAAAGCATAGACCGATATCTATGGCTTATGCGATGCGGCGAACGCGATCACGGTCGGTGCCGACCCTCGATGCCACTCAGCAGGTCGCGGACCCGCTGTTCGATGTCGTCGCGGATCTCCCGGACGGCGTCGATCGGCAGGGGGGCGGGGTCGGGGATGTCCCAGTCGAGGTAGACCCGGCCGGGGTAGACCGGGCAAGCGTCCCCGCAGCCCATCGTGACCACGTAGTCGGCCGCGCGCACCACCTCATCGGTCAGCGGCTTCGGGAACTCGGCGCCCAGGGGAGTACCGACCTCGTCGAGCACGGCCACGATCGTCGAACGGACGGCATCGGCGGGTTCGGAGCCGGCCGTGCGGACGACCACGCGATCCCCGGCGAGCTGGCGCAGGATCGCCGCGGCGAGCTGGGAGCGGCCCGCATTCTGCACGCACACGAAGAGCACCTCGGGCGTACGGGACGGCGCGTTGGATCGCTCGTCGGTCCATCGCAGCAGAGCATCCAACCGAGACACGGCGAACGCACTGGCCAGCGACGCCCGTCCCGCGCGCCCGTCGAGGCGGGCGTAGCTGTCCCGGACGTACAGCTCGATGCTCTCCGGCGCGAGCACGCCGCGATAACGCGTGGTGAGATCGGCGACGATGCGGGGGAGTGCGGCCGCCTCATCCGCGGACGCCTCCGATCTCGGGAGCGGGTCCTCTCCGACGAGTGCGGCGACCCGGTCGACCTCGGTTGGAGCGATCGAGTACCACGCGGTCCGCCCGTCCTGGACCCGCACCACCAGCTCGTCCTCGCGCAGCAGCTTCAGGTGGTGGGAGACGGTCGGCTGCCGCAGCCCGAGCCGCACGGCGAGTCGCGTGACGGACTCACGCCCTTCCGGTGCCTCCAGCAGGATCCGCAGGATGCGCGCACGACTCGGATCGCCGATGCGCCGCACGCTTCGCAGCGCATCCCGATCCGGCACCCGATCCATAGACGCAACTCTATGCGGCAGGATGAGGGGATGGAGTTGGTCGTGCTGCACATCGACGATTGCCCGAGCTGGGCCGAGGCGGGGCGCCGAGTGACAGCTGCGCTCCGGGTGCTGGGCCGCGCCGATGTCCCGGTCGACGTCCGGCTCATCGCGACGCCGGCCGACGCGGCCGCCACCGGATTCGCCGGGTCGCCGACGATCCTCGCGGACGGAGTCGATCTGTTCCCCGGCGAACCGACCACACACCTCGTCTGCCGGGTCTACCGCACCCCGACGGGCTTCGCGGGTTCACCGACCGTGGACATGATCGCCGAGACGCTGCGAGAACGACTCGCCGCCAGCACCGGCGTCGGGACGTAGGACTCGCGTCGCTCGAGGTGGGGCGTTGCTGGGGGCGCGTATTCAGCGCACGCCCGAACCTGGATCACGCTACTCGGACGGCGACAAGGCGAGGGAGCGGTCGCCTCGGGTATGGCCTGCTTGGAGATATCCACTTGCAGAGACACGCTCCAACTCAGCGAACCCGACTCTGCCGGGTCGGCACCTCCAGCGAGATCGTCGAGTGCGGGAGAGCCCGTTCCGCCGTTGATCGCGCTCGGTCGGTGTAAGCGTTGCCGAGCCGGCGGCGAGTGCGGCTCGGGCATCCTCCTCCCATCGGGTGGTTGCGAGGCTGTCGACCCTCATCGTGCCGCCAATGCTGTCGCAGAGCTGCGCGGGCGCCAAGCGATGCACGAGGAGGGCGCCCGTCACCGGTTCGCATCGCATGACGAAGGCACCTCGATGCGCCATCGACCACCCGAAGTGGGGGCAGGTCTCGGAGATACTTGCTTGACGTCAATTGTTCACTCCTCGTACTGTTGGTGAGCCCGCTTCGGGCCACGGAATTCAGGGGGACCCATGGTCAGATCTGCGCGCTCACGCTGGACACTCATCACAGCCATCACGGCTCTGGTCGTTGGCGCCACGTTGGCGTCCACTCCCGCTCAGGCGGCAACGGCCTCGATCGGTGTGACCGTTCCGGTCGTCTACACGGACTCGTGGGGAAGCGGAATCGATGTGATCGGCGGCGGCTTCACCCCGAGTTCGACAGTGACTCTCTCGATCGACTGGGTGAATGCCAGCAACGGACAGAAGGTGCATTACGGTGACACGACCACGGCCGCGAGCGCATCGGGCGTCATCTCCGTCATCGGATGGATTCCCGCGATGGGGCCGGACAGCTGGGCCGATCTCACTCTCATGCTCTCGGCTACCAGCGATGCAGGAGACACGTCGAACGCGGTTGCATTCGATGTTCGCAATCCCCCCGGTATCGAGACGAATGCGCCGTCCTTGACGACAGCCCAGTTCATGGACTCCACGATCGGCCTCGCCGTCCAGGCCAGTGGGTTCACTCCCGGGGAGGCTGTCGCCTTCTCAGCGGTCTACAACGGCGTGAACCTTCCGGCGCCGAGCTCTCTTGTGGCGGACAAGTCCGGCTCCGTCGTGTGGCAGTACGTGCGAACCGGTGTCACTGCTGCCGGTAGTGTCGTGCTCGACGCTACGGGCGCAACCGCGCACTGGAGAGCCACTGTCGCAATCACAGGACCGACCATCGGTGGATCCACCTCGCCTGCCGATCCGGCGACCACGTCCGATCCGGGAGTTCCTGCCCAGGTGAGCCCGGTACAGGCGACTCCGCGTGCCCTTCCCGTCGTCAGCGGTTGAGTGATGCGGCGTCCGGTGCGCCTCTCACTCGCCATCGGCGCGTCCGTCATCGTCGTCGCCGGAGCCGGCGTGTCAGCGATCGCCCTCTCCGACCCGGCCGTGCCCACGGCACGACTCTCGGGACCGACCACGGCACACACGGCTCCAACCGCCGCAGTGCCCGTCCGACCAGGGACGTCGCCCTCCCGGGCTCAGGCACCACCGAACCTCACCCCAGCACAGGTGGCTGCACTCGCACCGGCTGACTACCGCGCCGTGATCCCGGGGCTTGTGCCAGCTCCTCCCGCTGCCACCTGGATGTCCGTCTTCAACCTCCAGGCCGACACGCCGCTGTTCGGCGGCGATAGGTCAGCTCCGATCGCGCGGTTCGAATCACGCGACTTCCTGGGCGAGCCGTCTGTCGTGGTCAGAGTGGCGGTCGACGGGCCGTGGTCCCTCGTCCTCGTACCGAGTAGGCAGATCTTGCCCTCGCAAGCGGGGGAGGGGCGGTCGGCTCCCGCTCAGAGCGCCGGATGGCTGCCCACGAGCGCCTTGACCCCCGCAGCCACCGTGAGGAACCGTGTCGTGGTCTCCGTCTCGGCACAATCGTTGACGATCACTGACGCGACAGGACGAGCTGAACATACGTTCGCGGTCGGGGTCGGCGCTCCGGGAACGCCGACCCCTGTCGGCGTCACCGGATATCTCGAGGCGCAGTATCTGGACCCCGACCAAGGTCAGCGTCTCCACCGGATCCAGCTCACCTCCTTACACGCAACGGCGGCGGACGAGCCGTACGGCGGCTCCGATGGCGGGCTCATCGGCATCCACTACGAGTCCGAAGCCTCTGGCGCCGTCTCTCACGGCTGCATCCGCCTCGGCGCGGATGCCATCACGGCCGTTGACGCACTGGCCCTCGGAACACCGATCGTCATCATCGCGTAGGGGGAGCAGCTGGGGGACCTCCGACGGTCGTGCCCACCGACGTCTCAGTGACCGCTGCGAGCGGCGCCCCTCACACGTCGCGGTCGAAGAGGTCGTCCCAGGTCTCACGCCGGATGACGGCTCGCGCCGAGCCGTCGCGCACGAAGATCACGGGCGGGCGGCGGTAGCCGTTGTAGTTGTTCGCCATGGTGTGCGTGTAGGCGCCCGTCGCGGGAACGGCGAGGAGGTCGCCGACCCGCGCAGCCGGGAGCGTCAGCGGATCGATGAGCACGTCGCCGGACTCGCAATGCCGGCCGACGACGACGACCTCCTCCGCATCCGCGTCGTGCAGGCGTCCCGCGAGGACGGCCTCGAAGCGCTGCTGGAAGAGCGCGACCTCCAGGTTGTCGCCCATGCCCCCGTCGACCGCCACGAAGGTCCGGGCGTCGCGTTTGACGGTCGTCACCGTGTAGAGGGTGAACGCCGAGGCGTTCACCATGCTGCGGCCGGGTTCGATGATGACCTCTGCATCGGCGGGCAGGTGCTCGTCGGCCGCCGCGAGGAGCGCCGCGACGTACTCGTCGACGGACGCCGGCCGGTCGGCGTTCGTGTAGCGGGTGCCGAGGCCACCGCCCAGGTCGTAGACCGGGAACGCGCCGAGGGCGGCGAGCGGTGCGACGGCGGCGGCGAGCTCAGCCGGGTCCATGATCTGAGAACCGACGTGGGCGTGCACCCCGCGCATCTCCAACAGGGGGCTCGCCTCGATCCGAGCGATGAGCACCCGCGCTGCGGCGGCCGTCAACCCGAACTTGGATCCCACCTGGCCCGTCTGCACGGCGGGATGCGTCGAGGAGACGACGTCGGGCACGATCCGGACGAGGACGCCCTGCACGCTCCCGGGCGCGACGAGCTGCTCGAGGCGGTCGACGTCGTCCGCGTTGTCGACGACGACCAGCCCGATCCCGGCCTCGACGGCGATCCGGAGCTCCTCCGTGGTCTTGGCGTTGCCGTGCAGGACCATGAGCGCCGGGTCGACACCCGCGCGCAGCGCGCTGAGGATCTCGCCGCCGCCGGCGACGTCCAGACCGAGACCTTCCTCCACCATGACCCGCTGCACGGCGGTCGCCGGGAATGCCTTCGACGCGAATACGACCCGTGCGTTCGGCCGGCGGGAGGTGAGCGCCGTGCGGTATTCGCGTGCGCGGGCCCGCAGGGGGGCCTCGTCGACGACGATCGCGGGGGTCCCGAACTCCCGTGCGAGGTCGTCGACCCGGCAGCCGCCGACCACGAGGACGCCGTCGCGGTCGACGGTCGTGCCGTTCGGGAAGAGGTCGAGGAGGGGGTGCGACATGATGGGTCTTTCGGTCCGATGGTGAACAGGCGGTGCGGTGCGGTGCGGTGAAGAAGCCGGTCGGCGGAGTGGGTGGTGGAGTCGACGGTCAGTCGCGCTCCCGGCCCGCGAGCCCGTGCGGGACGACGATCACCGGCACGGGGGAGTGGCGGAGGATCTTGGCCGCGTGCGACCCGAGGAACACGCGGGCGACCGGCCCGAGCGTGCTCGATCCGACGACCAGCACCTCGCCCGGCTCCCAGCGGATGTCGGCCATGGCGTCGTCCCAGGTCTCGCCCCGGCCGACGGCGACGGTGGAGACCGCCGGAGCGTCGGCCTGCTCCGTCACCTGTCGGACGAGCGACGCCGCGTGCGTCGCGACGTCGGCCGCCCAGGTGTCTGCGATCGCCGTCTCGGCGTCGAGTCCGGCGCCGGAGGTCCCGGAGTCGCGGGGAACGACGGCGAACGAGGCGATCCGCAGTTCCGCGCCGGCGGAGGCGGCCACGCCCGCTGCCCCGAGCACGACGTCGGACGATGCGCCGGTGCCGCGATAGGCGGCGGTCACCCGGCTCACCCGTGCATTCTCCGCCGTCCGGTAGCCACGGGGCGCGATCGCCACCGGCACCGGGGACGCGTGCAGCAGGGTGTCGCTCGCCGATCCGAGCGCGATCCGTCCCGGCCGTCCCTCCCCGGCGGAACCGACGACGATCATCGACGCACTGCGCTGCTCCGCCAGCTCCATGAGGCCGCGGCGAGCCGACGGGGCGTCGTGCAGGAGGTACTCCGCCGCGGTCGCGCCGCCGAGCACCGCCGCGGCATGGTCGAGCGCGCTCTCCGCGTTCTCTCGCGTGTAGCCGCGCCACTCCGCGTCCGCCCCTCCCGCCGTCGTCGGCCAGGCGGGAGGCACGATCGCGGCCACGACGAGGCCGGTGCCGGTCGAGCGCGCGAGCATCGCGGCCAGGTGCAGCACGGAGGCGGACCGATGGGCGGGATCGACTCCGACCACGATGCTCATCTCTTGTCCGCCTTCTTGCGGCGCGCGGCGGCCTCCCGGATCTCGCTCCGGCTCGGTTGCGCGAAGTTGCTCGTGTAGGGCGCCTCGGAGGCGACGACCGGGCGTCCGAGCTGCAGCGCCGAGTGCTTCCTTCCGTAGAACCAGTAGAAGGTCAGGAAGACGGCGGTCCAGATCAGGAAGACGACGATCGTGATCACCCGCAGCTGGGTGATGATCGCGATGCATCCGGCGATCGACAGGAGGGGGATCGTCCAGCCGAAGGGGAGGCGGAAGCCCCGCTCCAGCTGCGGCTCGCGGACGCGCAGGATGATCACGCCGAGCGACACGACGAGGAAGGCGACGAGCGTCCCGATGCTGGTCATCTCGGCGAGGAAGTCGATCGGGATCACGGCGGCGAGGATGCTGGTCGCGACCATGACGATGAGGGTGTTCTGCACCGGGGTCATCGAGCGCGGGTTCACCTTGGCGAACACCTTCGGGATCATCCCGTCGCGCGACATCGCGAACAGGATGCGGGTCTGGCCGTACAGCACCACGAGGGTCACGGAGAAGATCGAGATGATGGCGCCGACGGCCACGACGGTCCCCGGCCAGCTCGAACCGATGATGTTCTGGAGGATCGCGGCCAGTCCCGCGTCCTGGTCGGCGAACTCGGCCGGAGCCTGCGCCCCGAGTGCGGAGATGCAGGTGAGCACGTAGAGCACGATGATGATCAGGAGCGCGAAGATGATGGCGAGCGGCAGGTTGCGCTTCGGGTTCTTGGCCTCCTCGCCGGCCGTGGACACCGCGTCGAGCCCGACGAACGAGAAGAAGATGATGCCGGCGCCGCCCACGATGCCCGCGAACCCGGCGGGGGCGAAGTTGTGGAAGTGGTCGGCGTTCCACCCGGTGAACGCGACCGCGCAGAAGAACACGACGACCGCGATCTTGATGACCACCATGATGCTGTTGACCGTCGTGGACTCGCGCGCCCCGCGCAGCAGCAGCAGCGAGCACAGCACGATGACGATCACCGCGGGGATGTTGACGATCCCGCCCTGCTCGGGCGCCTGGGAGAGCTGCACCGGGAGCTGCCAGCCGAAGAGGTTCTGCAGCAGCTGGTTGACGTACTGCGACCACCCGACCGCGACCGCGGCGGTGGAGACGCCGTACTCCAGCAGCAGGCAGGCTCCCACCGCCATGGCGGTGCCTTCGCCGAGTGTCGCGTACGCGTAGGAGTAGGTCGACCCCGACACCGGCACGGCTCCCGCCATCTCCGCGTAGCAGAGCGCGGTGAGCCCCGCCACGACGCCGCCGATGACGAACGACCAGATCACGGCGGGGCCGGCGATCGGGACGGCCTGGGACAGGATGAAGAAGATCCCCGTTCCGAGCGTCCCTCCGACGCCGATCATGGTCAGCGAGAACAGTCCGATGCTGCGTTTCAGGTGCACGTCGCCGCTGGCGACCGGGGTCGTCGGTTTGCGGCGCAGCAGTTGCTCGGCGATGGTGGGCATATACCAGTCTCCTTTGATTGGTGGGGTCCTGCGCAATTCGTCGCACGCGTCGCGCGCGTCAGCTCCTGACGGTCACCCGGAACCGCTCGACGCGCGAGTCGACCGCGCCTCGGACGTACCCGGACGGCGACGCCGCGACGGCCTGCAGGAACGCGACGACCGGCGCCGTGATCTCCTCGCCCGGGATGACGTTCGGGATGCCCGGGGGATAGGCGGCGAGGGTGTCGGCCGAGACGCGTCCGACCGCGTCCGCCGCCGTCACGAGTTCCGTGTCGGCGAAGAACGCGTCGCGCGGGAGGATGCGCAGTGGGCCGGACGCCGGCAGGGGAGGGAAGTCGTCGGCTGCGCCGCGTGCCCGCTCGGCTCGGGCCTCCGCCGACTCGGCGGCCGCGACGAGTGCCCGGTGCGCCCTGTCGAGGTCCGGCGTCTTGCCGGCACCGATGAGCGCGACGAGCGTCGTCGCCGTCGACATCTCGAAGAAGATCGCGTCGGCGTCGAGGAGACGCTGGCGCAGCCAGTGGCCGCTGACGCCGGTGGCCGACACGTCGATCGCCACGCGCAGCGGGTCGACGGCGACGATGTCGTCGAACGCGCCGAACCCATCGCTCAGCACGCCGAAGCGCGGATCCGCACGCAGTGCGTCGCGGAACGCATCGGCGACCGCGATCGACCGGCCGATCAACTCGGCGCCGGTGGCGAGCGAGTGCCGCGCGATGTCGAGGGAGGCCTGCAGCAGCGCAGACGTGGAGGTCGACGCCGTGATCGAGACGGCGCGCTCGACGAGCGGTTCCAGCACCTCGGCGAACGGACCGTCTCCCAGGTGGAGCATGGCCGACTGGGTGAGTGATCCCCCGAGCTTGTGAGTGCTCGACACCACCAGGTCGGCGCCGAGACGGGCAGGCGACTCCGGGAGGTCGGGGTGGAACCCGAAGTGCGGCCCCCAGGCGCCGTCGACGATGAGCGGAGCGCCGTGTGCGTGCGCGACCCGCGCCAGGCCGGCCACATCCGCCACCGAGCCGAAGTAGCTGGGGGAGACGAGGTAGACCGAGGCCGCCGGGCGTCCCTCCCGGGCCGCCGCCGCCAGCGCCTCGTCGAGCGCGGCCGGCGAGACGCCGTGCGCGACACCGTTCGCGGCGTCGAGGGACGGCAGCACGAATGAGGGCACCAGCCCCGCGGAGAGCACGCCGTCGCTGAAGCTGGAGTGCGCGCTCCGCTGGGAGAGGATGTTCTCGCCCAGCCCGCGCACGGCCAGCGCGGCGACGCGGTTGGCCTGCGAGGCACCGCCGGTGAGGAACCAGGTGCGGCGCGCGCCCCACGCGTCCGCCGCGAGGTCGAGCGAGCGACTCAGCGGCGCGTCCTCGCCCAGGTCGATGTCGTCCAGCAGCATCGGGACGTCGAGCTCCAGCGGCCGCGACCCGAGGAAGTCGGCGAGCCGTGCACTGAGGCCGAGTCCGTCCCCGCCGTGACCGGGGACCATGAGCGGGAGGGCGCCGCGGGCCGCGTGGCGCTCCAGCGCGTCCGCGTAGGGGGTCTCCCAGTGGCGGAGGTCGGCGGCGGGCCGGGGGAGCGGGCGGTCGAGCGGGCGGTCGATCTCGCCGTCGAGCGGGCCGTCTATCGCGGAGGAGCGTGCGGATGCCATTCCTCCATCGTGAGGCTGCGGTCCCGCCGTCAGAACCCCCCGAACATCGACCTACCCACATAGACTGTATGTGACTCGCTTCCCGACCGGGGAGCACCCTCGACATCCAGACAGGGGATCCGATGGCGGATCTGCGGCAGTTCGAAGCGCTCAGGGCGGTGCACGCCGAAGGCTCGGTCACCGCGGCCGCCCGCCGCCTGGGCTGGGGTCAGCCGACCGTCGACTACCACCTCAAGAACCTCGAACGGCTGGTCGGCTCGCCGGTGCTCGCGCGGTCGCCGCGGGGGAGCAGGCTGACCCCGGTCGGCGTCCTCCTCCTCGAACGCGCGCAGGAGATCCTCACGCTCAGCGAGCGGGCGATCGGCGACGCGCGTGAGTTCGGCCAGCTCGGGCGCGTGCGGCTGCGGTTCGGCATCTTCGCGACGGCGGCGGCGAGCATCCTGCCGTTCGTCGCGGCCCGCCTCGGCGACCTCGGCATCGGGATCGACACCACCTTCGAGGAGGTTCCCGCGCTCGTCGACCGGATCAATCGCGGCGCGTACGACGCCGCACTCGTCTACACCGTTCCCGGCTACGAGCTGCCGTTCCGCCCGAGCGTGACGACGATGGAGGTGTACCGCGATCCGCTGATGCTGGCACTGCCCGCCGGCCACCCGCTCGCGTCGCGTCCGTCGATCGATCTCGCCGCCCTCCTCTCGCTCCGCGACGAACGCTGGGTGTTCGCCACCTCCACGGACGACGCGATGGACCGCATCGTCATCGACGCGTTCGCCGCCGAGGGGCACGTCCTGGACGTCGCCTTCCGCACCGACGACTTCCAGGTCCTCCTCGGCATGACGGCCGCCCGCATGGCGGTCGGGGTGATCCCGAGCCTCGCGACCGCCGCCGCACATCCCGGCATCGTCCTGCGCCCGCTGCGCGACCCCGCTTTCGTGCGCTCGATCCTCGTGGCCACCGCCGCGGAGGATGCGAACCGTCGCCCCTCCGCCGCCGTGCGTCACCTCGTCGCCGCGATTCGGGACGGCTTCGCTGTCCGGGCGGAGGGTGGCGTCTCCGCGGGGTGAGAAGCCGCCTCCGCTCGTTGACGAATCGGGCGCGGATCGAGATGGTGGCGCGGATGCACTCGACGGTCGTGAGACCAGGGGAGTGGAGGGGCGCCTCGCTTTCCGGACCCCATGCCCTTCGGGGTGAGCTGTCGCGGGACAGGGACGGGGCGCCGTTCTGACGTAGTTCATCTCTCCAAATTCGGGAGCGTCACACCACCTCGGCGATGGTGGGACGCTCCCGAACAGCCGATTGACCTACGGAGTGATCGGCGGGGAGGGCAGCCACTGTCCTCCGGGAAGGACGTAGCTCTGCGAGAGTTTGCCGTCGCCCATCCAGAACACGTTCTCGGTTCCGGCGCCATTTGTCGTCGCGGCGATCGCGCTGTTCACCGCACTGGTGTAGGGAATCCCGAGCGCCGGCGACCACGTGTTTCCGTACCAGACGTGATTCAGTGAGGAGCTGGACGCGGCGAAAAAGACGTCCATACCGCTTTGGGTGGTGATGGCCGTGGGGTCGCCCGTGAGTCCAGACGCGAGGGAACCGTTCGCCTTCCATCCTCCTGTAGCCGGTCCCGCATAGATGTGGTTGAGGGTGCCGTTCGAGCCACGCCAGAATACGTTCTCGATGTTCCCGCCCATGGTCGCGGTGATCGCGCCGGCCACATCGCCGGTCGGGAGGCTCTGCACGCCGGACCAGGATGTGCCGTACCAGACGTGGAAAGCTGCATTTCCGGCCCCGCGGAAGAAGACATCGGTCGAGCTCGAGGCCAGGAGTGCGGTCGGGGAGCCGGTCAGGCCGCTCGCCAGCGACGAAGACGGGAACCATCCTCCCGATGCGAAGTAGCTCTGCTGGAGTTTGTCATCGGAGTCGCGCCAGAAGACGTTCTCTGCGCCGCCGCTCTTGGAAATCGCGGAGATCGTCCCCTTGATGCTCCCGCCGATGTGTGGAATCGCCACATCGTCGACCCAGGTCGCGCCAGTGTAGTAGCTGTGCCGCAAGTGTCCATCTGTACCGGCGAAGAAGACATCGATGCCGCCCCCTCCCGTGGAGATAGCGGTGGGCGCACCACCGATGGCGAAGCCGTGGTCGATGACGCCGCTCCACTGTCCGGTTGCGGTCTTCCAGACGCGCTTCAGGTGACCGTTCGACTTGTCGCGCCAGAACACATTCTGGTTGCCGTTGGGGTTGACCACCGCACTGAACACGGCATCGGTGGACGGAGTGGCGGGCGCGGTGGTGGTGATGTTGCGCAGTGGGCCGGTGCTGTTTCCGAGGTCGACGTGTTGGTGTGTGCAGTCGTCGGCGAAGCGGGAGATGTTGCCGAGGGACGGCATCGTGTAGTTGCCGCAGGGCACATGTCCTGCTCCCTCGCCGTTGGCGATCTGACCGGCGCGTGAGCCGGCGGGGAGGAAGGTGTCGAGGAACGTCAGCAGTCCGGACGACGCAGCGTCGTTACCGCGGGTGCGAGCCCTGCCGACGTAGGTGATGTCGACGGCGTTGACGTTGCCGTAGGGCACACAGTGGTACGACGAGGGGTTGGAAAGGCAGGTCGCCTTTCCGTCGTTGGCGCACCGACGGCTGAGATCGCTGATCTGCACCTGCCCGTACTGGCGGATGATGATCACCAGCATCTGCAGGGTGCGGGTATCGATACCGCATTCGGGGTTCTGGGATATCGACCCGTCGGCGATCCGCTGGATCTCTTTGGGAATGATGTCGGCTTCGTCGTGCTCGACGATGAATTTGTTGGCCGTGTTGTCGGCGATGAGCTGGGCCGCGGCGCCGGCGGCGGTTGCCGGCACGCCCATGCAGGGAGCACCGCAGTCGGCAGCCTGGGCGGCAGTCGGGACCGATATCGTCAGCCCGGCAACTGCTACAGCAACGGCGGTGACGATCGACACGAAGGTACGGTGCAGCCGTCCCCGAGGTTGTGGTGTTCTCATTTCGTGTCCTTCTGGTGAGGTGGAGAGCGCGATCAGCGAAGCGGGATCAGTCGTTGGCGACAGGGACGTGGGCCAGGGTGAAACAGTCGTCGGCGGCAGCGTGCGAGTCATCAATGGTCTGCTGCGGCCCCTGCCCAGTGTTTGGATCGATGGGGTGGTCTCGCACGAACGTCAAACGCGTGGCAAGCGGTGCCCATGTGGAATCGATCGCGGCTGCCTGCACTGCCAAGGGGGTGGCGACGGCGACCCGATCGGCGGAGAGGCCGGGGAGGATGGCCTCGCACGCCTTGACGGCGAGAGCGGTAGCCTCGTCGCTAGGCGTCGAGCTCTGAGCCGGCCCCGGCGAGTTCGGGTTCGTCGAGGTGGGCGTGCTGTGCGGCGGGGGTGCCGAATGACGCGGCGACGCAGTCGCTGATGAAGGCATCGGGCTGGAGGAGGAACCGCCGCGTTCGCCATGTGATTCGTGCTCCGGCGAGCAGCCGGTGACACCCAGAGTCAACACGATCGCCAGCACGGCCACACTCACGCTGCCGCGCCCGCTCACGGACACAGCAGTAGAACCCCGCCTCAACATCCCCGAAGATCCCCCAAATCGGCTGGTCGATCGTTCCTCGACCAACTACGCGAAAGCTCTACGACAGTAGCAGAGCGTGCAGCCTCAGCGCCTCGTTGAATTCGGGCCGGCAGTCGCGCTGCGCGGTGGCGTCCTGGAGCATGCGCAGCAGTTGTGTGAAGGCGGTAGCGACGTCGATCATGTCCGGCACCGTGGTGAGGTCGTCTGCATTGTGGTCAGCGGCGATCCTCGTGAGCTCCGGGAGTGTTGTTGCAACCGACCAGGCAACCATCGACAAAGGCCAAAAGGCGTTCAGTGCGCTGAGCGCCGAGTGCAGCAAGATCGGCGTGCTGGTCAACCCGTCGTAATCCAGTTGAAGCTCGATCGACCAATGCGGAAGTTGCTTCAGGTGACCCGAACCGGCCCTGAGCGGTTATGGGTCGTCGTCGATGCGCGAGATTCTTCGAGTCGGGAGATTGATTGCGTGGGTGCGGTCGTTCACGCAGGCCTGTCCGTCGGGGTGTGACTCACGGCCGCGTTCGATTCAGAGCGGCATGTTTTTCGATACACGACGCGCAGGTGCGCCGTCGCGTCGCCGGAATGCACGCATGGCAAACGTTGAGTTTCCCCGGGCGCCCGGCCACGATGGGATGACCTCGCGTCCGCACTGATCGCGGACGAGCAAGGAGCGTCATGGCCCTCTGGAACATCCTGGTGACCCTGGGGACGGTCGCCTTCATCGCCACGTTCGTCGGTGCGGTGCTCTGGGTGCGGCGAACAACGAACCGCACCCGATCCTGAACCGCGCTTCGGCCGCGCACCGCGCTCGAGTGCCCACCGCGTCCGGCGAGCATCGTGCTGGCCCAGCGGGCTGCGCAATGGACGATCGTGATTAGTTAAGGATAGGCTAACCTCACTTAGGCTTACCTAAGTAATAGTCTCGGCCGTCTCCGGCCTCCCTCCCGAAGCGAAAGCTCCCCATCCCATGTCACGATCCCTTCGTCCGTGGAGCGCCGCCCTCGCGGCGCTCGGACTCGCAGCGGCCGGCGTGCTCGCCGGCTCCCCCGCCGCGACGGCCGCCTCGGCGGACCCCGGCGCCTACCGTCTCGAGACCACTGTGCCGGTCGGCGCGACGACACGCAGTCTCGCCGTCGACGACCAGCGCTCACGCGTCTACGTCCCCGTCTCCGGCGACCCCGGCGCCGTCACCTGGCTGGACAGTGCCACCCGGACCGCGAGCGCGGACTCCTATCCGCTCGGCACGGCCGCCCCCGAGAACGTGGTGCTCAGCCCCGACGGTTCCACCCTCTACGTGCTGCACTATGGCAGGAGCACACTGTCCGTGGTCGACGCAGCCACCGGCGCCGTCGTCCGCACCATCACCGGGCTCCCCGCCTACGCGAGCGGCCTGGTGCAGGACACCGACAGCGGAATGCTCTACGTGCTCGACGACGGCCTGACGCCGGTCGACCCGGCGACGGGGGCCGTCGGAGCCGAGATCCCGATCTCGACCCAGGCGTACCCCCTCCTGAAGGACGCGGTCTACGACTCCACGAACCGCATGATCTGGATCGCCGAAGGCCGCGCGAAGGTGGTCACCGGTTTCAGCACGGTCTCGGGGCGGTGGATCGACAGCCTCGCCATCCCGATCAGCTCCTTCTCCTACGACAGCACGGCGCTCGGCGGCCGCCCCGCGCTGCTCGCCGTCGACGAGGAGCTCTCGAAGCTCTACGTGGTCGTCCAGTCCACCCTCACCGACAGCTGGGACGAGGACCGCGTGGTCGCGATCGACACGAAGACGACCAAGCGGCTCGGCGCGCCGATCGTCGTCGGCGAGACCGCGCGCTCGATCCGGGTGAACCCCGCCACCCACGAGGTCTACACCCTCAACGGGTTCTCGAACTCGCTCTCCGTGATCAGCCCCGACACCTGGACCGTCGCGCACACGCTCGACTTCACCGCCCTCGGCGTCACCGCGGGGACCGGCACCGCGAACGCGGACGTCTGGGCGCTCGGGGTGAGCGGCGACGGAACGACCCTCTACGCGACCCACCCCTACGGGAAGGCCAGGATGAGCGTCATCACGCGCACGGGCGCCGCCCCCGCCGTGACGGCCCAGCCTGTGACGCCCGGCCAGGACGGCGGCACCACGCCGGAGACGCCGGCCAACGACCCCTGGGCTGGACCGAGCCGGGGATCCGCGACGACCGCACCCGCCGGCGCGACGGCGATCGGCTCCGCCCGGCTGTCGTGGTCCTTCAACGAGTACGCGAAGGCCTGGACCCGCGAGGGCCTGGGCACGGTCGACCTCGCGGCAGACGACTTCGTGTTCACGGGCGGCACGGGCTGGACCGACCCGGCGACGGGAGCCGCCTCTCTCGCCTGGGCGGACGGCTTCCGCTTCCGGCACTACGCCGCCCTCGCTCCTGAGGTCGTCTCGACGCTCGGCAACCCGGTCCTCACCGTGGCGGCCGACGGCACCGGCACCCTGACGATGGACGTGGCCTGGTCGGTCTCCGCCGACACCGCCAGCGACGGCTACCGCCGGCTGACCGTGGCGACGTTCAGCGGCGTCTCCGTCGCCCGCACGGGCGACGATGTCACGCTGACCGTGGCTCCCCAGTACGCCGGACGCGCGTACGGTGCCAGCACCTCCTCCTTCCCGGCCGAGTTCATCGACTGGTTCGACCCGTCCATGCGCTCGTGGTGGCACTCCACCGGAGCGAGCATGGACGCCAAGAAGGCACCGAACCCGTTCACCGTCGCGTTCACCGCGGCGGCCGTGGGGCAGCCGGAGCCTGGTGGCACTCCTGGCGGCACTCCTGGCGGCACCCCCGGCGGAGGCGACGGGAGCGGCACCCCGGGATCGGGCGACCCGGTCGGCGGCGCCGGTGCGGGGAGCGGCACGAGCACGAGCACGAGCGGCACGACGACCGCCGGTTCGGCCGGCGCCCTGGCGAGCACCGGGTCGAACGCCGCCTTCCCGCTCGCCGGCGCGGGCATCCTGCTCCTCGGCGGGCTGACGGCCGGGGCCGTCGCGCTGCTCCGTCGCCGTGTCCGCGCGGCCGGCGAGCGGACACCACCTGTCGCCTAGCGGCACCCCGACGGCGGATGGCCCACACACCCTGCGGTGCGTGGGCCGTCCGTCCTGGCCCGCCTACGCGACACCGGTGACGCGCCCGCGCTCCATCAGGTAGCCGACCGCGACCGCGCCCGCGATGCAGAGCATGATCGGCGCGAGCAACTGGAGCCCTTGGTTCGTGAACTCCAGGACGAGCACGAGGGCCGTCAGGGGCGCTCGCATGGTGACGGCCAGGAAGGCTGCCGCGCCGATCAGCGCGAACCCGGCGAGCGGAGCACCGGGCCAGAGCAGATCCCACGCCGCGCCGATCGTGAGCCCGAGCCCGGCGCCGATGGCCAGCGACGGCGTCAGCGTCCCGCCTGCGGCTCCGGCGCCGATGGTGCCGACGGTCGACACCGTCTTCACGAGGGTGATGGCCAGGACCAGCAGCACCGGGATGGTCGCCGTGAATGCCAGCTGGCCGAGCGAACGGCCGTTGCCCAGGATCGCCGGAAGCCACAGCGAGACCACCCCGACGGCCGCGAACACCAGCGGCATGACGATGAGGATGCCCCAGGATCTCGGTCGGTGCCGCTGGGCGAACGCCGCGAGCTTCACGAAACCGACGGCCGCGAGCCCGAGGACCGGGCCGGCCAGCACCGACCAGATCACGATCGTCGGCGTGAGCGGCACCTGCTCGACCACGTACAGGGGATTGGCCGGGACGACGATGCGCGCCACCAACGCCGCGATGGCCGACGTCGCGAGGGCCGGGAGCACGGTGGCGAAGCTGACCTCGGCGAGCAGGATCTCGACGGCGAAGACGGCCCCGCCGAGCGGGACGTTGTAGACGGCGGCGAGGCCGGCGCCCGCGCCGCAGGCGACCAGGATGCGCCGTTCGCGCGCGGTCACTCCGGCGCGTTCCGAGAGCCAGCCCGCCCAGAGCGCAGCGACCTCCCGGGGCGCCACCTCACGACCGATCGACGCCCCGAGGCCGACGATCACGATCTGCAGCCCGGCGTTCACCAGCGTCACGACGACGGGCATGCGGCGACCGCCGACGGAGGCCTCGACCGAGACGACGGCGTGCTCCGGCCGTCGCCTCCCCCACCGGCGGAGCAGCCACCAGCCGACGCCGCCGATGACGCCGGCGACGATCAGCGCGACGACCCTGCTGACCGGCGGGGCCTCCAGCAGACCCTGGAGGAACGAGCCCTCCGAGTATCCGAACGCCAGATGCTGGATCGCGTGCAGGGCGAGATAGACGAGGGCGCCGCCGATCCCGCCGCCGATGCCGACGAGGGCGGTGACGACGACGAGGCGGAGCACCCAGGCGGGGGCGCCGGACGGGCGCGCGGCTCGGGCGGAAGGCACGCGTCCCAGCGTAATGGAGCGGGTCAGGCGCCCGGGACGAGCGCGCCAACGGTCAACAGGGAGATGGAGGCCGACTGGCAGGCGGTCGCATCGGCGTCCTTCACGAAGAGCGACGCGGTCGAGCCGGGCGGGTAGACACGGAAGCCGTCCGCCTGCTGTGGATTGCAGTCCGCCTTCGAGTAGTTGAGCGCCTGCACGATCTTCAGCGGCGCCTGGGCGGTTCCGCCCGGCTGCAGCGTCACGGTGGGGTGCGGAGCACTGCGGTCGAGATCGGCCGGTGCTCCCAGCTGGGTGCCGTTGCCGTCTCCGACGAAGGAGACCCCTGGCCAGCCCTGCAGAGCACAGGCGCTCGACCCGCCGTTGGTCAGCACGAGGGTGACCTCCGTGCTGCCCGCGGCGCCGCCTTCGCCCGGCTGGATGCTGCCGGTGAGGGAGCCCGTGTCGCACTGGCCGTCGATCGGAGCGGAGGTGCTCGTACCGGTGGGCCGTGGCGCGGCGCTCCCCGAGGGCGACGAGGTCGAGGCCGACGGCGATGCGCTCGGCGACGCCGACGGCGTGCATCCCGAGATGGCGAGGACCACGGCACCGGCGGCGAGCGCGGCGGCGGCGAAGCGGGAGGCGGCGGCGCCGACGCGACGCGGCCGGGCGGAGGAGAGGTTCCGTGAACGGGCCATGCCCCCATCCCATCAGCCTGCCGGGCGTCGTCGCGGCAGCGCGCCGAGGTTCCTGCCGATCGGCGAGCACGGTGCCGCGGACCGGAAAGCACGGTGCCGCCGACGACGGAGCACGGTGACGTCGACCGGGGAGCACGGTGTCGCCGATCCGGAACCACGGGGACTCCGATCCGAAAACACTGTGCGGTGCGGAGAACCCGGCTGGCAGGATGGACCCATGAAAGCGATCGCATCCTGGCTCACCCGCTCCTGGGCGGTCGTCGTCCCGATCATCGGCATCGTCCTGCTCGCCGCGTTCTGGACGGTCGAACTCCAGCCGTGGGCGGTCGTGCTGATCGCTCTCGTGCTCGGTGGAACCGTGCTCGCCGCCGTGCAGCACGCGGAGGTCGTTGCGCACCGGGTCGGTGAGCCGTTCGGCTCCTTGGTGCTCGCCGTCGCGGTCACGGTGATCGAGGTCGCCCTGATCGTCACGCTGATGACGTCGGGCAAGGATTCCGAGACGCTGGCACGGGACACGGTGTTCTCGGCCGTGATGATCACGATGAACGGCATCGTGGGCCTGTCGCTCCTCCTCAGCTCGGGCCGCGGGTCGATGACCTCGTTCAACGCCAAGGGCAGCAGCGCCGCCCTCGCGACCGTGACCGCGATGGCGACACTGACGATGGTGGTGCCGACGTTCACCGAGACACCGGGTCCGCAGTTCTCGCCGAGCCAGCTGGTGTTCGCGGCCCTCGCCTCCATCTCGCTGTACGCGATGTTCGTCTTCACCCAGACGTTCGCCCACCGCGACTTCTTCCTGCCCGTCGCGCTCAAGCCGTCGGAGGGCAACGGCAACGGCGACGATGAGGACACACACGCCGAGCGCCCGTCCACCCGCACGGCGCTGATCAGTCTCGGCCTGCTGCTCGTCGCGCTGGTGGCGGTCGTCGGGCTGGCCAAGCTCGAGTCGACGCCGATCGAGCGCGCAGTCACCGGGGCCGGACTGCCGCAGTCGTTCGTCGGTGTGATCATCGCGCTGCTGGTCCTGCTCCCCGAGGGTATCGCGGCCGCCAAGGCGGCGAAGCTCAACCGGATGCAGACCAGCCTCAACCTGGCCCTCGGCTCGGCCATCGCGAGCATCGGCCTCACCATCCCGGTGATCGCGGTCGCGTCGATCTGGCTGCCCGGCGCCCTCCACCTCGGACTGGGCGCGAGCCAGATCGTGCTGCTGGCCCTCACGGTCGCGGTCAGCATCCTCACGCTCATGCCGGGCCGGGCTGTGCGGATGCAGGGCGGCATCCACCTCATCCTGTTCGCGGCGTTCATCTTCCTGTCGGTCGCGCCGTAGCCGGTGCCCAGGGGAGCACGGGATCCGCGCGTCGACGCCCACCTCGAACGGACCGTCCAGCCGTGCTTCGTGCTCGATGGGAACGTCTGCGCCTTCCTCCGCCGGCTCATCGCCGACGACCGCGCCGGCAGCTGGCGGGCGATCAGCACCCGGAGCTGATACCGGGGCCGGCCGCTACGGCCGTGTCGAACAGCTGCTCGGCGGCGAGCCGCGCCGCGGCCGGCGTCCCCCCGCACATCGCGGCGCTGGCCGACGCCCCGTCGAAGAGCAGGGTCAGCTGCACCGCGAGCACGTGGGGATCCGCCGTCCCTGCGGCGACGGCCTGCCGCTCGAAGTATCCGGTCAGCTCGCTCTTGAAGTGCTGAGCGACCCGGCTGGCGGGATGCTCCCGGTCGCGGAGCTCGGTCGCGACGTTGACGAACGGGCAGCCGAAGAAGTCGCCCGCCTGCGCCGCCTCGTGCAGTGCGTCATAGACGTGCAGCACCCGCTCGCGCGGCGTGCGCTCGTCGTCCACGGTGAAGTACCCGGAGACCACGCGCGGCCCGTACTCGCGCAGCATCTCGGCCACGATCGCATCCTTGCCGTCGAAGTGCTGGTAGATGGATCGCTTGGACACCGCCGCCTCCTGGGCGATGCGGTCCACGCCGACGGCGTTCACCCCCTCGCCGATGAACAGCCGGGCGGCCGCGGCGAGCACCCGCTCGCGTGGCTTGGGCCGGGGTTCGGCGGGGGCGGTGGTCATGCGTCGATTCTAGGGGCGAGAGTGGACAAAGTAAACCGATCTGTGTACATTTCGAGTAAACCGATCTGTTTACTTCTGGAGGAACCATGACCGACCTCACCGGGCGCACCGCCCTCGTCACCGGAGCGAACCGCGGGCTGGGCGCCGCGTTCGTGGCCGGGCTGCTCGAACGCGGCGTCGCGAAGGTCTACGCCGCCGCGCGCCGCCCCGAGACCGTCACGGTCGACGACCCGCGTGTCGTACCGCTCGCCCTCGACGTGACGGACGCCGAGAGCATCCGGCGCGCCGCCGAGGCGGCGTCCGACGTCACCGTGCTCGTCAACAACGCCGGCATCGCCGTGAACCAGTCGCTCGTGTCGGGCGATCCGGCCGAGATCCACCGCGAGTTCGACACCAACTTCTGGGGCCCGGTGCTGATCACCCGCGCCTTCGCACCGGCCATCGCCCGCAACGGCGGCGGCGCGATCGTCAACATGCACTCGGCGCTCAGCTGGCTCGCCCTCGGCTCGTACAGCGCGACCAAGGCAGCCCTCTGGTCGGCGAGCAACTCGGCCCGGGTCGAGCTGGCGCCGCAGGGCATCCAGGTGGTCGGTGTGCACGTCGGCTACGTCGACACCGAGATGGCGGCCGGCGCCGAGGGCGTCAAAGTCCCGCCCGCGCAGGTCGTCGCCGAAGCACTGGACGCCGTCGCGGCCGGCGACGCCGAGGCGATCGTGGGCGACGTGGCACGCCACGTGAAGTCGAAGCTCCACGAGGACGTGCGCGTCCTCTACCCCCAGCTGGCCAGGTAGGACGACCCGGCGAAGCCCTCCGGCCGGATGCCCCAGCTCACGGTCCACTCCTCCCCCGGCTCGAGCCAGCGGAGGCCCTGACCGGAGTTGAGGGCGTTCGCCGGCGCGGTCATCGGCTCGACGGCGAGGGCGACCTCCCCCGGCTCCTTCGTGGCGAACGCGCGATGCGTGAAGACCTGCACGTAGGCGAAGGCGGGGTCGCTCCACAGCACGACCCGGCGCCCATCGTCCGCGGCGAGCACGTGCTCGGGCCGGTCCGTCAGACCGCCGAAGCCGTCGTTGACCTCCAGCCCGCCCACCCGCACGCCCTCCGAGAAGTCGAAGCGGGTGCCGGCCACCGGCACCTCCCCGGTCACATTGAGCCGGTCGTCCGTCTCGAAGCGGGTGCGCGCGGCCACGGTCAGGGTGAGCTCATCCGCCGGCACGTCGCCGATCCGCAGGTAGGGATGGGTGCCGATCGCGACGGGCGCGCGGAGCTCGCCCCGGTTGACGATCGTGTGCGTGACCGTGAGCCCTTCGGTGTCGAGCTCGTGCTCGACGGTGGTGTCGAGCAGGAACGGGTAGCCGGCCTGCGGATAGATGGTCGCGGCCTGCGTGACGGACGAATCGGTGCGCGCGACGAGCGTGTACGGCGCGAAGCGCAGAAGCCCGTGGCTGGCGTTGCCGAGAGGCGGCTCGGTGAGCGCCAGCTGCTGCACCGCGCCGTCGAGCTCCCAGCGCCCGTCCTTGACCCGGTTCGGCCACGGGACGAGCACGATGCCATCGGCGGACGGCGGGGTCGCGCTCTCGGGGAACGGCTCGGTGAGGTCGACCCCCGCGTACCGCAGGGTGCGGATGCCCGCCGCCACCTGCGTGATGGTGGCACTGAGATCCCCGAACTCGAGGTCGTACTGGTCGCCGGTGGGAGCTCGCATGGCCTCAGCCTAGGCCCCGGCGACCGTCACCGGCAGCCCGGTTTCGCGCAGCGCGATCAGGGCGTCGGCGGAGGCGGAGGCACCCGTGATGAGGGCGGAGACCTCCTCGACGCCGGCGATCCGGCCGAGGTGGGTGCGGCCGAGCTTGGAGCCGTCCGCGACGACCACGGCACGCTCCGCCGTCGTCACCATGGCGCGCTTCAGGTCGGCTTCGGGCAGGTTCACGTTGGTGACGCCGCCGACGGGGTGCACGCCCGTGCAGCCGATGAAGGCGAGATCGGCGTGCACGCGCTCGAGCAGGCTGGAGGCGAGAGGCTCCACCAGGGAATGCTGCAGCGGCCGCAGGGTCCCGCCGGTCACGACCACCTGGAACCGTGGGATGGCGCGCTCCAGCTCCAGCGCGATGGTGAGCCCATTGGTGATCACCGTCACCCCGGTCAGATCCTCCCGGTCGGCGAGTGCACGGGCGATCGCTGCGGTCGTGGTGCCGACGTCGAGCAGGACGCTGCTGCCGGGGGCGACCAGTGCGGCGGCAGCGAGGCCGATCGCGCGCTTCTCGTCCGCGGACGACTCCAGGGCCTCCTCGAAGCTCGCCTCGCGCATCCCAGCACCGCGCAGCACGGCGCCGCCGTGGACGCGGCGGATGCTCTGCTGCTCGTCGAGGGCGTCGAGGTCGCTGCGCACGGTCACGTCGGAGACCTGGAACTCCTCGCTCAGCTCGCTGACCCGTACGAAGCCGGCGCGGCCGATGCGTTCGAGCATCCGTTCGCGGCGGAGGGCGGCGGGCAGCGGTTCGCTCATACGCCCCATCGTGTTCTGGTTGCGTTTGCTTGTCAATACGAAAGCAGATGAGTAGATTTGCTTTCGCAAACGAAAGGCTGGCATGGCTTCCATCACCAAGCGTCCGCACGTCCTCGCCGACGGCCGCGACCTGATCTACTACGACGACGCGGACTCGACGCTCGACCCCGAGCGGGCGCCCGACCTGCGCGAGCCCGCGCCGCGCCCGGCCACGGCGACCATGCGCCAGGACCCGTTGACCGGGGAGTGGGTGTCGATCGCCGCCGCCCGTCAGAACCGTGTGATGCTTCCGCCCGCCGAGCTCGACCCGCTCGCTCCGGCGACGCCCAGCAATCCTTCCGAGATCCCCAGCGTGTACGACGTGGCCGTGTTCGAGAACAAGTCGCCGTCGTTCGGTCCGCTGCTCGACGACGCGAACGCACCGCTCGGCCTGGCCGACCTGGCCGAGGTCGGCCTCGGCCGCACCCGCACGTCCATCGGTCGCTGCGAGGTCGTGTGCTTCAGCCCGGCCACCTCGGGCTCCTTCGGCAGTCTGACGCCGTCGCGCGCCCGCACGGTCATCGAGGCGTGGGCCGATCGCACCACGGCGCTCTCGGCCCTTCCCGGCGTCCGCCAGGTGTTCCCGTTCGAGAACCGCGGCGAGGCCATCGGCGTCACCCTGCACCACCCGCACGGCCAGATCTACTCCTACCCGTACATCACCCCGCGCACCAGCGCCCTGATCCGCTCGCTCGACGCGTACGGGCCGACGCTTTTCGCCGACATCCTGGAACGCGAACGCGCCTCCGAACGGGTCGTGCTGGCCGGCGAGCACTGGACGGCGTTCGTGCCGTTCGCGGCCCGCTGGCCGATCGAGATCCACGTGCTCCCGCACCGGCACGTCGCGGACTTCGCCGAGGCGAACGACGCCGAACGCGACGAGCTGGCCACGCTCTACCTGCGCGTGCTGCGCGGCGTCGACGCCCTCTACGACTCCCCCACGCCGTACATCGCGGCCTGGCACCAGGCACCGGTCGACATACGCCGGGACGAGATCCGCCTCATGCTCCAGATCACATCCCCCCGTCGTGCCGCGGATAAGCTGAAGTTCCTGGCCGGCTCCGAAGCCGCGATGGGCGCCTGGATCGGCGACGTCCCGCCGGAGAAGGCCGCAGAGGCCCTCCGCGACGCCGTCGCCCGGGCGGACCGGGAGAACCCGGTCGGCGAGCTGCCCACCGGTGTCTCCGGCCTCGTCACCGTCACTCCCGACTCCACCACCGACCGAAAGGCCGACCGATGACCGATCTGCGCTCCGGCGTCCGCGACGACTTCGCCGAGGTGTTCGGCCGCCAGCCCGACGGCGTGTGGTCGTCCCCCGGCCGCGTGAACCTCATCGGCGAGCACACCGACTACAACGAGGGCTTCGTGCTCCCGTTCGCGATCAACCGCCGCACCGTCGCCGCGCTCGGCCTGCGCGACGACCGCACCGTGCGCGTGGGAAGCACCTTCGCCGACGAGCTGGTGGAGATCGACCTCGACGCCATCGGGCCGGACGCGCTCTCGGGGTGGTCGGCCTACCCGCTCGGCGTCGCCTGGGCGCTCGGCGAGTTCGGGGCCGACCTGGCCGCCGTCCCCGGCTTCGACGTGCTGATCGACTCGAACGTCCCGGTCGGCGCCGGGCTCTCCTCCTCGGCCGCCATCGAAGGCGCTGTCGCGCTCGCCCTGAACGACGTCTGGCGGCTCGGTCTCGACCGGCAGACGCTCGCCCGGGTGGGCCAGCGCGCCGAGAACGTGGCCGTCGGCGCCCCCACGGGGATCATGGATCAGTCCGCGTCGTTGCTCGGCGAGCCCGACGCCGCCGTCTTCCTGGACTGCCGCACCCTGCAGTCGGAGATCGTGCCGCTCGGCCTGGCCGAGGCCGAGCTCGAGATCGTGGTGATCGACACGGGTGTGGAGCACGCGCACGCCACCGGCGGCTACGCCGAACGGCGCGCCTCGTGCGAAGCCGGTGCCGCCGCCCTCGGGGTGGCCTCGCTGCGCGACGTCTCGGTCGCCGACCTGGACCGCGCCCGCGAGCTCCTCGACGACGTGACGTTCCGTCGCGTGCGTCACGTCGTCACCGAGGACCAGCGCGTCCTCGACACCGTGCGCACCCTGCGGGAGCAGGGCCCGACCGCGATCGGCGAGCTGCTCGACGCCTCCCACGCCTCCATGCGCGACGACTTCGAGATCTCGGTGCCCGAGCTCGACCTCGCCGTCGAGACGGCGCAGGCCAACGGCGCCCTCGGCGCCCGCATGACCGGCGGCGGCTTCGGCGGCTCGGCGATCGCCCTCGTGCCGTCGCACGCGGTCAGCCGCGTGCTCGTCGCTCTGGACGGCGCCTTCGCCGAGCACGGCTTCGGCCAGCCGACCCTGTTCACGGTGATCCCCTCCGAAGGCACACGCCGGGAGAGCTGATCGACGACGGAACGGCCGGGAGGACGATCGTCCTCCCGGCCGTTCCTGCTGTCGGGCGCGGTGCCGCCCGGCGCCTCAGAGCTGCTGCAGCCAGGCGTCGTCGACCTGCTCCCAGGTCCCCGTACCCGCACCCCAGAGCCCGACGTGGAGCACGGCCGTGGAGTTGGCGCCGCTGTTGAACGTCACGACATAGCGCGTGTACGCACCCGCCTGACCGTGCCGCACCTCCCCCAGCACGGCCCCGCCCGTGGTCTTGGCGCCGAGCCAGGCGTTGTTCACGACGGCGGATGTCCGCACCCACACCGAGAAGCGGTAGTTCGTGTTCGGGGTCACCGCGACGGTCTGCCGGAGTGCACCCCAGCCGGTGCCGGACGTCGCGATCCAGCCGTCGTCCTGCCCGCTGTGCGCCTTGCCCGCGTTGATGTCCACCCCGTAGGTCAGGGCTCCGTCACTCCACCACGGGGTGGAGGTCGCCGTGATCGCGGTCTGGGACTCGAATCCGCCGTCGCTCACCAGGGTCGACCCGGTCGAGGAGGGCGAGCTCTGGAGCTCGAAGGCGCCGATGTCCGTCCCGAGGCCGACGCCGAGCGGGTTGCCCGCGAGGTCGGTCCCCACGCCGGTCGCCGCTCCGTTGTCGACGGCCGGGCTGAGCTGGGTCGGCCGGTAGTCCCGGCCCGCGGCGTTCGCGTAGGCGGGCGTGGCGATCAGATCACCCGCGCCGAGCGCGTATGGCAGGGAGACCGAGGGCGCGAACAGGTTGTGGTCGTGCGGGAAGTCGTAGAAGCTGAACGGACCCGCGGTCTGGAAGATGTTGTTCCTGATCGTGATCCAGGCCGCACTCGGCGTCGGTCCGGTGACCCGGTAGTAGTACTGGTCGAACAGCTTCGAGGTGTCGGAGGAGCGGATGACCGTGTTGTTCTGGGCCAGGTATCCGCTCGGGGTCGTCGTGGTGTCCCAGGCGATGAACTGCTGGTAGTCGTCGCTGACGTTCTCGGTGATGCTGACCTTGGACGTCGTCGTCTCGGTGACCTCCAGGAAGCCCTGGGAGCCGCGCGAGTAGTTGTGGTGGATGGCGATGTCGTCCTTGGTGTGCAGGAAGCCCTCGATCTCGATCGCGCCGCCGTCCGCTCCATACGGACTGTCGGTCGACCGGCAGTCGATGAAGTCGTTGTACGCCACCTCGACCTGGCTGTTGTCGATCGAGACCCCGATCGCTCCGTAGGAGGTCTCGTGGCCTGAGTCCATGCCGCGGAAGGCGATCCGGAGGTGCTGGAAGGTGTTGTGCAGCACCTTCGAGCCGGCACCGTAGACCTTGACGCCCACGCCCACGTCGGTGAACGTGCTGTCCCGGACGAGCGCCCCTGTGCCGTTGCCCGTGATCGCGACGGCGCCGCTGTTCTCGTACTTCGGGCCGACGATGCCGAGCCCGTCGGCGTTGTCGAAGACGACCCCGGTGGTGAAGGCGAGATCCGCGACGACGACGGAGGGCGCGTCCACCTTCAGCATGGTGAGGCCGCCCGGATTGGTGAGGACCGGCTGGGCGCCCGTCCCGTACGCGGTGACCGTGACCGGGAGCGAGGCCGTTCCGCCTCCACTGATCGTCGCCGAGCCGGTGAAGGTCTCGCCGCGCTCGAACGCGACGACGTCGCCGGGCCCGAAGGTCTGCGCGGTGACGCGCGCGAGGGTCTTCCACGCCGCCGTCGGCGAGGTGCCGGCATTGGTGTCGGAGCCCGCCGCCGCGTCGACGTAGTAGACCGCCCCGCCCGTACCCGGGACGGGTGTTCCGGAGGTGGAGGGGCGCGCTCCCGTCGCCGGGGAGAGGGGGTCGGCGACGGCGGGCGATGCGAGCGTGAGCGCTCCCAGCGCGAGGGCGGTGACGGCGGCCAGGGCGAGGCCGCGACGGATCGACTTCATCGGTGCTCCTTCGGTGAGGGGTGGTGCACGGGTGTCGCTGGTTCGTCCCCGCGGGGACGTGCCGTCACCGCTCCGAGCGCGGCAGACGGACGAGTCGGGAGGCCTCCGCGACAGCGCGGCGGGCGGCCTCCGGAAGGGTGTCGCCGGCGGCGAGACGGGCGGCCAGGGTGCCGGCGAAGGCGTCTCCGGCGCCGGTGGTGTCGACGGCCGTCACGACGGGGGCCGCCACCGCATCGGTGACCCGGCCGTCCGCCGTGACCGCGCCACGGGGGCCGTCGGTGATCACGACCGATCGGCTGAGCCCGACGAGTGCCGACGCGAGCGCCTCGAGCGGCTGGTCGTGGCCGCCGCCGAGCCCGCAGAGCTGGGCGGCCTCGTGCCGGTTGACGATGAGCGGGTCGGCGGCGGCGATGATGCTCTCGTCCACCTGCGTGATCGGGCTCGGGTTCAGGATGAACCGTGCCCCCGATCGCTCGCACCATGCCGCCGCCGCCGCGACCGCGCCGGGAGGGACCTCCAGCTGGGCGAGGACCGTCGAGGGCCCCGTCTGCTCGAGGGACTCCACGACGTGGCCGGCCGTGAGGTCGGAGTTCGCCATCGGGACGACGACGATGCTGTTCTCGGCGTCCGCGCTGAGGACGATGTACGCGCGACCGGTGGGCAGCGGGGACGAACGCAGTGCCGCCGTGCCGACGGCCGCGTCCGCGAGCTGCGCCCGCGCCGCGCGTCCGGCGCCGTCGCCGCCGACCGCGGCGACCAGGATGGTGGGGACCACGCGCGCGGCCGCGACGGCCTGGTTCGCGCCCTTGCCGCCCAGCACCTCCTGGACACCGGAGCCCGTCACCGTCTCGCCGGCGCCGGGCCTCCGGTCCACCGAGATCACGATATCGAGGTTGACCGACCCGACGACGGCGACGGTGCCGCTCATTCCTTGCTCCCGGTGCTCGCGACGGAGGTGACGAAGAACCGCTGCAGCGCCAGCAGGATGATCGCGGGGATCACGGCGAGGATGGCGGTCTCGGCGAAGACCCGGCCGTAGTCGGTCGAGAACGCACCGAACGACTTGGCGATGGCGACCGGCGCCAGATCCATCGCGTCGGATGAGGTGATCAGGATCGGCCACAGGTAGGCCTGCCACTGGAACAGGAAGAGGATCAGTCCGGCGCCGATCAGCGCCGGCCGGGTCAGCGGCAGGTAGATCGACCAGTAGATCCGGAACCAGTTCGCCCCGTCGAGGTGCGCGGCCTCCGAGAGCGACGGCGGGATGCCGAGGAAGAACTGGCGCAGGGTGAACACGGCCAGACCGTTGCCCAGGCCGGGCAGGATCAGGGCGACCAGCGTGTTCGCCAGCCCCCAGTCGCTCAACGTGCGGGAGAGCGGGATCGCGATCGCCTCGAACGGGATCAGGAAACTCAGGACCACGATCGTGAAGACCGCGCCGCGGCCCCGGAAGGGGATCACGGCGAGCGCGAACGCCGCCGCCGAACTGACGACGAGGCCGACGACGACGGTGACCCCCGCCACGATGAGGCTGTTGCCCAGAGCGGTGAGGAACCCGCTGTCGACCGCTGAGACGAGGTTGTCGAGCGTCCAGTCCTGCGGCCAGAGGACCTGCCAGCTGAGGGGCGAGCTGGCGGCGAACGTCTCGGTCGCGCTCCGGAAGGTGCTCGCGACGAGCCAGAGCACCGGCACGAGGAAGGCGAGGGATATCCCGATGGCGACGACGGCGAGGACGACGCGCGGGAGCAGGCGCATGCGCGCGTTCATTCGTCGGCCTCCCCGGACCCGAGGAGTCGGAACTGCACTCCGACGATCGCGATCATCAGGATCAGCAGCACCACGAGTTGGGCCGACGCCTGGTAGGGGTCGCTGAGCTCGAAGCTGCGGTGGAAGATGTCGTACATCAGGAAGTCGCTGCGGCTCTCCGGCCCGCCCCTGGTGAGGATCTGCACGGGGGCGAACAGGACGAAGTTGGAGACTGTGTCGGCGACGAGCACGAACAGCAACGGCCGGCGCAGCATCGGGAGCGTCACCGAGAAGAAGGTCCGGAGGGCTCCCGCGCCGTCGATCCGCGCCGCCTCGTAGTACACCGGCGGGATGTCGTTGAGGCCGGCGATGAGGAACATCATCCAGTAGCCGATGCCGATCCAGCTGGCGAGCAGGACGATCGACAGGATCACCTGGTCGGGACTGGTGAACCAGGGCTGGGCGGGAATGCCGAGGAGCGCGAGGAACCCGTTCACGGGTCCGTCGGGCCGCAGCGCGATCCCCCACACGATGGTGGATCCGGCCAGGGGGACGGCCGCCGGGAGGAAGATGAGGGTCCGCCAGAGACCGCGGGCCGGGATCGCCCGAGTGAGCAGCACGGCCAGCAGCAGGGCGACGAAGATCTGCAGCGGGTTGACGATGACGTTGAAGACCAGCGTCTGGGTGACGCTGTTCCAGAACGCCGGGCTGGCGAACATCTTCGCGAAGACGTCGAAGCCCACGAACTCGGGTGCGGCGAGGCTCCCCGGCAGGCCCGACCTGGTCGAATCGATCACCGCGGTGATGGTGGGCCAGATCCGCAGCAGCGCGATGAGCACCAGCGTCGGGGCCAGGAAGGCCGCCGCGGCGATGAGATCGCGGCGCCTGCGGCGCCCGCGTTCCCGCGGGGGCCGGTGCTGGGGCGCACGCGGCGGCGAGGCCGGCTGCGCCCTGTCGAGGTGTGTTGCCGAAGTCATGTGTCTCTCTCCCGGGGCCCGGTGCCGGAGGATCCGGCACCGGGCGACTGCGCCGCGTGCGGCGGGACTACTTGCGGTACTTGGCCCAGGCGTCGTCGAGCTGACTCGAGGCCGACGTCAGCGCCTTCTCGGCGGGGGTGCCGTTGATGATGTCGTCGAAGGTCTTCGTCAAGGTGTCCTCGAACTCGACGTATCCCACGGTCTGGAGACGCAGCGTCGCCGTGTGGGCGAGCTCGGACTTCATGAGGTCGACGACGCCCGCGAAACGCGGGTCCTGGAACGTCGGGGAGCCGTAGAAGGCGGCGGAGCCCTTCAGGTTCGACGGGGGCACCGCGAGTGCCGACAGGTATTGGGCGTAGCCCCCGTCGTCGATGCCCATGAACTTCATGAAGAGCGCTCCGGCGTTCGCCTTCGCGGCGGTCGCCTTCGGGTTCAGGCCGAGCGACCATCCACCGGTCGGGGTGGAAGCCGTGCCGCCCTCGAACGCCGGGAAGGGGGCCACGCCGAAGTCGAGGCCCTTCTCGGCGACGAATTGGGTGCCCCACCACGGGCCGCCCACATAGTAGGCGACCTTGCCCGCGGCGAACAGGTTGGGCGTGTCCGCCACCGCGACGCCGCGCGGCGAGAGGCCGTCGGCGAAGAGGCTGCCATACCACGTGAAGGCCTTGGTCCATCCGGCGTTCGTGACGTCGGGGGTCAGGTTGCCTGCGCCCTTCCCTCCGGCTCCTCCGCCTGCGCTCTCGGCGAGCGGCTGCAGCTGGTAGTAGCGGTCGATCTGGTCGAACACGAGCCCGTACTGCGCGCCGGCCGTCTTCGCCGTGGTGGCGTCCGCGGTCACCTGCTCCCAGGTCTCCCGGTCCGCGGCCGCCGCGCTCGGCGGGGTGATGCCTGCAGCCGCCAGCAGCGTCTTGTTGTAGTACATGATGTTCGTCGAGGTCTGGTAGGGCATCGTCACGAGCTTGCCGTCCACGGTCGCCGCCTTCAGACTGCCCGGGTCGACCTCCTTCGACAGGGTCGGGAACGTCTTCGTCAGGTCGCTCAGCCAGCCGCGCGCCGCGTAGGCCGAGGTACGCGGCATGTCGACGTCGAAGACGTCGATCGAGTCAGCCGACGAGGTCAGGCGTGCGGCGAGCACGCTGTTGAAGTCGTCGAACGGCACGGCCTCGTACTTGACCGTGATCTTCGGGTGCTCCTTGTGGAACGCATCCAGCACGGGCTGGATCTGCTTGGCGTCGTAGGCGGCGCCCGCGTAGGTGATGGTGATCGGCTCCGTCGGCTCGGTCAGGCTGGCCGGCGCGACGCCGTCGATGCTCCCGGAGGCGGTGGAGCCGCTGCAGGCGGCGAGTCCGGCGACGGTGATCGCCGCGGTCGCCGCGACGGCGATCCAACGCGTCACATCCTTGTGATTCGGCATTCTCGGGTACTCCTTCGTTGCTGTGTCAGTTGCCCGGGGCGGGCGAGGGTTCCGCGCTGATGCGCGAGAGGAAGAGCCGCCGGAACGCGTCGACATCGGTATCGATGGCGACGGAGGCGTTGCTTCCTGCAGGTGGCTGGAGGGCGAGCCCGCGGTCGGCGACCACGAGTCCGCGGGCGAGCTCGCTCACGAGCTCGGTCCGCACGTCCGCATCCGCCCAGGTGAGCAGTTGCGGGTGGGTGACGGCGGCGATCACGAGCGGGTCGTGGAGGAAGCAGGCGTCCCGGTGCTCGGGCCGGAGCGGGAAGGCCCGGCCGAGGAAGTCGATCCACGCGTCGGTGCAGTCGGCGACCCAGTCGCCGAACCCGCTGCCGGTGGCACGCAGGTCTGCTGCGTCCGCGCGGGTGAGCATCACGCGGGAGGTCTGATCGAGCCCGACCATCCGGATGCGCGCTCCGCTGCGGAGGACGATGTCGAGCGCCTCCGGGTCGACGTAGGCGTTGAAGTCGCCGACCACGGTGACGTTCTGGGCGTACCCGGTCGCGCTGCCGGCCATGAGCACGAGCTCGCCGACGTTGGCGGCGAACGACGGGTCGCGCTGGATCGCCAGGGCCAGGTTCGTCATCGGTCCGATCGCGATGACCGTCACCTCGCCGGGCCGGGCGGCCGCCGTGCGGACGAGGAAGTCGGCCGCGTGCTCGGTCGTCGCCGCGTCCCGGCGGGTGGGGCTCTCGACCTGCTCAGCACCGAGGACGGCGTCGAACAGGGCACGCACCGGCCCCATCGGCCGCACCAGCGGCACGTCGGCGCCCGCGAGCACGGGCAGATCCGGCTGGCCGAGCCGCTCCACGAGATCGCGGGCCACCGTGACGCCGGTGGCGAGGTCGACGTTGCCGTTCACGACGGTGAGCCCGAGCACCTCCAGCTCCGGAGAGCGCAGGGCCAGCGCGATGGCGAGACCATCGTCGATGTCGCTTCCCGGCTCGCCCAGGCCGGGGTCGGTGTCGATGATGACGGGCAGCGCGCTCATCGCAGAGCCTCCTGCAGGGTGGTCGTGCGCTCCGCCAGCTCGGCGATCGCGACGCGGTCGAAGTCGCGGACCGCGCTGCGCACGCGGACGTGGGTCGTACCGACCAACCGCTGCGGGATCGCACCGGCCCCGTGGAGGGCGCCGTACACACTGCCCGCGGTCGCCGCGGAGGAGTCGGTGTCGCGGCCGCCCGCGATCGTCAGGGCGAGCGTCGTCGTGAAGTCGGTGCCCCAGAGGAGGCCCACCGAGAGGATCGCCGCGTTGTTGATCGTGTGCACCCAGTTGTAGTGCCCGAGCTCGTCGTCCACCCAGTCGAGGGCCTCGAAGGCGGAGGCGCCGGACGCCGACAGGTGGAGCACACCCGCCAGCGCCGCATGCAGGCGAGACCGGGCCGGAACCACGGCGAGCGCGGTCTCGAGCGCGTCGGCCGCCGTCTCCGTCGTGAACGACGCCGAGACCAGCGCGGCAGCCCACAGCTCTCCGAACACCCCGTTGCCCACGTGGCTCAGCCGCGCGTCGCGCAGAGCCAGCCGTGCCGCCTCCGCCGGGCGCCCCGGGAAGGCGTAGCCGAAGATGTCCGCACGGATGAGCGCGCCGATCCACTCCCGGTAGGGGTTGCCGACCAGGGCGGCGCGCTCGGCGGGGATGCCCCGGACGAGGTTGCGATACGCGGCGCGTTCGGCCGTGAAGGTCTGCGTGAACGGCAACCGGTCGAGCCAGGCCGCCGCGATGTCGTCGATCGTCAGCGCGCGGCCGTGCTGCTCCAGCAGCCAGAGCCCGAGGATCGTCCAGTCGATGTCGTCATCGCGCGGAACGTCCTCGAAGCGCCCGGCGGCAGCGAACGGCGCCGACTCGTGCAGGTGGCTCACACCCTCGGGGAGCTCGTCGAGGAGCGGGAGGTACCCGGTCTGCGGCCACTGGCCGACGGCCTCCAGATAGCGGCGGACCTCGGCACGGGTCAGGCCTTCGACCGGCTTGCCCAGCGTGTTGCCCACGCAGCGGCCGAGCCAGGCGCCGTGGGTGCGCTCAGCGAGGTCCGCCGAGACCGGTCGTGCGGGGAGTGCGTCGATCAGCGGAGTCAGGACGGCGTCGCCGTCGGCGTCGTCGTAGGCCCAGTGCGGGCCGCGGGGAGCCGCGACCAGCAGCTGCTCGATCTCTTCGAGTGCCCCGTAGTCCGCGTCGTCCGCCGCACTGCGCGCGCGGGCGACCAGGTCCTCGACCGCGTGACCGGTGTGGAGGAGCTGCTCGGCCTCGTCGGGGACGAGGTCTCTCTTGTCGAGGACGTCATGCATCGTCGTGGTGCCTTTCAGGGGTGCCGTTATGCCGACTGTCGCCGGACGAGGGAGTGCTGGACGAGGATGTGGCGTGCGGGCTCGGTGGACGGCTCCTCCATCCGCTGGAGCAGGAGGTCGCCGGCCGCACGCCCGATCTCTTCGGCGGGGACCCGCACCGTGGAGAGGGCGGGACGGACCAGTCCGGCGGCGTCGATGTCGTCGACGCCCATGATCGCGATGTCGTCCGGCACGGCGAGCCCGGCCTCGAGCGCGGCATCCAGAGCGCCGATCGCCATCAGATCGTTCGCGCAGACCACCGCCTCGGGGCGGGGATCCAGGCGCAGCAGCCGCTTCATCGCCGCGTATCCGCCCTCCCGGGTGAAGTCGGCCGCGATCCGCAGGTCCTCGGACTCGTCGAGGCCGTGCTCGCGCACCGCACGCCGGTAGCCCTCGTACCGGCCCCGGCCGGGCTCGTGGTCGATCGGGCCGCTGATGGTCGCGATCCGGCGATGCCCGACGGAACGGAGGTGGGCGACCGCGGTCGTGCCGATGGCGATGTCGTCGGCCGACACCCAGTCCAGGGGGGACTCGCTGAGCCCGGAGCCGACGCCCACGACCGGGATGCCCGCGTCGTGCAGGGCGAGCAGCTGCGGTTCGATCTCGTCGTTGACGGCGATGATCACTCCGTCGACGTGGCGCTGGATGGCGTCACGGACGAACGCGTCCAGGAAGCCCTCCCCCGCGCCGACGTCGAAGAGCATGACGACCTGATCCGCGGAGGCGACCACGCTCTGGACGCCGCGGGCGAGCGCCGGGTAGAACGGGTTGGTGATGTCCTGCACCAGGAGGGCCACCGAGTTGCTGCGCCGGGAGTTCAGGGCCTGCGCGAAGAAGTTGGGCTGGTAGCCGAGCTCCTCCATCACGCGCTCGACCCGGCGGCGCGTGGCCGGCGAGACGGGGCGCTTGCCGCTCAGGACGTGCGACACGGTGGTCTTGCTGACCCCGGCGGCCGCAGCGACCGTCTGGATGTTCAGCGACTCGGAACTGGATGCTTTGACCAAACCGGTTTGCTCCTCGTTGATGCAGTGATGCGTTGATTCATGATGGCATACGGGTGCGTGTTTTGCAAACTAGTTTGCGCACATTCTCCGTCCCTGGACGCACCATCGCCGCCACCGTTCACCTCCCGGCTACCGCACAGGAGGAAGATGGAACGGATGACGGAACCCGAGATCACCTGGCTCGACGCCGACACGGTGCAGCTTCGGCAGCCGAAGTCGTCGCACTGGGAGGCGCCGTTCCTGTTCCTGCTGTTCGGGCGGCGGCGCGCACTGCTGCTCGACACCGGCGCGACCGCCGACGAGGCGGTGTTCCCGCTCCGTGCGACGATCGACCGGCTGACGGACACCTGGCTCCGGCGGACCCCCGCCGTGTTCCTCCGGCCCTACCCGCTGGTCGTCGCGCACACCCACGCCCACCGGGACCACATCGCCGGCGATCCGCTGCTCGCCGGGCGCCCGGCGACCACCATCGTCGGGACGACTCCCGCGCAGGTCATCTCGTTCTTCGGGTTCCGGTCCTGGCCGGACGAGGTCGTCGAGTTCGACCTCGGACAGCGGCCGATCGACGTGGTCGGCGGCCCCGGTCACGAACCGTCCGCGGTCGTCTTCTTCGACCGGAGGACCGGGATCATGTTCACCGGGGACACCGTGCTGCCCGCCCACCTCTACATCCGCGACCGCGCGCAGTACGCCGCGACCATCGACCGGCTCATCCGGTTCCGCGACGCCGCGCCCACACGGGTGCGGGAGCTGCGCGGGGCGCACATCGAGATGTCGCAGGAGCCGGGCGTCGCCTACCCGCCCGGCACGCTCGATCAGCCCGACGAGCCGCCGCTGGAACTGCCGCCGCGCATCCTGAACCGGGTGCGCTCGGCGCTCGACGACCTGCCGGAGTCCGCGGACGGCCGCGTCGTCCGCAAGCGCTTCATCGTGGTCGACGAGAGCTCGGACCGGGCCGCCCCCATCGGATGAGGGCCGCTGGTTAAACTGACGGGATGACCCTCGTCACCCTCGCCGACGGCTCCGCTCCCACCCTCGCACCGGACGCGTTCGTCGCCGCCGGCGCGGTGCTCGCCGGGCGGGTGCGCCTCCTGGCCGGCTCCAGCGTCTGGTACAACGCGGTGCTCCGGGCGGAGGCGGAGGAGATCGTGCTCGGGGAGCGCAGCAACATCCAGGACAACGTCTCCTGCCACGTCGACGCCGGCTACCCACTCTCGGTCGGCGCGGACGTCTCCGTCGGTCACAACGCCGTGCTGCACGGCTGCACGATCGAGGACGGCGCCCTGATCGGGATGCACGCGACCGTCCTCAACGGGGCCGTGATCGGGGCCGGTTCCCTGATCGCGGCAGGGACCGTGGTGCTCGAGGGGACGATCGTCCCGCCCGGCTCCCTCGTCGCGGGCGTGCCCGGCAAGCTGCGCCGCGCGCTCACCGACGACGAACGCGCCGGCCTGCACCGCAACGCCGCCGCCTACCTCGACCTCGCGAACGCCCACCCGGCCGCCGACCACTGACCGAGGTTCACGTCGTCGCGGTCATTCCGCCGTTTTCGGCGCAACGACGTGAACGTCGACGGGGGTGGCGTCGACGGGGGTGGCGTCGGCGAGGTTTCAGGAGGCGGGACGCTCGACCGGGACCGGGTCGCCGTCCGTGAGGCGCACCAGCTCGGCGAAGGTGGTCGGGAAGACGGTGTGCGGGTGCCCCGCCGCCGCCCAGACCTCGGGGTAGCCGGCGAGCGCCACGTCCACGACCGTGCGCAGCGGGGCGGGGTGGCCCAGCGGCGCGACGCCGCCGATGGTCTGACCGGTCGCCGCTTTCACCGTCTCAGGGTCGGCGCGACGGATGCGCCCGCCGAGCCGCTCGCCGAGGAAGGCCGTGTCGACGCGGTGCGCGCCGGAGGTCATCACGAGCAGCGGGTCGCCGTCGATCGTGAAGACGAGGGAGTTCGCGATCGCACCGACCTCCACGCCCAACTCCTCCGCCGCCGAGGCGGCCGTCGGCGTGGCCGCCTCGAACCAGCGGACCCGCGGCTCCACACCGGCGGCGAGCAGCGCCGCCTCCACCCGCTCGACGGCGGGATGCGTGCGGTCGGCGCCCTGCCCGCTCATGCCAGCGCCCGCTCCGCGGACTCGACGACGTTCTGCAGCAGGAGGGCGCGCGTCATCGGCCCCACTCCGCCCGGGTTCGGCGAGACCCACGCGGCGACCTCGGCGACATCCGCCGCCACATCGCCGGCCACCACACTCTTGCCGGTCACCGGGTCCTCCACCCGGCTGACACCGACGTCGAGGACGATCGCCCCCGGCTTCACGTTCTCCGCCGAGACCAGGCCGGCGACGCCCGCTGCGGCGACGATCACGTCGGCACGCTTGAGGTGCTCGTCCAGGTCGACCGTGCCGGTGTGGGTCAGCGTGACCGTGGCGTTGTACTCGCGACGGGTCAGCAGCGAGCCGATCGGGCGGCCGACGGTGACGCCGCGGCCGACGACGACGACGTGCTTGCCGTTCAGCGCGATCCCGTGCCGCTCCATCAGCTCGATGACGCCGCGCGGCGTGCACGGCAGCGGCGTGGTGATCGGGCGGTTGACGTTGAGCACGAGGCGGCCCAGGTTCGTCGGGTGCAGCCCGTCCGCGTCCTTGGCCGGGTCGACCAGCTCCAGGATGGCGTCGGTATCGAGGTGCGCCGGCAGCGGCAGCTGGACGATGAACCCGGTGCAGTCGGGGTCGGCGTTCAGCTCCTCGATCACGGCCTCCAGCTCGGCCTGCGAGATGTCGGCCGGGAGGTCGCGGCGGATGGACGCGATGCCCACCTCCGCGCAGTCCCGGTGCTTGCCCGCGACGTACCACTGCGACCCCGGGTCGTCGCCGACCAGGATGGTGCCGAGCCCGGGCACGACGCCCTGCTCGCGCAGCCGCGCCACGCGCTCCGTCAGCTCGCTCTTGATCGCGGCCGCCGTGGCCTTGCCGTCCAGAATCTGTGCGCTCATCTGCGTTCCTTACGTGATGAAGCCATCACCTCCGGACTTGTGCGCGCCCGCCGACGGCGTGTCGCGCGCACAAGCCCGGACTCGATGGTGCGGGGAGGGGTCAGATGGAGGAGGGGAGCTCGACCGGGAAGGCGTCCTGACCGGACGGGGTGAGGCCCGGGTAGAGCGGGAAGGCGGCGGTCAGCGCGTCGACGCGGGTGCGCAGCGTGGCGGTGTCGGCGCCGGGGACGAGCGCGGCGGCGATGATGTCGGCCACCTCCACGAACTCGGTGTCGCCGAAGCCACGGGTCGCCAGCGCCGGCGTGCCGATGCGCAGACCGGAAGTGACCATCGGCGGGCGCGGGTCGAACGGCACAGCGTTGCGGTTGACCGTGATGCCGGCCGCGTGCAGCACGTCCTCGGCCTGCTGGCCGTCGAGCTCCGAGTTGCGCAGGTCGGCGAGCACCAGGTGCACGTCCGTGCCGCCGGTGAGGACGTCCACCCCCGCGGCGCGGGAGTCGTCGGCGGTCAGACGGGACGCCAGGATCTGGGCGCCGCGGATGGTGCGGGCCTGGCGGTCCTTGAACTCCTCGGTCGCGGCCAGCTTGAACGCGGTCGCCTTGGCGGCGATCACGTGCATGAGCGGGCCGCCCTGCTGACCGGGGAACACGTTCGAGTTGAGCTTCTTGGCAAGCTCGGTGTCGCGGCTGACGATGAAGCCGGAGCGGGGGCCGCCGATCGTCTTGTGCACCGTCGAGCTGACCACGTCGGCGAAGGGGACCGGCGACGGGTGGAGGCCCGCGGCCACCAGTCCCGCGAAGTGCGCCATGTCGACCCAGAGCTTCGCGCCGACCTCGTCGGCGATCTCGCGGAAGGCGGCGAAGTCGAGGTGGCGGGGGTAGGCCGACCAGCCGGCGATGATGACCTGCGGCTTGTGCTCGCGGGCCTTGTCGCGCACGACGTCCATGTCGACGAGGAAGGTCTCGGGGTCGACGCCGTAGGAGACGGCGTTGTAGAGCTTGCCCGAGAAGTTGAGCTTCATGCCGTGGGTCAGGTGGCCGCCGTGGGCGAGCTCCAGGCCCAGGATGGTGTCGCCGGGCGTCGCGATCGCCGAGAGCACCGCGGCGTTGGCCGAGGCTCCGGAGTGCGGCTGGACGTTGGCGTACTCGGCGCCGAACAGGCTCTTCGCCCGGTCGATCGCCAGCTGCTCGGCGATGTCGACGTACTCGCAGCCGCCGTAGTAGCGACGGCCGGGGTAGCCCTCGGCGTACTTGTTGGTGAGGACGGAGCCGACGGACTCCAGCACCGCGCGCGGCACGAAGTTCTCGGAGGCGATCATCTCGAGGTAGTCGCGCTGGCGGCCGAGCTCGAGCTGCAGCACCTCCGCGATCTCGGGGTCGACCTCCGCGAGCGGGGCGGTGAAGGTCGAGGGCAGGGTGTCGGTCACTACGGACTCCTTCGGACAGGGATGGACATTCGTACGTATCGACCCAGGCGCGCGGCCGAATCCACCCATGCTTTCGAGGTACCGTCGTCGCTCCCCGATGGTGACCATCTGAGCGCCAGTCGCGACAGGCCAAGCATAGCAAAGGCCGGTCGCGGGCGGGCCCGTGCTCATGAGTGGGGCCCTTGCTCATTAGTTAGGAGGCCTGCGATACTCGCTGGTGGTCGTCCGGCGGGGTGGACGGACGCGGCCGCTGCCCGAAGCAAGTCCGAACCACGTTAGGAGCCTCCGTGGTCGTACCGCGCCCTGTCGAGCTGGAGAGCACGACCGACGCCCCGTTCACCCTCAGCCCGAACGCCCGGATCAGCGTCGCCGGAGCCGGGGCGGAGGCCGTCGCCGCCCAGCTGCGCGACGCGCTGCGTGCCGACTGCCGCCGCGAGCTCGTCGTCGTCATCGAGCCGCCGGAGTACGGCGACATCGCCATCGTGGTCGCCGACCACGAGGGTCCGGAGGGGCACCGCGAGGAGGGCTACTCGCTCGACGTGGCGCCGGAGGGCGTGCGCATCGGCGCCGCCACCGCCGCCGGCGCCTTCCGGGGCGTGCAGACCTTGCGCCAGCTGGTCCCCGCCTCCTGCTCGGCCGACCCGCTCACGATCGACGCGGTGCGGGTGCGCGACTACCCGCGCTACGCCTACCGCGGGGCCATGCTCGACGTGGCCAGGCACTTCTTCCCGGTGCGCGATGTGGAACGGTTCATCGACGCGATCGCCCTGCTGAAGGTCAACCACCTGCACCTGCACCTCACCGACGACCAGGGCTGGCGACTGGAGATCAGGTCGTGGCCCGAGCTGACCCGCATCGGCGGTTCGACCGCCGCCGGAGGCGGCCCCGGCGGGTTCTACACGCAGGACGAGTATCGCGGCATCGTCGCGTACGCCGCCGATCGGCACATCACGATCGTGCCCGAGATCGACATGCCCGGCCACACGAACGCCGCGCTCGCCTCGTATCCCGAGCTGAACCCCGACGGCATCGCTCCGGCGCTCTACACCGGGACGACCGTGGGCTTCAGCACCCTGCGGACCGGGGACCCGACCACCGAGCGCTTCCTGGCGGACGTCATCGGAGAGGTGGCCGCCCTCACCCCCGGGCCGTTCCTGCACATCGGCGGCGACGAGTGCCTGAGCACGTCGCGGGAGGACTTCCTGGCCTTCATCGAGCACGCCGCCCGCCTGGTCGCCGCCACCGGCAAGACCCCGGTCGGCTGGCACGAGATGGGTGCGAGCGACGCCCTTCCCGAGGGCACCGTCGGGCAGTATTGGGACTACCGGTCCCCCCGGGGTTCCGCGGCCGACGACCTTCTCTCGTTCGTGCGCCAGGGCGGCGCGGCCATCCTCTCCCCCGCCGACGTCGCCTACCTCGACATCGTCTATGCCGACGGCGAGCCGATCGGACAGGACTGGGCCGACGGCCCGACGACGGTCGTCGACGCCCTGGACTGGGACCCGGCACGCATCGTCCCCGGTCTGGCCGACGCGCACATCCTCGGTGTCGAAGCGCCGTTGTGGACGGAGACCGTCACCACCATCGAGGAGGCGGAGGGCATGGTCTTCCCCCGACTGGCCGCGGTCGCGGAGATCGGCTGGGCGCCGGCACCGGCCGACACCGAGCCGGTGGCGGCCGCACGCGACTTCCCGGAGTTCGCCGAACGTCTGGCCCGTCTAGCCGAGCACTGGGATGCGTCCGGGACCGTCTACCGGCGCACCGACGGCGTCGCCTGGCCGGAGGCCTCCCTCACCTGAGCCGGCGCATCAGTGCCCTCGAGGGGTCACGGATAGCCCAGGAACCAGAGCAGGATCAGCGCGACCGGTTGCAGCGCGACGCCCACCACCAGCACGATCGACCGGGCGCGGGGGCTGTGGGTCAGCCCGCGCGCGCCGCCGAGCGGCGCCAGCGGGAGCAGCAGCCGGAACAGGCTCTGCTGCGGCAGAAACACCGCGACGAGGTACAGCGCGTAGCTCGCGGAGTAGGCGACGACCTCGGTGCCGAGCGCGCGGACGCCCGGGCGTCGCAGCAGCCACACGAAGCCGCCGATCGCCGCGATCACCAGCAGGACTCCGGCGACCCCCGCGTATTTCCAGGTGAACAGGAACCACGGCGTCAGCGGGACGAAGCTGACCCGGCCGATGAAGCCCGTCCACCAGGAGAGCTCCGTCGAGACGTACGCATCCGGCGTGCCGGTGGCGAGCGAGGCGATGAACGGCCACGCCAATCCCGCCGCCGCCGTCACGGCTCCGGCGACGAGCACGGCCACGCGCTCCCTGAGGGTGAACGGCTCGGTCCCGCGCCGATCCTGGACCCACCGGACGACGAAGACGACGGCGAGCGCCAGCGGGATCGCCAGCGCCCCGGGTTTCGCGAACGCGGCCGCGACCGTGAACGGGATGACCAGCCAGTATCGTCGCCGGATCATCGCCAGCAGCGCGGCGAACATCAGGAAGAAGAACATGCTCTCGGCGTAGGTGATCTGCAGCACGAACGACAGCGGGCCGAAGCAGAAGAACACCGTCGCCCACAGCGCGGAGACGGTTCCGCCGCGGGCGAGGACGATGCGGTACAGCACCAGGGCGGCCGCTGCGCCGAAGAGGGTCGCGACGACGACGCCCGCCGGCGCGAAGGGCAGTCCGGTCACCGTCATCAGCCCGCGGACGACCACGGGGTAGAGCGGCAGGAAGGCCCACGGGTTCTGCTCCACGTCGCCACCGCCATCGACCGGCAGCGTGGACGGGTACCCGCCGGTGGCGATGCGCTGATAGAACGATCCGTCCCACGAGGAGGAGAACGTGAAGAACGTGGGGTCGTGCCGCGAACTGGCGAAATGCCAGCCCCCGACGGTGCCTGCGACATAGAGCGACAGCAGGAAGACCGTCGTCAGGACCCGCGAGGCGGCGTAGACGATGAGGATCGCGCCCCACCAGGGGAGGTCGCGACCGGCCAGGCGCACCCGGCCCCCGCGTACGCGTGTCCCGGCTCCCGGCGTGGGCGCTGTGCTCGTGATTCCCGCTGACATGCTCAGCGGGATCTTACCCCCGCCGTGCACGGAAAGGGCCGCGAAGGATGGGATCCTGTATTCCGTGAACGCGCTTCCCCCTCCGCCTCCGGCCGCCCTCTCCCCGGCTCCCCTCGGCCCCGGCGAGCCGGTGCTCGCCATCGACGTCGGCGGGACCGACATGAAGGCCGCCCTGATCGACGCGGACGGCCGCATCGTCGAGGTCGTGCGCCGCCCGACTCCGCGGGACGCTGGTGCCCCGGGCGACGCGGTGATCGACGCCGTCGTGGCCGTCGCCGCGGAGTTCCGGCTCGCGCACCCGGAGATCGTGCCGGCAGCACTCGGACTCCTGGTCCCCGGCCATGTCGACGACGTGCGCGGCGTGGGCGTCTTCGCCGAGAACCTCGGCTGGCGCGACTACCCGTTCCGCGACCGTGCCGCCGCCGCGCTCGGGGTGCCGGTCTCGTTCAGTCACGACGTGCGCGGAGCCGGGGAGGCGGAGCGCCGCCTCGGCGCGGCGGCCCCGTACCGCGACGCGGTGTTCATGGCGATCGGCACCGGCATCGCGGGCGCGATCTTCCTCGACGGACGCCTCGTCACCGGCGGCGGTCTGGTCGGCGAGATGGGCCACTCCCGAGTCGCCGACGGCCCGGTCTGCGTCTGCGGCGGAATCGGCTGCCTGGAGGCGGTCGCCTCGGCCGCCTCCATCGCCCGCCGGTACAACGCGGCGACCGGCGCGGCGGTGGCCGGAGCGCGCGAGGTCCTGCAACGCGCCCAGGCCGCGGACCCCGACGCCGTCGAGGTCTGGGAGAGCGCACTGGACGCGCTCGCCCTGGACATCTCCCACACCGTCGCCCTGCTCTCGCCGGAGGCGGTCGTGATCGGCGGTGGGCTCTCGCAGGCGGGCGACGCGCTGTTCGTGCCGCTCGCCGAACGGCTGGACGCGATCCTCACCTTCCAGCGGCGACCGGTGCTCCTGCGGGCGCGCATCGGCGAGAACGCGGGAGTGATCGGCGCGGCCCTGCGGGCGCGCGACCTGCTCGAAACGACCGTTCCGGAGCTCGCGGGCTGACCGTGCGACGCGGGCGGCCCGGCCGCGACGGTATCGTCGATGCAATGAGCGCGCATGTGATCCACTCCGCCCGGCTCGTCAGCGACGGACACGTCGTGCACAACGCGTGGGTGCGGTTCGAGGGCGGCACGATCGCCGCCACCGGCACGGGCGACGACTGGCGCGCGGGATCCGCCGGGACCGCGGCACCCGACCCGGTGCCGGTCACCGACGCCGACGGCGCGTGGCTCACGCCCGGCTTCATCGACATCCACGGTCATGGCGGCGCCACGGCCAGCTTCGACGACGGACCGGAGAGCATCAGCCGGGCGCTCGACCTGCATCAGCGCCACGGCACGACGCGCGCCGTGGTCTCGCTGGTGACCGCGCCCGTCGCGGCTCTCGCGGAGAGCGTCCGGGCCATCGCCGGGCTCACGCGGGAGGATCCGCGCGTGCTCGGCTCCCACCTGGAGGGACCGTTCCTCGACGTCGGGCACAAGGGCGCGCACGAGCCGCGCCTGCTGCGCCCGGCGACCAGGGACGACATCGACCTGCTGCTCGACGCGGCCGACGGCACCCTGCGACAGATCACCGTCGCCCCGGAGCTCCCGGGCGGCCTCGACACCGTCCGCGCGTTCAGCGCGGCCGGCGTCGCGGTCGCCGTGGGCCACACGGCCGCCGACTACGCGCAGACGATGGAGGCGTTCGCCGCCGGAGCGAGCATCCTCACCCATGCGTTCAACGGCATGGACGGGGTGCATCACCGTGCCCCGGGCCCGGTCGCCGCGGCCACTCGGACCCCGGGCGTGACACTGGAGGTCATCAACGACGGCGTGCACGTGCACCCGGAGGTCGTCCGCATGCTGTTCGCCGCGGCTCCGGGCCGGGTCGCGCTCATCACCGACGCGATGGCGGCCGCCGGCGCCGACGACGGCGACTATCTGCTCGGCTCGCTCGCCGTCGAGGTCCGGGACGGCGTCGCCCGTCTCGCCGAGGGCGGATCGATCGCCGGCTCGACGCTGACCCTCGACGACGCTCTGCGGCGGGCCGTGCTCGAGGTCGGGATCCCGGTGGAGGACGCGGTGCGCGCGCTCACGCAGACACCGGCCGCGGCCATCGGCCGCGGTGACGATCTCGGCCGGCTCGCGCCGGGGTTCGCGGCGGACGCCGTCCTCCTGGACGACGACTTCGGCGTGCTGCAGGTCTTCCGCGACGGCGCTCCGGTCGCGCGCTGATCGGAACGGGTGCCCGGGGCCGGATCCGTCTTCTGGATCCGGCCCTCGAGGATCCCCTCGATGGTGATCGGCATACGGGTTGCCTGTCCTCATCGTGCTCACGCCGGTTCGGGTCCGGCGCGTGCGTGGTGCGCGTCCGCCCCCTGTGCGGCGGTGACCACGTCATGAGAGACCACGCCTCTCCGATTCCATGACGCCGGTTCGGTGAAATACTTCTTCGGATTCCCCGTGGTCCGGCACACAGCCCTCTCGCGGCTCGGATACGCGAGAATCGTGGGATGGCCGATGTGTCCGACCTCTCCGACATCGAGCTGGTCGACGCGACCCGCGCGGGCGACCGGGCGGCTTTCGGCGAGCTCTGGAGACGGCACGCGCGTGCCGGCCTGACGGTCGCCCGGGCGCACAGCGACCTCGACGCGGACGATCTGGTGGCCGAGGCGTACGCGAAGATCTATCAGGCGATCGCGAACGGCCACGGACCCACCTCGGGATTCCGGGCGTACCTGTTCACGACGGTGCGCAGCGTCGCGGCCTCCTGGGGCCGCCGCTCGCGCGAGACGCCGATCGACGATGCGGAGACGATCGAGGATCCGGCCTCCAGCGAGGCGGCGGGCCTCGAGGCGCTGGACCGGTCGCTGACCGCGAACGCCTTCCGCACCCTGCCGACGCGCTGGCAGGAGGTGCTCTGGTACTGCGAGGTCGAGGGGATGAAGCCGGCCGAAGTCGCGCCGCTGCTCGGCATGTCGGCGAACGCCGTCGCCGCGCTCGCCTACCGGGCGCGCGAGGGTCTGCGCCAGGCGTGGATCCAGGCGCATCTCGCGGCCGTCCCGGAAGGATCGGAGTGCCACTGGACGACGCAGCGCCTGGGCGCCTACGCGCGCCACGGCCTGGGCAAGCGGGAGACGGCGAAGGTGGAGGCGCACCTCGTCGACTGCGCGCGGTGCACCATCGTCGCCGCGGAGGCCAAGGATGTCGGCTCGCGCATGGCGCTGGTGCTGCTCCCCCTGGTCGCCGGGGTCGGCGGCGCGACCGCCTACACCGCGTGGATGCAGGGCGGGGCGCACACCGTCCCTTACGCGCTGGGCTCGGCCGGAGCCGCGCTGCCCGCCGCCGCGATCGGCGGAGGGACGACCACGATGGGCGCCGGGATGACCACGGCGGGCGCCGCGGCCGGGTCGACCGGCGCGGGAGGCGGTTCGACGGCCGCCGCGGGGAGCGCCTCCGGTTCCGCGGGCGGCTCGGGCGGAGGCGTCGGCGCGGTCGCCGTGACGTCGTTCGCGATCGGCGGGGTGCTCGTCGCCGCCGCGGTCGCCGCCGCCTTCGTGTTCGGCCCCGACCTGTTCCGGTCGACTCCGACGCCGACCAGTGCCGCCGTCGCGGAGCCGTCCTCGCCGTCCGGCGCGTCCGGCCCGACCACCGCCGACGCCGCTCCCGCCCTTCCGACGACGCCTCCCACCACTGCCCCGGCTCCGCCGCAGGTCCCGGCCGCTCCGACCCCGCAGGTCCCGGCCGCTCCGCCGGGCGGCTCCCCCGCCGTGCCGTCCGTCCCGTCCCCCGGGTCCACGACGCCGGCCACGCCCACGACGCCGACCACTCCGACGACGCCCACCACTCCGACCGCCCCGCGCCCGCAGCCGCCGGTCCTCGCCGACACCTTCCCGGCCGACGGCTACACGACGAACGCCCGCGCACTCGACGCGTCGGGTACCGCCGCCCCCGGTGCGACGGTCGCGGCGGCAGCGGCCCCGGCCACCGGGTCCGGGCTACGCACAGTGCGTGCGGCCTCCGCCGGCTCCGCCGGCTCGATCCCGCTGGGCACGGCGACCGCCGGTGCGATGGGCGCCTGGGGCATGGGCCTCGATCTCGCGGCGCTCGGGGACGGGTCCTGGACCCTCTCGTTCGCCCAGACCACCGCCGACGGCACGTCCGACCCGGTCACGCGCACCCTCGTCATCGATCGCACAGCCCTGCCCCCGCAGATCGCGACGGTCGACACCGGCACGGGCGCGATCGCGGGATACGCCGCGCCGATCGTGTCCGGCACCGCCGAGCCCGGCGCGACCGTCGAAGTCTCGGACGGCGACCGGTCCCTGGCGACCGTCACCGCGGACTCCAGCGGGGCGTGGACGACGGACCAGCTCGTGCTCGCCCCGAGCGCGTTCACGTTCACCGCTCGGCAGACCGATGTGCTGGGCAACGTCTCGGACCCGTCCACGACCGTGTCGGGGACGGTCCTCGCTCCCTCCGTGACCGCGTCGTCGACGGACCTCTCCATCGCGATGACCGCCTACGGCCGTCCCGGGACACGGCTGGTCCTGCACGTGGACGGTCAGGCGACCGATCAGGCGCTGGAGACCGCCGCCGACGGGACGGCGTCGGCGAGCTACCGCTGGGTCGGCGCCCCTGGCACGTATCGGCTCGGTTTCGCGTACGACTTCGGCGACCGGCAGGGCATCCTGGTCGACGCTCCGGTCACGCTGCCCGGCGCCCCCTGAGGTACGTCCGACCTGAGCGAGGTCCCGCCTGAGCGACGTCCTACCGGGCGGCGTCACCCCGAGCGACATCACCCCCGAGCGGCGTCCGCCCGGCGCGACATCCGCCCGACGACGAGCACGAGCACCAAGGCGATGGCCAGCAGCACGATGTACAGCACGGGGAGCAGCATCAGGCCGCCCGCACCGAACACGAGCGAGCCCACCAGTGCACCCCCGCCGATCCCGATGTTGAAGGAGGTCGTGTAGAGGGCGCTGGCCGTGTCGCGGAAGGCGGGCGAGGCCGTGTGGAGCAGCCGCGTCTGCAGCAGCGGCGGCAGGGCGCCGAAGGCGATCCCCCAGAGCACGAAGGCGACCAGGGCGAGCACCGGCTGTCCGGCGAACGCGGCGAGCGCCGCCACGGCCGCGCCGGTGGCGATCAGCGCGATCAGCAGACCCAGCTGCGGTCGCGGCCCGAAGACCGATCCCGCCAGCACGAGACCGACCGCCCCCGCGATGCCGTAGACGAAGAGCAGCGCACCGACGTCGCCGGGGGCGACCCCCATCGGGCCGGTGAGGAACGGCACGACGAACGTGTAGAAGGAGTAGTGGCCGACCATCGTGACCGCGGCGATCAGGCAGACCATGATCACGGCCGTCACGGTGCGGTCCTTGGCACGAGGCACGCTGCGGTCGCGTCGGCCGGCGGCGTCGGCCTCCCGCTCGACCGCGGGCAGGAACCGCCACACCAGCAGGGCGCCGACGAACATCAGGCCGGCGAGCATCCCGAACGCGAGGCGCCAGCCCAGCACATGACCGGCGAAGGTCCCGAGCGGGACGCCGAGGACGAAGGCGAGCGTGCCCCCGCCCACCGTGATCGAGACGGCGCGGCCGATCTGCTCCTTGGGCACGAGATGTCCGGCGTACGCGCCCACGATCGACCAGAACATGCCGTGCGCCACACCGCCGACGATGCGGGAGACGACGACCCAGACATAGTCGGGCGAGAAGGCGGTGAGGAGGTTCGAGAGGCCGAGCACCACGAGCACGCCGACGATCATCGCGTGCCGCGGCCACCGCCGGGTGAGGGCGGTGAGCGGTGTGCTGGTGACGACGACGGTGAAGGCGAAGACGGTGACCAGGAGGCCGACCTGGGCCTCGCTCACGCCGAGGGATGCGCTCATGTCGGGCAGGAGCCCGGTCGGCATCATCTCGCTGGTGACGGAGAGGAAGACGGCGCCCGCGAGCGCGAGCAGCCCCACCCAGGGGAATTTCGGAACGGTTGCCAGAGGCGACGTTGAAGAGGCAGTCATGAGTGCTGTCCGACGAACGGCGTTCCCCGCCCTCCCGGCCGGCGAAGCGGCGATCAGGGGATGAGCGGGTCGACTACGCGCTGATGTGCGCGCCCAGGGCCGCACGGGAACCGCCGACCATCGACGAGTCTAGCGGAGCCGCGACCGGACGTCTCCCCCGCGGCGCCGCCGTCACCCGGCACGGGACGGCCTCGGCAGGACGATATCCTGAGCCGATGACCGCGACCTCCGCCTCCCCCGACGACACCACCGGCCCGGCCAACCACTGGGTGCTGACCTTCAGCTGCGCCGACCGTCCCGGGATCGTGCACGCCGTCAGCGGGGCGATCGTCGCGGCTCGCGGCAACATCACCGAGAGCCAGCAGTTCGCCAGCCTCGACACCGGCCGCTTCTTCATGCGGCTCCAGGTGGAGTCGGGGGCGAGCCGGGAGGAGTTCGAGAGCGCCCTCGCGCCGGTGGTGGAGCGGTTCGGGATGTCGCACAACGTCGACTACGTCGGCCGCCCGCTGCGCACCCTGGTGCTCGCGTCGACGGCCGCGCACTGCCTCAACGACCTCCTGTTCCGCCAGCGCGCGGGCCAGCTGCCCGTGGAGATCCCGCTCGTGCTCTCCAACCACGGCGCTCTGCGCGACCTCGCCGGCTTCTACGGGGTGCCCTTCGAGTCGCAGCCGGTCACCGACGCGGCGTCGAAGGCGGCGTTCGAGGAGCGTGTCCTCGCCGCGGTCGAGGAGCACGACATCGAGCTGGTCGTGCTCGCGCGCTACATGCAGATCCTCTCCCCCGAGCTGTGCGAGCGGCTCGCGGGACGGGCCATCAACATCCACCACTCGTTCCTGCCGGGGTTCAAGGGCGCGAACCCGTACCGGCAGGCGCACGCCCGCGGCGTCAAGCTGATCGGCGCGACGGCGCACTTCGTGACGAGCGACCTCGACGAGGGCCCGATCATCGAGCAGAACGTCGTCCGCGTCGACCACGCGCAGACGGTGCAGCAGCTGGTCGCGATCGGCCAGGACGAGGAGAGCAGGACGCTCACCCAGGCGGTCAAGTGGTTCGCCGAGGACCGCGTGCTGCTCGATGGCGCCCGGACCATCATCTTCCGCTGAGCGCCGCCGGTAGACTGGCGGGGTGACTTCCGCGCAAGACCAGCAGGCCCGCCTCCGGATCGGACCGAACGACATCCTCCGGTTCGTGCTCGAGCTCTTCGCCGTGGTCTCGCTCGGCATCTGGGGGTTCACCGCGTGGCCTCTGCCGTGGAACATCGTGTTCGGCATCGCGACGCCGGTCGTCGCCATCCTGCTCTGGGCGCTGTTCCGCTCCCCCAAGGCCGTGCTGCGGGTCGACCCGTTCGTGAAGGCCCTGGTCGAGGTGCTCGTGATGGGCGCCGCCGCGTTCGCGTGGTGGGATCTCGGGCAGCCGATCGTCGCGCTGGTGTTCGCCGTGGTCGCGACCGTGAGCGGCGTCATCAACGGCCGGCGCGAGTTCGCATGACCGCCCTCGTCGTCCACGACGCCCGCAAGGTCGATGCGGACGGGCTGGTCGACGAGTTCTGGCTGGTCGCCGAGGGCGGCGCCATCACCGCGACCGGTTCGGGAACCGGCTGGCACGAGGCGGCACGCGCGCCCGGCACGACCGTGATCGACGCCGGCGGCCACTGGCTCACTCCCGGGTTCATCGACCTGCACTGCCACGGCGGCGGAGGCCACCCGTACGACGACGGACCGGAGGAGGTGCTCGCGGCCCTGGCGACGCACCGCGCCCACGGCACGACCCGCTCCCTGGTCTCCCACGTCGCCAACCCCCTCGCCTCCCTGCGGGAGAGCCTGGCGATCGTGGCGGACCTCGCCCACGCCGACCCCTTGGTGCTCGGCTCGCACCTGGAGGGTCCGTTCCTGGCCGCCGAGCGGCGCGGAGCCCACGACGCTGCGTTCCTGCGGGAGCCGGGTCCGGCCGCCGTCGAGGAGCTCATCGGTGCCGCCCGCGGCACCCTCCGCACGGCGACCATCGCCCCGGAGCTGCCCAACGCGCTCGAATCGATCGGCGTGCTGATCGAGGCCGGCGTCGTCGTCGGCGTCGGCCACACGGCCGCCGACTACGATCAGGCGGCGCGCGCGTTCGAGGTGGGCGCCCGGCTGCTCACCCACGCCTTCAACGCCATGAACGGCATCCACCATCGCGCGCCGGGACCGGTGATGGCGGCGATCGACGACCCCGAGGTGACGCTGGAGCTGATCCTCGACGGCCTCCACGTGCACCCGTCCGTCGCACGGCTGCTCTTCACCGCGGCCCCCGGGCGGGTCGCCCTCGTGACGGACGCCATGGCGGCGGCCGGGGCCAGCGACGGCGACTACCGTCTGGGCGGTCTGAACGTCACCGTGAAGGAGGGCCTCGCCGTGCTGTCGGGGACCTCGACGATCGCCGGCTCGACCCTGACCCAGGATGCCGCCCTCCGCGTCGCCGTCGGCCCGGTCGGCCTCGACCCGGTTCCCGCCGTCGCGGCGCTCACGCTCACGCCCGCACGCCTGCTGGGCGAGGACCACCGCCTCGGACGTCTGCGCCCCGGATACGCCGCCGACGCCGTGCTGCTCGACCACGAATGGCAGGTGCGTTCGGTCGTTGCCGACGGCCGCGTCGTCCGCTGAACCGCACGGTCACGCCGCCCGCCATCGCCTCCGGAGTCTCGGAGATCCGGAGTTCCGGAGAACCGGCCCGACACGCCGCCGGTTCCTCCGTCGGTCCGGAGGAACCGGGCGAACCCGGACGGATCTCCGGATCGCCTGGCGGACGCGTCGCGCGGTCGCCCGGCCTAGAGCTTCTGCCAGGAGGGCTTGTTCGCGTAGGCGTAGCGGTAGTAGTCGAGGTTGCTCAGGCGGGAGGCAGCGGCCTCGTCGACGAGCACGGTCACGTGCGGGTGGAGCTGGATGGCCGACCCGGGGTTGGAGGCCGAGACCGGACCCTCGACCGCGCCGGCCAGTGCCTCCGCCTTGCCCTCGCCGAACGCGAGGAGCAGCAGGTGCCGGGCCTTCAGGATGGTGGAGAGGCCCTGCGTGATGCAGTGCATGGGCACGTCGGCCTCGGAGTCGAAGAAGCGGGCGTTGTCCGCGCGGGTCTGCTCGGTCAGCGTCTTGACGCGGGTGATCGAGGCGAACGAGGAGCCGGGCTCGTTGAAGCCGATGTGGCCGTCGGTGCCGATCCCGAGGATCTGCACGTCGACGCCGCCCGATTCGGCGATGGCCTTCTCGTAGTCCGCGCCGGCGTGCTCGATGGTCTCGCGCGCCCCGTTGGGGACGTGGATGAGGGAGGGCGTCAGCCCGAGCGGCTCGACCACCTCGCGGTGGATGACCGAGCGGTAGGACTCGGGGTGGCCGGCCGGCAGGCCCACGTACTCGTCGAGCGCATAGCCGCGCACGTGCGAGACGTCGACGCCGCGCTCGGCGACCAACGCTGCCAACGCCCGGTACACCGGAAGCGGGGTGGACCCGGTCGCGAGCCCGAGAACCGTGTCGGGCTTCCCGGAGATCAGCTCGACGATGGTCTCGGCGGCCAGGGCGCCCGCGGCGTCCTGATCGGTGACGACGACGACTTCAGCCATTCGTTCCTCCTACGATCGCCGCCCCGAGGGCGGCGACTGGTGATCCTGGTGGGACGAGGCGCACGCGCCTCGGCAGCGCGAGCGAGGCCAGGAACGGCGATGTCCGCCCCCAGTCCTCGAGCACCTCGTGGACGTCGCCGAGCAGCCGTTCGCCCAGGTGGCTGAGGCCGCCACCGATCACCACGGTGTCGACGTCGACGGTCAGCACCAGGACGCGCACTGCGGCAGCGATGCCCTGGGCAAGCCTATCCTTGATCGCCTGCGCCTCGCGGTCCCCGTCGGCCGCCGCGGCGAACAGCGCGCGGGCCGGAAGCGGGTCGTCCGTGCGCCACTGACGGGCGATGCCGGACCCGCTGGCGACCGTCTCGAGGCAGCCGCGCTGGCCGCACGCGCAGGCGGCGCCGGCCGGGTCGACCGGCAGGTGCCCGATCTCGCCCGCGATGCCCGACGCCCCGCGCCAGAGGCGTCCGTCGACGACGATCCCGGCGGCCATCCCGGTGCCGAGGTTGAGGTACGCCATCGTCCCGCCGAGGCCGAGCACGGCGTAGGCGCCGAGGGCGGCGGCCTTCACGTCGTTCTCGACGCGGACGGCGACGCCGAGCCGGTCGGCGAGCTCGCCGCCGAGCGGGAGGCGGTCGACGCCGAGGTTGACGGCGTGGGCGACATCACCGGAGGCCGTGTCGACCAGCCCGGGGATCCCGATCCCGATGGAGGCGAACCCGTCGGCGTCGAGCCCCGTCAGTTCGCCGATGCGCGCGACCGCCGTGAGCGCGGTCTCGACGACGGCGGCGCGACCGAAACCGGTGGCGAGACGGACGCGCTGTGCGAGCACGCCGCCGTCGTCGACGGCGACCGCGTCCGTCTTGGTGCCGCCGATGTCGATCCCGAGTCTCATGATCCGGGGCCGAGCAGGTCGAGGAGCGCGCGGCCGAGGAGGCGGGACGCCCCGAAGGTCGCGATGTCGGCGTAGCGCCGGTCGTCCGCCGGCCAGCCCATGTCGACCACGAGGACGTCGGCGCGCTCGGCGCGCAGACGGTCGATGGTGTCGCGGGCGAAGGCATGGCGGTGGTTGTCCTTGCCGATCACGATCACCGGTCCGGCGGGCAGGACCGCGGGCGCGGCATCCGCCTCGGTGACCTCGACGACCGGCAGTGCGGCGAACGCGGCCGCCGCGGCGTCGCCGGCACCGGTCGAGGTCTCGGCGAAGGGCCCCCACGGGGCGGTCCCGACCGCGATGTTCGCGACGGTCTCGAGCCGGACGACGCCCGCGGCCCTGCGGCCGTCGTGCAGCCAGGTCCGTGCCGTGTCCGACAGCTCGAAGGCCGGGACCACCGCCCGCGCCTCCACCGGATCGATGACGGGAGCGCCCGACGACGCACCGACGTCCTCCTGCGCGGCCTCCGACGTCTCACGGAGTTCGCCGGCGAGGCCGATCACCCGGCCGGCCGCCTGCTCCACGCGCTCGGCGGTCAGGCGTCCGGAGGCGATCGCCTCCGCGACCGCCTCGACGATGGCCGTCAGCTGCTCGTCGGTGTTCTCGGTCCCCAGGCAGAGCAGGTCGCAGCCGGCGGCCAGGGCGAGGACGGCCGCCTCCGGGATGCCCCGCTCGCCGCTGGCGCCGTGCATGTCGAGGGCGTCCGTGACGACGACGCCGTCGAAGCCGAGCTCCCCGCGCAGCAGGCCCTCGATGATCGGGGCGCTGAACGTGGCGGGGAGCGCCGCATCCAGCTGCGGGAGCAGGATGTGCGACGTCATCATGGTGCGGGTGCCCGCTTCCACGGCCGCCCGGAACGGGACCAGCTCGCGCTCGCGCAGTTCGGCGGCCGACAGGTCGACGACCGGCAGCGCGAGGTGCGAGTCCTGGGCCGTGTCCCCGTGCCCGGGGAAGTGCTTGGCGCAGGCCGCGACGCCGGACGACTGGAGGCCGCGGACCCACGCCGCGCCCTGCTCCGCCACCACGCGCGGAGAGACGCCGAAGCTGCGGACGCCGATCACCGGGTTGTCCGGGTTCGAGTTGATGTCGACGTCGGGAGCGAAGTCGAGGTTCACGCCGACGGCGCGCAGTTCGGCCCCGACCCGCGCGGCCACCCGCTCGGTGCGGTCGGCGTCGCCGAGCCGGCCGAGCACGGCGTTGCCCGGATAGGGCGACCCGGTCGCGTAGTGCAATCGGGTGACGTCGCCGCCCTCCTCGTCGATCGCGATGATCGCGTCCGGGTTGGCCGCGTAGATCGCCGCCGTGAGCGTGCGCAACTGGTCGGCCGACGCGATGTTCGGGCCGAAGACGCACACGCCGCCCAGGCCCTCCCGCAGTCGTCGCTCCAGCCAGGCCGGCAGGGTCGTCCCGACGAAGCCGGGGAGGAGGGTCGCGGCGATGCGGCGGGCGAGGGACGGGTCGAGGAGGCGGGGTTCGGCGGCGGCCGTGCCGGTCACCCCTTCACCGCCCCGCTGACGAGCCCGCTGGTCATCCGCCCCTGCACGATCAGGAAGAAGATGATCACCGGCACCGCGACGAGGGTCGAGGCGGCCATGACCTGGCCCCAGTCGGTCGCGCGCGAGGCGGACTGCTGGATGAACCCGCGCAGCCAGAGCGGCAGCGTCTGGCTGCTGTTCTCCTGCAGGATGACCAGGGCGACCGTGAACTCGTTCCAGGCCTGCAGGAAGGCGTACACGCCGGAGGCGACGAGGCCGGGGGCGAGGAGCGGGAAGGTGATCCGCAGGAAGGCCTGGGTACGGCTCAGGCCGTCCACCATGGCGGCCTCCTCCAGGTCGGCCGGGATGCCGGCGACGAAGCCGCGCAGCATCCAGATCGTGAAGGGCACGACGGCCGCGATGTAGAGGATGCTGACGCCGATGACGGAGTTCAGCAGGCCCAGGCTGCCCATGAGCTTGTACTGGGCGATGAACAGCCCCTCGGCGGGGAGCATCTGGATGAGCAGAACCGCGAGCACGAACGAGGTGCGGCCGCGGAACCGGAACCGGCTGATCGCGAGCGCCGCCAGGAAGGCGAAGGCCAGGCAGACGACGACGGTGATCAGCGCGATGGTGAGGCTCATCCCGAGCGCCGGGAAGAACGTGCCGCCGTCGATGACCGCGGTGAAGTTGTCGAACGAGCCGCCGAACGGCAGCCACGTCGGGTTGCTGTTCTGCAGCACCACGTTCGGCAGGAGGGACGAGTTCACCATCCAGTAGACGGGGAACACCCAGATCAGGGCGAGGACGACGGCGACGACACCGAGGACGACGCGGCCGGGCCGCACCTTCTGGCGCAGCTTGCGGGCGGGGGCCGCCGGGGCGGCGGTGGCGGATGCGGTGGACGCAGTGGTCACGATTCGTCCTCCTTGATCAGCGAGCGAACGTAGAACCAGCTCAGGGCGACGGTCAGGATCAGGACGAACACCGAGACGGCGCTCGCCATCGCGAAGTCGCTCGACCCGACGCCGAGCTGGTAGATGTAGGTGCCGAGCAAGTTGGTCTCGCTGGCGATGGAGCCCTTGTCCTGCAGCAGCTTGATCTGGGTGAAGACGCGCAGGTCCCAGATGATCTGGAGCAGCAGCACGATGCCGAGGACGGGACGGATCATCGGCAGGATGATGTAGCGCAGCCGCTGGAATCCCTTCGCTCCGTCCATCTGAGCCGCCTCGAGCACTTCGCCCGAGACCTGGGTGAGGCCGGCGTAGACCGAGAAGGCGACGAACGGGACGCTCATCCAGACCACGATGATCATGGCGACGAAGAAGAACGAGAGCGGGTTCTGCAGCCAGTTGTGGCCCTGGAAGTCGAGACCCCAGGAGCTCAGGACGTTGTTGATGAGGCCGCGGCGCCAGTCGAAGAGCCAGTTCCAGACCGTCATGGCGGCGACGACAGGCATGGCCCAGGCCAGCAGCAGGGCGATCTGGAGGATGACGCGCACGACGGCGTGGACGCCGGTCATCAGGAGGGCGAGGCCGACGCCGATGACCACGGTCACCGCGGCGGTGACCAGGCAGAACGCGATCGACCGGCCGACGACGATCCACATGTAGGGGTCGGAGAACAGGGTGATGTAGTTCTGGAACCAGACGAACGGGGCGGGCTGGCCGAACTGCTGGGCGAGCCCGAAGTGCTGCATCGAGGTGATGATCTGCCACACGATCGGGTAGCCGAGGGCGAGCAGCAGGATGGCGATGGCCGGCAGCAGCAGCATGTAGGGCGCGAGCTGGCGCTTGCGGGGGCGGGGGGCTCCCTGCTTCGGGGCGCGCGCCGGACGGGCCGGGCGGCCGGTCGCCGCGGGGGTCTGCTGGGTGGTGGTCACGTCGGTCCTCCTTCCGAGAATCATGGGGGCAGAAGCGAGGGCGCGGAAGGGGTGCCTTCCGCGCCCTCACCTGCTCGGTGGTGCGAGTGGAACGACTAGTTCTTCTCGTTGAGGAGAGCGTCGATCTTCGTGTCGTACTCCTGGGCGAGTGCCTTCAGGTCCGACGCGTCGCGGATCTTGGAGAAGAACTCCTCCATGACGTTCGCTGCCTCGACCTTGGCCCAGCCCGGCGCGGCCGGGGTGAGCTTGGAGTTGGACGCGGACTCGATGAGCGCCTTCGCGAACTGGTCGTCGCCGAGGGAGGACATGTAGTCCGAGTTCGCCGGGCCCAGGCCGTTCTTGCCGAGCATCTCCTGGTACTCCTTCGAGAAGATGATCTTCAGGAGGGTCTTGGACAGGCCCGGGTTCTTGGACTTGGCCGAGATGCCGATGTTCGAGCCGCCGGCGAAGACCGGGGCGGGCTTTCCGTCGTTGCCCGGCAGCACGTACGTGCCGAACGTGTTGTCGTTCCAGGTGCGGACCGGCTTGCCGTCCTTCTCGGACAGGTCGCCGATCGACCAGTGCGCCCATCCCGGCGCCATGATCGTCGCGGCGGCGAGCGACGTGTCACCGGTCTTGTTGCCGGTGGCGTCGACCGTCTGGTCGCTGTCGTTCAGGTAGATGTACTGGTTCGAGTCCTTGGCGTCGTTCGGCGCCTTGGACGCGTTCTTGTAGAGGTCCTGCAGCTGCTGCAGGCCCTTCTGCGAGCCCTCCGAGTCCAGCGTGGCCACCCACTTGTCGCCCTGCTTCTTGGCGATGTCCCCGCCGTTGGCGAAGATCCAGGAGATGCCGTCACGCCAGTCCTGACCGCCGAGGAAGAAGCCGGAGAAGTTCGGGATCGCCTTCGGGTTCTTCGCGGTGATGTCGGCGACCGTGGTGTTGAACTGGTCGAGCGTGGTCGGCACGGTGGCACCGGCGGCCGCGTAGACGTCCTTGCGGTAGAACATGTAGCGCGAGCCGAAGTAGTACGGCAGCGTGTAGTTCTTGCCGTCGACCTTGCCGGCGTCCACGAAGGACTGCAGCAGCTTGTCGCCGCCGAGGTCCTTGTACTCGTCGGAGATGTCGAGGAAGGCGCCCACGTTGGTGAACGTCGGGGACTGGGTGTTGCCCATCTCGGTGACGTCCGGGGTGTTGTTGGCGTCCGGGAGAGCCGTGGTGAGCTTGGTGACGATGTCGCCCCAGTCCTGCTGCTCGATCTTCAGCGTGGCGCCGGTCTCCTTGTTGAACTCGGTCTTGAGGTAGTTGCGCAGCTCATCCGGGGTGTCGGAGCCGACCAGCCACAGGGTGACCGTCTTGCCCTTCCCGTCGGTGCTGGGCGCGGACGATCCGCCGGAGGCGCATCCCGCGAGCACGAGAGCGGAAGCTGTAGCCACAGCGGCGAGGCCGACGAGCTTTCTCTTCATTGCACTTTCCTTTCGTTGTGAACAGGTTTCTCAGGTGGTCGATGTGTGCGGTTGCCACACCGTGGTGCAGGGGTCGGTGGTTCCGAAGTGCTGCGTTACGAGACCCCGAGCCGTCCGGAGAGGACGAGTACGGCCGCGCCGCGCAGGACGATGTCCTGCCCGAGCGTGGTCATCCGGAGCGCGAGGTCGGCGTGGTTCTCGGCCATCGTCCGGCTCCGGAGCGTGTGGATGGTCGCCTCGGCGAGGGGGCCATCCAGAAGGTTCGTCGGACCGCTGAGCACGATCTCCGACAGGTTGAGGGCGCCCACCACGGGGGCGAGGGCGATGCCGAGGCGCTGGCCGGCCTCGCGGAGGGCGGGCGTGGTGTCGACTCCGGCCGCACCGGCCTCGGCGATGCCGCGTCGCAGCTGAGGGACACTGAGCCAGTGCTCGAGCACCTGATCCCGGCTGTAGGTCGCGTCGAGGCCGAGATCCGTGCCGACCATCACCTGGCCGATCTCGCCCGCGGCGAAGTGGCTGCCGTAGACGAGGGCGCCCGCGACGATCAGCCCGGCGCCGATACCGTGGCCGACCCGGATGAGCATGAGGTCGCCCGCTGCGCCGCCGTAGCTGTGCTCGGCGAGCACGGCGGCGTTGGCGTCGTTCGCCACGATCACCGGCAGCCCGGTCGCGTGCTGGAGCTCGTCCTGCAGCGGGAGCCCGTGCCAGCCGAGGTTGGGGGCGGTGAGGATGGTGCCGGCGAGATCGACGACGCCGGGCGAACCGACGCCGACGCCGAGCACCGGCGCGGTCGCGAGCCCGACCAGGTCGGCGATCAGGGTGCGCACCTTCGCCGTGGCGCCGTCTCCCGTCGCGCCCTCCAGCGGGATCTCCGCGGTCGCGAGGATCGCGCCGTCGAGGTCCATCACGGCCCCGCGGAAGCGGTCGTGGTCGCTGAGGTCGACGCCGACGATCTGGTGGGCGGTGCGGTTGATGTCGAGCAGGACGGCGGGCTTGCCCGGCCGGGCGGACTCGCGCTGGCCCAGCTCGACGATGAGGCCTTCGGCGATCAGCTCGGCGACCAGGTCGGAGACCGTGACGCGGGTCAGGCCGGTCTCGCGGGCGATGTCGGCGCGGCTGAGCTCGCCCGAGCGGTACAGGGTCTGGAGCACGAGGGACCGGTTGTGGCTGCGGGCGTGCTCCGGGAGCACCTTGACCCGCGGCCGCAGCACCCGGCCCGGGACGAGACCCGCCGCGGCGCCGGCACCGGTCGCGCCGGTCGCGGTGCCGACGCCGGTCGCGGTGCCGATGCCGGTCGTACCGGAGGCGGCTACGACCGTCGGGACCACGGCCGAGTCCGCGGCCACGGGGGCGGCCGTGGCGGCTCCCGTTCCCTGCGTCTTCGTCGTGGTCATGTTTGTTAGTAAAGCTTACGAACAAAAGAATTGCAAGTGGTTCGTCGACCGGAGTTCACGAGTCGTTCGCCCGCGGCGGGCGCTTGCCGCGAATCGCTTAACCTGGTTAACTGAATCGCGTGACCGCCCTCTCGCCCGCGACCCGCGCCGTCCTGGCCCTCCTCGAGGCCGACATCGCCGCGGACTGGACGCTCGCCGGGCTCGCGGCGCAGGTGCACCTCTCCCCCTCCCAGCTCAACCGCGTCTTCGTCGCCGAAACCGGACGCACGCCGCTCACCCTGCTGCACGAGCGCCGGGCCGAACGCATGGCGGAGCTGCTGCGCACCACCGCGCTCTCCGTCCGCGCCGCGGGCGCCCGCGTCGGCTGGAGCGATCCCGGCAACGCCACCAAGCGGTTCCGGCGGCACTGGGGGATGCTGCCGAGCGCGTACCGGCGCATCGTGGGTGGTATACAGTTCCAGCGATGACGGACGACACCACCGCGCCAGCGCCGCCGCCCGCGTCCGCCCCGACGGCGCGCGAACTGGCCGCACGCTGGGGCGAGGCCGGCCGCGACCCCGTCTCGATCGAGCTGGTCACCCTGCTGCGGCGCGCCGTCGTCGTGACGACCGCGGGACCGGACCGGGTGCTCGAGGGCCACGGGATCTCCCGCGGACAGTTCGACGTGCTCGCGGCCCTGCACAGCGCGCCGGCGGGCGGCTCCGGCATCACCCAGGCCGAGCTGGCGGCCGGGATGATGGTCAGCCCGCCCGGCATGAAGAAGCGCCTGGACGGCCTCTACGACCGCGGGGTCATCGCACGCACGGTCGATCCGGCCGACGCGCGCCGCCTGCTCATCCGCCTCACCCCGGCGGGCAGACGGCTCGTCGACGAGGTGCTGGACGCCTTCTTCTCCGCGGAGGAGCAGGGCGTGCGACCGCTGCCGGAGGCCGACCGCCCCCGGCTCATCGGCCTCCTGCGCACACTCGCCGGCGAGTCCTGACCCGGCCGTCCGCCGGCCGGCCGGCTTCAGAACGCCCAGTCGTCGTCCTCCGTCTCCACCGCCGTGCCGATCACGTACGACGACCCGGAGCCCGAGAAGAAGTCGTGGTTCTCATCGGCGTTCGGCGAGAGCGCCGAGAGGATGGCGGGGTTCACGGCCGTGGCGGCCGCCGGGAACAGCGCCTCGTAGCCCAGGTTCATCAGCGCCTTGTTGGCGTTGTAGGCGAGGAACCGCGTGACGTCCTCGGTCAGCCCGACCCCGTCGTAGAGGTCGGCCGTGTACTCCAGCTCGTTCTCGTAGAGGTCCTGGAGCAGGGCGTAGGTGTAGTCCTTGACCTCCTGCCGCCTGCCCTCCCCCGCCCGCTCCAGCCCGCGCTGGAACTTGTAGCCGATGTAGTAGCCGTGCACGGCCTCGTCGCGGATGATCAGCCGGATGAGGTCGGCGGTGTTCGTCAGCGTCGCGCGGCTCGACCAGTACATCGGCAGGTAGAACCCGGAGTAGAACAGGAACGACTCCAGCAGGGTCGAGGCGACCTTGCGCTTCAGCGGGTCGTCGCCGGTGTAGTAGTCGAGCACGATGCGCGCCTTCCTCTGCAGCGCGGGGTTGTCGGTCGACCAGGCGAACGCCGCGTCGATCTCCGGAGTGGAGGCCAGCGTCGAGAAGATCGACGAGTAGCTCTTGGCGTGCACCGACTCCATGAACGCGATGTTCGTGTAGACGGCCTCTTCGTGCGGCGTGAGCGCGTCCGGGATCAGCGAGACCGCGCCGACCGTGCCCTGGATCGTGTCGAGCAGCGTGAGCCCGGTGAAGACCCGCATCGTGAGCGTCTGCTGCTCCGGCGCGAGCTTCGCCCAGGACTGCACGTCGCCCGAGAGCGGCACCTTCTCGGGCAGCCAGAAGTTGGCGGTGAGGCGGTTCCACACCTCGACGTCCTTCTCGTCCTCGATCCGGTTCCAGTTGATGGCGTCGACGCGCCGGATCAGCGCGACCTTCTCTGTCATGGTTCTCCTCGGTGGTTCGGGCGGAACGGATGGTGCGTGGCAACGGGCGGCGGCGTCACAGCATGCAGCTGACGCAGCCTTCGACCTCGGTGCCCTCCAGCGCCAGCTGCCGGATGCGCACGTAGTAGATCGACTTCACCCCGGACCGCCAGGCGTGGATCTGCGCCCGGTTGATGTCGCGGGTCGTCGCGGAGTCCGGGAAGAACAGCGTGAGGGACAGGCCCTGGTCGACATGCTGGGTGGCGGCGGCGTACGTGTCGATGATCTTCTCCGGGCCGATCTCGTACGCGTCCCGGTAGTACTCCAGGTTGTCGTTCGTGAGGAACGGCGCCGGGTAGTAGACCCGGCCGATCCTCCCCTCCTTGCGGATCTCGATCTTCGACGCGATGGGGTGGATCGACGACGTCGCGTTGTTGATGTACGAGATGGACCCGGTCGGCGGCACCGCCTGGAGATTCTGGTTGTAGAGCCCGTGCTCCCGCACATCCGCCCGCAGGTCCTCCCAGTCGGCGACGGTCGGGATGGCGACTCCCGCGTCGGCGAACAGCGCGCGCACGCGCTCCGTGGCGGGCTCCCACACGCGCTCCGTGTACTTCTCGAAGAACGCCCCCGTCGCGTAGGCGGAGTCCGCGAACCCACGGAACGTCTCGCCACGTTCGGCCGCGAGACGGTTCGAGGCGCGCAGGGCGTGGAACAGCACCGTCAGGAAGTACATGTTCGTGAAGTCGATCCCCTCCTCGCTGCCGTAGTGGATGCGTTCGCGGGCCAGGTAGCCGTGCAGGTTCATCTGCCCGAGGCCGATCGCGTGGGCTCCGGCGTTGCCGCGCTCCACGGACGGGACGGCCGTCAGCGTGCTCTGGTCGGACACGGCGGAGAGCGCACGCACGGCCGTCTCGATCGTGAGCCCGAAGTCCGGCGAGTCCATCGCCATCGCGATGTTCAGCGAGCCGAGGTTGCAGGAGATGTCCGTGCCGACGTGCTGGTACGAGAGGTCGTCCGCGTAGGTGCTCGGGCTGTTCACCTGCAGGATCTCGGAGCACAGGTTCGACATGTTGATGCGTCCGGCGATCGGGTTGGCGCGGTTCACCGTGTCCTCGAACACGATGTACGGGTAGCCGGACTCGAACTGGATCTCGGCCAGGGTCTGGAAGAACGCCCGCGCATCGATCGTGGTCTTCCGGATGCGCGGGTCGGCGACCAGCTCGTCGTACTTCTCGCTGATCGCGATGTCGCCGAACGGCACTCCGTACACGCGCTCGACGTCGTACGGGCTGAAGAGGTGCATCGGGCGGTTGTCGCGGGCGAGCTCGAACGTGATGTCGGGCACGACGACGCCGAGAGACAGGGTCTTGATGCGGATCTTCTCGTCAGCGTTCTCGCGCTTGGTGTCCAGGAACCGCAGGATGTCCGGGTGGTGGGCGCTGAGGTACACCGCACCGGCTCCTTGGCGCGCGCCGAGCTGATTCGCGTAGCTGAACGAGTCCTCGAGCAGCTTCATCACCGGGATGATGCCGGACGACTGGTCCTTCACGTGCTTGATCGGCGCTCCGGCCTCCCGGAGGTTCGACAGCAGCAGCGCGACCCCGCCCCCGCGCTTGGAGAGCTGGAGGGCCGAGGTGATGCCGCGGCCGATGGACTCCATGTTGTCCTCCATGCGCAGCAGGAAGCACGACACGAGCTCGCCGCGCTGCGCCTTGCCCGCGTTGAGGAAAGTGGGCGTCGCGGGTTGGAAGCGGCCCGACATCAGTTCGTCGACGATGCGGCCCGCGAACGCCTCGTCGCCCGCTGCCAGCGTGAGTGCGACCATCACCACGCGATCCTCGAAGCGCTCCAGATAGGTCGCGCCGTCGAAGCTCGTGAGTGCGTAGGACGTGTGGAACTTGAACGCGCCGAGGAAGGTCGGGAACCGGAAGCCGTGGGCCTCCGCCCGCGCGGTCAGCCGCTCGACCGCTTCGACCGGGTAGCGGCCGAGCACCTCCCGGTCGTAGTAGTCGTTGTCGACGAGGTAGGCGAGGCGCTCCGCGACCGAGTCGAAGCGCAGGCTGTTCGGGACGACGTGCTGGCGGAAGTAGGCCCGCGCCGCGTCGTGATCCCGCTCGAACTGGATGCGCCCGTCCGCGTCGTAGATGTTCAGCATCGCATTGAGCGCGTGGTAGTCGAGGGCGGCCTCGGTGTCGAGGGTGGCCTCAGTGTCGAGGGCGGCCTCGGTGGCGGGGGCGGCGTTCAGTGTCGCCACAGGGTCTCCAATCCGTTCTGCACCGCGACGACGTCTTCGGCGGTGCCGAAGAGCTCGAAGCGGTAGTGGTGGGGCACGCCGCACTTCGCCGCGACGATGTCGCCGGCGATCCCGTATGCGGGGCCGAAGTTCGTGTTGCCGGCGCCGATCACGCCGCGCAGGAGGCGGCGGTTGCCTCCGTCGTTGAGGAAGCGGATGACCTGCTTCGGCACCGCGGCGCGGTCCTCCCCGCCGCCGTAGGTGGGCAGGACGAGCACATAGGGTTCCGTCGCACGCAGAGCCGGCTCGTGCGCTCGCAGCGGGATGCGCGCGGCCGCGACCCCGAGCTTCTGCACGAAACGGTGCGTGTTCTCCGACACCGACGAGAAGTAGACGAGTCGACTCACGGCCCCGGTCACTTCCCGAGCTTCGTCGCGACCCGTCCGATCAGGTCGGGCCGGAATCCGGACCAATGCTCGTCGCCGGCCACGACGACGGGGGCCTGCGCATAGCCCAGGTCGCGGACGGCGGCGAGGGCGGCGTCGTCCGCGGTGACGTCGACCACACGGTAGTCGAGCCCCTTCCGATCGAGGGCCGTGTACGTGGCGGTGCACTGCACGCACGCGGGCTTGCTGTAGACGGTGATGCTCATCTCCTGCGCCTTTCTGCTCAACGGGATGCCGGAGCGTTAACACTACATATAGGGGCCTGATGACACGCCGAACACTAGATGATGTGGTTATTTCCGGCGTCGACGTGCGCAGATCGGCAACGGAGGCCTGCCGCGCACGCCCCCCGAGACGCAGACAGGCCCGGCGGACCGAAGTCCGCCGGGCCTGTCCCGGTGCGTGCGGAGGCTAGGCGCCCATGCGCGTCTTGAGGTTGTCGCTGATCGACTCGAGGAACTCCTCGGTCGTCTGGAAGGCCTGCTCGGGGCCGACCAGGAGCGCGAGGTCCTTGGTCATCTTGCCCTCCTCGACCGTCTTCACGACCACGTCCTCGAGGGTGTGGGTGAAGTCGATGAGCTCCTGGTTGCCGTCGAGCTTGCCGCGGTGCGCGAGGCCGCGCGTCCAGGCGAAGATCGACGCGATCGGGTTGGTCGACGTGGCCTTGCCCTGCTGGTACTGGCGGTAGTGACGCGTGACGGTGCCGTGCGCCGCCTCCGCCTCGACGACCTTGCCGTCGGGGGTGGTCAGCACCGACGTCATCAGGCCGAGCGAGCCGAAGCCCTGCGCGACGGTGTCGGACTGCACGTCGCCGTCGTAGTTCTTGCAGGCCCAGACGTAGCCGCCCTCCCACTTGAGGCTGGAGGCGACCATGTCGTCGATGAGGCGGTGCTCGTAGGTGAGGCCGGCCGCGTCGAACTTCTCCTTGTACTCGGTGTCGAAGACCTCCTGGAACAGGTCCTTGAAGCGGCCGTCGTAGGCCTTGAGGATCGTGTTCTTGGTCGACAGGTACACGGGGTAGTTGCGGTCGAGGCCGTAGTTGAACGACGCCCGGGCGAAGTCGCGGATCGACTCGTCCTGGTTGTACATGCCCATCGCGACACCGGCGCCCGGCGCCTGGTAGATCTCGAACGACTGGGCCTCGCCGCCATCGGCCGGCTGGAAGCTCATGGTCAGCGTGCCGGGGCCGTCGAAGGTGAAGTCGGTGGCGCGGTACTGGTCGCCGAAGGCGTGACGGCCGATGATGATCGGCTTGTTCCAGCCCGGGACGAGCCGCGGGATGTTCGAGATGATGATCGGCTCGCGGAAGACCACGCCGCCGAGGATGTTGCGGATGGTCCCGTTCGGGCTCCGCCACATCTTCTTGAGACCGAACTCCTCGACGCGCGCCTCGTCCGGCGTGATCGTCGCGCACTTGACGCCGACGCCGTGCTTCTGGATGGCGTGCGCCGCGTCGATCGTGATCTGGTCGTCGGTCTCGTCGCGCTTCTGGATGCCCAGGTCGTAGTACTCGAGGTCCACGTCGAGGTAGGGGTGGATGAGCGAGTCCTTGATCGCCTGCCAGATGATGCGGGTCATCTCGTCGCCGTCGAGCTCGACGACCGTTCCTTCAACCTTGATCTTGTCCACTGGTTCTCCTGCTTCTCTGCCGTTTTCAGCCGGAGACAGCTTACCTGAGCCAAGCAACTATCTTGACATCGAGACACTTTGCCTCCGGGGTCGCGCACCCCGGAGCCGACTATGCCAGTGTCCCCCGGGCAGGTTACCCTTTCGTCATGGCTGAGTTGAGACTGGAAGAGCTGAGCGCGCGCACCGTGGTCGCGGCGAACGCGCTCACATTGAAGCCGGGGCAGGAGCAGTTCATCGCTCCGGTCTCCTACTCGGCCGCGGCCGCCGTCGCCGACCCCACCACGTCCTGGCAGCGCGTCGTCCTCGACGGCGACGAGGTCGTCGGCTTCATCATGGGCGACTTCAACGCCGAGTCCGAGCACGAGGAGTTCAAGGCGATCCTCTGGCGTATCAATGTGGACGCCGACGACCAGGGTCGCGGCATCGGCACGTTCGCCGTCCGCGCCCTCGCCGACGAGGCGCGTCTGCGCGGCCACGGCCGGCTCTACGTGATCTGGGAGTCGGGCGAGCTCGGTCCCGAGCAGTTCTTCCTGCGCAGCGGTTTCCAGCCCATCGGCGAGACCCAGTACGGCGAGACGATCGGTGCCCTCGAGCTCTGAGCGGGTCCCTGCCGGAGGGGAGGCCGGCGGCGCGGACGGCGCCGCCGACTCGTTCGTCGAACGCGTGCTCGGCGTCGTGGAGTCCATCCCGCCGGGACAGGTGATGACCTACGGGGACGTCGCCGCCGTGCTGGGCTCGCGCGCGGCGCGGATGGTCGGTCAGATCATGGCCTACTACGGCTCGACGGTCCCCTGGTGGCGCGTCGTGCGCGCCAGTGGACACCCTCCCGCCGACCACGAGCACCTCGCCCTGCCGCACTACCGGGCCGAAGGGACGCCGCTGCTCGGCGGCCCGCGCGCGGACGGCACGACGACGGCCTATCGCGTGGATTTGCGTACCGCCCGGTACGAATCGCGCTAACATCATCCTTCCGGCCGATGAAGCGCCCAGCTTGATGGTGTTGACTGATTCGGATCGCATTCCGCCACACCCCAGGAGCTGTCCGTGCCCCGTCCCCGAACCGTCGGCCTCGTCGTCGCGGCGTCCGTCGCCGCCCTCGCCCTGTCCGGATGCTCGGTGATCGCCGCGTTCGCCCCACACGTCGATGCGCAGATCTACGACTCAGCGAAGGAGATGAAGGCCGCGAAGACGTCGACCTTCGGCTCGCCCCAGTTCGTCCCGGATGACGCGACGATCATCCGTGTCGACTACAACACCGAGACCGGTGCGGCGATCATGACCTACACATCGCCCACGCTGCTGGCCAAGGACGTCTGCTCCGGCGAAGTCGCGACGCCTAAGCCCGGGATCCAGGACAGCTGGTGGCCGATCGACGGCGCCCCCGAGAAGGCCTCGAAGTGCCCGGGAGGCTGGTCCGCGTTCGCGATCGGCCAGCAGGTCTACGCCGCACTGCCCGCCAAGACGAAGTAGGCGCTACGAGCGCTCCGAGCGCTCCGAGCGCTCCGAGCGCTCGGGTGCGGCCGTAGGCACCGCGGGCTCACTGTCGGACCGCGGGAGCGGGATACTCAGCTCCAGGATCGTCCCGAGGCCCTGCACCGACCGCAGTTCCGCGCGCCCGTTGACCGCCTCCACCCGGTCGCGGATCCCCTCCAGCCCTCCGCCCGGCTCGAAGCGCGCGCCACCCGCCCCGTCGTCCTTGACCACCACCACCACGGTCTCGTCGCGTTGCGTCACCAGCACGGCGCAGTTGCGTGCACCCGCATGCTTGGCGGCGTTGGCGAGACACTCCGAGACCGAGTAGTAGATCGTCTCCTCGATGACGTTCGCGAACCGCACAGACGTCTCGACGTGCACCTCGACCGGCAGGTGACTGCGCTGGGCCAGCTCCTCGAGGGCCGAGGCCAGGTCGCCGTCGGTGAGCACCGTCGGGTGGATGCCGCGTGCGAGCTCGCGCAGCTCGCGCAGGGCGTCCGCGAGTTGGGCGGAGGCGCGCTCGAGGTCGGCCGCGACCTCGCCGTTGCCGGCGGACTCCGCCTTCGCCGTGGCGATCCGCAGGCTGATCGCCAGCGAGACGAGCTGCTGCTGCGAGCCGTCGTGCAGGTCGCGCTCCAGCCGTCGCCGGGCCAGGTAGCCCTCCTCGACGATGCGCAGGCGGGACTGCCGCAACTCCTGGATGGTGCGCTCCAGCCGATCGCGCAGCCGGTCGTTGTCGACGGAGAGCAGCAGGGCGGAGGAGACGGCGTCGAGCAGCCGGTCGTCCTGGCTGAGGGCGACATCGTGCTCGATGAGGGCGATCGGTCCCTGGTCGGAGTCGATCGCGAGAGTCGAGCGGCCGGGCCGGGCGTCGTCCGGGTCGTCGGGGACGTGGTCGCCGGCGCTGGTCAGGAACCCACGGCGCTGCTCGTCCCACCAGAACACCCGCAGTGAGTTGTCGTGCAGCGTGCGGGCGAGGCTCGACTCCCACAGGCCGCGGTCGACCTTGTCGCGCGCGACGATCACCAGGTCGGCGACGCGGGAGCGCAGCCCTCGGGCGTAGAACACCCCGCCGATGAACGCCGGCGGGATGAGCGCGATGGCGAACGGCGGAATGAACTGCAGCCAGCCGCCGTCCCAGCCGAAGGTGAAGCTCAGCGAGTCCTGGACGGTGCCGTAGCACCACAGCGCGATCGCCAGCGGCATGACGAAGGACACCCGCCTGGCCGGCAGCGAGCTGGTGAACCACCGCACCGCGAGCCGGACCGCGACCGTGATCATCAGGGCGAGACCGACCGCACGCCAGGCGACGCCGAGCCAGAAGTCCGCGTCGTCGCTGGGCAGCACGGCGAACGTGTTGTGCACGCACCCGCAGGCCGACGGCGCGGGCGAGGTGAAGAGCAGGGTGCCGATGAAGCGGACGAGGAACGCGGCGCTCACCGCGAGCACCACGATCCGGTCGAACCGCGCGACGAACCGGCCGGTGGGATAGCAGAGCACGAGGGCGCCGACGAAGACCGCCCAGAGGTCGGTCACTCCCGCCAGCGGCGGCCACAGCCAGCCGATCCCGCGGGTGAGCGGGTACCAGGCCCCGGCCGACCAGAACAGGGCGGCGCCGATCATCAGCCACCCCGGGACCGGGCTGCGGACGACCCGCCAGGCCACGACCGCGCAGACGACATAGATCACGGCGACCGCGACGAACACGATGGCCCAGCCGAGTCCGGCCGGTCGCGGGCCGTAGTTGCCGGTCACCCCGCTGGCGACCTGGGCCAGGACGTTCGACGTGACCGTGACGGTCACGGCGAGCGCGCGGAGCCAGGTGCGCGCCACGTTCACTGTGCTCAGCCGTCCTTGCCGAGGAATCGCAGGACCGCGAGCACGCGGCGGTGGCCCTCGGCCGAGTCCTCGACACCGAGCTTCGCCATGATGTGCCCGATGTGCGACTCCACCGTCCGCAGGCTGAGGTGCAGCTCGGCGGCGATGCCGACGTTGGACTTGCCCTCGGCCATCCGGCTCAGCACGTCGCGTTCGCGCGCGGAGAGCGACTCCACCGTGCGCTCCGACGAGCGCGACGACACCAGGAGCTGCACCACCTCGGGATCGACGACCGAGCCGCCTGAGGCGACCGTGCGGACCGCGTTGACGAGCGACTCGCCGTCGGCGACCCGCTCCTTGAGCAGGTAGCCCGTTCCGCTGCCCGCCGTCATCGCGCGGATGGCGTAGGCCGCGGTCGTGTACATAGACAGCAGCAGCACGCCGACCGTCGATCCGTCCGCGCGCAGCGCTTCCAGGGCGCGCAGCCCCTCGTCGGTGTGGGTCGGCGGCATCTTGATGTCGAGCACGACGGCGTCGATCGCATCGTCCGCCGCGACGAGGCCGAGCACCTCCTCGGCGGTGTCGACGGAGGCGACGACCTCCACACCGCCCGCGCGCAGGATCTGGCCGATGCCTTCGCGGAGCAGAACCGCGTCGTCGGCGATCGCGACCCGAAGCGGGCGGGAAACAGTGCTCTCTCCCGCTACCACGGGCTTACCGTAGCAGACTGCGGATCGCCGGGCCGGTCAGGTCCCCTTTCGTGATGAATCCCTCTGCCCCGCTGTCCGCCACACGCCTGCCGTAATCGCGGTAGGAGCGGCTGGAGGTGAGCACGACGGCGGCGCCGGTGGCGTGCATGTCGGCGACGAGATCGAACCCGCTCGCGTCGGGCAGGCCGACGTCGAGCAGAACGACGTCCGGGGCCAGGCGACGGCTGAGCTCGACCCCGCGAGCCCCGGTGTCGGCGTCGCCGACGACGGCGAACCGTTCCAGCTGGAGCAGTTCCGCCGCCTGTGCACGGAAGCGCGCGTGGTCGTCGACGATCACAACGCGGAGGTACATGCACCCATCCTTGCTCCCACGTCGCGCCTCCTCATCCGTGGACGCACGCAATCGGTTCGGGTGGCCCCCCGGATGCGGGCCATCTCCGCCCCCGAGGATCATCTGAGACAAGCTCAACAATCCCGAGGAGAACCCGATGCCCGCCGTCACCCGAACCGCCGACCCGACCGGAGCCGTCACGGCCCCGGCGGCGGGGACGGCGGGCGACACCGGCGACCTCCCCCTCGTCGTGATCGACGTCGAGCGGGCGGCCGGACGCTACCTGGGGCTGCGCGACGCCTTCCCCTGGGTGGACGTGCACTACGACGTGGCTGCGCTCTCCCACCCGGCCCTCCTGGACGCCATCGCGGCCGCTCAGGGCGCCTTCGAGGTGGCGCACCCCGCGGCCCTCGACGCGGTCCTCGCCCGGGAGGCGCACCCGAGGCTCCTCCACACGGCGCCGATCGGGCAGTCCGGCGACGTCGACGCGGCATACCGCGCCGGCGCGCGCCGCTTCGTCATCGACGGACCGGACGAGCTGGAGGCGTTCGCCGCCTCCCCCGAGGACGTGCGCGTCCTCCTGCGGCTGCGCCCGGTCGCCGCCGCGGGTCCGGCGCATCGCGCGGTACGGGGACTGAGGCCCGACGAAGTCGTCCGCACCCTGCGCGCGGCGTCGGAACGGGGTGTGTGCGTCGGCGGCTTGTCCCTCCAACCGCCGACGCACTCCTCTACGGCCGGATACGTCGCCGAGATCGCCCACGCCGCCGCCGTCGCGGCCGACGTCCGTTCGGCGAGGGGCACACGGTTCGAGGTCCTGGACCTCGGCAGCGGGTTCCCCGGTCGCGCCGCCACCCGGGAGGCCGAGCGGGACGAGCTCGCACGCGCCATCCGTGCCATCGTCGCCCCGGCGACGTCGCACATCTCGATCATCGCCTCGGCCTCGCGCGCAGTCACGGCCGGCTGCCTGAGCCTGGACGCCGGCACCGGCCGGCGCGAGGTGGAACCGGCCGAGGCGAGCGAGTGCATCGATGCCGGGGCCGACGTGCTGGTGCTCGTGGACGATCTGCGCTCCGGCCTCCGCGAGCGCCTCTCCTTCTTCCGTGGCGGCGCCGAGCGGGGACATCGCGTCCTCCGCCCGCGCCGCGCACGAGCGACCTGGTCTCCCGCGGGCTGACAACCCCTACCGTGGGGGATCACGGCGGAGGGGCGACGCGTACCATTACGCGCCGCCCCTCCGGAACCACGGCCTCCCGGCCCGGCCCTCCCGGCTAGACCAGGGAGTCCCGCCAAGCCGCGTGCAGCTGGGCGAAGCGGCCGGTGCCGGCGATCAGATCGTCCGGAGTGCCGTCCTCGACCACGCGACCGTGCTCCATCACGAGCACCCTGTCCGCGATCGCGACCGTCGAGAGACGGTGGGCGATGATCACGGCGGTGCGGTCGGCGAGCAGGGTCTGCAGCGCCTCCTGCACCAGGCGCTCGCTGGGGATGTCGAGCGAGCTCGTCGCCTCGTCCAGGATGAGCACCGCCGGGTTCGCCAGGAACGCCCGTGCGAACGAGATCAGCTGACGCTGACCGGCGGACACCCGGCCGCCGCGCTTGTTCACGTCGGTGTCGTAGCCGTTCGGCAGACCCTCGATGAACTCGTGGGCACCCACCGCCTTCGCGGCCTCCACCACCTCGTCGCGCGTCGCGTCCGGCTTGCCGAGCGCGATGTTGTCCGCGACCGAGCCGCTGAACAGGTACGCCTCCTGCGTGACCATCACGATGGCACGACGCAGATCCTTCGGATGGAGGTCGCGCAGATCGACGCCGTCGAGCGTGATCTCACCCGCGCTGGGGTCGTAGAACCGCGAGATGAGCTTGGCGAGGGTGGACTTGCCCGCACCGGTGGACCCGACGAGGGCGATGGTCTGCCCGGCCGGCATGTCCAGACTGAACTCCGGCAGGATGACGCGGTCCTCCTTGTAGGCGAAGGTGACGCGATCGAATCGCACGTGCCCCTCCGCCGTCCACAGGTCGACCGGCTTGACCGGGTCCGGGACGCTCGGCTCCTCCTCCAGGACGCCCGAGATCTTCTCGAGCGCGGCCGCGGCCGACTGGTAGGAGTTGTAGAACATCGCCATCTCCTCCATCGGGTCGAAGAAGCGCCGCGTGTAGAGCAGGGCCGCCAGCAGCACGCCGATGGCGAGCTGCCCCTCCGCCACGCGGAACCCGCCGACCAGGAGGACGACGCCGACCGTCAGGTTGCCGATCATCACGAGCCCGGGGTCGAAGATCCCGAACAGCTGGATGACGCGGGCGTTCACGTCGCGGTAGTCCTCGACGAGGTCGCCGAACTCCTTCTCGTTGCGCTTCTCCTTGCGGAACGCCTTGACCGCGCGGATGCCCGTCATGGTCTCCACGAACTGCACGATCAGCTTCGCCGACGCCACCCGCGAGATGCGGAACAGCACCTGCGAGCGCTTCTGGAACCAGCGCGTGAGCAGGTAGAGCGGCACCAGCGAGCACAGCAGCACGACGCCGCTCACCCAGTCCATGACGAACAGGGCGATCCCGATGAACAGCATGTACAGGAACCCCTGCACCAGCTGGTTGATCCCGGAGTCCAGCAGCTCGCGGATCGAGTCCAGGTCGCTGGTCTGCCGCGAAATGATGCGGCCGGACGTGTACGACTCGTGGAACTCGAGCGAGAGCTTCTGCGTGTGCAGGAACACCCGCTTGCGCAGGTCGATCAGGATCGCCTGGCTGATCCGCGCGCTCAGGATCGTGTACCAGGCGATCAGGACCGCGCCGATGATGCCGGTCAGCAGGTAGGCGACACCGGCGGCCGCGACGGGCAGCCAGTTCTGCGAGCGCAGAGCCGAGATGCCGTTGTCGATGCCGAACGCGATGATCGCCGGTCCCGCCACCTGCCCGGCCGTGCTGATCACGACGACGATCGCCGTCAGGATCAGTCGGACGCGCAGGGGGTGCAGCAGCGAGCCCAGCAGACGCAGCGAACGTCTGCGGACCTGCCTGCTCTCGGCTTTGCTGAGGTCGTTGCGCTCTTCGCCTTCGACGCCCAGGACGGTCGTGCTGCTCACAGGTTCACCTCCTGCAGGATCTCTTCGTTCTCGTCGTCCTCCAGGCTGGAGATGACGAATCGGTAGTGCTCGCTCGAGGCGAGCAGGTCGTGGTGCGTTCCGACGGCGGTGATGCGACCGTCCTCGAGCAGCGCCACCCTGTCGGCGAGCATCACCGTGGACGGGCGGTGCGCGACGATGAGGGCGGTGGTGGAGGCGAGCACCCGTCGCAGTGCAGCCTCGACGAGGGCCTCCGTGTCGACGTCGAGCGCCGAGAGCGGGTCGTCGAGCACGAGCACCAGCGGAGCCGCGGCGACCGCACGCGCGAGCGCGAGCCGCTGCCGCTGGCCGCCGGACAGGCTGAGCCCTTCCTCGCCGACCTTGGTCTCGAGCCCCTCGGGCAGGTCATACACGAAACCGGCCTGGGCGATCTCGAGCGCCTCGGTCAGCACGCGCTCGGCCTCCGGCGACGCCGGGTCGAGGTCGTCACGGCCGAGGAGCACGTTGTCCCGCACCGACGCCGAGAACAGCGTCGCGTCCTCGAACGCCATGGCCATCGCCTTGCGGAGGTCGTAGCGCGTCAGGTCGCGCACGTCCACGCCGTCGATCCGCACCGCTCCGCCGGTCACGTCGTAGAGACGCGTCGTCAGGGCCGTGAGGGTCGACTTGCCGCTGCCGGTCAGGCCGACGAGGGCCATGGTCTCCCCGGGCTCCACCGTCAGGCGCACGCCGTCCAGCAGGTCGGGGAACCGCTCCGGCGAGTCCTGGTAGCGGAAGTGCACGTCGTCGAAGACGAGTTCGCCCTTCGGATCGGTGATCGTCTTCGGCTCGACCGGGTCGGTGATCGTGTTGACCTCGTCCATGACCTCGAAGAAACGGTCGGCCGCGGTGCGCGTGTCGAACGTCATCGAGAGCAGGAAGCCGATCGACTCGATCGGGAACCGGAGGACCGTCGCGGTCGCGAAGAACGCGACGAGCTCTCCGACCGACAGCTGCCCCTGCGCGGACAGCCAGACGCCGACCACCAGGCTGATGCCGAAGGCGACGTCCGGGATGAGCAGGAGCCACAGCCAGATGCCGGCGATGGCCTTCGCCTTCTCGATCTCCGTGCCGCGCAGCTGCTCGGCCTGCGACTCGAAGTTCTTGAGGGCGTGCTTGCCCCGGCCGAACGCCTTCAGCACGCGGATGCCGTGCACCGACTCCTCCACCGCGGTGGCGAGGTCGCCGGCCTGGTCCTGGCTGCGCCGGGCGATGACCGAGTACTTCGCCTCGAACACGAACCCGTAGATCCACAGCGGGATCGAGCAGACCAGGAAGATCAGGCCGAGGATCCAGTTCCAGCTGATCAGGATGGCGAAGCCGATCACGATGGTGACGACGTTGACCACGAGCAGCACGATGCCGAACGATAGCCAGCGCCGGATCAGCCCCAGGTCGCTCACCGCACGCGACAGCAGCTGGCCGCTCGGCCAGCGGTCGTGGAAGGCGACCGGGAGGTCCTGGAGCTGCTCGTACAGGCCGTTGCGCATGCGCGCCTCGACGTGTGTGCCCGGGGTGAGCACGAACCAGCGGCGCAGCGAGATGAACACGGCCTCGGCCGCGCCGAGACCGACGACGAGCAGCGCCGCCGGCCAGACCGCGGACGGGTCGCCGGTGGACAGGGGGCCGTCGACCAGCCAGCCGAGCACCTGCGGGATGCTGAGGGCGACCAGGCTGGCCAGCAGCGCCGCGACCATGCCGAGCACGATGCGCGGAGCCGCCGATTTGGCGAACGGCAGGATGCGCAGCAGGGTGCGGATGGTCCCCTGGCGCTTCTTCTTCTCTTCTCTTTGAGGTGGATGCTGATGCGTTTCAGCCACTGACATGAGACTTCCGATTTCTTGAGTGTGCTTTTCCGACGTCATTGCCGGGTCACCGAAGACCCGCTTGAGGATGCTGAGAGGTCGCCGCCGGGGGTCGCCGAAGGCACACCGAAGTGTGCTCGACCCCCGAGAACAGTGCCATCAGAGGATGGCCGGCGACGATCAGCCGGAGACGCGAACCTTCCTGGGACCTACCAGGCGGGAGCCGGCTCCGAAGACGCGCGCGCGACAAGCCCGAACACCGTCACGATCCGTGCGTATCCAGTCTTATTCATTGCGTCCTCCCGGCCTCGATGCGTTCACGATTTTGCCGCGACAAGGCAGCCCTACAGCCTATTGCCAGGGTTGCCGATTCCGCAACCATCCATTCGAGCGCATGGATGCGACGAGGGGCACGTCGTGGCGCTCATTCCGGCGGAATGACGACCACGACGTGCCCCTCGGCGCGCCCAGGCCAGCGGAAGCGGGTCAGCGGATCCGGATGGAGAGACAGGTGACGCAGCCCTCGAGCTTCTCGAACTCGGAGATGTCCACCGGAATGGTCGTGTAGCCCAGGTCGTTCAGCAGCTCGGCCGTCTGCGGCGCCGCCGCGGAGATCAGCAGGGTCTCGTCGTCGAGCACGACGACGGCGGTGCCGTGCGCCTCGGGGACGGGGAGGAAGCGCTCGAACAGACGGGGCTCGTCGACGAGGGGCTCGTAGCCGATGACCGTGCCGTCGGGCAGCGCCGTGACGGCGGTCTTGAGGTGGAGCGCCTTCGTGACCGGGACGCCCACGACCGTGTAGCCGAGCGGCGCGACGATCGCGCGCAGCTGCCGGATGCCCTCGCCGTTGGTGCGGCCGCCGCGGCCGACGTAGACGGTCGAACCGATCTTGAGCACGTCGCCGCCCTCCAGGGTGCCCGGCTCCTCGATCCGCTCGAGGTGCAGGCCCTGGGCGCGCAGCGCGGCCTCGGTGCCGGCGACCTCGGGCTTGCGCGAGTCCGCGCCCGGACGCGTGATCACGGCGGTGTCGCCGAAGACGACCGCGGTGTCCTCCACGAAGACCGAGTCGGCGAGGGTGTCGGCGGAGGTGACCTCGACGGTCTGCCAGCCGGCCTGCGAAAGGGCGTTGACGTAGCCGTCCCACTGGGTGTCGGCGAGCTCGGCGTCCACGGTCGTGCGCTCGAGATGGGTGACGAGGCCGTCCTGGAGGTTCTTGGCCGGGATGCGCACGAGCGCGATCTTGCGGTCGGTCTCGAAACGGCTGCGGACACCCTCGAGCGCCCGGAACAGCCACCGGCCGAAGGTCGGGGTGAGCGCCGAGACGGCCACCGCGTACAGCAGGTTGATGCCGAGGAGGGTGCCCAGGACGGCGACGATGAGCTCGCCGCTGAACGGCGAGCCGCCGGAGGTCGCCGTCACGAGGGTCCCGACCGCCGGCGAGAGGAACCCGGCGACCAGGCCCGCGATCAGGGCGGTCCACCAGCGGTCGAAGGCGCCGACGACGCCCGCGATGAAGAGCAGCACGAATGCGATGACGCTCGTCAGCGAGAAGTAGTTGCTGACGGCGACGATCAACGCCCCCGATGGGGCCGACGACCCGGCGAGACTTCCCACGTAGAACGCGGCGATCATCGCCGCGTGCACGACGAGGGCCACCACGAAGGCGGCGACAAGGGATGCGATGAGCCGGCGGCCCCACGAAGACGTCATGGGAACCAACCCTATCGGAGCGTTTCTATGCGTTCGCTGGTTCGCGCAGGCGGGCGAGGGCGAGCTCGTCGGCGGCCTCCAGCGTGGTGATCCCGCGCTGCTCGGCGACCGCGAACACCTCGGCGACGATGTCGCCGATCCGCTCCACCCGCTCGGCCGTCGCCTCGGCGGACGGGTGCTCGTCGTTCATCATCGCCAGGAAGATCACACCCCCGGCGTTCACGACGAAGTCCGGCGCCCACAGGATGCCGCGCGCGGCGAGCCGGGCCGCGCCCGAGCGGGCGGCGAGCTGGTTGTTCGCCGGCCCGACCACGGCCTTCACCCGCAGCTCGTCGATGACGGCATCGGTGAGCACGCCTCCCACGCCGGCAGGGACGAACAGGTCGCCGTCGACGCGGTGCGCCTCGCCCGGCTCGACCCAGGTCGCGCCGAGCGCCTCGGCGAGCGTGCGCTTGGCCGGGTTCACGTCCGTCACGGTGAGCACGGCGCCTTCGGCGGCGAGACGCATCGCGAGGATGGACCCCACATGCCCCAGGCCGAGCACGGTGATGCGGCGCCCGGCGACGTCCCGCGTCCCGACGGCGCGTTCCAGCGTCGCGAGCAGGCTCGCATAGACGCCGGCCGCCGTCGCATCGCTCGGCTCCCCCACGCCGCCGTCGGCCGACGGGAGGCCGCAGACATGGGCGGTGCGCGTGGCGACGACCGCCATGTCCTCGGCGCTGGTGCCGACGTCCTCCGCCGTCATGTAGCTGCCGCCGAGGGTCTCGATGGCGTCTCCGAGGTCGAGCATCGCCTCGTAGCGGAGCGTGGGCGTGAGCTCGACGCCGCGCGGGACGTAGACGACCGTCTTGCCGCCGCCGCGGTTCAGGCCCGCGGCCGCGTTCTTCATCGTCATCCCCTCGGCGAGGCGCAGCGAATCCGCCACCGCCTCGAGCCAGGAGTCGTACGTCCACACCCGGCAGCCGCCGAGGGCGGGGCCGAGGACGGTGGAGTGGACGGCGATGCTGATCGTGAGACCGCTCCGCCTCCCCTTGACCACATGCAGTGTCTCGTGCGGAAGGTCTGTTCCGGTGGTTTCGACCAGAGCGGCGGGCAGGACGGACATCGGTGTCTCCTCGTGGGATCGCGGTGGAATCTGAGCGGTCTTGTGGACCGCCCTCCATTCTCCCGTGACCCCACGAGGGGCGCAACGTCAGTGGAAGAAGTGACGCTCGCCGGTGAAGTACATCGTGACGCCGGCCGCCTTCGCCGCCGCGATCACATCCTCGTCGCGGATGGAGCCGCCCGGCTGCACGATCGCACGCACGCCCGCGGCGATCAGGATCTCCGGGCCGTCGGCGAACGGGAAGAACGCGTCGGAGGCGGCGACCGATCCGGACGCCCGCTCGCCGGCACGGCTGACGGCCAGGTTGCACGAGTCCACGCGGTTGACCTGTCCCATGCCGACGCCGACCGAGGCACCGTCGTGCGCGAGCAGGATGGCGTTGGACTTCACGGCGCGGCAGGCCTTCCAGGCGAACTCGAGGTCCGCACGCGTGGCCGCGTCGGCCTCGTCGCCCGAGACGAGCGTCCAGCCGGCCGAGTCGAACTCGTCGAAACGGTCCGCGTCCTGCACCAGCACACCGCCGGAGATCTGACGGAACTCGGTGGTCGCGCGCGCGTAGCCCTCGGGGAGCTGGAGGATGCGGAGGTTCTTCTTCGTCTGCAGGAGCTCCAGCGCCGCGGGCTCGTAGCCGGGGGCGATCAGCACCTCGGTGAAGATGCCCTTGACCGTCTCCGCCATCGCGAGCGTGACGGTGCGGTTGGCCGCGATCACGCCGCCGTAGGCCGACACCGGGTCGCACTCGTGCGCCTTGCGGTGAGCATCCGCGATGTCGTCGGCGACCGCGATGCCGCACGGGTTCGCGTGCTTGATGATCGCGACGGCGGGCTCGGCGAAGTCGTAGGCGCTGCGGAGGGCCGCGTCGGCGTCGACGAAGTTGTTGTACGACATCTCCTTGCCGCCGAGCTGGGTCGCCTGCGCGATGCCGCGGCCGGCCGGGTCGGTGTAGAGCGCCGCCGCCTGGTGGGAGTTCTCTCCGTAGCGGAGCGCGTGGGACAGTTCCGCGCGCACCTCGAAGCGCTCGGCGAAGTCGTCTGTGCTCGGCACCTCTCCGGCGAACCAGGCGGCGACCGCGCCGTCGTAGGAGGCCGTGTGCGCGAACGCCTGCGCGGCGAGCGCCCGGCGCTGCTCGAAGGTGGTCCCGCCCGCGGCGACCGCCTGGGCGATGTCCGCGTAGTCGGACGGCGACACGACGATCGCGACGTTGGCGTGGTTCTTCGCCGAGGCGCGGACCATGGCCGGGCCGCCGATGTCGATCTGCTCGACGACGTCGTTGCCGACCGCACCCGAGGCGACGGTCTCGACGAACGGGTAGAGGTTGACGACGACCAGCTCGAACGGCTCGATGCCGAGCTCCTTCAGCTGATCTTCGTGGGAGGCGAGGCGCAGGTCGGCGAGCAGCCCCGAGTGGATGGCCGGGTGCAGCGTCTTCACCCGCCCGTCGAGCGACTCCGGGAAGCCCGTCACGCTCGCCACGTCGGTGACGGGGTGGCCCGCATCGCGGATGGTCTGAGCGGTGGAGCCGGTCGAGACGATCTCGACACCCGCCTCGGCGAGCGTCTGCGCGAGGTCGAGGAGCCCGGTCTTGTCGCTGACCGAGATCAGCGCGCGGCGGATCGGGACGACGTCCCGTTCGCGGTAGAGGCTGGCGTCGTGGCGGGGTCCGCTCATGCTCGGGAAAGCTCCTTGAGATCGATGTGTCCGTTGGCGATGTCGAGGACGGCGTCGATGAGAAGCCGTCGCTCCACGGGTTTGATGCGGTCGTGCAGGGCGGCCTCGGTGTCGCCCGGCAGGATCGGCACGCGCTCCTGGCTGATGATCGGACCGGCGTCCACTCCGTCGTCGACGACGATGAGGCTGGCACCGGTCTGCGTGGCGCCGGCGGCGAGCGCATCCCGCACGCCGTGGGCGCCGGGGAACTCGGGCAGGTAGGCGGGGTGAGTGTTGATCAGGTTCGGCGAGAACGCCTCCACGACGCGCGGCGGAACGAGGCGCATGAATCCGGACAGGATGACGAGGTCCGGCTCCCACTGCCGCAGCTGGGCGAGCAGCTCGTCGCCCCACTCCGCGCGGCCGTCGAACGACGAGTACGGAACGGTGAACGACGGGATGCCGAACTCCTCCGCGTGGGCGAGGCCGTCCGCGTCGCGGTCGGCCCCGACGGCGACGACCCGGGCGGGGAACTCCGCATCCTGGGACGCCTCGAGCAGTGCGCGGAGGTTCGAGCCTCCACCGGAGATCAGCACGACAATCGAGAGCACGCGACCAGCCTACCGGCGCTCGGATGAGCAGTCAGACCAGCCGGAGCCGCCAGCGGGCGGGGGCGATGGTGTAGATCTGGCGGAAGAGCGCCGTCCCGACGAGCACGCCGAGCGCGATGGACACGATCGAGCCCAGGAGGTTCGGGATGCTGCTGGCGTCGAAGTCGACACCGGTGGCGCTCTGGGTGAGCCGGATCAGGCCGGTCGCCCCCGGGACCAGCAACCAGAACGCCGGCAGGAAGCAGACCACCGCCGGTGGGGCACCGGGCACCGACTGGACCAGATAGGCGACCACGGTCAGTGCGAACGCCCCGAAGAACCCGCTGAAGACGTTGCCCATCAGCACCGCCCCCAGCAGCTGACCGCCGTAGGCGACCAGCAGGACCAGGGTCAGGAAGTACAGGGAGCGCCGGGGCCCGCAGTAGTACAGGAAGATCCCGACGGAGAACAGGACGACCCCGGCCCAGGGCTGGAACGCACCGAGCGGCGGCTGGGTGCTCAGCAGCGCGGCCGAGGCGGGGACCCCGGTGATCGTGAGCGCGGCGAGGATCCCGATCGCGAGGAAGCCCAGCTGGGCGATGCCGGAGACGAGCCGGCTCGCGCCGGCGACCATGTCGCCGGCGGCCAGCTCCTGGATGCCGGTGGTCAGCAGTGCCCCCGGCAGCAGAGTGACCAGGGGCGGGATGAGCACCTGCAGCGGCTCTCCGACGACCACCGTCTTGCCGAGGGCGAAGACCACCAGGGCCAGCAGGAAGGCGGTCGCAACGGGGAGGAGGATCGCGGCGTAGGTGCCGGGCCGCACGAGCAGCTTCGCGGCGCCGACCAGCATCCCGAGCGCGAGCGCGTAGAGCATGCTCGTCGTCTCGGCGCCGAGCAGGACGAGGGCGACCCCCGCGGAGGCGAGCCCGTGCCCCAGCACGCGCACCCAGCGGGTGAAGCGTGGCTTGGCGGCGACGACCTCCTGCACGGCCGTGATCCCGTCCGCGGCCGAGATCGTGCCGGCCAGTGCGCGGTCCACGATCCCGTAGACCCGCGCGGCACGGTCGAACCGCACCTCTCCCCCGGTGGGCATCGCCACCTCGAACCGGGTCTGCGTCTCCCCGGGCATCCCGACGAAGATCAGGGTCGGGAAGACGATGAGGCTGGCCTTCGGCGATCCCAGCGCGACCGCGACCCTGGTCAGGGTGTGCTGGATGTCCGTGGAGGCGGTTCCGACGGCCAGCAGGGCGCTGCCGAGCAGCACGAGGAACTCCTGGAGCTGGGCGGACGGGGTCTCGACCACCTGCTCCGCGTCCACGGACCGCCGACGGAGGGTGAGCCTCGGGAGGCGGAACCGCGGAGGCCAGAGGCTCATCTGCGCGTCCGCCCTCCCGCCAGGAGCCCGATGACCGCCGCGACGGCGACCTCCGCCGCCGCGATCGCACCGACCAGCCACGGGTTCGGCCCCACGTCGTGCAGCCGGCCGGGGCCGAGCGCACCGGAGGACCACCAGGCCAGCAGTCCGAGCTCGATGCCCGCAACGATACCGATCCCGACGGCGGTGGCCAAGAGCCCGAGCGCGCCCTCCGGGAGGAGCCGTCCGGCACGGGAGCGCAGGAGCACCGCGGAGAGGAAGCCGGCGAGTAGGGGCACGACGATGCCGACCAGGCCGAAGGCGAACCCGCCCGGCGGGATCACGCCGAACAGCGGGAGCGCCGGCACCGGCCCGAGGGCCGTCCCGATCGGGCTGACGGAGGATCCGGTGCCGATCGCGAAGCCCGGCCCGACGAGCCACGACGCCATCCAGATCACCAGATTGGGCAGGAACGCCAGCTGGCCCAGGGTGAGCGCGATTCCGCCGACCGCGCCGGCCTGCAGCTGCTCGTACATCGTGATGATCGTGCCGTAGTTGCCGACGATCAGCAGCGTCAGGATGAGGGCGGCCGCTCCGATCACGATCGCGGTGGCGGAGGAGCCGGCACGGACGGCCCCCAGGGCGGCGGACCGCCAGAGCACCGGCACGGCGGCGAGCCGTTCGCGCGCCGCGCGGAGCAACGGGGCCACTGCGGCGGGTCGGGGGCCGTCGTCGGCGCCGCCCGCCTCGGCGCCGGAGCGCCCCGAGCGCAGGGCCGCGAATCCGAAGCCGATCGCGATCCCGACGGCGTAGACGAACGGCGGGAGGACGATCCCCTGCCACACGGACGGCCGCACCGGCGCGCTTCCCGCCGTCAGAGTGACGAGCACCGCGATCGCGGCGAAGGCGGCGAGAGCGCTCAGCGCACCCGTCAGCCGGAACGGTGTCTCGGCGGCACGGGAACCCGTGCGCACACCGAGTCCGGCCGTCAGGACGGCGAAACCGAGCAGGGCGATGGTCACCTGGAACGGCGTCCCGGCTCCCGGGAGCCCGAGCGTCGCCACCGTCTGCGGGTCGAGCGCGACGGTCAGGTTCGTCCCGTGTCCCACCAGCCAGATGTCCGCCGCGGCGCGCCAGACGACGAGCCAGTCGGCGCCGAGCTGATACTGCGCAGCCCAGAGGATCGTCAGCGGGACCACCGCGATCGCGAGGCCGATCGCGGCCACGATGACCGCCTCCAGTGCGGCGAGCAGGGCGACGGTTGTGCGATTCATGACCGGATGGAGCCTACCGGGCGCCGACCGCCGCCCGTCCGCGACACTTCGGCGGTCAGGAGACGGTCATCACCGGTGTGTCGTCGCCCGCGTTCTCCGGCACCGTGATGACGGGGCGCTGGACGAGCTCCAGCACCGCGATCACGAGGGCCGAGACGACCAGGGTCCACACGATGAGCGGCGTGGTGAGCGGACGGACGAAGAGCACGAGCGCGGCGGCGATCAGCGCGACCAGGACGCGCAGCAGCACCCGCTGGGCGTAGATCCACTCGCCCGTGCGTCCCGTGCTGATGCCGTGCCGCTCGGCCGACTCGCGCACCCAGGTGACGCCCGCCCCGAAGAACCCGCGGAGTCTGCGTGGGACGGCGAACGGCCCGGAGTACCAGCCCACCAGGGCGACCACGATCGCCAGCACCAGGACGGCCACGCCGGTGTCCTGCATGGCGGTCGTCAGCGTGCGGTAGATGGTGTCCGCGACCGCCGCAGGCAGGAGCGACGGCGACACCGAGCCCACGAACACCAGCCGCCCGATGCCGATCCCGGCCACGACCACCACCATCGACAGGGCGAGCGCCACGGCGGCCCAGACCAGGGCGAGCGACCGCCGGCGCGCGACGACGACTCCGAGGACGAGGAAGGCGAGCGAGATCCAGATCAACCAGGCGCCGGCGGCGACCGCCACCCCGTAGAACAGCTGGATCGTCGGGATCGAGGAGTTCTGCGCGATCGTGATCGTCCGGTCGATCGTCGGGATCTGGGAGGCGAAGGTGAGGCCCTGATCGACCAGCAGCTGCTTGACCCGGTCGATGATCGGGCCGAGCTGCACGCCGACGGAGCCGTCCGACCCGACCGCGACCGCCGCCTTCGGGTCGTTCTGCATGGTGGCGATCAGCTGCGCGTGGGTGGTCCGCAGCGCCTCCTCCCACACCTGGGAGAACGCATCGGACGAGACGAAGTTCGCGATCGTGGTGTGGACCAGCGAGACGATCCCCTGGGCGAGCGGACCCTTCAGCGCCTCCAGCGCCTTGGTCGCCACGGGACCGGTGCCGAGCTCGGTGATGCCGTCGACGACCTGGGACGTCACCTGGGGGATGTCGACGTTCTCCTGGATCACCTTCACGGCCTGGTCGGTGACGTAGGCCTGCACCGAGGCGTTGTGGGACAGCGGGGCGTACGTGTCGACGAAGCTCTGCGTGTCCGTCAGCTGCGCCTTCGCCCAGGACGCGACGACGGCGACCGGGGCGAGGATCGCGCCGATCACGATGAGCACCGTCGCGAGCAGCGTCCAGGCCCAGCTGCGTCCGTGCGGACGGCGGGGGGCCGATGCCGATGCCGATGCGGCCGCTGCGGCGTCGGGCGTGGTCGAGGCGTCGCCCAGCTCGTCGCGCAGTGCGGCGTTCTCCGCCTCCAGGGCGGCGACGCGCTTCAGCAGGTCGGCGTTGGTCGATCGCGGCATGGCGGCCCCTTCGTCCGGACGGATACAGCTCGGATCGTGCTCACTGTAGCGCCGGGTGCGTGCGCAGCGTCAGAGGGCTGTTCACCGGACGACGCGGCGACCGGGTGCTGCCGGCGGCGACCCGGTCGGGCGGGGCGGACACGCGGAGAGGCCGGACCCTCCAGGGATCCGGCCTCTCCGGTCGTGCGTGCGCCGCGGCGCCGCGGCTCAGAGCGCCGCGTACACCTCGCGCAGCAGAGCGGCGGTCTCGGACGGCGTCTTGCCGACCTTCACGCCGGCGGCCTCGAGGGCCTCCTTCTTGGCCTGCGCCGTGCCGGCCGAGCCGGAGACGATGGCGCCGGCGTGGCCCATCGTCTTGCCCTCGGGCGCGGTGAAGCCCGCCACGTAGCCGACGACCGGCTTGGTGACGTTGGCCTTGATGAAGTCGGCCGCGCGCTCCTCGGCGTCGCCGCCGATCTCGCCGATCATGACGATCGCCTTGGTCTCCGGGTCGGCCTCGAACGCGGCGAGCGCGTCGATGTGGGTGGTCCCGATGATCGGGTCGCCGCCGATGCCGATGGCGGTCGAGAAGCCCAGGTCGCGCAGCTCGTACATCATCTGGTAGGTCAGGGTGCCCGACTTGGAGACGAGGCCGATCGGGCCCTTGCCGGTGATCGTCGCCGGGGTGATGCCGACCAGCGACTCGCCCGGGGTGATGATGCCGGGGCAGTTCGGGCCGATGATCCGGGTCTTGTTGCCCTTCTCCTTGGCGTAGGCCCACGCCTCGGCGGAGTCCTGCACCGGGATGCCCTCGGTGATGACGACGAGCAGCGGGATCTCGGCGTCGATGGCCTCGACCATCGCGTCCTTGGCGAACGCCGGCGGGACGAAGATGATCGACACGTCCGCGCCGGTCTTCTCGATCGCCTCGACGACGGTGCCGAACACCGGCAGCTCGACGTCGCCGTGGGTGACCGTGGTGCCGGCCTTGCGGGCGTTCACGCCACCGACGACATTCGTGCCGGCCTTCAGCATCAGCGCGGTGTGCTTGGTGCCCTCGCCGCCGGTGATGCCCTGGACGATGACCTTGGAGTCCTTGTTGAGGAAGATAGACATTCTGTATCGCGCCCTTACTTCGCAGCCAGCTCGGCGGCCTTGTCGGCGCCTTCGTCCATGGTGAGTGCGAGGGTGACCAGCGGGTGGTTCGCCTCGGTGAGGATGCGGCGGCCCTCCTCGACGTTGTTGCCGTCGAGACGCACGACCAGCGGCTTGTTCGCCTCGGTGCCGAGGATCTCGAGCGCCTTGACGATGCCGTTCGCGACGGCGTCGCAGGCGGTGATGCCGCCGAAGACGTTCACGAACACGCTCTTGACCTGCGGGTCGTTCAGGATGACGTCCAGTCCGGCCGCCATGACCTCGGCCGAGGCGCCGCCGCCGATGTCGAGGAAGTTGGCGGGCTTGACGCCCTGGTGGTTCTCGCCGGCGTACGCGACGACGTCGAGGGTCGACATGACCAGGCCCGCGCCGTTGCCGATGATGCCGACCTCGCCGTCGAGCTTGACGTAGTTGAGGTCGGACGCTTTGGCCTTGGCCTCGAGCGGGTCGGCGGCGTCCTTGTCCTCGAGAGCCTCGTGCTCGGGGTGGCGGAACGCGGCGTTCTCGTCGAGGGTGACCTTGCCGTCGAGGGCGATGATGTCTCCCTCCTCCGTGAGGACGAGCGGGTTCACCTCCACGAGGGTGGCGTCTTCGCCGGTGTACACGGCGTAGAGCTTCACGAACACGTCGGCGACCTTCGCGACCAGCTCGTCCGGGAATCCGGCGGCCTTCGCGATCTCGGTGGCCTTCGCGATGTCGAGGCCGCCGCGGGGGTCGACCTCGATGCGGGCGAGCGCCTCCGGCTTCTCGACGGCGAGCTGCTCGATCTCCATGCCGCCCTCGACGCTGGTCAGCGACAGGTAGGAGCGGTTGGCCCGGTCGAGGAGCACCGAGAAGTAGAACTCGCGCGCGATGCGCGCGCCACCGGCGACCATCACGCGACGGACCACGTGGCCCTTGATGTCCAGCCCCAGGATGGAGCGTGCCGCGGCCTCGGCCTCGTCCGGGTTCTTGGCGACCTTGACGCCACCGGCCTTGCCGCGCCCACCGACCTTGACCTGTGCCTTCACGACGGTCACCCCGCCGAGCTTCTCGGAGGCGGCGCGCACCTCCTCCGGGGTGTCTGCGACGATGCCCGGAAGTACCGGGACCCCGTACTTCTCGAACAGGTCTCTGGCCTGGTATTCGTATAGATCCACGGTTATCCAATCCGCTGCTGGTCCGGGCTCGCTGTGGCGATTCCGGTCGTCATCTGCTGGCGGTCGGCGCGAGAGAATAGCTCGACGCCGAGATAAATTCGCCAGTGAGAACTTTAGCGCCTCCGACTGTGCGACCCGTAAACGGGAGGCGTCACGTTCTCCCCAGATCGCCCCGAGTCCGCAGTCTCCACCGGTTTCGCGGAACCCGCCGCTGCCGCCGTCCACCCGGCGAAGGTGGTGGTCATGACACACCGCATCAATCATCTCCTCACCGCTGCGGCCCTCTCCGGACTGGCCGTCTTCCTGGGCGTCCTCCAGGCCCTCGTCCCTTCCGCCGGGGCTCAGGCGCTGACCGGTATCGGGCACGGGCCGGGCTACCTCTCGGCGGACGGCTGGTGGCTCGGCACCTATCGGCTGGACGACGGGGCGCAGGGGTTCTGCCTCAACGCGGGCCGGCAGAGTCCGACCGGCCACGAACTCGACTACACCGACGGAGACGCGCTCGGCTGGTTCTCCGAGGAGCAGGCCGCTCGGCTCGCATACATCTCGCGGACGTGGGCGGGCACGGACGACCGGATGACCGCGGCCGCCGGGCAGATCGCCACCTGGATGGTCTCGGGCCTGAACGGCCATACGCCGGAGAGCTACGCGGCGCGGGCGGGAGGCGAGGCCGCGGCGGTCCTCGCGCTGGCCCACTCCATGGCGGAGGAGTCCGCGCGTCTCGCAACGACCTCCGTGCGTGCGGAGGCGGTGGTCGAGCTCGCCGAGACCGGACCGGGGCGTGTGCGCGTCGAGGTCACCGCCGACCGCCTCTCCGGAAGCGAGCTGCTTCCCGCGGCCGCCCACTCCGCCGACGTCGTGCTCACGGGTGCCCGCTTCGCCGACGGCAGCACCACGGCGACGATCGAGACCGGTCGCGACATCGCCATCGTCCCGAGCGGGCAGGAGGCGAGCGTGTCCGTGCTCGCGACGGCCACCCTCGACCGGCTGCCCTACGGCACCGGGCTCCGGATCGCCGTGCCACGCTCGGATGTGCAGTCCCTGCTGATGGCGGTCCCCGCGAGCACGACGGCGAGCGCGGGCGCGAGTGTCGCCGGTCCGTCGCCATTGCCGTTCCAGCCCCGGGTGGAGACACGAACGAGCACGGCGACCGCCACCGTCGGCGACCGGATCACGGACCTGCTGCGGGTCTCGGTCGACAGCGGCGAGGGGCTGCTCCCGACCTGGGGCGTGCACGCCTCCGACGACGGCTTCCTGCCCGTCGAGGTCATCGTGGAGAGCACGCTTCTCGGGCCGTTCGCGGAGCCGATCGAGCCGGCGGAGTCCGCGCCGGAGGGCGCGCCGATCGCGTGCACCGTCGAGACCGTCGTGGCCGGCGTCGGCGACGCGGAGACGCCATCCTGCGTCCTGACCGCGCCGGGGTACTACGTGTGGGTCGAACGGATCGACCCCGAACGACTGACACCCGATCGGGGCGGCGAACGGGTACGGCCCTGGCGCTCGACGTTCGGAGTGGCGTCCGAGATCACGCAGGTGCTGCCGGTCCCCGTTCCTGCCCCGGTTGCGCCGGTGGGCGCCGCCCCGGCGACGGCGCTGGCACGGACCGGCGCGGATCCCGTCTCCGCACTCGGATGGGCGACCGCCGCCGTCGCCTCGGCGGGTCTCGGTCTCGCGGCGGTGGTGACGGGGACCCGCGGCGCTCGCTCACGGCGGATGCGGCACGGAGCGCACAGCGCATGAGCGCCGTCCGTTGCGCACTCTCGCAGAGTCCCCGGGCAGGATGGCCGTGTGGTGAAGCGAACACGGAGCCCGGGGACGGCGACCGCACCGGTCGACCTGCGGGTCGTCGCCGCCGAGGTGCTGCCGCTCATCGGCGGCGGGCGGGCGCTGCTCCTGCAGGTCGCACTGCCCGCCGTCGGGCGCGGTGTGGTCGAGCACAGCGACTTCGCCGAACGGGCCATGGATCGTCTGCACGCCACGATGACGTTCATGTGCGCGGCCGCCTTCGCCTCACCCGACGATTTCGCGGTCGTCCGGCGCCGGGTGAACCGGGCGCACGCGCCGGTGCGCGCCGACGCCGACGGGACCGGACCGGCCTACAACGCCTACGACCCCGCGCTGCAGCTGTGGGTGGCGGCCACCCTCTACCGTACGATGATGGACCTGCACGAACGGGTGTTCGGCTCGCTCAGCCCGGCGGAACAGGAAGGCGTCTACCAGGAGTACGTCCGCCTCGGCGCGAACCTGCAGATCCCACCGTCGAGCTGGCCGCCCACTCGCGCCGCGTTCGACGACTACTGGGACGCGATGCTCGGCCGGTTGGAGGTCGGGGACGCGACCCGCGCGCTCGCCCGGCAGATCCTCTACCCGCGCAACGTCCCCCTGTGGATCCGCCTCCTGCTGCCGGACGCCCGCCTGGTGACGGCCGGGCTGCTGCCGGCCGCCGTCCGCGAGGCCTTCCGGCTCCCGTGGGACGACGAGCGGCGACGACGGTACGAGCGGTGGATGCACCGGTTGGCCCGCTGGTACCCCCGGGTGCCGCAGCGACTCCGGCACGCACCCCGCGACGCCTACCTCCGCCGGGTGCAGCGGCTGGTGCGCGAGGAGCGCGCCGCGGCCGGCGCACGTGCAGGAGCCTCCGGGCGGTAGCGCCGCGACCGCTACGCGGCGAGGCCCCTCGCCCGTTCGAGCGCACGGGCGAGCAGGACGAGCACGATGCCGATGCCGGCGCCGAGCACCGTCTCCAGCACGCGGTCGATGACCAGGGTCTCCAGCGGGGCGGGGCTCGCGAGATGCGACACGGCGAGCGCCATCGGGGTGATGAAGACCAGGGCCGATCCGTAATGGCGGCCGACGAGCATCTCGGCGAAGAACTGGCACACGACGATCACGAGGATCACCACGAGCGCCGGGGGCGACCAGAAGAGCAACGCGGCCGTCACCGCCACGCCGACGATCGTTCCGATGATGCGGTGCAGCGACCGCGAGATCGAGTGCGCCGCGCGAGCGGGCGGGATGACGGCCACCAGGCTCACCACCGCCCAGTACGCGTGGCCGAGCCCGAAGACGAGGGCGGCCCCGCCGGCGAGGAGCACGCCGACGACGTTCTGGGCGACCGTCAGCCAGACGCGCGGATCGCGGAGGACCGTGCGGTCGACCGCGGGGCGCCTGCGCAGCTCCTTGAGCAGGGCGGAACGCCGGTCGCCGGCGAGCCGTCGCACCAGCCAGCCCGACATCGTGAGCGCCCACGAGAAGGTGGCGACGACGGCGGCGAGCCCGATCCGCGGCCAGGCGTCCACGCCGGCGGTGGGGATGTTCGCGCACACCAGGAGCGCGAAGACGAAGAAGAGCGGCTGGGCGGGCAGGAGCTGGAGTGCGGTCACGAACAGCGTCCCGCCGGCGACGATGACCACGAGGGCGATCGCCAGCAGACCGAGCGGCTCGCCCAACACGGCCAGCCACACCCCGAGCGCGATACTGGCGAGCAGCGCGAGGCCGGCGACGGAGACGCTCCGGATGCGCAGCCGATACGGCTCGTTGCGGCCGTACAACGCGGTGAAGGCACCGAAGGTGGCGTATGCGGCCAGGTCCAGTCGCCCGGCCCACCACAGCAGCAGCAGGGGGACCGCGACCGCCGCGGCCGCACGGAAACCGACCTCGATGCTCACCGAGGCGAGCCCGGACGGCTTCACAGCTTGTCGATCGGCGCGATCTTGATGAGGAGCTTCTTCGCGCCCACCTTCTCGAACTGGACGTGCGCGACGCGCTTCGCCCCCTCGCCCGTGACCGCGGTCACCCGGCCCGGGCCGAAGTCGGCATGGCTGATCCGGTCCCCCGGCGCAAGCTCGAGGTCGCCGTTGTCGCGCACCTTGCCGGTGACCCGGTTCGGCCACTCGGCCTTCGGCCGCTCGGGCGCGGAGAAACCGCCCGAGCCGAAGCTCTCGTTCCAGCGGGAGCCGCCCGAGCCCGAGCCCAGGCCCGGCTTACGTGCGTTCAGCGCACGCGACTGGGTGCCGCCGCGTCCGTTCGCCGAACCGGGCGACTGCCGCCACTCGACCAGATCGGCGGGGATCTCTTGCAGATAGCGGCTCGGCATCGCCACCGCGGTCTCGCCGAACTGAGCACGGGTCATGGCGAGGGAGAGGAACAGGCGCTTCTTGGCACGGGTGATGCCCACGTAGAACAGGCGACGCTCCTCGGCGGGGCCGCCCGGCTCGTTCGCCGACATCCGGTGCGGCAGCAGGTCCTCCTCCACCCCGGTCAGGAACACCGCGTCGTACTCGAGACCCTTCGCCGTGTGCAGCGTCATCAGCGAGACCGAGCCGCTCGAGTCGTCGATCTCGTCCGCCGCCGCGACCAGCGACACCTCGGTCAGGAAGTCGACCAGCGTGCCGTCCGGGTTGTTGCGGGCGAACTCTCGCGTGACCGCGACGAGCTCCTCCACGTTCTCCGCCCGCGCCTCGTCCTGCGGGTCGCGGCTGTTGCGCAGCACGTCGAGCAGGCCGCTTCCGTCGAGCAGGAAGGTGAGCACGTCCGCCACCGGGGAGACACCGGCCGGGTTCTCCGGGTCGGTCTTCGCCGACGCCTCGTCGAGCAGCGACGAGAGCTGCAGGATCGCCGCGGTCACCTTCGGGCCGAGTCCGAGGGACCCGGCGTCGCGCATGGCCTCCCGGAACGTCATGCCGTTGTCGTCCGCGTAGCTCGCCAGCTGGGTCTCGGTCGCCGGGCCGATGCCGCGCTTCGGCGTGTTCAGGATGCGGCGCAGCGCGAGCGTGTCCTGCGGGTTCGCGACCGTGAGCAGGTACGCCATCGCGTCCTTGATCTCGGCGCGCTCGTAGAACTTCGTGCCTCCCATGACCCGGTACGGCAGCGCCGAGCGGATGAAGATCTCCTCCAGCGCACGTGTCTGCGCGTTGGTCCGGTAGAAGACCGCGATGTCCTTGTAGTCCATCCCGGCGCCGTGCAGCTTCTCGATCTCGTCCGCCACGAACTGGGCCTCGTCGTGACCGGAGTATCCGGTGTAGCCGACGATCTTCTCGCCGTCGCCCACGGCGGTCCACAGGTTCTTGTCCTTGCGGTCGAAGTTGTTCGCGATCACGGCGTTCGCCGCACTCAGGATGTTCTGCGTCGACCGGTAGTTCTGCTCGAGCAGGACGACCTTCGCCCCCGGGAAGTCCCGCTCGAACTCCACGATGTTGCGGATGTCGGCGCCGCGGAACGCGTAGATCGACTGGTCGGAGTCGCCGACGACGGTCAGCGACGCCCCCGGGATGACGCCGACGGCGTCGCGCATGCGCTCGACGTGGTGGCCCTGCGCCTCCAACTCGTCGGCGATGTCCGGTGCGATCGGCATGGTCAGCTCGCGGATGAGCGAGTACTGGGCGTGGTTGGTGTCCTGGTACTCGTCGACCAGGATGTGCCGGAACCGGCGCTGGTACAGCGCGGCGACCTTGGGGAAGGCCCGGAACAGGAACACCGTCTCGGCGATGAGGTCGTCGAAGTCGAACGCGTTCGCGGTGCGGAGCGCGCGGGTGTACTGACGGAAGATCTCGAGGAACATCACCTCCTGCGGGTCGCTCAGGTTGGCCGAGCGGGCGAAGGCCTCGATGTCGGTGAGCTCGTTCTTGAGCTTCGAGATGCGACCCGCGGCCCCTGCCACGGTGAAGCCGAGGGTGTCGGCCGAGAGCTCCTTGATGATCCGCTTCAGCAGGGCGCGGGAATCGCCGGAGTCGTAGATGGTGAAGCTCTGGGTCTTGCCGATCGTCTCGGCCTCCCGTCGCAGGATGCGCACGCAGGCCGAGTGGAACGTCGAGATCCACATGCCCTGCGCCTTGCCCCCGAGCAGCCCCTCGACCCGCTCGCGCATCTCGTTCGCCGCCTTGTTGGTGAACGTGATGGCCAGGATCTGGCTCGGCCACGCCTCCCGGCTCTCGATGAGCCCGGCGATGCGTCGGGTGAGCACGCTCGTCTTGCCCGAGCCGGCCCCCGCGAGGATCAGCAGGGCGGGGCCGCGATACTCGGCAGCGATGCGCTGCTGCGGGTTGAGCCCGGCGAACAGGCGGTCGTCCGCGTCGGCTCCCCCGGGGGCGGCACCTCCGCCGCGCGAGCCGCCGGAGCGGTCGTCGCCCTCCCAGCCGTCGAGGATGATCGGCACGGAGGAGGAGGGGCCGGAAGGGGCGTCGGGAAGGCTCGTCATGTCTCCACCGATTTTAGCGGCCTCCACCGTCATCCGGCTCCGGACGCCGACCGGGACCAGGCGTCAGAGCCCGTCCCGCACGGCGACGGCGAGATCGGGGTGATCGGCGAAGACGCCGTCGACGCCGGAATGCAGCAGGATCGAGAACAGCCGGCGCCAGTCGCCCCACTCGTCGTCACGCCCGCCGCTGCGGAACTCCGGCGGCAGCATGGCGTTCTCGGGCCGCAGCGTCCACGTGTAGACCGAGACGCCCGCCGAGTGCGCGAGGTCGACGAGATCGGAGGTCACCGCTCCGATGTCGAGGCTCCCGTCGTCGTCCTCGAAGAGGGAGACGGCGACCGACCCGGACGCCAGCACCAGCGAGGTCTCCACGCTGATGCCGTCGACGCGTTCCGCCGCGGAGGGCGCACCGGATCCGAGCGCGTAGAGGCCGCGGAGGGTGAGATCGGTGTCGTACCCGGCGGCCGCCGACCCGGCCGACGCGACGCGGTCCGCGGGTGCACCCGTGTCCTCCAGCAGGTAGACCCGCCGTCCGGGGAACCCGCGGTCGTGCAGCTGCCGCAGCACCGTCGGCTCGAAGCTCTCGATGATCAGGCCGGACCGCTCGGTCCAGCCGGCGTCGGCGAGGTCGCGCATCACGAGCTCGTCCAGAGGCAGGCCGGCCGCCGCGAAGTGGGTCGCGTGCTTGATCTCGGCGACGACCCCGAGCGGCCGTCCCGCATCCTCCGAGACGCGGTCGACGAGGTCGAGCAGATCGCGGAAGCGGAGCAGCGGGGAGCGGTCGTCGAAGGTGGCGCTCGCCTGCCGCAGCCGGGGCAGCCGCTCCCTGGCGTGCAGGGTCGCCAGCTCCGCCCAGGTGAAGTCCTCGGTGAACCACCCGGTGAGCGGCTCGCCGTCCACCTCCCGCGTCGTGCGGCGGTCGGCGAACTCCGGCCGGTCGGCGACGTCGGTGGTCCCGGAGATCTCGTTCTCGTGACGCACGACGAGCACGCCGTCCTTCGTCGCGACGAGGTCCGGCTCGACGGCGTCCGCGCCGAGCGCGAAGGCGAGCTCGTAGGCCGCGCGGGTGTGCTCGGGGCGATAGCCGGGCGCGCCCCGGTGACCGATCACGAGTGGGGCGGGGCGAGCACGCATGGAGCGATCCTAGCCCGCGGTCGGGGGCTGACGACGGCCCCACTGCGGATGACAGAATCGACGGGTGTCCGCCGCCGAGAGCGCCCCCCGAACCGGCCCCTGGCGCGAGCCGGCCTCGATGCTGCCGCTGCGCTGGGGCTCGTATCGTCCGCGACTCGTCACGGGCATAGTCATGCTGGTCGTCGGCACCGGCTGCATCCTCGTGACGACCGCGTACAGCCTCCCCTTCCTGCTGGTCGGCTCCCTGATGCAGCCCGGCGCCTGGGCCGTGCTCCCCTCGACCATCGGCCGCCGCGTCGCCGTCGCCGTCCCGGTGCTCGGCTTCACCTGGCTGATGCTCGGCGGCTCGGGCTTCGCCTGGTGCTACGCCGTCACCCTGGCGGCCTGGCTCCTGGTGCGTCTGCGCCCGCTCGTCTCGTTCGCCGCCCTCCTGCTGCCGATCGCCTCCAGCGTCGTCATCCCCTTCTTCGTCACCACGTACGAGCAGGGCTGGATCACGATCGTGGCCAGCACGGTCGCCGTCGTCGCCGGAGCCTGGGCGGCACGCGCGCTCGCCGTCGGGTGGGATTCCCGGCAAGCTGTCAGAACTCTCAGAAAGTCGACCGACTAGATTGGTCTGACGAGACCATTCCCCACAGAACGAGGAACCCCATGGCACTCACCAACCCGGCGTTCTCGACGAACCCGGCATTCAAAGAGAACGGGCAGTCCGCCGCGACGGCCACGCTGAGCGCCGAGAAGCTCGAGCAGATGTACGACGCGCCCTCGGCGACGTCGACCGACACCGACCGCATGACGGTCGAGGACACGATCGTCAAGACCGCCGTGTGCTTCGCGTTCCTGCTCGCCGGGGCCGTCGTCGGCTGGATCGTGCCCGCCCTGGCCATCCCCGCCGCCCTGGTCGGTTTCGTGCTGGCGCTGGTCAACATCTTCAAGAAGAAGCCGAGCCCGGCCCTCATCCTGGCCTACTCGGCCGTGCAGGGCGTGTTCGTCGGCGGCATCTCGTTCGTGTTCGAGTCGCAGTGGCAGTCCATCGTCATCCAGGCGGTGATCGGCACGCTCGCCGTGGTCGGCGTGACCCTCGCGCTCTTCGCCTCCGGCAAGGTCCGGGCCTCGAAGAAGGCCACCAAGATCTTCCTGATCGCCATGTTCGGCTACCTGGCCTACTCGCTCGTCAACGTGATCCTGATGTGGACGGGCGTGACGAGTGGCACGTTCGGGCTGAGCAGCGACGTCCGCATCTTCGGAATCCCGCTCGGTGTCGTCATCGGCATCGTCGTGGTGCTCCTCGGCGCCTACTCGCTGGTGCTCGACTTCGATGCGATCAAGCAGGGCGTCGCCAACCGCGCGCCGCGCATCTACGGCTGGTCCGGTGCGTTCGGCATCATGGTCACCGTCATCTGGCTGTACCTCGAGATCCTGCGTCTCCTCGCCATCGCGCGAGACTGAGACGGCGAGGCCCGTCCGCCGCCGGACAGCGGCGACGGGCCTCCACAGAGAAGAGCCCGGGATGCGAACGCATCCCGGGCTCTTCTCATGTCGCGGGGATCACTCCCACTCGATGGTCCCCGGCGGCTTCGACGTGACGTCGAGCACCACGCGGTTGACGCCGTCCACCTCGTTCGTGATGCGGTTGGAGATCTTGGAGAGCAGGTCGTACGGCAGGCGCGTCCAGTCGGCCGTCATGGCGTCCTCGCTGGAGACCGGGCGCAGCACGATCGGGTGGCCGTAGGTGCGGCCGTCGCCCTGCACGCCGACGGAACGCACATCGGCCAGCAGCACGACGGGGCACTGCCAGATCTCGCCGTCGAGGCCCGCCGCCGTGAGCTCCGCGCGCACGATGGCGTCCGCGTCGCGCAACAGGTCGAGACGATCCTGGGTGACCTCGCCGACGATCCGGATGCCCAGCCCCGGGCCGGGGAACGGCTGACGACCGACGATGACCTCGGGCAGGCCGAGCTCCCGGCCGATCGCACGCACCTCGTCCTTGAACAGGGTGCGCAGCGGCTCGACGAGCTCGAACTGCAGGTCCTCCGGCAGGCCGCCGACGTTGTGGTGGCTCTTGATGTTCGCGGTGCCCGTGCCGCCGCCCGACTCCACCACGTCCGGGTAGAGGGTGCCCTGCACGAGGAAGCGGATGGGATCTCCCTCGCCCGCGGCCTCGGCGATCAGGTCGGCCTGCGCCTGCTCGAAGACGCGGATGAACTCGCGGCCGATGATCTTGCGCTTGGTCTCCGGGTCGCTGACGCCGGCGAGGGCGTCGAGGAACTGCTTCTGCGCGTTCACCGTCACGAGACGCACACCGGTGGAGGCGACGTAGTCGACCTCGACCTGCTTCGCCTCGTCCTTGCGCAGGAGGCCGTGGTCGACGAAGACGCAGACGAGCTGGTCGCCCACGGCCTTGTGCACGAGCGCCGCGGCGACCGCGGAGTCCACGCCGCCGGAGAGGGCGCACAGCACCCGGCCGGTTCCGACCTGGGCGCGGATGGCCGCCACCTGGTCGGCGATCACGTTGCCGCTGTTCCAGTCGGCGGGGATGCCCGCCGCCCGGTGCAGGAAGTTCTCGAGCACGGCCTGGCCGTACTGGGAGTGTTTGACCTCGGGGTGCCACTGCACGCCGTAGAGCTTGCGCTCCTCGTTCGCGAAGGCGGCGACCGGGGTGTCCTCGGTGGACGCGAGCACCTCGAAGCCCTCGGGGGCACGGGCGACCGAGTCGCCGTGGCTCATCCACGCGGTCTGCTCGTCGGGCTGACCGGAGAGCAGGCCGTTCGCCTGCTCCGCGGCGCCGTCGACGACGCGGACGGCGGTCGAGCCGTACTCGCGACGGCCCGTCTTGGCGACCTCGCCGCCGAGCGCCGTGGCCATCACCTGGAAGCCGTAGCAGATGCCGAGCACGGGGACGCCGAGCTCGAGGATCTCCTCGTCGAGGCGCGGGGCGCCCTCCTCGTAGACGCTCGACGGGCCGCCCGAGAGGACGATGCCCGCCGGACGCTTCGCGGCGATCTCGGCGGCCGTGACGGTGTGCGGCACGATCTCCGAGTAGACGTTCGCCTCGCGGACGCGTCGGGCGATCAGCTGCGCGTACTGCGCGCCGAAGTCGACGACGAGGACGGGACCGGTCGGGTTCGCGGCGTCGGCCGCTCCCAGCAGGTCGGTGAAAGGTGCGTCGGTGCTAATTTGTCGCCTCCACGAGGTTCGCGGCCTCGGCCTCGCGGCCGGCCAGATAGGTCTTGACCTGCTTGGTGATCCGGGTCTCCACGAAGAACGACAGGAACGGCACGACGCCACCGAGGGCGATCATGACGAACTTCGTGAAGGACCAGCGCATCAGACTCCACAGGCGGAAGTCGGAGAAGAGGTACACCACGTACAGCCAGCCGTGCGCGATGAGGATGCCGGTGCTCAGGTCGACACCGGTCGGGGCGACGGCGGTCTTCACCGGGACGAACGTGAGCGCGCCGTAGTTGCTGAACGCGAAGAGTTCGTAGCCGAAGCCGTACTTGACGATCATCTCCGCGCAGAGCAGCAGGAGCATGATGCCGGTGACGTAGGCGAACACCTGGTAGAACCGGAGCGCCCCGCGGATCTTCGGGAAGTCTTCGAGTTTGGGAGCGAGGGGCATGGGGCTATTCTACTTTGCCCGCGGCGGCCGACGACCCGGCGCCTTCCGAGGGCTCGGCGGCCACGGCCTCCTCCAGGGAGCGGATCTCGTCCTCGCGCTCCTTGGCGTCCTTCACCAGCCGGTACCAGAGGAAGATCGCGAAGCCGGCGAAGATGATCCACTCCGCCGCGTAGAAGATGTTGAGCCAGTTGAGCTCGGTCTCGGCGATCGGCGGCGGCGAGTAGATGGCGTCGAGACCGTCCACGCCGCCCCGCTGCACGACATAGGCGGAGTACACGTCCATCCCGTCGACGCCGGTCCACAGGTTGTAGAGCGCTCCGACCCCGACGGTGCGCATCTGCGTGGGGTCGCTCTTGTCCTGCGGCACTTCGGGCTGCTCGTCCGGGAGGATGCGTCCCACGATGCTCATGGGGCTCTCCGGCTCGGCGGCGAGCCGGGCGACGGCGGACTTCGCGGTCGCCTCGTCGGGCGCCCAGCCGCGGGCCACCGCCATCGCGACCTCGGTGCCGTCCGACGCGGTCAGATTGGCGTGCCCGACGACCCACCAGCCCGACCTGCCCTCGTTGAGGCGGCCGTTCAGCAGCTGGTAGTCGCCCGGCACGAAGGTCCCGGTGAACTCGACGAGCTGCCCGACGGCCTTGTCGGTGATCGGGCCGCCCGGCTGAGCGATGCCGGCGAGCGGCAGCACCGTCTCGCTCGGAGCCTCGACGGCCTTGCCCGACTCGATCGCGCGTTCGAGCTGCCACTGGCCGAGCGCGGCGAATCCGGCGGCGAGCGCGAGCGCGAAGACGAGCGCTCCGATCCAGCGCGGTCGGAGCATCATCTGGAACAGCGTGGTCCCGCCCGTCGTCGACGGGTGGTCGGGGGTGGTGTCGATGGGTCAGTCCCGCTTTCGGTCGCCGCTCGTGTCTTCTTGTCCCATGGCCTGCTGCTGCATGGCCTGCTCGACGATCCGGTCGACCGCTGCGCGCGTGTGGTCCGCGCTGGAGTCGTCGCGGCGCGCATCGGAGTCGAGATCGGCGGTGGCCGCCTCGACGAGCGCGATCTCCTCGTCGAGCATGGGATCGCGCTTCTTCTTCCGACCGCGTCGCTTCGGCTTGCCGGTCCGTAGGATCATCGCACCGATCCGCTCGGAGTTCGCTGCGAGGATGGGGCCGAGCACGGCCATGATGAGCACGTAGAGGCCGGCGAACGGCTGGATGCGCTCGTCCAGCCCCGCGCTCAGCGACAGGGTGGCGAGGATGAGCGCGAACTCTCCGCGGTTCTGCAGGATGACGGTGGTGTTGATGCCTGCCTGCGCGCCCATGCCGTTGATGCGTGCCACGAACTGCCCGGCGAGCACGTTGAGCACGATCGTCATCGCGACCGCGATCAGCACCGGCCCGAGGACGGAGGGGAACTTCGCGGGGTCGAGCTCGAGACCGAAGTTCAGGAAGAAGAAGGCGGCGAAGACGTCCCGCAGCGGGATGGCGATGTGCTCGATCTTGTTGCGGAACTTCGTGGCGCCGAGCACCAGACCGATCAGGAACGCGCCGATCGCGTCGGTGACGCCGAGGATCTCGCCAACACCGGCGAAGAGCACCGCGAGCCCGAAGAACAGGATGGTGAAGAGCTCGTCGTCCTTGGTGCGGAACAACCGGGAGACGAACTTGCCTCCCCACCGCGCGAGCGTGAACATCACCACCAGGAAGGTGAAGGCGATCGCGAGCTTGCCGACCACCGGCCACAGCTCGGTCTCACCGCTCAGGACGACGGAGATGATCGCCAGGTAGATGGCGAGGAAGATGTCCTCCACGACGGTCACGCCGAGGATCATCGGCGTCTCGCGGTTCGGGAGCCGCCGCAGCTCGATGAGCAGTTTGGTGACGATCGCCGAGGACGATGTGGCCGTCATGCCCGCGATGATGAGCGCTTCGCGCGTGCCCCAGCCGACCCAGAAGCCGAAGGCGAGCCCGACACCCATGTTGATCAGGATGTACGAGCCGCCGGAGATGATCAGCTTGCCGAAGTTGCCGAAGAACTCGTCCTGGTCGAACTCCAGTCCGAGGTTGAACAGCAGCAGGATCAGGCCGAAGACGGCGATCAGTTCGATGTAGTGGCTCTCGAAATCGAGCGGGAACCATCCGGTGTGCGGGCTGGCGAGCAGCCCGACGATCATGTAGATGGGAATCGCGGGGAGACCCACCAGCTTGCCGAGGCGACCGAGCACGTACGCGACGAGCAGGAGGAGGCCGAGAACGATGAGGTCTTCGCCGAGATGCATCGGTTCAGCCTCCCGGCGGAGCGTCGGCGGTCACACGGACGGGCATCTCACCGGTTCGGAAGAACGCGAACGCCTTCGCCACCTTCTCCGGCGTCCCGGCGACGACGAGGGTGTCGCCCGGGAAGACCTTGAAGTCGGGAGCGGGAGCCGGGTTGGCGGAGTCCCCGCGCACCACGGCGACGACCGTGAGGCCGACGAAGCCGCGGTCGCCGGGCGCGCCGAGCTGCTGGCCGGCGATGTGGTCCTCGTAGTCGACGGTGAACCAGTCGATGCTGAGCCCGGGGATCTGGTCGAGCGCGGTGAGCGACTCGGTGATCTGGGTGCCGCCGAGGAGCTCCGCGAGGGTGTGCGCTTCGTCCTCGTTCAGACGCAGCGACACTTTGGTCACGTCCGCGCCGTCCTCGTCGTCCGAGAACGTGATGAGGTCGCTGTGCCCCGAGCGGTGGGCGATGACGCCGACCTTGCCCCCGTCGTCGGTCACGAAGGTGTGGAGCACCCCGACCCCGGGTAGCTTGACCCGTCGAACGTCAACCATGGTCCGTCTCCGATCCGTCTGAGGCGATGCCTCCAGCCTACCGGAGGCCGCCGCGGCGGTTCCCCGTTGTCGCGGAGAGCGAACGGGCGCACCAGGACGACGACGGACCGGCGGGACATCGCACCGCCGGCGTCGGCGCGCCGGCGGTCGGAGAGGATGCCGCTCCCGTCGTCACCGGCATCCGGTTCCGGCGGGAGCAGCCCTCGACGGGCCGGTCGCGCGCGTCAGCCGTCCGTCGGCGTCGGCTTCGCCGTCGCCTTCGGAGCACGCGTGCGCGGTGCCGACTTCGTGCTCGGTGCCGCGGCGTTGGCCGCCGCCGCGGCCATGTCGACGTCCACGATGTCCGGCGCCTCCAGTCGCACCCGGTCGGCCGACTGGTCGTCCGGCTGCAGCTGGCTCTCCCGTTCGGCGATGACGCGCTTGAGGTAGGTCTGCACCTCGCGCTCCTCGCGCGCCGCGTCCCAGCCGAGGACACCCGCCAGCAGTGAGGCCGCGACCGGCGCCGCCGAGACCCCGCGGTCCCACGCCTCGATCGAGATGCGGGTGCGCCGGGCGAGCACGTCCTCCAGGTGCAGGGCGCCTTCGTGGGTCGCCGCGTAGACGACCTCGGCTCCGATGTAATCGTCCGCCCCGGGAAGCGGCTCGGCCAGCGACCGGTCGCCCCGGATGAGGTCCAGGATGTCCTCGGACATCGTGCCGTAACGGTTGAGCAGGTGCTCGACCCGCGCGATGTGCAGCCCGTTCTCGGCCGCGATCCGCCCGCGGCGGTTCCACGCGGCCTGGTATCCCTCCGCACCCACGAGCGCGATCTCGTCGGTCGTGCTCTCGGGGATCTTGCCGTCGAGGGCGTCCACCGCGGCGTCGATCGCGTCCTTCGCCATGATGCGGTAGGTCGTCCACTTGCCGCCGGCGATGACGACGAGCCCCGGGACCGAGTGGGCGACGAGGTGCTCGCGCGACAGCTTCGACGTCTGCTCCGACTCTCCGGCGAGCAGCGGCCGGAGTCCGGCGTAGACGCCCTCGACGTCCTCGCGGGTGAGCGGGACGTTGAGCACCTCGTTGACGTGCGCGAGCAGGTAGTCGATGTCGGCGGCCGTCGCCGCCGGGTGCGCCTTGTCGAGGTGCCAGTCGGTGTCCGTCGTGCCGATCAGCCAGTGCCGGCCCCACGGGATGACGAAGAGCACGCTCTTCTCCGTGCGCAGCAGCAGGCCCATCTTCGACTGGAAGCGGTCGCGCGGCACGACGAGGTGGATGCCCTTGGAGGCACGGACCTTGAACTGGCCGCGCTCCCCCACCATCGACTGGGTGTCGTCGGTCCAGACGCCGGTGGCGTTGACCACCTGCTTGGCGTGGATCTCGAACCGCTCGTCGGTCTCGAGGTCGCGCGCCTGCACGCCGACCACCCGCTCGCCGACCTTGAGGAAGCCCTCGACGCGGACCCGCGGCGCCACGTGGGCCCCGTAGTGCGCCGCCGTGCGGGCGAGGTTGGCGACGTACCGGGCGTCGTCCACCTGGGCGTCGTAGTAGGTGATGCCGCCGACCAGCGCGTCCGGCGCGATGCTCGGGATCGCCTTCAGCACCTGCCGCCGGCTGAGGTGGCGGTGGTGCGGAACGCCCGGGGGACGCAGGCCCGTGTACGAGAAGATGTCGTACAGCATCATGCCGGCGCCGATGTAGAGGCGCTCGAACACGCGCTTGTGCAACGGGTAGAGGAATCGCACCGGCTTGACCAGGTGCGGGGCGACGCGCTGCAGCAGCAGGCCGCGCTCGATGAGCGCCTCCCGCACCAGCCGGAAGTCGAGCTGCTCGAGATAGCGGATGCCGCCGTGCACCAGCTTCGAGGAGCGGCTGGAGGTGCCGGCCGCGAAGTCCCGCGCCTCGACGAGTCCGACGGAGAGTCCGCGGGTGACCGCGTCGACCGCGCTCCCGGTGCCGACGATGCCGCCGCCGACCACGAGGATGTCGAGCTCGTTCTCCTTCAATGCCGCGATCGCCGCGGCGCGCTCGGCCGGTCCGAGCCGTGACGGGTACGTCACGGCGGGGTCGGACGTGGATCGTGATTCAACCATCGTTGCCTCCCTCTCCTCGGCCGCCTTCGGCCGCGGGTCTAGTGCGCTTGGTACGGTGCGACGACCACCTCGACGCGCTGGAACTCCTTCAGGTCCGAGTATCCCGTCGTCGCCATGCTGCGGCGCAAGGCTCCCACCAGATTCGCAGTCCCCTCGGCCACGGGTGCCGGACCGTACAGGATCTCCTCCAGCGGGGCCACCTGGCCGACCTGGACGCGGTTGCCGCGCGGGAGGTGCGGGTGGTGCGCCTCCGCACCCCAGTGCCAGCCGCCGCCGGGGGCGTCCGTCGCGCGGGCGAGCGTGGAGCCGAGCATGACCGCGTCGGCGCCGCAGGCGATCGCCTTGACGATGTCGCCCGAGCTGCCGAGGCCGCCGTCCGCGATCACGTGGACGTACCGGCCGCCCGACTCGTCCATGTAGTCGCGGCGCGCGCCGGCGACATCGGCGACGGCGGTCGCCATCGGCGCGTGGATGCCGAGGGTCGAGCGGGTGGTGGAGGCGGCGCCGCCGCCGAAGCCGACGAGCACGCCCGCCGCGCCGGTGCGCATCAGGTGCAGGGCCGCGGTGTAGGTGGCGGCGCCGCCGACGATGACGGGCACATCGAGCTCGTAGATGAACTTCTTGAGGTTGAGCGGTTCCACGTTCTTCGAGACGTGCTCGGCCGAGACGGTCGTGCCGCGGATGACGAAGAGGTCGACACCGGCTGCGACGACGGTCTCGTAGAGGTCCTGGGTGCGCTGCGGCGACAGTGCCCCGGCGACGGTGACCCCGGCCTCCCGGATCTCGGCGAGACGCCGGGTGACCAGCTCCGGCTTGATCGGCTCCGAGTAGATCTCCTGCATCCGCGCCGTGGCCTTCGCCGCCGGGAGCTCGCGGATCTCGGCGAGCAGCGGCTCCGGGTCCTCGTAGCGCGTCCAGAGGCCCTCGAGGTCGAGGACGCCGAGGCCGCCGAGCTGGCCCATCATGATCGCCGTGGTGGGCGAGACGACGGAGTCCATCGGGGCGGCGAGGAACGGGATGGAGAACTGGTACGCGTCGATGCCCCAGGACACCGAGACGTCCTCCGGGTCGCGGGTGCGCCGGCTGGGCACCACCGCGATGTCGTCGAAGGCGTACACGCGGCGGGCGCGCTTGGCGCGTCCGATCTCAATCTCCATGCTCACCCGTCCAGTCTATGGCCCACCCCTCGGCCGCCCCACCTGTCGTCTCTCGGGCGGGCCTGGCAGAGTGGAGGGATGAGTGTCGACGCCGAGCCCCTGGACCGACTCCGCCGGCGCACCAGCGAGAAGTGGCGCGCCTACCCGTCGGACGTGCTGCCGCTGTTCGTGGCCGAGATGGACTACCCGCTGGCCGAGCCGATCGCCGCCGCGCTGCACGCGGCGGTCGACCGCTCCGACACCGGCTACGTGGGACCGGAGCGCGGGATGGAGACCGCGTTCGCCGCGCATGCCCGCGACTCCTGGGGCTGGGAGGTGGACCCGGCGCGGGTGCGGACCTCCACCGACATCGGCGTCGTGGTGGTCGAGGCGCTGCGCCGGCTGATCGGCCCCGGAGACCCGGTGGTCATCACGCCCCCGGTGTACCCGCCGTTCTTCTCCTACATCCCCGAGGCCGGCGGCGTCGTGGAGGAGGTGCCACTGATCGACGACGGGGCGGCGTGGTCGCTCGACCTGCCCGGGATCGAGCGCGCGTTCGCCGCCGGCGCGCGGGCGCTGCTGCTGTGCAACCCGCACAACCCGCTCGGGCTGGTGCATCCGCGCACGCAGCTGGAGGCGGTCGCCGAGCTCGCCGCCCGCTACGACGCGCATGTCGTCGCCGACGAGGTGCATGCGTCCCTCACCCACCGGGACGCCGCCTTCACACCCTTCCTCAGCGTCTCGGACGACGCCCGCCGAGTCGGCATCGCCGCGCACGCCGCCAGCAAGGCCTGGAACCTGGCCGGCCTCAAGTGCGCCTTCTTCGTCGCCGCCGGCAAAGCGATGGCGGAGGTCGTGCACGGCCTCCCGGTGGAGATCGAGGAGCGCACCAGCCTGTTCGGCCGGATCGCCACCGAGGTCGCCTACCGCGACGGCGGCCCCTGGCTCGCCGGGGCGCTGGAGGCGATCGAGGCGAACCGGCGCCTCCTCGCAGATCTGCTGGCCGAGCACGTGCCGGAGGCCGGATACCGCGCGCCGCACGCCAGCTACCTCGCCTGGGTGGACCTCCGCCCGCTCGGCTGGGGGGACGATCCGGCGCAGCACATCCTCACCGAGGGGAAGGTCGCTCTCGGCAACGGCCCCGCCTTCGGCCGCGAGGGCGCCGGCCATGTGCGGATCAACCTGGCCTGCTCGCCCGCGGTGCTCACGGAGGCGGTGACCCGCATGGGCCGGCTGCGCGCGGCCGACTAGCGCGCCCGCGTCACCCGCTTCTCGTCCCAGACCGGCTCGTCGGCCTCGTAGACCTCGCCGTCGGCGCCGAACACCAGGAAGCGGTCGAAGCCGCGGGCGAACCAGCGGTCGTGCGTGACGGCGATCACGGTGCCCTCGTAGCCGGCCAGGCCCTCCTCGAGCGCCTCCGCGGACACCAGGTCCAGGTTGTCGGTCGGCTCGTCGAGCAGCAGCAGCGTCGCGCCGGAGAGCTCGAGCAGCAGGATCTGCAGGCGTGCCTGCTGGCCGCCCGAGAGCGACTCGAACGCCTGCTCCGCCGATCCGGCGAGCCCGTACCGGTCGAGCACGCGGCTCGCGGCCTCCCGCGGCATCCCGTCGCGGCGATCGTCGCCGCGGTGCAGGATGTCCAACAGGCTGCGCCCGACCAATTCCGGATGCTCGTGGGCCTGGGCGAAGAGCCCCGGCGCCACACGCGCGCCGAGCTTCGCCACGCCGGTGTGCGGCACCGGTGCACCCGCGTGCTCGGCCGCGGCGAGGTGCCCCGCCCCGGGGTCGGGATCGGTCCCGCCCGCGGCCAGCAGACGCAGGAAGTGCGACTTGCCGGAGCCGTTGGAGCCGAGCACGGCGACGCGTTCGCCGAACCAGATCTCGCCGTCGAACGGCTTCATCAGCCCGGTCAGCTCCAGACGGTGCAGTTCGGCGACCCGTCGGCCGGTCCGCGCACCCGTCAGACGCATCCGCACGTTCTGCTCCCGGGGGCGTGCCTCGGGCGGGCCGGCGGCCTCGAACCTCGCCAGGCGCGTCTGGGCCGCCTGGTACGCGTTGGCCAGATCGGAGTTGTACTTCGCCTTCTCCTTGAAGCGCAGCACGAGGGCCTTCAGCTTGACGTGCTCCTCATCCCAGCGGCGGCGGAGCTCCTCCAGGCGCGCCATGCGCTCCTCGCGCGCCCGGTGATACCCGCCGAAGCCGCCGCCGTGCGTCCAGGTGCTGTTGCCTGCCGCGCCGAGTTCGAGGGTGACGATGCGGTCGGCCGCGTTGGCGAGCAGCTCTCGGTCGTGCGAGACGAGCAGGACCGTCTTCGACGTCGCGCGCAGCTGCTCCTCCAGCCAGCGCTTCGCCGGCACGTCGAGGTAGTTGTCCGGCTCGTCGAGCAGCAGCACCTGCTCGGGCCCGCGCAGCAGCGCCTCCAGCACGAGCCGCTTCTGCTCGCCGCCGGAGAGGGTGCGCACGGAACGGTACTGGGCACGCTCGAACGGGACGCCGAGCGCCGTGACCGTGCAGTTGTCCCAGACGACCTCCTGGTCGTAGCCGCCGACGTCGGCGTACTCGGCGAGCGCGGTCGCGTAGCGCAGCTGGGTGTCCGTCTCGTCGCGCTCGATGATGGCCTCCTCGGCCGCCGCGAGCTCCTCCGCGGCCCGCCGCACGGCCGCGGGGGCGACGCCGACCAGCAGGTCGCGCACCGTGCGGTCGTCGCGCACATGGCCGACGAACTGGTCCATGACGCCCAGACCCCCGTCGATGACGACCCCGCCCGACTCCGGCCGCAGCTCGCCGCGGATGATGCGCAGCAGGGTGGACTTGCCTGCGCCGTTCGCGCCGATCAGCGCGGAGACGGTGCCGTCGCCGACGCGGAACGCGACGTCGTCGAGCAGCGGTCGCCCATCGGCGAGTGTGTATGAGACGCCGGAGACGTCGATGTGACCCACGGTGGAACTCCTGGAGGACGGGTGACGATACGCCTCGCCGGTGGGCAAAGCCTTCCAGGATAAACGACACCGCCGCCCGCGTCGAGCGCGGGCGGCGGTGTCGGGGACGGCGTCTAGCGGCGGTAGTTCGGCGCCTCGGCGACCATCTGGATGTCGTGCGGGTGCGATTCCTTGAGCCCGGCCGGGGTGATCCGGACGAACTTGCCCTTCTCCTTCAGCTCGGCGATGGTGCGGGCGCCGACGTAGAACATCGACTGACGCAGGCCGCCGAGCAGCTGGTACGCGACGGCGGAGAGCGGGCCGCGGTACGGCACCTGGCCCTCGATGCCCTCGGCGATGAGCTGCTCGTCGCTCGGCACGTCCGCCTGGAAGTAGCGGTCGCGCGAGTACGAGGTCTTCTTGCCGCGGGTCTGCATCGCGCCCAGCGAGCCCATGCCCCGGTAGTTCTTGTACTGCTTTCCGTTGACGAAGACGAGGTCGCCGGGCGACTCCGTGGTCCCGGCCAGCAGCGAGCCCAGCATCACGCTGTCCGCACCGGCGACGAGTGCCTTCGCGATGTCGCCGGAGTACTGGAGGCCGCCGTCGGCGATGAGCGGGACACCCGCGGGGCGAGCCGCCAGAGACGACTCGTACACCGCGGTGACCTGAGGCACGCCGACGCCCGCGACCACGCGGGTGGTGCAGATGGAGCCCGGTCCCACGCCGACCTTGATGGCGTCCGCCCCGGCGTCGATGAGGGCCTGGGCGCCGGACCGGGTCGCCGCCTGCCCGCCGATCACGTCGACGTGCGACGCGCGCGGCTCGTGCTTGAGTCGGCTGATGATGTCGAGCACGCCGCGGCTGTCGCCGTTCGCGGTGTCGACGACGATGACGTCAACGCCCGCGTCGACCAGGGTCATCGCGCGCTCCCAGCCGTCGCCGAAGAAGCCGATCGCGGCGCCGACGCGCAGCCGGCCCTCGTCGTCCTTCGTGGCGTTGGGGTACTGCTCGCTCTTGTCGAAGTCCTTGACCGTGATCAGGCCGCGGAGCTTGCCGTCGGCGTCGACCAGGGGCAGCTTCTCGATCTTGTGCTCGGCGAAGATCGCGATGGCCGAGTCGGGGTCGATCCCCACCGGCGCGGTGATCAGCGGCGAGCGGGTCATCACGTCGCGCACCAGCGTCGTCGAGCGTTCGAAGGGCGAGACGAACCGCATGTCGCGGTTGGTGATGATGCCGACGAGGGTGCCGTCGCCCTCCACGACCGGGAGGCCGCTGACGCGGAACTGGCCGCACAGGATGTCGACCTCTTCGACGGTGGCGTCGGGCGTCGTGGTCACCGGGTTGGTGATCATGCCCGACTCGGAGCGCTTGACCTTGTCGACGTGCGCCGCCTGGTCCTCGATCGAGAGGTTGCGGTGGATGATGCCGATGCCGCCCTGGCGCGCCATCGCGATCGCCATGCGCGACTCGGTGACGGTGTCCATCGCGCTCGAGAGCAGCGGGGCGGCCATGCTGATGCGCTTGGTCAGGCGCGTGGAGGTCTCAGCCTCGCTCGGGATGACGTCGGTGTGCCCGGGGAGCAGCATGACGTCGTCGTAGGTCAAACCGATGAATCCGAACGGATCCGCCTGGTCCATTTCACCCCTATCAAGATGCGCGTATGTGGATGTCCCATGGTAACGGCTTCGCCTGGTGCTCTATTCCGAAACGGCTGGGCGCACGCCCCGGAGTCCGTCCGGGGTGCGCCCTCAGAGCACGCGCGAGAGGAAGTTGCGCGTGCGCGGGCTGGTGGCGCCGTCCACGGTCAGCTTCTCCGACGCCCCGGTCTCGACGATGCGGCCGTTCTCCATGAAGACGAACCGGTCGCAGACCTCACGGGCGAAGCCGATCTCGTGCGTGACGATCACCAGGGTCATGCCGGTGGAGGCGAGCCCCTTGATCACGTCCAGCACCTCGCTCACCAGCTCGGGGTCGAGGGCGCTGGTCGGCTCGTCGAAGAGCATGAGCTTCGGGTGCATCGCGAGGGCGCGCGCGATCGCGACGCGCTGCTGCTGGCCTCCCGAGAGCTGGGCGGGGTAGGCGTCGGCTTTGTGGTCGAGGCCGACCTGCTGCAGGAGTTCGTGCGCCTCGGCGAGCGCCTCCGCCTTCGGCCGGCGCAGCACGCCGACGGGGGCCTCGATCACGTTCTGCAGCACCGTCAGGTGGGCGAACAGGTTGAAGCTCTGGAAGACCATCCCGATCTCCTGGCGCTGGCGGGCCTCTGCCCGGCCCGAGAGCTCGCGCATGACGCCCTTGCGTGGTCGCCAGCCGAGCTCCTCGCCGTCCAGGACGATGCGGCCGCGGTCGATGCGCTCGAGCATGTTCATGCATCGCAGCAGGGTGCTCTTGCCGGCGCCGGACGGACCGAGGAGGACGACGGTCTCGCCCCGTTCCACCTGGAGGCTCACATCGTCGATGACCGTCACTCCGTCGTAGCGCTTGGTGACATCGGTCACCTGGAGGAAGGGGCTCATGCGCGGTTCTCCTTCGGCGCGTCGGTGGCGCCGGCGGCGCCGGCCTCGGCGGGGGTGGCGGCATCCGGCAGACCCGGCTCCGCGTCGATGGTGCGCCGGCCGACGCGCGACGGCGACGAGCGCAGCGCCCGCTCGATGAAGTACTGCCCGATCGACAGGATCGAGACGACCACCATGTACCAGAGCGTCGCCACGATCAGCAGGGGCACGATGCGGAAGTTCGACGAGTAGATCTGCTGCACGGAGTACATCAGGTCCGGCACGGCGATGAAGGCGACCAGGGAGGTCGACTTGAGCAGGTTGATGGTGTCGTTCGCGATCGGCGGCAGCGCGACCCGGAACGCCTGCGGGAAGACGATCTTCATCATGGTGCGCGTGCGCGTCATCCCCAACGCGGCGGCGGCCTCGCGCTGACCGACGGGCACCGACTGGATGGAGGCGCGCAGCACCTCCGACGTGTACGCCGCCTGCTGCAGAGAGAAGGTCACGATGGCGGCGACCATCGGATTGATGAGCTCCTGCGTGTTGATCGAGAGGAACACCGGCCCGTACGGGATGCCGATGTCGATCGTCGGCCAGAGCAGCGACAGGTTGAAGGTCAGCACCAGCAGCACCAGCAGCGGGACGGAGCGGAAGAACCAGACGTAGAGCCAGGAGAGCCCGCGCAGCACCGGATTGTCCGACAGCCGCATCGTCGCGAGCAGCGCTCCGAGGATGACGGCCACGACGATGGAGACGGCGGTGATGAGCAGCGTGCGGCCGAGCCCGGCCAGCACGTCGTAGTTCAGGAAGTACTGCCCGATGGTCGGCCAGTCCAGGGCCTGGTTGAACGCCAGGCCCTGGAGCCAGCCGAGCAGGAGGAGCACGAGCAGGGCGGCGATCACCCAGCGCGCGATGTGGCGGTTGGGGATGTGCGGCGCGAGGGCCGCCGATCCCTGTTCGTGTTCGGGCATGAGGGTGCTGTTACTTTCCGACGTTGGGGTCCGGGTTGACTTCTGCCTTGTCGATGGCGTCGCCCTCGACCCCGTACTTCTCGAGGATCTTCGTGTACTCGCCGTTGGCGATGAGCTCGTTGATGGAGTCGGCCAGCGCCTGGGCCATCCCGTTGCCCTTCTTCGTGGCGATGCCGATGAGGACGAACTGGTACTTCGGGCCACCGATGGTGAACTGACCGGACGACTGCTTCGAAATGTACCCGAGGTTGGTCAGCGTCGCGGTGGTCGCGTCGACCTGCTTGCTGCTGACCGCGAGCGTCGCGGCCCCTTGGTCGGCGAACGTCTGGACGTTGATCTCCTTCTTCCCCGCGGCCGTGCACTTCGTGGACTGCGCCTGGAGCACCGGGATGGCACTGTCGGCGGCGACCACCGAGATCTTCAGGCCGCACAGATCGTCCAGGCTGGAGCCGAGGTCGGCGCCCTTCAGCCCCATGAACTGGTAGTGGTCCTCGAGGAAGGAGACCTGATCGAACGTCTTCTCGCGCTCGGCGGTGACGTCGGCGCCGAACGCGCCGAAGTAGGTGCCGCTGTTGACGCCGAGGAGCGCGTTCTCGAAGGAGTCCTGCTTGAGGGTGACCTTCGTGCCCCAGGGGCCGCCGACGGCGGTGGCGAGGTCGGTGCTGATGCCGACGATCTTGCCGCCGTCGAGGTAGGCGTAGGGCGGGTAGCCGGTGACGGCCGGAGCCACCAGGTCCTTGCCCGCGAACGACGACGGCAGCTTCACCGTCGCCGCGGAGGGCGTCGAGGAGCCGGAGCCGGACGAGGAGGCGGGTGTGCTGCTGCAGCCGGTGAGCAGCGCGGCCGCTGCGGCCGCGATGCCGATGCCCGCGGCGAGGGGGCCGCGGAGCCGTGAACGTGTGATCGTCATTCGATTCTCCCGATGGTGAGTCGCTTCAGTCCGATGGTGCGGGTCTCCTGGCACGCCGCGGCGAACTCTTCGAGTCCGCTGGTGATCGACGCCCAGATGGTGCAGGGGGTCCAGCCGAGGGGGCCGAAGATCCGGCCGCCCTTGCCGTAGAAGATGCCGACCTCCCACAGTTCGAAGTCCAGCCCGGCCATGAGCTCCTTGGGCTGGAAGAACCAGACCAGGTCGCCCGCGGCGGGGATGACCTGCTGGTTCTCCGCCGGGAGGGCGGTCGGGTCGAACGTCTGCGCGCTCTGCGGCAGCCCGAACATGATCTCGGGTCCGGCGTACATCGCGTGCATCACGTCGTCGCTCACGGGCGACTCGAGCGCGCTCCAGATCGCCTCGGCGGTCTTCGGCGCGGCATCCAGCAGCAGCGTGGCTTCGGCGCGCGGGCCTCCCTCGAACTCGAGGTAGATGCGCTTGGGGGTCGTGCTCACACGGACTCCTTCTCTCTGGGGGTGTGGGGGTCGTTCGGGGTGGAGGCGCGCCGGCGGTACTCGCCGGCGGCCGCGATCAGGGGTGCGAGCAGTCGCGTCGCGTGGGCGCGCCCGTCCGCACCCGGCATCTTCTCCGGGTGCCATTGCACCGCCCGGAGGAAGCGTGCGGGGTCCGTCCCGGCCACCGCCTCGACCGTGCCGTCCTCCGCACGGGCGGCGACGACCAGCCCGGTGCCGAGACGGTCGATCGCCTGGTGGTGGATGGAGTTCACGACTCCGTCGGCGGCGAGGGAATCCGCGACCCAGCCGGCAGCGTCCACGATCCGATGCCGGCTGAGCCGCTCCTCCCCGCTCCCGACGGCGGGGTGGTCGGTGGTGCCGGGGAGGTCGTCGACGAGCGTCCCGCCCCGGTGCACGTTGAGGATCTGCAGCCCGCGGCAGATGCCGAACACCGGCATCCCGATCCGCTGCGCCTCGTTCAGGAGCGCGTGCTCGGTGGTGTCGCGCGGGCCGGAGGCGACATCCTGCCCGCCCGACAGGAGAACGCCGTCGACGCGCGCGAGCAACACAGGGATGTCGGGGTCGGCGGTGTCCGGGACGAGCACCGGGATGCCGCCGGCGGCCTGCACGCTGTCCGCGTACTCCCCGCCGAGCGTGTACAGATCGGTGCATTCCCCCAGCCCGGTGGCGAGCGGTCGACGCCAGACCGTGACCGCGATGACCGGCCGGCTCATGCGCCCAGCTCGATCCACGTGCTCTTCACGTCGGTGTACTTGTCCACCGCGTGGGCGCCCTTGTCGCGACCGAAGCCACTGTCCCCGACACCGCCGAACGGCAGCGACATGTCGCCCTCCTCGTAGCAGTTGACCCAGACCGTCCCGGCGCGGAGGCGGCGGGAGACCTGGTGCGCGGACGCGAGGTCGCGGGTCCAGAGGCCGGCGCCGAGGCCGAACGGCGTGCCGTTGGCCACCGCGATCGCCTCTTCGACCGAGTCGACCGCGAGCACGGAGAGCACCGGGCCGAAGACCTCGACCTGGGCGATCTCCATCTCGGGGCGCACCTCGGTGAGGACGATCGGAGCGACGTAGCTGCCGCGGCCGGTTCCGATGTCGAACCGGGACGGGGAACCGGCGGCCAGCGACGCACCCGCGGCGAGCGCGCGGTCCACGAAGCCGAGGATGCGCTCGAGCTGGCGCTCGGTGACGACGGCACCGCTGGCGGCGGTCCCGCTGAGCGGATCGCCGGGGATCATGGCGGCGGCCTGCGCGACGGCGGCCTCGACCGCGCGGTCGTGGGCGTCACGGAGGACGATCAGGCGCGACGATGCGCTGCACATCTGGCCCTGGTTGTAGAACGCGCCCCACGCCGTTGTCCGGCCCGCCGCGTCGATGTCGGCGTCGCCCAGGACGACCGAGGCGGACTTGCCGCCGAGCTCGGGCCAGACGCGCTTGCCGTTGGACTCGGCGGAGTAGCCGAGGAAGCGGCGGCCGACGCCGACCGACCCGGTGAAGGTGAGCACGTCCACGTCCGGGTGCCGGCCGAGGGCTTCGCCGACGGTGTCGCCGCGGCCCGGGACGACGTTGAGCACCCCAGCCGGAAGCCCCGCCTCCAGCGCGAGCTCGCCGAGACGCAGCGCCGAGACGCTCGTCTGCTCGGCCGGCTTGAGGACCACGCTGTTCCCGGCGACCAGCGCCGGCCCGAGCTTCCACGCGGTCATCGTCAGCGGGAAGTTCCACGGCACGACGGCGCCGACGACGCCGGCCGGTTCGCGGGTCACGAGCGCGAGCGCGTCGGGCGTCGCCTGCGGCGCCTCCCCCGGCAGCTTGTCGGCGAGCTGGCCGTACCAGCGCAGGCACTGTGCGACGGCGCGCATTTCGACACCGAGAGCGTCCTGCACCGGCTTGCCCATCTCGAGCGAGATGCGCAGTGCCAGTTCGCGGGCGTGCTCCTCGACCAGGTCGCCGAAGCGGACCAGGACGCGGCCCCGCTCGATCGCGGCGGCACGGGACCAGACGCCGCTGTCGAAGGCGGCGCGAGCGGAGCGGACGGCGGCATCCACGTCGGAGGCCGCACCGTCCGCGACCACGGCCAGCACGGCGCCGTCGCGCGGGCTGACCAGGTCGAAGCCCGTGGTCGCATCCGAGAGCAGCCGGCGACCGCCGACGAGCGGCTCGGTTGCCCAGCTCAGGCTCTCCGCCTCGTGCTGCCAGGTGTCTCGCATTGCCGCCCTCTCTCCATTGGTTGAAGTGAGGTTATGCGTTAACGGCCACTCTCGCAATCACAAATTCAAGTTTCGGCCACTTCTGCAACACAATGTTTACAAATCAGCCACATTTGCCATCTCGGAGACGAGCATCGGACCACGCCGCACCGGGGCGAGGACGACCGACGTCTGCGCCTGCGTCACCCCGAGCGCGGCCACGTCCTCCGTGAGGAAGCGGTACAGGGCGTGCTCGTCCGCGACCACCGTGTCGACGAGCACCTGGGTGGCGCCGGTGCAGGCCGCGCAGAAGCGGACGGACGGGTGCCGGCCGAGGGCCTCGCCCACCTCCTGCACCCGATCGGGCGGGACCTGGAGCCAGGTGAGCGCCTCCACGCGCAGGCCGTGCAGCGCCGGGCTGATCTCGGTGCGCACGTGCAGCACACCCGCGGCGAGCAGCGCATCGAGCCTCCGCTTCACGGTGGGCGGCGTGACGCCGATGCGCTCCGCCACCTCGCTCGCGGTGGCGCGGCCGTCCTCGGCCAGGATCGCGACGAGCCGGTCGTCGTCGGCGGACAGGGCCACCCGCCCCACCGGACGCGGCGCCGGGCCCTCCCCCTTGCGCAGCTGAGCGAGCACCGCGGGGGCGAGCGGGATGGCCGTCCAATCGAATCCCGAGCGGAAGTACTTGAGCACCGTTCCGACGCGCACCGACACCAGATGGTCGAGCTCGGGCAGATCCTCCACCACGAGCCGCGCGCTCTCCTCGGGCGTGCGCGGCATCAGCTGGCAGATCACGTCCGCGCCGCTCTCGAGCACCGAGACGCTGGAGGCGTCCGGCCGGGTGGCGAGCGCGCGTGCGACGGCGAGGGCGTGCCCGGGTCTCGTCCCGATCTGGATCACCAGCGGGCGTGCGTCCCCGACCATCGTGGTGTCCAGGTAGGTGGACACGCGGACGGCGCCGCCGTCGAGCAGTCGCTGCCCGCGGCGCGCGATGGTGCGGACAGGAGCGTCGAGCACGGTCGCGATGAGCCCCCAGCTGGCGCGCCCGTTCGCCTGGAGCGCCGCCGCGATACGGGAGTCGAGTTCGTCGAAGTCGGTGGAGATGGCCACGCCCCTACGCTAGCCGGGCATCCCGCCGCACGGCGCGCGCGGAGGCGATCATGTCGACGCTCAGCACCACCAGCGCGAGCCACACGATCCCGAACCCGAGCCAGCGCTCCGGCGGCATCGCCTCGTGCAGGACGAAGACGCCGACCAGGAACTGGATGAGCGGCGTGACGTACTGCACGAACCCCATGTAGACCAGCGGAAGCCGGCGCGACGCGGCCGCGAAGAACAGCAGCGGCACCGCCGTCACCACGCCGGCCCCGGCGAGCGCGACCGCGTGCACGGCGCCGTACGCGCCCAGCGTGATCCCGGTGGTCACCCCGACGACCACGAGCTGGACGATGGCGACCGGAGTGAGCCACATGGTCTCGAGCGTGAGACCGGAGACCGCGTCGACCGACGGCCCGACCCGCTTCTTGATCAGCCCGTAGAAGCCGAACGAGAACGCCAGCACGAGGGCGACCCAGGGGAATGCGCCGTACCCCACGGCCAGCACGACGACCGCGACGGCGCTGAGCCCCACAGCGACCCACTGGGCCGGGCGCAGGCGCTCCCGTTGCACCAGCACCCCCAGGAGCACGGTCACGATCGGGTTGATGAAGTAGCCGAGCGCCGCCTCCACGACGTGTCCGGTGACCGTGGCCAGCACGTAGGTCTGCCAGTTGACGTAGATCAGGGCGCCCGCGAGCGCCATCGTGAACAGCACCCGCGGCGAACGCAGGAGCGCGACGAACGGACGCCAGGCCCGCGTGACCGTCAGCAGCAGCGCGCAGAAGACCAGCGAGAAGATGACCCGCCAGGCGACGATCTCCCACGCCGTCGTGGGGGCCAGGGCGATGAAGTAGAGCGTGAGCACGCCCCAGAGGACGTGCGCCGAGAGGGCGAAGACCAGCCCCGACCGGCGGTGGTCTGTCGAGGGAGGAGGTGCTGTCACCCGACGACTCTAGCGACACGGCCCGACAAACGACGTCGGCCCGGATGCCGTGAGGCATCCGGGCCGACGTGAAGCGGGGTGCGTCAGCGGACGACGACCGCGAGAACGTCGCGGGCCGAGAGGACGAGCAGGTCCTCGCCGCCGAACTTGACCTCGGTGCCACCGTACTTGGAGTAGATGACCTTGTCGCCGACGGCGACGTCGAGGGGGATGCGGTTGCCGTTGTCGTCGATGCGGCCGGGGCCTACGGCGACGACCTCGCCCTCCTGCGGCTTCTCCTTGGCGGTGTCGGGGATGACCAGACCGGACGCAGTGGTCTGCTCAGCCTCGACCTGCTTGATGACGATGCGATCTTCGAGCGGCTTGATGGAGACCGACACGTTGACCCCTTTCCTTGACGAACGGTGTCTTGACAGAAGACGTGAGTTAGCAGCCTCGCACTGCGAGTGCTAACGAGAGTCTAGAGGGTGCGTTAGCAGTCCCGCAACGTGAGTGCCAAGAGGTAGCGTGAGGGTCATGGAACGGTCCGAATTCGTCGAGTTGCTGAGCCCCGAGGGCCTCCGGCTGCTCGACTCCCTGCCCCCGTACCGGACCGAGAAGGACGTGGTGCGGCTCGTCAGCGACCTGCGCAAGCAGGGGCACACCCCCGGTCTGGTCGCCGCCGTGCTCACCCAGTCGAAGCTGCGGCGCAAGGCCGTCACGAAGTTCGGCGACTTCGCCTCCCGGATGCTCTTCACCGAGGCCGGCCTCGAGCAGGCCACCCGGCTGGCCGTCGCCGCCCGGCACGCCGGCCGGTTCCGGAGCGCCGGGGTGCGACGGGTGGCCGACCTCGGCTGCGGGATCGGCGGCGACGCCCTCGCCTTCGCCGCGATCGACCTGGAGGTCACCGCGGTCGAGGCCGACGAGGTGACCGCGGCCATCGCCGCCTACAACCTCGCCCCGTTCCCCACCGCCACCGTCGTGCACGGCCGCGCCGAGCAGACCGACCTGCGCGCCATCGACGGCGTGTTCCTCGATCCCGCCCGCCGCACCGCCGGGCATGCCCAGACCGAGCGGCTCACCGACCCCGACGACTACACGCCGTCGCTCGGCTTCGCCTACGAGCTCGCGACCGCGCGGTCCGTCGGCCTCAAGCTCGGCCCGGGCTTCGACCGCGATCTGATCCCGTCGAACGCCGAGGCGCAGTGGATCTCGTCCGAGGGTCAGGTGGTCGAGCTCGGTCTCTGGTTCGGTGCGCTCGCGCGCCCGGGCATCCGGCGTGCGGCGCTGGTGCTGCGCGGCGACGACGCGCACGAGCTGACCGCCGAGACCGACAGCGAGGACGCCGAGACCGGCGATCTCGGAGAGTTCGTCTACGAGCCGGACGGCGCCGTGATCCGTGCCCGGCTCATCGGCGATCTCGCGCGCTCCCTGAGCGGGCGCATGGTCGCCGACGGCATCGCCTACATCACCGCCGACGCCGCGATCGAGACGCCCTTCGCCGCCGGCTTCCGCGTGCTCGAGACGCTGCCGTACGCCGAGCGGGACCTCAAGCGGGCTCTGCGGGAGCGCGGGATCGGCACACTGGAGATCAAGAAGCGCGGCGTCGACGTCGACCCTGCTGCGCTCCGCAAGCGCCTCGCCCTCACCGGCGACCGCTCGGCGACCCTGATCCTCACCAGGATCGCCGGACGGCACACCGCGCTGCTGGCCGAGCGGCTCTGACGCCGCCCGCCAGCGTCAGTACGTGTTGTAGTTCGCGCTGAAGCTGGCGAACAGGACGGCCAGGCCGATCCAGACGATGATCGCGATCGCGATGCTCACGAAGCCGAGGATCAGACCGGTCAGCCAGAAGCCCTTGGCCTGCGGCTCCTTGCTGCGACCGAGGAAGCCCAGCACGACCGCCGCGATCCCGAAGATCACGCCGACACCCCAGGCGATGTTCAGCAGGATGCCGACGATGCCGCCGATGAGCGACAGGATGCTCAGGATCGGTGTCTTGGCCGGCGCGGCGTACGGCTGCGCGTACCCGGGCGCGGGCTGACCGTAGGCGGGGGCGCCGTAGCCCGGCGCCGGAGGCTGCTGACCGTACGGCGCCTGCGGCTGGCCGTACGGCGCCTGCGGCTGCTGGCCATAGGGGGCCTGCGGCTGCTGACCGTAGGGCGCCTGCGGCTGCTGACCGTAGGGCGCCTGCGGCGCGGGCGGCTGCTGGCCGTACGGGGGCTGCGGCGCCTGCGGCTGCTGGCCGTAGCTCGGCGGGACGGGCGGGGCGACGGGCGGAACGGCACCGGCGTCGGGCGCCGGAGCGGCCGGGGCGACGGGCTCCGCGGGCGAGGCCGGGACGACGGGCTCCGCGGGCGGGACCGCTCCGTTCTGGGCGTCGGGGTCCGTGGGGCCGGCGGGCACGTTCGGATCGGTCATCTTCCGCATCTCCTTCTTGCTACGGGAATTTCTGAGAACTCCCTGGGCCCTCCCATCGTCCCAGCGCCGCCCCGGGGTGTCAACGATGCATCGCCGAGGGCGCGCGCACCCGTCGACTCAGCGGGCCACCAGTATCTCGGTGACCGGGAGCGTGGAGTCGGCGGAGAAGGTGAGTGCGCTCGGCTCGTGTCCCGCCATCACCAGCTGTGCCCCCAGCGCGGCGATCATCGCCCCGTTGTCGGTGCAGAGCGAGAGCGCCGGGATGCGCAGCTCGATGCCGGCCTCGCGTGTCCGCTCCGCCGCCAGCTGGCGCACGCGGGCATTGGCCACCACGCCTCCGCCGAGCAGCAGCCGCGGCACGCCGTGGTCTCGACAGGCGGCGACCGCCTTGGTGAGCAGCACGTCCACGACGGCCTCGCGGAAGGAGGCGGCGACGTCGGCGACGGGCACCTCCTCCCCCGCGTCCTGCCGCTGCTCCACCCACCGGGCGACGGCGGTCTTCAGACCGGAGAATGAGAAGTCGTAGCGGTGGCGCTCGAGGTCCTTGGGCTTGGTGAGCCCGCGCGGGAACCGGATCGCCCGAGGATCGCCGTCGACCGCGACGCGGTCGATCTGCGGGCCGCCCGGGTAGGGCAGCCCGAGCACACGGGCCACCTTGTCGAACGCCTCGCCGGCGGCGTCGTCGATCGTCTCGCCGAGCAGCTCGACGTCGGAGACGAGGTCGCGCACCAGCAGGAGGGAGGTGTGACCTCCCGAGACCAGCAGGGCGATGGTCGGCAGCTCGACCGGATGGCCGGGACCGCCCGACGCGTCCAGGAGGTCCGCCCCCACGTGGCCGACCAGATGGTTCACCGCGTAGAGCGGCTTGCCGAGGGACACGGCGAGCGCCTTCGCCGCCCCGACCCCGACCATAAGTGCACCGGAGAGCCCGGGTCCGCTCGTCACGGCGATCGCGTCGACGTCGGCCAGCTCGATCCCGGCGTCGGCGACGGCCGTCCGCAGCGTCGGGGTGAGCGCCTCCAGGTGCGCACGGGCGGCGACCTCCGGCACGACGCCGCCGTAGCGGGCGTGCTCCTCCATCGAGGAGGCGATGGTGTTCGCGAGGAGGGTGGTCCCGCGGACGATGCCGACCCCGGTCTCGTCGCAGGAGGTCTCGATGCCGAGCACGAGGGGTTCGTCGCGGTTCATGCGATCGTCGTCTCCGGGGTCGGGACGGTGAGACGCATCACGACCGCGTCCACGCCGTCCGGCTGGTAGTACTGGGGACGCACGCCGATCTCCTCGAAGCCGAGGGAGACGTAGAGCGCCTGAGCGCCGGGGTTGTCGGCCCGCACCTCGAGGAAGACCTCTCGCGCGCCGCGTGATCGCGCCTCGGCGATCAGGGCGTTCATGAGCGCGCGGGCGACCCCATGCCGGCGTGCGTTCGGCGCCACGGCGATGGTCTGGATGTCGCCCTCACCCGCGCCTCGCGGTGCCAGCAGCCCGGCGTATGCGTCGATCCGCTCCGGCTCCCCGGGCGGGAAGGCGACGAGGTAGTACCCGTGCGGCCCGGTGACCTCCGAGCGCATGGACCGCTCCGACCAGGCGTCGTTCACGAACAGGGCCTTCTCCAGCTCCATGATCGCCGGGACGTCGGACTCGGCGGCGCGCCGGAACTCCCAGGCCGTCACGCGCTGACCCGCTTGGGCCCGGCGGAGAGGGTGACATCCGGCGAGCGCAGGTACAGCGGCTCGTCGGGGTCGGCCGGGCGACGGTTCGCGAACCGGATCTCGGCGATCATCCCGAGCCGCCCCGCGCTCACCGCGGTCGCGTCGAGGCGGGCGATCGCTGCGTGCGGCAGCTCGTCGGGCCGCGCCAGGCCCGGTCCGTCGAGGCGCACCGGCAGCCCCCACTCGTCGACGCCGGAGTACGCGGTCCAGTAGCGTTCGCGACGGCGCGCGTCCGTCACCACGAGGAGCGCGCCCTCCGCACCGGACGCGTAGTGCTCGGCCGCGATGGCGTCGTGGCTGACCACGGGAACCAGCGGTCTGCCTGCACCGATGGCGAAGGCCTTCGCGGCGGCGATCCCGACCCGGAGTCCGGTGAAGGGACCGGGCCCCATCCCGGCCACCACGCCCGACAGCGCGGACACGGGGACGTCGGCGCGGTCCAGGGCGTCGCCGATGAGCACGCCGATCACCTCGGCGTGGCGCATCGTGTCGGCCTCGGCGACCTCGGACAGCACGCCGGCGTCCCGGTCGACCACGGCGACGCTCGTCCCGGAGGAGGTGTCGATGGCGAGAAGCATGGCTCCAGCCTAGGCGGGTCCAGCCGCCCAGCGCGGCCCGACGCCGGTGACCGTGACCGTGCGCGGCTCCTCCGCGTCGAGGTCGGACCCGGTCTCCGCCTCCGCGGCCCGGTCCGGATCCGATGCGGCGCTCGACGCGTCCGCCCCGGTCGGCCGCTCGATCGCGACCTCGAGCCACGACTCGGCGATGCCGTCCAGCAGGCCGGCTCCCCACTCCACCACGACCACCGAGTGGGCGAAGTCGATGTCGAGGTCGTCCAGCTCGAGTGCGCTCGCGAGCCGGTACGCGTCGACGTGGACCAGGGGCGCTCCCCCGACGAGACTGGGGTGGGTGCGGGCCAGGACGAACGTCGGGCTGGTCACCGGCCCGCGGACCCCCAGCCCGTCACCGATGCCGCGGGAGAGCGTGGTCTTCCCCGCGCCGAGCGGACCGGACAGCACCAGCAGATCGCCCGGGCGCAGCAGCGCCGCGAGCTCGACGCCGAGGTCGTGCATCTCGGCGCTGGTCGGCACCACCCGGATCGCCGGGGGACGGAGGGACGCGGACGCGCTCACGGTTCGTCCCGATCGCCGCGCCCGCCCCGGAACGTGCGCTGCACCCGGCCGTCCAGGCGGGTCACGATCTCCCAGCTGATGGTGCCGCACGCCTCCGCCCAGTCGTACGCGGACGGCACGCCCGTCTGCGGGTCGCCGAACAGCACGACCTCGTCGCCGACCGCGACGTCCAGGTCGCCGACGTCGACCACGAACTGGTCCATCGCGACACGTCCCGCGATGCGGAAGGTGCGCCCGCCGATCACGACCGGAGCGGAATTCGACGCGCTGCGCGGGATGCCCTCCGCGTAGCCGAGGGGCACGAGCGCGAGGGTCGTCTCCCGCTCGGTGCGGTAGGTGTAGTCGTACGAGACGCCCTTGCCTGCAGGGACCCGGCGGACCGCGGCGACGCGACCGCGCACCGTCATCACCGGGCGCAGGCCGAGCTCACGGCCCGAGGCGGCACCGTAGGGCGAGAGGCCGTAGATCGACAGCCCCAGGCGCACCAGGTCGTATCGGGACTCCGGCAGCGCGATGGCGGCGGCGCTCGCGGCGATGTGCCGCAGCTCGGGATGGACGCCGGCCGCCGCCGCACGGGCGAGCCCGCGCTCGAACACGGCGATCGCCGCACGGTCGTCGTCGTCGGACGCATTGGAGAGGTGACTGAAGATCCCGCGGACGTGGATCGCGCCCGCGGACTCGAGCTCGCGCGCGCGGGCGAAGACCGCGTCCCACTCCTCCTCCGCGACGCCGTTGCGGCTCAGGCCGGTCTCGACCTTGATGTGCACGGCGAGCGGGACGGTCGTGCGGGCGGCCGCGGCCGCTTCCAGCTGGGCCGGAGAGGAGATCCCGACGTCCACGCCCGCCTCGGCCGCCCGCCGGAAGTCCTCCGCGGGGTCGTGCAGCCACGCGAGCACGGGCGCCTCGATGCCGGCCTCCCGCAGCTCCAGCGCCTCGTCGAGGTCGGCGACACCCAGCCAGTCCGCGCCGCCGGCGAGGGCCGCGCGCGCCGACGCCACGGCGCCGTGGCCGTAGGCGTTCGCCTTCACGACGGCCATCACGTGCGGCGTGCCGACGTGCTCGCGCATCCGCGCGACATTGGAGCTGAGAGCGTCGAGGTCGACCGCGAGCTCGCGGAAGGCGGTCATGAGGCCGTCTCCGCGATCACGAACGCCGTCGCGATCCCCGCGTCGTGCGACATCGAGACGTGGATGTGCGCGATCCCGCGCTCGCGCACCTGGCGCTCGACCACGTTGTGCAGCACGAATCCCGGGTTCCTCTCCTCATCGGGCACGATCTCCAGGTCGTGCCAGCGCACTCCCTCGGAGCCGCCCAGCGCCTTGATCAGCGCCTCTTTGGCTGCGAAGCGCGCCGCCAGCGAGTGCACCGGCAGCCCGCGTTCGGCCTCCGTGAACAGACGCTCGCGGAGTTTCGGGGTCCGCTCCAGCGAGCGGGCGAAACGCGCCAGGTCCACCACGTCGACGCCGATTCCGGCGATCACGCTCCGACCACCCGTCCCTACTCGACGGTGACGGACTTGGCGAGGTTGCGCGGCTGGTCCACGTCCAGCCCCTTCGCCGCCGACAGCTCCATCGCGAAGATCTGCAGCGGCACCACCGCGAGCAGCGGCTCGAACAGCGGCGCGGCCAGCGGGATGCGGATGACCTCGTCGGCGAACGGCAGCACCGCGGCGTCCCCCGCCTCGGCGATCGCGATCACGCGTGCGCCGCGGGCGCGGATCTCCTGGATGTTGGAGACGACCTTCTTGTGCAGCTCGTCCGACCAGCGCGGGCTCGGGACCACGACGAAGACGGGCTGGCCCGGCTCGATCAGGGCGATCGGTCCGTGCTTCAGCTCGCCCGCGGCGAAGCCCTCCGCGTGGATGTACGCCAGCTCCTTGAGCTTGAGCGCACCCTCGAGCGCGATCGGGTACCCGACGTGCCGGCCGAGGAAGAGCACCGACCGCGTGTCCGACATCCAGCGGGCGAGCTGCGCGATCGTCTCGTGCGACTCCAGCACGCTGGCGATCTTCTCGGGGACGGTCCCGAGCTCCTCCACCGCGTCGCGCTGCTGCACGTCGGAGAGCGTCCCGCGCACGCGGGCCAGGTGCAGTCCGAAGAGGTAGAGCGCGGTGATCTGGGCGACGAACGCCTTGGTGGACGCGACGGCGACCTCCGGCCCGGCGTGGGTGTAGAGCGCGGCGTCGGACTCGCGCGGGATGGTGGCGCCCTGGGTGTTGCAGACCGAGAGGGCCTTCGCGCCGGCCTCGCGGGCGTACTTGACCGCCATGAGCGTGTCCATCGTCTCGCCGGACTGGCTGATCGAGATGACCAGCGTGCCGTCGGAGATCACGGGCTCGCGGTAGCGGAACTCATGGCTGAGCTCGACGGTGACCGGCACACGCGCCCACTTCTCGATCGCGTACGAGCCCACGAGGCCGGCGTACGCGGCCGTGCCGCACGCGACGACGGTGATGCGATCGATGCCCGTGAAGAAGTCGTCTCCCAGAGCGTCGAGCTCGGGGATGTGCACCTCGCCGTCGGCCACCCGGCCGCGCAGCGTGTTGGCGACGGCGTCCGGTTCCTCGGCGATCTCCTTCGCCATGAAGGAGGACCAGCCGCCCTTCTCGGCGGCGGAGGCGTCCCACGCGACCTCGAACGGCTCGACCTCGACGGGGGCCCCGGCGAAGTCGGTGACGGTGACGGCGTCCGGCGTGATGGTGACGATCTGGTCCTGGCCGATCGCCATCGCCCGGCGGGTGTGCTCGACGAATGCGGCGACGTCGGAGCCGAGGAAGTTCTCGCCGTCGCCCAGGCCGATCACCAGCGGCGAGTTGCGGCGGGCGCCGACGACGACGTGCGGCTGGTCCTTGTGCAGCGCGAGGAGGGTGAACGCCCCCTCCAGGCGCGAGACGACGCGCTGGAACGCCTCGCCCAGATCGCCGGTGGCCCGGTACTCGCGGCCGAGCAGCACGGCGGCGACCTCCGTGTCCGTCTCGGACTCGAACGTGAAGCCGTCGGCGAGGAGCTCGTCCTTGAGCGTGTTGAAGTTCTCGATGATGCCGTTGTGGATGACGGCCAGCTTGCCGTCGTCGCCCAGGTGGGGGTGCGCGTTGCGGTCGGTCGGCCCGCCGTGCGTCGCCCAGCGGGTGTGACCGATGCCGGTGCTCCCGTTCGGGATGGGGTGCGCGTCGAGGTCGTCGGCGAGGACGGCCAGTTTTCCGGCCTTCTTCGCGGTGCCGAGTCGACCGTCCGGGCCGATCACGGCGATGCCGGCGGAATCGTACCCGCGGTACTCGAGACGCTTGAGCCCGCCGAGGAGCACCTCGAGGCTCTTATCGGTACCGACGTACCCCACGATTCCACACATGGACCCGATTCTAACCTGGGGCACCCCCTAGACTTGTCGCCTATGCGTGACAACGGCGCCGGTCGCGGCGAACCCTCAGCCGGCGACTCCAGCACTCCTTTCGTCGAGCTGGACCGGGCCGATTGGGCCGAACTCGCCCAGAACACCCAGCTCCCGCTGAAGGAGACCGAGATCGTGCAGCTGCGCGGTCTGGGCGATCCGCTCGACATGCGCGAGGTCGAGCAGGTCTACCTGCCGCTGAGCCGCCTGCTCAACCTCTATGCCGGCGGAGCGCGTCGCCTCCACCAGGTGACGAGCGACTTCCTCGGCGAACGGGCGCAGCGCACCCCGTTCGTGATCGGCGTGGCCGGATCGGTCGCCGTCGGCAAGTCCACCATCGCTCGTCTGCTGCGGGAGCTGCTGTCGCGCTGGGAGGACACCCCGCGGGTCGAGCTGGTGACCACCGACGGGTTCCTGCTTCCGAACGCCGAGCTCCAGCGACGCGGCCTCATGGAGCGCAAGGGGTTCCCGGAGTCGTACGACCGCCGCGCCCTGCTGCGTTTCGTGACCGCGATCAAGAGCGGGGCCGCCGAAGTCCGCGCTCCCTTCTACTCGCACCTGAGCTACGACATCGTCCCCGACGCCGAGGTCGTCGTCCGCCGCCCGGATGTGCTGATCGTGGAGGGGCTGAACGTGCTCCAGCCGGCCGGCGGCGGCAACCGGCTCGCGGTCAGCGACCTCTTCGACTTCAGTGTCTACGTCGACGCGCGCACCCGCGACATCGCCCACTGGTACCAGGAGCGGTTCCTCAAGCTGCAGCGCGGCGCCTTCGCCAACCCGCAGTCGTACTTCCACCGGTTCGCCGACCTCACGGAGGAGGAGGCGCGGGCCCGTGCCGCCTCGATCTGGTCCGCTATCAACGAGCCGAACCTGCTGCAGAACATCCGGCCCACGCGGTCGCGGGCCAAGCTGGTCCTCCGCAAGGACGCCGATCACACGGTCAGCTCGGTCCTGCTGCGCAAGCTCTGACGGGCGACGGAGGCCCCTGCGCCTGAGGCGCCTGCCACTCACGCGCGCGGACTCTGGCCCGTCGAGGATCGCTCGCGTAGGCAAGAGGCATGGCCACACCGCGATCGAATGCCGCACGTCTCTTCGGCGAACGCGTCCGCGCCGCCCGCGTCGCCCTCGGCATGAGCCAGGAGGACATCGCGAACCTCGCCGACATGCACGTGACGAACTACGGCCGGATCGAACGGGGTGAGGCCAACTCGGAGCTGCACACCATCGTCCGGCTCGCCACCGCTCTCAACACCGATCCGGCCCGCCTGCTGGGCGGCCTCTACGGCGACGGGATGCTGCCGGCGCGCGAGCGCGCGTACTCGGTCTCGGACTTCATCGCCGCGCGTAAGGCGCGGGAGAGCTGACCCGACCGCGGCATGAACGCCTCAGGCCTCTGGGCCCACGGCCCACAGCCACTGGTCAGGGAGAGTCGGGGAGCGGAGGCTGAGAGCATGCCACGTCAACGCTCCGAAGCCTCCCGCGCCTTCGGCGAGCGACTGCGGGCGCGCCGCATCGAACTCGGCTGCTCGCAGTACGACATCGCGCACCTCAGCGGCGTCGACCTGGCGAACTACGGCCGGCTCGAGCGCGGGGACGGCAACCCGACCCTGACGACCATCGTCCAGCTCGCGATGACGCTGTCGGTGGATCCGGGAACGCTCCTGACCGGACTGGACGCCGACGGGATGCTCCCGGAGAAGGAACGCGCCTATTCCGCGCTCGACTTCATCGCCGCGCGACGGCAGCAGGAAGGCCGCTGACCGGCCCGGTCAGACCGCTCAGACCGCTCAGGCCGATCAGGACTGTCCGACGGTTCTGAGAGCTCAGACCGTCAGGCGGTCCCGGACGACGTCGGCGAGCTCGTTGGCGAGGCGCTCCGCCGTCGTCTGGTCCGCCGCCTCCACCATGACGCGCACCAGCGCCTCCGTGCCCGACGGGCGCAGCAGCACGCGGCCGGTGTCGCCGAGCAGCTGCTCCACCGACGCGACGGCGGCCTTCAGTTCCTCGTCGGTGTGCACGGCGTGGTGGTCGACGCCCTTCACGTTCACCATCACCTGCGGGTAGATGGTCATCGCCTTCGCCAGTTCCGCGAGCGGCTTTCGCTGGCGCGCCATCTCGCTGAGCAGGTGCAGCCCGGTGAGGATGCCGTCGCCGGTGGTCGCGAACTCGCTCATGATGACGTGACCCGACTGCTCGCCGCCGAGGGCATAGCCGCTCTTGTTCATCTCCTCGAGCACGTAGCGGTCGCCCACGGCCGTCTCGACCACGCGGATCCCCGCGTCGCGCATCGCCAGTTTGAGGCCGAGGTTGCTCATCACCGTCGCGACGAGGGTGTCATCGGTGAGGGTTCCGCGCTCCTTCATGCCGAGCGCGAGGATGGCCATGATCTGGTCGCCGTCGACCACCGTGCCGTTCGCGTCGACCGCGAGGCAGCGGTCGGCGTCGCCGTCGTGCGCGATACCCACGTCCGCGCCCGCGGCCAGTACGGCCGCGGCGAGGTTGTCGAGGTGCGTGGAGCCGACCCCGTCATTGATGTTCATGCCGTCCGGGGAATCCCCGATGACGGTGACGCGGGCGCCCGCGTCGGTGAAGACCTCGGGCGAGATCCCTGCCGCTGCGCCGTGCGCGCAGTCGAGGACGACGTGGATGCCGTCCAGCCGGTTCGGGAGGCTGCCGAGCAGGTGCAGGACGTAGCGGTCCTCCGCGTCGGCGAACCGGCGGATGCGTCCGACGTCGGCACCGGTGGGGGTCAGCTTCTCGAGCCCCAGATGCTCCTCGATGCGGTTCTCGACCTGGTCGGGCAGCTTGGTGCCGCCACGGGCGAAGATCTTGATGCCGTTGTCGGGGGCGGGATTGTGCGAGGCGGAGACCATCACACCGAAGTCGGCGTCGAAGTCGGCGATGAGGAAGGCCGTCGCCGGCGTCGGGATGACCCCGGCGTCGTAGACGTCGATCCCGGAGCTCGCCAGGCCCGCGGCGACTGCCGCAGACAGGAATTCGCCCGAGACGCGAGGGTCGCGGGCGACGATCGCCGTCGGCCGTTTGCCGGCGGCACGCCGCGCCTCCGCGCTGCGGCCTCGCGTCAGGACAGCGGCAGCTGCCTGAGCGAGGCCGAGCGCGAGGTCGGCGGTGAGACTGCCGTTTGCGAGTCCGCGGACTCCATCGGTTCCGAAAAGACGGGGCATGTTCGGCAGCCTAGGCGCTCGGAGTCGTTAGCGCTTGGAGAACTGCGACGCCTTGCGGGCCTTCTTGAGACCGGCCTTCTTGCGCTCGGTGACGCGGGCGTCGCGCGTGAGGAAGCCGGCCTTCTTGAGGGTCGGACGGTTGTTGTCGCGGTCGATCTCGTTGAGAGCGCGCGCGATGGCCAGGCGCAGCGCGCCGGCCTGACCCGAGGGGCCGCCACCGGTGATGCGGGCGACGACGTCGTACGAGCCGAGCAGGTCGAGGACCTTGAACGGGTCGTTGATCAGCTGCTGGTGCAGCTTGTTCGGGAAGTAGTCGGCGAACGCACGGCCGTTGACCGTGATGGTGCCGGAACCGGGGACCAGGCGCGCACGCGCGATGGCCTCCTTGCGTCGGCCGACGGCCGCGCCGGGAACGGAGAGGACGGCGCGCGGGGCGGCCGGGGCCTCAGTGGCCGGGGTCTCGGTCGAGTAGGACTCGACGTTCTCGACCGGGGCCGACTCGATGCTGTCTGCGATCTTCGCCACGATGGTGATAATCCTTTGTCTCTGTCAGTCGTGAAGGTCTGGGACGCCTACTGGGCGACCTGGCCGAGCGTGTACGGCTTCGGCTGCTGGGCGGCGTGCGGGTGCTCGCTTCCGGTGTAGACCTTCAGCTTGCGAAGCTGGGCACGACCGATGGAGTTCTTCGGGAGCATGCCGCGGATGGCCTTCTCGACGGCGCGGGTCGGGTTCTTCTCGAGCAGCTCGGCGTAGGTGGTCGCCTTGAGGCCGCCCGGGTAGCCCGAGTGGCGGTAGGCCTTCTTCTGAACGGCCTTCTGGCCGGTCAGAGCGACCTTGTCCGCGTTGACGATGATGACGAAGTCGCCCGAGTCCATGTGGGGGGCGAACGTCGGCTTGTGCTTGCCGCGCAGGAGGGCGGCGGCGTGGCTGGCGAGACGGCCGAGCACGACATCGGTCGCGTCGATGACGACCCAGTCGCGCTGGATCTCGTCTGCCTTCGGGGAGTAAGTGCGCGTCACAGTAGTGGCTGCTTTCTGTATCGAACGGAGGAGTTCGTGAATCCCACTCCGATGGGGGTTCCGCTCTCGAGGAGAGGGGAACCGTGCCGGTGGAGGGCTCACGTTCGCATGCCGCGCCGCAGTAGGCGCGGACACCAAGGGTCAATACTACGCGACACGCCCGGGGGCGGTCAAACCCGTGCGCCTGCGGGGTCGACCGGCTCCGCCCTGGGGAGGATTTAGCGTGGATTCCGACCACGGCCGGTCGCCGTCACTCTAGCGTGACGGGTATGAGTGCGTTCCTCCTGCGAAGCCGCTGGCTCCTCGAACCGACCATCGCTGTCGCGTATTTCAGCTTCTGGGCCGTCGCCGAGGTCGGCCGGCATCAGCTCGGTCCAGGCATGCTGCGCAATACCGTTCCCTTCTGGGCGGCGCTGCTCCTCGTCGCCGTGGCGATCGGGATCTCCCGCCTGCAGCCGATCCTCTCGATGGCCATCGGAACGGCCGTGCTCCTCGGGCAACTCCTCTTCCCCGGTGGAATCTTCGACGAGCCGCTCGCCTACCTCGGATACGCCGTCATCATCCTGGTGGTCTCCGCTTCGGTCGAGGGGCGGATGCGGGTCGGCGCTTTCGTCTTCGCGGTCGGTGCGGGGCTCTCGACCGCCGGCCTGCTGGCATGGTGGCTCGGCGTCGCACGTGGCGATCCGGGTGCCCGGACGATGTTCTTCGTGCTGTGCGCCGCAGCAGGTGCGGTCGCATGGGTGGTCGGCACCCTCATCGGGGTGTGGGCCAGGAAGCGCGACGGCGACCAGGAGCTCGCTCGGACCACCTTCGAATTGCGCACGGCCGAGGTGGCCACGACGGTGGCCGGAGAGCGGGAGCGGATCGCCCAGGACGTGCACGACATCATGGCCCACTCGTTGTCCGTCATCCTCGCCCAGGCTGACGGCGCACGATCACTGGCGGACGAGCGTCCGGAGGCGATGTCCCAGTCCCTCGCCACGATCGCCGCCTCGGCGCGCACCTCGCTCACCGAAGTGCGGATGCTGATCGAGACCCTCGTCTCCGAACCGGACGGGCGCTCGCTCCCGGCGATCGAGGACCTCGATCCGATGATCGACCGGATGCGCGACGCCGGCCTCGCCGTCGCCGTCGAGCGCTACGGAGAGCCGGACGGGCTGACCGCGACCCAGGAGCTCGCCGTCTACCGGATCGTGCAGGAGGCGCTGACGAATGCGCTCAAGCACGGCGGCGCCGCGGCCAGCGCCCGCGTCGTGCTCGACGCCCGGGGCGGCGGGATGACGATCGCGGTCTCGTCGGGCGGCGGCGCTGCCGCCTCCGAGGCGGCCCCGCCGGAGCAGGGCGGAGGACGCGGGCTGCACGGCATGCGGGAGCGCGCCCGGCTCGCGGGCGGCTGGCTCGAATCCGGACCCGACGACAGCGACGGCGTCGCGGGATATCTGGTCACGGCATTCATCCCGGCCGCGCAGGCGGTGCTCGCATGACGATCCGCGTCGCCGTCGTCGACGACCAGCCGTTGTTCTGCTCCGGTATCGGGATGCTGCTGGAGTCGCAGCCCGACCTGGAGTTCGCGGGAGCCGCGCACGACGGCGCGGCCGGTGTCGCGCTGGTCCTGCGGGATCGCCCGCAGGTCGTGCTGATGGACCTGCGCATGCCCGTGCTCGACGGCATCCGGGCCACCGAGCGGATCCGCGCGGAGGCGACCGGCGACGACGCACCCCGCATCGTCGTCCTCACCACCTTCGAACGCGACGAAGCGGTCGCCCGCGCGATGCGGGCGGGCGCCGACGGCTTCGTCATGAAGGACACGACGCCCGACTTCCTCCTCGCCGCCATCCGGACGGTCCACGCCGGGCACGCCGTGATCGCACCGAAGGAGACCGCCGCGTTGTTCGGCGGCGAACGGGTGCCTGCGCGCACCGAGGCCATCGCCGCGCTCTCCGCGCGGGAGAAGGAGGTGTTCCTGCTCGCTGCCCGCGGGCTCAGCAACGCGGACGCGGGACAGGTGGCCTTCATCTCCGAGACCACCGTCAAGAGCCACATGCGCAGCATCCTGCAGAAGCTCGGCTTGGCGTCACGCGTGCAACTGGTCGCGTTCGCCTACGAGAACGGGCTGGTGCGCTGAGCGAAGCCTGAGCGTCCGCGAACGTTCCTGAACGGTTCCTCAGCCGGTCGGCCGTCGTTCCCGTTCCGTCCCCTCGCTCGTCACGCCCGCTCCGTAGCGTGCCGGCATGCACTCCCCCGTCCGTGTCGTCGCGGTGATCCCCGCCCGCGCCGGCTCGAAAGGCATCCCCGGCAAGAACCTGGCCCCGATCGCCGGGCGCAGCCTGGTGGCCCGTGCGGTGCACGCGGCCCTCGCCGCCCCTCTCGTCGACGCCGTCTACGTGAGCACCGACGGAGAGGGCATCGCGGCCGAGGCGATCGCCGCCGGGGCGCAGACCATCGCGCGGCCCGCCGCGCTGTCCGGAGACACGGCGTCCTCCGAAGAGGCGCTGCTGCACGCCCTCGACGTACTGGACGAGCGTGGCGTGCGCCCGGAGGTGCTCCTCTTCCTGCAGGCGACCTCTCCGTTCATCGACCCGGCGGATCTCGGCCCCGCGGTCGCCCGGGTGCTCTCCGGCGAGGCCGATGTCGTGGTCGCCGCGGCCCCCTCGCACGCCTTCCTCTGGCGGATCGGCGACGACGGCGCGGCGGTCGCCGTCAACCACGACGCGGCCGTCCGCCCGCGCCGGCAGGATCGGGCCCCGGAATTCCGAGAGACCGGCGCGTTCTCTGCGCTGCGGGCCGACGGATTCCGCCGGGCGCGCCACCGCTTCTTCGGGCGCGTGGAACTGGCCGACGTCGACCCGCGGGGGGCGATCGACATCGACGATCCGACGGACCTGCTGGTCGCGACCGCCGTCGCCGCCGTGCTCGACCCGCTGCTCGACCCGGCACCCGACCCGGTGCCCGCGATCGACGTCGACGCCGTCGTGACCGACTTCGACGGCGTTCACACGGATGACCGCGCCGCGGTCGCCAGCGACGGCACCGAGACGGTCGTCGTCAACCGCCGCGACGGGATGGGCGTCCGGATGCTGCGGGAGGCCGGCGTCCCCCTGCTCATCCTCTCCACCGAGACCAACCCGGTCGTCGCGGCCCGCGCGGCGAAACTGCGCGTGGACGTGCTGCACGGCGTCGCCGACAAGGCGACGGCGCTGCGCCGCTGGTCCGCCGAGACCGGCATCGCCCTCGACCGCGTCGCCTACCTCGGCAACGACGTCAACGACCTGGGAGCGCTCGACGCGGTCGGCTGGCCCGTCGCCGTCGCCGACGCCCACCCCGCCGTCCTCGCCGCCGCCCGGCACGTCCTCACCCGCCGCGGCGGCGACGGCGCCGTGCGGGAACTCGCAGACCTCGTCCTCACCCACCGGAACGGAGCATCATGACCGTGCAGATCGGCCGCACCCCCATCGGCGGCGGCCACCCCGCCTACCTGATCGGCGAGATCGGCCTCAACCACAACGGCGACGTCGAGATCGCCAAGCAACTCGTCGACGTGGCCGCGGACGCCGGCATGCAGGCGGTGAAGTTCCAGAAGCGCACGCCCGAGATCTCCACCCCGGAGCACATGAAGGCGGTCCCGCGGAGCACCCCGTGGGGTGACATGAGCTATCTCGAGTACCGCTACCGGGTCGAGTTCGACCGCGACCAGTACATCGAGGTCGGCGACCACGCGACCCTGCGCGGCCTCGACTGGTTCGCCTCGCCCTGGGACGAGCCGGCGGTCGCGTTCCTGGAGGACCTCAACGTCGTCGCCTACAAGATCGCCTCGGCGTCGGTCACCGACCTCGGCCTCCTCTCGGCCGTCGCCGCGACCGGCAAGCCGGTGATCCTGTCGACCGGGATGTCGACGCTCGACCAGATCGACCGCGCCGTCGAGACCCTCGGAACCGACCGTCTCGTCATCCTGCACGCCACCTCCACCTATCCCCTCCCCGCCGAGGAGGCCAACCTCCGCACGATCGGCACACTCGCCGCCCGGTACCCCGGCATCCCGATCGGGTACTCCGGTCACGAACCCGGGCTGCAGATCTCGCTCGCCGCGGTCGCCCTCGGCGCCACCGCGGTGGAGCGCCACATCACCCTCGACAGGACGATGTGGGGGTCCGACCACGCGGCATCGCTCGAGCCGCACGGCGTCCGGACCCTCACCCGCGACATCCGCATCATCGAGACCGCCCTCGGCGACGGCGTCAAGCGCGTCTTCCCCGGCGAGCTGGCCCCGCTGTCCAAGCTGCGCCGGGTGGGTGCGTGAGGTGACCCGCCGCGTCCTCGGCGTCGTCGACACGGACTCCTTCGCCAAGTGGGGCGCTCACCTGCTCGCGGCGGCGCCGGAGGACTGGAGGCTGGAGCTGGTCCCGGTCGCGACCCCTACCGCCGCAAGCCGCGACCAGTTGCGCTCCGCCTTCCACGGCCTCGACGACCGGTTGTCCGCCCTCGCCGACGACCCGCCGACGGCCGTCCCGATGGACGCGATCGTCGACCGGGTGCGCACCGACCCGCCGGACGCGGTGCTGGTCGCGACGCTCGGACCGGTCGCGGAGCTGCTGATCGACCAGCTCCATCGCCGTGTGCGGGACCGCCCCGTGATCGTGACGGGCCTGCCCGGCATCTCCTACCCGGCCAAATGGAAGGGGCTGTTCCTCCGGGCACGCGCCGACCTCTTCGTCCTGCACAGCCGCCGGGAGGTGCGCGAGTACACCGCCCTCGCCGAGTCGGGCGGAGTCGAGCCGCACTTCGCACTCGCGACGCTGCCGTTCCTCCGCACCGATGGTCCGGCGCCCTCGGCGGAGGCCGGCACCCGATCGGCCACAGTCCGCCGCGACGCCGTCGTCTTCGCCGCACAGCCCAGCGTGCCCGCCGCGGAGGAGGACCGCCGGGCTCTCGTCGGCTGGCTGGCTGCGGCCGCCGCCGCCCACCCCGAGTGGCGCGTCGTGATCAAGACCCGTGCGGTCCGCGGCGAGCAGCAGACCCACCGCGAGACCCATCCCTACGCCGATCTGGTCCCGGAGGACGCCCCGGCGAACCTCACGGTGGAGACCGGGCCGATGGACGCGCATCTCGATCGAGCGCTCGCACTCGTCACGGTGAGCTCGACAGCGATGATCGAGGCCGTCGGCCGCGGCGTCCCCGTGCTGACGCTGACCGACTTCGGGGTCTCGCGCGCGCTCATCAACGAGGTCTTCGTCGGAAGCGGCACCGAGGGCACCGCCGCGGAGCTGGTCGCCGGCCGATTCGGGTCGGTGGATCCGCACTGGCGGGACGACAACTACTTCCACCCCGTCAGCGACGACGACTGGGCGCGACGGGTCGAACGGCTGATGGTCGCACGCGACGCCGCGAGGCTGGCCGATCGGCCCCCGGCTCGCCGCAACCGCGGCGGGGCGCTCCGCCGTGCCTGGGAGCGCAAGATCGCGCTCGGACCGCACGACCGCAGCGCGCTCGGCCGGGTGGCGCTGATCATCGGGACGCCGATCCGGGCCGGGAAACGGCTGGCCCGTCGGCTGCGCCCGGTCAGAGCGAACGCCGAGCCCGGGTCTGCTCCGCGCGCAGCGACAGCTCCGCCCCCTCCGGGTAGCCGACGTCCAGCAGCGTCAGACCGCGCGCCGGCATCACCTTGAACGCGTTGGTGCGCCGCTCCTCGTCGCGCAGCCCGACGAGGTCCCCCGGTTCGAGCTTGCCCTCGCCGACCTCCACGCACGCCCCCACCAGTGCCCGCACCATGCTGTGGCAGAAGGCGTCCGCGACGACCTCCCCGACGAGGACGCCGTCGGCGTCCCGCCGCCACGAGAAGGCCTGGAGCGTGCGGATCGTCGTCGCCCCCTCCCGCGCCTTGCAGTAGCTCGCGAAGTCGTGCAGACCGAGCAGACCGTGCGCGGCCATGTCCATCCTTGCCACGTCGAGCTCGGACGACACCCACGCGATGCGGTGGCGCTGCAGCGGATCGCGGAAGGAGTCTCGATCGGCGACCCGGTACTCGTAGCGCCGCCACAGCGCCGAGAACCGCGCGTCGAAACCGGCCGGCGCCTCGCTCGCCCGACGGATCACCACATCGGGGACAGGGCCGAGCACGCCGTTGATGCGGCGAGCCAGGGCCTCCCCGGCGGGCAGCGGCGGCCGCTTCCCGTGCGGCTTGCGCAGCACCGCCACCTGGGCGGCCGTCAAGTCGACATGCGCCACCTGCCCGACGGCATGGACCCCGGCGTCCGTCCGCCCCGCGACCGTGAGCGCCGGAGCGTCCCCGGCGCGGCGGAAGATGGTCGCCAGCGTCTCCTCCAGCACCCCCTGCACCGTGCGGAGGCCCGGCTGCCGGCCCCAGCCGTTGAAGTCGGTGCCCTGGTAGGCGATGTCCAGCCGATAGCGCGTCGACAGGTCGGTCATCCCTCGATTCTAGGGACGGCGGGAGGACGGCGGCGCGCCCGGCGGGGTGAGGCGACTGTCAGCCGCGATTGCTATCGTGGGCGCTTCCGTGCCCGCAGCGGCACGGCATTCTCCCGCCCCCGCCCCCGATCGCTTCAGAGACTGTCTTGCCACTTCTCACCGTCCGGCCCGCCGTGACCGTCCGACCCGATGCTCCCGCTCCACGGGCGGCGACGCCGGGCAGCGGTCCGTCGACTCCGTCGGCGATCCGCTACGCGGGACTCGACGGGCTGCGTGCGTTCGCGGTGGCGGTCGTGCTGGTCTACCACCTGTTCCCGGGCGTCCTCCCCGGCGGATTCATCGGCGTCGACGTCTTCTTCGTGATCAGCGGCTTCCTGATCACCAGCCTGCTGGTGCGGGAGCGTCGCGCGACCGGACGGATCGATCTGCGGCGCTTCTGGATACGACGCGCGCGCCGCCTGCTCCCCGCGATCGGGCTGCTCGTGATCGTCTGCTCGAGCGTCGCCTTCGCCCTCGGCGGCGACGTGCTGGTCGGGCTGCCGCGGCAGGTCCTCGGCGCCGTGACCTTCAGCGCCAACTGGCTCTCGGTGGCCGCCGACTCGAGCTACTTCGCTCAGGGCGCGCCCGAACTCTTCCGCAACCTCTGGTCGCTCGCGGTCGAGGAGCAGTTCTACCTGGTCTGGCCCCTCGTCCTGCTCGCGCTCGCCCTGCTGAAGCCGTGGTGGGCACGTTTCACCATCGTCCTGGCGGCGGCCGTGGGCTCGGCCGTCTGGATGGCCGTGCTCTACGTCCCCGGCGAGGACCCGACGCGTGTCTACTTCGGTTCCGACACCCACAGCTTCGGGCTCGCGCTCGGCGCCGCGCTCGCCCTCCTCGTGCTGCGCATGCGCCCGCTCGACCTCGACGCCGGCGAGAGCCGGTTCCAGACGTTCGTGCGCCGCTGGCTGCCGCCGCTCGGGGCGCTCTCGGTCGTGGGGCTGGTGGTCTGCGCGTACGCGATGACGTCCGACTCCGCGTTCACCTACCGCGGTGGTCTCGCCCTGGTGAGCCTGCTGAGCGCGATCGCGATCTGGGCCGCGATCACGCCCCGCTCCTCCCTCGGCCGCACGCTCGATCTCGCGCCGCTGCGATTCGTCGGCGCCCGCTCGTACGGCCTGTACCTGTGGCACTGGCCGGTCTTCGTCCTCGCGTGCGCGTTCGTGCCCGACGAGAACGAGCCGGTCGCCGCGCTGTTCGTCGGCCTGGGCTCGCTCGCCGTGACCGGCGCCGCGGCATCGCTGTCGTACCGCTACCTGGAGCAGCCCATCCGCACGCACGGACTGCGTGGAGCGTTCCGGCGGGCCCGCGTCCGCATGCGCCTCTCGCGGTCCACGCGGGTCGCCGGGATCGCGGGAACCGTGCTCGCCGCCGTCCTCGTGCTGCTCACCGTCGCGGCCATGGTCGTCGCGCCGACGGCCACGGCCGCCCAACGGATGATCGAGCAGGGGGCCGCATCGCTCCACGGCCCGGGCCCGGTGACCGCCACCGCGCCCGCCACCCCCGCGCCGTCGTCCGCCCACCGGCGCGTCCCCCCGGACCCGCACCCGATCGCGAAGGGTCCGGAGATCTCGGCGTTCGGCGACTCCGTCATGCTCGCCTCCGCACCGGCCCTGCAGGAGACGTATCCAGGGATCGCGGTCGACGCGGTCGTCTCCCGCCAGATGAGCAAGGCCCCGGAGATGATCGCGGCGGCCGCGTCCTCCGGGGAACTGCGCGACGTCGTCGTCCTCGGGCTCGGCACCAACGGATCCATCGCGGCGGACAGCCTGCAGGAGGTGCTCGATGCGATCGGGCCACGCCGTCACCTGGTGCTGGTGAACGTCCAGGCACCGCGCTCGTGGACGGACGGCGTCAACACGACCCTCGACGGCTTCGCCGCGGCGCACCCCGGGCGAGTGTTCGTCGCCGACTGGAAGAAGGCGATCGCCGAGCACCTGGACCTGCTCGCCGACGACCAGATCCACCCCGGGCACCGCGGCGGACTCGTCTACGCCGAGGCGCTGGGCGCGGCCTTGCACACCCTCGCCGAGCACTCCTCCGTCCGTCCCGCGAACCCCTGGGACAAGGCCGGGCCCCGCCCTCAGTAGGCGCGCACCAGGCCGGTCTCCCGGGTCGCTCCGACGAAGCCGAGCCGGGTGTACAGGCCCAGGGCGCCGGTCGGATTCTCCGCATCCACGTCGAGCGTCACCCGCTCCCAGCCCCGCTCGGCACACGCCGACAGCGTCGCAGCGAGGAGCGCGGGCGCGATCCGCCGGCCCCGATGCGCGCGCGTCGTGCCGAGCATCGCCACGTACGCCCCGGTGAAGCCCTGCGATGTCCAGTCGTCCTCGTTCACCTGGCTCATCACCACACCGACGACCTCCTCGCCGTCGGTCCCCGGCGCGAGGGCGACGAAGGACAGGTCGGCGCGGAAGGTGCCGCCGAGGAAGGTCTCCCACTGCTCGTCGCTCATCGGCTGACTCCCCCAGTGGTCACCGAACGCTTCGTCGCGTGCACGATGCGCGGCCTCCGAGAGCGCGGGGGCGAACGGGACGACGCGCACGCCGTCCAGGGGGACGACCGTCGGCACGGGGGCGGCGAGATCCCGCTCCAGCCCCAGGAAGTAGCGGACGGGCTCCAGTCCGCCCGCCCTCAGCAGGTTCTCGCGCCGGGGTGCGCGCTCGTCCGCATAGCCGACCAGCCAGCCCGGCAGACGTTCAGTGGAGGCGGCGAGCTTCTGCTCGCCACGCGCGAGCTGCCACGCGAGCAGCTCGCGTCCGATCCCGCGCCCGGCGAACTCCGGATGAACTCCCCCGTTCAGGAACTCCCGCACCAGCGTCTCTTTGCCCGGCGGCTCGACGACGACGCCGACGGCGACGACGCGACCGTCCGCGGTCTCGGCGAGCAGCGAATCGTGCTCCAGGTCCACGAAGCTGTAGCCCAGCTCCTCCGCGACCTCCTCGCGCGTGGCGAGGTAGTTCGGGTGCTCCAGGGCGTCCGCCGCGCGCACGACCTCCCACACGGCATCGACGTCCTCCCGGGTCGCCGGACGCCAGCGGGCGATCAAGGGATGCCGCGGCGTGTACGTCGGTGGTGCGGTCACCCGTTCGTTCAGCGGAGGCAGGTCCTCGTCGATGCGATCCATCCTGTCAGCCTACAAAGCGGAAGACCCCGCCTCCCAGAGGGATGCGGGGTCTTCCGTACGGGGTGCGAGAGACTTACGCCTTCTCGGCCTCCGCCTCGGCGGTGGTCTCCTCGGCGGCCTCGGCGTCGGCGGTCGACGCCTCGACGACCTCGGCCTCGGCGGCCGCGGTCTCCTCGGTGGCGACGTCCTCGGCCGGGGTCTCCTCGACCGGGGCCTCCTCGGCCGGAGCGGCCTTCGGGGCGGCGGCCTTCGAGGACTTGGCCGGCTTCGCCTTCGGGGCGACGGGCTCGAGCACGAGCTCGATCTGCGCCATGGGCGCGTTGTCACCCTTGCGGTAGCCGAGCTTGGTGATGCGGGTGTAGCCGCCCTCACGCTCGGCGACCAGCGGCGCGATCTCGGTGAAGAGCTCGTGGACCACGGACTTGTCGCCGATCACGGCGAGCACCCGACGACGCGCGTGCAGGTCGCCACGCTTCGCGAACGTGATGAGCCGCTCGGCGTAGGGACGCAGGCGCTTCGCCTTGGTCTCGGTGGTCTTGATGCTCTTGTGCGTGAACAGCGCGGCAGCCAGGTTGGCGAGCATGAGGCGCTCGTGCGCGGGACCGCCTCCGAGGCGGGGGCCCTTGGTGGGCTTAGGCATGATCGGTTATCTCCAGTTGTGAAACGTCGAAAGGCTTGTCGGGAACGCCGAGGCCTCAGATGGTGGTCTCGTCCTCTTCGTACCCGCTGTAGAAGTGGGCGCCGTCGAACCCGGGGACCGAGTCCTTCAGCGACAGGCCCATCTCCGTCAGCTTGTCCTTGACCTCATCCACCGACTTCTGACCGAAGTTGCGGATGTTCATGAGCTGCGTCTCCGACAGCGAGACGAGCTCGCTCACGGTGTTGATGCCCTCGCGCTTGAGGCAGTTGTACGAACGGACCGACAGGTCGAGGTCCTCGATCGGCATCGAGAGCTCGGAGCTGAGGACCTGGTCGACCGGCGCGGGGCCGATCTCGATGCCCTCGGCCGCGCTGTTGAGCTCGCGCGCCAGACCGAACAGCTCGACCAGCGTGCGCCCGGCGGACGCGATCGCGTCGCGCGGCGTGATCGCCGGCTTGCTCTCGACGTCGACCACGAGGCGGTCGAAGTCGGTGCGCTCGCCCGCACGGGTCGCCTCGACACGGTAGGTGACCTTGAGGACCGGCGAGTAGATCGAGTCGATCGGGATCTGGCCCGCCTCGCTGTACTCGTTGCGGTTCTGCTGGGCCGACACGTAGCCGCGGCCACGCTCGATGGTGAGCTCGACCTCGAACTTCGCCTTGTCGTTGAGGGTCGCGATGACCAGCTCGGGGTTGTGGATCTCCACGCCCGCCGGAGCCGAGATGTCGGCAGCGGTGACCTGACCGGCGCCCGTCTTGCGCAGGTAGGCGGTGATCGGCTCGTCGTGCTCGCTCGACACCACGAGACCCTTGATGTTCAGGATGATCTCGGTGACGTCTTCCTTCACACCCGGGACGGTGCTGAACTCGTGCAGCACACCGTCGATACGGATGCTGGTGACGGCGGCACCGGGGATGGACGAGAGCAGGGTGCGACGAAGCGAGTTGCCGAGGGTGTAACCGAAGCCGGGCTCCAGGGGCTCGATGACGAACCGCGAGCGGAACTCGGAGATGTTCTCTTCGGTGAGCGTAGGACGCTGTGCAATGAGCACTGTTGATTCCTTTCGGCTAAGTGTCCGCTATATGACACTTGCGTTGAGTGAGGTGGGGTTCGTCACGCCGTCAGGCGGCGGCCCGGGCGGACCGCCGCCTGACGGGCGACGTGAAGAGAACTAGACGCGACGACGCTTGGGCGGGCGGCAACCGTTGTGCGCCTGCGGGGTGACGTCGTTGATCGAGCCCACCTCGAGGCCGGCGGCCTGGAGCGAGCGGATCGCCGTCTCGCGTCCGGAGCCCGGGCCCTTGACGAAGACGTCGACCTTCTTCATCCCGTGCTCCTGCGCCTGGCGGGCGGCCGACTCGGCGGCCAGCTGCGCGGCGAACGGGGTCGACTTGCGCGAGCCCTTGAACCCGACGCCGCCGGAGGAAGCCCAGCTGATGACCGCACCGGTGGTGTCGGTGATCGAGACGATCGTGTTGTTGAAGGTGCTCTTGATGTGGGCCTGGCCCACAGCGATGTTCTTCTTTTCCTTTTTGCGCGGCTTGCGAGCGGCCGACTTGGGTGCTGCCATTTTTTCTCCTGAATCCTAGAGCGTGGGGCCGCGGGCCTTAGCGCGCCTTCTTCTTGCCGGCCACGGTGCGCTTCGGGCCCTTGCGGGTACGAGCGTTCGTCTTGGTGCGCTGGCCGCGGACCGGGAGGCCCTTGCGGTGGCGGATACCCTCGTAGCTGCCGATCTCGACCTTGCGGCGGATGTCGGCCGCGACCTCGCGGCGGAGGTCACCCTCGACCTTGAAGTTGCCCTCGATGTAGTCGCGGAGTGCGACGAGCTGCTCGTCGGTCAGGTCCTTGACGCGGATGTCGCCCGAGATCTCGGTCTCGGCGAGCGTCTTGAGCGCACGCGTGCGCCCGACGCCGTAGATGTAGGTGAGTGCGACCTCCACACGCTTCTCGCGCGGGATGTCGACGCCTGCTAGACGTGCCATGTGTTGGCTTCTCCTGTGATGAGTGGAGGTCTGCAGCGATCCCGGTGCCCCGGCCTCCTCCGAGGGTGTCCCCCGCGCCGGCTGGCGGCGCGGGATCTGGGATCGCCTGTGTTCGTTGTTCGGTTATCGGCACTGCTCGCCGGAGCGAGCTGCGATCAGCCCTGGCGCTGCTTGTGGCGCGGGTTCTCGCAGATGACCATGACCCGTCCGTTGCGACGGATGACCTTGCACTTGTCGCAGATCTTCTTGACGGAAGGCTTGACCTTCATAGTGTTTCTTTACCTTTGTTCGCTGTCCTCGTACTCCACCAGGGGCTACCCGATGGTGGGGCCGTTACTTACAGCAGACCTTTACTTGTAGCGGTAGACGATCCGGCCGCGGGTCAGATCGTAGGGGCTCAGCTCCACGATCACGCGATCCTCAGGGAGGATGCGGATGTAGTGCTGGCGCATCTTGCCGGAGATGTGGGCAAGAACCTTGTGGCCGTTGGTCAGCTCGACGCGGAACATCGCGTTGGGCAGCGCTTCGACAACAGATCCTTCGATCTCGATGACACCGTCTTTTTTGGCCATAGCCTCACTGTCGCTAAAAGTAGTGGTTTGCTGGTCGTGCGTTGACTGGTGTCAGGCATGCGAAAAACGCGCCCAAGACACCAAGGATCAATCTTATGGGATGCTCACCCGTTTCGCCAACTCTGGGCTATCATCTGCGCCCGCTCTGAGCGAACGCACGTCAGGCGATGGGCGCGGGGGTGATTCCGAACGGTGCGAGACCGGCCGCTCCCCCGTCGGACGCGGTGAGCACCCAGATACCGCCGGAGTGGACCGCGACGCTGTGCTCCCAGTGAGCCGCGGCGGCGCCGTCCTCCGTGGCGACCGTCCAGCCGTCGTCCTTCACGTAGGTCTCCTGATCGCCGAGCACGACCATCGGCTCGATGGCGACGACGAGGCCCGGCTTGACCTCGGGCCCCTTCGCCCGCACCCGGTAGTTGAAGACCGGGGGCTCCTCGTGCATCCGGCGCCCGATCCCGTGCCCGATGTAATCGGTCAGGATGCCGTACTCGCCCTGGGACAGGATGTAGTCCTCGACCGCCTCGCCCACCTCGTTGAGGTGCCGGGCGGTCGCCAGCCGGGCGATGCCGTGCCACAGCGACTGCTCCGTGACGTCCGACAGTTTCTGCCGCTCGGCCACGACCTCGGGGCGAGCGGGGTCCGGCAGCACGAAGGTGCCGGCGGAGTCGCCGTTCCAGCCGTCGAGGATCGCGCCGCTGTCCACCGACAGGATGTCGCCGGGCTGCAGCACCCGTGCTCCGGGGATCCCGTGCACGACCTCGTCGTTGACCGACGCGCAGATCGTGTGGTGGTAGCCCTGCTCGAGTTTGAAGTTCGGCTTGCCGCCGGCCTCCTCGATCGCGCGCTCGGCGATCGCATCGAGCTCGAGCGTGGTCATGCCGGCGGCCACCGCCGACGCGACCGCATCCAGAGACGCCGATGTCGCCCGGCCCGGCGCCACCATCAGGCGGAGCTGGGCGGGCGACTTGTAGATCGACCGCTTGAAGACCATCGGTGCGGCTACGCCACCGGCTCGGAGATCGGCTCGATTCCCCGCTCGGCGAGGGCGGCGCGAACGCGGGAGGCGACCTCGTCGATCTCGCCGAGGCCGTCGACCTCGACCAGCAGGCCGCGCGAGTTGTAGACCTCGACGAGCGGCGACGTCTCCCGCAGGTAGACCTCCTGGCGGTGGCGGATCGCCTCCTCCGAGTCGTCCGCCCGGCCCTGCTCGAGTGCGCGCTTGGTCAGCCGCGCCACGATCTCGTCCTGGTCGGCGACCAGCTGGATCACGGCGTCGAGCTTCTGCCCCTGGGCGGCGAGCATGTCGTCCAGGTAGTCCACCTGGGCGAGGGTGCGCGGGTAGCCGTCGAGCAGGAACCCGTTCGCCGCGTCGTCCTCCGAGAGCCGGTCGGTGACCAGCTGATTCGTGAGGCTGTCCGGAACGTAGTCGCCCGCGTCCACGATCGCCTTGACCTGCGTGCCGAGCGGCGTCTCGTTCTTGATGTTGGCCCGGAAGATGTCGCCCGTCGAGATGTCGGGGATCCCATACGCGGTGGTGATGCGGGAGGCCTGCGTGCCCTTGCCCGCTCCGGGGGGTCCGACGATCAATAGACGGGTCAACGCAGAAGCCCTTCGTAGTGTCGCTGCTGGAGTTGCGAGTCGATCTGCTTGACCGTCTCGAGACCGACACCGACGATGATCAGGATGGACGTGCCGCCGAACATGAAGTTCTGACTCGCCCCGATCAACGCGAACGCGGCGAGCGGGATCAGTGCGATCAAACCCAGATAGATCGAGCCCGGCAGCGTCACGCGGGTGAGCACGTAGTCGAGGTACTCGGCGGTCGGGCGCCCTGCGCGGATGCCGGGGATGAAGCCGCCGTACTTCTTCATGTTGTCCGCGACCTCCTCCGGGTTGAAGGTGATCGCCACGTAGAAGTACGTGAAGCCCACGATCAGGAGGAAGTACAGGAGCATGTAGAGCGGGTGGTCGCCCTTGGTCAGGTAGTTCGTGATCCAGGTGACCCACGGCGCCGGGGCCTTGCCCGCGGCCGGCTGGTTGAACTGCGCGATCAGAGCGGGCAGGTACAGCAGCGACGAGGCGAAGATGACGGGCACGACGCCGGCCATGTTCACCTTGATCGGGATGTACGTGTTGTTGCCGCCGTACGTCCGCCTGCCCACCATACGCTTGGCGTACTGGACCGGGATGCGGCGCTGCGACTGCTCGACGAACACGACCGCCATCACGATGAGGAGGCCGATCGCGATCACGACCAGGAGGATCTCGATGCCCTGCGCCTGGGCGATGGCCCCGAGCGAGTTCGGGAACTGCGCGGCGATCGAGGTGAAGATGAGGAGCGACATGCCGTTGCCGATACCGCGCTCGGTGACGAGCTCGCCCATCCACATGATGAGGCCGGTGCCGGCGGTCATGGTCACGACCATGAGCATGATGGCGTACCACGAGTCGTCCGTGATGAGCTGCGTGCACTGCGAGACCGACGTGGTCCCGAACAGCGCGCCGGAGCGGGCGACGGTGATGAGGGTGGTCGACTGCAGCACACCGAGCGCGATGGTGAGGTAGCGCGTGTACTGCGTCAGCTTGGCCTGACCGGCCTGACCCTCCTTGTAGAGGGTCTCGAAGCGCGGGATGACCACGCGCAGGAGCTGGACGATGATCGACGCGGTGATGTACGGCATGATGCCGAGCGCGAAGACCGAGAGCTGGAGGAGAGCACCACCGGAGAAGAGGTTCACCAGGGAGTAGAGGCCCGAGGTGTCCTGGTTCGCGTTCAGGCAGGTCTGCACGTTGCCGAAGTCGACGAACGGCGCGGGGATGAACGAGCCCAGTCGGAAGAGGGCGATGATGCCCAGGGTGAAACCGATCTTCCGACGGAGGTCCGGTGTGCGGAAGATCCGCGCGACGGCGCTAAACAAAGTGCGTCCTGCTTTCCTGTAAGAGTCAGTCGGGTGGCCGGTCCCCCGGCCACCCGACTGCGCTGCTTTACGGGTGGTTACTTGATGGATCCACCTGCGGCGACGATCTTCTGCTCAGCAGAGCCGGAGACCTTGTCGACCGCAACGTTCAGCTTAACCGCAATGTCCCCGTTACCGAGAACCTTGACCTTCTCGTTCTTGCGCACAGCGCCCTTGGAGACCAGGTCGGCCACCGTGACGTCGCCGCCGGACGGGTACAGCTCGGCGAGCTTCTCCAGGTTCACGACCTGGTACTCGACCCGGAACGGGTTCTTGAAGCCGCGCAGCTTCGGCGTCCGCATGTGGAACGGAAGCTGGCCACCCTGGAAGCCGGGGCGGACCTGGTAGCGGGCCTTCGTACCCTTGGTACCGCGGCCGGCGGTCTTACCCTTGGAACCCTCACCGCGTCCGACGCGGGTCTTGTCCTTCTTGGCACCCGCGGCCGGGCGAAGGTGGTGCACCTTCAGGACCTGCTCGCGGGGGGCCGCGACGTCCTTCTTGGGGGCGGCCTTCTTCGCGGCCGGCTTGGCGGCGACCGTGTCGTCGCTCGTCGAGGCGGCGGCCTTGTCGGCAGCGGCCTTCGCCGGAGCCTTCGCGGCCGGAGCCTTCTTCGCGGCAGCCGGCTTGTCGGCGGCGGCCTTGGTGGTCGCGGCCTTGGCGGTCGCGGGCTTCTTGGCGGCCGGCTTCTCGGCAGCCTCGTTCTTCGGCTTGTCGTCAGCCATTAGTCAATCTCCTCGACCTTTACCAGGTGAGCAACGGTCTTGACGTACCCGCGGTTCTGCGGGGTGTCCTCGCGGACGGTCACGTCGCCGATTCGCTTCAGTCCCAGACTGCGCAGCGTGTCGCGCTGGTACTGCTTCTCGCTCACTTTCGACTTGATCTGCGTGATCTTCAGTCGCGCAGCCATCAGGCACCTGCCTTCGCGGTAGCGGCGGCCTCAGCCGCACGGGCCTCGATCTGCAGCAGCTTCTCGGGGGCGACACGGTCGTAGTCCAGGCCACGACGGGCGGCCACTGCGCGCGGCTCTTCGAGCTGCTTCAGGGCGGCCACGGTCGCGTGGACGATGTTGATCGTGTTCGACGAGCCGAGCGACTTGCTGAGAACGTCGTGGATTCCGGCGCACTCCAGGACGGCGCGCACCGGGCCACCGGCGATGACACCGGTACCGGCGGCGGCCGGACGGAGAAGGACGACACCGGCGGCCGCCTCGCCCTGCACGGGGTGCGGGACGGTGCTGCCGACGCGCGGGACGCGGAAGAAGTTCTTCTTCGCCTCCTCGACGCCCTTCGAGATCGCGAGCGGGACCTCGCGGGCCTTGCCGTAACCGACGCCCACGAGACCGTTCCCGTCGCCGACGACGACGAGAGCGGTGAAGCTGAAGCGACGACCACCCTTGACGACCTTCGACACACGGTTGATGGTCACGACGCGCTCGAGGAACTGGCTCTTGTCCGCGTCGCGGCTTCCGCGGTCGCGGTTCGGGTTGCGCTCCCGGCCACCCCGACGAGGCTCACGCTCGTTCGAGTTCTTGGTCGAGGCTGCGGTCTCGACCGGCTGCGCGGTCTCCACGGCCTGCTCTGCCACGGTCTGCTCCTTGTTGTTTTCGTCGCTCACAGGTTCAATCCACCCTCTCGAGCTCCCTCGGCGACAGCAGCGACGCGACCCGCGTACTTGCTGCCACCACGGTCGAACACGACGGCCTCGACACCGGCGCTCTTCGCGCGCTCGGCGACGAGCTCACCGACCTTGCGGGCCTTGGCGGTCTTGTCGCCGTCGAAGCCGCGCAGGTCCTGCTCCATGGTCGACGCGGACGCGAGGGTGTGCCCCTGCGCGTCGTCGACGATCTGGACGAAGACGTGGCGAGCGGAACGCGTCACGACCAGGCGCGGACGAGCCGCGGTGCCCTCGATCTTCTTGCGAAGGCGGGTGTGACGGCGGTCGCGTGCGGCCGCCTTGCTCTTTCCTCTGGTACCCAGAGCCATGATTACTTACCAGCCTTTCCGGCCTTGCGACGCACGACCTCGCCGGCGTAGCGCACACCCTTGCCCTTGTAGGGCTCGGGCTTGCGGATCTTGCGGATGTTGGCGGCGACCTCACCGACGGCCTGCTTGTCGATGCCGGTCACGGTCAGCTTGTTGTTGCCCTCGACCGTGAACGTGATGCCGACCGGCGGCTCGACCGTCACCGGGTGCGAGAAGCCGAGCGCGAACTCGACGGCCGCACCCTTCTGCGCGACGCGGTAGCCGGTGCCGACGATCTCGAGGCCCTTGGAGTAGCCCTCGGTGACGCCGATGATGTTGTTGTTGATCAGGGTGCGGGTCAGGCCGTGGAGCGAACGCGAAGCGCGCTCGTCGTCCGGACGGGTGACCAGGACCTGGCCCTCCTCGAGCTTGACCTCGATGGGGGTGGCGACGGTGAGGCTGAGCTCGCCCTTCGGCCCCTTGACGGTGACGGCCTGGCCGTCGATCTTCACATCAACGCCCGTGGGGACGTCGATGGGCAGTCTTCCAATACGCGACATGGCGGGTTACCACACGTAGGCGAGGACTTCCCCACCCACGCCCTTCTTCTCAGCCTCACGGTCCGTCAGAAGGCCGGAGGAGGTGGACAGGATGGCGACGCCGAGCCCGCCGAGCACCTTGGGGAGCTCCGTGGACTTCGCGTAGACGCGAAGGCCGGGCTTCGAAACGCGCTTGATACCGGCGATGGAACGCTCGCGGTTCGGACCGAACTTGAGCTGCAGAGTCAGGGTCTTGCCGACGCGGGCGTCAGCGACATCCCAGCCGGAGATGTAGCCCTCGGTGGTGAGGATCTCGGCGATGTGGGACTTCAGCTTCGAGTGCGGCATCGACACGGTGTCGTGGTGAGCCGAGTTCGCGTTGCGCAGTCTGGTCAGCATGTCTGCGACCGGATCTGTCATTGTCATTGCGGTTTTTCCTTCGTACACCAGGTTTCGTTCAGCCGTTACACGACTGACGACCTGTGGTGGAAGTGGGCCGGCCGGGACGGCCGGCCCACAAAGAGAGAAGCCTACTAGCTTTAGTTGGCAGCCTCTGCCGAACGGAAGGGGAAGCCGAGCTGCTTCAGAAGCGCGCGACCCTCCTCGTCGTTCTTGGCGGTGGTCACGACCGTGATGTCCATACCGCGGACGCGGTCGATCCGGTCCTGGTTGATCTCGTGGAACATCGACTGCTCCGTGAGACCGAACGTGTAGTTGCCGTTGCCGTCGAACTGCTTGTCCGAGAGACCGCGGAAGTCGCGGATACGGGGCAGAGCGAGCGACAGCAGGCGGTCGAGGAACTCCCACATGCGGTCGCCGCGCAGCGTGACGTGCGCGCCGATCGGCTGACCCTCGCGCAGCTTGAACTGCGCGATGGACTTGCGGGCCTTCGTGACCTGGGGCTTCTGGCCGGTGATCAGGGTGAGGTCGGCGACCGCACCATCGATGACCTTGCCGTCACGAGCCGCCTCGCCGACACCCATGTTGACGACGATCTTCACCAGACCGGGCACCTGGTGCACGTTGGTGAAACCGAAGTCGCCCTGGAGCTGCTGGGAGATCTCGTTCTTGTACTTCTGCTTCAGGCGCGGCTGGATTTTGCCAGCAGCGGTTGCAGTGTCGGTCATTACAGGTCCTTACCAGACTTCTTGGCGTAACGAACGCGGACCGTCTTGGTGACGCCGTCCTTCGTAACGGTCTCGGTGCGGAAGCCGACGCGGGTCGGCTTCTTGGTCTCGGGGTCGACCAGGGCCACGTTCGAGACGTGGATCGAGGCCTCGTGGGTCTCGATGCCGCCGGTCTTCGTGCCACGCTGCGTCTGGCCGACGCGCACGTGCTTGGTGACGAAGTTGACGCCCTCGACGATCACGCGGTTCTTCTCGACCAGGACCTCGATGACACGACCCTGCTTGCCGCGGTCACCACCACGGGCCTGCGAGCGGCCCGTGATGACCTCGACGAGGTCGCCCTTCTTGATGTTCGCCATGGCTTACAGCACCTCCGGAGCGAGCGAGATGATCTTCATGAACTTCTTGTCGCGGAGCTCGCGGCCGACCGGTCCGAAGATGCGGGTTCCACGGGGGTCGCCGTCGTTCTTCAGGATGACGGCGGCGTTCTCGTCGAACTTGATGTAGGAGCCGTCCGGGCGGCGGGTGTTCTTCCGCACGCGGACGACGACCGCCTTGACGACGTCGCCCTTCTTGACGTTGCCGCCGGGGATCGCGTCCTTGACCGTGGCGACGATGACGTCGCCCAGGCCGGCGTAGCGACGGCTCGAGCCGCCGAGCACACGGATGGTGAGGAGCTCCTTCGCACCCGTGTTGTCGGCGACCTTGATCCGGGATTCCTGCTGAATCACTTGGCCTTCTCCAGAATCTCAACCAGGCGCCACCGCTTGCTGGCGCTCAGGGGGCGGGTCTCGTTGATGAGAACGAGGTCGCCGATGCCGGCGGAGTTGTTCTCATCGTGCGCCTTCACCTTGGAGGTGCGGCGCAGGACCTTGCCGTACAGGGGGTGCTTCACGCGGTCCTCGACCTCGACGACGATGGTCTTGTCCATCTTGTCGCTGGTCACGTATCCGCGACGGGCCTTGCGGTACCCGCGGACGAGGGCCTCGTCGGCCACCGTCTCCTCGGCCTTGGCGGCCTTGGTGGACTCAGCCATTACTTGGCCTCCTCAGTCTCGTTCTCGGCGACCTCGGCGGCCTCAGGGGCCTCCTTCTTCGCCTTGCTCTTCTTGGTGGCCTTCGCGTCTGCGACCTCGGCCGGAGCCGGGGTGGCGCGGATGCCGAGCTCACGCTCACGGATGACCGTGTAGATGCGAGCGATGTCGCGCTTCACGGCGCGCAGGCGGCCGTGGCTCTCGAGCTGGCCGGTGGCCGACTGGAAGCGCAGGTTGAACAGCTCTTCCTTGGCCTTCTTCAGCTCGTCGACGAGACGCTCGTCTTCAAAAGTGTCGAGCTCGCTCGAGGCGAGCTCCTTGGAACCGATCGCCATTACGCGTCGCCCTCCTCGCGCTTGATGATGCGTGCCTTGAGGGGCAGCTTGTGGATTGCACGGGTCATGGCCTCGCGAGCGAGGTCCTCGGAGACGCCCGAGACCTCGAAGAGGACGCGACCCGGCTTGACGTTGGCGACCCACCACTCGGGCGAACCCTTACCGGAACCCATTCGGGTCTCGGCCGGCTTCTTCGTGAGCGGACGGTCGGGGTAGATGTTGATCCACACCTTGCCGCCGCGCTTGATGTGACGCGTCATGGCGATACGAGCGGACTCGATCTGACGGTTGGTCACATAAGCGGGCGTCAGGGCCTGGATGCCGAACTCGCCGAAGGAGACCTTCGTGCCACCGGTCGCCTGGCCGCTACGGCCGGGGTGGTGCTGCTTGCGGTGCTTGACTCTACGTGGGATCAACATGGTTATGCCTCAACTCCTGCTGCGGCCGGCGCGGTCTCCGCGGCAGGGGCGTTGCCCCGGCCACCGCGACGCGGACGGTCGTTGCGCTCGCGCGACGGCTTGGCGTTGGCCTGCTCGCGCGCGAGTTCCTTGTTCGTGATGTCGCCCTTGTAGATCCACACCTTGACACCGATGCGACCGAAGGTGGTCTTGGCCTCGTAGAAGCCGTAGTCGATGTTGGCGCGGAGCGTGTGCAGGGGAACGCGGCCCTCGCGGTAGAACTCCGAGCGGCTCATCTCGGCGCCGCCGAGACGGCCCGACACCTGGATGCGGACACCCTTGGCGCCGGCGCGCTGAGCGCCCTGGAGGCCCTTGCGCATCGCGCGGCGGAACGCCACACGAGCAGCGAGCTGCTCGGCGATGCCCTGCGCGACGAGCTGAGCGTCGGCCTCGGGGTTCTTGACCTCGAGGATGTTCAGCTGGATCTGCTTGCCCGAGAGCTTCTCGAGGTCGGAGCGGATGCGCTCGGCCTCGGCGCCACGGCGACCGATCACGATGCCCGGACGGGCGGTGTGGATGTCGACGCGGACGCGGTCGCGGGTGCGCTCGATCTCGATGCGGGACACACCCGCGCGGTCGAGCGACGTCTTCAGCAGGGTGCGGATCTTGACGTCCTCAGCGAGGTAGTCGCTGTAACGCTGACCCTTCTTCGTGCTGTCCGAGAACCAGCGCGACACGTGGTCGGTCGTGATTCCCAGACGGAAGCCGTACGGGTTGACTTTCTGACCCATTAGTTGCTCGCCTTCTTCGTAGCCGTGGCGTCCTCGACCTCATCCGGCGTCGCGAGGACGATCGTGATGTGGCTGGTGCGCTTGTTGATGCGGAAGGCCCGACCCTGTGCTCGCGGCTGGAACCGCTTGAGGGTGGTGCCCTCGTCCACGAAGGCGCGGCTCACGTAGAGGTCCTGCTCGTCCAGGTAGGTGTTGGACTGGTCGGCCTTGACCCGGGCGTTCGCGATCGCCGAGGCGACCAGCTTGTACACCGGCTCGCTCGCGCTCTGCGGCGCGAACTTCAGGATGGCCAGGGCCTCCTGGGCCTGCTTGCCGCGGATCAGGTTGACGACGCGGCGGGCCTTCATGGGGGTGACGCGGATGTGTCGCACGCGTGCGATCGACTCCACCATTTCTCTCCTCCTTTTCGCCTCCGCGTTAGCGGCGGCGACCCTTCTTGTCGTCCTTCACGTGGCCGCGGAAGGTACGCGTCGGCGCGAACTCGCCGAGCTTGTGACCGACCATGGTCTCGGTGACGAACACCGGGATGTGCTTGCGACCGTCGTGCACCGCGATGGTGTGACCCAGCATGGCCGGGACGATCATCGAGCGGCGCGACCAGGTCTTGATCACGTTCTTGCTGTTGGCCTCGTTCGCGGCGACCACCTTGCGAAACAGGTGCTCGTCGACGAAGGGGCCCTTCTTGAGACTGCGTGGCATCTTCTCGAACTCCTACTTGCGCTTCTTGCCGGCGTTGCGGCGGCGAACGATGAGCTTGTCGCTCTCCTTGTTGGGGTGACGCGTGCGGCCTTCCTTCTGGCCCCACGGGCTGACCGGGTGACGACCACCGGAGGTCTTGCCCTCACCACCACCGTGCGGGTGGTCGATCGGGTTCATCGCGACACCACGCACGGTCGGGCGGACGCCCTTCCAGCGCATGCGGCCGGCCTTGCCCCAGTTGATGTTCGACTGCTCGGCGTTGCCGACCTCGCCGATGGTCGCGCGGCAGCGCGCATCGACGTTGCGGACCTCGCCCGAGGGCAGGCGCAGCTGGGCGTAGGGGCCGTCCTTCGCGACGAGACGCACCGAGGCGCCCGCCGAACGGGCCATCTTCGCGCCGCCGCCCGGCTTCAGCTCGATCGCGTGGATGACCGTACCGGTCGGGATGTTGCGAAGCGGCATGTTGTTGCCCGGCTTGATGTCCGAGCCGGCGCCCGACTCGACCACGTCGCCCTGCTTCAGGCCCTGCGGCGCCAGGATGTAGCGCTTGGTGCCGTCCAGGAAGTGGAGGAGGGCGATGCGAGCGGTGCGGTTGGGGTCGTACTCGATGTGCGCGACCTTGGCGTTCACGCCGTCCTTGTCATTGCGACGGAAGTCGATGACGCGGTACTGGCGCTTGTGGCCACCACCGATGTGACGGGTCGTGATGCGGCCCTGGTTGTTGCGGCCACCGGTCTTCGACAGCGGACGGAGAAGGGACTTCTCCGGGGTCGAACGGGTGATCTCGGCGAAGTCGGCGACCGAGGAGCCGCGACGACCGGGGGTCGTGGGCTTGTAATTACGAATAGCCATGTCTGTTTTCCTCTAGTCCTTCGCTCAGCCGACGGCCGTGAAGATGTCGATGGAACCGGACTTGAGCGTGACGATCGCACGCTTCGTGTCCTTGCGCTTGCCGAGACCGAACTTGGTGCGGCGGGTCTTGCCCTGACGGTTCAGGGTGTTGATCGACGCGACCTCGACCTTGAAGATCGACTCGATGGCGAGCTTGATCTCGGTCTTGTTCGAACGCGGGTCGACGATGAACGTGTACTTGCCCTCGTCGATCAGGCCGTAGCTCTTCTCAGAGACGACCGGGGCGATGATGACGTCGCGCGGGTCCTTGTTCAGGGCGGCCATTACGCGTTCACCTCTTCCTTCTTGGACTTGGCGGCGATGAAGGCCTCGAGCGCAGCCTGGGTGAAGACGATGTCGTCGCTCACCAGCACGTCGTAGGCGTTCAGCTGGTCGTACGTCAGCACGTGCACGTTGCGCACGTTGCGGACGCTCTTGAAACCGTTGGCGTCATCGTGCTCGAGCACGACGAGGACGTGCTTCGAGGTCGCGATGCCGTCGAGCAGCTCGACGACGGCCTTGGTCGAGGGGGTCTCGCCGGCCGTGAGCGCCTGAACGGCGTGGAGGCGGCTGCCGCGGGCGCGGTCCGAGAGGGCGCCGAGCAGAGCAGCGGCGATCATCTTCTTGGGGGTGCGCTGCGCGTAGCTGCGGGGGGTCGGTCCGTGGACGATGCCACCGCCGGTCATCTGAGGGGCGCGGATCGAGCCCTGACGAGCGCGACCGGTTCCCTTCTGCTTGAACGGCTTGCGGCCGGCGCCGGAGACCTCGCCACGGCTCTTCACCTTGTGGGTGCCCTGACGCGCCGCGGCGAGCTGGGCGGTGACCACCTGGTGGATCAGCGGGATGTTGGTCTGGACGTCGAACAGGGCTTCAGGGAGCTCGATGGAGCCGGCCTTCTTGCCCTTGAGGTCGAGGACGTCAATCGAGGTAGCCATTTACCTTAGGCCCCCTTCACTGCGTTGCGGACGAAAACGATGCGGCCACGAGCACCGGGAACGGCGCCCTTGACCAGCAGCAGGCCCTTCTCGGCGTCGACGGCCTGCACCTTGAGGTTCAGGACGGTGACACGCTCGCCACCCATGCGACCGGCCATGCGCATGCCCTTGAAGACACGGCTCGGGGTCGAGGAGGCGCCGATGGAGCCCGGCTTGCGGTGGTTGCGGTGCGCACCGTGCGAAGCGGAGACACCCTTGAAGTTGTGACGCTTCATCACACCGGCGAAGCCCTTGCCCTTCGAGGTGCCGACGACGTCGACCAGCTGGCCGGCCTCGAACGTGCTCTCGACGGTGAGCTCCTGGCCGGCGCTGTAGTCGGCGGCGTCCGCGGTGCGGACCTCGGTGAGGTGACGGCGCGGCGTGACGCCGGACTTGTCGAAGTGGCCGGCGGCCGGCTTGTTGACCTTGCGCGGGTCGATCTGGCCGTAGGCGATCTGGACGGCGTTGTAGCCGTCCGCCTCGGGGGTGCGGACCTGGGTCACGACGTTCGGCGTGATCTCGATGACGGTCACGGGGATGAGCTTGTTGTTCTCGTCCCAGACCTGGGTCATGCCGAGCTTCTTGCCGAGGAGGCCGCGCGAGGTCTTGCTCTCGTTGGCGGTGCTGTTGGAGTTTGGCATAGCGACACTCCCCCTTAGAGCTTGATCTCGATGTTGACGTCCGCCGGCAGGTCGAGACGCATGAGCGAGTCGACGGCCTTCGGGGTCGGGTCGATGATGTCGATCAGACGCTTGTGCGTGCGCATCTCGAAGTGCTCACGGCTGTCCTTGTACTTGTGGGGCGAACGGATGACGCACACCACGTTCTTCTCGGTGGGAAGGGGCACCGGGCCGACGACGGTCGCGCCGGCACGGGTCACCGTGTCGACGATCTTGCGCGCCGAGGTGTCGATGACCTCGTGGTCATACGACTTAAGCCGAATGCGGATCTTCTGTCCCGCCATGTCTGACTCTCTCTCTTGTTATGGCGTCGTACGGGAGGCTCCTCTCGGAACCACTCCGCATTGGACGCGGTGCGACGATCGCAGGGGAACGCCACTATTCTTCTGTCAACTCTCCGACCCCCGCGCTCGGGCGTGTCGCCCGCATCGAGGACAGGGATAACCCCTGGTCCCGAGGGTGGTCGTTTGTGAGCACGTTCTGCTGCCTGCGGCCTAACCATCGTCCCGCGGCCTCGAGAGGCTTCACGGTGGGCTATGCACTGCCTGGCAGTGATCCGGCCGAGACGCGCGTGAGCACAGTCGTCCGGAATGTTGAACTAGACAAGTTTGCCAGATCCGGAGCCATGCTGCAACCCGGGCGTGTCGCGCGGCGCGCCGAGCCTCCCGCCGGCGTCGATTGCGGTCTTCTGGGACGACTGCGCACGGTCGCTGCGCCGCAATCGTACCTAGGCGCAGCACTCACTCCACGAGGTGCGATGATCGACGGGGAGACCCACGGCTTCCAGGCGGGCCCCGAGGGCGCGGGCGTCCATCGCGGTCGTCCAGCGCCAGCGGACGACACGCAGTCCGAGTGCCCGCAGCCGGTCCTCTCTCACCTTCTCGTCGAGCACGACCCGCTCAGCCGACCGGCCACCGCGAAGACCAGCATCGAGGTACTTGGCGTCACCGTCCGCCTCGCCGACGATCCCGAACGCCGGCCATGCGAAGTCGACGCGTCCGATCAGACCGGCGCTGTCCGAATACGGCACCTGAAGGGCGGGCTGCGGCACTCCCCCGGCATGCATGCTGACCCGGCTCACGGACTCGAGCGGCGACTCCGCCCGCCCATCCGCGAACGCGATCACCTCCTGGGCTCGCCGGTGGCCGCGCATCGGTTGGGCGCGCAGCCAGGCTTCGAGGAGGGCGAGTCGGGGCGAACCGTCGCGGACGATGGCGTCGGCCACCACGACCGCGTCGGGCCGGGGCATCGTGGCAGCGAGGTCGATGCCCGTGCGGAGGAGCGACGTGGAGCGGAGCCCGTCCACCTCCACGATGTCCTCGATCCCCACCTCGCGGGAGTGCGCGACCACGCCCCGTGACGAGCGACCCCCACTCGTGCGCCCGACGCTCACATGGATGCGCTCCGGGCTGTCGGCGATCAGCGGAAGGCCATGCAACACCGCCGCCGATTGATGGGAGAACAGTGGCGGGTACTTCCGGGTGCGAGCGAAAGCGACCATCCGAAGGCGGTAGCGATCGAGAGCGTTGAGCTCGTCCCATATCCCTCGACGGACGTACGCGCCTCTTCCGACACGGACTTCACTGCCCGCGACGGCTGCCCGTGCGTGCTGGTGCCGGGTATCCGCCAGGTTGCGCAGATCGCGGGTGAGGACAAGGGGCGTGTGTTCACGGTGGATCGTCATCGATCCGGTCTACCGGCGGCTGGGGGTGTGCGACCCCTCCCGCTGCGCTCTGTGGAGAACCGTCCACCGGCTCCGCCGTGTGAGCGATTCGGTAACTGCTGCGCCACGATACGTGCGCGTGTGGGCGAGCGGGGGCGGACGCACCAGGGAGCAGCAGTCGGGCGGGAACGAGGGAGCGGGCCCGGCGTATCGCCGAGCCCGCTCGAGCAGCGCCTCGCGCCGCTGCTCCGTTGGTTTCAAGACCGCTTACGCGGTGTCCGAACTCTCCGTCCGTGATCCGGTCAGCGGCTTGGGCTGGTTTGCGAGGTCTTGGATTGCCATAGGCGTCTCCCTCCATCGACGGATCCGGTCCGGTTGGAACGGTGAGTCCATACTGCGCCTCCGGAGCGCCGAGGTAAACCCCGCGTTAACGAAAGAGGGCCGGGCCCGAAGGCCCGACCCTCTCACGAGTCAGTCGTGGAGAACGACTACTTGATGATCTTCGTCACCGTACCGGCGCCCACGGTGCGGCCACCCTCACGGATGGCGAAGCCGAGGCCCTCCTCCATGGCGATCGGCTGGATCAGCTCGACCGTCATGTCGGTGGTGTCGCCGGGCATGACCATCTCGGTGCCCTCGGGCAGCGAGATGACGCCGGTGACGTCGGTGGTACGGAAGTAGAACTGCGGGCGGTAGTTCGTGTAGAAGGGGTTGTGACGGCCACCCTCCTCCTTCGAGAGGATGTAGGCGGTGCCCTCGAAGTTGGTGTGCGGCGTGACCGAACCCGGCTTCACGACGACCTGGCCGCGCTCGACGTCCTCGCGCTTGGTGCCACGGAGGAGCAGACCACAGTTCTCGCCGGCCCAGGCCTCGTCGAGCTGCTTGTGGAACATCTCGATACCCGTGACGGTGGTCTTCTGCGTCGGGCGGATGCCGACGATCTCGACCTCGGAGTTGATGGCCAGCGTGCCACGCTCGGCGCGGCCCGTGACGACGGTTCCACGACCGGTGATCGTGAAGACGTCCTCGATCGGCATCAGGAACGGCTTGTCCTTGTCGCGCACCGGGTCCGGAATGGACTCGTCGACGGCCTCCATGAGCTCGACGATCGACTGGACCCACTTCTCGTCACCCTCGAGAGCCTTGAGGCCCGAGACGCGGACGACGGGAGCGTCGTCACCCGGGAAGTCCTGGCTGGAGAGGAGCTCGCGGACCTCGAGCTCGACGAGCTCCAGGATCTCCTCGTCGTCGACCATGTCGGACTTGTTCAGAGCCACGAGCAGGTACGGCACGCCGACCTGCTTCGCGAGCAGCACGTGCTCACGGGTCTGAGCCATCGGGCCGTCGGTGGCGGCGACCACGAGGATCGCGCCGTCCATCTGAGCAGCACCGGTGATCATGTTCTTGATGTAGTCGGCGTGACCCGGGGCGTCAACGTGCGCGTAGTGGCGCTTCGGCGTCTCGTACTCGACGTGCGAGATGTTGATCGTGATACCACGCTGACGCTCTTCCGGAGCCGAGTCGATCGACGCGAAGTCGCGCTGAACGTTGGTCGCCGACGGGTACTTGTCAGCAAGCACCTTGGAGATCGCCGCGGTGAGCGTCGTCTTGCCGTGGTCGACGTGACCGATGGTTCCGATGTTGACGTGCGGCTTAGTCCGCTCGAACTTGGCCTTAGCCACTGTGGGTCCTCCTCAGGACTCTCGTGTAGATGCCCCGGTCGACGGATTTCGACCGGCGGATCTACGGTTTGGTTTCTTATGTTACGGGATGTTGCCCGAGCCGAATGACCGAGGTCACTCGCCCTTGCTCTTCTGGACGATCTCGTCGGCGACGGCCTTCGGGACCTCGGCGTAGCTGTCGAACTGCATCGAGTACACCGCGCGGCCCGACGTCTTGGAACGCAGGTCGCCGATGTAGCCGAACATCTCGGACAGCGGGACGTTGGCACGGACGACCTTCACACCGCTGGCGTCCTCCATCGACTGGATCTGGCCACGGCGCGAGTTCAGGTCGCCGATGACGTCGCCCATGTACTCCTCCGGCGTACGCACCTCGACCGCCATGAGCGGCTCGAGGAGCACCGGGTTCGCCTTCCGAGCGGCCTCCTTGTAGGCCATCGAGCCGGCGATCTTGAACGCCATCTCCGAGGAGTCGACGTCGTGCGATGCGCCGTCGACGAGGATCGCCTTGACGCCCACCGTCGGGAAGCCGGCGAGCACGCCGACCTGCATCGCGTCCTGGATGCCCGCGTCGACCGAGGGGATGTACTCGCGCGGGACGCGACCGCCGGTGACGGCGTTCACGAACTCGTACGACGTCTCCGGGGTGACCTCGAGCGGCTCCAGGGTGATCTGCACCTTCGCGAACTGACCGGAACCACCGGTCTGCTTCTTGTGGGTGTAGTCGTACTTCTCCACCGTGCGGCGGAGGGTCTCGCGGTAGGCGACCTGCGGCTTGCCCACGTTGGCCTCGACGTTGAACTCGCGCTTCATGCGGTCCACGAGGATATCGAGGTGGAGCTCGCCCATGCCCTTGATGACCGTCTGACCGGTCTCCTGGTTCTGCTCGGTGCGGAACGTCGGGTCCTCTTCGGCGAGCTTCTGGATCGCGGTGCCCAGCTTCTCCTGGTCGGCCTTCGTCTTCGGCTCGATGGCGACCTCGATCACCGGCTCCGGGAAGGTCATCGACTCGAGCACGACCTGGTTGTCCGGGTCGCACAGGGTGTCACCGGTGGTGGTGTCCTTGAGGCCGATCACCGCGTAGATGTTGCCGGCGGTGACGAAGTCGACCGGGTTCTCCTTGTTGGCGTGCATCTGGAAGATCTTGCCGATGCGCTCCTTGCGGCCCTTGGTCGAGTTGATGACCTGGGCGCCGGAGTCGACACGGCCCGAGTAGACGCGCACGTAGGTGAGGCGACCGAAGAACGGGTGCACGGCGACCTTGAACGCCAGAGCCGAGAACGGCTCGGTGGCGTCGGCGTGACGGAGGATGACCTTCTCCTCGTCGCGAGGGTCGTGCGCCTCGATGGCGGGCACGTCGAGCGGCGACGGGAGGAAGTCGATCACGGCGTCGAGCATCGGCTGCACGCCGCGGTTCTTGAACGCCGAGCCGCAGAGGACCGGGTAGATCTCGCTGTTGATCGTGAGCTTGCGGATGGCGCCCTTGATCTCGGCGATCGTGAGCTCCTCACCGCCGAAGAACTTCTCGAGCAGTGCGTCGTCGGTCTCGGCGACGGTCTCGAGCAGGACCTGACGGTACTCCTCGGCCTTCTCGACCAGGTCGGCCGGGATCTCCTCGACCGCGTACTTGGCGCCCATCTGCACGTCACCCTTGGCGTCTCCACGCCAGGTCAGGGCACGCATCTCGATGAGGTCGACGACGCCCTCGAAGTTGGACTCCGAGCCGATCGGCAGCTGCAGCACGAGCGGCTTGGCGCCCAGGCGGCTGACGATGGTGTCGACGGTGTAGTAGAAGTCCGCGCCGAGCTTGTCCATCTTGTTGACGAAGCAGATGCGCGGGACGTTGTACTTGTCGGCCTGGCGCCAGACGGTCTCGGACTGGGGCTCGACGCCCTCCTTGCCGTCGAACACGGCGACCGCGCCGTCGAGCACGCGGAGCGAGCGCTCCACCTCGACGGTGAAGTCCACGTGACCGGGCGTGTCGATGATGTTGATCTGGTTCTTGTTCCAGAAGCAGGTCACGGCCGCGGACGTGATGGTGATGCCGCGCTCCTTCTCCTGCTCCATCCAGTCGGTGGTCGAGGCGCCATCGTGCGTCTCACCGATCTTGTGGTTGACGCCCGTGTAGAACAGGATGCGCTCGGTCGTGGTGGTCTTGCCGGCATCGATGTGGGCCATGATGCCGATGTTGCGGACCTTTGTCAGGTCGGTGAGCACGTCCTGTGCCACAGGGTTCCTCCGAAAGAGTAGAGAGTGGAAGGGGTGCCGTCCGGGCGGCGCCCCAGGGGGTGCAACGCCCGGACGGCGAAATTGTTTACCAGCGGTAGTGCGCGAAGGCCTTGTTCGACTCGGCCATCTTGTGGGTGTCCTCACGACGCTTCACGGCGGCGCCGAGGCCGTTCGAGGCGTCCAGGATCTCGTTGGTGAGACGCTCGGTCATCGTCTTCTCACGACGGCCCTTGGCGTAGCTGGTGAGCCAGCGCAGCGCGAGGGTGTTCGCGCGGTGCGGCTTGACCTCGACCGGCACCTGGTAGGTCGAGCCACCGACGCGGCGGCTGCGGACCTCGAGGGTCGGGCGGATGTTGTCGAGAGCCTTCTTGAGCGTGGTGACCGCGTCATTGCCCGACTTGGAGGAGACGCCCTCGAGCGCGTCGTAGACGATGCGCTCGGCGAGGCCCTTCTTGCCGTCGAGGAGGATCTTGTTGACGAGCTGGCTGACGACCGGCGATCCGTAGACCGGGTCGGCGACGACGGGACGCTTCGGAGCGGGACCCTTGCGAGGCATTACTTCTTCTCCATCTTCGCGCCGTAGCGGCTGCGAGCCTGCTTGCGGTTCTTGACGGCCTGGGTGTCCAGCGCGCCACGAACGATCTTGTAGCGGACGCCGGGGAGGTCCTTCACACGACCGCCGCGGACGAGCACCATCGAGTGCTCCTGCAGGTTGTGGCCCTCACCGGGGATGTACGCGGTGACCTCGGTGCCGTTGGAGAGCTTGACGCGCGCGACCTTGCGGAGCGCGGAGTTCGGCTTCTTGGGGGTGGTGGTGTAGACACGGGTGCACACGCCGCGCTGCTGGGGGTTCGCCTTGAGGGCGGGAGCCTTGGTCTTCGTGACCTTCGGCGTCCGGCCCTTTCGGACCAACTGCTGAATGGTAGGCACTACTTCTCCTTATATGGACTGCACGGTGACAGTTGTTGCTTGTCCCATGACCGACCCACCCGCCTGGCGGGTGATTCAGTCGTCTGGGGAATCGGCCGACGATCGAAAGGCCGCCGCCGATATGCCGTGGGGGCCGGGATCCCGTGCGGTTTCCCTGCCCATCGGATGAGTACGTGCCGGCCCGCTCGCTCCTCCATCGCTGGGCCCATTTCTGGGCACGGAACGAGCGCGCAACAGAGCGCACACCCGATAAATGTTATCGCCCGCGCCCTTCCCGGTCAAATGAACGGGGCTGTGCTAGGTCGTCGTCCGCGCAGGGCGAAATGCGCCCGCGCCGTCACTCGTCGTCGTCGCCCTCCCACGGCCAGCGGGGGCGGCCCCGCTGGCGGAAGCGACCGACCAGGACCAGCTGATAGAGCAGGACGACGACGAACGCGGCGATCCCGACGAGTACGGCGTACCAGCTGCCGAACTGTCCGGCGGCGAAGAGCACGGCGCGCAACGACTGCGACGGGTCGCCCGCGATGCCGGCCACTGCTCCGGCGACCACGTAGACGAGGTAGCAGACCACTCCGATCACGAGGGCGGTGCCGGGCGCGACGCGTTGGCGCTCCGCGGGCACGCGCGTCCCTATCCCGATCAGGGCGAGCAGCAGGGCCAGCACCGCCGCACCCGCCATGACCGGCCCCACCAGGGTCCCGACCGCCGGATCGGCGACCACCTCGGTGTTCGTCGCCAGCGAGAGGAGGCCGAACCCCGCGACGATCAGCGCGAGGTAGAGCCCCGCCGCGAACACCGCCACGACGGTCGCATACGCGCGTTCGTCACGCATGACCGCCCGATCAGTACCCCTGCTGCGAGGCGTACGCGGCGACCGCCTGGTTCTGCGCGTCGGCCAGCTGCTGCTCGTAGTCCGCCTGCGCTTCGGCGTTGCGTGCCTTCAGCTTGCGGCCGCGCGCAGCGAGCCAGGCACCGGTCCACACCGAGATCTCGCGGGCGATGACGCCGGCGAGCACGGCGAACGGGTTGAGCCAGGCGCTGCGGAGGAGGATGGCGAACTCCTCGGGCGTCCGCTCCCAGTAGTGGGCGTCGATGAGGTACGCGCCGATGAAGGCGAAGTAGACGAACACCGCCACGACGAGGCCGCCGAGGATGTATGCCCACCAGCGGGCGCGGTTCAGGATCTGCACCAGGACGACCATGCCCACGAAGAAGGCGATGATCGGCACCCAGCCGGCGAAGACCTGGGTGAAGGACTCGAGCAGCACCTTCAGCAGGTCATTGCTCGGCGTCAGCAGCGAGTCGACCACGACCACGGCGACGCACCACAGCAGGGCGAACGCCACCGTTCCGACGAGGACGATGAGGATCCCGGTCCCCCGATTGCTCTTGCGCTTCGGCGGTTCGGGACGCTGCAGGAAGATCGGTGCGACCGGCTGCGGCTGCAGCGGGACGGGGGCGCCCGTGGGCTCCGGCGCCCAGGTCGCACCCGCGACGGGGGCGGCCCCGTAGGCGGGCGCGGTCCCGTAGGCGGGCGCGGTCCCGTAGGCGGCGGTCTGTGCCTCTGCGGCCGCGCCGGCGGCCACGACCGGAGCGGCGGCCTCGGCGGCCGAGGCGGTGTCGACCGTGGCGGTGCCGGCTGCCGTGGCACCCGGCTCTCCCGGCTGGGCGGCGGTCCTGGCGACCGCGGCGGCGATGTCGTCCTCGGTGCTCACGACGGGCTCGGGCGCGGTGACGGCGGCGGGCGCGGGCGCCGCGGCGGGAGCGGGTGCCGCAGCAGGAGCGGGCTCCGACGTTTTCGCGGACGCCTGCTCGTCGGCGGCCTCGGCAGCCGGGCGGTTCACGTGCCCGCGGGCCGAGACCGGACTCGACGGCGGATCGGCCACCTCCGGGTCGGTGTCGTGCGGCTCGGCGGCGGCGGACGACGCCGCACCCGTCGCGGGCTCCACGGGCGTCGCCCGCTGCTCTCCCGTGTCCGCGGACGCGGGATCAGGCGTCGTGTCGCTCATCGTGGCACCTCCAGCGGCCCGGCGGGCCATCGTGGTGCCCACTGTAGCAACGGGCCGCGGGATGTGAAGGGAGGCGGAGCGGGCGGAGGTCAGCCTTTGCTCGCGGATGCGTCGGCCTGCGTCGGTGCGTTCGTGGGCGGCGCCGGGATGGGTGTCGAATCGACGATGGAGTAGATCAGCCCAGAGACCGTGGCGTCGAACGTTCCCGCGGCGCTCGGATCGGTCGTTGCCGAGGTCTGCACGTTCGTCACGAGGAACAGGCGCTTCCCGGTCTGGAGACCTTTGATGAACTGGAGCACATTGGCGTATCCGCCCTCGACGGTCACCGTCAACGGTGTCGCGACGAAGTTCTGTTCAGTCACCAGTCGGTTCGTCACGGGAGGCGTCCCCGCCTCCGGCGTTGCCGCAGGGGACGGTGTCGCACCCGAGGTGGGAGCGGGCGTCGAGGTCGCCGTCGAGGTCGGAGACGTCGCGGAACTCCCAGTCGAAGCCGTGACGTATGGCAATGAGGCAGCTGTGGTGTAACCGGTAAAGGATGCTCCGGTCGATGCGCAGAGGTCCGTCACTTGATCGACGAACGAGGGCAGGTCGGTGCCCTCGGGAATGGACTCCCGCAGGCTCGCCAGGTCGGATTTGAGTTCCGGCAACCGCGCATAGGCGGTCTTGAGCTTCGCGAGCGTAGCCGTCTGCCGCGCGTTCTCCGCCACGACCTGCGCACGCTGGGCATCGGCGGCCGCCGCATTTGCGAGTTGTGGCTGGATTCCGAGGAACCACCCGCCGGCAACGATGGCCACCATCACGAGCGCTGCCCCGATGATCCACAGCTTGTTCTTGTCCACGGCTACTTCCCCTTGCCTGCGAAGCGGCTGTCGAACGCTGCACTGTTGACATGCATCGTGATCTTGGCCGTGTACTGATCGGTCGTCTTGTCGAGAGTGACCGCATCCGGAGTCGCGTCCGCGAAACCAGGAAGAGTCCCAAGCGAGGCCAGCCACTGTGGCAGCTGAGGGAGCACGGGGCTGGTGACTTCAAATGTCACCGTCGCTACACGCGGGCCCTGCAGGGGGACGGTCGACTGGGCGAAGGCCGCGAGCGGAGTCGACGATTCGATCGTCACCGACTGGATCGCCACCCCGGACGGCAATGTTCCTTGGACCTTGTCCAGGTAGTCCTTCCATTGGATCTCCGTCGACGCACCGACCTGCTGGCCTGCCTGCACCACGGCGACGTCGTTCTGTACCTTTTTCACCTCGAGGAACTTCTTCTGCTGGACCAGGATGCTACCGGTCTCCAATTGAGCAGTGACCAGATCCACCTGCGCTTGAGCGGCGGCGATGGTCGACCCTCCAGCAGCGACCGCCGTGACGACGGCGACGGCGACCACCGCGTAGACGAGCATGCGTCGCGTGGACCGGCCCCGCTGGGACGCGCGAACCTCCGGCGGTAAGAGATCGACCCTCGGCTCACCGCCGATGACCAGTTCGACCGGCTTCTGACTGCTCATGCTGCCCTCCACAGTGCGAGGCCGAGCGCGACGGCGATCGACGATCGGTGGGTGCGGAGCTGCCCGGCATCGACCCGTCGCGAGAGCCCGATCGACGCGAACGGATCGCCGACCTCGACGGGAAGCCGAGTCATCTCGGCAAGGGCCGATGAGAAACCGGGGAGATCTGCTCCACCGCCGGTGAGCACGATCCGGGCCATCCTGTCACCGGGTCGCGTGTTCGCATAGTAATTGACGGTGTTCCGAAGGCTGCTGAGCAGCTCGCCGGTCACCTGATAGATGACCTCAAGGGTGCGCTGCTCGTCCGGCGAGTTGGCCTCCGCGGCCAGCCCGAGCGCCCGCTTTCTGGCTTCCGCGTCGGCGGCAGGAATGTCGAAGGTCGACCGGAGTGCCTCGGTCAGCTCGGAGCCTCCCGTCGGGATGATCCTGACGAATTGGGGGGCGCCGTTGGACGAGATCACGACGCTCGTCGTGTTAGCTCCGACGTCAACGAGTACCACGGTGTCCGAGACGTCTTCGCGCGCACCGACCAGGAGCCGGTTCAGAGCGAAAGGAATGAGGTCGACTCCGACAGGGTGCAGTCCCGCGAGCTCGATGGCCTTGATGTTGCCGAGGACGACCTCCTTGACCGCCGCGACGAGAAGACCGTTGACGACAGGGCCGCTCTCCGCTATCCCCTCCGAGACCGGATAGAAGTCGAGAAGCGCCTCGGCCACGGGGACAGGAAGCAGATCCTGCACATGGAAGGGCAACGATTCCCTGATGTGCTGCAACGGCCCCTTCGGCACGGTCAGATCTCGAGCGAGAACCCGCTGGTTGCCGACGCCGAGCGCAACATCCTTGGTGCGGAACCCTCCCCGCCCCCACATCTGCCGGAGAATCGCCGCGACGGTGTTCGGCTCGAGGACCTCTCCCCTGCTCACCGCGCCTTCCGGGAGCACGGCTTCCTGGAATCGCACAAGCTGCGGTTTCGCCTTCGATAACTCGGAAACCTCGACCGCTCTGACTACGGAGTTGCCGATGTCGAGGCCGACGATGCTGTTCGCCATGATCTCTCTCCTTACTGCCCGAAACCGATAAGCGACATATAGCTCGACCACACCGTGTCACCGGCGAGAACGCCGATCCAGGCGCCGACGAGCATCCACGGCCCGAAGGCGATCCCGGAACGCCGACCCGCTCTGCGCAGTACGACCAGGGCGATCGCGAACACACCGCCGAGAACGAAGGCCGCGAAAAGGCCGACGACGAGTGAAGGCCAACCGACGAAGCCCAGATACAGGCCGAGGACTCCGGCGAGCTTCACATCACCGAACCCCATGCCGGCGGGATGTACGAGCCAGAGGACAAGGTAGAGCGTGAACGCGATCACCATGCCTGCGACCATCGGCACCAGCATTCCGGGTCGGCCTGAGACCAAGGCCGACGCCGCGAGAAGGACGAACCCGATGAGGTACGAGGGCAGCACGATCGCATTGGGAAGCCGGTGCGTATCGATATCGATAAGAGCGAGCGCCACGCTGATCGCAGCGAGATAAAGGTAGGCGACCATCGACAGGAGTCCGCCGAGTGACGCACCGGACGCCGTCGGATGGAGGATCGAGGCGGAGAACGCGATGGCGACGACGAGGAAGAATGCGCCGGTGCCGGCCTCGACCAAGGGGTATCGAGGCGAGATCGCCGTGCGGCAACTCCGGCATCTGCCACGCAGCAACAGCCACGACACGATCGGCACGTTGTCCCTGCGTTTGATCTCGGCGCTGCACGTCGGACAGGAACTCGCCGGTCGGACGATGGACATCCCGAGTGGCACACGGTAGACGACGACGTTCAGGAACGAACCGATGAGGACCCCGAGCGCCGCGAGTCCCGCCGCGAGAGCCATCACGGTCGAGGCAGCACCCGCAGCGCCTACGGCGATCATCGAGCCGCTCCCGTCGAGCTGAAGGCCGAGGCTACCTCCGCGTACTGCGTCACTCCGTATGTCGTCGACACGGCCTGCAGGAACTTCGGCGGTGCGATGTTGCGCAAGCGTACGTCGTACTTGTAGTTCTTCGTGTACCCCGTCGCCCGGGAGCCCACGGTGCCGACCGTCCCACGGAACTTCTGAGCGATCGCCCCGAGAACGTTGAGGTTGCCACGCGTCGTGCCTTTGTCGTAGTTCTGAACCTGGAACGTGTGTGAGACCGAGAGCATCGCGGCATTGATCGTGCGCGCGCTGTCCGTCAAGTAGTTGGACGAGCTGCCCGTGGAGCAGGTCGTCCCCGACCGCCCAGTCGAGCAGGTCGTCGTGGAGATGATCGGGTTCCAGACCCAGATGGCATTCTGTCCGACCAACCCGAGGATGTCGCTCGCCTGGTCTGTGTACACGATGTTGCCGGTGATCCACACGTAGTTCTCCGCCGCGATCGTGAGCTGACCCTTGAGCTGACCCTTGACGAAGACGTCGCCCGCGGAGCACCCGTAGTAGTTCGTTCCGGTGCCTGTCGCTGTGATCGACTCCGTCGTGGTCGTCCCATTGGTCGTCGGGTTCGATCCTGTGGTGGTCGTATACGGGTATCCGATCCCGTTTCCGTTGGCTGCGCACGCGAATCCGGCGTATGGCAGAGCACCGGGCGCCCAATAGTTGGGGTCCGTCGAGACGGCGGGCACGGTCTGGACGTAGACCAGGTTCTGGGCCGGCACGGTGATCTTCTGGCCGGCGTCCGATCCGAGGGTCGTCCCATCGTTCGCCCCGCGCCCAGGCGTACCGCAAGCGGCATTCGTCATGCCCCCGGTCGCGCTGGTGTTGACGAACTTCGTCCAGGGGGAACGGACGGTCATGGTGCCATCCGAATTGAAGACGATCGACGTCGGTCCCGTGTAGAGGCATCCTGGACGTGGGACGTCCGTGGTGGTCAGGTCGCCTCGAGTCTCCTGCTTCATCTGTGTGTTCGTCGGGGGCATCACGAGTTTGTCGGCCGGCGCAGGGGCGCCCTGCTCGAAGGTGGCCGCACCGCAGTTCCTGTAGTAGGGAGCGGTTTGGTAGTTGCTCGTCACCTTTCCCTTGAAGTCGCCGCCGCAGATGTAGAGAGCGTCATTCGAGTGGAGTGGCCCATCGACGACTTCGCTGGCGCCGAACTGGATCGCCCCTCCGCAATCGGAGTCGACGCGCGCCGGATAGTACTTCTCACACGCAGACTGGGAATAGCCGGTGATAGCGGGGTCCTGGACCTCGTAGTCCGTGAAATACAAGAAGTCGATGAAGCCTTTCTGGCGGACGGTTGCGAGGATGCTCCGCGTGACAGCGCCCGATCGTCCAGTCGCGAGCACCCGGATGATGCCCTGGGTCGAATACTTCGAGTTGTCGATCTCATAGCGGAAGCCCCTGTTTCCCGTCGCGCCGGGGATGGTCGCCCAGGAACCACCGTCGATCCAGCCGAACGCCGGATTCGTCAAGGCTCCTGTGGGCAGGACGAGAGTCGTGCTCCCGGTCGACGCGCTGAATGGCGCGGACTTGTCGCCGTACTTCTGGTAGGTGTTGTCGTTCGTGAGCCGGCTCTGGTAGTCGGAGATCCCTGCGTAGGCTGCGGCGCCGGCCGCATCCCAGTTCTCGTCGGTCGACGCCGTGTTCGACGACGTCGCCGCGACGGCGAGCCCCATCGTGACCATCACCACGAGCACGGCAGACATCCCGAGGACGCTGACCAGCGCGACCCCGCGATCATCGCGGGCAGCGCGTCGACGGAGACGGAGGAGGCGCAAGCGGTGGATCGACATTGTTCAGTTCCCCAATCCCAGGTTCGGGAGTCCGACGGTGTTCTGCTCCTCGGCCCCGGTCGCGCCCGCGTACCCACTTCCGTTGACGCGGATCGTCACCAGCACCGACACGATGCTGTTGCGCTGGGTGAGGGTCAGCCCCGACCCGCCGACCGTGATCGGGCCGGTTGCCGAGTTGAACACGAAGAGGGGCGGTTTGCCGGACGGCGTCGCCCCGATCGGGCCGGCGATGGTGCGGGCCCAGGTCGGGGTCGCAGTGGCGTAGTTCGGGAAGCTGAAATAGCCACCGGTACTGGACGTCGCCGCCCAGCGCTTCTCCATGAGTTGTCGCGATGTGGGATCGACGGAGAACTGCATGATCATCGGGCTGGTACCGGTCACCGCCGCGTCGGCATAGGAGTAGATCGTCACGGATTCGGCTGTTCCGGCGAGCACGACCGGGTCCGGGAGCGAGTTGTTCAGAACCGGGTTCGGGGCTCCCGAGCGAATGACCTTGGAGACCTCCATCATTGCGCTGGACACGGTTCCCGCGTCGAGTGCCGTGTTTCGGGACTGCATGATGGCCGTCGTGCCGCGGAAGAAGAAGCTCGAGACCATCACCAGGACGATCGCGGTGACGAAGGCCGCGATCACCAACTCGGCGGCGGTCATCCCCTCGTCTCCCTGCGCACATCGTCGATCTGACGTCACGGCGTCACCAACTGGCGGGGGTCCAAGGTGACAACGGCGTCGCCATTCGCGGTCCCGAGCATGCCACGTGTGACAAGGGCCAGCTGTGACGCGGTGACCTTCGTCGTCTGCGAGCCTGCCGTCGTGCCACTGGTCATCTTCCACGATCCGAACGGGAGCGCGATGGTCGCCGTTCCCGTCGCGGGCAGCTTGATGAGGTAGGTCTTCGGCACTGCACATCCCGGGTTGCCCGAACCTGAGGGCCCTGTGGTCTGCGCGGCGGCGGCGAGGTATCCGTTCGCCGGACCGGACACGGTGACTGCCCCCATCGGTACGTACGCGTCCGCCGACCCTCCTGGGGCGGCCGCGACCGCGTCCGGACGCTTTCCCGCCCACGTCCCGGTCGAATCGGTCGTCGCGGGCCAAGCACCAGGATCGACGGCAAGGCAATTGGAAGCGGTCCCGCCGTTGACGCCGAGAGCTCCCGCGAGCACCGTGTATCCGGCCGTGAACGGGTGGAGTCGGGTCGGGGTGGACGTCGTGGTGAAGATGCCGTAGGTGTTCACGAACGTCGTGTCCATCGTCAGAGGGAGGACGACGGTGCCCGTGACGTTGCTGGCGTAGTGAGGGATGAACGTCGCGGACTGGTCGAACTGGAACGGCGCCGTCGCCGTGGCTCCAGCGCTCACATCGACGGTCTGCTTCGGCGAGGTGGACTGCGTGATATCGACCGAGGGAGTCGAGGTCCCGCCCTTGGTGATGGAGACGTCGTACTTGCCCGGCGTGACGTTCAGGACGTACCCGCACCCCTGCGCGTCGGTCGGATCGATCGTGCCTGAGATGGCCGAGGCACCGTTGGGCGTCGTGGGATTGGGAACGACGGAGATCGCGACGGCGGAGTTGCCGGCACCCTGGGCGTTCTTGACGGAAACGATGATCACACCCTTGTTGACGTCGCTGATCCGGCTCTTGGGTGCCACGACGGTGTCCGCTTCCGCTGGAAGAGATGAGGCGGCCATTCCGTCCCACGAGACGACGACTTTGACCGCCTTGTTCAAGAGCGGCCCCGTCCCGGAACTGCATTGGGCGTCGGTCCCGGACCCCGCACCGGTCCAGCGCACGATGGTGGAGACGTGATAGACGCGCCCCGCCACCGAGACATCCGTCGGAGCGGATGACGAGTCCAGCGCGGTCAGATCGGTGATGGTCCTGACCTGGTCGATCTGGCCTGCGGCCAGGCTGCTCGCCGTCTGACGGGCGAGTGAGTCGCTGGAGACCTGCATGGTCGTGAGGAGAGCGGAGGCGAAAGCGAGGGAGACGACGGCGAAGATGAACATCGCGACCATGACCTCGATCAGGGAGAAGCCGGCGTCCGAAGAAGAACAGGGGCGGGGGCTGAACTGAATGCGGAACATCGGTCACCTCCCTCGGATCGGGTTCGGGTGGTGGGTGGGACGAGGACCTATGCAGCGGGGGCGGGGCGCCGAGCTCGGCTCCCCGCCCCCGCTTCGCAGGGTGAAGTTACGGGCAGGAAGTGGCAGTGGCGGGCGCCGTGGTATCGGTGACCTTCCACGAATTTCCGTTGTTGCCGGTAGCGCAAATGGTGAACGTCGCGGTCGACCCCGTGCCAGACGAGCTGAGCTTCGGGGTGACGGTGTAGTTGTCGCCGTTGATGGTCACCGAACTGGTGAGATCCGTGATCGACGTGGGCAGTGCGCCGCTGTGCGACGTCTCGAAAGCAACCGCGGCCGTTTTGAGGTTGGTGAGGTCGGCCTTGACGGCGTTGTCCTTCGCGCCGCTCTGGACCCCGAGATAGACCGGGATCGCGATTGCGGCGAGGACGCCGATGATGATGACCACCACGAGGAGCTCGATCAGGGTGAACCCGTTCTCGTTCTCCTCGAGCATGCCTTTGCGGCGAGCGTTCAGCTTGCCCATGAGTCGGAAGTACATTTCGGTTTCCATTCGGTCGGGGGAATCGATACGGAAGGGTGCGAGTCCCCGTCCGGTGGCTTGATGGTAATTCGGAGCAAAATCTCGGCAGAATCCCACGATTGGGGGGTTTTTCTCCCAAGAATTACCCCAGTTAGAGGGATGAATTTTGCAACTGACCCCCAGGTTGGGCACGTCTACTTGACCACTGTCGCAATCTGGAAGATCGGCATGTAGAGAGCGATCACCATGCCGCCGATGATCACGCCGAGGAAGGCGACCACGAGCGGCTCGATCATCGCCGTGAGCTGCTCGGTCGCCGCCGCGACTTCTTGCTCGTAGAAGTCGGCGATCTTCGAGAGCATCGTCTCCAACGACCCCGAGTCCTCGCCGACCGCGACCATCTGCGTCACCATGGCGGGAAAGACCGGTTGCTGGGCCAGCGGAGCAGCGATCGCCTCGCCTTGGCGAACGCCTTCTCGTACTGCCCCCAAAGCGTTCTCGATCACCCAGTTGCCGCTGGTCTCACCGACGATCTGAAGCGCCCTCAGGATGGGCACACCGGCCCCGATCATGTTGGAGAAGTTTCGGGCGAATCGTGCGATCGCGATCTTCTTGAGCAGCATCCCGAAGACGGGGAGCCGGAGCTTCAGCGGATCGATCCGGCGGCGTACTCGCTCCTCGTTCTTGTTCTTGTTCCACCAGACGGCGAAGATGACGCCCCCGACCAGAAGCACGGGAACGACCCAGACCATCGCATGGGAGAGGAGGACGAGGATCTGCGTGGGAAGGGGGAGCTCCTTCCCGAAGCCTTTGAACATGTTCTCGAACACCGGCACGATGAAGATCAGCATCGCCACCACGGCGACGATCGACATGATGAAGACGATGATCGGATACGTCAGGGCGGACTTGATCGTGGCGCGGAGCTTCACCTCTTTCTCGAAGTTCGCCGCGACCGACTCAAGCGCACCGTCGAGAAAGCCTCCGGTCTCACCCGCACGCACCATGTTGACCATCAGCGGTGTGAAGATCGCCTCGTCCTTGCGCATGGCGTCGGCCACCGACACGCCCGTCTCGACATCGTCTCGAACTCTCCCGAGCACGGTCGCGAGCTTCTTGTTCGCCGTCTGATCCGCGAGGATGTTCAACGTCTTGAGCAACGAGAGTCCCGCGCCGATCATGGTGGCCATCTGGCGGCTGGCCACGGCGAGGTCCTTCAGTCCGACACCGCTCCCGAGACTCAGATTGATCTCACGGTTCAGCCCGGTCGCCTCCGGCGCCTTCTCGATGGCGATCGGTGAGAGACCCATCGTTCGCAGCCGTGCGGCCACCGCGGCTTCGCCGGGTGCGTCGAGCTTGCCCTTCACCACCTTGCCGTCGGCGTTCCGCCCCTTGTAGACGAACGCAGTCGCATTCGACATCACCGCACCATCCCTGAGTACGAGTCCCCGTAGTCCGGGCCGCCCGATGCCATCGCACGCCCCGAAGCGTCGCCCGGCGACTCCACGCGCTGGATCAGCCGCGTGATGCTCTCCAGGTCGTGCGCCTTCTCCAGCGCGGCCTTACGAGTGATCGCGCCCACGTTGACCAGCTCCGCCAGATGCTGGTCCATCGTGTGCATCCCGTCCCCGCGACCCGCCTGCATGGCGGACGCGATCTGGTAGGTCTTGCCCTCGCGGATCAGGTTGGCGATCGCCGGGGTCATCATCAGCACCTCGGTCGCCACCACGCGGCCGCGGCCGGAGGCGCGTTTGACGAGGGTCTGGCAGACGACGCCCTGCAGGGTGCCGGCGAGCTGGGCGCGCACCTGGTCCTGCTGGTGGGGCGGGAAGACGTCGATGACGCGGTCGATCGTCTGCGGGGCGTCCTGGGTGTGCAGGGTGGCGAACACGAGGTGGCCCGTCTCGGCCGCGGTCAGGGCGACGGAGATCGTCTCCAGGTCGCGGAGCTCGCCGATGAGGATGACGTCCGGGTCCTGGCGGAGGACGTGCTTGAGGGCGTTGTTGAAGCTGTGGGTGTCGTGGCCGACCTCGCGCTGGTTGACGATCGAGCGCTTGTGGGTGTGCATGAACTCGATCGGGTCCTCGACCGTCACGATGTGGTCGGCGCGGGTGGAGTTGACGAGGTCGATGAGGGCGGCCAGCGTCGTGGACTTGCCGGAGCCGGTGGGGCCGGTCACGAGGACGAGGCCGCGGGGAAGCGTCGAGAAGCCGCCGATCTGTTCCGGGACGCCGAGCTCGCGCAACTGCTTGATCTCGGTCGGGATGAGACGGAAGGCGGCGCCGACGGAGCCGCGCTGCTGGTAGAAGTTGACGCGGAAGCGGGAGTTCGCCGAGATGGTGAAGGCGAAGTCGAGCTCGAGCTCGCGCTTGAACAGCTCGGCCTGCCGCTCGGTGAGGAGGCTGGTGAGCGCGGCAAGGGTGCGCTCGTGTCCCCATGGCTCCGCGGGGCCGGCAGGTGTCAGCGCGCCGTCGATGCGGACCATCGGCGGCGCGCCGACGGTGACGTGGAGGTCGGAGGCGCGTTGGAGCACGACCTCCCGCAGCGCGGCGACGAGCTCGGGGTCCGCCTTCTCGAGGGCCTCGCGTTCGGCGGCCGTCAGGGTGGCGACCTCGGCGTCGTAGTCGATGTCGGGATGCGGGACGGGTTTCGTCTGAGCGGCGGCTGCCTGCTCCGCGACGACGGCCGCCCGACGGCCCGCCGGGACCAGACGAGGACCGGCCGGAACCTCGTCGAGCGAGTAGAGGGTGGGGGCCGGGAACTCCGCGGCGGGCGGGGCCGCCGGCTGCGGCGCGGGAGGGAGCGGCGCCGCAGCGGGTGACGCCGCGACCGGAGGGAGCGCGGCGATCGGCGACGCGAGCGGCGCAGCCGGCGGCGTGAGCGGCGAGGCCGGCGGCGCAAGCGGCGGCGCCGGCGGGGCCACGTAGGTCGGCGGCTGCAGCGGCACGCCGGCGCCGGGGGCCCAGCCGTCAGCGGTCGCCCCGGGCGGGACGACGGGGATCTCGTACAGCGGCTTGGCCGTCGGCGCGGGATAGCCGCCCCAGGCGTTGTCATCGATCGTCATGTGCCCTCCTAGGCCACCACTCGAAGGATCTCTTCCACGGACGTCAGGCCGAGCTTGGCCTTCTCCCAGCCGTCGGCGCGCAGCGTCAGCATCCCCTGTGCCTGCGCCACCCGGGCGATCTCAGCGCTCGATGCGCGCTGCACGGCCAGCCGCTCGATCTCCTCGGTGACGGCCATGACCTCGTGCACCGCGATCCGCCCGCGGTACCCGGTGTTGGAGCAGGTGGGGCAGCCGACCGGCATGAAGACGGGCGGGACCGGCTGATCGTCCGGGAGGGGGAAGCGGAGGCGGCGCAGATCGTCGGCGCTGTAGGCCGCCGGCTGCTTGCACCGGTCGCAGAGCCGCCGGGCGAGACGCTGGGCGACGACGCAGTCGAGGGCCGAGCCGACGAGGAAGGGCTCGATGTCCATCTCGGTGAGACGGGTGACGGCGCTCGGAGCGTCATTGGTGTGCAGGGTGGAGAGCACGAGGTGGCCGGTCAGGGAGGCCTCGATCGCGATCTGCGCGGTCTCGTGGTCCCGGATCTCGCCGAGCAGCACCACATCCGGGTCGCTGCGCAGGATGCTGCGGAGCGCGCTGGCGAAGGTGAGGCCGGCCTTCGGGTTGACCTGCACCTGGTTGACGCCGGGCATCCGGTATTCGACCGGGTCCTCGACGGTGATGACGTTGATCTCGGGGCGGGCGACGGCGTTCAGCGTCGTGTAGAGGGTGGTGGACTTGCCGGAGCCGGTGGGCCCGGTGACCAGGATCATCCCGTACGGCTTGGAGTAGGAGGCGCGGTAGGTCTCGAAGTTGCGCTCGAGCAGGTTGAGGTCGCGCAGGGTCATGCCCGTGTTGGTGTTGTCCAGGATGCGCATGACGACCTTCTCGCCCCAGACGGTCGGCAGGGTCGCCACGCGCAGGTCGATCTGCCGGCCGCCGTGCACGACCGACATGCGGCCGTCCTGCGGTTTGCGCCGCTCGGCGATGTCGATGTCGCTCATGATCTTGAGGCGCGAGATCACGCCGTTCTGGATGGCCTTCGGCGCGCTCTGCATCGCGTGCAGCACACCGTCGATCCGGTAGCGGACGCGCACGTCGTGCTCGGCGGGCTCGATGTGGATGTCGGAGGCGTGGTCCTGGATGGCCTGGCTGACGAGCAGGTTCACGAACCGCACGATCGGGGCGTCGTCGTCGCCCGAGTCGGCGAAGGACGTGTCCTCGACGGGCGCGCTCTCCTCCTCCAGCGTCGTGGTGAGGTCGCTCAGCTCGTCGTCGGCGCGCACGTAGCGGTCGATCGCGGCGAGCAGGTCCGGGACGTCGGCGACCGCCGGTGCCACGCCCATCCGAGAGGCCGCACGCACGTCGTCGATGGCGAACACGTTGCCCGGGTCGGCCATGGCCAGGACGACCGTGCCGTCCCGGACCCCGATCGGCAGGACGACGTGCCGCCGGCAGAGCGTGCCAGGGATGAGCCCGACCGCGGCGCGGTCCACCGGGTAGTCGGCGAGTTCGACGAACGGGAGGCCGGACTGCGCAGCCCGCGCCCGCGCCACCTGGCCGGCCGTGATCGCCCCGCGCGCGAGGAGGTCGCGCACGGTCGACTCGTCGGCAGCGGGCTCGCTGGACACCGTGTCCAGGTACTCGATCGGCAGATGGCCGTGGAGGATCAGGATCTCGGTCATGGACGCCACAGGGACCTCCTCGGGGGGAAGGCCGACCGGGTCGGGGGCCCCGGGCGGACCGCGCCGCTCCCGGGCGAGATACCGGAGGCGGCGAAGCGATGTCACCGTATTCCCAGCTGTCACACACGTGACAGCCCCGCTTACAGGTGCCCCGCCCACGGGTGCCACGCGCCCGGGGGCCAGCGGCGGCGCGCCGGCGGCGCGAGAAGTGAGAAGGTGCGGGTGCGTCACCCCGTGGACCCGCAACGACTCACGTCTCGCGGGCGTCCGGGTCGCTCAGCGGCGGCGGAGGTCTCCGCGGCGGCTCGCCAGGTAGACCAGCACGCCGGCGATCACGGCGCAGCCCATGGTGGTCAGCCAATACGGGAGGGAACCCGCGGCATGGCCGGAGGTCGCCTGCACGATGCCGAGCACGAAGCTGACGACGGCGATCACGAATACGACGCCGGCGCAGCCGACCATCGCACGGCCGGTCGAATCGGTGTACTCGAGGAGCTGGCGCCACATGCTCCCATTCTCCCCCACGTTCCCCGCCGCTGCGGACGCCCGCGGCCGGGAACGAGGAAGGCCCCCGGCGCAGAGCGCCGAGGGCCTTCGATCGTACGGGACCTCAGTTGTAGGTTCCGGGGGTGTAGTCGTCCGAGCTGAAGCTGTCGAAGTCTACGAAGCTCAGGTCGTTCTCGCTGAACGCGGAGTCGTCGGCGAAGATGCGGTTGGGGTACCGCTCCGCCTTGGCCTCCTCCGTCGCCTCCACGGTGACGTTCCGGTAGCGCTGCAGGCCGGTACCGGCCGGGATGAGCTTACCGATGATGACGTTCTCCTTGAGGCCGATCAGCGGGTCGGACTTGCCCTCCATGGCCGCCTGCGTCAGGACGCGGGTGGTCTCCTGGAAGGACGCGGCCGACAGCCACGACTCGGTCGCCAGCGACGCCTTGGTGATACCCATGACCTCCTGACGGGCCGAGGCCGTCTTCTTGCCCTCCTGCAGCGCCGTGCGGTTGATCTCGTTGTACCGCGAACGGTCGACGAGCTCACCCGGCAGCAGGTCGGTGTCGCCGTGGTCGACGACGGTGACCTTGCGGAGCATCTGGCGGACGATGACCTCGATGTGCTTGTCGTGGATCGGCACACCCTGCGAGCGGTAGACGCCCTGCACGCCGCCGACGAGGTGCTTCTGCACCTCGCGGACACCCTTGACCCGGAGGACCTCCTTCGGGTCGACGGTGCCGACGATCAGCTGCTGACCGAGCTCGACGCGCTGTCCGTCCTCCACCAGGAGGGTCGAGCGCTTGAGCACCGGGTAGATGTGCGGCTCGTCGCCGTTGTCGGGGGTCAGGACGACCTTGCGGGACTTGTCCGTCTCCTCGATGACGATGCGGCCGGCGGCCTCGGCGATCGGGGACGCACCCTTGGGGGTGCGGGCCTCGAACAGCTCCTGGACGCGCGGCAGACCCTGGGTGATGTCGTCCGCGGAGGCCGAACCACCGGTGTGGAAGGTACGCATCGTCAGCTGGGTACCAGGCTCACCGATCGACTGGGCCGCGATGATGCCGACGGCCTCGCCGATGTCGACGAGCTTGCCGGTCGCGAGCGAACGGCCGTAGCAGGCGGCGCAGACGCCGACCGCGGACTCGCAGGTCAGGACCGAGCGGACCTTGATGTCCACCACACCGGCCGCGACCAGCTTGTCGATGAGCACGTCGCCCACGTCGTCACCGGCGGCGGCGACCACGGTGCCGTCCGGCGAGACCGCGTCGGCGGCCAGCGTCCGGGCGAACACCGAGTTCTCCACGTTCGGGTCACGGGTCAGGGTGCCGTCCTCGCCGACCGTCGCGATCGGGAGGTCGAGGCCCTTGGTCGTGCCGCAGTCGTCCTCGCGGATGATGACATCCTGCGAGACGTCCACCAGACGACGGGTCAGGTAGCCCGAGTCCGCCGTACGGAGGGCCGTGTCGGCCAGACCCTTACGGGCACCGTGCGTCGCGATGAAGTACTCCGCCACCGACAGCCCCTCGCGGTACGAGGAGATGATCGGGCGAGGGATGATCTCACCCTTCGGGTTGTTCACCAGACCACGCATACCGGCGATGTTGCGCACCTGCAGCCAGTTACCACGGGCGCCCGAGGTGACCATGCGGTTGATGGTGTTGTCGGCCGGGAAGTTGGCGCGCATCGCCTCGGCGACCTCGTTGGTGGCCTCGGTCCAGAGCTTCACCAGCTCCTGACGACGCTCGAGGTCGGTCGTGAGACCCTTCTCGAACTCCGCCGTGATCTTGGCGGCCTTCTTCTCGTAGCCCGCCACGATCTGGGGCTTGTTCGGCGGCGTGAGGATGTCGCTCAGCGCGACGGTCACACCGGAACGGGTGCCCCAGTAGAAGCCGGCGTCCTTGATCCGGTCGAGCGCCGCGGCGACCTCCACCTTCGGGTACCGCTCGGCGAGGGCGTTCACGATCGAGGAGATCATGCCCTTGTCGGCGACGGCCTCCACGTAGGGGTAGTCGGCCGGGAGCGCCTCGTTGAAGAGGGCGCGGCCCAGCGTGGTCTCCACGATCGCGGTGATCGGCTCGACACCCGTGTCCGCCGCGTCGGACGGCACGTAGTTGTCGAGACGGATCTTGACGGTGGCGTTCAGGTGCAGCGAGCCCTGGTCCTTGGCGAGGATCGCCTCGGAGACCGACGAGAACGCACGGCCCTCGCCCACAGCGCCCTCGCGGACGGTGGTGAGGTGGTGCAGACCGATGATCATGTCCTGCGAGGGCAGGGTGACCGGGCGGCCGTCGGACGGCTTCAGGATGTTGTTCGAGGCGAGCATCAGGATGCGGGCCTCGGCCTGGGCCTCCACCGACAGCGGCAGGTGCACGGCCATCTGGTCGCCGTCGAAGTCCGCGTTGAACGCGGCGCAGACGAGCGGGTGCAGCTGGATGGCCTTGCCCTCGACGAGCTGGGGCTCGAACGCCTGGATGCCCAGACGGTGCAGCGTGGGCGCGCGGTTCAGCAGCACGGGGCGTTCGCGGATGATCTCCTCGAGCACGTCCCACACCTGCGGGCGCGAACGCTCCACCATGCGCTTGGCGGCCTTGATGTTCTGAGCGTGGCTCAGGTCGATCAGGCGCTTGATCACGAACGGCTTGAACAGCTCCAGCGCCATCTGCTTGGGCAGACCGCACTGGTGCAGCTTGAGCTGCGGACCCACGATGATGACCGAACGGCCCGAGTAGTCCACGCGCTTTCCGAGCAGGTTCTGGCGGAAGCGTCCCTGCTTTCCCTTCAGCATGTCGCTGAGGGACTTGAGGGCGCGGTTGCCGGTACCCGTGACCGGGCGGCCGCGGCGGCCGTTGTCGAACAGCGCGTCGACGGCCTCCTGCAGCATCCGCTTCTCGTTGTTCACGATGATCTCGGGGGCACCGAGGTCGAGCAGACGACGCAGACGGTTGTTGCGGTTGATCACGCGGCGGTAGAGGTCGTTCAGGTCGCTGGTCGCGAAGCGGCCACCGTCGAGCTGCACCATCGGGCGCAGCTCCGGCGGGATGACCGGGACGACGTCGAGCACCATCGCGGCCGGCGAGTTGCCGGTCGCGAGGAACGACGAGACCACGCGCAGACGCTTGATCGCGCGGATCTTCTTCTGGCCCTTGCCGGTGGCGATCTGCTCGCGGAGCAGCTCGGCCTCGGCGGTCAGGTCGAACGCCTGCAGGCGGCGCTTGATCGACTCCGCGCCCATGTAGGCCTCGAAGTACAGGCCGTACCGGTCGATGAGTTCGTTGAAGTCCGCATCCTCCGGCTTGAGGTCGCCGACCTTGAGGGTGCGGAAGGACTCCCACACGCGCTCCAGCCGGGCGATGTCCTCGTCGAAGGACTTGCGGATCTGGCCCATCTCCTTCTCCGCCGCGTCCTTGACGCGACGCTTCTGGTCGGCCTTGGCGCCCTCCTCCTCGAGCGCTGCGAGGTCGACCTCGAGGCGCTGGAGGCGCTCGGCGACCCGGGAGTCGCGCTGGTCGGACAGCGTCTTGACCTCGAGGCGCAGCTCGTTCTCGAGTCCGGGCATGTCGGAGTGACGGCCCTCCTCGTCGACGCTGATCACCATGTAGGCGGCGAAGTAGATGACCTTCTCGAGGTCCTTCGGCGCCATGTCGAGCAGGTAGCCGAGACGGCTGGGCACACCCTTGAAGTACCAGATGTGCGTGACCGGGGCGGCGAGCTCGATGTGGCCCATGCGCTCACGACGGACGGAGGACTTGGTGACCTCCACGCCGCAGCGCTCGCACACGATGCCCTTAAAGCGGACGCGCTTGTACTTGCCGCACGAGCACTCCCAGTCACGCGACGGGCCGAAGATCTGCTCTCCGAAGAGACCGTCCTTCTCCGGCTTCAGCGTGCGGTAGTTGATGGTCTCCGGCTTCTTGACCTCGCCGTAGGACCAACGACGGATGTCGTCGGCGGTGGCCAGTCCGATACGCAGCTCATCAAAAGTTGTTGCGTCGAGCAATGTTCACTCTCTCCTGTTAAGAATTCGTCAGGTGGGTCTGGCTACCGGGTCAGATCTCGTCGATCGACGAGGACTCGAAGCGGGAGGAGATGTTGATGCCGAGCTCTTCCGCAGCGCGGAAGGCCTCGTCGTCCGCGTCGCGCAGGCTGACCTGCTGGCCGTCGGCCGAGAGGACCTCGACGTTCAGGCAGAGCGACTGCATCTCCTTGATGAGCACCTTGAAGGACTCCGGGATGCCCGGCTCCTGGATGTTCTCACCCTTGACGATGGCCTCGTAGACCTTGACGCGGCCGAGGATGTCATCCGACTTGATGGTCAGGAGCTCCTGCAGCGCGTACGCGGCGCCGTAGGCCTCGAGGGCCCACACCTCCATCTCACCGAATCGCTGTCCACCGAACTGCGCCTTACCACCGAGCGGCTGCTGGGTGATCATCGAGTACGGACCGGTCGAACGGGCGTGGATCTTGTCGTCGACCAGGTGGTGCAGCTTCAGGATGTACATGTAGCCGACCGAGATCGGGTCCGGGTACGGCTCGCCGGAGCGGCCGTCGAAGAGCTGGGTCTTGCCGGAGGATCCGATGAGGCGGTCGCCGTCGCGCGTCGGGAAGGTCGAGTCGAGCAGGCCCGCGATCTCCTCCTCCTTCGCGCCGTCGAACACCGGGGTGGCGACCTTGGTGCCGGGGGCCGCGCTGAACGCGGCCTCGGGCAGGTCGGCGGCCCACTTGGGCTTGCCCTTGACCTCCCAGCCGTTCTGGGCGATCCAGCCGAGGTGGATCTCCAGGACCTGGCCGAAGTTCATTCGACCGGGCACGCCCAGCGGGTTGAGGATCACGTCGACCGGGGTGCCGTCCGCGAGGAACGGCATGTCCTCGACGGGCAGGATCTTCGAGATGACGCCCTTGTTGCCGTGACGGCCGGCGAGCTTGTCACCCGCGGTGATCTTGCGCTTCTGGGCGATGTAGACCACCACGCGCTGGTTGACGCCCGAGCCGAGCTCGTCATCGCCGTCCTGCGAGTCGAAGACCTTGACACCGATGATGGTGCCCTCTTCGCCGTGGGGGACCTTGAGGGAGGTGTCGCGCACCTCGCGGCTCTTCTCGTTGAAGATCGCGCGGAGCAGGCGCTCCTCGGCCGAGAGCTCGGTCTCGCCCTTCGGCGTGACCTTGCCGACGAGGATGTCGCCGGGGCGCACCTCGGCGCCGATGCGGATGATGCCGCGCTCGTCGAGGTCGGCCAGGAGGTCCGGGCTGACGTTCGGGAGGTCGCGGGTGATCTCCTCCTTGCCGAGCTTGGTGTCGCGGGCGTCGACCTCGTACTCCTCGATGTGGATCGAGGAGAGGGTGTCGTCCTTCACCAGGTTCTGGCTGAGGATGATCGCGTCCTCGAAGTTGTGGCCCTCCCACGGCATGAACGCGATGAGCAGGTTCTTGCCGAGCGCGAGCTCGCCGTTCTCGGTCGCGGGGCCGTCAGCGACGACCTCCCCGGCCTCGATACGGTCTCCCTCGTCCACGATCACGCGGTGGTTGTACGACGTGCCCTGGTTCGAGCGGTCGAACTTGCGCAGGTAGTAGGTCTTGATCGTGCCGTCGTCCGCCTGGACGGTGACCGCGTCGGCCGAGACCTCGGTGACCACGCCGGACTTGTCGGCCGTGACCACGTCACCGGCGTCGATGGCCGCGAAGCCTTCCATACCGGTTCCGACGACCGGGCTCTCCGAGCGGAGCAGCGGCACCGCCTGGCGCTGCATGTTCGCACCCATGAGGGCTCGGTTGGCGTCGTCGTGCTCGAGGAAGGGGATCAGGGAGGTACCCACCGACACCATCTGGCGCGGGGAGACGTCCATGTAGCCGATCTCGTCGGCGGGGACGAGGTCGACCTCGCCGCCCTTCTGCCGGGCGAGGACGCGCTCCTCGGTGAAGTGGCCGTTCGAGTCGAGCGGGGCGTTGGCCTGCGCGACGACGAAGTCGTCCTCCTCGGAAGCGGTCAGGTAGTCGATCTGGTCGGTGACCCGGCCCTCGACGACCTTGCGGTACGGCGTCTCGATGAAGCCGAACGAGTTGATGCGCGCGAACGATGCGAGCGAGCCGATCAGGCCGATGTTCGGGCCTTCCGGGGTCTCGATCGGGCACATGCGGCCGTAGTGCGACGGGTGGACGTCACGGACCTCGACGCCGGCGCGCTCACGGCTCAGACCGCCGGGTCCGAGGGCCGAGAGGCGACGCTTGTGGGTCAGGCCCGCGAGCGGGTTGTTCTGGTCCATGAACTGCGAGAGCTGCGACGTTCCGAAGAACTCCTTGATCGCGGCGACGACGGGGCGCACGTTGATCAGGGTCTGCGGGGTGATCGCCTCGATGTCCTGCGTGGTCATGCGCTCGCGGACGACGCGCTCCATGCGGGAGAGGCCGGTGCGGACCTGGTTCTGGATGAGCTCGCCGACGGCGCGGATACGACGGTTGCCGAAGTGGTCGATGTCGTCGACGTCGAGGCGGATGTCGGCCGGCTGACCGTTGCGGAGGCCCTTGAACGTGGTCTGGCCGTCGTGCAGGGAGACCAGGTACTTGATCGTCGCGATGATGTCCTGGACGGTCAGCACCGAGTCCGTCAGCGGGGCCTCGAGGCCGAGCTTGCGGTTGATCTTGTAGCGGCCGACCTTGGCGAGGTCGTAGCGCTTCGGGTTGAAGTAGAAGTTGTCGAGGAGCGCACGCGCGGCCTCGGCGGCGACCTGCTCACCCGGACGCAGCTTGCGGTAGATGTCCTTGAGCGCCTCCTCCTTGGTGAGGATGGCGTCCTTCTCGAGGGTCAGCTCGATCGACTGGAAGCCGGCGAACTCGGAGAGGATCTCCTCGCTGGTCAGACCGAGCGCCTTGAGGAAGACGGTGACGGACTGCTTGCGCTTGCGGTCGATGCGGACGCCGACCTGGTCGCGCTTGTCGATCTCGAACTCGAGCCAGGCTCCACGGCTCGGGATGATGCGTGCCGAGTAGATGTCCTTGTCGGAGGTCTTGTCGGCCGTGGCCTCGAAGTAGACGCCCGGTGAGCGGACGAGCTGCGACACGACGACACGCTCGGTGCCGTTGATGATGAAGGTGCCTCGCTCGGTCATGAGCGGGAAGTCGCCCATGAAGACCGTCTGGGTCTTGATCTCACCCGTGAGGTGGTTCATGAACTCGGCCTCGACGTAGAGCGGGGCGGCGTAGGTCTTGCCCTTCTCCTTGCACTCGTCGATCGAGTACTTCTTCTCCTCGAGGAACGGGTTGGTGAAGGAGAGCTGCATGGTCTCACCGAGGTCCTCGATGGGAGAGATCTCCTCGAAGATCTCCTCGAGTCCGGTGCTCCCGGGCAGATCCTGGCGACCCTGGGCCTCGGCTTCGGCGACGCGGGCCTTCCACGCGTCGTTGCCGACCAGCCAGTCGAAGCTCTCGGTCTGCAGAGCGAGCAGGTCGGGAACCGTCAGGGTGTCCGTGATCTTGGCGAACGAGAGACGGGATGCGCCTCGTCCGTTCTTGGGTGTCTTGTCAGTGTTGGTTGCGTTGCGCGCAGCAGCCAATGAAATAACCTCCGTGGGCCCCGCCGGGCCGGTTACTGTCGGTCAGTGATATGTCGATGTCAGGACGAGTGTTCTGATGAACAGCCACTCCCAGCGATGCACGGACGCCGTATATGACTCGGATGACCGAGCCCAGACGCGCGCGGGGAAAGACGAAGCCGACCGCAATATGAAGGCGAAAGATCTGACTGGGAGCGCAAAGAACAACTATATGTCAAAAGGGCGCGCCGTGTCCAGTCTTTTCTTGACCGGGGGTGTGGATGTGCTGTATAACCCGGCGCAAGACTCTGCTATTCCGCCCGAATCCGCGAGATCCCGGGCTTTTCAGCGCCGCGTCGGGAGGCTGTCGATCGTCGCGGCGAGGGCCGTCTCGCGCGAACGCGGACTCCAGCCGAGCAGATCCCGTGCCTTTTCCGAGGTGCCCCGGCGCTTCACGCCGATGTCGGGCAGCGCGTCGCGGACCGTCCGGCTCACGGGCGCGATCAGGCGCAGCATCCACTCGGGCATGACCTTCGTCGGGACCCGCCGCGCGGCCTCCTCGCCGAGACGCCCGCGGATGAACGCGGCGACCTGCTGCGCACTCATCACCTCCCCGGCGACGGCGAGGAAACGTTCGCCCGCGGCCTCCGGCCGGGTCATCGCCAGCAGGTGCAGCGACGCGACGTCACGCACGTCGACGATGCCGAACCACACGTCGGGCAGGCGCGGGAGCCGGCCGTCCCGCACGAGGCGGATCAGCTCGACCGAGCTCGAGACGCCCGGACCGAGCACCGGCCCGAGGATGCCGACCGGGTTGACGACGGCCAGCTGGAGCGCCCCTCCCTCGCTCTCGACGAACCGCCACGCCGCACGTTCGGCGATCGTCTTCGACTGCGCGTACGGGCTCACCGGTCTTCCGCTGTCGAGCTCGGTCCAGTCGCGCTCGGTGAACAGCCGGTCGGCCGGCTCGTGGCCGTAACCGATCGCGGCGAACGACGACGTCTGCACGACGCGTTCCACCCCGGCGGCGCGGGCGGCGCGGAGCACGCGCAGGGCGCCGTCGCGGGCGGGGACGATCAGCTCGCCCGGGTCCTTCGGCTGACGCGACGGGAACGGGGAGGCGACGTGCAGCACGAAACGGCAGCCGTCCACCGCCTCGGCCCAGCCGTCGTCCCGCGTCAGGTCGGCGATCGCGAAGGTCAGGCGCTCCCCCGGGTCGTCGACGCCGGCGACCGCGAGCTGGGCGCGCACGTCGGCGGCACGGGCGGGCGAGCGCACACTGGCGCGGACGTCGTAGCCGGCCTGGAGGAGGGCCGCGACGCAGTGCGCTCCGACGAACCCCGATCCCCCCGTCACCAGCACCCGGTCCGTCATGCCGTCATCCTCCTCCGCCTCGGTGATCGGCGGTAGTCACCGGGCGGGCGACGGGACCGGCGATCTGCTCAGGAGCGGACGAGGGCGATCGCCTGGGCGCGGTCGCGCACGGCGAGCTTGGCGAAGATCGCGTTGATGTGCGTCTTGACCGTCGCCACGCTGACGAACAGCGCCGCCGCGATCTCCGGATTGCTCCGGCCGTCGCCGACGAGCGCGAGGACCTCGGCCTCGCGCGGCGTGAGCGCGGGGAAGCGGGCGAGCAGTCCCGCCGCCGGGGACTCCGGCTGCGCGACGGCGGGAGCGGGAGCAGAGGTGAGCGAGCTGACGATGCGCGCCCCGACCTCGGGCGCGAAGGTGGACTGGCCGTTCGCCACGGCCCGGACGGCGGCGGCCAGCTCGGCGCGTCCGGCGTCCTTGGTGAGGTAGCCGCGGGCACCCGCCCGCAGCGCCGCGAGGATGGACTCGTCGTCGGCGTACGTCGTGAGCACCAGGACGGCGGTGCCCGGCGCCTCGCGGGTGATCCGCTCGGTGGCGGCGACGCCGTCCACGCCCGGCATCCGCAGATCCATCAGGGCGACGTCGGGCCGTTCGGCCACGGCGAGCGCGACCGCCTGCTCGCCGTCGGCGGCCTCCCCCACCACCGTGACGTCGGGAAGGAGCCCGAGGACCGTGACGAGGCCGTCGCGGATGATGGCCTGGTCGTCGGCGACGATCACGCGGATCGTCCGCTGCTCGTCACTCATGCCAGCCTCGCCTCGACGGTCACCGTGAACCGGTCCCCCTCGGCGTCCGCCGTTGCCGCGCCGCCGAGCGGGAGGGCGGCGAAGCGCTCGCGCATGCCCTCCAGCCCACGGCCCCCTCCACTGCGGGCGAGCGGACTCCGGGCGCCCGTGCTGCGGGCGACCGTGCTGCGGGCGAGAGGGTCGCCGGCGAGCGCACTGCCGGAGTCGGTGCCGGCGGGGAGCGGATTGGAGACGCGCAGGGTCACCCGGTCATCCTGCCAGGAGAGCTCGCCCTCGACGGGTTGTCCCGGCGCGTGTTTGCGGGCGTTGACCAGCGACTCCTGGAGGGCTCGCTGCAGCGCGGCGGCCTGGGCCGCCGACAGCGCGCGCGGCGTCCCCGAGACCGTCAGGGCGGCCACGCCGCCGAGCGCCCGGTGGGCGCCGATCAGATCGTCGAGGTCGACGGCGAACGCCTCCGGGCCCACCGTCGCCGCCGCGGCCGCCCCCGGGTCGCGGAGCGCCGCCACCGCGCGCCGGGCATCCGCCAAGCCGTCCACCGCCAGGCCCCGGGCGTCGATCACCCGGCGTCGCGCCGCCTCGACGTCCCCGGCCTCCAGCACCGCGTCGACCGCGTCGAGCTGGACGACCAGCCCGCCGAGACTGTGCGCGAGCACATCGTGGAGATCGCGGGCGAGGGTGATCCGTGCCGTCTCCTCCCGGATGGCCGCCTCGCGCTCGCGCAGGAGGACGGCCTGCTCCTCCGAACGGCGGAACTGGCGACGGCTCAACCCGGCGAAGACGCCGAGCAGGACGCCGGCGAGCTCGCCGAGCACGGCGACCACCGGCGAGTCGAACGGGAGCGCGCCCGCCACGATCAATGCGATGGAGGCCGTGGCGACGACGAGCCCGAGGAGGAGGGGTCGACGGACATCGCCGATCAGCGCCAGGACCGCCACGATCACCGGCACCACGGCGATCCCGTCCGTCCCCGGTGTCGCGATCGCGCCCGCGGCGGCCGACACCAGTGCGAGCACCAGGGCCGTGCGGCGGGCGTCCAGGACCGCGCACAGACTGCGGGCGATCCAGGTGACCACGGCGAGCAGCCCCAGGACCAGCACCCAGCCCGGGCGGTCCGCCGAGTGGGAGCCGACGATGGAGTACGCGACGAAGCCGGCGCCCACGATGTTGAGCGTGAGCGCCAGCCAGCCGGGCCAGGTCGAAGAGGTCACAGCACCATCATGCTGCGAGGGCGCGGTGCCGATCGAGACGCGCCGCGAAGACCGCGGTGCGCGCCGCCCGGTTCGCCGCGAAGACCAGCAGGATGGCTCCGGTCGCCGCGGCCAGGTGCGAGCCCGCCTGTGTGGCCGCCACGTCCACCCCGACGCGGACGGCGATGACCGCCACCCACAGCACCAGCCCGAGCACACCGGTGCGCGACTCGTACACGGCGATGTCGCGGCCGTCCTTGCCGGTGGCCACCGGCTGCGGGAGCGGGCGGAATCGGGCGATCGAGCCCATCCAGGCGCCGATGCCGAGCGAGAGCAGCAGCTCCCCCACGATCACGGCGAGGTCGAGCGCGGTCAGCTGGGTCGGCTTCACCTGCTGCACCAGCAGCACGGCTCCCACGATGGCGAGGATCGCCGGCCCACGCCACATCCGGGCCACCACGACCGGCCGCCACACGAGTTGCTTGTATCCCACCCATCCGATGAGCAGCAGGATGAGCACCGCGTTCCCGAGCGTCTGAACCGTCATGACGAGCCTTCCCGGCCGGAGCCTCCGACCTACCCCTTCAGCGTGACGCGAGGCGGCCGCGGGCGGCACCGCCCTGGGGTGGAGACGCGGGTGGAGATCGGCGGGTGGAGGCCGGTGCGTGCAGGCCGACGGCGCGGGGCCAGGTCCGGCGACGGCACCGGGCTACGCTGGAGCCCGTGCCAGAGAACCCGTCGGTCGTCCTGTCCGAGAGCGGCTTCACCGCCAGCGTGGAGCCGGACCGGTTCGTGCCCGGCGCCTACCAGCTCGTCGTCGACGGGACGCCCCAGTCGCACGTGAACCTGGACGATCCCGCGCAGCTGTTCTTCGAGTACGTGCAGCGGATGGGCAATGTGATCGACCTGATCGGCGAGCCCGGTGAACCCATCACGGCGGTGCATCTGGGGGCGGGTGCTCTGACGCTCCCCCGGTACGTCGCGTACACACGCCCGGGGTCGCGGCAGCAGGTCGTTGAGCTGGAGAGCCGGCTGGTGGATCTGGTGCGCCAGGAACTGCCGCTGCCGCGCTACGCGCAGATCCGCATCCGGCACGGCGACGCGCGCGAGGTGGTGGGCAAGCTGCCCGCGGGTCTGCGCGGCGAGGTCGACCTGCTCGTGATCGACATCTTCAGCGGCGCACGGACTCCGGCGCATGTGACGAGCATCGAGTTCTACCGCTCGGCGGTGTCGCTGCTGAAGCCCGGCGGGATCGTGCTGGTGAACGTCGCCGACGGGCCGCCGCTCGCGTTCGCGCGGAGCCAGGTGTCCACGCTGGGCGCGGCCGTCGACCATGTGGCGGCCCTGGCAGAGACGCAGGTGCTCAAGGGGCGCCGGTTCGGGAACGTGGTGCTGGTCGGCTCGAACGCACCGTTGCCGATGGAGTGGCTGCCGCGCCTGCTCGCCAGCGGCCCGCACCCGGCCAAGGCGGTCGCGGGCGAGGAGCTGCGCGCGTTCGCGGCGAGCGCCGCGATCGTGACGGATGCGACCAGCGTGCCCTCGCCGCCTCCCGCGCGGAGCATCTTCCAGACCGGCAACCGGCGCGACTGAGCGCGCCGCGGGGTCGCGAAACGTCGCTCCCCCCTCACCGGAGCGACAGGATGCGACCCCGGCAGTCGCGGGGTCGCGAAACGTCGCTCCCCCCTCACCGGAGCGACAGGATGCGACCCCGGCAGTCGCGGGGTCGCCGTCAGGCGCGGCGGAAGGTGACCGTCTGGCCGGGGCGCGCCTGCGCCAGGAGGTCGAGGGAGGCCTCGGCGACGACGACGATGACGGGGTAGCCGCCGGTGACCGGGTGGTCGGCGAGCAGCACGGTGGGCCGGCCGTCGGGCGAGACCTGCACGGAGCCGGCGACCATCGGCTCGCTCGGGAGCTCGGCAGCGATGCGCCGTTCGAGCAGGGGTCCGGCGTGCCGCCCCGCCGCGGGCGGGTCGAGACGCACGCCGACCCGACTGCTCTCCGCGCTGACGGTCCAGGCCACGTCGTGCACGGCGTCGAAAGCCGCGTCGGTGAACCAGTCCGCGCGCGGACCGCGGTGGGCTCGGAGTTCGATCGGGCCCTGCGTCGGCGTGCTGAGCGGGACGAAGTCCAGTGCGGCGACCGCGCCGCGCTCGGCGCCGAGTCGGAGCAGGTCCCCGGCGCGCACCGGGGCGGGGCCGAGACCGGCCAGCGAGTCCCACGAGCGGGAGCCGAGCACCGGGTCCATGTCGATGCCGCCCCGCACGGTCAGGTAGTGCCGCATCCCGTGGTCCGGCCTCCCGACGCGCAGTACGGCACCCGCCGGCGCCTGCACAGCGAGATGCGGGTCGACAGGGCGGCCATCGAGCTCGAGGCCCCCTTCGGCTCCGGTCACGGCGAACCAGGCGGCCGACTCGAAACGGACGACCAGCCCGCCGAGCAGCAGCTCCAGACCCGCCGCCCCCTCCTCATTGCCCAGCAGGCGGTTCCCGAGGCGGAGCGCCGCCCGGTCGAGTGCGCCCGACGGGCTGACGCCGAGCGCCGCCCAGCCGGGTCGGCCGAGATCCTCGACGAGGGCGAGCGGCCCCGTCTCCAGCACGCGCAGGGTCACGGCGCCTCCCGGAACCGCACCGACACGCCTGGCCGCAGCAGCGCGGGCGGATCGGCCGCGACGTCCCACAGCACCAGGTCGGTCGTGCCGATCAGCTGCCAGCCTCCCGGGCTCGAGCGCGGGTACACACCGCTGAACTCGCCGGCCAGGCCGACGGCCCCGGCCGGGACGGACGTGCGCGGTGTCGCCCGGCGCGGCACCCGGAGCCGTTCGTGATCGGTGACGAGATAGCCGAAGCCGGGGGCGAATCCTCCGAAGGCGACCCGCCACGGCGAGGAGGTGTGCAGCGAGACCAGCTCCGCGGGCGTGAGCGTGAGCAGGGCGGCGGCCTCGGCGAGATCGGGGCCGTCGTAGCGCACCGGGATCTCGACCACGGTCTGCTCCGCCGGCGCGGCCGGGCGGGGGCGGGTGCGCTCGATCCAGGCCTGGGCCGCGCTGAGCGGAAGCACGCGCGGGTCGACGACGACCCCCACGGTTCGCGCGGCGGGGACGAGATCGACGACACCGGCCGGCCGCTCGGCATCCAGCGCGCGGTACAGGGCGAGGACGTCGTCGAGGCTGTCCAGTTCGGCGAGCAGTGCCCGCTCGCCCGAGGGGAGGACGCGCACGCTCACGCGAACGCCTCGATCACGACCCCGGCGTCGTCCAGCCGGCTCCGCACCGCGCGCGCCATCTCCACGGCGCCCGGCGAATCGCCGTGCACGCACAGGGAGTCGACGTCGACGGCGATGTCCGTGCCGTCGATCGCGACGACGCGGCCCTCGGCGACCAGTCGCAGAGCGCGCTCGGCGATGCCGGAGTCGCCGTGCAGCACGGCGCCGGGCTCGGTGCGCGGGACGAGGGTGCCGTCGGCCCGGTAGGCGCGGTCGACGAAGGCTTCGCGCACGAACCGCAGCCCGGCCTCGGACGCCTCCCGTTCGATCGCGGACCCGGCCAGCCCGAGCAGCGCGAGCGCCGGGTCGAAGGCGGCGACCGCCCGGGCCACCGCGCGCGCCTGCGCGGTGTCGTGGACGATGCGGTTGTAGAGCGCGCCGTGCGGCTTCACGTACGCCACCCGGGCGCCGGCGACGCGGGCGATGCCGGTGAGCGCGGAGAGCTGGTAGAGCGTCTCCGCCCGGAGGTCGTCGGGCGCGACGTCCATCGCGCGGCGACCGAACCCCGCCAAGTCGCGATAGGAGACGTGCGCGCCGACGGCCACGTCGCGGGCGGCAGCGGTGCGGCAGGTGGCGAGCATGGTCGCGGGATCGCCCGCGTGGAATCCGCAGGCGACGTTCGCGCTGGTGACGATCCGCAGCAGCGCGTCGTCGTCCCCCATCGTCCAGGCGCCGAAGGACTCGCCGAGGTCGCAGTTCAGGTCGACGGAGCGTGCCATCCCCCTATTGTGGCGTGCCGGTCGATCACGGCGTACCCGTCGATCACGGCGTACCCATCGATCACGGCGTGCCCGTCGAGCACGGCGTACCCGTCGCGGCGCGGCTATCGTGCCGTGCGGGCTCCGGCGCGGGCACGATGGGCGCGGACCTTGGCCCGGTTGCCGCACCGCTGCATGGAGCACCAGCGTCGGTTGCCGCTACGCGACGTGTCCAGGTAGACCAGCTCGCAGTCGTCCGCCGAGCACTCGCGGATGCGGCCGTCCGCCCCGGGACCGAAGAGGCGCACCGCGTCGCGCGCGACGGAGCCCAGCGCCTGATGCGGCCGCGCGTTGGTGCGGCCGGCCTGCCGTCCGCCGCCCGGAAGGACGGGAGGGATGTCCGGCGTGGCGGCGAAGAGGTTGACGACGTCCACGTCGTCCGGCGCGAGCGCCTCGCCCCGGCTGGCGTGCCGCGCGAGGCGGCCGATCGCGGAGCGCAGGGCGGAGGCGTCGCGGAACTCGCGCTCGCCGGCCGTGGGGGCCACCTCGGGGAAGCGGTCGACGAGCCACTCGTTGAGACCGGCGGAATCGCTCACCGGCTGGGACGCGTCGGGACGGTCGAGACCGCCGGTGTAGGCGAAATCGAGAGCGAGGGACCCGGAGTCGAACCACCAGCGCGGGCCGTCCGCGTCCTCCATCCACTGTCCGGTGCCGCGGGGGAGGAGGGAGTCGGTGGCCATGTAACCAATATATCCGGTTACATGTGAGGCACCCGCTCAGACGGATCTCCAGCAGGCTATCGCACCCGGGAGCCGGCGCCGGGACGGCGCATCCGCCCGATCGGCTGCGATACTGACGGGATGACCGCGACCCGCCCCGATCCCGCCGCCGCGCTCGAAGGAGCCACCGTCCGCCTCCGCGCGCTCACGCTCGACGACCTCCCGGACCTCTTCGACGCCATCGGGCGCCCCGAGGTCTTCGCCGGCGGGTGGGGCGGAGGCCCGGCCGCGTACCGCGACACCTACGAGGAGTGGCGCGCGTTCGTCCTCCGCTACCTCGCCTGGGACAGCGGCAACGTGACCGCGGTGACCCTGCGCGACGGCGACCGGATCGTGGGGACGACCACGCTGGGCGACTTCGACCTCGCGAACGGCTCCGCCCACATCGGCTGGACCGCCTACGCCCCCGAGGTCTGGGGCACCCGGGTGAACGCGGAGACCAAGCGTCTGCTGCTCGGTGCGGCGTTCGACCACGGTTTCGAGCGGATCAAGCTGCAGGCGGATGTGCTCAACGAGCGCTCCCGTGCGGCGATCCTCCGTCTGGGCGCGCAGTTCGAGGGCGTGCTCCGGCACACGCAGCCGCGCGCCGACGGCAGTTGGCGCGATACCGCCGTCTACTCGATCCTCAGCGAGGAATGGCCCGTGGTGCGCGCCGGGCTCGATGAACGGCTGGCGGCCCAGTCGGCCTGACCGGCGCGACGGCTAGCGCAGCGCCCGCGTCTCGGCGCCGTCGGCTTCGCGCGCGGCGGCCGCGGCCGTGCGGCGCTGGGCCGACGTCACCTCACGGTGCTGCCACGAGATGAGGTTCGCGGCGTCGAAGCGCCGGCTGCACGCCCCGCAGGCCAATGCCCGTGCGGGCTTGCGGTACCGGTAGTGCGTGTGGCCGTTGGGGCACGTGCCGACCCAGGGCGCCAGGTCGTCCGCGATGGCGCCGCCGTGCAGTCGTTTGCCCTCGTAGCCGAGGTCGATCGCGATCGCCCGCCAGCGCGGACCGTGCCCGGCCCGCGAGCCCGCCAGCGCGTGGGCGACCTCGTGCAGCAGCACCTGGTGGATCTCGTCGTCGTCGTAGCGGGTCGCCAGATAGCGCGACACGGTGATCGTCTTCGTCGTGTAGTTGCACAGCCCGGCCCGGGTCTTGGCGTTGTCGAAGCCGAAGGTCCACACGGCCGGGTCGAGGTGGAGGGCGATCAGAGCATCGGCCCAGTGTCGCACGCGGTCCAGCTCCGCCATCAGTGCCTCGCCTCCAGCGTGAGCACGCGCGTCCGGGCGGCGCGGGAGGCGGTGCGTCCGGTCATGCCCCGCATCCTACGCGGGCGGGCGCGAGCGTTCCAGAGCACGCCCGCGAGACGGGGTCCGTCATTCCGCGCGGTCGCCGCCCTCGGCGTGCTGAGCCTCGGAGAGGGACTGCACCACCGCGACGGCCGTGAGGGCGCCCTCGATCTCAGCGGGCGACGCCCCGAGCTTCTCGCGCAGGAAGACGGCGGCGGTCATGTCGGAGAGGGCGTTGTCGTAGTCCTTCATGTCGAAGTAGACCTTGCCCCGGCTCTGGATCGCGAACGCCTCCAGAGCCGTCCACTCACGCCCGCGGGCCTCCATCACACAGTCGCTGAGCTCGACGACGGCCTCGTCGTACTTGCCGAGGTACTGGAGCACCTGGGCGCGACGGATGCGCGCCCCGATCAACTGCTCGCGGTCGCCGGTGAAGCGGGCCTGGCGCACGGCCTCCGTGCCGATGGTCAGGGCTTCGTCGAGACGGTCGAGCAGGCGCAGCAGAACGGTCTTCTCGTTGAGCGCGCTCATGCTGCGCAGGTTGCCGAGCTCGTCCAACCGGTCGCCGGCAGCGCGCAAGTCGACGCGCTCGCGCAAGGTGGACGGATCGTATCCGAGGATGATGTTCAGGGTTCTGCTCCCGAATCGTGCGGTTCGGCATCCAGACTACCTGCCGCACGGCCGGTCACCGGGCCACGACCGCGCGGGTTCAGCCCGGGAGGCGCGCCGGGTCCGCAGGCGCGAGCGTCACCTCCAGCAGCCGATCGTCCCCGGAGCGCGGATCGCCGCGCCCGTCCGTGTTGTTCGTCAGCACCCAGAGCCGGTCCCCGCGGGCCACCACGTCACGGAGGCGACCGTACGTCCCGTCGAGGAACGCCTCCGCCGTCACGGGCGCACCACCCGCCGTCGACCACACCGTCCAGAGACGCTCGCCGCGCAGCGCGGCGATGAAGATCGTGTCCCCGACGACGGCCAGCCCGCTCGGACTCGCGTCGGAGGTGCGCCACTGCTGCACCGGGTCGGTGTACGCCGGGTCGCTGCCGATGCCTTCGACCACCGGCCAGCCGTAGTCGGCACCCGGGCGGATGATGTTGAGCTCGTCCCAAGTGTTCTGGCCGAACTCGCTCGCCCACATCGTGCCGTGCGCGTCCCACCCGATCCCCTGCGGGTTGCGATGGCCGTAGCTCCACACCGGCGACCCGGGGAACGGGTTGTCGCCGGGCACCCGGCCGTCCGGCGACACCCGGAGGATCTTGCCGCCCAACGACGCGAGGTCCTGGGCGTTCGATGTGGTCCCGGCGTCGCCGACGGTGACGTACAGCATCCCGTCCGGTCCGAAGGCGATCCGGCCGCCGTTGTGGTTGGTGCCCTTCGGCAGCCCCGAGACGACGGTCTCGGATGTGCCGAGCGTGTAGTCGCCCGGGACCCCGTCGAGGGGCATCCGCACGACTCGATTGTCCTGCGCGGTCGTCTCGTAGGCATAGAGGTGCGCCGGGGCCGGACCGGGCGGCACCGCGAGGCCGAGCAGTCCGCCCTCGCCCGCGTGGACGACACCCGGCACCGTGCCGACATCGCGCAGGCCGCCCTGCGGCAGGCGCTCCCGCACCAGCCCGGAGTCGCGTTCGCTGATCAGGGCCGCGCCGCTCGGGAGTGGGACGACCGACCACGGCGCCACGAGCCCGGTCTCCAGCACGGTCGCGTCGCCGGCCGGCCGGAGCGGCACCGCCGTCACGGGCGACGACGTGCCGGTCGGGCGCGGCTGTGCGGCCGGCGGGGACACGGGAGCCGACGACGACGGCGGGGAGCCGGGAGTGCACCCGACGAGGGTCACGAGCGCGACGAGCGCGACGGCGACGACGGCGGCACGAGCAGACCGTTCGCGGGGCATCGTGGCCTCCTCTCCGAACCGGAGGGGGCCCTCCGGGGCGGGTCGGGGATCATGGTAGACCCCCGACCCGCGCCGGGCCTGGTGCCGGGCTCAGGCCCGGCGGCGCCTCCACCCGACCAGGGCGGCGCCGACGAGCGCCAGGACGCCCGCCCACAGGACGACGAGCAGGACGTCGCCGGTGGAGCCTGTCGAGGCCAGCGTCCCGGGCGTGGCGGGGACCGGCGGGTCGACGTAGATCTGCGAGCAGGCCGCGGATCCGTCGTCGGTGCAGGCGTTGTCGACCTGCGGAGGCTGCCACGGCCCGACCGGCGGCACCGTCACCTTCGCGTGGTTGACGGGATAGCCCTCGGCCGCGTAGGTCAGCACCACATGCAGGTCGATGGACGCCCCCTTCCGCAGCTTCGCGATCGGCCAGGTGACCACGCCGTCCTTCAGCACGCCGCCCTGGTCGGCGGACACGAAGGTCGCACCGGCCGGCAACTGATCGGAGGCGGAGAACGCCGTGGCGTCGATCGACCCGATGTTCGTGACGGTGATGGTGTACGTCACCGGCGCGTTCATCCCCGCGATCGCGGTCGAGGCGGTCTTCGTGATCTCCAGTCGCCCGTATTCGAACGTGTTGGTGATGGTCGCGATCTGAGCCGTCGGCACGTCGCCGTCCACGGCGGCGGAGTCGACGTCGATCGTGCCGTTGTCCACCGACCGCGCCGCCTCGCCGTAGCTGCCGTCGTCGCCGGCCTCGGTCACGACGCAGCGGGAGCCGACGGGGATGCCGTCGATCCGCGCCGTCAGCCCGGTCGACCGGGAGAGGACGGTGTGCGCCGCGGCGCCGAGGTCGACGGGCGCGCCGGCGACGGTGCACTCGATGTCGGCCGTGAACTCCTCCGGGGCCGTGGCAGCAGCGGCACCGGCGAGCACCTTGTCGACACGGAGGGGACCCGTGGCCAGGGTCACACCCGCCTTGACGGGGGCGCGCCGGATCGTGCCAATGCCTCCGCTCAGCGTGGCGGTCGCCCCGAACTGGTTCCACGCGACCGAGGTGCCTGCGTCGATCGACACGGGGGCACCGGTCGGATCGGCGGCCGTGGCCGGCCGGTCGATCGTCCGGTAGGTGACCGCGATCGCGCCGCCGGCGGGCAGCTGCCCGTCGGCCGTGGTCGTGAAGTCGAGCGTCACCCGGATTCCGGTCACCGCAGCCCAGTCGCCGGTGTATCCGGCGGCGTTCGTCCAGCCGGACGCGTCGGGGTGGGCCGAGCAGGTGGGGTCGCTCGGCCAGGCCGTGGCACCGGTGCCGACGCAGACCTCTGGCGAATCGGCGGTCGTCACCTCGACGGTCACGGTCGTGCCGGCCGGGGCCGACGTCGCCAGGCTGTCGATCCCGGCGAAGACGGGACGGTAGGTGGACCCGCGTCCGGCGCCCGTGGCGAGCATCCGGTCGCCCGGGGTGGGCAGCGGCTCGACGAGCGTGAGGGACGTGTACGGCACGGTGCCGCTGTTCACGGCGCCGAGGCGCCACTCGTCGGTCCCGCCGACGACGGTGTTCGCCGCGCACGGGCTCGTGTAGTAGCCGTACTTGTCGACCGTGCAGGTCGCGGAGGGGTCGGTCAGGTTGACCGCGCCGCGCTTCACCGAGCCGGTGACATCGCCCTTCACGCCGTTCGTCGTGAAGAGGGACGGCCCGGTGACGGGCTGCACGTAGTTGCTGGAGCCGCACTCCGTCGCCGGGAGACTGGTGAGCACGCCCTGGCCGTTGCCGGACTGGTTCGTACAGGTGGCGAGGGACTGCGCGGTCGAGACGGTGAAGCGGTTGGTGGCGCGATCGGTGTCCTTCAGCCCCGGCTCGAGGACGAGGCCCAGGGTGACCGTGAACCGCTCGCCCGGCGCCATCCGGGACGCGCCCGTCGGCCAGGTCAGCGTCAGCGTGCCGGACGCGGTGTCCGCCGAGAAGGTCGGCGACGTCGACAGGCTGCCGCCCGCGCTCGTGGCGTACGTCGGCTTCTCGCCGTCCCAGGCGAGCGCCGTGGGCAGCGTGTCCGTCAGACGCGTCACGTCCAGGTAGCCGGTGCCGGTGTTGGCGAACGTGATCGTCCAGGGCACCGTGTCGCCCACGCTGACCGTGTGCACGTTGTCCTGCGGCGCCTTGGCGACGTCGAGCGAGAACGTGCCGGGGTCGAGGCGGATGCCGGCGTCGGCGGAGGCCGTCTTGTCCGCGTAGACGACGGGGTCGTCGGAGCGGTGCGTCAGCGTCTGCACGGTGTCGTCGACGCGCGACGGGAAGGCGATGGCCGAGCCGTCACGGGCGGTGTCGAGCAGGCCGACATGCAGCACGGCACGCGCCGTGTAGGTGCCGGGGACCGCCGTTCGGCTCAGGAGGCCGCCGTCGGCGCGGGAGAACACGAACCGGATGCCGGTGATGCTGCCGACCGCCGCCGTGGGGAGCGATGCGGTCGCGCTCGGCACGCCGGCGATCCAGGTGGAGCCGCCGTCCGTCTTCACGTCGACGCGGACCTGGTCGGCTCCCGCGGGCAGGGTCACATCCGACGGCGCCAGACCGGTCAGCGCGAACGCGTTCCAGAAGTCGGCGTCGTCGTCCGTGATGGTCACCTGCTGGGTCGCCGCCGTGGACGCGCCCTGCGTGGCGGTGAGCGTCACCGCGACAGGGGCGTGCCGGTCGCGCTCGAGCAGCGAGGTCGGCGAGATGGACTTCGCCGCCGTCACGTCGAGCACGGCCGTCGTCAGCGCGACGGTCGCGTCGTCCGCGTCACTGGGCTGCGAACCCTGGCCGGAGGGGAACAGGACCGGGTCGTAGCCCTGGGCGAAGGCGTGGTTGTCCACCGTCGCGGCGGTCACCGCGGCGGTCCCGCTGCGCACGGTGGCACGGACGCGGGTCTCGAGCGTCAGCACCAGGGAGGTGCCGGACTCGATGGTCCCGCCGGTCGTCTGCGGCGAGGCGCCCTGGTAGACGACGCTGACACCCACCACGTCGGCGAGGTCGGCGGCGGCGTACCCGGTCGCGGTGCGCAGCGACACGACGCTGACGCTGGTCGTCCCGTCGGCGGCACGGTGCCAGAGCGTGACCTTCGTGGCGTCGACGTCCACCTGATCGGCCGGAGCCGTGGAGACGATGCGGGTCAGGTCGAAGCGCTCGAAGGTGTTCGCGGCCGTGTAGGTCGCTCCGGCGAACGGATCCGCCGCCCAGTCCGTGGCGGCCGACAGGCAGGAGCCTTCCTGCCCGGCCGAGCACGGCGACGGATCGGTCACCCGGATGTACGAGGCGCGCGCGGTCGACTGGTTCTTCGCCGTGAGGGTGAAGGAGTTCGTCGGGTAGGCCGCCGGGTCGACGTCGCCGAGGTGCGGGACGACGATGGTGGAGCGCGAGCTGGTCTTGTCGAGCGAGACGAGCGGCGGCTGGTCCAGCAGCACGACCGTGTCCTCGCCGGTGACCGGGCCGACGACGTCGCCGTCGAGGACACCCGTCACTCCGACCGTGTTCTGCACCGAGCCCGCGGTCACCCACGGGTGCGCCGGGTCGACGACGTCGCGCTGCACGTTGCGCAGCTGCCAGACGAGGCCGAAGGCGCGCGACTGGCCGAACGGCACGGTCGCGATGCCGGAGCCGACGGGCGGTGCGGTCGGGTCCGTGGTCGTGGCCCTGGCGGCGTCGTTGGGCTCGACCACGAAGCGCACACCGGTCGTGTCCGCGGTCTCCTGCGGCGACAGCGTGTATCCGGCGAATCCGGTCGCCGTCATCCATCCGCCCGTCGGGGCGGTGACCGTCTGCCAGACGCCCGACCGGTAGAGCTGGACGGCCGTGACCGAGTCCCAGCGCAGCAGCGGCTGGGAGGTGTACGACATCGGCGAGACCTGGAGCAGGTCGAACGCCTGGAAGACCGGCGAGATGCCGCCCCCGACGCTGGCGGGGTCGACGATCTCGATCCTGCTGTAGCCCGTGGTCGTCACGCCCCAGGAGAGGACGGTGCCAGCCTTCTGCCCCGACTGCGAGTCGAGCTCGGTGACGTCGCCGGTCAGATCCGGCTTGGTCCACTTCTTGGCCGCACCGAGCGTGCCCTGCCCGGACGTGCTCTGGATACGGCCGGTCGCGGTCGCGGTCACGGGATCGGCGTCGATGCGCTCACCGCCCACCACTCCGGAGGCTGTGGCGGTGCCGAGGTTCGTGTAGCTGGAGGCGGCCTTGTCCGCCACCGAGGTGGGGCCGTCCCCCGAACGCAGGTCGGCGCGGGCCTGGGCGGTGATCGCGGGGCGCACCGTGGTCCCCTGCGCGAAGCCGGACGGGTTCTGGAAGGTGAACCGGAGGCCGGTGATGGACCCCTTCAGCTCCGCCGGGAGGTTTCCGCGGTAGACCTGGGCCTGGCTGCGGGCGTCGACGATGGTGAGGGTCTGCCAGGTCGTCCCGTCGGTGGTGTACTGGACGGTCATGGTGGAGCCGAGCGGCACCTGGGTGGCGGCGATCGCGATCGGGTCGAAGGCGTTGAAGAAGTCGTCCGCCGTCCCCGGGCGCCACACGTCCTCGACCACGATGGTGTCGGGCCGCACGTACGCCGAATCGGTGGAGGTCGTGGTGGGCAGCTGAGCGACGACGGTCGAACCCGGTGAGACCGGCGCGCTCGGAGTGATCGACTTGCTGATGGCGAGCTTGATGTCGGGCTCGTAGACCGCCAGCGGCGCGGTGGCGGACTTCGTCGCCGTCCCGGCGCCGTTGGTCGCCGAGACCGCGACGGTGTTCGGGGCGTTCTTCGGGCTCGTGGGCGAGGCGAAGTCCAGGCTGGGGGCGATCAAGAAGGTCGCGTCTGCCTGCGCGGACGCGGCGATCGCCCCGGTGTAGGTCAGTTCGAACCCGGTGAGGTGCGCACCCGTGCCGAGCGGCGGAACCGCCGGGGTGCTCTGATCGGCGACGGGGACGGAGATCGTCTGGCCGTCCGAGGCGTGCCAGGTGATGGTCGCTCCGGTCGCCCCCGCCGGGTAGGAGATCGGCGCGGCGAACCCGCCGAAGCCGAGCGTGTCCGTGAAGTAGTCGAGGTCGCTCAGGGTGAGGGTGTCGACGGTGCCGTTCGAGGTGTTCTTCCCGCTGATGCGTGCCGTGGCGGTCGCGCCGCCCGGGATGCGCGCCGGGTCGATGGTCTTGCCCGCGACGACCGCGACGGTGAGACCGCCGATCGCATACGGGGCCGAGGCCGTCTTCGTGACGGGATCCTGGCCGGGAACCGTCACGGTGCTCGAGACGGTGTTCGTGGTGCTGGCGCCGGTGACGAGACCGCTGCCGGTGACCCGGTTGGTGCTGCGCTGGGCGACGAGCACGCCGACCGAGCCGGCGGCTCCGCCCGCGGCGATCTGCGCGCCGTCGGCAGAGGCGAAGGTGAAGCGGAGGCCCCCGACATCGCCCGGAGAGACGCCGGCGGGGAGGGCTGCGGTGGCCGCGGGCGGGCCGGTCGTCCAGGCCCACTTCCCGGTGCCGCTGTCGAAGGCGTAGGCCGAGACCTGCACGGTGGCGGCGCCCTGCGGGAGGGTCGTGCCGCCGAAGCCGGAGAAGTCGACCAGCGCGAACGGGTTGCCCGCGTCGAGTGCGGTCGCGCCGTCGTTCGCGGAGACCGGGTCCTGCAGGACGAGCGTGGTGGCCGGGACGTTGGAGGTGTTCCCGGTCGTGAGCGAGACCGTCGAGACGGCGCCCGGCTGGAACTGCTGGGTGGCGGGGGTCCAGGTCTTGGCGACCGAGACGTCGACCTTGGTCGCGATGTCGACCGTCACGTCGGCGCTGTTGGTCACCGGGTCGGTCGTCTCCGAGGTTCCGCGGGCGGTGTTGGTGATCGCGACGCCGTTGGACGGCCAGGCGGGCGTCAGATCCTGCGGCGCCTTGAGCGTGAGCACGACGCGGTAGGTGTCGCCCGCACGGATGCCGGTGCCGCCGCTGGGGAGGACGTCCTCGAACTTCACCGTCAGGCTGCAGTTCGCGGTGACCGTGGTGTCGCAGCCGGAGAACGTGGCCGTCGCCGGCTTCGACGCCGGGGTCACGGCGGAGCTGACGATGGGGAAGCCGGCGAACTGCGCCGGCAGCGGGTCGGTGAGCGTCGCACCGGTGCAGTCGTTGTCGTCGCAGCCCACCATGATCGTGTAGGTGAACTCGGCGCCCGGCACGATCGTCGTCGCCTCCTTGCCGTCGACCTTCTTGTCGACGGTGAGCGACGCGGTCGCGGCGAGAGCCGGCGTGGCGACCATCCCGCCGCCCACGAGGGCCAGCGCGAGACCGGCGGCGACGAACCCCGCGGCCTTCAGCGAGGGGGCTCGTCGAGCCTGGGAGCGACCACGGTGTCGAGCCGTGGAGCGGGTTGTGAACGGGTTTCGGGCATGCAGAAAGACACGTCGGAGCACGGGACCAGCGATTCGGGTACACGGAGGCTCGGGCAACACCGATCAGGGGCAGCGTCGGGTGAGCCCCCGTATCGGCGACTCCTCGGTCGGGTCCCAGGAGTACCTCCGTTATTCATTCCTATCGTCATCGACCGCTCACAGGAAAGCCGAAGCTGTACCCCATTTCGGGTGTCAGTCCTCAAAAAGGGGGACCGGTGGTGGGCTGCAGCCCACCGCCGGTCCCCTGGTCAGGCGCCGATCACTCGACGACCTGCACGTCCTTCCAGAAGGCGACGTAGCCGCTGAAATCCTTGCCGACGCGATCGAACGCGCTCGGGTACGGGGTGGGATAAGCCCAGGCACGGTCCTGCAGGAGCGTGTCGCCATCCTTCACGGAGAAGTACTGGCACTCGCCCTTCCAGGGACAGGTGTACGGCGTCGCGCTCTCGACCAGGTAGTCCGTGTTCACGCTCGCGGGCGGGAAGTACCAGTTGCCCTCGATGCGGATGAGCTCCTCCTCGGGAGCTTCGGCGATCACGGTGTCGTTCAAGACTGCTTTCATGATGCAACCTCCTCGCAGTGCGGAACGCGCGGTGCGGCCCGATCATTCCGCGAGGGTACTCCCGTCGACCGGGAGGCGACCCCTCACTCGGCGGGACCGCGCAGCACCCCGACCGTGTCGACCGTTCCGAGGCGGCCCGCGGGCGCGATCTCGGCCGTGGCGACGCCGGCCGCCACGAGTTCCTGACCGGACACGGAGGCCGTGAGCAGGTGCGCGACGGCGCCGCGCAGGCCCGTGAATGCGGCACACGCGGCGGCGGCCTCCGGCGAGCTGTAGTCGATTCCGAGCGCGGCGAGCGCGTCGATCACCGCACCGGCGGCCAGCAGGTCCTCCACCGCGAATCGGGTTCCCCCGCTCGCGGTCGTGCCTCCCGCCGCGACGACCGAGATCATCGCGCGGCGGCCGAGGCGCACCTGCTCCGCGAGCGCCCAGGAGGCGACGGCGGCGGCGGAGGCGAGGCCGGCCGCGACGACGGCACCCCGGCCCGGGATCGCGGCGAGGGCGGGCGGCGGAGCAGCGATCGCGGACACGCCGATCGCGTCCACCCAGATCACGACGTCGGCGTCGCCGGCGATCGCCCGGGCGCCGTCGGCGGCCCAGTCGAACCGCACCTGGTACTTCGCCTGGCGGTGCGCGGCGGAGACGTCGGAGGCGGTCGTGGTCGGGAGGGCGCTCGGCTCGGTCACCGGGCCATCGTAGTGCGACCGGAGAGGCGCCCCCGCTGTGTTTCGCCGGGTGACGGCCGCATCTGCCGACGGATCAGCTCGAAGTCGTGGCGCGTGATCTCGATCACCCCGCGGCGCAGCTGGTACCCCCAGTCGCGGTTGTCCCGGGTGAAGTCGAGCGACGGCAGCAGCGGACGGATCGGTGTCGGGACCGCGTCATGATCCCACTCGACGCGCCGCCGCCACGGCCGGAAGTCAGCGGCCGGGCCGCGCATGGACTCCCCCTGGGTCACCTGGAACGCCTCGCCGTCGGCGATCCGGCCGACGGCGGTGAACTCCTTGAGCGGCTCGCCGTCCGGGTACGTCGTCTTCGGTGAGTAGTAGACGAAGCCGTCGGCCGGGCCCATCGACTCCAGCGGGCCGCGGGCACCGTGGTTCACCTGCGCGAACCCTCCCGCGACGCCACGGAGCACGTGGTCGCGCTGCACCACGCCCAGCCAATAGCGGATCGCCATGCTCCCGTTGTAGCGCATCCCGCCGACACCGCCGACCAGGCGCAGGCGGGAATGCGCCGGGAAGTCGGTCCGCACCGGCGGTTCCGGGGCGACACTGGGGTCATGCGCGTGCTGCTCAAGCTCTTCCTCGACTGCAATCCGGACGCCGCCTGGCGCGCCCTGCAGAGCCCGACCGCCTTCCGCGAGGTCGCTCTGCCCTGGCTGGACTTCCAGCCCGACGGCGACGCCGTGTTCCCGACCGTCTGGGGCGACGGCGAGCACCGGGTGCGGGTGCGGGCGCTCGGTGCGTTCACGGTCGGGACCCAGGCGATCCGGCTCGACACCCTGCGACCCGTCGGCGCGGGCGAGTCCGAGACCCGCATCCTGCGGGACAGCGGAGGAGGGACGGGAGGCGCACTGTCGGCGCTCCCGCGGCTGGACCATCGGATGGCGATCGCACCGGACCCGGCCGGCCCGGGACTGGACGGGCGCGTGCGCACCCTCTACCGCGACCAGCTGATCGTCCGCGCGGGCGTGCTGACACCGGTCGCCTGGTACACCCTGTGGGCGTTCTGGCAGTGGCGTGGCCACCGGCTGCGGCGGCTGGCACCCACCTGGGCGTACGACCCCGAACGCGACCCCGAGCGCGGTAGCGTGACGTACGAGGCCGGTGAGGCCGGCCGAACCGAGGAGGCACGATGAGCACCGTGGAGGACCAGCCCGCAGCAGGAGCCGGGGAGTCGCGCCCCGTGCCGGCCTCCGTCACGGCCGCGCAGACCGCCGACTGGCGCCGCCGGGTGTTCGCGCTCTACGCCTCCGTCCGCCGCCTGGCCGGTTCCGACCCGGCGGCCGCGCACGCGCATTGGGTCTCGTGCCGGGACGAGCTGTTCTCGTCGCATCCCGCCTCCCCGCTGCTGCCGGAGGACCGGGCGCGGTTCACCGGACTGCCGGTCGCCACGTACGACCCGGAGTGGCGGTTCGAGCTGGCGGTCCACGCGCCCGCGGAACCTCGCCGGATGGACGTGGAGACGGGGACCGATGGCATCGTCCCGTTCGAGCTCCTGGGCACCGTGCGCGTCCCGCTCGCGGGCACCCTCGATGTCTGGCGGCTCTCCTCCTACGGCGGCGGGATCTTCGTCCCGGTGAAGGACGCCCTGGCCGGGCGCCCCGGCGGCACCTACGGCGGCGGACGCTATCTGATCGACAGCATCAAGGGCGCCGAACTCGGGCTCGACTGGGATGGCGGCGACGCGACCATCGTCCTCGACTTCAACTTCGCCTACAACCCGTCGTGCGCCTACGATCCGGCCTGGGCCTGCCCGCTCGCGCAGGCCGGCAACACGCTGGCGACCGAGGTCCCCGTCGGGGAGCGGTACGCGGGCAGCTCTGTCGAAGCCGGCGCCTAGCGCTGCTGGCGGAACGCTCCTGGCGGAACGGCGGCCTGTGGCGCCGGCTAGCCGGCGGACTCGCGTCCGACGAGGGTGAGCCGCTGCGTCGGCCGTGTCATCGCGACGTACAGGGTGGCCGCCCCGCGCGGGGACTCCCCCGCCAGCCCGTCCGGGTCGGCGAGCACGACCGCGTCGAACTCCAGCCCCTTGGCCTCGTAGCCGCTGAGCACCGCGATCGGGCGCGTCAGCCCTGCCGCGCCCCGGCCGACACGGTCGCCGTAGTGCTCGGCGACGGCGGCGGCCACGCCCTCCACCTCACGCACCGGGACGATGACCGCGAGCGTGCCCTCGGCATCGATGGCGCGGTCGTGCTCGACGGCCGCGACGACGGCCGCGGCCAGGTCGGGACCGGTCGCGCTCACCCGGCGGATGGGCCAGTCGCCCTCGCGGACGGAGCGCGTGGGGGTGATCGGCAGACCGGCGATCTGGGCCATCCGCTCCGCCTCGCCGGCGATCTGGGCGGGCGTGCGGTAGTTGACGGTGAGCTCCTCCAAGCGCCAGGCGTCCTTGAAGTACGGCTGGAGCGCGTCCGCCCAGCTGGTCGCTCCGGCCGGCGAGGAGACCTGTGCGACGTCGCCGACGATCGTGAACGACTTCATGGGACACCGGCGGACGAGCACCCGCCACTGCATCGGCGAGAGCTCCTGCGCCTCGTCGACGACCACATGACCGTAGGTCCAGGTGCGGTCCGACGCCGCGCGCTCGGCGGTGGTGCCCCGGTCCTCCCGCTCGGCGAACCCGTCGGCCAACTGCTCGGCGCTGACGAGACCTTCCACGCCCATGTTCCGGATGGCGGCCTTCGCGTTCTCGAGGTCGCGCTTGCGCTGCCTGTCCCGCTCGCGCGAACCGGTGTCCGGCTTGCCGGGGAAGTCCCCGAGCAGCTCCGCCGCCTCGTCCAGCAGCGGCACGTCCGAGACGGTGAACGGCGCCGAACGATCGCGGTGCAGCGCCGCACGCTGACCCTCCGTCCAGCGCGGCGTGAGCTCGGCCAGCCACGCGGGACGGGCGTAGAGGTCCTGCAGGAGCTTCTGCGGGGTGAGCGGCAGCCACGCGGTGTTGAGCAGCACCCGGATATCGTAGGAGGTGCGGAGGTCCTCCCGCAGCACCTTCAGATCGGCGTCGTCGATCGTGGAGCCGGATGCCCGCAGCTGGGCGGCGAGCCGGTCGGTCAGCTCGGCGAGCGCCTGCTTGACGAACGTGACCCGCGCGAGATTGTGCGGCTTGCCTGTGCGCTGGGCCTTGGCGATGGCCCGCTGGATGAGGTCCGGCGGGACGACGAGGCGCTCGTTGTCCACCACGACCGTCTGCTCCTCGGCCGGCGCCTTCTGCCTCGACCGCACCGCCCGCGAGAGCAGCCGGGCCATCTGCGCAGCACCCTTCAGCCGGGCCGCCTCCGGAGCATCGTCGCTGGTCGCCGCCACCCCGGGGAAGAGCTCGCCGAGCGTCTGGAGCACGACGCCGGTCTCCCCCAGCGAGGGCAGCACGGCCTCGATGTAGCGCAGGAACGCGGTCGACGGCCCGACGACGAGCACGCCGGACGACCCCAGTCGCTGCCGGTTCGCGTACAGCAGGTACGCCGCGCGGTGGAGCGCGACGGCGGTCTTGCCCGTGCCAGGCCCGCCCTGCACGACGAGCGCGCCGCGCAGATCGGAACGGATGATGCGGTCCTGCTCGGCCTGGATGGTCGCGACGATGTCGCCCATCCGGCCGGTGCGCTGCGCGGAGAGGGCGGCGAGGAGCGCCCCCTCCCCCTGCACCGTCTCACCGGAGGCCCGGTCACCGGACAGCAGCGCCTCGTCGAAGACCTCGTCGTCGATGCGCACCACCTGACGGCCGGTCATCGTGAGGTGGCGCCGGGCACGGACGCCCATCCGCTCGCTCGCCGTCGCCTGGTAGAAGGCGCTCGCCTGCTGCGCGCGCCAGTCGACCAGCAGCGAACGCTGGTCGTCGTCGCGCAGGCCGATCCGGCCGATGTACCGGTGGGGCGAGTCGCCGGCCGGCTCCTCCAGCAGCAGCCGGCCGAAGACGAGGCGGGCGTCCACATCGCGCAGCTGGGTGAGTTGATCCTCATAGAGCCGGGCGAACGCGTCCCGCTCGCTGCGTGCCTGGTGGTTGCTGCCCACGGATTCCCGGCGGACCCGGCTCAGACGTTCCGCCGTCTCGGCACGGAGGATGTCCAGCCGCTCGTACAGGCCGTCGACGACCGCGCGTTCGCGATCGAGCTCCGATTCGTGCACCCGATGACCGCCTCTCGATTCCGGGCCGAAAGTCTACGACCTCCACCCGGGACTGCGCTCACAGCAAGGCACTGTATGCTGGGAGGACTGCGAGCCATCCGACGGCTCCTGCGTCGTAGAACGCACCGCGCGAGCGACGGGCCCCGCCCCGCCTGCGCCACTTTCTCACGGCGAACGAAACGTGCATCCCGCACCTTCGCCCTTTTCGTCCCGTGCGTCCGAGAACACCCGCGCCGGGGCCTTATGCCCGAAAGGCACCAGTGACCACCACGACCTTCGCCGACCTCGGCGTGCCCGCTCCTCTCGTCGCCGTCCTCGCGGCCGACGGCAAGACCGAGGCCTTCCCGATCCAGGCCGACACCCTCCCCGACACCCTCTCCGGCCGCGACGTGCTCGGCCGTGGCAAGACCGGCTCCGGCAAGACCATCGCGTTCAGCCTGCCGCTCGTCGCCCGCCTCTCCCACGGCGCGCCGAGCCGCGGCCGCAGCAGCCGGCCTCGCGGCCTCGTGCTCGCCCCGACCCGTGAGCTGGCCACCCAGATCGCGGCGACCCTCAAGCCGCTGGCCGACTCGGCCGGACTGGCGATCACCACGATCTTCGGCGGCGTCTCGCAGAGCCGCCAGGTCGCGGCCCTGCGCGCCGGCGTCGACATCGTCGTCGCCTGCCCCGGCCGCCTCGACGACCTGATGAAGCAGGGCGAGATCTCCCTCGACCGGATCGAGATCACCGTCCTCGACGAGGCCGACCACATGGCCGACCTCGGCTTCCTCCCCGTCGTCACGCGCATCATGGACAAGACGCCGTCCGGCGGTCAGCGCATGCTCTTCTCCGCCACGCTCGACAACGGCGTGGACAAGCTCGTGAAGCGGTTCCTGCAGAACGAGGCGATGCACTCCGTCGACGAGGCCACCAGCCACGTCGCGGCGATGACCCACCACGTCTTCGAGGTTTGCGACCCCGACGCCAAGAAGGACCTCGTGACGGCCCTCGCCTCGGGCCGCGGCCGTCGCATCCTGTTCACCCGAACCAAGCACCAGGCCAAGCGCCTCGCCAAGCAGCTGACGTCGTCGGGCATCCCGTCCGTCGACCTGCACGGCAACCTCTCCCAGCCCGCGCGCGACCGCAACCTGGCCGCGTTCGGCTCGGGCGAGGTGCGCGTGCTCGTCGCCACCGACGTCGCCGCGCGCGGTGTGCACGTGGACGACGTGGAGCTCGTGGTCCACGTGGACCCGCCGGCGGAGCACAAGGCGTACCTGCACCGCTCCGGCCGCACCGCGCGCGCCGGCAGCGCCGGTGACGTCGTCACGGTGATGCTCACGGAGCAGGCGGGCGACGTGAAGGTCCTGCTGCGCAATGCGGCCATCACCGTCGCCCCGCAGAAGGTCACCGCGGACTCCCCGGCCGTCACCGCGCTCGTCGGCGAGCCGGCTGAGCGCGTCGCCCCGAGCGCCGCCCCGGCGGCCACGGGCGGCGGACAGCAGGGCGGTGGACGCCAGGGCGGCTCCCGCCAGGGCGGTGCCTCGTCCGGCGGCGGCCGTTCGGGCGGCCGCGGCGGCCGCGGCGGTCAGAACCGAGACGGCCAGCGCTCCGGCGGCCAGGCGGCAGTGGCGGAGTCGACCGGTGGCGGACGCCGTCGTGACGGCCGCGGTGCCGGCTCCGGCGACGCCGCGACCCAGCGCGACGGTCAGCAGGGCGGCCAGCAGCAGGCCGGCCAGGGCCGCCGTCGGCGCGGCGGCCAGGGCGGTCAGGGCCAGGGCGGTCAGGGCCAGAACGGCCAGGGCCAGAACGGCCAGGGCCGCAGCGGCCAGGGTGCGAGTGGTGCTCACGGCGGTCGCGGTCGCGACGCCGTCTCGGACGGCAACCGCCACTCCGGCGAGCGTTCCGCGAAGCAGGCTCCCTCGCGCGGCGGCGACGGTCGTCGTTCCGGCGGCCCGATCCGTATGGGCGATCTGGTGAACTCGAGCACCAGCCGCGGGCTCGGCTCGCGCCGCGCGCGCGGCTGATCTCCGCCCTCCTCGGCTCCTCTCGACAGCGGGCCGCGACCTCCGTCGCGGCCCGCTGTCGTCGTCTCCGCCCCACCGGGGTCCCACTTCGTCGCTCCGCGACGCGCGAAGCGACGGGATGGGGCCCCTGCGCCGGCGACCTCGGTCGCGCGGGCGCTTACGAGGCGGGCTGCACGGTCAGTGCGGCGAGCCCCGCCAACCCGGCGACGATGCCGTCGATCAGGCGGTCGAAGGTGCGGTCGAGGTCGTCCGGGAGACCGAAGCCGCCGCCCAGCTCCAGGCTGATGAAGCCGTGGAGGGAGCTGCGCAGGATACGGATGGCGTCCACGTTCGCGTCGTCCGGCAACCCGAAGGCGCGGAGGGCCGCGGACAGCACCTGCAGGGTCTCCTCGGCGCGGGCCGCCAGCTCGGCGTCGGCGGGGTCGGCGAGGCGCGGAGCGACCTGCGTGGCCGCGTAGCGCCCGGGATGCACGCGCGCGTAGCCACGGAGGGCGACAGCAGCCGCACGCACGGCCTCCGCGCCCGACCTGCCGATGGTGGCCGCCGCGAGCGTCCGGGTCAGTTCGGCCACAGCGTCCGTGGCGACCAGGCGACGCAGATCGTCGAGGGAGGATACGTGCTTGTACAGGCTCGGGACGGCGACGCCCGCCCGCGACGCGACCGCGGCGAGGGTGAGCCGGTCGAAGCCGGCCACCCCGCCCTCGTCCACGAGGTCGAGGGCGACCGCGGTCACGGCCGGGCGGCTCAGGCCGGCCCTAGGCACGCCCGGCTCCCCATCCGGCCGCGCGCCGCTCCTGCAGGAACTCCAGCGTGGCGGGGACGGTGATGTCGGGGCGCTGGGCGTGCGGGTAGTGGGCGGCGTCGGCGACGCGGACGACGCGGGCGCCCAGCGACTCGATCCAGTCGGCCTCCGCCGCGGCGTCGGGGAAGTCGGGATCGAGCTCGCCGACGAACGCGAGCATCGGCGCCTGGACCTCGGGCAGCCGCGGCTCCACGACGGAGTGCGTCAGCCGGAGGGCCAGCCGGCGGAAGTCGCGGAGCCGGCCGGGCTCGCGCAGGCCGGCGCGGATGGCCGCGACGTGCTCGTCGAGCCACGGGGCCGGCCGGCCCGCATTCAGCGGCTTCTTGTAGTAGCCGGCCCAGAAGGCGGCTCCCCACGGCCGGGCGAGCACGACACCGAACAGCGCCTTCTGGAACAGCGCCGTCACGCGACTCGTCGCGGGGTCCCGCAGGAGCGGCCCGTAGAGCGCGAGCCCGGCGATCGCATCGGGTCGCTCGGCCGCGGCCCAGGCGGCGGCCGCCGCGCCCATGGAGTTGCCCAGGACGACGGCCGGGCCGCCGAGCTCGTCGATCAACGCGATCAGGTCCTCACCGGTGGCGATGTCGCCGAAGGTGCGGAACCCGGTGTCCGAGTCCCCGTGGGAACGGAGGTCGGTGACGGCCACACGGTAGCCGGCCTGGACCAGCGGGCCGACGAGCTCCCGGTAGCTGGAACGGAGGTCGCCCATCCCGGGGACGGCGACCACGAGCGGGCCGGAGCCCTCGACGGTGTAGCTGACGCGTCCCTCGGGGCGCTGCAGGTAGTGGACCTGCGAAGCGATGGAAGTGTTCATAGCCGTAAAGCTAATATCATTAGCCATTCGGCGCAACCCCTGTCGTAAACCGTCGATGCAGGCGCCCGTCCGCCACTCACGGCTCGACGGGGTCGACCGGCAGCGGCACCGGGAACGCCTCCCCGGCGTCCGCCGAGATGCTGACGTCGCGCCAGGCCATCGCCTCCTCCAGCTGCCGCTCGGAGTACGCGATCGCCATCGTGGCGGCGGTGCGCCCGAGCAGCAGATGGGAGGGTTGCCGCTCGGCGTGTGCGACGCGCACGAGGATGTCGGCCGCCCGGGACGGATCCCCCGCCATGGCCCGGCCGCGTAGGCCGCCCATCGCCCCGACGGTCGACGCGTAGTCGGCCGGGATGTCGCCGACCGCCATCGAGGATCCGGCCCAGTCGGTCGCGAAGCCGCTCGGCTCGACGACCATCACGCGGATTCCGAAGGGCGCGGTCTCCGCGGCGACGACGCGGCTGAAACCGTCGACGGCGAACTTCGCCGCCTGGTAGGAGCCGATGCCGGCCGAGCCGCCCACGCGCCCGCCCACGGACGAGAACTGCACGACGAGCCCGCCGCCCTGCGCGCGCAGCAGCGGGATCGCCGCCGTGGTGACGGCATAGATGCCCCAGAAGTTCGTCTCGAACTGAGCGCGGAAGTCGTCTGCCGGCCCGGTCTCGATCGGCGCGACGTTGGCGTATCCGGCGTTGTTGACGACGACGTCGATGCGGCCGAAGTGCTCGCGGGCGGAGGCCAGCGCCGACGCGGCCGCGGCGGCATCCGTGACGTCGAGCGGGAGGGCGACGACGCGGTCGGCGCCTCCCGAGGCGACCAGATCGGCGAGCTGCTCGGGCCGGCGCGCGGTGGCGGCGACACGATCGCCGTGGCGGAGGGCCGCCTCGGCGAGGGCGTGGCCGAAGCCACGCGACGAACCAGTGATGAACCAGGTGAAATCGGACATGGCGTTTAGTACAACACCGTTTCGTTAATAACGCAACCTCGTTGCGCTAGCATAGGGGCATGAGCACCGCACCGTTCGAGCGCGCCCGTTCCGCCGACGCCAAGCGCGCCCGCGAGGACGCGATCCTGCGCGCGGCACGGTCGGAAGCGGAGCGCCGAGGCACTCGGGCGGTCACCCTCACCGACATCGCCGACGCTGTCGGCATGCACAAGTCCGGGCTGCTGCGCTACTTCGAGACGCGCGAGCAGATCTATCTGCGCCTCACCGCCGACGAGTGGCGATCGTGGGCGGGTTGGCTCCTCCCGCTGCTGTCGTCGTGGCGCAGCGCCTCCCCGAGCCGACTGGCCGCCGCACTCAGCGACACCCTCGTCGCGCGGCCCCTGTTCTGCGACCTGCTCGCGCACACGCCCCTCACCCTCGAGCGGAACGTGTCGGTCGAGGTGGTGCGCGACTTCAAGCTCGACGTGCACGTGCACGTCGAGGCCATCGCGGGCGAACTCCGTCGGCTGCGACCCGGCCTCACCGAGCTGCAGGCGATCGACGTGATCGCCACCGCGACGAGCATGGCGGGAGCCCAGTGGCAGATGGCCACGCCCGGCCCGGAGCTCGAGGCGCTCTACCGCAGCGACCCCCGGCTGCGACACGCGATCGTCGATGTCGGCCCGCGCCTCACCCGCATCCTGACGGCCCTGCTCGCCGGAATGGACGCGGAGGACTGACATGCGGTCACGCACCCGCACCGGTCTGCTCACCCTCGCCGGCGCCGCCATCGGTGCCGCGGGCGTGCTCGTGTGGTCGGAGGCGGTGCACCGGCGGGCGTCCCGCCGCGGCTTCGGCCCCGGCGGCGGCCGCGGGCCCGCTCCGCGTTCGGAAGCGGTCGTCGTCCTCGGGTTCCGGAACCGCGGGCCGCGAGCCAATGCCGTGAACCGCTACCGGGTGCGTGTCGGACTGCGCTCGCGCGACCCGCGCGCGGACCGCTCGGTCCTCATCCTCTGCGGCGGGGCGGTCGGCGGGCCCGTCTACGAAGCCGAGCTGCTGGCGCGCTACGCCCGCGAGCGCGGCTACGCGGGCCGGATCCTCCTCGACACCGAGAGCAGGAGCACGTGGGAGAACATCCGCAACGCCCTCCCTCTCCTCGCCGACGCCGACGCGATCGTCATCGCCTCCAACGCCGTGCACGCCGAGAAGGGACGACGGTACCTGACCCTCCAGCGGCCGGATTTCGCCGACCGGCTTCGGCGGGCGGCGGACGACCGCATCGGGGAGATCCTCCTGATCAAGCCGATCGCAGCGGTCGTCGGCCTGCGCGCACTGTCCCGCCTGCGCACGACGGCGGATCCGGCGTCGATGCCGTGAGCACGCCGTCGGTCGGCACCCGACCGGGCGAGGCTCCCTCGGTGGGCCGAAGCCTCGGTGGGCCGAGGCCGTCGCGCCGCCGCTACGGCGCGATGCAGCCGACCGAGGCCATCGCGGCCTTGACCAGGGCGCCGCGGCCACCCTCCAGCTCTTCGGCGACGGTGGGCGACACCGCCTCCTCCGGCGTCATCCAGGTGAGCTCGAGCGCATCCTGCCGCGGTTCGCACGTGCCGGTGACCGGGACGACGTATGCCAGCGACACCGCGTGCTGGCGCTCGTCGGTGAAGGCCGTGACGCCCGGCATGGGGAAGAACTCGGCGACGTGGAACGGGACGGGGCTGGCCGGGAGCAGGGGGAACGCCATCGGACCCAGGTCTTTCTCCAGGTGCCGGAACAACGCCTCGCGCAGCGTCTCGCCATACATCACCCGGCCCGAGACGAGGGTGCGGGTGATCTCGCCCATCGCGTTCGCACGCAGCAGGATTCCGACATGCGTCACCTGCCCGAGGCCGTCGACCCGCACCGGCACCGCCTCGACGTACAGCAGCGGCAGCCGCCGACGGATCTGCTCCAGCTCGATGTCGCTCAGCCAGGCCGGACCGGGCTGCCCGCCGTCGCCGGGCAGCGGATCGGGGGTCGGATCGGGATCCGGGGTGCGAACGCTCATGGGTCGATAGTACGGAATCCGCGCCGCGCCACCACCGGGCTGCCACGGATCTGTGGACAGGCGACACGCGATCGGGGGCTGTGATGCGGTTACGCAGGGGGGACAGAATGATCAGTGTGCCGTTTCCCACACCCGACCTCCATATCGACCGCGATGCCGTGCTCTGGTCAGCCGGCGAGAAGGATCGGGCGGGCCGGCCGCTCCTCGTGCTCCTGCACGGCTACGGCTCGGACGAGGCGGACCTCTTCGGCATCGCCGCGTACCTGCCGCTCGAGCCCGTGATCGCCTCCCTGCGCGCGCCCATCCCGGAGGGGCCGGGCTTCGCCTGGTTCTCGCGGTTCACGAACGTGCCCAGCGATCCGCTCGCCGGCAACGCGGACGCCGCCGCTCGCGCCGTGCTCGACTGGCTCGACGAGCAGCCGGTCGCCCCCACCGGCCTGCTCGGCTTCTCCCAGGGCGGCGCGATGGCACTGCAACTGCTGCGGCTGGCACCGGAGCGCTTCGACTACGCCGTCCAGCTCTCCGGCTTCGTGGTGCAGGGCGAGCAGGAGGGCGACGACACCCTCCGCCGCGATCCGGTCCCGGTGTTCTGGGGCCGCGGGACCCTGGACGACACCATCCCGGCCTCCTCGATCGACCGCACCGCCGCCTGGCTGCCGGAGCACTCCGCGCTGGATGCCCGGATCTACGAGGGGATGGGTCACAGCATCTCGCCGCTCGAGCTCGGCGACATCTCCAAGTTCATCCGCGCCCAGCTCCCCCGCTGACCGGCGACAGCACGCACAGCGCCGTCGGCGAGCCGCGCGCGGGTTCCGGGTGTCGGTTCCGGGTTCCGGGTGTCGGCGGTCGGGGGCAGGATGGTGAGGATGGGCGACGTCCTCGATCGGTTCTCCCCCGCGACCCGTGAATGGTTCCGCGGGGCGTTCGCCGCGCCCACGCCCGCCCAGGAGGGGGCGTGGGAGGCCATCTCGCACGGCCGGCACGCCCTCGTCATCGCACCGACCGGGTCCGGCAAGACCCTGGCGTCGTTCCTCTGGGCGATCGACCGGCTCGCGAGCGAGCAGCGTCCGCCGGACGCGCCGAAGGGGACGCGCGTCCTCTACATCTCCCCGCTCAAGGCGCTCGGCGTCGACGTCGAGCGCAACCTGCGCGCACCGCTCGTCGGGGTGACGCAGACGGCCAAGCGTCTAGGTGCGGAGCCGCCGCACGTGTCCGTGGGCGTGCGATCGGGCGACACGCCGTCTGCCGATCGGCGAGCGTTGGTGACGAACCCGCCCGACATCCTGATCACCACCCCCGAATCGCTGTTCCTCATGCTGACCTCGCAGGCGCGCGAGACGCTCACCTCCGTGGAGACGGTGATCGTCGACGAGGTGCACGCGGTCGCATCGACCAAACGGGGAGCTCACCTCGCGCTGTCCCTGGAGCGCCTGGACGCCCTGCTGCCGAAGCCCGCGCAGCGCATCGGTCTGTCGGCGACCGTGCGGCCTCCCGAGGAGGTCGCACGGTTCCTCGGCGGTCGCGGACCGGTGGAGGTCGTGGCTCCGCCCGCGGGCAAACGGTTCGACCTGCGCGTCGTCGTGCCGGTCGAGGACATGAGCGAGCTCGGCACGTCCACCTTCGCCAGCGGGAACGACGACGGCTCGCCGCCGCAGGCCGGATCCATCTGGCCGCACGTGGAGGAGGCGATCGTCGACCGCGTGGTCGAACACCGCTCGTCGATCGTGTTCACGAACTCGCGCCGGCTGGCGGAACGCCTGACGGCCCGCCTGAACGAGATCTACGAGGAGCGCGTGCTCGGCGGCGCCCTCGACCCGGCCGCGCCGCGCCGCGCTCCCGCCGAGCTCATGGGCGGCTCCGGCCAGACCCGGGGCACCCAGGCGGTCGCCGACGACGCGGACGCGCTCGTACTGGCCCGCGCCCACCACGGCTCGGTCAGCAAGGAGCAGCGCGCGCTCATCGAGGACGACCTGAAGAGCGGGCGGCTGCGCTGTGTCGTCGCGACCTCCAGCCTGGAGCTCGGGATCGACATGGGCGCGGTCGACCTGGTCGTCCAGGTGGAGGCCCCGCCCTCCGTCGCGAGCGGCTTGCAGCGGGTGGGCCGCGCCGGCCACCAGGTGGGCGAGATCAGCCGCGGGGTCGTGTTCCCGAAGCACCGGGCCGATCTGATCCACTCCGCCGTCGCCACCGAACGGATGATGTCGGGCCTCATCGAGACCCTCCGGGTGCCGGCGAATCCGCTCGACATCCTGGCGCAGCAGACGGTCGCCGCCTGCGCCCTCGAAGCGCTCGATGCGGACGACTGGTTCGACACCGTCCGGCGCAGCGCACCCTTCGCGACGCTGCCGCGCAGCGCTTTCGACGCGACACTCGACCTGCTGGCCGGCCGTTACCCCTCCGACGAGTTCGCCGAGCTGCGGCCCCGCGTCGTGTGGGACCGCGACACCGGTGCGATCACCGGGCGTCCCGGCGCGCAGCGCCTCGCGGTGACCAGCGGCGGCACGATCCCCGACCGCGGGCTCTTCGGCGTCTACATGGTCGGCGAGAAGGCCAGCCGGGTCGGCGAGCTGGACGAGGAGATGGTCTACGAGTCGCGTGTGGGCGACGTGTTCGCGCTCGGCTCGACGAGCTGGCGCATCCAGGAGATCACCCACGACCGGGTGCTCGTCACCCCGGCGTTCGGCGAGCCGGGACGGCTGCCGTTCTGGAAGGGCGACGGACTGGGCCGGCCGGTCGAGCTTGGCCGCGCGGTCGGCGCCTTCCAGCGCGAGGTGAGCGCGGCCTCCCCGGCCGACGCGGAACTGCGCTGCGTGGAGGCCGGGCTCGACGCATGGGCCACGAACAACCTGCTGGCGTTCCTCGCCGAGCAGAAGACGGCCACCGGGCACGTCCCCACCGACCGCACCCTCGTCGTCGAGCGCTTCCGCGACGAGTTGGGCGACTGGCGGGTCATCCTGCATTCCCCGTACGGCATGCAGGTCCACTCCCCGTGGGCACTGGCCGTGCAGGCCCGGGTGCGCGAGCGCTACGGGATCGACGCGGGCGCGATGGCCGCCGACGACGGCATCATCGTGCGTATTCCCGACACGGAATCCCAGCCTCCCGGCGGGGAGCTGTTCGTGTTCGAACCGCAGGAGCTGGACGAGCTGGTCACCAGCGAGGTCGGGGGCTCTGCACTGTTCGCCTCACGGTTCCGCGAGTGCGCGGCGCGGGCTCTGCTGCTGCCGAAGTACAACCCGGGCAAGCGGTCGCCGCTCTGGCAGCAGCGGCAGAAGGCGTCGCAGCTGCTGGACGTCGCGCGCAAGTACCCGAGCTTCCCGATCATCCTCGAGACCATCCGGGAGTGCCTGCAGGATGTCTACGACCTGCCGGCACTGGACGAGGTGGCGAAGCAGATCGAGCAGCGGACCATCCGCATCGTCGAGGCGAGCACGGAGACCGCGTCGCCGTTCGCCCGCTCCCTGCTCTTCGGCTATGTGGCGGCGTTCATGTACGAGGGCGACAGTCCGCTCGCCGAACGCCGGGCGGCGGCGCTCTCGCTCGATGCCGGGCTGCTGGCCGAGCTGCTGGGTCGTGCGGAGCTGCGGGAGCTGCTCGACCCCGCGGTGATCGACCGCGTCGAGCTGCAGCTGCAGCGGCTCGACCCGGAGCGCCGGGTTCGCGGGGTCGAAGGCGTGGCCGACCTGCTGCGCCTGCTCGGCCCGCTGAGCGTGGAAGAGGTCGCGGCGCGGTTGCAGGGCGGGGAGCCGGGCGCCGACGACGAGCTCGGGCTCGCCGCGCCGCCGGCATCGCCGGAGGAGGCCGCGCTGCACCTCGCGGCCCTAGTGGAGACGAAGCGGGCGCTGGCCGTCACCATCGCCGGTGTCGAGCGCTTCTCCGCCATCGAGGATGCGAGCCGCCTGCGCGACGCCCTCGGGGTGCCGCTGCCGATCGGCGTCCCGGTGGCGTTCATCGAGCCGGTCGACGATCCGCTCGGCGATCTGGTCAGCCGCTACGCCCGCACGCACGGCCCGTTCGACACGACCGAGGTCGCCGCCCGCTTCGGGCTCGGGACCGCCATCGTCCACGACGCGCTGCGCCGGCTCGCGCACGACGGCCGTGTGGTCGAGGGCGAGTTCCGGCCGCACGCGCACGGCAGCGAATGGAGCGACGCCGAGGTTCTCCGACGGTTGCGGAGGATGTCGCTCGCGGCTCTCCGCCACGAGGTCGAGCCGGTGGACACGGCGACCTTCGCCCGGTTCCTGCCCGACTGGCAGCACGTCGGCTCCACCCTGCGGGGCGTCGATGCGGTCGCGTCGGTGGTCGAGCAGCTCGCCGGCGCCCGCATCCCGGCCTCCGCGTGGGAGTCCCTCGTCCTGCCCAGCCGGGTCGCCGACTACAGTCCCACGATGCTCGACGAGCTCACGGCGACCGGCGAGGTGATCTGGGCGGGCGATGGCTCGCTGCCCGGTTCGGACGGCTGGATGAGCCTCCACCTGGCTGACTCCGCACCACTGACGCTCGCTCCGCCCGCCGAGCACGAGCCGGACGAGCTGCAGCGCGGTGTGCTCGAAGCGCTGTCCCGCGGGGGCGGCTACTTCTTCCGGCAGTTGTCCGACGCCATGGGCGCCGCCGCGGGCGGACCGGTGGACGACGCCGCACTCGTGACCGCGCTCTGGGACCTGGTCTGGGCCGGGCTCCTCACCAACGACACCCTCGCTCCGCTGCGCACCCTCACGGGCGGCGGGTCGGGCGCGCACAAGCGGCCGCGCCAACCGTCGCGGGCCCGGATGTACCGGGGGCGCGCCGCCGCCCGCTCCGCGATGGTCACCCGGATGGGGCCGCCGACCGTCGCCGGGCGCTGGTCGCTGCTGCCCGAGCGCGACCTCGACTCGACGGTGCGGGCGCACGGACAGGCGGAGACCCTGCTCGACCGCTACGGCGTGGTGACGCGCGGCTCCGTGATGAACGAGGGGACGCCGGGCGGCTTCGCGCTCGCCTACAAGGTGCTGAGCGGTTTCGAGGAGACGGGGCGTGCCCGCCGCGGCTACTTCGTCGAGACGCTCGGAGCGGCACAGTTCGCGGCGGGCGCCACCGTCGACCGGCTCCGCGGCTTCGCCCGCGACCCCCTGCAGGAGCGTGAGCACGCCGCGATCGCACTGGCCGCGACCGATCCGGCCAACCCGTACGGTGCCGCCCTCCCCTGGCCGGCGGTGCCCGGCGAGACCGGCACCGGGCACCGGCCCGGCCGCAAGGCGGGCGCCCTCGTCGTGCTCGTGGACGGCGAGCTGACGTTGTACGTCGAGCGCGGCGGCAAAAGCCTTCTGTCCTTCGTGGACGCGGACGAGCCCCAGGCGGCGGCGCGGTCGGCCGCGGCCTCCCGCGCCCTCGCCGCGCTGGTCACCGGCCGCCGGGTCGACAAACTCGCCGTCGAGAGCGTCAACGGCGGCTTCATCCTGGGCACACCGACCGGCGACGCTCTCGCCGAGGCCGGCTTCCTGCCCATCCCGCGCGGCCTGCGCCTGCGCTCGTGACGCCGGCGTCGGCTCCGAGTCGGAGACACGGGAGGCACCGTGCCCGAGGGTGACACCGTCTACCAGGCGGCTCGTCGGCTCCGGGAGGCGCTGGAGGGGCGGGTGCTGACCGCCACCGATTTCCGGGTGCCGCGCTACGCGACCGTCGACCTCTCCGGCGAGCGCGTCGACGGGGTGCTCAGCCGCGGCAAGCACCTGCTGATGCGGGTCGGCGAGCACACGGTCCACTCGCATCTCAAGATGGAGGGCTCGTGGGAGGTGTACCGGCCGGGTGAGCGGTGGCGGCATCCCGCGTTCCAGGCGCGCGCGGTGCTCCGGACCGAGGAGGCCGACGCGGTCGGCTTCCTGCTCGGCATCCTCGAAGTGGTGCCGCTGTCGAAGGAGCAGGAGGTCGTCGGACACCTCGGCCCCGACCTGCTCGGCCCGGACTGGGATGCGGAAGAGGCCGTGCGGCGCATCGCCGCGCATCCGGAGACCCCGATCGGCGTTGCCCTGCTCGACCAGCGGAACCTCGCGGGCCTCGGCAACGTCTACGCGAACGAGCTGTGCTTCCTGCGCGGGATGCTCCCCACCCGTCCGGTGGCGGAGGCCGACGTCCCCGCCGCGGTCGACCTGGGCCACCGCCTCATCGTCGCGAACCGCGACCGACCGCTCCGGGTCACCACCGGAGACACCCGCCGCGGCCGCAACACCTGGGTCTACGGCCGGGGCGGCCGGCCGTGCCGCCGCTGCGGCACCCGCATTCGCCGCACCGAACTCGGGCGCACCGAGCTCGAGGAGCGCGTCACCTACTTCTGCCCTACCTGCCAGATCTGAGCCGCTCCTCCCGCCGCGCACCGACGAACCGCCGAGTACGCGGAAAGTGGGGGCGAAACCGCCGAGTACGCGGAGAATTCGCGTGCTCGGCGGCTTGCGGAGCGGAACGGGCGGGCGGCACGGTCAGCGGCGGCGGGAGGCGGGGGTCAGCTCCGCGGCGCCGTAGCTGTTGTCGTCGGGGTTGATGGTCACGCCGGGGGCGACGATCGCGTCGATCCGGTCGAGGATCTCGGGGGTGAGCGTCACCTCCGCGGCGGGGAGGTACGACTCCAGCTGCTCCATCGTGCGCGGGCCGACGATCGCCGAAGTGACGCCCGGGTGCGCGATCACGAAGGCGATCGCCAGCTCGATCAGCGTCAGCCCCGATTCCTCGGCCAGCAGGGCGAGCTGTTCCACGGCGTCGAGCTTGCGCTGGTTGGCCGGCGTGCTCATGTCGAAGCGCGCCGACGGGCGTGCCGCCGACGTCGGAGTGCCGGCCGCGCCCGTCCGCCACCGGCCCGAGAGCCACCCGCCGCCGAGCGGGCTGTACGTGAGCGCGCCCATCCCGTGCCGCCGCAGAGTGGGCAGCACGTCCTCCTCGATCCCGCGGACGAGCATCGAGTACGGAGGCTGCTCGGTCACGAACCGCTCCAGGTTGCGGGTGCGCGACGCCCACTGCGCCTCGACGATCTGGGAGCCCGAGTACGACGACGAGCCGATGTAGCGGACCTTGCCCTGCCGCACGAGGTCGGTCAGGGCGCCGAGGGTCTCCTCCACATCGGTGTCCGGGCTCGGCCGGTGCACCTGGTAGAGGTCGATGTGATCGGTGCCGAGCCGGCGCAGGGAGTTCTCGACCTCCTGCATGATCCAGCGCCGGGATCCGCCGCGGTGGTTCGGGTCGTCGCCCATCGGCATGAAGAACTTCGTGGCGAGGACGACGTCGTCGCGTCGGCCGCGCAGGGCCTCCCCCACGATCTCCTCCGACACCCCTCCGGAGTAGACGTCGGCGGTGTCGATGAAGTCGATGCCGCCGTCGAGGGCGCGGTGGATGATGCGGATGGCGTCCGCGCGGTCGTCGTTGCCCCAGGGGCCGAACATCATGGCGCCCAGGCAGAGCGGGCTGACCCGCACTCCGGTGCGGCCGAGAAGGCGGTGTTCCACGTCGTGATCTCCTCGCGTTCAGGCTTCCGGGATGACCATGGCGAACCGCTCGACACGCGGCTCGTCGGGGTCGGGGCCGTTGCGCACACCGGCGTCCAGCCCGTCGATGCGCGCCAGCTCCTCGGGCGAGAGCTCGACGTCGAAGACCGCGAAGTTCTCGGCGATGCGCCCGGGGTTCACCGACTTCGGGATGGCCGAGCGCCCCTGCTGCAGGTGCCAGCGGAGCATCACCTGGGCCGGGGTCTTGCCGTGATCCGCGGCGATCTCCGCCAGGACCGGATCCTGCATGACATTCCGGCGTTCCCCGCCCCAGCCGGGATAGAAGGTGATGCCGCCGATCGGCGACCACGCCTGGGTGACGATGCCGTTCGCGGCATCGGCCGCCTGCACGTCCGGCTGCGTGAAGTAGGGGTGCAGCTCGATCTGGTTGACCGCCGGGACGACGTCCGTCTCGGCCAGCAGGCGCTCCAGGTGGTGCGGCATGAAGTTGCTGACCCCGATCGCGCGGACGCGTCCGTCGGCGAGCAGCTCCTCGAGGGCTGCGTAGGCGGCGATCGTCTTCTCGAACCGGTCGGGCGCCGGCTGGTGCAGGATGAGCAGGTCGAGCGTCTCGACGCCCAGCTTGCCGGTCGCCTTCTCCCAGGCGTGCAGCGTCTCGTCGTGGCCGTAGTCCGAGACCCACACCTTGGTCTCGATGAAGACATCCTCGCGCGGGAGTCCGGACCGGCGGATGCCTTCGCCGACCTCCCGCTCGTTGCCGTACGCGGCGGCGGTGTCGATGTGGCGATAGCCGGTGGCGAGCGCGGCCGCGACCGCGGCGGTCGTCTCCTCGGGCGGCGACTGGAAGACGCCGAGGCCGAGGGCCGGCATGGTGATGCCGTTGTTCAGAGTGAGTTCCATGACCATGCTGTTCACGCTAGGAGGGTGATCCGGTCCGAGGGAGGCCACGACAGAGCCTCCCTCGCCCGCCCGTTCGGGGCTAGCGTCGAGACCATGACGCACAGCGACGACGTGCGGGAGTTCCTGACCTCCCGTCGCGCGAGGATCACGCCCGAGCAGGCGGGGCTGCCCGCGTACGGCGGCAACCGCCGGGTGAAGGGGCTGCGCCGCGAGGAGGTCGCGATGCTCGCCGGCATGAGCGTCGACTACTACACCCGCCTCGAGCGCGGCGGCCTCTCCAGCGCCTCGGACAGCGTGCTGGAGGCCCTCGCCCGGGCGCTGCAGCTCGACGAGGCGGAGACCTCCCACCTGTACGATCTGGCGCGGGCGGCGGATGTCGCGCCGCGCGTTCGGAGGCGGCGCAGCCCGACGACGGTGCGGCCGAGCCTCCAGCGGGTGATCGACGCGATCGTGACCGCCCCGGCCTGGATCAGGAACGATCGCGGCGATGTGCTCGCCGCCAACGAGCTCGGGCGCGCGCTCTACCTGGACCTGATGGCGGAGACCGTGCAGCCGCCGAACAACTCGCGGTTCACGTTCCTCAACCCGAAGGCCCGCGACTTCTACTCGAATTGGGAGCAGGCCGCCGACGACATCGTCGCGATCCTGCGGCAGGCGGCGGGCCGCAACCCGTACGACCGCGACCTCACCGATCTGATCGGCGAGCTCTCCACCCGCAGCGAGGAGTTCCGCGTCCGGTGGGCGCGGCACGACGTGCGCTACCACCGCACGGGCCGCAAACGGATCCACCACCCGATCGTCGGCGATCTCGATCTCGCCTTCGAGGCGCTGGAGCTGCCGGGCGATCCCGGTCTGCGGGTGAACGTCTACACGGCCGACCCCGGGACCCCGTCGGAGGACGCCCTCACCCTGCTCGCCGCGTGGGCGGCGACGCAGGCGGCGGACCGTGCCGCGACCCCGGCGCCCGAGACCTGAGAGCGGGCCCGCCGAGTACGCAGGAAGTGAGGTCGAGACCGCCGAGTACGCGGAGAATCCGCGTACTCGGCGGTCGCCGATCAGGCTGCGGCGGTCTCGAGGGCGCCGGTACGGACGGTCTCGAGGGCGGCCGACCAGGACTCGAGCTGCTCGAAGAGCGGGGTGAGGGCGGCCTCCTGCTGCGCGGTCGGCTTGAGCGACCAGTTCTCGAAGTCGTGGGCGAGGCTCAGACCGACGAAGGCGCTGACGGTCGCGACCTGCAGCTGCGACAGCACGAGGCGCAGGTGCTCGACGGCGCGGGCGCCGCCGAAGACGCCGTAGCTCACGAAGCCGGCGGCCTTGTTGGCCCACTCGGCGCCGACGAAGTCGATCGCGTTCTTGAGCGCGCCGGACGTGCTGTGGTTGTACTCCGGGGTCACGAACAGGTAGCCGTCGAACTCGGCGATCTTGGCCGCCCAGGCCTTGGTGTGGTCGTTGGCGTACTGTCCCATCGCGGCCGGCATCGCCTCGTCGAGGTGCGGGAGGTTCCAGTCGGCGAGGTCGACGAGCTCGTACTCGACGCCCGTGCGCTTCGCGGCGTGCTCGTGGACCCAGCGGGCGACGGCCTCGCCGTTGCGTCCCGGGCGGGTGCTGCCGATGATGATCGCGATCTTCGTCATGTCCATCCTTCGATTTTTAGGTGACGTGTCACCGTGTGCGAACCGTGGAATCCCGCGCGGCATTCCCGGCACGCCGACGGAATGCGCCGGACTAGGCTCGTCGCATGGATCCGCGGCACCCGCCCCAGCCCGACGACGACATCAACCTCCCCTCCGACGCCTCGGAGGAGGAGCGGCGCCAGGCAGGCGACCGGCTGCGGGAGCGCATCTACGTCACCTTCACCGCCCTCGCGATCCTCATGGCGATGAACGCGCACGGCGAATCGCTCGACCCGCCGACCGTGCTGTGGACGCTGCTGATCTCGGTCGTCGGCGTGCTGCTGGCCGGACTGGCGTCCGATCTCGTGTCGCACATGATCGTCCACAACACGCTGCCGACCCCGCGCGAGTTCCGCCACCTGGTTGCGGTCGCGTCGCGCGCCCTCGCCGTGATGGTGGTGCCCGTGGCGGCCCTCCTGCTCGCGATCACGGGCACGATCAGCATCCGTGCCGCCATGATCACCGCGATCGTCGCGCTGATCGCCTCCCTCGCCGTGGTGGCCAGGATCGCCGTGTCGCGCACCGGCCTCGGCGGGTGGAAGCAGTTGCTCGTCCTTGTGGCGATCGTCGCCCTCGGTGTGCTGGTCGTGTTCCTGGAGCAGCTCGCGCACTGATCGCAGGGACGTGCTCCGCGCGGGCTGCCTCCGTTCATCCGGAGTTCTCGGCCGGAGATCGCGACCCGATCCCGGCGGATCTCTGGAATGCGCGGGTGGCGGCGGAATGCGCGGGCGATGGCGGGGAGGGCGCTGAAGGGGAGAGCCGGCCCGGGCAGCGCGACCGCGTGCAAGGATGGCGTATGCCCACCGCGCGCACGCAGCCGGACCCGCGCAAGCTCAGCGCCGACGAAGAGCAGCTCTTCCACGCGTTCTATCTGATGCGCCGCGGGTTCGACCGGACGCTCGATGCGCAGCTCCAGCGCGACGACGGCATCTCGATCTCGGAGCTCGAGGTGCTCATGGCGCTCGTGCGCTCCCCCGGGCGCCGGCTGCGGGTGCGCGACCTCGTCGCCGTGACCGGCTGGGAGAAGAGCCGTGTCTCGCACCAGGTGACCCGGATGGCCGGTCGGGGGCTGGTCGAGCGTCAGGAGTGCTCCGAGGATCGCAGGGCCAGCTGGATCCAGCTCACCGGGCAGGGCCGCCGCGTGGTCGTGCGCGCGCTGCCCGAGCACACCGCCACCATCCGGCGCATCCTGTACGACGCGCTCACCCCCGAGCAGCAGGAGGCCCTGCTCGCCATCTCCGAGCAGATGACCCGTGCGATGACCGGAGCCGACGACGAGACCTGCCCCGGAGACGACGGGGACTGAGCGTTCTCGCAGCGGGGGCCGGCCCTCGCTGGAGTCCGCCTGGGAGCGACGACCGGAAACCCTGGCGATTCGTCGGGAACGCCGCGGAAACCAGGGGCTCTTCAGGCTGCGCCCTCTAGCGTTCTGATGTGCGACGACCGAACCTCCCCGAGAACCCCGGCGCCGACGGCCGCGACGAACCCCGCGAGCCGGCGACCGAGGTCTTCGGACGCGCGCCCGCGGTCGACCCCCGGCGGCCGGTCCGGGCCACCCGGCCCGCGTCGCAGGTGCGCTCGGGTGCGGGAGGGGCGGGAGCCGCGTCCGGTGCGTCCGGCAGCGGGTTCGACCCCTTCGGCAGCGGCCAGGCCGTCGGTGATCGCTCCGGCGGCGGTCGCGGCCCGGGGCGTGGCGCAGACGGGCGCGGCGGCGGGCGCAGCGGGGATGGGCGCGGCGGGGATGGGCACGGCGGAGACGGGCGCGGCGGAGACGGCTCGGGCGGCGACGGCGGCGGCAACCGCCCCGGCCGGCGCGGTCGCCCGGCAGGCAAGCGGCGTCGCACCAAGCGGATCGTCGCCTGGACGGCCGGCACCCTCGCGGTGCTGCTCGTCGTCCTCGGCGGGTACGCGGCCTACAGCTACTTCCGCTTCGTCAACGGCGTCAGCCACGTGGACGTCATCTCGAAGTCCGGCAAGGATGTCGACGGCACGGCGCAGAACATCCTGCTCGTCGGCGACGACCACCGCCCGGAGGGCGCATCGGCCGCCGAGCTCGCGCAGCTGAGCACCACCGACGACGGCGGCGGCACCAACACGGACACGATGATGATCCTGCACATCCCGGCGGACGGGAAGTCGGCGACCCTGATCTCGCTGCCGCGCGATTCCTGGGTGGATGTGCCCGGCCACGGCATGAACAAGCTCAACGCCGCGTTCTCCCTCGGCGGCGGCGGCACGGACTCCACGAGCGGCGCGAAGCTGCTGATCCAGACCGTGCAGAACCTGACCGGCCTGTCGATCGACCACTACGTGCGCGTGTCCCTTCTCGGCTTCTACACCATCGCGCAGGCTCTCGGCCCGGTACAGGTCTGCCTGAACGAGGCGGTGGACGACCCGTATTCGGGCGCGAACTTCCCGGCCGGAGTCTCCACCCTCGATGCCAAGCAGTCCCTCTCGTTCGTGCGGCAGCGCCACGGTCTGCCCCGGAGCGACCTGGACCGCGTGGTGCGCCAGCAGTACTTCCTCTCGGTGGAGGCGCACAAGTTCCTCTCCGCCGGCACCCTGCTCAACCCCGGCAAGCTGACGAACGTACTCGACGCCGTCAGCGGTTCCATCGAGACGGATCCCGGCCTCAACTTCCTGCAGCTGGCCACCCAGCTGCAGGGTCTCACCGGCGGCAAGATCCAGTCGGCGACCATCCCGATCTCCGGCACGCCCACGATCACCGTCGACGGCGAGGACCTCTCGATCGTCCAGGTCGACACCGCGGCGATGCCCGCCTTCATCCAGAGCCTGATGGGCACCCCGAGCGCCTACGAGAAGGCGACGGCCGCCAAGCCCGCCGACACCACGGTCACCGTGCTCAACGGCGGGAGCCAGAACGGCGCCGCCACCACTGCGACGCAGGCGTTCGCGGCCGCCGGCTTCAAGACCGGGACCCCGGGCGACGCGGACACCACGGCGACGACGACCATCCAGTACCCGTCCGGCCAGGAGGCGCAGGCGAAGGCGGTCGCGGCCCTGCTGCCCGGCGCCTCCGTGCAGGAGACCGGCAGTGTCTCCGGCGTCACGGTCGTGCTCGGCGACGACGGCATCATGCCGGGCGCGGGAGGGGCCTCCTCGGGCTCGTCGTCCGGCTCGGGCTCGGCGCCCGCCTCGACCCCGACCCCGTCCGGCCCGGCGAAGACCTACAGCGACACGGTCTGCATCAACTGAGCGAGCCGCGGCCGCCCGTCAGTCGAACAGCCGCCGGAAGATGTTGGTGTCGGCGAGGTCGACCAGCTCGTCCCCGCGACCCGACATGATGGTGCGCAGCGCGTAGAGCGTGAACCCCTTCACCTGCTCGGCAGTGATCGCGGGCGGAATGCTGAGCTCCTGGCGGGCGGTCACCACGTCGACCAGGGCGGGCCCGTCGTGCGCGAACGCGGTGCGCAGGGCGCTCTCCAGCTCGTCGGGCTTCTCCACCCGCTGACCGTGCAGGCCGATCGCCTGCGCCACCTGGGCGAAGTCGGGGTTGTCGAGACCGGTGCCGAAGGTGACGAAGCCGGCCGCCTTCATCTCCACCTCGACGAAGTTGAGGGAGGAGTTGTTGAAGACGACGATCTTGACCGGGAGCCTGTTCTGGCGCAGCGTCAGCAGCTCGCCGAGGAGCATCGCGAGACCGCCGTCCCCGGCGAGCGCGACCACCTGCCGGTCGGGGAACGCGGCCTGCGCACCGATCGCGTGCGGGAGGGCGTTGGCCATCGAGCCGTGCGAGAACGAGCCGATGAGCCGCCGCCTGCCGTTCATCCGCAGGTAGCGGGCTGCCCACACGACGGGCGAGCCGACGTCGGGGATGAAGACGGCGTCGTCGGTGGCCAGCTCGCTGATCAGGCGGGCGACGTATTGAGGGTGGATGGGCGTGCGGTTGCGGTCGTTGACCGCCAGCTCGTCGAGGCTCTTGCGAGCCTTGGCGTAGTGCGCGGTCGAGGAGTCGAGGTGCTTGGTGTCGGTGCGCTCCTTCAGCAGCGGGAGCAGGGCCTCCGCGGTGTCCTTGACGCTGCCGACCAGGCCGAGGTCGACGGGGGTGCGGCGGCCGAGGTTCTCGCCGCGGAGGTCCACCTGGATGATCGTCGCCTTCGACGGGTAGAACTGCTGGTAGGGGAAGTCGGTGCCGAGCATCAGCAGGGCGTCGCACGACTCCATCGCCCGGTAGCCGGACGAGAAGCCGAGCAGCCCGGTCATGCCGACGTCGTACGGGTTGTCGTACTCGATGAACTCCTTGCCGCGCAGCGCGTGCACCACGGGGGCCTTGAGGGCGCCCGCCAGGCGGATCAGCTCGGGATGGCCGCCCTCGACGCCGGCGCCGGCCAGGATGGTGACCTTCTTCGCCCCGTTCAGGATGTCGGCGGCGGCGCGCAGCTCCCCGTCCGTCGGGCGGGTGACCCGCGGCGAGTAGAGGATGGGCGCCGACTTGCGACGGCCCGCGCTCTCCTTCAGGAAGATCTCGCCGGGGACCACGACGACCGCGACGCCGCGACGCTCCACCGCCGTGCGCATGGCGATCTCGAGCACGCGCGGCAGCTGCTCGGGGATGGACACGAGCTCGGTGTAGACCGCCGCCTCGCGGAACATGTCCTGCGGGTGCGTCTCCTGGAAGTAGGTGCTCCCGATCTCGGGGCCGGGGATCTGCGCCGCGATCGCGAGCACCGGGACCCGGCTGCGGTTCGCGTCGAAGAGACCGTTGATGAGGTGCAGATTGCCCGGCCCGCAACTGCCGGCGCAGACCGCCAGTTCGCCGGTGAGCGCCGCCTCGGCCGCCGCAGCGAACGCGGCCGCCTCCTCATGCCGCACGTGCTCCCACGCCACATCACCGGACCGGCGGAGCGCGTCGGTGAAGCCGTTGAGGGAGTCGCCCGGGATGCCGTAGACGCGCTTCACCCCCGCGTCCCGGATGATCTCCACGATGGTGTCGGCGACGGTCGGCATGACGGGGCTCCTCACGTTCGGCGGGCGATGCCTCCACGCTACGCCCCCGGTTCCGGCCCTGACGAGGGGTCACGGCGCCGGTGCGCCGCCGCCGACCACACGGGCGACCAGCGCGCCCCGGCTCGGCGCGACGGTTAGACTGACCCGTGGGGACCGGCTCGCGTTGCGCGTCGGCAGCAGTACGGGGAGGTGTCCGGGATGTCGGCACGCACGAAGCAGTCGAAGCGCGCCGTCATGCGCCTGGTCTACATCGATTTCTGGTCGGCGCTGAAGATCTCGTTCCTCGTCAGTCTGATCATCGCGGCCATCATCGTCGTGCTGGCCCTGCTGCTCTGGGCCGCGCTCGACAAGTTCGGCGCCGTCGGTGCGGCCCATGACTTCCTGGAGAGTGTGGCCGGCGCACAGGGCGCCCAGCTCGTCTCGGGACTCACGTTCCCGAACTTCATGACCTTCACCCTGGTGGTGGCGCTGCTCGAGCTGATCGTGGTCTCCGCGCTCGGCGCGATCGTCGCCGCACTGTTCAACCTCGCGACCACCGTGGTCGGCGGGTGGAAGGTCACGTTCGGCGGCGACTGACCTCCGCAGCGCGCAACTGCTCCAGGCCGCCGACGAGCAGGCCGACGCCGAAGGCGAAATCCGCCGCGGGATCGTCCGCGGCACGCGAGCCGGGTTCGGCTGCCGCCGCGGGATCCGCCGGTTCCGCCAGCACCCCGAGACTGTCGTACTGCAGGCGCTGCTGCTCGTGCGAGACGTGGCCGAGCACGAAGTGGAGCAGCGCCGTCGCGGCGCGCCGTACGGTCTCCGGGTCGAAGCCGCCGCGGATGACCGCGGCCTCCAGGCGGTCCAGGGCGCCGCGCGAGCCGAGACCGAGCGCGAGGGTGCTGGCGACGACCTCGGCACCGTCACGATAGGCGAGGAGGGCGTCGCGGAGGGCGGCGGCCTCCGCACGGACCCCGTCCGTCCACTCGGTCTCCGACACCGTCACGACCCCGGCGGGACCGGCGACGATCCGGTCGGACAGGTCGGCGAGCAGCGACTGCTTGTTCGGGAAGTGCCAGTAGAGCGCACTCGGCTGCACCTCGAGGGCGGCAGCGAGGCGGCGCATCGTGAGGTCGGGCAGGCCGTGGTCGTCCAGGATGCGCAGCGCCGTGCGCGCCACGTCGTCGCGCGTGTGCCTGCGTCCGCTTTCGATTCCCGTCACGATCCCACTATAGTGAACGCTGTTCAGGTGAACAGTGTTCAGGTGAGGAATCCGATCATGACCAACTCCCCCGTCTCCACCCCCGGCGGTCCCGTCGCGCGCCGCACCCGCCGCCTCGATGCGACGGACCTCGCGCGCGTCGCGGTCTTCGCCGCGATCGTGGCCGTGCTCGGACTGCCCGGCGGGTTCACCCTCTTCGCCGGAGTGCCGATCACCGCGCAGACACTGGGCGTGATGCTGGCAGGCGCCATCCTGGGCCCGTGGCTCGGTGCGCTCTCGATGGCGGTGCTGCTCGCGCTCGTCGCCGCGGGACTGCCGCTGCTCGCCGGCGGACGCGGCGGGATCGGGGTCTTCCTCGGCCCGTCTGCGGGATACGCGCTCGGCTGGATCGTCGGCGCCCTGGTGATCGGCCTGATCGTCCACGCGGCCGGTCGCAAGCCGGTGTGGTGGCGCACCCTGCTCGGGACGATCGTCGGCGGCATCCTCGTCATCTACGCGGTCGGCATCCCTGTGCAGAGCCTCGTGACCCGCCTGCCTCTCGCGGAGACCGCCCTCACGAGCCTGGTGTTCGTCCCGGGCGACCTGGTGAAGGCCGCACTCGCGACGATCATCGTCACCACACTGGTGCGGGCGTACCCGCGCGCGTTCCGGCGCACGTGGAGGTCGGACCGGGCGGTCGCGCCCTCCGCTCCCGCCGGTCCCGCGACTCCCGCCGGTCCCGCAGCTCCCGCCGGTCCCGCGACTCCTGCGACGGAGACCTCGCTCGAGCCGACCCCGTGACGGACGACCGCGCTCACCCCGCGGCGGACCCCGCGACCGGTTCCGCCGCCGGCCGCCGGGTCGTCCCGCTGCGGGGTCCGGCGCGCACCCTGTTCGACGAGGTGCGCGCGATCCGCGCCCGGGGCGACATCCCGCTCGTGGGCGACGACCGCACCCCGGAGCCTCACTGGCGGGCGCTGCTCGAGGCCGTCGCGACATCGACGCCGCATCCCGACGCGGCTTGGGCGACGCTCACCTCCGGCAGCGCCGGGACTCCGCGCATCGTGCAGCGCACGGCCGCCTCGTGGGCCGACTCGTTCGCCGCGATCGCCGACCTGCTGGGAACCGGCGCGGACGGCACCGCCACAGCGGATGCCGTCGCACTGCCCGCACCTCCGGCGTCTTCCTTGACGTTGTTCTCCCTCGCCCACGCCCTTGACGGCGGCCCGCGCCCCCTCCTCCCCCGTGAGCACGTTCTCACCAGCGGCGAGGCCGCGGCGGCGACCTGCTTCCACGGCACGCCGCACGCGCTCCGCGCCATGCTGGATGCCGGGGCGCCTCCGCACCTCCGCGCCGCACTCGTCGGCGGATCGCACCTCGATCCCGCTCTGCGTGCACGCGCGGAGAGCGCCGGGATCCGCGTCACCTCCTACTACGGAGCCGCCGAGCTGTCCTTCGTGGCGATCGACACCGGAGACGGCCTGCGGGCCTTCCCCGGGGTCGAGGTGCGCATCCGCGACGGCGAGCTCTGGGTGCGGACACCGTACGGTGCGCTCGGTTATCTGAGCGGCGACCCTGCCGCCACGGTCGCCGGGCCACTGCGCCGCGACGGGGACTGGCTGACCGTCGGCGACCGCGCCGAGCTCGTGGACGGGCGGCTGCGACTGCTCGGACGTGCCGACGACGCTATCCTGAGCGCGTCGGCGACCGTGGTCCCCGAGGAGGTGGAGGCCGTGCTGCGCACCGTTCCCGGCGTCCGTGACGCCGTCGTGTTCGCTCTGCCGCGCGAGCGGGTCGGCGCGCTCGTCGCCGCCGTGATCGAGCCCGAGGAGGACCACGCTCCCCGCCTCGGCGAGCTGCGCGCGGCCGCGCAGGACCAGCTCGCCCCCGCCCATCGACCGCGGCAGTGGTTCACGGCGTCGCTGCCGCGCACCTCCTCGGGCAAGCCCGCGCGCGCCGAGACCGCCCGCCGCGCCATCGCCGGGGAGGTGGACCGTCTTGGCTGACCCCGTGATCGTCGCTGCCCGGCGCACGCCCATCGGCACCCGCGGCCGCGCGCTCGCCGGGCTGCGGGTGGAGGAGCTGGCCGCCCCCGTCATCCGTGCGGTGCTGCGGGAGGCCGCGGCCGGCCGGGAGCGTGCCGCGGCACTCGACTTCGGCTCCGGCTCCGGCTCCGGCTCCGGCTCCGGGCTCGGCATCGCCGACGTGGTGCTCGGCAATTGCATGGGCCCGGGCGGCAATCCCGCGCGGGTCTCCGCCCTCGCCGCCGGCCTCGGACCCGACGTTCCCGGATCGACCGTCGACCGGCAGTGCGGGAGCGGGCTGGCGGCCGTGATCGACGCCGTCTGTGCGATCCGGGCCGGCGACGAACGGCCCCGCGTGGCCGGCGGCGTCGAGAGCGCCTCCACCGCGCCCACGCGTTCGGTGGACGGGGTCGCCTACGACCGCGCGGCGTTCGCACCCGACGGCTGGCCCGACCCGGATATGACACGGGCCGCGGAGGACCTCGCGCGCCACGACGGTATCCCGCGCTCGCGCCAGGACGCGCACGCCGCCCGCAGCCACGCCCGCGCACGCGCGGCGCTGGTGGCGGGACGGTTCGCCGACGAGATCGTCCCCCTCGCCGGGATGACCGCGGACGACGCGATCGGCGGCGCCGAACGCCTGCTGCCCCGGCTGCCCCCGCTGTTCCCGGGCGGGACGCTGACCGCCGGGACGGCGACGCGGATCGGGGACGGGGCGGCCGCGGTCGTGGTGCTCCCCGGCGGCGACGCGGCCGCTTCGGGGCTCGCCGTGCGGGCGCACGCGGTCGTCGGGTGCGACCCGGCCCAGCCCGGGATCGGCGCCGCTCCGGCCGTGCTCGCCGCCCTGGGGCGCGCCGGGCTCCGCGTCGACGACGTCGCGGCGTTCGAGATCGTGGAGGCCTTCGCCGCACCGAGCCTCGCGGTGCTCGACCGGCTCGGCCTCGCCGACGACGACGAGCGGGTCTGCGCGGACGGCGGAGCGCTCGCCCTCGGTCACCCGTGGGGTGCGAGCGGAGCGGTGAGCGTGGTCCGCCTGTTCAGTCGGCTCGTCCGCCGCGGCGCGCCCGCCGGGACCATCGGGGTGGCCGCGGCCTCCGTCGGCGGCGGGCTCGGCGTGGCGATGGTGCTGGAGGTCGTCCGATGACCGGCATCCGGCTCGACGCGGTCTCGGTCCGGCTCGGCGACGCCGACATCCTGCACGACGTCACACTCGACCTGGACGCCCGCACCATCGCGGTGATCGGCGAGAACGGCTCCGGCAAGTCCACCTTCGCCCGGCTCCTCGGCGGACTCACTCCCCCGACAGCCGGATCGGTGAGCGTGCTCGGCCTCGACCCGGTCGCGCAGGCGGCCGACCTGCGCCGACGTGTCGCCGTGGTGTTCAGCAACCCGGACGCCCAGATCGTGCTGCCGACCGTCGCCGAGGACGTCGCCTTCTCGCTGCGCGCGCAGAAGCTGCCGCGCGCAGAGGCCGCCGAGCGGGTCGTGCGCGCGCTCGACCGGTTCGGACTGACCGCACTCGCCGAGCACTCGTCGCACGACCTCTCCGGCGGTCAGAAGCAGTTGCTCGCCCTCTGCGGCGCGTTCATCCGCACCCCCGGCCTGGTGATCGCCGACGAGCCGACCGCCTACCTGGACGCCCGCAATGCCCGCCGGGTCGCCGACCATCTGTTCGCGGAGGAGCACGGCCACCGGCTGGTGCTCGTCACGCACGACCTCGCCCTCGCGGAGCGCTGCGACGCCGCCGTGCTGTTCGCGGACGGCCGCATCGCCGGCGTCGGGACGCCCGCCGAGGTCGTGGCCGAGTACGAGGCGAGCATCCGATGGTGACGCTCTACCGGCCCGGCGACGGCCTCCTGCACCGCATGCCCGCCGGGCCGAAGGCACTGGTGCTGCTGGCGCTCGTGCTGGCGGTCTCCCTGCTGCCGTCGGTGTGGTGGACGGCCGCGGCGGCGAGCGCGGTGTGCGTGGTCGCCTACCTCGTGGCGGGGCTCGGCCTCCCGGAGCTGGGCCGGCAGGTCGTCGCGGTGCGCTGGGTGGTCGTCATGACGATCGTCGGGCAGCTGATCTTCCTCGGGGTGGAACCCGCCGTGGCGAACACCGCGCGCGTGACGGCCGCGGTCGTACTTGCGTCCCTGCTGGTGCTGACCACCCGGGTCACCGCCCTGCTCGACGCCATCGAGCGCGGCCTCGCCCCCCTCGCCCGCCTGCGCCTCGACCCGCAGCGGGCGGCCCTGCTGCTGACGGTCACCCTCAGCACGCTCCCGGTCCTCGCCCGCCTCGCCCACGATGTGCGCGAGGCCCAGCGCGCCCGCGGCGGGCGGGCGAGCCTCCGCCTGTTCGCGGTGCCGTTCCTCGTCGTCGCGCTCAAGCACGCCGACCAGCTCGGTGACGCGCTGACCGCGCGGGGCGTGCGGTGAGCGGCGGGGAGGCGGTGGGCGGCGGGGAGGCAAGGTCCGCCGGCCGGGGTCGGCCGCGTGTCCTCGGTCCGACCGTGGACGACCAGACCCGGTGCATCCACTACCGCACCGCGCTCGACGTGATCGCGATCCGATTCGCGTGCTGCGGCGAGTACTACCCGTGCCACCTGTGCCACGCGGAGACGGCCGACCATCCCGCGCGACCGTGGCCCGCCGGCTCCGACGACGAGCGCGCCGTGCTCTGCGGCGTCTGCGGCGCCGAGCTGACCGTGGGCGCGTACCTGGCCGTCGACTCCTGCCTCGCCTGCCGCGCCCCCTTCAACCCCGGCTGCAAACTCCACCGCTCCCTCTACTTCGCCTGACGGCCGAGTCCACGAATTCTCTGCGTACTCGGCGATTCGGGCCCCACTTTCTGCGTACTCGGCGGTTTGAGAACTATGGGTGTCAAGAATTCTTGACATGGAGGGGAGGGGTGGGTAGCTTGGGGATGTCTAGTTTTGTTGACATGCGAGGTGGATGATGTCCTTCGACGAGAAGAACGCGTGGGTGTTCCTCACCACGGCCGTGCTCGGGTACGGAACGTACGTGGTGCTGCTGGCGGCGTTCGGAGCGGGCCCGTACGGAGCACTGCTCCTCTGGACGGTGGGCGGCGCGATCGTCGTCAACATCCTGGCGCGCATCGGCCTCTCGATCGCCCGCCCGCGGGAGTCGAGGGAGCGGGACCAGCGCGACCGCGAGGTCAAGGCGTTCGGGGATCGCGTCGGACAGGCGTTCGTCGTGCTCGGCGCCGTCGCCGCCCTGGTGCTGGCGCTCCTGGAGGCCCCGTGGTTCTGGATCGCGAACGCCGTCTACCTCGGCTTCGTGCTCTCCGCGGTCGTCGGGTCCGCCGCCTCCCTCGTCGCCTACCGGACGGGGCTGCCCGCATGGTGAAGCCCACGCGTGTGACCAACCGCATCCGCGTGCTGCGCTTCGCGGCGGACGAGATGACCCAGGCCGCCCTCGCCGACCGGATCGGCGTCACGCGGCAGACCGTCATCGCCATCGAGCAGGGCCGCTACTCGCCGTCGCTCGAGCTGGCTTTCCAGATCGCGCGGGTCTTCGGGGTCCCGCTCGACGACGTCTTCCAGTACCCCGAGTCATGAGAGGAGCGAGCGTGGACACCATGCGAGCAATCGTGCAGAGCGCCTACGGCCCACCGGAGGCGCTGCGTGTCTCGACCATCCCGGTGCCGACGCCCGGCCCGGACGAGGCCCTGGTGCGGGTGCGCGCCGCCGGCATCGACGCGGGCACCTGGCATCTGACGACCGGTGAGCCGCTCCTGATGCGGGTGATCGGGATGGGGTTCCGCGGCCCGAAGGCGCGCGTGCGCGGGCTCGCCTTCGCCGGCGAGATCGCGGAGACGGGAGAGCGCGTGTTCGGCGCGGCACCGGGGACGCTGGCCGAATACGCCGCCGTGCCGCGGTCGGCTCTCGTGCCGCTCCCGGACGCGCTCGGGTTCGAGGAGGCCGCTGCCCTGCCGGTGTCGGCCGTCACCGCCCTGCAGGCCGTGCGCGCGGCAGGGCTGCGACCGGGAGACGGCGTGCTGGTCCTCGGCGCGGCCGGCGGCGTCGGCCACTACGCGGTGCAGCTCGCGGTGGCCGCGGGCGCACACGTCACCGGAGTGTGCAGCGGACCGAAGACGGCGTTCGTCCGCGGGCTCGGCGCGGCCGAGACCGTCGACTACACGACGACGGACGTGCTCGCGCTCCCGCGCGTGTGGGATGCGATCATCGACACCGCCGGGGACCGCCCGCTGGCCGCGCTGCGGCGCATCCTCTCGCCGGCCGGCGCGCTCGTGCTGGTCGGCGGGACGGGCGGCCGCCTCCTGGGCGGGACGGACCGCGTCGCCGCCGCCGCGCTGCGCAACGCGTTCGCGCGGCAGCGGCTCGTGGGGCTGCTCTCCCGCGACACCGCGGCCGACCTCACCGAGGTGGCCCGGCTGGCGGCGGCCGGCACGCTGCGCCCGACCCTCGACGCGGTCCACGACCTCGACGAGACCGGCGCCGCCGTCGCCCGCGTCGGTGCCGGCCGCGCCCGCGGCAAAGTGGTCGTCCGGCTCTGAGTCACGCGGCCCTCGAGTCCACGGATTCTCTGCGGACTCGGCGGTTTCGACCCCATTTTCTGCGGACTCGGCGGTGGCGGGAGGGTGCATCTAGGGTGGAGGAATGACGCACCGGTTTGACGAGGCGGCCCTGGCGGGCGTGCTCGGGCACATGAACGCCGACCACACAGGGGACAACCTCCTGATCGTGCGGGCCTTCGGGCGGCCGGAGGCGGTCGCCGCGGAGATGACCGGATTCGACGGAGATGGCGGCGACTGGCGCGTGGAGCTGGCCGACGGCTCGACCGCCGCGGTGCGCGTGCCGTGGCCCGGCGGCCCGATCAGCGAGCGTCCCGAGGTGCGCCGCGAAGTGGTCGCGCTCTACGACGAGTCCTGCCGCCGCCTGGGCGTGGAGCCGCGCCCGCACTGACCCCGCGGCGAGGCGGCGGATAGTTCGCCGCCTCGGTGGTTTTCCGTGCACTTCTCGCCGCCTCGATCGCCGAGGGAGGGGCGCGGGCACGCAGCGACGGCCGCCCGGCGGGATGCCGGGCGGCCGTCGTCAGCGGATCAGCGGATCAGCGCATCAGCGGATCAGCCGAACAGGATCAGCGGATCAGCCGAACAGCTTGTGGAACCAGTTCCACAGCCAGGCGAGGTCGCAGATCCAGTCCCACCAACCGCCGCCGGAGGACTTCACCTGGAAGGCGCTCCAGCCGACCACGTCGTTCGACGCGTTCTGCACGGAGAGCTTGTGGTCGCCCTTGTCGAGCTTGGTCGGCAGGGTCAGCTTCAGGACGCCGTTCGCCGGCACCTGCACCCAGCCGCTCGAGATGTTCTTCGGCGAGGAGTACACCCAGACGGAGACCCACTGGCCGGCGAGCTTCTTGTCCACGGTCACCTGGACCGGGTCGCCCGCTTTGTAGCTGGTCTTGTCGAGGGTGATCGTGCCGAAGAGCGCCTTCGTGAGAGCCGACTCCTTGGCGGCCTTCGGGTCCTTCGTCGGCTTCGGGTTCTCCACCGGCTTGTCCGCGACCTTCAGCGCCACCGTGACGGTGGTGCCCGACTCCGGTGCGGTCAGCACCAGGGTGCCGGCGCCCGCGGCGTCGGCCGGGACGGTGAACGTGACGGTCGCGCTGCCGTTGGCGTCGACCGGGACGCTGCCCAGGTCGGTACCGCTGCCCGTCCACGAGAGCTTCAGCGAGGTGTTCGCCGGGCTGCCGAGGGAGGTCAGGTTCAGCTTCGAGACGGTGAAGGAGACCTGCTGGCCGCGCTGCAGGGTGTCGGTCGGCGCGCCGCTGACGGCCACGCCGCGGCGGGCGAAGCTCGGCGACACCGGGCTGGTGTTCTGCAGGTAGCTGATCCAGGCGTCCCGGTCGATGAGACCGGAGTCCTTGGTGTCCTTCCCGGCCGCGAAGGCGCGGAAGTTGTCACCGCCCTGGATCAGGAACGAGAACGAGCCGATCCGGTACGACTTCGCCGGGTCGATCGGCGCGCCGTTCACGAGGATGCTCGTGACGCGGTCGCCGGCGGCTCGAGAGGCGTCGTACGTGTAGCTGACGTTCTTCGACAGGCCGAGGTTGAGGAACGGCCGGCTCGGCACGGTGCCGTCGGCGTTCGTCTGCCACTGCTGCTCCAGCGCCTGCTTGAACTGCGCGCCCGTGAGGGTCGTCGTCCAGAGGTTGTTCACGAACGGCAGCACGGCGTTCGCCTGCGCGTAGGTGATGGAGCCGTCGGTGCCGTACAGCAGGTCGGCGCGCAGGCCGCCCGGGTTCACCACGCCGATCTCGGCGCCGCCGAGTTCCGCGGGCGAGAGGGTCGACAGCAGCGAGTCGGCGACGAGGTTGCCCAGCGTGGATTCGCTCGCGCGGTCGTCGCGGAGGCCGCCGGCGTACGCCGTCGTGATGTCCTTCGTGACGGAGCCGATCTTCTGGTTGCCGATGACCGCCGCGTCGGCGAGCGCCTTGTCGACGATCGTCTTGACCTGCGCGACCCGCGGGTACGCCGCCACCAGGTCCGCGTCGGCGTCCGTGGTGCGGGCGACGTTGCGGAGGGTGTGGGCGGTGACCGTGTCGGTCTCTGGGTCGACGGTCAGCGTGACCTGGCCGATGTTCTCGCCGTAGCTGCCGGTCTGGACGACGGGACGCGTCGCGCCCTCGACACCCGGGACCGGGGCGTCCCACGCGTACTGCTTGTGCGTGTGGCCCGTGAAGATCGCCGAGACCTTCGCGCTCGTCTTGGTGACGATGTCGGCGAACGCACCGCCGGCGGCGACCTCCTGCTCGAGCGTCGCACCGTCCGGCGTTCCCGCTCCGGCACCCTCGTGGTACTCGGCCACGATCACGTCGGCCTCGCCGTTGGAGGCGTCACCGTCGGTGAGCTGGTTCGCCACGCGGTTGACGGCCTCCACCGGGTCGCCGAAGTCGAGCGTCGAGATGCCGCCCGGCGAGACGAGGGTCGGGGTCTCCTGCGTGACGGCGCCGATGACGCCGACCTTGATGCCGTTCACGTCGAACACCGCGTACTCGGGCAGAGCCGGGTCCTTGGTGCCCTTCTTGTAGACGTTGGCGCCGAGGTAGCTGAAGTCCGCCGCGTCCTTCACCCGGCCGGTCAGGTCGGAGAAGCCCTTGTCGAACTCGTGGTTGCCCACCGCGCTGGTCTTGAGGCCGAGCGCGTTCAGCACGTCGATGGTCGGGATGTCGCCGGCCGAGGCCGAGGCGAACAGGGAGGCGCCGATGTTGTCACCGTCGGAGAGGAAGAGGGTGTTGCCCTCGCCGCCCTCCGCGCGGAGCTTCTCGATCGTGCCGGCGAACTTCACGGTGTTGGCGTCGATGCGCCCGTGGAAGTCGTTGATGTTCAGCAGGTTCAGCGTCACCGGCTTCGCGGCGAGGCCGAGGCCCACCACGATCGGGTCGTGGTCGCTCGACCGGTACGGGTCGGCGGCGTAGAAGTTCGTGACGTTGTAGTTGTACCGGCTGTACTCCAGTGCGATGGACTCGCCCGAGTTGATGTTCCACACGTCCGCGCCCGTGATCGCGGCGTTGGCCGCAGGAGACGCGAACACGTGGTCGAGGGAGCCGACCGTGCCGCCGAACGAGTACGTGTGCTTGCTCGTGCGGGTGCTGACCTGGTCCACGTAGCCGGCGTCGGTGAGGACCCTGATCGGGTCCTCCTGCAGGTACGCGTTGAAGTCGCCGATCAGGAGTACCTTGTCGAGGCCGAGGGTGGCCTTGCGCTCGTCGGCGAACGCGACCAGCGCCTTCGCCTGCTTGACGCGGGAGGCGTTGGAGGCGCCCTGGCCGTCACCCTGGTCCGCGTCGGCGCCCGTGCCGGACCCCTTCGACTTGAAGTGGTTCACGATGGCGATGAAGGCGTTCGCGTCCTTCGCCCCGACCTTCTTGAAGGCCTGCGCGAGCGGCTGGCGGGCGTTCGAGAACGCCGCGTCGTCCAGGATGCGGGAGGCGCCGACGGGCTCGGCGACGGCCTTCTTGTAGATGAAGGCGGTGCGGATGACGTCTTCGGAGGACGGCACGGTCGACGGCGACTTCACGTACGCCCAGACCTCGCTGCCCGCCGCGGCGTTGAGCGCGGCGACGAGGGTCTTCAGCGCATCGTCGCGGTCCTGGCCGAAGCGTGCCGAGTTCTCGATCTCCTCGAGGGAGACGACGTCGGCGGTCAGTCCGTTGATCGCGGCGACGATCTTGTCCTGCTGGCGCTTGAGGTTGGTCGCGTCGGCGGCGCCGCGGGCGTCGCATCCGCTGTTGACCGTGATCTTGTTGCCGTCGCGGTCGGTGTAGAAGGTGCAGCCGCTCAGCTGGTCGCCCGTCGTGGTGAAGTAATTCAGCACGTTGAAGGTGGCGAGCTTGAGGTCGCCGCCCACGTTCTCCGGTGCCGCGGTGCGGGTATTGGCGAAGGTGGCCGGCTGGACGGTGGCGGCGTTCGCCGGGGTCAGCTCGGCGGTCGGCTGGAACTTCCACGCGTTGTTGCGGTAGTCGAGGACCACCGGCTTCGTGAACGTGACCGGGGCGCCGACGCGGACCGGGGCGGTCAGCGACAGGTACGGCAACGGCTTGGACTTGTTGGCCGCGCTGAGGAAGTTGGTGGAGGCTCCGTCGTCGAGGATGACGCCGCGGGCCTTCACGTCGGCGACGGCGGCGGTGTACTCCGCGGTGCCGGGGCGTGCGACGTCGGTCGGCTGCAGCAGCGCGGTCTCGCCGGCGGCCAGGCCGATCTCGCCGTACTGGTTCGTCGAGTACGTGTCGGTGACGGTGAAGGCGCCCTGCGGGGCGATCAGCATGCCCTCGAGGCTCTCGCGCTGCGCGTCGGTGGCCGGGAGGCCGACCGTGGCGGGGGTCGGGGCGGTGACGGTGCTCGCGTCGAGCTTGTCGACCTTCGAGGCGGTGATCTCGGTGAGGCCGTTGAACTCGCTGACGGCTCCGGTCACCTGCACGTAATCGCCGGCGGCGACCGAGGCGGCGTAGGAGGAGCCGTAGACGAAGACCGCGTCGGAGGCGGTGTGGGTGGCGAGGTCGACGGCGCCGCCCGTGCCGGGGGTCTGGATGTAGAACCCGTTGAAGCCGCCGGTCGCGTACTGCGCGGTGACGACGCCGACGGTGGTGACGGTCTGGCCCGCCTTCGGGCTGGTGTCACCGGTTCCCTGGATCTCGGAGATGGCGATCGCATCGCCCGGAGGCCCGGGGTCGGTCCCGGTGCCGGGGTCGGTGCCCTCGCCGGGATCGGTCGTGCCGCCTCCCGGGGTGGTCGCCGAGTTCTGCGGCGTGATGGTCGCGCTCAGGGTGAAGTCGGCGCTGTTGTCGTCGGTGTCGGTGAACGCGGTGCGGTTCAACGACTTGACGTCGGTGTTGGCGGAGGGCGCGGGAGCCTTGGCCTTCTCGAACGTGTTCGAGGTGCCGTAGCCGAGCAGGTCGACCACGCCGGACGCGCCCGTGACGGAGCCCGCCGGGAGGGTGAGTGCGGAGGAGGCGTTGGAGAGGATCAGGGTGCCGGTGGTGCCGCTGGGGTTCAGCGCGTTGCTGGCGACGTCGGGCGTCGGGAGGGCGGCGCCGGTGGTGCCGTTCGAGCCTCCCGCGACGAGGTAGTAGCCCCTGGCGGCGATGGAGCCGGTCAGCGGCACGACGCCGTTCGCGGCGCCGGTGCTGGTCGCGGAGCGGTACTGCACGCTCCAGCCGCTGAGGCTGACGGCGGCGTCGCCCGGGTTGTACAGCTCCACGAACTTGTTCGTGTAGGCCGCGCCGGCGCTGCCGCCGGAGAGGTACGCCTCGTTGATGACGACACCCGTGCCGTCGGTGCTGGCGAACGCCGGCGTCGCGACGAGGGCGCCGGCTGCGAGCCCGGCCCCCACGATCGCAGCCGTGGCGGCGCGCCACACCCTGCCATTCCTGATTGACATTGTTCTCCCTGGTCGGTGGAAGTGGGATGGATCCGACGGTCAGAGTAGGAACCACGATCGTCGGGACTCTGTCTCTTGTGTGAACGTACAGAAAACTCGTTCGGGGGTAGACCGCTCATTTGAGCAGTGTTCGGGGGTGGTCGGGTTCGATCACCCGTGCACGGGTGGCGTTCGTCGTTTGCCGGACCGGCCGCCCGGGCCGGGTGTGCGCCATGATGGGTCACATGCGGATCGACGAGATCGCCCACTTCCGGGCGCTGGCGGCCGAGGGACATCTGGCGCTCGCGGCGGAGTCGCTCGGCGTCTCGCAGTCGACGCTCTCGCGCTCGCTGGCGCGACTGGAGGCCGAGGCCGGCGTCGAGCTTCTGGATCGCCGCCGCGGCCACCTCGAGCTGAACCAGTACGGCGAGATCCTGCTCGCCCACGCGGCGCGCGCCGAGATGGAGCTCGAGAACGCCCGTGCCCGTATCGCGGCGCTGCGCGATCCCGCCGCGGGGATCGTCTCGATCGCGTACGTCTCCTCCTTCGGCGGCTGGCTCATCCCCCGGATCGTGAGCGACTACCGGGCGCTGTTCCCCGACATCCGGTTCGTCCTGCGCGGCGGTACGGCCGACACCGTGCTCGACGCGCTGCGGGAAGGGTCGTCCGACGTCGCCTTCCTCAGCCCCGACCCGCGCGACCCGGAGATCGAATGGCACCCGCTGACCGCGGAGCGTCTGGTGGTGGGAGTGCCGCTCGGCCATCCTCTCGCCGAGCAGGAGCAGGTCACGGTCGACGACCTCACCCCGTACGAGCTGGTCTCACTGCGACCGGGCTCCGGCCTGCGCCACATCGCCGACGCCTACTTCTCCGCCCACGGCGTCGTGATGGCACCGGTGATCGAGGTGACCGAGCTCGCGACGCTCCGGGCGCTGGTGCGCGACGGCGTCGGCATCGCGCTCATCCCCGACACCCCCGCCGAGGCGGGCATCGTCGCGGTCCCGCTCACCGATGAGGCGACGCGGGTGATCGGACTGGCCCGCAACCGCACGCGCTCGGAGTCGGCGGCGGCGGCGCAGTTCGCCCGGTTCGTGCGCGAGGAGCTCGGCCCGCTGGAGTGAGCGTCCGGGACCTCAGTTCCCGGTCTCTCCTGTCGTGGACCCCATGAGGACGTCCCAGATGCGGTCGGCGTCCGCGACGAGGCCGTCGAGCCTCCCGCGCTCGTCCGCGATCATGTAGGCGCCGAAGAACGCCTGCACGGCGACCGTCGCCACCGCCTGCGGGTCGGACCCCTCCGGCATGTCGCCGGCCTCGGCCGCCCGGGCGAGGACGTCGCCGATCAGTACCGCCCAGCGCACGTACGGGTCGTCGTCCGCCGCGGGCGGCAGCACGGTCTGGGTCAGCTTCATCGCCGCACGGACCCGGGCGTCGGTGGCGAGCACCTCGGCGACGCGACGTGTCGTCTCGCGCGCGGCGGCGACGCCGCTCAGCCCGGCGTCAGCGACCTCCTGGACGATCACCGGCCAGGCGCCGAGCTTCTCCGACACCAGCGCCTCGGCGAGATCGCGCTTGGACCGGAAGTGGAAGTAGACGGCACCCTTGGTCAGCTGGGTGCGGTCGATGATGCGGTCGAGTCGGGCGCCGGCGTACCCGTGGGCATCGAACTCGAGGGCCGCGGCGTCGAGGATCTCGGCGCGGCTTCGCTCGGCGCGCTCCTGGCGTGGCATGCGGTGGGGGTCCTCCTGTGAGCGAGACGAACAGCACGGCCCCCGGCGGCAACTGTACCTCCCCGGAACGGGGGCCACGACGGACACGCCGCGTCACAGATCCCTCGAATCGGGGCGGGGATGCGCTTGACTATGCGCGCCCGGCACCGACCCGCCGGCCGCGCGGCGAGGGGGATGTCGGCATCCCTCCCGAGCGCTGCATCCAGAGAGGAATCGTCATGAGCTACGAGAACCCTGCACAGCCCGCACCGCCCGTCCCCACTCCCGCCGCCGACGCCGTCCCGCTCTGGGCGCCGCTCTATGGAGCGTCCTTCGGCGCGGCGGTCAAGCGTTTCTTCAGCAAGTACGCCGACTTCAGCGGGCGCGCCAGCCGCAGCGAGTTCTGGTGGGCGTACCTGTTCTTCGTGATCGTGAACGCGGTCATCCAGATCATCGGGCTCGTGTTCGGCGGCTCGGCCGCGAACATCGACTCATCGGGCAACGTCTCGTTCGGCGCCGGCTTCTGGGTGTCGACCGTGATCTCGCTGATCTGGTTCGTCGCAACAGTCGTGCCGTGGCTCGCCCTCGTCTGGCGTCGCTTGCACGACGCGAACTTCGCCGGCCCGTTCTACTTCTTGGTGCTCATCCCGTTCGTCGGGGCGATCCTCGTCTTCATCTTCACCCTGCTGCCCTCCAATCCGGAGGGCGCCCGCTTCGACCGTCCCCGCGCCTAGCGGGAACGGCTCGGCGAGGCTCGCCGAGCGAGCGCCGACTCAGCAGGAGTCGGCGAACAGCCGCCGGGGCCGTGCGGGGTCCGCGTCGTCCAGCAGGACGGACGCGACCTCGCGCGGCGCCCCGAGCGGATCCTTGCGCCCGGTGGCGACGAACGACCAGTCCGGGCTGCGCTCCGGGTCGTGCTCGACCCAGAGCGAGAAGTTCCAGAACCCGCGGAAGCCAGGCGCGAGCAGGTCGGGACCGTCGACGACGAGGACGCCCTCCCGCGCTCGGAAGGGCATGACGACCTCCGCGCGGAACGCGTCTGCCGTGGTGTCGGTCGCGACGCTCCCGCGCTCGACCAGATCGCCCGCCGCGCGGAGCGCCTCCGCCAGCGCGTCTGCAGCGCCGGCCGTATCAGCCTCCGGCACGCCGGTCACCGCGACGAAGCGCGGTCCACGGCTGTAGTGCTGCCGGAACTCCGCCGCGATCTCCTCGTAGAACGCGCCGCGCTCGGTGGTCGTGCTGCCCATGACGTCTCCTCGCTCTCCGCCAGCACGAACGCTACGCCGACCTCCCGAATTCCACCCCGGCGATTTGGACCGAATGCTGGGAAAGCGGCGCGCTTTTCCTTCATTTGGTCCAAATCGCGCGGGGTGTCGTTACTTCAGGGGGCCGTAGAGCGGGGCCGTCGCGCGGGCGTGGGTCGCCTGCTCGAAGGCGTAGGCCAGACCGATGATGCGGCTCTCGTCGTAGTCGCGCCCGAGGAACTCGAGGTTGACGTTGGCGCCGACCACCGGATTGGTGCCGTCGGAGGCGATGGCCTGCCCCATCGGCACGGTGATGGCCGGCATGCCCGTGTTGGGGCTGAGGCGCATGTTCGTGCTGATGGTGCTGTAGGGCGAACCGCTCGGGTACACCAGCGAGTCCAGCGTGTTGTCGTCCATGAGCCGGGTGACCGTGGCCTGCCCGGTGGCGATCGCCGCCGTGTGCGAACCGGCCGGACCCGCCCACGCCTGGTACTGCGCCTCCGTCACGTTGTTGCGCGACGTGTAGATGCTGTTGCGGGTCGTGACGTTGCGGCCGGTCGCCAGGATGTCGGCGATCGAGCGGGCGGTCACGGTCGGGGCGAGGTGGTTCTGGATGTAGATGTCCAGGTCGTGCTTGAACTCGTTCGTGCTCCCACTGCCCTCGTTGAGGGTCGCGGTGAACGCGGTCGGCACCGTGGTGATCTCGACGACGGTCGCGCCCTGCGCCTCCAGCGTCGCCTTCGCGCTTGCCCAGAGCCGCGTCACGGTGGCGTTGCTGCCGAGCATCGAGGTGACGATGCCGATCCGCTTGCCCTTCAGCGCCGCGGGGTCGAGGGCGGCGGTGTAGGAGGCGGGCACCTTGCCGGCCTGCTCGGCGGTGATCGGGTCGGCGGCGTCGACCCCGGTGACGGCGTCGAGCGCGACCGCGGCGTCGGTGACGCTGCGGGCGATCGGGCCGCCGGTGTCCTGGCTGAGCGCGAGCGGGATGATGCCGTCGCGGCTGGTCAGGCCGACCGTCGGGCGGATGCCCACCAGCGAGTTGTACGTCGACGGGACGCGGATGGAGCCGCCCGTGTCGGTGCCGAAGCCGATGCCGGCGAGGTTGGCCGCGATCGCGGCGCCCGTGCCACCGCTGGAACCACCCGCGGTCTTCGTCGTGTTGAGCGGGCTGGCGACCAGGAGGGTCTTCCCGGCGTCCTGGAACGACGAGAACTCCGAGACGAAGCCGTACGCGAACTCGTCCAGGCTGGCCTTGGCGAGGATGACGGCGCCCGCGGCACGCAGGCCCTTCACCATCGTGGCGTCGTCGCTGGTCTGGTTGCCGTCCCAGCAGCCGCAACCGCCGGTGGTCGGCATGTCGACCGTGTCGTAGTTGTCCTTCACCGCGATCGGGACGCCGAGGAGCATGCTCGTCATCCCCCGCTGCGCACGCGTCGCGTCGGCCGCGGCGGCGATGGTGAGCGCCTGCGGGTTCTTCGAGATGATCGAGTTGAGCGCGCGACCGCCGGTGGCGGGGTCGACGACCGTGCGGTCGAGCGCGGCGATCCGGTCCAGGTACTCCTGCGTGATCTTCACCGACGTCGTCACCCCGGCGTTCATCGCCGCCTGCATGTCGAGGGCGGAGGCCTCCACCAGCTGGAAGGGGCCGTCGTCGTAGATCATCCGCTGCGACAGGGCGACGAGGTCGCGGACGGTGATGGTGCCGTCCCCGTCGACATCGGCCTTCTTCGTGCCGGCCCAGTCGGGCGAGGAGGAGTCGTCCCCGAGGTGCTTCGCGAGCACGCCGAGATCGGCGGTCGTGACCTGGTCGTCACCCGTCAGGTCGTGGGCCGTGTAGAACGGCGCGAGGAACACACCCGTGGCGGCGGCCGGCGCCGGTTCTGCGCTTGCGGCCGGGGCGACGACGACGCCGGTGGCGACGAGGGCGGCGAGCGCCGCGGCGGTACCGGTCGCCGCCGCGATGCGACGGGCCTTCGTGCGGGGCTGCATGGCGGTGGTGCTCCTCGGGGTCGAGCGGCGGGCGGTCATCGGGCGTCTCCCGCGCGGCGGCGGCGGACGGTGAACAGTCCGGCGGCGGCGCCCGCGATGAGCAGGGCGAGCGCACCGATCACGTACGGGGCGACGGTGGAGCCGGTGGAGGCGAGGCCGCCGTCGATCGCGGAGGAGCCGCCGGTCCCGCTGGTGCCGGTGCCGGCGTCACCCGAGCCTCCGGTGGACGACGTCGGGCTCGGCGTCGGGGTCGGCGAGCCGACGGCGGCCGGTGCGATGGTGATCGCGGGGCTCGTCGCCGCGTTCGTCGAGGCGACGACGGCGGAGGCCGGGTCGACCAGCGAGAGCGAGCTGACCGTGAACGCCGTGGAGCCCGCGGCGGTCGCCGTGAACGTCAGGGTGTAGGCGATGTCGCCCGACAGCGCCGGGGAGGTGCCGAGCCTGGTGTAGACGAGTCCGACCGTCCCGCTCGCGGTGCGGACCGCGTCGAAGCCGCCCGCGGTCACGACCGCGCTGCCGTCGACATAGGAGACGAGGGACGGATCGAACGCGAGCTCGGCTTCGTAGCCGAACACGTCCACCGCGCCGGTGAGCGTCACCGTCACGTCGAACGTGTCGCCCGCGGTCGCGGTCGTGGGAGCGGAGACCGAGACGGCGGCGACGGTGGGGGCGGCGAGCGCCGGAGCCGCGGCTCCGGCCGCGAGGCCGAGTCCGGCGAGCGCGGCCGCCGCCGCGGCGAGGAGGCGCACGTGTCGCCTGGGTTTCTGGTGCATTCGGGTGGTGCCTTCCTCTGGGGGCGAAAGGGGACGCCGATGCGTCCGCCGTCAGCGGGAGGAAGGGGAGACTCGAAGGCGTCGGGGAGCACGGCCTGCGAACGGTCCAGGGCCGGCTCCGGGGGTGGGCCAGCGGCTGAGAAGCGGCTCCATCGACACGAGCGACGTTACGGAACGACTGTTTCCGGCAGCGCGCGCTCGTGTTTCTGAGACGTTAAACAGAATGGGACGGCGGCAGGTGGACCACCTGTCGAGAAGGCGCGCCGCCATCCTCACAGGTGGGCGCATCGGCGGGCGGCGTCAGCGGCGGGAGGCCTTCCAGTAGCCGCAGAAGAGGATGTCGTCCTTGGCGACGCCCCCGGCGATCCAGTGGCGGCGCATCGCGATCGGGAGGGCCGACTCGCCGGCGGACCAGCCGTAGAAACGTTCGCCGGGCGGAGGGAGGAGGCGCGCCCGCGTGCCCGCCAGGACGCCGGGAACCGCGTGGGGGTCCTCCCGCACGACCCACTGGACGTCCACGCCGACCGGCGCGGCCACGTGCTGCGCGTCGTCGGCGTGCGGGATCTCCAGCACGGCCGTCCCGCGCACGTCGTGAGCCAGGCTGGCGAGGATGTTCGCCGCGGCCGGGACCCCCGTCTCGTCGGCGACGAGGCGCACCTGGCCGAGGCCGGCCGCGGGGGTGAACGAGATGCCCTCGTCGATGATGGCGACGGCGTCGCCGATCGCGCAGGTCTCCGCCCAGGCGGCCGCCGGACCGCTGGTGCCGTCTGCGGCCGACCCGTGCAGGACGAAGTCCACATCGAGCTCGGGACCCTCGGCTCCGTCGTCACGATAGGCGCGGACGGAGTAGTTGCGCAGCACCGGCCGGACGGCCTTCGACATGGTCAGATAGCGCGCGAAGGCGAGGGTGTCCAGTTTGGCTGGGAGGCGGCTGAGCGCTCCTTCCTCTCCGCCCACCGGGAGGAAGAGCCGGAACCATTGGTCGAAGCCCAGGGGGACGAATCGCGCGATGTCTCCGCCGCCGAGCGTCACGCGGACGAATCCGGTGGAGATCCGTTCACGCCGGATCACGTGCAAGACCAGCAATTCCGAGCGCTCGGGCTTGACGCGGGTCGACTGCATGTTGGTGCGGGCCATGGCGGTGTCCCTCCAAGACGGGGTACAGGGCGAGCCTATTAATTAGGTAAGGCTAACCTAATACATCCAAAGGCACATTCGCCATGTCACCCGAAGCGGGTGATGGCTTCATCCGATCTGCGCGCTTAGCATCCATACCACGAGGTCGGATTTGCATGGCGTTCACTCGTCGGGGGATGCGGATGATCGGATTCGGGATGCGCACTGATGCCTAGCGGAGCTGTCGTGGTGGAGCGTCGCGGTCTGCGGCGGGTCCTCGACGAGGGCGAAGGCCGCTCGGCCGTCGTGTCGATCGTCGCCTCCGGCGGCACCGGGAAGACCGCGTTCCTGCGATCGTGGTGCGGTCTCGAGCCCGGGGAACGGGTGCTCGTCGAGGTCGCCGGCGATCCTGCCCGTGCCGGCGGGGGGACGGATTGGCGTCGCACCCTCGATGCTCTGAGCGCTCAGCACCGACGGACGACGACGGTGATCGACGGGATCGAGCGCATCAGCAGCCATAGCGACCGCGAGCTGCTGCAGGAGGCCGTCTCCGCCAGCGGGAGCGCGATCGTGCTCAGCGGGCGCAGTCAGCCGGTCCTGCTGGACACGATCGATCCGCAGCGTGCCCTCATCACGGTCGGCGTCGCCGATCTGGCCTTCGGCCAGCGTGAAGCCGACGAACTGCTGCGGGCCTCCGGCGTGCTCCTGCCGCCGCACGACGTGTTCGAGCTCCTCGACCGCACGGGCGGCCGGGCACTCACCCTCACGCTCGCCGTCGCCGCCCTGGCGCGGATGGGCGATCCGAGCGATGCGGTGCGCCGCCTCGTGCACTCCTCCTTCGGCCCGGAGGAGTACTTCGTCCGGGCACTGCTCGCCACGCTGCCCGACGGCGATGCCGACACCCTCCTCGCGCTGGCCGCCGTGCCGTCGTTCGGCGTCGGCCTGGCCGCCGAGCTCACCGGCTGTGCCGATGCCGGCGCGACGATCGAGCGGCTCCGCGAGGGCAACGACCTCTTCCAGCGGGTCGACGGAGGCGAGGAGGGAAGCGAGTACCGCTTCGACGAGTCGCTGCGCCGCACCCTCCTCACCGAGCTGACCCGCCGCGACGCGCGGCGGCTGGATGAGCTGCGCCGTGCAGCCGCGCGGTGGTACCTCGCCGGCGGTGCCGTGCACGACGGTCTCGCCCACGCCGTGGCCTCGCACTCGACCGACCTGGTCGAGGAGATCCTGCGACGGCACGGGCTCGGGATGGTCTTCTCCGGCGACACCGCCCCCGTCCGCGAGGCGCTGGGGACGCTGGAGGACCGCGGGGTGATGTCGGGGACGACCGGTCTGCTCTCCGCGCTCATCACCTCCCCCACCCGATTCGAGTCGGTCCGGATCGACCACTTCCTCGCGCTTGCGGAAGAGGAGGCGTCGCGCTCCCCCGAGTCCGAACTCGTGCTGGCGAGCATCCTCGCCTTGCGCTCCGACGGGGACGAGCAGCCCGAGCGCGACCGCGCCCTCACCCGGCTCGAGAACGCCGTGCGGATGTCGTTGCGCCGGCCCTCGGGCGAGGGCGGCCCCCTCGCCGTGCTCGACGCCCGCATCTTCGCCGAGGCCGCGCGCGCCTCGCTGCTCCTGCGGTCCGGCCGCGTCGCCGAGGCGCTCATGGTGGCGGAGGGAGCGGCGGCGAGCGCCGAGGAGACCGGGCTGCCCTGGCTGCAGATGCTCGGCCTCGAGCTGGCCGCGGCCGCGGCGGCCGCCCAGCGTTCCTGGCCGATGGTGCACCTGTTCGAGCGTCGTATCGCCGGCCTCGCCGGCGCCGAGCAGCGCACCGACAGCATCGTGGCGGCGAGCGCTCTGCTGCGTTCCGCCGCCGCCGCGTACCAATCCTGCGAGCCGTTCCGCTCCTCCCACGTCGCCGACATCGTCCAGGCCCGCTGGCGGGGGCTGGACACCGGCGACGTGATCGCCCCGCGTGCGCTGCACCTGCTGTTCCGCCTCGACGAGGAGGACGACACCCGCGCGATCTTCGAGCAGATGGAGCACCTCTTCGCCGTCGCCCTGCGCCGCAATCCGCGGACGATCGCGGTCGGCTCGTTCCGCTTCCTCGACCTGACGATGCACTACCGCGGCCGTCCCGAGGTCCGGCAACTGGTCCAGGTGCTGGAGGACATGCTCGGGCCGCGTTCGATCGAGGCCGCGCTCGGCGGGTCGATCGTGCGCGAGGGCACCGTCACGCAGGACGCCGACGACGCCACCCTCGAAGCGCTGCTGCTCGCCGGCGCTCCCGCGTGGCACGGCAGCAACATCGTCTTCGGCTGGCTGCTGCTGGCGGCGCACGCCGCTGAGCACGGCCGGGAAGACCTCGTCCAGGCCCGGCTGCTGGAGGCGCTCGACACGGCCGCCCGCACGGACACGCGCCGCCCGTTCCTCGCGCGCGGCGGGGCCTTCGCGCGGCTGGTCTCCGATCGGATCGGCGGTTTCGGCGATCGCGAACCGTTCGCGCGTTCGGTCCTCGCTGTCACCGAGCAGGTCGGGGAACGGGCCGAGAACCCGGAGAACTCGCCCATCCTCACCGCGAAGGAGCGCGAACTGCTCCGCGAGCTGCCGCTCCACCAGAGCATCGGCCAGATCGCGGCGAAGCACAGCGTCAGCGCCAACACCGTGAAGACCCACCTGCGCTCGATCTACGGCAAGCTCGACGCCCGCGACCGCGCCCACGCCGTCGACAACGCGCGCACCCTCGGCCTGCTCTGATCCGTCGGCCGGGCGATCCCGGCATCCGGCGCCTCCCGGTCCGCAGCCGCGACCGCCGCCACGGCGGCGGCGCCGGCGACGCGCGTGCGCATCCGCGCACGTCCTCCCCCGACCACGACGACGTACCCCGAAATCACCCGGACCGGGCGATTGAGACGCCCCGTCCCCCCGGCGAGCATCCGAACAAGGTCTCTCAATCTCGCTGGGGGTAAACATCGTGGTAACGGGTCTCGACGTCGGCACTGGAGCGCGGAGAGCGCACGAGAAGAGAAGGGGAGGACGGCGCGGCCTGCTCGGTTCCGCGGCGGCCGGCGCCACCATCGCGCTGACCCTCGCGGGCGCAGGACTGTGGGCGTTGCCCGCTCAAGCGGCCCCGGGAGACACCTCCAACGCGACCGGCCAGTATCTCAGCGGTTCGCTGATCGGACTGAACGCGGCCCTGGTCGCCTCGCTCGGCGGCGAGACGGCCGCCTCCACCGGATCGGCCGACCAGACCAACGCGAACAACCTGAACGTCGGCGTCCTGGGAGTCGTGAACATCGCGGCACCCGGCGGCATCCAGATCCCACTCGACCTCGGCGGAGCCGGCGTGGTCTCGCAGTACGCCTCGGCCCTGCAGAACGGATCGTCGGTCGGCGCGTCCGGTCTCACCTCGTCCTCCGGTGACATCGGCACCGGGATCACCCCCAAGCCCGGGATCGCCCCCGGACCGTTGCACGTGAACCTCGCGCAGGCCGTCACCTCCCTCGGCCTCCCGACCGCGACCCTGAACGAGCTCGCCCAGCTCGACCTGCAGGTCGGCGTCACCGGAGCGCGGGCCGCGCAGACCGCCCCCGGTGCACCGGCCGGCTCGTACTCCATCGCCGGAGCGGGCCTCTCCTTCCACAGCGCCACCGTCGCCGGGCTGACCAGCGCGATCAACGGCCAGGTGACCACGGTGCAGAACCTGGTCAACGGCCTCGCCGGACCGACCGGGACGCTGGCGAGCGCTCTGAGCATCCTGAACATCCCCGGCGTGCTCAACACGACGGCGACCGTCACCGCCTCCAACCTCCAGGGGGCGGTCGCCCCGCTGCTGACGGGCGATATCACCAACGCCGCCTACCCCGGCGTCACCATCAACCTGGGCACCGGCACGGTCACGGTCGACCTCTCCCAGATCACCGGCCTGGAGAGCCAGGCTCCCAACACCAACATCCTGAGTGCCGCGGTCATCAGCGAGATCGGCAACCGGATCACCGGGATCCTCGGCGGCCTGGTCACCCAGGTCCAGAACGTGCTCACGGCCACCACCAACGCGCTCACGGTCAACCTCTCGGCGAGCGTGCTCGGCCTGCCCGTGATCACGGTCAACGAGACGATCGGCCAGCTGCTCGCCGGCAACACCAGCGGCATCACCGTCGCGGGTCTCGCCGTCGGCATCCCGCTCACCACCGTGCTCTCGGCCCTGCTCACCCCGCTGAACGGGATCGGCACCGCGATCACCGCTCTGGGCCCGGCGGTCCTCGCCCCGGTGGCGAACACGCTCGTTCCGGCGCTGAACCCGGTCCTCAGTCAGGTCGTAGCGCTCACCGTCAACAACCAGGCGACCGCGGGCGGCGTCTTCACCGAGACCGCTCTGCGGGCGTCCGTCCTGCCCGGAACGCAGGCCCTCGTCCTGAACGTCGCGTCCGCCTCCGTCGGGCCGAACGCGCTCGCCGTCCCACCGGTCCTCGGCTCGCTCACCCCGACCAGCGGACCGGCGACCGGCGGGACCCCGGTGACGATCACGGGTTCCGGCTTCACCGGCACCACGGGCGTCACGTTCGGCGGCACCGCCGGAACGAACTTCACCGTCGTGAACGACACGACCATCACGGTCACCACCCCGGCGCACGCCCCGGGCGCGACGAACGTGGTGGTGCAGGGCCCGAACGGGAACTCGGGGCCCGGCACCTTCACCTTCCTGGCCGCCCCGACCATCGGCTCCCTCACCCCGACCAGCGGACCCGAGACCGGCGGCACCGCCGTCACCATCACCGGCACCGGCTTCACCGGAGCCACGGGCGTCACCTTCGGCGGCACCGCCGGCACCGGGTTCACGGTCGTCAACGACACCACGATCACCGTGACCACGCCGGCGCACGCGCCCGGCGCGACGAACGTGGTGGTCCAGAGCCCGAACGGGAACTCGGGACCGGGCACCTTCACCTTCGTCGCCCTCCCGGCGATCAGCTCCCTGACGCCGCCCAGCGGACCGGTCACCGGCGGCACCCCCGTCACGATCACCGGCACCGGCTTCACCGGGGCCACCGGAGTGACGTTCGACGGGATCGCGGGCGTGGGATTCAGCGTCACGAACGACACCACCATCACGGTCGCCAGCCCCGCCCACGCGGCGGGACCGGTCGACGTCGTCGTGCAGGCCCCGGTCGGGAACTCCGCCCCGGCCACGTTCACCTACCTCCCGCTTCCGGTCATCACCGGCGTCACCCCGGGCAACGGACCGGAGACCGGCGGCACCGCGGTGACGATCACCGGCAGCGGGTTCACCGGAGCCACGGGGGTCACCTTCGGCGGCACCCCGGGTGCCGGCGTCACGGTCGTGAACGACACGACGATCACGGTGACGAGCCCCGGTCACGCGCCGGGCACGGTCGATGTCGTCGTGACGACGCCGGCCGGCCCCTCGGCGCCGGGCGACTTCACCTTCGACCCGGTGGTCGGACCACCGGCGATCGGTACCATCGCCCCTGACCACGGACCGGAGACCGGCGGCACGGCGGTGACCATCACCGGCAGCGGCTTCACGGGCTCGACCGGTGTCACCTTCGACGGCACGGCCGGCACCGCGTTCACGGTCGTGGACGCCAACACGATCACGGTCACCACCCCGGCGCACGCGCCCGGTCCGGTGGCGGTCGTCGTGCAGAGCCCGGACGGCGACTCCGCTCCCGGCGCCTTCACCTTCGACCCGATCCCGACGATCAGCTCGGTCGCCCCGACCAGCGGACCGGAGACCGGCGGCACCGCCGTCACCATCACCGGGACCAACTTCACCGGTGCGACCGGTGTCACCTTCGGCGGGGACGCCGGCACGGCCTTCACCGTGGTGAACGACACCACCATCACCGTCACCACCCCGGCGCACGCGCCCGGGGCCGTGGACGTGATCGTGCAGCACCCCAACGGCGAATCCCAGCCAGGCGACTTCACGTTCCTGCAGGTCCCGGCGATCAGCTCGCTCACCCCGACCAGCGGACCGGAGACCGGCGGCACCGCCGTCACCATCAGCGGCACCGGGTTCACCGGTGCGACCGGTGTCACCTTCGGCGGAGACGCCGGCACGGCCTTCACCGTCGTGAACGACACCACCATCACCGTCACCACCCCGGCGCACGCACCGGGAGCGGTGGACGTGATCGTGCAGCACCCCAACGGCGACTCCCAGCCAGGCGACTTCACGTTCCTGCAGCTGCCGGCGATCAGCTCGCTGACGCCGACCAGCGGACCGGCGGCGGGCGGCACGGCCGTCACCGTCACCGGCACCGGGTTCACCGGAGCCACCGGCGTCACCTTCGGCGGCACCGCCGGCACGGCGTTCACCGTGGTGAACGACACCACCATCACCGTCACCACGCCGGCGCACGTCCCCGGCGCGGTCGACGTGATCGTGCAGCACCCCAACGGCGACTCGCAGCCCGGTGACTTCACCTTCCTGCCGGCGCCGGCCATCCTCTCCCTCGCACCCACGAGCGGGCCGGAGACGGGCGGCACCGTCGTCGCCATCACCGGCACCGGCTTCACCGGCGCCACCGGGGTGACGTTCGACGGGACCGCGGGCACCGCGTTCACCGTGGTGAACGACACGACGATCACCGTCACCAGCCCGGCGCACGCCCCGGGCGCGACCGATGTGATCGTGCAGAGCCCGAACGGAGCGTCCGGACCCGGCACGTTCACGTTCCTCGCCCTCCCGGCGATCACCTCCCTCGCACCGGACAGCGGACCGGTCGCCGGCGGGACGACCGTCACGATCACCGGCACCGGCTTCACCGGGACCACGAGCGTGACCTTCGACGGGGCTCCGGCCGCCGGCTTCACCGTCCTGAACGACACCACGATCACCGCCATCAGTCCTGCCCACGCGGCCGGACCGGTCGATGTGGTGGTGCAGACCCCGGTCGGCGTCTCGGCCCCGGCCACCTTCACCTACGTGCCGCAGCCGGTGATCACCGGAGTGGATCCGGGCAGCGGTCCGGCGGCCGGCGGCACGCCGGTCACCATCAGCGGCACCGGCTTCACCGGAGCGACCGGGGTCACCTTCGACGGCGTCCCCGCGACGAACGTGACCGTCGTGAACGACACCACCATCACCGCGACGAGCCCGGCCCACGTGCCCGGAACGGTGGGAGTCGTCGTGACGACGCCCGGAGGATCGTCCGAGCCGGGTGACTTCACCTACCTGGCCGCCGCGACGATCACCTCGCTCGCCCCGACCAGCGGGCCCGAGACGGGCGGCACCGCCGTCACCGTCACCGGAACCGGGTTCACCGGAGCCACCGGCGTCACCTTCGGCGGCACCGCCGGCACGGCCTTCACCGTCGTGAACGACACCACCATCACCGTCACGACTCCGGCCCACGCGCCCGGGGCCGTGGACGTGGTCGTGCAGAGCCCGAACGGGAACTCCGCACCGGGGACGTTCACCTTCGTGGCCCTCCCGGCGATCGGCTCCCTCGCGCCGAGCAGCGGACCGGTGACCGGCGGCACACCCGTCACGATCACCGGCACCGGCTTCACCGGCGCCACGGGCGTGACCTTCGACGGCACCCCCGGGGTCGGCTTCAGCGTCGTGAACGACACCACGATCACCGTCGCCAGCCCCGCCCACGCGGCCGGACCGGTCGACGTGGTCGTGCAGGCCCCGGTCGGCGACTCGGCCCCGGCCACGTTCACCTACGTGCCCCTGCCCGTGATCACGGGAGTCGCGCCGGGCAACGGACCGGAGACCGGCGGCACGGCCGTCACCATCACCGGCACCGGGTTCACCGGAGCGACCGGGGTCACCTTCGGCGGCACTCCCGCCACGAACGTGACCGTCGTGAACGACACCACTATCACCGCCACCACCCCGGCGCACGCGCCGGGCGGCGTCGACGTGGTCGTCACCACGCCGGCCGGCCCCTCGGAGCCGGGTGACTTCACGTTCGACGCGGTGCCGGCCATCACCTCGGTGGCCCCCGCCGACGGACCGGAGACCGGCGGCACCGCCGTCACCATCACGGGCACCGGGTTCACCGGAGCCACCGGCGTCACCTTCGGCGGCACCGCCGGGACGTCGTTCACCGTGGTGAACGACACCGCCATCACGGTGACCACCCCGGCGCACGCGCCGGGCGGTGTCGACGTGATCGTGCAGCACCCGAACGGCGACTCGCAGCCCGGTGACTTCACCTTCCTCGCCGTGCCGGCCATCACCTCCCTCGCTCCCACGAGCGGTCCGGAGACCGGCGGCACCGCGGTGACGATCACCGGCACCGGATTCACCGGAGCGACCGGCGTCACCTTCGGCGGCACCGCGGGTACGGCGTTCACGGTGGTGAACGCGACGACGATCACGGTGACCACGCCGGCGCACGCGCCGGGCGGCGTCGAGGTGGTCGTGCAGCACCCGAACGGCGACTCCCAGCCGGGCGACTTCACCTTCCTGCCGGTCCCGGCCATCACCTCGGTGGCCCCGGCCAACGGGCCGCAGACCGGCGGCACGGCCGTGACGATCACCGGCACCGGGTTCACCGGCGCCACGGGTGTCACGTTCGGCGGCACCCCGGGCACCGGGTTCACCGTGGTGAACGACACCACCATCACCGTCACCACCCCCGCGCACACGCCCGGCGGTGTCGACGTGATCGTCCAGCACCCGAACGGCGACTCGCAGCCGGGCGACTTCACCTTCGACCCGGTCCCGAACGCCCCCGTCATCACCGGACTCGACCCGGATCACGGGCCGTTCCTCGGAGGAACCGTCGTCACGATCTCGGGCTCCGGCTTCACCGGGACCACGAGCGTGACGATCGGCGGGGTGGATGTGCCCTTCACCGTGGTGAACGACACCACCATCACCGTCACGACCCCGGCGCACCCCGCCGGCGCGGTCCCGGTCGTGGTGACGACCCCGGTCGGACCGTCGCCGGCCGCGACGTTCACCTACGACCCGGGCACCACCATCGACGGCGTCGACCCGGGCCACGGGCCGCAGGCCGGCGGGACGACCGTGACGATCACGGGCGGCTGCTTCACCGGAGCGACCGGAGTGCTCTTCGGCACGACCCCGGCGACCTCGTTCACGGTGGTGGACGACGCGACCATCACGGCCGTCGCCCCGGCGGGCACCGGGACCGTGGATGTCACCGTCGTCGGGAACGGCGAGTGCGGCAACGGCGTGCTCCCCGGCGGCTACCGCTACGACGTGCCGCTGCCGGTCGATCCCGGAACCGGCACCACCGGCTCGACGAGCACCGGCAGCGGTCTCGCCGACACCGGCTCCACCTCCGGTGGGGCTGCACTCCTCGGCGGTCTCGCGGTCCTTCTGATCGCGTGCGGCGCCCTGGTCCTGATTCGACGCACTCGCCGAGCCTGACCGCCCGGCCTGAGAAAGGAGAAGTCGATGACTGAGACACACGCGACCCCCGCCCCCCGGCGAGGACGCAAACTGAAGGCCGTGCTGGCCGCCGGGCTCGTGCTCGGCGCCGGCGCCGCCGTGACGCTCGCCGCCTGGAACGACTCCGAGTTCGCCCGGGGAACCTTCACGGCGGGCACCTTCAACCTCGTCGGCAGCATCGACGGGACCACCTACACCGATCACGCGACGGTGGGCTCGCCCGCGACCCTCGGGTTCACCGTCAACGCCGCGACGCTCTCTCCGGGGGCCGTCACCGCGGCGCCGTTCGCGGTCGAGCTGGCGGCGAACACCACCAACCCGGCCGTGGTCACGATCTCGAGCGCGGCCACGACGGGAACCGTGACCAACCTCACCTACGAACTGATGCAGACGGCGACGTTCGGCTGCACGGCCAGCACCACAGGCACCGACCTCGTCCCCGCAGGGACGGCCCTGAGCACGGTGCCCGGATCGACCACGTTCCCCCTGACCCAGGGGACGGGAGGAGCGGCGGGGGCGCCGGTCTTCCTGTGCTTCAAGGTCACGGGCGGGGCGGGTCTCGCGCAAGGGCAGACCGGCACGGCCACCTGGCAGTTCCAGGCGGCGAGCCAGTAGTCCATGCGTGAGGGGCGGCCGTACCGCAGCCGGAGTGTTCGGGCCCTCCGGCTGCGGGCGGTGCTCGCCGCGGGCCTCGCGCTCGGGGTGGGCGCGGCCGTGACTCTCGCCAGCTGGACCGATCAGGAGTACGCGACCGGGTCGTTCACCTCGTCGGTGTTCAACACCCAGTCGAGTGTCAACGGCGGCGCATACGCCGACAACTCGGTCTCGCCGGGAGCGTCGGTCACGTTCGCCGGACCGTTCGCCCCGGGACTCTCCCAGTACTTCCCCGTGCTGATCCAGACGACGGCCAACTCGGTCGCCGGCACCGCGGTGCTGAACGGGGCGGTCCTCGGCGGCACGGACGCGGCCACACTGGGCGCCGCGCTCGTCTACCGTGTGGTGCGCACCACGGCGACCTGCAACGCCGCCGCCTTCACCGGCACGCCGACCTTCGTGGTCGGGGCGGCGGCCACCACACGGGCGCTGACGGCGGGGCAGGAGGCCGGCGTCACCAACGCCCTCGCCGCCGCGACGAGCTCGGCGCCGGGCGCCGCGACAGGATTCTGCTTCGAGGTCACCCTGCCCGCGGGCGCCCCCAACAGCCTCCAGGGCAAGACGACGACGGCCACCTGGCAGTTCGTCGCCACATCGAACTGAGGACGGGAAGGGAGGCGAGGTGAGCATCCGCGAGGGGACCGAGCAGCGCGCAGGCGAGGCGCCGATCGCCCACGCCGCCGCCCCGTCCGGCGGACGCACCGCCCGACGGGCGGCGTCCCGGGCCGGTGACGTGCTGCTCACGGTCGCCTCCATCGCCGGAGCCCTCTGCATCCTCGGCGCGATCGCCGCAGCCGTCTTCCACATCACCCTCATCCTGTTCAGCACGGGGTCCATGAGCCCCACCATCCCGGCCGGAGCCGTCGCCCTGGTCCGCGAGATCCCGGCGGGCGAGGCACGCGTCGGAGACGTCGTGACCGTCGATCGGCGCGGCGCGCTGCCGATCACGCACCGGGTGGTATCCGCTCAGCCGCGGAGCGGCGGGCGCGTCGAACTCGTGCTGCGCGGCGACGCGAACGCCGAGAACGACCCGGCTCCGTACGATGTCTCGCACGTGCGGCTCGTGATCGCCAGCGTCCCCGGCGGAGCCCAGGTGATCGCCTTCTTCTCCAACCCGTTCTTCCTCGGGAGCGCGACACTGGCGGCCACCGTCCTGGTCGCCTGGGCCTTCTGGCCACGCGGCGACGACGACCCGAGGCGCTCGGAACGCCGTCGGCGGTCCCGCGCTGCCGGCCGCGGCCCGGGCGGAGTCGGCGGCGCGCTGCTGCTGCTCGTGGTCGCCGGCGCCTCCTCCGCGCTCGTGCTCGCCTCGCCCGCCCCGGCACGAGCGGACGAGTCCGTGTCCTCGAGCCGCTACCTGACGCTCACGTCCATCGCCGATCCCGCCGCCTTCGCCGACCTCCGCCCGGGCGTCGCCGTACCGTGGGAGGTCGGCGTCGCGGCCGCACCGCCCGCTCCCGCCACCGTCGGCCTCGGCCTGTCCTCGACCGGACCGCTCACCGCGGCGCTCGACGTCTCCGTGCGCTCCTGCTCGGTGCGCTGGGCGGGAACCGCCTGCCCGGGCACGCTGCAGACGCTGCTCGGGACCACTCCGCTCCCCGTCCTGCTCGCCGGGACCGGAGCGTCCACCGACGCACCCGCGGCGCCCGCGGGCGTGATCGCCGTCGGAGCCATGCCGTCGAGCGAGCAGCGCTGGCTCGCCGTCGACGTCACCCTGGAGTCCGGCACGTCGTCCGGCTCCGCCGATCTCGAGGTGTGGGCGTGGACCTCCGCCGACGACGCCCGCGCGGCCGCGCCGCCCGTGGCGCTCGCCCCCACCGGTTCGGCTCCCCCGCTTCTGCCGCCGCTGCTCGCCGGTGGAGCGGTGGCCGCCGGCGCGGCGATCGCGACGGCAGCGGGCGCGCGACGCCACCGGACGCAGCGCACGCCGCCGACCGCCGAGGAGCCGTCGTGAGACGAGCCCTCCGCCTCGTGGCCCTGGCAGCCGTCGTGCTCGCCGCTGCCGGCCTGATCGGCGTCTCCGGAGGCGCCCCGGCGCAGGCCGGGTGGTCCCGGTCGACCTACGTCACCGCCACGGCCACGGCCGGAGTGCTGGGGGCGGTGCCCACCGTGGCCTGCGGCTCGTCGGGCGGACTGCTCGCCGCGAACATCCCCATCACCTGGACGGCCGCCCCGACCGGCGGCAACGCGCTCGCCCCGCAGAGCTACACGATCGCCTGGAGCGGCACCGCCGGCTCCGGCAGCACGACGGTCGCGGCCCCGGCGACCTCGGGCAACGTCACCGGAGCGACTCTGACGCTGCTGGGCACCAGCACGGTCACCGTCACCGCGAACTACGGGACCTGGACATCGCCCGTCTCGCTGCAGACCCGGACGATCACGACCGTCCTCGGAGCCCTCAGCCTCATCGTGGCGTGGACGTGCGCCTGATCCCGACGGCCGGGAGCAGGACGTCGTCCATCACCGAGAGCAGGAACTCCCGGTCCACCGGCTTGCGCAGGATGAGCACCCGGTAGGACGCCATCGCGGGCGCGATGAGCGCCAGCTTCTCGATGTCGGCGTCGGCCGGGATCTCGCCGCGCTCGACGGCGCGGCGCAGGAAGATGCGGTTGACGGAGGCGCGTGGTTCGACGATCGCCTCGTTCACGGCGTCGGCGAGACCCGGATCGTTCGCCAGCATCGAGACCAGCCCGGCCATGATCTGCAGCTTCTTCTCGGCGTCGACGATCGTGTGCGGCTTCATCATGGCGACGAGATCGCCGCGCAGCGTGCCCGTGTCGGGAAGGGCGTCGAAGTCGATGTCGCCCTTCTTCATGCAGGCGACGGCGTCGATCACGAGGTCGGCCTTCGAGGCCCACCGGCGGTAGACGGTCGCCTTGCCTGCCTTCGCCCGCGCGGCGACCAGGTCGATCGTCATGCGGTCGTACCCGGTCTCGGCGAGCACGTCGAGGGCGGCGTCGAGGATCTCGGGGTCCCTCGTGTGGTCCCGTTTGCGCCCGAGCTTCGTCGCGGGGGCGGGTGCTGAGATGTCCATCTCCTCCAGTGTAGATGAATTTCTGAACAGATTAGATCCGGAACTGCCGAGTTTCGTATATGCTGACCCGCATGTCGCAGACAACCCCTTCCCCTTCGAGCACCGCACCCGACGCGGCGGCGCCCTCCTCGCGCCGCTGGTGGACGCTCGTCACCGTCGCCCTCGCGCAGCTGATGGTCGTGCTCGACTCGACCGTCGTGAACATCGCCCTCCCCTCCGCGCAGGCCGACCTCGGCTTCTCGAACGCCGACCGCCAGTGGATCGTGACCGCCTATTCGCTGGCCTTCGGCAGCCTCCTGCTCTTCGGCGGCCGGCTCTCCGACCTCATCGGGCGCAAACGCGCCTTCATCATCGGCCTCATCGGCTTCGCCGGCGCCTCCGCGCTGGGCGGCGCGGCCGGCACGTTCGGCATGCTGGTCGGCGCCCGCGCACTGCAGGGGGCGTTCGGCGCGCTCCTCGCCCCGACGGCGCTCGCCGTGCTGACCACCACCTTCACCATCCCGAAGGAGCGGGCGCGGGCGTTCGGCATCTTCGGCGCGATCGCGGGCGCCGGCGGCGCCGTCGGCCTCCTGCTCGGCGGAGTGCTCACCGAGCAGTTCGACTGGCGCTGGAACCTGTACATCAACGTCGTCATCGCCATCGTCGCCGTGATCGGCGCGACCATCTTCGTCACCTCGATCCACCGCACCGGCCCGCGCCCGAAGCTCGACGTCCCCGGAACGATCCTCGTCTCCGGCGCGCTGTTCTCGCTCGTCTACGGGTTCTCGAACGCCGAGTCGGACGGCTGGGACTCGCCGCTGTCCTGGGGCTTCCTGACCGCCGCCGGGGTGCTACTGATCGCCTTCGTGCTCTGGCAGCGCCGGGCGACGCACCCGCTGCTGCCGCTGTCGATCGTCGTGAACCGCAACCGCGGAGCGTCGTACAGCGCCATCCTCATCGCCGGGGCCGGGATGTTCGGCATCTTCCTCTTCGTGACGTACTACCTCCAGGCCACCCTGAAGTTCACGCCCATCCAGACCGGCCTCGCCTTCCTGCCGATGATCGTGATGCTCGTCACGGCGGCACAGCTCTCGACGAACATCTTCGTGCCGCGGTTCGGCCCGAAGATCATGGTGCCGATCGGCACGACGATCGCCGCCACCGGCATGGTCTACCTGACCCACCTCGGCGTGACCGCGAACTACGCCGCCGACCTGCTGCCGCCCCTGATGATCCTGGGCGTCGGGATGGGCTCGATCATGCCCGCCGCGATCCAGACCGCGACCCTCGGCGTCGACCGGCGCTTCGCGGGTGTCGCCTCGGCGATGGTGAACACGAGCCAGCAGGTGGGCGGCTCGATCGGCACGGCGCTCCTGAACACGCTCGCCGCCACCGCGGCCACGGACTACGTCGCCGCGCACCTCCCGCCGTCCGCGTCGGTCGCGGCCGAGGCCGCCGTGCACAGCTACGCGACCGCGTACTGGTGGGGTGCCGGGTTCTTCGCCTTCGGCGCCGTGCTCACCGCGTTCCTGTACCGCCGCCGCAGCGCCCTCGCGCAGCAGCCGACGGCCGTCACGGGCGCCGGGCCGTCCCCGGCCGACGCTCCCGAGCCCGTCGTCGCCCACTGATCCAGCTGGCAGGACACGCCGTCCCCGTCTCGGTGGGGACGGCGTGTCGCGTCAACCAGGTCGGTCAGGCGGTGGGAGCCGGCTCCGACTCGGCGTCGCGGAGGGCGTCTTCGACCGCCTTCGCGACCCGGGCGTCCTCGCGGGCTGCGCGGGCACTCCGCCGGCGGCGCAGCACGAGCACGGCGGCCACGACCGCGGCCGCGACGACCAGCACGAGCACCAGTAGCGCCCACGGAACGGCGAGCGCGCCGACCTCCGCCGCGACGCCGTCGACACCCGGGGTGGACCCGGCGACGGCCGGGAGGGTCGGGCTGAGTGCCGCCTTCGCCGTCAGCCAGAAGGCCGGAACCACGCCGTCGACGGGCACCCGGACCGTCCACGACTCGCCGGGGAGCAGCTCCGGCACCGGCGCGACCTTCGCCGTGTCGATCGGGAACCAGCCGAACGGACCGGCCAGGGTGACCGTCTGCCCGGCCGCGAGCCGCACGTTGCCGGTGTTGTGGACGGTGTACGAGACCGTCGCCGAGCCCGTGCCGAACGGGTTCGCCGTGCCGGTGTAGTCGACGTGCATCTTCTCGACCGCGACCGCAGGGGCGAGCGCGCCGTCGACGCGCACGTGCATCCGGATGCCCAGCCGGCGGTCGACGCTGATGCCGTCCTCCTGGGCCGGATGCGGGAGGGAGGTGAGCAGGCCGCCGGCGTAGTCGCCGGGGGTGGCGTCGGCCGGCACCTTCACCGTGAACGGCACCTCGACGGAGGCACCGGGAGCGATGGTGACCCGCCCCTCCTGCACCGCTGTCCACGCACCGACGGCGACGGACGTCGTGTCCGGGGTCACGAGGTCGAGCTGCCCGCTGGAGGTCGTGAAGCCGTCGGCGGCGTACACGTCGAGGTCGATCGGGGTGGCGGCGTGGTTGCTGACCACGAGGGCGTCGGAGACCTGCGTGCCGGGCGCGATCCGGTAGGCGAAGTTCTGGCGGTCCGCGCCGTTGTCGTTGGCGGCGGTGCGCACACCCCAGGTGACGTCGCCGTCGGCGGCGGAGGCGGGTGCGGACGCCCCGCCGACCGCGGCGACCGCGGCGACGAGGAGGGCCGGCAGCAGGCCGGCGAGGAACCGCGCGCGACCGGGCGCGGTGCGGGGGGATCGAGAGTTCATGACCGTCCTGGGTGAGGTGGGAGCCGAGGGGACCCGGGGCGGCCGCTGACGCGCGCCCGCCCCGGGCGGTGAATCGGTGGAGCAGCGGTGCGACGACTAGCTGAGCGCGGTGAGCGTCAGGGTCGCCTGGTAGGTGCCGTCGGTGACGTCGATCGGGATGTTGAGGTCCAGAGCGGCGCCCAGTTTGGCCGAGCCCTTGGCGTGGCCGCCCGCGGCGGAGCCGAGGGTCGACGACGTCGAGAGGCCGTTGCCGCCGGCGAAGCCGGACTGCACGCGGTCGCCCGCCTTGGCGTCGCCGCCCGCCTCGGTGACAGACGGCGTCCAGCCGAGGTACTTGCCCGAGAAGGTCTTGGCGCCGGAGGCGAAGTCGCCCACCTGCGCCGAGATCGACCACTGCGGGCCGGCGGTGCGGGTGTCGGTCACGCGGATCGGGTTGATCGAGCCGACCGCCGCGTAGTGGTCGCCCGCCTCGACGGCCTGGCCGAGGTTGACGAGGCCGTTCGTGCCGTCGACGTTCCAGACGAACTCGCCGGGAGCCGCCTGCGGGACGGTGACCTGCAGCTGCTGCGAATCGGTGTCGGGCTTCGCCGCGCGGGTCAGCGTGACCTGGTCGACGATGCTGTTCACCGGCTTGTCGGTGCCGTTGGCCTGACTGCGGAGGGTCTTCACCGTGATGGCGCTGCTGGTGATGTCGATCGCGCTGTAGTTGCGGACCTTCTCCTGGTTCTGCACCGACAGCCACCAGAAGCCCTTGTTCTGCAGGTCGTAGTACTTCGACCCGGACGCGGAGTTGGCCGTCACGTAGAGCACGCCGCCGGGGCCGGCGACGACCTGGTCGGCGCCCGCCTGCTCGTTCGCGTTCGCCTTCTCACCGTTGTGGATGAGGTAGCTGCGCGCGTAGCTGTGGTCGTGACCCTGCAGGACGAGGTCGATGCCGAGGTCCGAGATGGCGGTGGGCAGCACGTTGCGGCGGTCGAGCACGTCGCTGTCGGTCGCGTGCGGGCCGGGCGAGTAGATCGAGTGGTGGAAGGCGAGCACCTTCCACTTCGCCTTCGCGCCCTGCTCGGCGACGACCTTCTTCATCCAGGCGATGTGGGAGGCGTCGCGGCTGTTCGAGTTGATGTCGAGGAACAGCGTGTCCTTGTAGATGAACCAGTAGTCACCGCCCGAGCCGGTGCCCGTGTTCGCGCCGGCCGTGCGGTCGACGTTCGGGGTGTTGAAGTGCTGCTCGTACGCCTTGGAGCCCACGTCGTGGTTTCCGTTGGTGGCGACGAACGGGATCTGGCGCAGCTTGTCCGAGGCCAGGAACGCCTCGTACTGCGTCTCGTTGTTCGCCGTCTCGACCTGGTCGCCGGCCGAGAAGAGCAGTTCGGCGTTCGGGTAGGCGGAGGTGGCGACGTTGAGCGTGTCGACCCAGCCGGCCGAGTCGTTCGGGACGTTGCCGGACGAGCCGATCTGCGGGTCGCCGAAGAACAGGAAGTTGAAGTCGCCGCTGAACTTCTGGGTGCGGAACGTGTACGTCGCCGACCAGTCGCCCTCGGTGCCGACGCGGTACACGTAGGAGGTGTTCTCCTTGAGCCCGGTCACGGTGGCGAAGCGGTTGTACTCGTTGCTGGTGGTGAGGCCGCCCGTCGCCGGGATGCTCTTCACGACCTGCGGGAACGCACCGCCGACGACGTCGGACGCGTAGCCGACCTGGACGACCTGGGCCACGTCGGCCGCGGAGTACCAGGAGAAGTTGCGCTGCGATTCGTTGGAGCCCACACCCAGGACGATGTCCGTCTGGTTGGTGGAGGCGGCGAAAGCGGCGGGGGCGGCGAGCGCGCCGCCTCCGAGCATCACGCCGACGCAGACCGCTGCGGCGGCGAGGCGTGTGGTGGTGCGGTGACCGGGCTTGGCAGCCCGTCTGGTGTCGTCACTCGACATGGAGTCCGATGCCTTTCTCAGTGAGATGTCCGCGGATGCGCGGACGCGGATCCCACCGTCCTGGCGGCCTGTGAATTGTGAGTGAATTCACAGGGTTCAAGCGGTGGACGCCCGAAGAAGGTCACCCCCATTCGAGGCCCAGGACCCGCCCCACGAACCAGAACAACGCGACAGCGGTGACGACGGCGGCCACCACGATCCCCACCCAGAGACCGACCCGCGGCGCGCGCCGGCGCAGCAGGACGAGCAGCGGGAACACCACGGCGATGATCCCCAGCTGCACCGCCTCGATCCCGACGTTGAAGATCAGCAGCGACCAGAGCAGTGTCCAGGACCAGGGCTCGTCGATGCCGAGCGCGCTGGCGAAACCGAGGCCGTGCACGAGCCCGAACAGGAACACCACTCCCAGGCGCAGCCAGTCGGCACGGTCCAGCCCGAGCGGCCCGGACGGGGTCGGGCGCACGTCGAGTGCGAGCTCGGCCGGCGACATCGTCACCCGGCGCCGCACCGACCAGAGATACCAGGCGGCGACGACCGCGATCGACAGCGCGATCACCGGCTCGACCACCGCGGCGGGGACGGTGACGAAGCCGAGCGCGGCGAGCAGGAACGTGATCGAGTGGGCGACGGTGAAGGTCGTCGCCGCGAGCACGACGTCCCGCAGCCTCCGCGAGCCGACGATCAGCGCCAGCAGGAAGAGGATGTGGTCGATGCCGCCCAGCAGGTGCTCGGCCCCGAGCAGGAAGAACTCCCCGAACCGCTCGCCCCCGGTCTGCTCGGTCGAGAACGACGGATGGGCGGCGTCGAGCGCCGCGCTGCCGTCGCGACCGTCGAGGTCGTACGTCACGATCGTCTTGGTGTCTCTGACGTAGTCCTCGGAGTCGGGGAAGAGCCCGCTGCGGAGCTCGTGGCCCGCGGCGTGGCCGGCGTCCGCGCAGGCGTGGTCCAGCACGAGGGTCGCGTACGGCACCGAATCGCGCTCGTGCACCGTGATGTCGCCGACCCGGGAGGGGGTGCACGCCGTGCCGCCCGAGCTGACCGAGAACCGGTCGGTGACGTAGGCGACCACGGTGTCGGCGTGCTCGTTCATCGCCGTGGCCTCCTCCCCGGTCTGGAAGAGGTCCATCCCCTGGTCGAACAGGCCCTGGTCCTTCTGCTTCTCGGCCGCGGAGACGACCAGGAGGTCGTACTCGAGGTCGAGCGTGGTGCGCACCGTGCCCGCCGTCGTCGCCGTGGCGTCGACGTAGACGACGGACGAGAAGCCGTGCGCCCCGGCGGCGCCGGCCGGGAGCAGCACCCCCGCGACGGCGGCGGCGAGCGCGGCGGAGCCGACGAGGCGGGCGGTCGCTCGGCCTCGCCGTCCGGCCGCGCGGGCAGGCGTCGGGTGAGGGGAGGAGGTGCTCAGGGGACGGCGGCGACGTCGGCGGAGGAGGCTGTGGATCACCTCGTCAACGTGTCCGAGACGGGTGAACACGACGCGGCCGGGACGGGAACGGCATGGAACGCGATCGACGCGGCGCGATTCGGGAGGACCGACTGTTTCCCGCCCGTTCACCTGCGCGGCGGTCCGGAGTCATCGCGGCGCCCCGCGGGTCCGGGAGCGTCGAGAGGTGCTGTCGACCCGATCCCTCGCCCTGCTCGTCTCCGCCGTGAGCGTCGCGGCCGGGCTGGCCCTCACGGGCTGCGCCGCCCCGGCGCCGACCCCCGTCTCGACCGACGGCACGGCCCTCCACCCTCTCGGTGCCGGATTCCTCGGCAGCGTCACCACGCCGACCCCGGAGGCGACGATCGACCCGGCGCCCGGGTCCTGGGACGGCGTGGAGCCGCCGGCCGGCTACCGGGTCGTCCTGATCACCGCGGGCGACGACGCAGCGACCACCACCCTCGCGAGCGGGGTGACCCGCTGGGCCGGCCAACGTGCGGTGTCGTTGACGACGCTGGCCGCGACCGGCGACGACGACGTGCAGGCTCAGCTCCTGCGCGCCATCGAGAAGGCGCCCGATCTGATCGTCGGCGCCGGCGCGGGCGTGGTCGACGTGTTCTCGCTGATCACCGCTCAGAGCCTCCACCAGCAGTTCCTGGTGATCGGCGCCGAGCTGCCCGAGCCGACCGGCAACGCCACCTCGGTGGTGTGGGCCGGCGCGAGCTTCCGCGGCACCGGCATCAGCAGCGACGACGACAGCGTCCCCGCCGCCGTCACCCCGGCGCGCGCGAGCGACGCGGTCTCAGCAGGCGTGGCGAGCGTGCTCCACGGGTTGACGGGGATCGTCCTGCACCTCGGGTGAGGTCAGTCGTCCGGTCGTCCGGGCGTCGGGGCGGCGAGCGTCGCGGTCGCCCGGGACGCGGTGGCCGGGACTGCCGATGCCGGGACTGCGGATGCCGGCGACGCTACGGCGTGGCATCGCCGGGTCGGATGGCGTCGTCGCGTCCGAGGAACGGGCGCGGCCAGGCGCCGAGCGCCAGCACGGCCAGCACGGTCTGCGCGAGGCCGGCGACGAAGTAGATGCCGTGGAGCGGCGACCAGACGAGCATGACCGCGATCTCGACGAAGATCCAGATCATCATGATCAGGCCCGCGGCCGCGTGCAGGCCCCATGCCAGGCGCGCCCGGGTGTATTGGGCGACCAGGGCCAGCGCTTGGACGCCGCCGACGACCACCCCGAGGATGACGCCCGGCCAGACGTACGAGGTGAAGACCGTGCCCTCGATCCACTCGAGCGGGATGCCCATCCCGCCGCCCACCGTGAGACCGACCATCCCGACGAGCGCGGACGCCAGGTTGAACCAGGCGACGACGGCGAGCGTGATGCGGAGCGGGCGCGGGACGCGTGCGGGCTGCATGACCCGAGGGTAGCGAACCCGCGCGGCGGCACGGAACACCGGGGCCCGGTTCACCGCGCACTCCCTCCGACTCCGTATGCTGGCCACCGTGACCCTCCCGCCGCTTCCCGCCTTCGTCGCGGGCCACGCCATCCGAACCACGAACGCCGCCGAGGCCGACGGGACCGGGCTGATCCCCGCCCTGTGGCAGCGTGCGGTGGCCGACGCCGCCCTCCTCGATCTCGCCGGGCGCAGCGACGACGCCCTCTACGCGGTCCTGTCCGACTATGAATCCGACCAGGACGGTGCCTACTCGCAGATCGTCGGCATCGGGATCGACGCCCCGCGCGAGGCTCCCGCCGGCCTGGCGATCGTGCGCCTCGGCGACGAGCCGCGGGTCGCCTTCGAAGCGGCCGGCGTGATGCCGCAGTCGCTCATCGCCGCGTGGGGCAGCGTCTGGGAGCAGTCCGCCGAGGGAACCCTCGACCGCACGTTCACCGTGGACGTGGAGGTGCATCGCGCCGACGGCACGGCGACGGTGCTCGTCGCGGGGAGCCGTCCGGCAGCATCCTGACGGCGGGGCGTTTGCTACGCTGACTCCACACACGTGACACGGGGTGCCCGCCAGGGCTGAGATCACACCCGTCGAACCTGATCTAGTTCGGACTAGCGAAGGGATGTCGCGCCATGCCGCGCACCATTGTCGATCCTCCACGCCTGCACACGGCCGTCCGCGCCGACGCTCCGCTCGTGCAGTGCCTCACCAATGCGGTGGTGTCCAACGTCACCGCCAACGTCCTGCTCGCCCTCGGCGCCGCCCCGGCCATGGTCGACATCCCGGTCGAGGCCGGCGAGTTCGCCCGCATCGCCGGTGCGGTGCTCGTCAACCTCGGGACCCCGCGCGAGGAGCAGCGCGTCGCGATGCGCGAGGCGGCGTCGGCCGCGTCCGATGCCGGCGTGCCGTGGGTGCTCGATCCGGTCGCGGTCGGAGGTCTGAGCGTGCGCACCGCGCTCGCGCACGAGCTGGTCGCGCTGCGGCCGTCGGTGATCCGCGGCAATGCGAGCGAGATCCGCGCGTTGGCGGGCGCGGGCGCGGGTGGCCGAGGTGTGGACGCGGTCGACGACGTCGAGTCCGCCGCGGACGCCGCCTCCGCCCTTGCAACGCGCATCGGCGGTGTCGTCGCGGTCTCGGGCGCCGTCGACCTCGTCACCGACGGTGTCGAGACGATCCGCGTAGCGGGCGGCGACGCGCTGCTGACCCGCGTGACCGGTGGAGGCTGCGCTCTGGGGGCCGTCATCGCCGCCTTCGTCGCCGCCGGCCGCGGCGTCGCGGCGTCCGATCTGAGCGCGGTGGCCGCCGCGCACGCGGTGTACTCGTCCGCCGCGGAGCGCGCGGCGGCGCGAGCGCAGGGGCCGGGCGGGTTCGCGGTCGCCTTCGTGGACGCGCTGGGCGAGCCGACCGAGCCGACCGCGCCGGAACGCCCGGGCGGCTCGGTGCGGGCGGAGGAGGCCGCGCGATGACTCTCGATCTCTCCGTCTACCTCGTGACCGACGCCGAGGCCTGCCGCAGCGCGGGACGCTCGGTGGTCGAGACGGTCGCCGCCGCGGTCGCCGGAGGTGCGACCGCCGTCCAGCTGCGCGAGAAGGACTCCTCCGCCCGAGCGTTCCTGCGACTGGTCACCGCGGTCTCCGCCGTGCTGCCCGAGGGCGTCGCCCTGTTCGTCAACGACCGCGTGGACGTCTATGCGGCCGCCCGTTCCCGCGGGGTCCGGGTCACCGGCGTCCACGTGGGCCAGTCCGATCTGCCCGTCTCGACCGTCCGCGCGATCGCCGGGCCCGATGCCGTGATCGGATTGAGCGCGTCCACGCCGGCGCAGCTGAAGGCCGCCGCGGCCGATCCCGCCGGCGTCGCCTACGTCGGCATCGGCGCCCTGCATCCGACGGCCACCAAGCGGGACGCTCCTGACCCGCTCGGGCATGAGCGCTTCGCCGCTCTGTGCGCGGCGAGCCCGCTCCCCGCCGTCGCGATCGGCGGCGTGACGGCTGCCGACCTGCCCGCGCTGCGCGCGGCCGGAGCCGCCGGGGCCGCGATCGTCTCCGCCGTGTGCGCCGATCCGGACCCGCGCGCCGCCGCCGCCGAGCTCGCCGCCGGCTGGGCGGCGGCCGCGCCGTCCCGCAGGCGCTCCGGGTCCGCGGCGCGACGCGTCCCGTTCTCCCCCGTCCCGCCGCGTGTGCTCTCGATCGCGGGCACCGACCCGACCGGAGGCGCGGGCATCCAGGCCGACCTCAAGTCGATCGCCGCGAACGGCGGGTACGGCATGGCCGTCGTGACCGCTCTGGTCGCGCAGAACACTCGCGGGGTGCGCTCGGTGCACGTGACTCCCGCGTCGTTCCTGCGCGAGCAGCTCGATGCGGTGTCCGACGACGTCGCGATCGATGCGGTCAAGATCGGCATGCTGGCGACCGCCGAACTCGCCGGCGTCGTCGAGGAGTGGGTCCGTCTGGTCCGGCCGCCGCTGGTGGTGCTCGACCCGGTCATGGTCGCGACCAGCGGGGACCGGCTGCTGGAGCAGGACGCCGTCGACGCCGTGCGCCGGCTCGCCCACCACGTCGACCTGATCACCCCCAACCTGCCCGAGCTGGCCATTCTCGCCGGGTCGCCGCTCGCAGCCGACTGGCCGGATGCCCTGGCGCAGGCCGAGCGGGTGTCTCGGGAGCTGGACGTGCGCGTCCTCGCCACGGGCGGCCACCTGGCCGGCCTCGAAGCGGTGGACGCACTCGTCGACGCGCGCGCAACGGCTCCCGGAACCGCTGCCGACGACGGCCATCGCGCGGTGCTGGTGCGCGAGTTCCGGTCCGCTCGGGTCGAGACGGCGAACACCCACGGCACCGGCTGCTCCCTCTCCTCCGCCCTCGCCACCCGCCTCGCGGGCACACCCGACGACGGCGTACCCGGTCGCCGCGAGGCCGGATCGTGGGCCGAGCCGATCACCGACGCCAAGGCGTGGCTGACCGAGAGTCTGCTCGCTGCGGACCGCCTGCAGGTGGGAGAGGGTGCCGGGCCGATCCATCACCTCTCGGGGCTCTGGCGGCGGGCCGCCGCGGGCGGACCGGCAGGACCGGAGGATCCGCTCGATGCCCGCTGGTGGGAGGGGATCGCCGACGTCCGCGAGCGCATCCACGGATCGCCGTTCGTCCGGGGGCTGCTGGAGGGCGACCTCGGGCGCCCGGCGTACCGCTGGTACCTCGGACAGGACGCCCTGTACCTGGCGGGCTACGCCGAACTGCTCGACCGCGCGTCGGCGTCCGCCCCCACTCCGGAGGAGTCCGCGTTCTGGGCCGCCTCCGCACGGGCGTGCCGCGACGAGGAGCTGCGACTGCACCGCGACGAGTTGGGCGACGAGGTGCACACCCTCGCCCCGGTCACCGCCGCCTACCTCGGACATCTGCGGGCCTCCGCCGCCCACGCCGACCACGCCGTGCTGATCGCCGCGGTCCTGCCGTGCTTCTGGATCTACGCCGACGTCGGGGCGCGCGGAGCGGGGGCGGCCGAGGACCACCCGTACCGCGAGTGGCTGCAGGCGTACTCCGCAGATAACTTCCACGAGAGCACCCGGAACGCGATCGGCTACGTGACGGCGGCGTCGGCCGCCGCCGGCCCCGCCACGCGTGCGCGCGCCTGGGACGCCTTCCGTGCCTCCGCCGAGCTCGAAGACGCGTTCTTCCGCGCGCCGATGGGCGAGGCCGGGTAGTCGCTCCTCAGGAGCCGTCGAGTCCGAGCGTCGCGCCGTCGAGGCCGGCGAGTCGCACCGGGTCGGCGAGCACGTCGAGGGCCACGATGCGGTCGTCCGCGTCGAGCTCGAACGCCAGCAGGGAGACGACCCGGCCGTGCAGTACGGCGGCGACACCGGGCCGGCCCCCGATGAGCACCGGGACCGAGTGCGTCGCGAGGTGCGCGGCTGTGCGCGCCGACGCCGCGATCTCGTCGCGGCCGGTCAGCCGCACGGTCGACGACCCGTAGTCGGCGTCCAGCACGGCGGCACCGTCCAGGAGGGCCACCAGGCTCGAGAGGTCGCCCTCCTGGACGGCGCGCAGCCACGCGTCCACGACGGCGCGCCCGCGGGAGCCGTCGGCTCGGGAGGACGGCTCGGACGCCTGCACCCGGCGTCGCGCCCGGGAGACCAGCTGGCGGGTCGCGGCCGGGGAGCGCCCGACGATCGCTGCGATCTCGTCGAAGGGGTGCCCGAACACGTCGTGCAGCAGGAAGGCGAGGCGCTCCGTCGGCGCCAGGAGGTCGAGGACGGTGATCAGGGCCACCGCGACCCGCTCGTTGCCGGCCGCCACCGCCGCCGGATCGGCGGCCGCCGAGGGCAGGTCCTCCCACGCCTCCACCGCCCAGCGGTCCGTCTTCACGACCCGGGCGGAGCGCAGCACGTCGAGGCTGAGCCGGGAGACCACCGTCGTCAGCCAGGCGTCCAGGTTCTCGATCCCGTCGGTGTCGGCGAGGGCGAGCTTCAGCCACGCGTCCTGGAGCACATCGTCGGCCTCGGCCGGCGACCCCAGCAGGCGGATCGCGACGGCACGCAGACGCGGGCGCCGCCGCTCGAATGCCGCGGCCAGGGCGTCGGGTTCGATCGGCATCGTCACATTCTCCTTCGCTCGTCCGTCCTCTGGATAGACGGGGCATCCGGCCCCGATGTGACAAGGAGCGATCATGACCAGCACCATCCTCGTGACCGGAGGCACCGGGAACCTCGGCCGTCACGTCCTCCCGCTGCTCGCGGCGCACGATCTGCGCATCCGGGTGCTGACCCGGCACGGCCGTCCGACGGCCGACGGCGTCGAGTACGTCGTCGGCGACACCGTCGCGGGTGCCGGTGTGGCGGCGGCCGTCGACGGCGCCGATGTGGTCCTGCACCTCGCCGGCGGACCCACCGGAGACGACGTGGCCACCCGGCACGTGGCCGAGGCCGCACGCGCCGCCGGGGTCGGCCACATCGTGCTCATCTCGGTGATCGGAGCCGACGCGATGCCGATCGGCTACTTCCGCCGCAAGGCGGAATCGGAACGCGTCCTCGCCGCCTCCGGTGTGCCGTGGACGGTGCTGCGGGCGGCTCAGTTCCACGAGTTCGCGCACACCATGGTCGGCGGTCTGGCCCGCCTGCCGGTCGTCCCGGTGCTGAAGGATGTGCGACTGGAACCGGTCGCGGTGCAGGACGTCGCCGCACGTCTCGCAGAGCTGGCGGTCGCGCCGCCGCAGGGTCGGGTCGCCGACCTGGCCGGCCCCGACGTGTGCACGGTGGAGGAGCTCATCGACACCCTCCCCGGCCGCCACCACCCGCACCTGCGCTTCGCACTACCCGGTGCGATGGGCCGCGCCTACCGCAGTGAGGCGAATCTCGCCGGAGCAGGCGCCGACCGCGGGACGGGCACCTGGAGCGCGTACCTGGCCGCGGTGGTCTGACCGCTCGCCGCCATACGGAATCATCCGGGCGCCGACGCGCGTCCTCAGGCGACGGCCGCCGGCACCATCGCGTGCATCACCTGCTCGACGACGAGGAACGCGCCGATCGCGATCATCGCGAATCCGGACACGCGGGTGACGATGCGCGCCGCGACCGGGCGGGCGGACAGCACCCGCGTGGCGGCGGCGCCGACGGCGAAGTACACGACGGCGCAATTGACGACGTGGAACCCGCCGAGCACCGCGATCTGCGCCCCGATCGGCCAGGGCCCGGCCACCGAGGTGAACTGCGGGAGCACCGCCAGCGTCAGCAGCAGCAGCTTCGGGTTCAGTCCGCTGACGCCGAAACCGCGCACGATCCACCGCCACGCGCCTCCCTCGTCCGCGCCCTCCGCAGCACGCGGCGCGGTCGCACGCCGCAGCACTCCCCAGCCCAGCCAGAGCAGGTAGAAGGCCCCGGCCAGCGTCAGACCGGTCAGTGCCACCGGGAACCGCGAGATCACGGCCCCCACCCCTGCCGCGACGATCGCGATGACGACGATGTGCCCGAGCAGGAGTCCGCTGACGGCCGGGACGACGCGGCGCCGCAGACCGCCCGAGATCGCATACGCCCAATCCGCTCCGGGGGTGACGATGAAGAGCAGCGAGACGCCCCAGAACGCGACGATCGCGGATCCCGGCATGAGCACTCCTTCCCTCGGACTACGGCTTCGAGGGAAGATTAGAAGGAAACGGGCAGAACATGGTCCCGGAAATACTTCCGATACCCCGGGTCAGTGGAAGGAATCTCGTGATCGACGCGATCGACTGGAAAATTCTTGCCGAACTCCAGCAGGACGGCCGGCTCAGCATCACGGATCTCGCCGAGCGGGTCACCCTCAGCACCTCTCCAGCGCATCGCCGCCTGCGCGCACTGGAGAGCGCCGGCGTCATCTCCGGCTACCACGCGGAGGTCGACCTCGGGCTGCTGGGGTTCGGGTTCGAGAGCCTGCTCTTCGTGACCATGCGGGTGACCGACAAGCCGACGATCGAAGCGTTCGAGGAGGCCGTGAAGGCGGTACCGGAAGTGCTGCAGGCGCAGCGCCTGTTCGGCGATCCCGACTACCTGCTGCGTGTCGTCTGCCGGGACCTCACCGCGTTCCAGGAACTGTACGACGAGACCATCTCGAACATCCCCGGCGTCGGCCGTCTCGAGACGACCCTCGTGATGAAGAACGTCGTCTCCGGCCGGTCGCTGCCGCTGCGCCCGTCCGGCGAACGGAACCGTCCGTCCGGTCGGTGACGGCAGGGCCGATCCAGGCGGGTCACCCGCCGATCGCACCCTCCGGCAGCTCCACCGACGGACGCAGAAGAACGACGTGCATCGCCTCGGCCGCGTCGCGGGCGTGGGACGGTTCATTGGCGGAGATGGCTCTCTTGAGCGCGTCGGTGGCTTCGGTCATGGCGGTGAGCTGCGCCGTCGGGACGGCGCGCACGATCGCATCGATCGGGGCCTGGAAGTAGAGCCCATCCAGGTCGCTGGTCATTCCCCTGCGGTAGACAGGGTTGTCGGTGTGCGCGAGGGCCTCGCGAAAGAGGGCCATGAAGGTGTTTCGCACAGCTGTGTGCGCTCGCGCATCGATGGCCGCGATGAGGTCGTCGCAGAACCGGCCTAGCTCTCTGCGCGCGCGGGGTGAGAGCTTCGGGACGGAGAGAAGGACGGCGCCGCCGTTCAGAATCGCCAAGGCGCGGAGCGACGGCTCGAGGCTGCTCGCCGTGCGTGCGGCAACGCGGGTGTAGCGATTCGGCCAGGTATCGATGAGGCCGACTCGAGCGAGGTCGTTGATGGCCGCCCGGAGCGGAGTGCGGGAGACCTCGAGCCACTCGGTGAGTTCGGAGTCATGAAGCGTCTCTCCGGGTTGGAACGTACCGTCCAGGATGGCGTCCCGGATCTGCTCGCGCACGATGTCCTTGAGAAGGGGCCGTTCGACGGCGAACCTGCGCAGTGCGCGGGACGTCTCCATGGATTCCTCCGTCGATCTGTGCGTGTTGGGGGTGGTGAAGATGGCCGCACTCGCGGTGGTGCGGGTGCGGCCATCGGGTGGAGCCTGCCCATTCCTACAAGGCGCTCCGTGCCGGCGAGTGACCGCTCACTCGTCGGCGGTGCGGGTGCCGGAAGAACTGAACGGCGCCCGCGGGTGTGTGAAGTGTGTGTGGGGGGTGGGCGGACGCACCGTGGTGTGTCCGCCCACCGGGTTACCCGTCAGGGTCGGTGGTGCTGGTGGTGCTGGTGGTGCTGGTTACTGCTGGGTGGCGACCCGGCGGCGGCGGAGGCCGGCGTAGGCGCCCACGGCGGCCAGGAGGATCATGCCGAACCCGCCGGCGAGGGCGGGGTCCATGACCGGGATACCGGCGTCGTCGGTGACGACGACGATCGGTCCGAGGTCGATGGTGACCTGCTCTTCACCGGGGGCGATGTAGGTCAGCTTCAGGCTGTTGTCGCCCTCTTCCAGACCGGTGATCGGGGTGGACCAGTTGCCTTCGCTGTCGACGACGGCGTCGCCGACGGCGTTGCCGTCCTTGTCCGTGATGACGACGGTGGTGCCGGGCTCGCCCGTGCCGGTGAACACGGTCCCGTTCGGGATGTTGTTCGTCTCTTCCAGGTTCGGGGTCAGGACCTGAAACTTCGTGGTCAGGTCGGTCATCTCGTAGGAACCGTTGGCGAGCTCCTCGGTCTTGTTGTCCTTCCCAGTGATCTCGATCACCAGGTCGATGTTCCCGTTGTCCGGAGCCGGGGACAGGGTCGTGGACCACTTTCCGTCGTTACCGACGGTGGTCTCACCCAGGACGTTGCCGTCCTTGTCCTTGACCTTCACCGTGTCACCGATGTTGCCGGTGCCGGAGAACTCCGTGTCCGGGGTGATCTTCGAACCGGGCTCCGGGCTGGTCAGAGCCCGCGCCTCGTTCGAACCGGTCATCGTGACGGTGACGTCCGCAACCTTCAGGTCACCGATGGTGACGGTCAGGTCGAGGGGGCCGTTGTTCGGGGCCGGGTCCAGGGTGGTGGACCACTTGCCGTCTTCACCGATGGTGGTGGTGCCGAGAACGTTGCCGGCCTTGTCGGTGAGGGTGACGGTCTCACCCTTGGCACCGGTACCGGTGTAGGCGGTGTCCGGGGTGACGTTACCGCTGGTCGGGCCGGTGTAGGAGCTGGGCTCCTCCGAACCGGTCATCGTGTAGCTGCCGGTGGCGAGCTGGTCGGTGACGTTGTCGGCGCCGGTGATGGTGATGACCAGATCGGTCGCGCCGTTGACCGGTGCCGGGTTCAGCGTGGTCGACCACTGGCCGTCCGCGCCGACCGTGGCGGTGCCGAGAACGGTCCCCGCGCTATCGGTAATGGTGACGACGTCGCCGTCCCTGCCGGTACCAGTGAAGGCGGTGTCCGGGGTGATGTCGGTGCCGGCGGCCGGGCCGGCGAAGGCGCGTGCCTCGTCGGAGCCGGTCATCTCGTAGTTGTTCTCGGCGAAGACGTCGGTCTTGCCGTCGGAGTCGGTGAACTCGATCACGAGGTCGATGGAGCCGTTCGCGGGTGCCGGGGACAGGGTGGTCGACCAGGTGCCGTCCGCGCCGATCGTCGCCGAACCGAGGATGGTGCCGTCCTTGTCCTTGATCGTGACCTTCTCGCCCTCGGCGCCCGTTCCGGAGAACACGGTGTCAGGAGTGATCGTCGCGCGGTCCGCGGGGGTGGCCAAGCTGCGAGTGTAATCGGCAACAGCCGCTCCGAAGGTCACCTCCTGATTGCCAGCGGTGATCGTCAGCTCCGCAGAACCGGCCGGTACCGTCACAACGGCTGTCCACGAACCATCCGCAGCAATGGTGGTCTCGGCGACCACGGCACCACCGGCGTCTGTGATCTGAACCGTCTCACCAGGGAGTCCGGTGCCCTCGAAGACCGTGCCGGAGGCATCCATCGTGGTGCCCGCCGTCGGGGAGGACAGCGTCAGGGCGACCGCCTCGACGGAGACACTCGTGCTTCGGGTGCCTGCAGTGAAGACCAACGCGTGCGTCCCCTCGGCCAGGTCCGTCGTGATGCTCCACGCACCCGTGCCGTCGATCAGGACCGGAGAACCGATCCGAGAGCCGTCACCGTCTGTCAGCGTGATCGTCTCGCCGGGCTGACCTGTCCCGGCGAAGACGACACCCTTCGTGCTCACCTTCGACCCGTCCGCCGGGGCCGTGACGACCAGGAAGGCCGAGTCATCGATCACCATCACCGTGACGGTCGTCGACTTGGTCGCGGTGCTGAAGGTGAGAGTCGCAGGTCCCTCGGGCAGCACGGTGTCGAATGTCCAGTCGCCGTTGTCGTCGCTGGTCGTCGAACCGATCTCTCGCCCGGATTCGTCCGTCACCGCGACGGTCGCGTTCGCCGTGGCGGTGCCCGTGTAGGTGACACCCGAGGTTCCCACCACGTCGCTCGGGGCCGGCGAGGTCACGAGCACGTCCCGTTCGACCGGAAGCTCCATGAGGCCGCCGATGTCCCACTGTGCGAGATTTGCCGGTGTGACCTGCAGCGCAAGCCCAGTTGACGTCCCCATGTCGATGGGGTGGGTGATGTACGACGTCGAGTACCTCTTGTTGCCAAAGGTGTCGTAGCTGTCCGACACCCTGTTGGCTGTGAAGTCTTGCGCCAGCGATCCGTTGCAGACCGCCCATGACACGCTCGTCGCCCCGTTGGCCTGGAGACATTTCCCGGTGTTCTCCAGGATGAATGGCCCGGTCGTGCCGGCGGCCGGGCGCGAGAAGGTGGCCTTGGTCGTTGCGGAGTCCCACCAGTCCAAGGCGGCCGACGGACTGGACGGCGCGACCTTGTAGTTGGCCGCGACCGGCTGGTTGAAGACGTAGGCGCCGCCGTTTGTGATCAGGGGGCCGACCAGCCGGTCACCTTGCATCGCGGTCGCCGCCGACGCGGGTGCCGCGGCGGTGAACGCGCCCGCGCTCAGCGCCGCAATGGCCCCGGCCGCGGCGAGGCCGCGTCCGAGCTTTCTGGACTTCTTCACTTTCTTGCCTTTCATCGGGAGTGCCGGTTGTTCCGGCTGAGGGCGCCGCAGGGACTGCGGCAGGGGCTTCTACGCCGTCCGGCTCCGTCGGGCGGAGCGGGCGGCGAAGAAGAAGAGGGTGACAACACCTGCGGTGACGACGACGAGCGCCGCGACGCCGAAGGGATTCTCGAGACGGTGCACGCCCGGCTGGGCGTTCGAACCCATCACGAGGGCGGACAGCACCAGACGGAGTTGGCCGGTGATCGCCAGCGCGACCACGCCGATGGCTGTGATCGCCAGGCCGTGCGACCACGACAGCCGACCGGTCAGGAGCAGCGTGCCGCCGATGAGAGCGACCGCACCCGCGAAGAACGCGGACCCGGACAGAATCGTCGCCTGCGCCGCGAACCAGCCGTGACCCACCGTGAACCCGATCACCGGATCCGACCCGAGTGTCGCGAACATCGCATCCGTCGCGAACGAATGCCGAACGACGAAGGTCGCCAACTGCGCTTCCTGAACACGGACAGAGTGTTCGGAGAGGACGAACGCCAAGCCGGCCGCGACCATGACGACCCCGACTACCCAGCGCAGCACGTCCGACCGACCCGCCACACGTCGACGGCGTGGTCGCGAGTGGGGCGCGGAATCGTCCGAGGCCGGTCGAGGTCCGGTGAGCATGGTGGTCATGTGGGTCTACTTTCGGGTTCGGACAGCTGTGGGCGGGCTCCGACCAGGCGCTGAGCGCTCGCGGATGACATGCCTCACGGGGGTGAGCGGAGGGGGCGGCGACACCGGGGGCACACGCTCGGCACGTTCGCCGCAGTGGACTCCCCTGGGGCCGGCGAGGGCGATCCTGCCGGAGTTGCGGATACAGAGATCACGCTAGGCGGGTGTTCATGTCCGCTCGGCGCCGCGGAAAAAGATCAGGTACTCCTATCGATCCCGCCTGCGGAACTGATCGCTGTGCTTCAGTAATCTGGCTGCGTTGCCTACGCAGTCGATGAAGCACTACCCGATGTGCTAACACACCTTCGCCCGTGAGAATCAGCAGGTTTTTCAGCGGTCATAGCCAGATGCCACCCATATCACACAGTGGAACTTGGTTAAGTAGTTCACCTAGGTGCTTCAAGTGAGGTAGGTGACCGGAATGCCACATTCCTGCCGAGGCTGTCAGACGTCGGGGATCCACCCGAGGAAGGCATCCTCGACGGCCGCACGCGCGGCGGCGGTGTCGCGCATGGACAGGGCCCGCCCAAGCGCCTCGATTGAATCCTCGAGTCGCCGCAGGCCGGGTTCACCGCCCATTGCACGCAGGACCGATTCAGCCTGAGCGATGAACAGGAGACCGCCGAGGCTGCTCTGGACCCGCTCCCGATAGAGGTCATTGGCGCAATTCGCCAGCAGGTCGTCGAACAGGGGAATGAAGCTTCGTCGGATGTCGGCCACATCGCCGCTCGCTAGCGCATCCAACACGTCGGCACAACGTTCCACGGATTGCTTCACGACCCGATCCGGCAGCGTGGGCACGGTGAAGCGCATCGCCCCCGCATACAGTGCTCCCAACGCATGAGTAGCACTGATCACGGCGGCTTGAGAGGGAACCGCGACTCTGGTGTACCGATTCGGCCACGTCTCGATGAGCCCTTCCTGGGCGAGTTCGTGGATCGCCGCTCGGATCGGGTTGCGCGATGCCCCGAGCCAGCGGGCCAATTCGTCGTCGCTGAGCACTTCGCCGTGCCGGAGCGTGCGGTCGAGGATCGCATCGCGGAGTTGGTCGTGCACCATGTCCTTCAGGAGAACACGCCTGGGCCTCAGCGGCTCGGCATCGGTCGGGACGGGCACGGCTCCTCCTGGTGGTGAGCGTCGATAGTCCAGGCCCGCCGCGATGGATCAGAGAACTGCTGCCGCAAGCAGGTGAGAGCATTCAAACACGACGACGCGCAGCGCCCGAAGGGGTGATTCGCGCATACCTCTCGCGCCGACCGGGCACGGAGACCGTCTAGCCCGCGCCGAGCACGCGCTCCACCCGTGCCCGCACCCGGGGATCGACCGGACGCTCGTACTCGTCGACGGCCGACAACAGGGTGGTGTAGAGGGAGTCTCCACTGGCGGTCACCGTCGCGACCGTCACGCAGGTGACCAGTCCGAATCCCGGGACGAGCAGGGTGCGTATGGTTCGTGGGCCCTCCATGACCGGAGCCTAGGCGACGGGGTTGGATCCTTTCAACGCGTTCGATGAACTCCGCGCGAACGGGATGGAACCGCGCGATTCGGACCGCGTCGAGCCGCTGCGCCCGTCCGGCGAACGGCTCAGGCGTGCGGCCGGTGACCGAGCAGCTGCTGCAGGAGGAGCGGGGCGGCGTCGGCCGTGACGGCGGTGACGACGTCGACGGTGCCCGGGCGGCTCTCGTCGGCGCGGGTCTGCCCGCGGGTCGGTCCATCGGACACATCGACGGCGAGGGCGGTCGTGCGCACGGTGCTCGGGATGCTGTCGCCGGTGGCGATCATCGACGCGAGCGGGTCGTGGAGAGCCGCGCGACGCTCCCCCGTCACCGTGGCGTAGAAGTCGATGTAGCGGTCGAGCATCGCGGCCAGCGCCGAGTGGTACGCCGTGCCCGCCGCTGCCAGTGCGCGCTGCGCCTCCTGATCGAAGCCGTGCTGCAGGGTCACGTCGAGGGGGACGAGCGTGACGCGCCAGTCGGCCGCGAAGACCACCGCGGCGGCCTCCGCGTCGTTGTGGATGTTCGCCTCGGCGGCGGCGGTGATGTTGCCGGGAACCCAGACCGCCCCTCCCATCACGGTGAGGCTCTTGACCAGGCGCGGCAGCTCGGGCTCGAGCTCCAGCGCCCGCGCGAGGTTGGTGAGCGGACCGATGGCGAGCACGTCGACCTGGCCGGGCCGTTCGCGCGCCGATGCGACCAGGAGCTCCGGTCCGGAGAGGGAGTCGGCCCCTGACGCGCTCACCGGGAGCACGACATCGCCGACACCGTTGCCGCCGTGCACGTGCACCGCACCGCCGCGGAACTCCCCGGCACGCGGGTGGTGCTCGCCCACCGCCACCGGGATGTCGTCGACGCCGGCCAGCGCGAGCAGCCCGAGGGTGTTCTCCGCGGCCTGCGCGGCGCTGGTGTTGCCGCTGACCGTGCTCACGCCGACGAGTCGCACGTGCGGGCGGGACAGCAGGTGGGCGATGGTCAGCGCGTCATCGATGCCGGTGTCGCAGTCGAGGTGGAGGTACTGGGTCTGGGGCACGGCTGACACTCTAGCGGCGCCTAGCGCCGCTGCTGCATCCGGACCCGGGCCAGGTAGTGGAGCAGCGCGAACGACGGGTCCGCTCCGCCGGCGACGTCGTGCCGCGCCTTCTCCGCCGCAGCGAGCACCTCGTCGCGGGCGGCCCCCGGTGCGACCCGGGCGCTGTGCGCGACCGCGCCGGCGTCCCCGCGCAGATCGGGGACGGCCGTCCCGTCGCGATCCGGGCGACCGCCGAGGACGATCCGCTCCAGCGTCCCGCGCACGGTCGCGAGCTCTCCGTCGACGCTGTCGGCGCCCTGTCCGAGCAGCCGGGCCGTGGCCTCCGACGATCCGGCGAGGGCGAACAGGCGCTTGGTCTCCGCCTGCAGCTCCTCGGTGGAGGACCGGTCGGTGCCGTGCGGGCGCGGGCGCGGAGCGGGGACGGTGAACCGGCGGACGAGCACCCGATCGAGCAGTTCCAGTCCGCCGGCCACATCGGCGACCTTCGGCGGGAGGAGCGAACCGTCGCGCTGGGCGGTGTCGTGGATCCGGCGCAGACGCGTCCGCAGCTCGGCGCCGCGACCGCGACTGGAGGCGAGCCGCCTCTGCGCCGCCTCGACCGCGTCGTGGCCGACCATCGCGCGGTGCCGGGCCACCTGGTAGTCGGCATCCGCGTCCGCGTGGACGATCACGCCGACGAGACCGGCGGCGAGCAGCAGGGAGAGCACGCCGGCGAGTGCGACGGCACCCCACCCTCCGATCCGGCGCAGTGCACGATTCGATGCCACGACGGAGACCCCCTTCTGACCGAGTGCGCGTACAGAAGCTATCCCATCCGAGCCGGTGTTAACGGAGCGTCAAGGAAATTCCCGGCCTGTGTCGCCGACCGTCGGGTCCGCGCATCGCCGACCGCTATCGCGAGACGCCGTTCCTTCCGGCGCGCTTGGCCCGATACATCGCCGCGTCGGCCTCCTCGATGGCCTGTTTCGCCGTGTGCGCGCTCTGGAGCTCGACGAACCCGCACGAACCGGAGACCCGCACGCGACCGTGCTCGGTGTCGATGGGCCGATCGATCCGGTCGACGAACCGACGGGCGAGGCGATCGCTGTCGTCGCTGGTGATCTGCGCGCTGAAGACGACGAACTCGTCCCCCGCCAGCCGCGCCACCAGGTCGGCATCACGGCAGGCCGCGATCAGGCGCTCGGCCACGACCCGGAGCACATGGTCGCCGGTCTCGTGCCCGCGGGTGTCTTTGATCTGCTTGAAGCCGTCCAAGTCGATGAAGAAGACGGAACCGCTCTCCCCAGCCGCGAGCGCGGCCTCCATGCGGGCGATCAGCGAGCGCCGGTTGTGCAGTCCGGTGAGGGAGTCGATCAGCGCGAGCTGCGCGAGGCGCGCCTCCCCACGTCGGTCCAGGGCGGCCCCGATCTCCCGCGCCAGCTCCCCGGCCTCCGCCGCGGTGCCGCCCCAGTCGAGGGAGGTCCCCTCCACGCTCTGCTGCCACTCCGAGAACGAACGGCGCGGGGACAGCGGTGTGTCCCGGTTGCTCGCGCTCTGGTCGCCGAGCCAGCGGATGACCCGGGTCGCCTCCACCCGGAAGAGGACGAGGACGCCGTGGCCGGCCAACGGGACGACCAGCAGTCCCGCGAACCCGGTCACGAGGTCCGCCAGCCCGGGGTGGGTGCGGGCGACTTCGCTGGTCACGAGGGGGTCGGTCCCGATCGCGCTCAGCAGCCGGGCACGGTCGGTGTGCGGCACGTGTCCGATGCTGCGGCTGGCACCTTCGATGGAGAGGATGGCGCCATCCGCCTCCGCGAGAGACAGGAGCGCCTCCTCCTGAGCGACGAGGCTGAGAAGCGGGTCGGTCGCGGACGGGAGGTCTGCCGTCAGCGCGGTGCGCCGGGTCTGCAGGGAGAGCTCGCGACGGAGTGTCGCGATCGACTCCAGCGCGAGCAGCTGAAGGGTCGCATGCGCGGCGAGGACTTCGATCGCCTTCCGCAGCAGCAGCGGCATCCGCTTCGGCGTGCGGTGGGCGCAGGTGATCATGCCGATCAGGCGTCCGTCGTGGATCAGCGAGAACGAGACGGTCGATGCCTGCCCCATGTTCCTCATGAACTGGAGATGATGCGGGGACACGGCGCGCAGCTCGGCCTGGCTGAGATCCAGAGGCGGCCCATCGGGGTCGAGCGCGAGCAGCGCCGATCCCGCGTCCTCGGTACTGACGATCGCCCGCGAGAGCTTGGTCAGATAGAGCGCGCGGGCCTGCTCCGGGATGTCGGACGCCGGGAACCGCAGACCCTGGTACGACTCCATGTCCGGCTCGGCCGACTCCCCGGCCACCTCACCGTGGCCGTCCTCGAAGAACCGGTACGTCATCACCCGGTCGAAGCCGGTCATCCGCTTCACCTCGGCCGCGATCGCGAGGTACAGCCCGTCCGTGCTGCGGATCGTCCCCAGGTGCCTGATCGCAGCGGCGACCGTCGACGCCGGCTGGCTCGTCGAATCGGTGAGGGGCTCGAGCTCGAGCACGATCCGGTCACCGACGGCGTGTGTCACGGCGTCGTACGAGTCACCGTCGAGCTCCACCCGCACCGGGTCGCCCCGCAGCGTAGAGGTCGTCGTCCACGCGATCGTCGGATTCTTCAGGTCCGTGATCCGGAGCCCCAACCACTGCCGGGCGTTCTCGCTCGCGACGACGATCTGCTGCGACGACGGGTCCACCACGAGCAACATCCCGTGGGACTGGATGCGACCTGGCGTGCGGATGGGCTCCTGCACGCACTCCCGCAACCTCCGGAGTTCCTCCGACAGAGCCGCATCCTCGACAACCACCCGGCAAGCCTACGTGAGACCGCGGACGTCCTCCGCGCGCGTCGGAGGGGGCCGCCACCTCCCGGTCAGTCCCGTCCGTGCGCCGCCCGAGTCCGCAGTTCGTGCTCGGCGGGTTGTGGATCGGGCACCGAGATCGTCACCGCCGCGATCGATCCCCCGCGGAACGCGAACGGTGGGCGGTAGGAGGTCGACACCGGCTGGCCGACCTCGCGCCCGACGGTGGCCCCCTCGCCGGAGAGCGAGAAGAACGCCGGCTGGGTGATGATCGTCGCGGAGTCCTGGACGGCGTCGTCGACGAGGAGCCGGGCGGTGCCGGTCGGGGAACTGCCCTCGCGGCCCTCGATCGTGTACTCGACCCGGATGCGATGCGGCCCGGCGGAGAGGGCGGCCCCGTTCAAGGTCTGCTCGCGCTCACCGAGGTAGTTGTAGACGTATCGGATCCGACGGTCCTGCGCGAAGAGCGCGTGTCCGCCGAAGCGGGCGCCGAGCGAATAGACCACCCCCTCGACGGCGGCGGGATCGTCGACGACGAGATCGGCCTGGATGACGAAGGGTTTGCCGATGATCTGCACACCGGAGTGCTCGGGCACCGGCGCACTGTCCGGGTACAGCGTGGAGGTCGTGCGATCGCCGGAGACGTCGGGTCGGTGCACGGTCATGATCTCCAGCGCGGTGCGGTCGTCCAGCGGGAAGCCGTTGTAGCGCTCGGCGAGCTCGTCCCACCGCCGCTTGAGCGCCTCCAGCCGCTCCGGCTCGGCATCCGCCAGGTCGACGAGTTGGTTCCGGTCGTCCGCCAGGTGGAAGAGCTCCCAGGTGTCGTCGTCGAAGCGTCCCCATCCGGTCGGCATGGGCGGATGCACCGTGCTCGCGTGCCAGCCGTCCACCCAGATCCCACGGGTGCCGAGCATCGAGTAGAACTGTTCGCGTTTCGGCGTCGGCGCCTCCCCGTCGTCGATGACCGCCCGCACGCTGACCCCGTCGAAATCGGCGAGGGGTCTGCCGGCCACCTCCGCCGGCGTCGCGATGCCGAGGCAGTCGAGAACGGTCGGGACGATGTCGGAGACGTGCAGGTACTGACTCCGCAGCTCGCCCCGGGCGGAGACGCGGGCCGGCCAGGACAGGAGGAGCGGGTCCGCCGTACCGCCCTCGAAGTTCGCGTACGTCTTGTACTGCTTGAACGGAGTGTCGAACGCCATCGCCCATCCGGCGGAGTAGTGCGGGTGTGTCGACTCGGCCCCCAACTCGGGCAGGAGCGCCAGGTTCTGGTCGAGGTCCTCCGGGATGCCGTTGTACCAGCGGTTCTCGTTCACCGAACCGTACGGGCCGCCTTCGGCGCTCGCTCCGTTGTCGGAGAGCACGACGATCAGGGTGTCGTCGAGCTGACCCGTCTCCTCCAGGAAGTCGAGCACACGACCGATCTGATCGTCGGTGTAGGTCGCATACCCCGCGTAGACCTCGGCCTGCCGTTCGAACAACCGCCTCTCGTCGTCCGAGAGCGAGCTCCAGGGCCGGACGCCGTCCGCCTCGGTCCAGGGCTGACCCGACGCGCTCGTCGCATCCGCATACGGATTCAGGGGCGGCAGCGTCGTCGCCTCGGGAACGAGGCCGAGCCGGATCTGGTTCGCGAGCACGACCTCCCGGTACTTCTCATAGCCCATCGAGAAGGTGCCGGCGTACTGGTCGGCCCACTCCGGGAAGACGTGGTGAGGCGCGTGGGTCGCCCCGGGCGCCAGGTAGGTGAACCAGGGTTTGGCCGGCGCCGTCGACATCGAGTCGCGCAGGAACTCGATGGCGCGGTCGGCGAGGTCTTTGGAGAGGTGATAGCCGTCGGCGGGGGACGCCGGAGGATCGACAGGGTGGTTGTCGTAGGTGAGATCGGGGTACCACTGATCCGTCAGGCCGCCGAGGAACCCGTAGAACCGGTCGAACCCGCGCGACAACGGCCAGGTGCGCTTCGACGCCCCCATGCTCATCTCCGACGCGGGGCTCAGGTGCCATTTCCCGACGGCGAAGGTGTTGTACCCGTTCTCGCGCAGGATCTCCGGCAGGAACGCGTTCTCCGGCGGGATGAGGCAGCTGAGTCCGGGGAACCCGTCCGAGAGCTCGCCGATCGTCCCCATGCCGTTGGACTGCGCGTTTCGGCCCGTCAGAAGTGAAGCACGGGTGGGCGAGCACAGCGCGGTCGTGTGGAACTGCGAGAAGGTCAGCCCGCGCCCGGCGATCCGCGCCATGTTCGGCATCCGCACGAGACCGCCGTACAGGTCCCAGCTCCCGTAGCCCATGTCGTCCCACACGATGAAGAGCACATTGGGAGCGCCCTCGCGCGCTGCCGGCTCCAGATACGGTGTCCAGTCCGGTGTCGAGTCGCGCACGTCGCGTTCGATCTTCCCCTGGAAACGAGCCATCGGTGTCGCCCTCCGTCCGGTCAGCACGAGAGACATGATCGCGGCGGTGCGTGAGCGCGTCTAGTACCTCACACCTCGTCCCGTCCGCGGCGGCCCGCGCGGAGATCCGGTGTGGTCAGGACGGGGAGAGGGCCACCGACGGACGGGACGACGGGACGGACTCGCCGCCGAGTGCCGGGACGAAGCGATCGGCCCCGGTCGCCGTGCGCGAGGAACGATCCGGCAGCGAGACCACGACCTGGAACCTCTCGTCGAGTCGCCGGGCCCGGACCTCGCCGCCGTGGGCCCGGACGATGCCGCGCACGATCGCGAGCCCGATTCCGGCTCCCTGCCCGTGGACGCCGGGCGACCGCGCGTCTCCTGCCCGCCACCCGGCCTCGAACATCCGCTCGAGGTCGCCCGGATGCACACCGTCGCCGTGATCGGTGACCGTCAGCTCGATGCTCTCGTCCGTCGTCCTGCGCGCCGCGATCAGCACGGCGGAACCGGCCGGGGCGTACCGGATGGCGTTCGTGAGGAGATTCACGACGACGCGCACGAATCTCTGCGGATCGACCGTGAGCTCCGCGACCCCGCTGGATTCGTAGGCCAGGTCGATGTCGCGCGACTCCGCGAGAGGCCGCACGTCCGCGACGGCCTCGGAGATGAGGTCGCGCAGCTCGATGGGTTGCAGACGGAGCTTCAGGGTGCCGCTGTCGATCCGCGAGAGCTCGAACAGGTCGTCGACGAGCTGGTTCATCGCACGCGCCTGTACGCCGATCATGCGGATGTAGTCGTCCGGGTCTTCGACGGCTCCGTCTTCGAGAGCCTCCGCCAGAGCGGTGATGCCGGCGAGCGGGGTCCGCAGATCGTGGGACGTCCACGCGAAGAAGCGGCGGCGGGTCGCGTCGAGCCGCTCCAGCTCGAGCCGGGCCGCGGTGAGCCGCTCCGAGGTCTCCGCCAACTGGGTCGAGAGGTCGGCGAATTCCCTCCACTGTGCGCCGTCGGGGGCGAGCACCTCGCCGTCGCCGAGCCGTCTCGCCGAGTCCTGGAGCGTGGCGAGGGAGCGCCGGGCCAGGCGGGCGACGGCGGATGCGGCGAACAGGCTGAGGATCGCGGCGATGGCGAGAACGGTGAGCAGGATGGTCAGGTCGTGGCCGGACAGGTACATCTCGATGCCGATCGCGACGGTCGACCCGACGATCGCGACGATGGCGGCGACCACGATGATCCCGAACTGGGACGCGATCGTCCCCCGGCGGTTCACCCGGACGGCCAGGAGGGCAACGAGGAACGTCGCCGCGGTGCATGCCCCGGAGGTCAGGGCGATCAACCCGATGTCGCTCGCGCTCAGCATGCCGTCAACCCCGTCGCCGTGAACCGGTACCCGGCTCCCCATTCGGTGTGGAGGAAGCGCGGGTACGCCGGATCCGGTTCGACCTTCTCGCGGAGGCGGCGGACGTGGACCGTCACCGTCGACGCGTCGCCCGTGCTCCACCCCCAGACCTCTCGAAGGATCTCGTCTCTGCCGATCGGCCGATCCTGGTTGCGGAGCAGGAACACGAGGAAGTCGAACTCGCGTGTGGACAGCCGGATATCGCGTCCGTCCAGCCGCACCTGGCGCCGCACCGGGTCGACACGGAACACGCCGACCGAGTACGGCGCGCTCGACGAGACCGCCCGGAGCCGTCGGACCGCAGCGTCGATGCGCAGGCGCAGCTCGGCCAGCGCGAACGGCTTGGTCACATAGTCGTCGGCGCCGTGTTCGAGGCCTTCGATGCGCTCCTCGACCTCGTCGAGAGCGGTCAGCATGATGATGGGCAGGGTCCCGGAGGCCGCCCTGGCCGCGCGGCACACCTCGTCGCCGCTGAGACCCGGGAGCATCCGATCGAGCACGAGCACATCGGGGAGCCGCGACCGGAGCGCGGCGCGGGCCGCCACCCCGTCCGCGATCTCGGTGACCCGGTAGTCGCCGGAGCGCAGATAGTCGGCGAGGACGGTGCGGACGACCGTATCGTCCTCCACCACCATCACGTGGGTTCTCTCGGGAGTCGGCACCGGGCCATTCTGCACACACCCGGCTGCGCACCGCCTCAGTCCTTACGGTTTCGAAAGAGCCGCCCTCCACGGCATCCCAACCCTCCTACGGTCGACACGGCCGATCGGATCCGATCGACTCTCCACACCGAAGGGACCCCCTCCATGCGCAGACTCATCACCACGGGCGCCGCCGTCATCGCGATCGCCATCGCTCTCACGGGATGCAGCGCCTCGACCGACACGGCCGGCGGTGCGGCGTCCACCTCGAGCGCGGCGTCGACTCCGAGCGCGACGTCGTCGACCACCTCCACCGCCGAGCGCACGGGGACGTTCGAGGGGCTCAACGGCAAGAAGGTCTCCGGAACAGTGACGGTGACGGGCGACACGATCACGCTCGCGGGCTTCTCGTCGGACGAAGGCCCCGACCTCCACGTCTACCTCACCAACGGCACGCAGGAATCGGACGTCGCGGATGGCACGCAGGTCGACGCCGTCCGATGGAACGAGGCGGAGCAGACGTTCCAGTTGTCGGGCGTCGACGCGTCCTCGTTCAGCACCGTGGTCATCCACTGCGACAAGGCGAAGGCGGTCTTCGGGGCCGCCGGCCTGTCGTGAGCACCCGGCGTCGTCGCACCGTCCCCGTCGTCACCGTCCCTGCCGTCACCGCCCTCGCCGCCTCGGCGGCGAGGGCGGCCCTCGGGGCGTTGTGGCTCGCCGAAGGCGTGCTCAAGGTGCAGGCGGGATTCGGCCGCGCGGACATCCTGCTCGTCGCGAGCGGAGCGCACGCGAACTCCCGCGTCCCCGACTACTTCGCGGCGTTCGCCACTGCGGTGCTGACTCCCCTGGCCGGTCTGTTCGGTGTCGCGATCCCGGCGCTCGAGCTCGCGCTCGGCATCGCCCTCCTCCTGGGCGTGCTGACCCGGACGGCCGCCCTGGTATCGCTGGGGACGCTCCTGCTCTACTGGTCGTCCGACCAGCTCATCTGGCAGTACCCGATCATGGCGGCCCTCTCCGCCGTGGTGATCGCGGTCCCGGTCGCGGCGCGTGCCGTGTCGCTCCCCAGCGCGGTCGCCTTCGGCCGGAGGCGACGAGCCGGGTGACACGATGCGCACCCCGGCCTCCGCCACCCCATCCTCCGCCGCCCCGGCCTCCGCCGCCCCCGCGGACGACCTCAGCTGCGGCGGCGACGGATGCGCACCACGCTCCGGGCGACGAGCCCCAACCCGACCAGGAGCGCACCGAGCGCGGCGAGCGGCACCAGGTCGGATCCGGTGTCCGAGAGCGTCGTCGCGGCGGGATCGAAAGTGTTGGTGACGGTGAGGTCCACCGCCATCCCCTCCCCGACGGTCACCGTTCCGACGCTCGGGTCGCCGCCGTTCGGCGTGATCGACGTGGCCGCCGCGCCACCGGAGTCGGTCTCGGTCAGCCGGCACTGCGCACCGGTGGGCAGGTTCTCGTAGCTCGCGGTGAGGCCGGGGCGTGCGAGGGTCCGGTCCGGTCCGCCGGGAATGGTCACCGCGGCGGGGAGGCCGTCGACCGTGGCCGTGCAGACGAGATGGACCACGAACGGGCCGGCGGCGTCGGCCGCACCGGGGCCGTCCAGCACCTTGGTCACCGTGATCGATCCGACGTCGAAGGTGTTCACCGCGGTCAGGGTCGCCGTCTCGCCCGGCACGACGATGACCGCCCCCGCCGGCTGGCCGTCGGCGTCCAGGAGCGCGGTCGTGGTGGCGCCTCCCGTGCCGGTCTCCCGCAGCAGGCAGGTGGCGTCGGCCGGCAGGAGCAGGTAGTCGGCCGCGTAGCCGTTCGCCTCGGAGAGGGCACGGGTCGCACCGCCCGGGATGTCGACCCGGGTCGGGACGCCGTCGACCGGCCGCAGGCAGGTCAGCGAGACGGTGAACGGCCCGGCCCCGTAGAGCGCCGCTCCCGGTCCCTGCCGCACCTTGTCCACGTGGATCGAGCCGGCGAGGAAGGTGTTGGTCGCGGTGACCGTCACGGTCGTCCCGTCGCCGATGGTCACCTGGCCCGGATCGACGACCGAGCCGTTCGCACCCCCGGTGCCGGGCTCGGTGATGGCGCAGACGGACCCGGCCGCGATGCCCGTGATCGTCGACTGCAGCGGACGGCCGCCACCGAGCACCACGGTGCCGTTCCAGGTCGTGCGGCTGCCCGAGGCGTCGTCGAGCGTGCAGGTGACGCGGAAGAGGAACGGGCCGGCGCCGAAGTCCGGTGCCCCGTCCCCGTCGACGACCTTGGTCAGCTGCAGCGAGCCGGCGCCGAACACGTTCGCGATGGCGATGGTGTTGGTGTGGTCGCCGGCGGCATCCGGAGTGAGGACCACCGGAGTGGTCGTGCCGGTGGTCGGGCCGGTGGTGCCGTCCGCGGTCGTCGTGGTGACCGTCGTGCTCGTCGCACCCTTGGCATCGGTCTCGGTGACGACGCAGGAGGCGCCGGCCGGCAGGCCGTCGAGCCGGAGCGATCCGCCGTCGGCGAGCGCGGCCGTCATCGGCGTCGTCGGGCCGTAGCCGGTCGCGTAGACCGGGTCGCCGAGGTACGTGCACTCGACGACGACCGTGAACGGACCGTACGGGATGGGGGTGCCGTCGTGGTCCACGGCGCCGGAGTCCACGGTCTTCGTCACGAGCAGACCGGCGAGCTCGTAGACGTTGGTCACCGTGATCACCGCGGCCGGGTCGGCATCGGTCCCGACCGTGACCGTCGTCGAACTGGTCGAGGTCTGGCCGGCGTCGTCCTCCACGAAGGTGCACTCGGCGCCCCACGGCAGACCGTCGACGGTCGTCGGGGCGCCGGGCGTCAGCGTCAGCGGGAGCGGGTCGAGGGCCACTCCCGCCGAGACGCACTGGAGCGTCCCGGTGAAGGTCGCCGGGGCGAATCCGGCGCCGGCCCCGGTGACCTGCTTCTCGATCGACACGGGACCCGTCGCCGACTCGACGCCGACCTTGTTGCCCTCGGTCTGCGCGGTCACCGTCGGCGTGCCGTTGATGCCGACGACGCCCGCCACGGCGACCGTGTTCCAGGCGATCGGGTTCTCGGTGCCCGTGGGCGGCACCGCAGGGGTCCGCGTGGTCACGTCGATGCCGATCGCACCGCCCGGCGCGATGGTGGGGGCGAACGAGACGACGAACTTGAGGCCGGTGACGGTCGTCGGGTCGGCGGAGCCGTCCCACAGGGTCCAGGCGCCGGGTGGGCACGCCGTGCCGGTGGTCGCGAGATCGTCGGTGCAGGGTTGCGCGTCCGTCGTGAAGTACTCCTGCATGGTGGCGCCGGCCGGAGCCTTCGCAAGCGTCGAGGTCCCCGTGTAGGTCGGGCGGAACTCCGACCCGCGCGGCAGCGGAGTCAGGGCACCGGTGTCGCCGGGGGTCGGCAGCTTGTCGATGGCGACCATCCGGTCCATCGGCAGTGTCCCGGTGTTGACCAGGTTCAGCCGCCACACCTCGGTGCCGCCGGGCTTGGTGATGGGCACGCACGGACCGACGTAGAAGCCGTCGGCATCCGCCACGCAGTCCGGTACGGCGGGGTTCGTGGCGTCGACGCCGAGCTCGGTGTCGGTGGCGCGTACGGTCTTGATCCCGCGCAGCGCCCCGGCCGTCTCCACGGTGACGGTCGTGTCGGTCGAGCACGCGCCCGTCGTCGGATCGAGCGTCCCGCCGCAGGAGTCGAACGGCCGGTCGCCGGAGACGTCCAGGGTGTTGGTCACGTCCGTCCCGGCGGGCAGCCCCGCGCGGAACATCAGCGCCACGGTGATCGTGTAGGTCTGGCCCACCTCCAGCACCGTCCCCGGTGGGAACGTGAACTGGATGCGGCCGCCGGCCTGGCTCGCCGTCGCCGTCACCTGGGTCGGGTCGGTGGGCATGGCGGGGCCGCTCGGCGGGGCCGGCGCCGCTCCGGCGAGCGCATAGGTGTACGGCGAGCTCCCGGGCGCAGCGAACGGGTCGAACACCAGCAGCGGGCCGGACGCGTCAGTCGGGATCTGATCGGTGATGACCGGATCGGTGACCGCGATCGCCCCGGTGTTCGTCACCGTCAGCGTGTACGGGATCACCGACCCCGGTTGCTGCACGCCGGCCGGGGTCTTCGACACGTCGACGGAGCTGACCGCGTGCAGGTACTGCTCGGTCGCCGTGGCGGAGTCGGTGGCTCGGAACGGAGGGCCGCCCGCGTCGAAGGTGCCTTGCACGCTGGCATCGAGGGTGTTCGTGAAGGTGCCGGCCGCGGTCTCCCCCGGAGCGGGTGCGTTGCTCGACAGATCGCTGGGCACCGGACCGCCCGAGTGGAGGTCGGCGCGACGCTGCATGCTGAGCTCCACCGACTGCGTGGGTGTCGGCTGAAGGAGGTCGCCGTTCTGCTGGGCGAAGAAGAACCACAGGCCCTCCACCTGGTCCGGGGTCACCCCCGGCGGCAGCGGGTTGGCGTTGGCCTCCGCCTCGGTGAGGATGGAGCCTTGCACCCAGTGCCCGCCGTCGTCGATGCAGTTCGCCGCCGGGTTCGTCCACGCGCGGCCGACGCAGGCGTCGATGACCACGCTGTCGATCGGCGAGGTGAGGACGAGCGGGGTGGCGAGTCCCTTGTAGTCGAAGGCGTTCCAGAACGTGCCGGTGTCGTCGATCAACGTGATCGTGCGCGCACGGATGGTGCCGCCCGGTGTGCCGGTGAGGGTGACGGTGACCGGGGAGTCGTCCGGCTCGGTCTGCTGGGCGGGACTGATGCTCTTCTCGGCCGTGACGGTCAGCGTTCCGTCGTCGAGCTGCATCGAGGCCGATGCATCGGTCGTCGGGGTGCCGCCGGTCGCCCCGCCCTCGTCGGCGACGCCGGCCTGAGCGGTGTTCGGCACCGGCGAGTCGTCGGCCGCCGTGACCGGGGCGCCTCCGGTGCGGTGCGTCGCTCGCAGTCGCGTATCGAACACGACCACGGACTGGGCGCCGGCGTCGATGCGACCCGTGCTCAGGACCTGCACGCCCACGACGTCCTGCATGTCCTCCGGCGGGAGGGCGAGCGCCTCGGCGATCGTGTAGGGCGTCACGACACCGACCGCGTTCGTCAGGTAGACGGTGGTGCTGGTCGCTCCCGCGGGAACGGAGATGCTCTCGAACTTGACCAGGTCGAAGATCTCGAACGGGTTGGACGCGCTGCCCGGCGCCGGGTCGGTGATGGTCAGTCTGTCGACATTGGATGCGGTCGTGTTCGTCGCGGTCAGCGTGATGCGCCCCGACGGGTACAGCGTCGGGTCGGTCCCCGCCTGCGGAATGCCGAGCGGGCCGCCCTGCCACTGCTTGTCGAGGGTGACATTGAGCGGCACGTCCAGCAGCCGCACGATGTCGGAGGCGGTGTCGGTGACGGTCGAGCCGTCGACCGACGAGGTCCCGGTCGCGCGGGCGGTGTTGGCGATCTCGCCGGCCAGGTCGGTGTTGTACTTCCGGGTCGCGACGACCGGGTCGGGGTTCTTCTCCGGAGCGCGCACGTCGTCGCGCAGCTGGAAGGTGAGCACGATCGCGCGATCGTTGCCGTTCGAGCGGGCGACGCCCGACCCGACGGGAGGCGCGGTGGGGTCGCCGACGGAGGCCGCGGCGCGGTCCGGGCTCTCGACGTACGTCATCCGCACGCCGACGGTTGAGGCGCGCTCGGCCGCCGTCAGCGTGAGACCGGGGAACGCGCCGATGCACGCCGACGGACAGGGGTCGTTCGCCGCATCCACCCAGGCCGTGCCGTTGTAGAGCTGCACCGAGGTGATCTGGTCGTACTTCAGGTGCGGGTCCTGTGCGGCCGAGATCGCCGGGATGCCCACGAGATCGAAGGCGTTGAAGACCGACTGCGAGAGCGGCGTGCTGGCGGGGTCGGCGGCGTCGGAGATCACCATCGACGCCAGGTTCGCCCGGCCTCCCGTCGACCAGTTCAGCGTCGCGGTGGTCTGGGCGTCGCTGCGGGCGGTGAGGATCTTGGGGGCGGCCCACGCCTTGTCGAGGAAGTCGTCGCCGCCGGGCAGTCCGCCGGCGATGAGGTCGACCGTCGGGCACGGCGCGGGGACGACCGCGTTCGCCGTCTCGCCTCCCACGCCGGTGGCCGAGGACGCGGCGCAGTTCTCGATCGTCTGGTCGGTGCCGGTCGCGGGGCCGGTGCCGTCACGCACTTGATCGCGCAGCGACATCGTCACGTTGGGTTGAACGGTGGTGCCGGGCGGGAACGGCGGCTTTCCGGGGAGTGGGGTGTAGATGAAACGCAGGCCCTGGATCTGGTCGGGCGTCGGGTTCGTCGTGATGGGCAGCGAGAACTCCGGCGGCGTCGTCGGCCCGTCGATCCCGACCGCACCGGGCAGGTCCACCCACTGTGTCCCGTCCCAGTATTGGACGGTCATGCTCGCGCCGGCCGGGACGGCCGTCTGCGTGATCGCCGTCACGTCGAAGTGGTTCCACCAGTCTGTGAGCGCGGGCGGGTCGCCGGGAGGGTCCTGCACGACGATGGAGTCCGCATCCACCGTCGACTGCGGATACGGTGCCGTCGAGGCCGGCAGCTCGACCGTCACGTACTCCCCCGGGTTCGACGCGATCTCGTTCGGGCTGATCGTCTTGCCGATCGTCGTGTCGAGACGGGTCGCGTAGATCGTGAGATCGGCGCTCGCGTCGGCGCTTCCGGTGGTGTTCTGCTCGGATGTCCCAGCGACGGTCTGGGTGTTCGTCAGCGTGAGCTGGTCCGTGGTGATGGATTGGTCGGTGTCGAGCGTGAACGGGATGCTCGCGTTCGCGCCCGGCGGCATCGATCCGGTGAAGGTGACCGAGAACCTGGTGACGGACTTCGCCGGGTTCGGCGGCGGGATGGTGCCGGGGTCCGGAGAGGTGAGCACCTCGTCGGTCCCGTCGGCGTAGTAGTAGTGCACGCTGACGCCGGTCGCTCCCGCGGGCGCGGTGATCGTGCCGAACCCGCCGAACGACGTCCCGGCCGGGAAGGTGCCGGTGCCGGACGGCTCGGTGAAGGTCAGCTCGGTGAGCGGCACGGCGCTCTGGTTGGTGCCGCCCAGCGTCACCGTGGTCGGCTTGCCGGCGACCACGGTCGACGGGTCGAACGCCTTGGTCGCGCCGACCGTCACCACACTGGACTGGATCGTGTAGTCCGCGTCGCCCGTCCCCGTCGCAGTGTCGCCGCCGAGCGCCACCTCGCTCTGCACGGTGTTGTCGACGACGAGTGCAGCGGGCAGCTCGGAGACGTTGTCCCTCTGCTCGAGGTCGACCTGCGCCGAGGCCGTCGACCCGGCCGGGATCTTCTGACCGGTCGAGCTCGTGAAGGTGTAGCGCACACCGAAGACGCCGTCCGCCGGCGGGCTGGACGGGAGCACCGCGGTCGGTCCGGGCGTGCCCAGCACCCACTGCGTACCGTCCCACACATCCACCTGCACCTGGTCGGCCGGTGGCGGGAAGGTGACCGGGCCGAGGGAGGCGACGGCCAGGTGGTCGAACGGGTTGGGCGACGCGGTCGGGTCGGTCGGGTCGGTCAGCACGATGCTGTCCACTCCGGCGTTGGAGGTGTTGGTGCCGTTCATCGTCACCGTCGTCGGCGTGCCCGGGTCGGCGGGCGCCCCGGTCGGGCTGAACGACTTGGTCGCCGAGGTGGAGAGGTCGAGCGGCACCTCCGGGGTGACCGACGCGCTGGAATCGGCCGGGGCGAGCTCGTTGGTGGCGGTGAGATGGCCGGTGTTCGTCACCGGGATGCCGTCGGCCTCATAGGGGAGGTCGTCGCGGGCGCGCACCGTGATGGTGACCACGCCGCTCGCCGACGGCGGGAGGCCGATCGCCCCCGGCGGGTCGTCGAGGGGCGAGTCGAAGACGACCGTGACATCCTGGCCCGACTGCACGGGGGTCTGCGCCGAGAGGCCCGCGCCGACGGTGACGCTCACGATCTCGAACTCGGCCGGGATCGAATCGGTCAGGGTCGCGTCGGTGCACCCGGTTCCGACGTCGACGGCCGTGCAACTGACCTCCAGCGTGTAGCTGAAGGTCTGGCCCGGTGCCACCGTCGTCGTCGACGCGGTCTTGGTGAGGGAGACCTGGCTGGACCCCTCCGCCGCGGCCGTGGACGCCGCGAGCGGCACCATCGCCAGCACCAGTACGGCAGCGAGCGCAGCACCGACGCTCCGGACCGCTCCGGACCGTTTTCCCCATGTTTTCGCCATTGAGCGCCGACCCCCATCTGTCGAACGTTGGCAAAAGCCTACGAGCCTTCACAGCCGCCATCTAGGGGGGAGTGAGCGGCCCGCTGACGTCCGCCCTCAGGGCAGGACGATCTCGAAGTCCGGGTCGCCCGGGTCGAGGACGGCCGTCAGCCGGTCCAGGATGCCCGTGTCGCCCTCCACCTCGAGACCGTCGGAGGTCGTGTCGCCGGCCGCGAGTCGCAGGAAGCGCGGCTTGCTGAGGCGCAGGCTCAGCGGCGCCGTGCCGTCCGGATCCTTCTCGACGTAGATCAGGACGCCGTTGTGCAGGGTCAGGTGGAAGCTGCGCCCGAGGTCGGTGAACGTGATGTCGAGGGCGAGGTCGAGGTCCCAGGCCTTCGGGCCGTCGACCGTGATCGAGACGGCGTCGAAGATCTGCTCGGGCGAGAGCTGCGCCAGGATGGCGGGGGCGTCGGTGTTCGTCGGCGTGCCGAAATTCCCCTCGCGCAGCTCGGTCGCTCCCGAGAGGAAGAAGTTGCGCCAGGTGCCGTTCTCGGATCCGTAGCCCAGCTGCTCGAGCGTGTCCGCGTAGAGCGTCTTCACCGCCGCGTTGCCCGGATCCGTGAAGACGGCGTGGTCGAGCAGCGTCGCCGCCCAGCGGAAGTCGCCCTGGTCGTACGCCTCCTGCGCGAGCTCGATCACACGGTCCACTCCGCCGATCGCGGCGACGTAGCGCTCCGCCTGCGCCTGCGGCGGGTGCGGCCAGAGCCGGGCGGGGTTGCCGTCGAACCAGCCCATGTAGCGCTGGTAGATCGCCTTGACGTTGTGCGAGACGGAGCCGTAGTAGCCGTGGGTGCTCCACTCCGCCTCCAGCGCCGGCGGCATCCGGAAGTCCTCGGCGATCTCGGCCCCGGTCAGACCCTTGTTGAGCTGACGCAGCGTCTGGTCGTGCAGGTAGCCGTAGAGGTCGCGCTGCACGCCGAGGAAGTGCACGATCCGTTCCGTGCCCCAGGTGGGCCAGTGGTGGGAGGCGAACAGCACGTCGGCGCGGTCGCCGTAGCGCTGGATCGCCTCGCTCAGGTAGCGCGACCACACGTGCGGGTCGCGCACGAGCGCTCCGCGGAGGGTCAGCAGGTTGTGCAGGTTGTGGGTCGCGTTCTCCGCCATGCACAATGCCCGGTAACGCGGCAGGTAGAAGTGCATCTCGGCGGGTGCCTCGGTGTTGGGGGCCATCTGGAACTCGAACTCGACCCCGTCGATGGTGTGCGTCTCCCCGGTGTCGCGCACATCGATCGTCGGGACCAGGATGCCCGGCGTCCCGGTCGAGGTCGTCTGCCCGAGTCCTGCGCCGACCTGTCCCGCGGGTCCCCGGTCGAGGGCGGCGCCGTACATGTACCCGGCCCGACGTCCCATCGCCGTTCCGGCGTAGACGTTCTCGGCGATGGCGTGCTCGAGGAATCCGTGCGGAGCGACGATGTCGACCTTCGGGCTGGCGGGGTCGGCCGGGTCGACGATCCCGAGCACGCCGCCGAAGTGGTCGATGTGGCTGTGCGTGAACACGACGGCGACGAGCGGCTTCTCCCCGCGGTGCTTCCGGTACAGGGCGAGCGCGGCCTTCGCGGTCTCCGCCGAGATCAGCGGGTCGACGGCGATCACCCCGGTGTCGCCTTCGATGAACGACATCACCGAGAGGTCGAGTCCGCGCACCTGATAGAGGCCCTCGACCACCTCGAAGAGCCCGTGCTTGGCGACGAGCTTCGACTGCCGCCACAGGCTGGGGTTCACCGTCGACGGGGCGTCGCCTTGCAGGAAGTCGTAGCTCGACGCGTCCCACACGATCTCGCCGGCGTCGTTGCGGATCGCCGGGTCGTCCAGCGTGCCGAGGAAGCCGCGGTCGGCGGCGTCGAGGTCCGCCGTGTCGGAGAACGGCAGCGTGTCCAGGAGCGCACGGTTGGCCGATTCGATGGACGGAGTGGGGTCGTTCTGCCGCATGGACGTCTCCTTCGTCGGGGAGCGGGCTGATCTGTTCGAGGCCGAGCGGTGGGCACTCACGCTGATCATCGTCGCGCGCGACCATGCGCGTCTAGAGTCAGCACTGGGAATCGGAGCCGGACAGGAAGGGACGCCCGTGAACGCCATCACTCCCGTGGGCTGGGTGTTCACCGCCCTGCTCCTGGTACTCGTCATCGCCTGCGTCCTCGCCGGCAACGGGACTCTGAAACGCAACCACCTGTTCGGCGTGCGCATCCCGTCCGTCCTGCGCGACGACGACGCCTGGCGGGCCGGTCATGCCGCCGGGATGCTGCCGGCCACTATCGCCTTCGTCACCGCCATGGTGGGGGAACTGGTCGGTCTCGTGCTTCCGCTCGCGCACGTCGTCACGGTCGTGGCGTTCGTCGCGGGCGTGGTCGCCGTACTGATCGCGGCCTCGCGCGCGGCGAAGCGGGCCTCATCCGCCTAGTCGAGACGGCCCGTCGGCATCGCCGCGATCGTCTCGCCGTACGCCGTCTCACCGATGTCGGTGAACCCCATCCGGTGGAACGCGTCGCCCGGACCGCCGTCGCCGGGCTCCCAGAGCACGGTGATCCGGTCGATCCCCGCCGCGGCGGCGGCAGCGGCGAACGAGCGGATCAGGAACGTCCCCACCCCGCGGTGCTGCGCGTCCCCGTCGACGAAGATCCGCCACACGCACGCCCGGAACGGCTCCGATGCGGCGGGATCCTGGTCGAGTGTGGCGTGGAGGAAGCCGACGACCTCGTCTCCGTCCAGGGCCACCCGTTGCCACGACGTGGACGGGTCGGACGGCGTCACGGCCAGCGAATAGGTCAGCGGCAGCACGAACCGCTCCTGCCCCGGACGGACGCTCAGCTGGTTGACCGCGTGGATGTTGTCCACGCCGAGCTCCGCCAGCCGCAGGCCGGCGAGCGCGGGACCGGGTGACGACACCGTCTCGACCATGGTGCTCCTTCTTCCGTCGCACTCCTTCTCGGTGAGGTCGATCCTGCGACGGGATGCTGTCGTTCCGCCGTCGCGACGCTATGGATGCGCTGTGGAACGCTCCGGCCCGGCGCCCGGCCGGATCCGCGGGGTTCTCAGCCACCCGTGCGTCTGCCAGGCTGACGCCATGTCGATCCCGGTGACCGCTCTCGTCTGGGCCTCCTGCGCCACGGCCCCACCGAACGGCGAGCCCTGCAACGACACCCCGACGACCACGGTCCTGACCCCGTGGTGGCTGCCGCTCGTCATCGTCGGGATCGTCCTCGTCGTGCTCGCCGTGGTGGTTCTGATCCGCACCCGTTCGCGGCGTGCCTAGGATCCCCTCGAACGCCGAGACGCGCATGACCGCGCGGAGAGGCGCCTGATCGCCGCGCCGTACGAGACGGGGACGGTCGCGCGCGTCAGGCGGCGGGCGGCGTCGGCTCCCCGAGCGAGAGCATGAGCCGGTTGGCCCAGTTGAAGAACGCCGCGCCATTGATCGCGTCGATGATCGCCAGATCGTCCAGCCCGGCGTCCCGCAACTGACGCACGTTGCCTGCGTCGAACCGGCCGGGGATCTCGGTCAGCGCGACGGACGCGTCGATGACCGCACGCCACTGCGGGTCGTCCTGCCGCCCCGCCGTTCCCTCGTCGAGCAGCCGCTGGACATCGTCGTAGCGCTTGGACTTGTGGGTGGCGAAGCGGGAATGCACCGACGCGCAGAAGATGCAGCCGTTGGTGCGGGAGGCGGCGGCGGCGGAGAGCTCGCGCAGCGCCCGGGAGAGCCCGCCCTTCTCGTTGTAGAAGATGTCGTTGTCGGTACGGGTGCGGGCGCCGAGGATGTCGGGATCGCGCACCAGGAGCCGGAAGTAGGGGCTGTTCGCACGCCCCTTGTCGACCAGCCCGTCGTAGTGACGGTCGGTCAGCTCGTCGAGCGGCAACGGCTCGAGCCACGCCTCCCAGCCGAGCTCGGCCTGCGTGAAGGCATTGGGAGCCTCGATATCGTTCCGGATGACGGTCTCGCTCATGCGAGCTCTCCTTTCAGGACGGTGAGCCCCGCGACGACGCGGAGCTGGAAGCTGAGGAAGGCGACGAGCTGCGAGAGGGTCACGATCCCGGTGGTGGACCAGCCTGCGTCGAACAGCGCCTGCAGCGCCTCGGCGGACGAGTCGCGCGGGCGGTAGACGAGCAGGTGCGTGTGCGCGAGCGCGGCGGCGAGGCGCGGGCCGACCGTCGCGGCGAGCGCGGCGTCCGGGGTCCAGATCGGACCGGCGACGTTCTCGACCGACAGCGGTCCGGCGGGATAGTCGCCGTACGGCCCGGCGGTGACCGCCGCGGGGAGTGTCGCAGTCAGGGCGGCGAGCACCGCCGGGTCCACCGCGGCCAGCAGGTCGCCGTAGTAGGAGGCCGTGGGCGACTGCGAGAGCGCGACCGTCCAGAAGGCGACGACGAGGCGCTCCCGCTGGTCGACGTGACCGAGCTCGTCGCTGTGGAAGAGCGCGTCGAAGCTGGCCTGCGCGTTGCTGCGCGCGTTCGGGCGCTGATCGCGCAAGGCGTCCAAGGGATCACCGGGGGCGATGCCGACCAGCTGGTCGATGACGTCGGGCATGGCTGTCCTTTCAGAGGGTCGCGGGCGACGGCGTCGCCGGCGTCCAGTCGAGGAGGTGGGGTCCGACGGCGGTGGCGATGAGCTCGAGGGAGCGCAGCACCACCGGGTGCGGCGGGTCGATGGGGTGGGGCTGGAAGGCGACGTCGGTCGCCCGGGCGAGGATCGTGTCCGTGCGCAGCGAGGCGAGCACCTGCTCGGGCGTGCCGATGTGGATGTCGAGCCAGGAGAGCAGCTCGGCGTCGGAGACCCCGTCGGGGACGTCCACGCCCTGTGCGTCGACGAAGGTCCGCCCGCGGTCGATCCCGCGCCGGACCCAGGGCGCCGCCTCCGCCTCGGTGTCGACGACGAGCGCCGACCGCGAGGCGAGGATGCGGGGTTCGACTCCGTCCGGCAGCGCGGCCAGGTACGCGTCCACGATGGCCTCCTGCACCTGCGGAGACCGCGGCGCATCCCACGTCGCCCGCGGCTGGGTGCGCGAGAGCATGAGGCCGTTGCCGCGGCGTCCGATCCGCTCGGCGCCGGACGCCGAGAACGTCGCCTCCCAGATCCGGCCGAGCAGAGCGGGGCCGGCCGGATAGAGCGCACCGCCGTCGGTCGTCAGGGTCCCGCCGCCCAGCGCGGCGATCAGGGTCTCCCGATGACGGTCGTAGATCGCGGCGCGGTCGGCGGAGTCGTAGCCGAAGGGCGGGAACGACGACGGGGTGCCGCCCGAGCCGATCCCGAGTTCGAGTCGTTCGCCGGACAGCAGGTCGAGCACCGCGGCGTCCTCCGCCACCCGCAACGGGGCCTCCAGGGGGAGCGTCACGATGCCCGTCCCGAGTCGGAGGCGGGAGGTGCGCGCCGCCGCCTGCGCGAGCAGCACGAACGGGGCGGGGAGGCCTCCCTCGCCCTCGTGGAAGTGGTGCTGCGCCACCCAGACCGTGTCCAGGCCGAGCTGCTCGGCCCGCTCGAACTGGTCGAGGGCGTTGCGGTAGCGGTCGAGTGCGCCGCCGTCGTCGAGCAGGCGGGTGAAGAAGCCGAGCCGCTGCGAATGCCCGGTGCTGGTCATGGGGTCGCCTTTCCGAGGTAGGCCTCTTGGATCTGGGGGTCGTCGAGCAGGTCGCGCGACGTCCCCTGCAACACGATCGCACCCGTGGCCAGCACGTAGCCGCGCGATGCGATGGAGAGCGCGAGCTCCGCCTGCTGCTCCACGAACAGGACGGCCACCCCGAGCTCCCGGTTGATCCGCACGATCTCGTCGAGCACCTGGTCGACGAGCTTCGGGGAGAGCCCCATCGTCGGCTCGTCCATGCAGATCAGGCGCGGGCGGCTCATCAAGGCGCGGGCGAAGGCGAGCATCTGCTGCTCGCCGCCCGAGAGCGTGCCCGCCTGCTGGCGACGGCGCTCCGCCAGGCGGGGGAAGTGCGTGCGCATCCGTTCGAGGTCCTCGGCGATGCCCGCCTTGTCCCGACGGGTGTACGCCCCGGCGATGAGGTTCTCGTCGACCGTCATCTCCGGGAAGACCCGGCGGGCCTCGGGGACGGAGGCGATGCCGGAGGCGACCCGACGCCGGGTGGAGGCGTGTGTGATGTCCTGCCCGTCGAACCGGACCGTGCCGGATCGGGGACGGACGAGCCCCAGGATCGTCTTCATCGTGGTGGACTTGCCGCTGGCGTTGCCGCCGAGCAGCGACACGATCTCCCCCTCCCCCACGGTCAGCGAGTTGCCCCGCAGCGCGTGGAAGGGTCCGTAGTAGACGTTCACGTCGTCCAGCTCGAGCAGGTCGGTCATCTCAGGTCCACCCCTCCCAGCCCGCGCCGTCGTCCGAGATACGCCTCGACGACGGCGGAGTCGGTGCGCACCGCATCGGGCGGTCCCTCCGCGATGATGCGGCCCCCGTCCATCACGATGACGCGGTCCGACACGGTCATGACGAGGTCGAGCTTGTGCTCCACGAGCAGCACGGTCTGGCCTGCCGCCTTGAGCTCGAGCAGCTGCTCGAGAACCTCGGCCGTCTCCGACTGGTTCATGCCTGCCGTCGGCTCGTCCAGCACGAGCAGCTTCGGAGAGAGCGCGAGGGCGCGGGCGATCTCGGTGCGCCGCCGGTTGGCGTAGCTGAGCGAGTACGCCGGGTCGTCGCGCCGCGGCCCGAGCCGGGCCTGGAAGCGCTCGATCTCGGTGGCGACGACGGCGTCGACCTCCCTCTGCTCCCGCCGCGAGGAGGGCGTCCCGATGATCGCGATGTACAGCTCGGCGAGCAGCGGGATCCAGCGCAGCAGGAAGACGTTCGAGAGCCGCCGGAACGGTCGGTTCGCCCGGAGGGTCGTGTGCAGCCCCACCTCGATGTTCTCTGCCACCGAGAGCGTGGCGAAGACCCGGCCGTTCTGGAACGTGCGGGCGATCCCGTGCTCGGCGATGCGGGCGCTGTCGGCCCGCTCGATCCGTTCGCCGTCGAGGGAGATCGTCCCGCCGTTCGGCCGCAGTGCCCCGGTGACGAGGTTGAGCGTGGTCGTCTTGCCCGAGCCGTTCGGGCCGATGATGGAGACCACCTCGCCGCGCTCGACGGAGAACGAGATCCCGTCCACGGCCTTGAGCCCGTCGAAGTGCCGGGAGAGGTCGACGACCTCCAGCAGCGATCCGGTCATGCGTTCCTCACCAGGACCCCTCCCGGCCGGAAGCGCACCACGAGGATGAGCACCAGGCCGTAGACGATGATGCGCAGCTCCGGGGTGAAGCGCAGCAGCTCCATCGCCCCGATCAGCACGATCGCTCCGATCACCGCGCCGTACGGCAGGCCGACCCCGCCGAGGATCACGATGGTGACCACCAGCAGCGACATCAGCATCGTGAAGATCGTCGGGTCGATGTAGGTGTACTGGTGCGCCAGGAGCGAGCCGCCCACGCCGGCGAAGAAGCCGGAGACGGCGAACGCGAGCGCCTTGTAGTTGCGACCGCGGACTCCGGAGGCGAGCGCCGCCACCTCGTCCGATCCGACGGACGAGATGACCTTGCCGAGGTGCGAGCTGCGGAGCCGCCACATCACCAGGAGGGTCAGCACGAGGACCCCGAAGTCGATCAGGTAGTACGCCTGCGGGGTGTTCAGCGGCGTCCCGAACCACTCGGGCACGGGGATGTTGTACAGCCCCTGCGGGAGCACCAGCTGGATGACCGCGACGATCGCGATCCCCAGGCCCAGCGTCGCGATCGAGATGTAGTGCCCCTTCACGCCCCAGATCGGCGAGGCGAGGATCGACGCGACCACCGCCGCGACGATGCCCGCGACGGGGAGGGCGACCCAGAACGGCACGTGCAGGTACAAGGAGAGCAGAGCCGAGGCGTACGCCCCGATCGCGATCGGTCCGGCCTGTCCGAGGGCCAGCACGCCGGCCTGTCCGGCCGTCACCGTGAACCCGGCGGCGATGATCGCGTAGATCAGCACCTGGGTGCCGGTGGTGAGCACGTAGTCGTTCGCGACCAGTGGGATGACCACGCCGCCGACCACGGCGGCGGCGAGCCACACCCAGCGCGGGATGCGGAGGGGGCGCCCCTTGCCGAGGAACGTCCCGGTGAGCGGCTCGGCGGAGATCAACGGCACCCGGCCGAGCAGGCCGCCCGGCCGGACGATGAGCACCACGATCAGGATGACGAAGACGATGATCTCGCGCGCCGTGTCCCCGAAGAAGTGGATGCCGAACGCCTCCAGGATCCCGAGGACGAATCCGCCGATCACCGCGCCGACGAGCGAGCCGAGACCGCCGAGCGTCGCCGCGACGAACGCGGTGAGGCCGACGTCGAGTCCGGAGTTCGGGTTCGCGACGCCGACGTAGAGGGCGATGAACACCCCGGCCAGGCCGCCGAGCGCCGACGCGATGACGAACGACACGTGCTGCACCTGGCCGACCGGGATGCCCATCTGCAGAGCGGCCTCCTGGTCCTGCGCGGTGGCCCGGATCGCCCGGCCGACCTTGCCGTACTTCAGGAACAGCGTCATCACGACCATGATCACGGCCGTCGTTCCGAGCATCACCAGGTCGGACGTTCCGAACCGCATGTTGCCGATCCGCAGGTTCGAGGTCGGCAGCACCTCCGGGAACACGCGGAACTGCGCGGTGAACGCGATCTGGGACGCGTTGTCGAGGATCAGCGAGATGGCGTAAGTCGAGAGCATGGCCGCCAACGGCAGGTACTTCGCCAGCGGGCGGACCACCGTCACGTTGATCAACAGGCCCAGCGCGCCGCACACGGCGAGAACGAGGACCAGAGCCAGCCAGAACGGGAGCCCGATCTTCACGACGAAGAACCAGGACAGCATCGCGCCGAGTCCGAAGAAGGAGAACTGGGCGAAGTTCACGACGTTCATGACGCCGAAGACGAGGGAGATGCCGACCGCTCCGAGGGCGTAGACGTTCCCTCGGAGCAGGCCGGCGATCAGTGTGTCGAGCATGGTGGGCGTGTCGGCGTGGACGGCTCAGCCGTTGTACGCGACCCAGCTCCCGTCCTTCAGGATGCTCGGGGTGAGCGCGGGCGACGCGACCCGACGGGTGGACGGGTCGAAGGTGATCTTCCCGTAGACGACGCTCGGGACATCCTTCAGCTTCGCGAAGCCCGCGAGAATGCCCTCCCGGCTGGTCCCGCCGGCCTTCGCAGCGGCGACGGCCACGTGGAGTGCGTCGTACGCGCCGGCCTCGAAGCCGGTGACCTCGGTCTCGTTCGGGTACTTCTTCTTGAACGCCTTCACGAAGCTCTGCACCTCGGGGGCCGGGTTGGAGGCGAGGAACTCCGCGCCGTTGATCGCGCCCGCCGCGGCCTTGGTGCCGTCGAACGACTCCTCGTCCTGCCCGCCGTAGAACGTGCCGTCGTACCCGATGGCGCGCAGCTGCGTCACGATCTTGGCGGCATCCGGGCCGTAGCCGATGTGGACGAACGCCTGCGGCTTGTCGGCGACGGCCTTCGTCAGCGACGGGCGGTAGTCGTCGGAGGTGTCGAGCACGCCCTCCGCGTCGGTGATCTTCAGGCCGACCTTCTTGGCCTCCGCCTTGAAGGCGTTGAACGCCGGGATGCCCCAGTCGGCGGTGTTGAGGTAGCTCACACCGACCGAGTCGATGCCCTGCTTCTTGATGTAGTCGGCGGTCCACGTGTAGGTGGCGCTCGTCGTGATGGATGTCGACCACTGGTACTTCGAGCCCTTGGCCGTGAAGTCCGGGTTCGAGTTGTTGAAGCCGTACTGGACGAGTTTGCCCGCGGTGTAGATCGGCGAGGCCGGGATGGAGGCGGCCGACGAGTAGTCGCCGAAGACCAGGCTGATGCTGTCGTCTCCGACGAACTTCTGAGCGACGGCCACGGACTGCTTGGGGTCGGACTGGGAGTCCTCGTACTTCAGCGCCACGGGGTGGCCGTCGATGCCGCCGGCCGCGTTGACCTCGTCGACCGCCAGGTCGAACGCCTCCTTGAACTGCTCGCCGTACTGCGCGTACTGGCCGGTCGTGGCGGCGGAGACGCCGAAGTAGACGGTGCTCGAGCCCGACGAGCCGTCGGAGGAGGCGGAGGAACCGGACGCGCAGGCCGCCAGGCCGACGATGGTGAGGGTGGCCACGGAGGCGACGGCCGCGCCGCGGATGAGCTTCTTCATGGGGGTGTCCTTCGAGGGGGTCGGGTTCACAACCGGGGGGCGCGCATCCCGGAAGCGACCCGGGCGACGCGCGTTCGCCGAGGCTAGGACTGCGCCTCACCCGGAGTCCACGGTCGGCGTCACAGTCGGTAGCGCTCCGCAACAGGCGTCACAGAGTTTGCGCACGAGCGGCCCGATGTGCTGCGTCCGATCGCGGTCGTTCTTCCCGTGGCGTTAAATTCGCCGGATCTTTCGGCCGTTCTCGGCGCTGCGCGGGCGGTGGCCGCCGGTAGCGTTCGGATCAGGGACGGCGCAGGTCCCCTCACGCGCGACAGACATGGAACAGCAACGAGTGCCCAGCTTCAACACCGAACCCCCGCACGCCTACGAGTCCCACCGCGCCGATTGGGTCGCGCGCGAGGAACGGGCCGAGCAGCTCATCCCCCTCATCGGCCGGCTGTACCGGGATCACGGCGTCGTCACGTCCATCCACGGCCATCGCCTGATCAACCTCTCGGCGACCGGGGTGATCTCCGTCCACGACCGGGCCAGGGAGCTCGGGCACGAGCAGCTCACGCTGGAGCAGACGGCCACGGTCCTGGAGGCCCTGCTGGCGATCGCGCCCGGTCCGGCCTCGATCGATGTGGCGCGGCTCGCCCAGGGTCTCCGCGACGCCGGTGGCACGACGCCGGCCGACTACGTGCGCGCCGCGGTCGAGCGGACCTCGCCGCATCGCCCGGTCGCCGAGCCGACGGACGTCGTGCTCTACGGTTTCGGCCGCATCGGACGACTCCTCGCCCGTCTGCTGATCACGCACACCGGCGACGGGCACGGCCTGCGGCTGCGCGCGATCGTCGTCCGGCGCGGCGCGGCGAACGACCTCGCCAAGCGCGCGAGCCTCCTGGCCCGCGACTCGGTGCACGGGCCGTTCCCCGGTTCCGTCGCCGTCGACGCCGAGAACGATGTGCTGATCGCCAACGGGACGCGCATCCAGGTGATCTACTCCGACGACCCGACGACCGTCGACTACACCGCCTACGGCATCCGCGACGCCATCGTCGTCGACAACACCGGACGCTGGCGCGACGAGGACGGCCTCGCCCAGCATCTGCGGGCCCCCGGCGTCGCCCGCGTGCTCCTGACCGCGCCCGGCAAGGGGTCGCTGAAGAACATCGTCCACGGCATCAACGACGACACCATCTCGCCGGACGACCGGATCCTGTCCGCCGCCTCGTGCACGACCAACGCGATCACCCCGGTGCTCAAGGCGATCCACGACGCCTACGGCGTCGAGCGCGGCCACGTCGAGACCGTGCACTCGTTCACGAACGACCAGAACCTCATCGACAACTTCCACCCGGGCGATCGACGCGGACGCTCGGCCGTGCTCAACATGGTCATCACCGAGACCGGAGCCGCGAAGGCGGTGGCCAAGGCCCTGCCGGTCCTCGCCGGGCGGCTGACCGGTTCGAGCATCCGGGTGCCCACCCCGGACGTCTCGCTGGCGATCCTGAACCTGACCCTCTCCCGCGCCGTGCAGAAGGCGGGGGTCAACGACTACCTGCGCCAGGTCTCGCTGCACTCCCCGCTGCGTCAGCAGATCGACTACATCGCGTCTCCGGAGGTGGTCTCCAGCGACTTCGTCGGATCCCATCGGGCCGGCATCGTCGACGGTCTCGCCACCATCGCCGACGGACCGAACCTGGTGCTCTACGTCTGGTACGACAACGAGTACGGCTACTCGTGCCAGGTCGTCCGCGTCCTGGAGCGCATGGCCGGGACGCACCCGGTCGTGGTGCCGCCCCGCGCGGAGGTGCGGGCCGAGGCGGCCACCGGCTGAGGCCCCGCCTCCCCCGATGGCCACTGACGCGCCGGCGCATGCCGGTGCTACTCTCCGGCCAGGCAGACGGCGGGAGGCGACGATGGCGCGACGATGGGCCGCGGTGACCGTGCTGGGAGCGGCCCAGTTCGTCATGGTGCTGGACTCCACGGTGATGAACGTGTCCATCTCGACCGTGGTCCGCGACCTGGGCACCACCATCGAGGCCATGCAGACCACGATCACGTTCTACACGCTCACGATGGCTGCGTTCATGCTGCTCGGGGCCAAGCTCGGCGACCTCTGGGGGCGCCGGAGGGCGCTGATCATCGGTTCGATCGTCTACGCGGTCGGGTCGGCGACGACCGCGATCAGTCCGAACATCGTAGTGCTCTTCCTCGGCTGGTCCGTCATCGAGGGGCTGGGCGCCGTGCTCGTCATCCCGGCGATCGCCGCGCTCATCGCGAACAACTATGCGGGGCACGCGCGGGTCACCGCGTTCGCCGTCATCGGTGCGGCCTCCGGCGTCGCGGTCGCCGTCGGTCCGCTGATCGGCGGCTTCCTCACCACATACGCGAGCTGGCGGTACGTCTTCGCCGGCGAAGTGGTGGTGATGGCGATCGTCCTGCTGTTCAGCCGGGTCGTCCGCGACACCGGCGAGCGCACGAAGGCCGGTGTCGACCTCCTCTCGGTGCTGCTGTCGGCCGTCGGCCTGGTGCTGATCGTGTGGGGACTCCTGCAGACCAAGACCTGGGGCTGGATCCTGCCGACGCGGGACGTCTCCCTCCTCGGGCTGTCGCCGGTGCCCTTCCTCGTCGCCGGGGGCGTCGTCGTGCTCTGGCTCTTCTTCCTCCGTCAACGGCGGCTCCTGGCGTCCGGGCGGGCGGCCCTGCTCGACCCCGCTCTGCTCGGTCTGCGTCAGCTCCGGGCGGGCGTGGGCAGCCTCGGCCTGCAGTACACGGTGACGGCCGGCCTGTTCTTCGTCGTCCCCATCTACCTGCAGCTCACCCTCGGTCTGGATGCGCTCTCCACCGGGCTCAAGGTGTTCCCGCTCTCGATCGCCCTGGTCCTGTTCTCCATCGTGGGCACCGTGCTCGCCCGCCGGGTGTCGGCTCGGCGCATCGCCCGCATCGGACAGCTCGCGCTGGTCCTGGCAAGCCTGATCCTGCTCGGCTCGGTCGACCCGCACCTGGATTCGTTCGTCTTCGGCGTCGGGATGTTCGTCGCGGGTGCCGCTCTCGGCCTGCTGGCGTCGCAGCTCGGCAACGTGACCATGTCGTCCGTCGGCCCCGAGAAGTCGAGCGAGGCGGGCGGCATCCAGGGCGTCTTCCAGAATCTCGGGTCGTCTCTGGGCACGGCGCTGGTCGGCTCCGTGATGATCGCGGCCCTGTCGACCGCTTTCGCCAGCGGCGTCGCCGCGAGCAGCCTTCCGCAGGACGTGCAGAGCCAGGTCCAGCAGGAGACCTCGTCCGGTGTCGGCGTCGTCCCGGTCTCCGAGGTCGAGCACATCGCGCAGGAGCACGGGCTCTCGCCCTCCGACAGCCAGGAGCTCGCCGGGCTCTACCGCACGTCGCAGCTGGACGCGCTCCGGCTTTCCTTCGCCGCCCTCTCCCTGATCTCCTGCGCGGCCCTGTTCTTCTCGCGCAACCTCCCGCGCGAGGTCACCGGCGGAGCCGAGGAACCCGAGCCCGCGCCGGCCGATGCCGTGCCGGCCCCGCGACGCCGCCGCTAGGCCGTGGCCGCCTCCTGCGCTGGGTCACGGTCTCCGCGACGGTCGAGCCGCCACCAGTGCGAGACGCCCACCACCAGGGCGGCCAGGGAGGCGAAGACCAGAGCGATGATCACCACCCAGACCGCAACCGATCCGTAGCCGTTCACCGGATTGAGGAAGGGGTACGGGTACCAGTGGTGCACCAGCTTGAGCTGGTCGAACACCAGCGGGCCGCGCACGAGGGTGTATGCGACCCAGACCAGCGGGAAGACGAGGATCGTGCCGATGTGCCGCCAGCGCACCGGTGCACGCCCGGGCGCGAGCAGCCAGTCGAGGATCATGTAGGCCGGGCCGACCACGTGCATGACCTCGTTCGTCCAGTCCGGCGTGCTGCCTCCTCCGGTGACGGCCAGACCGCGGAGCAGCAGGTTGTAGACGATCCCGGTGACGCCCATGTAGACGACGATCGCGGCCCGCAGGACCGTGAACCACATCGGATCGGCCAGGCGGCTCCGCAGAGAGAACACGGCACCGATGAGCAGCACGACGGCGGCGACGATGTTCGACTCGATCGTGAAGTAGCTGAAGAAGTTGACGTACAGCGTCGCCAGATCGCGGTAGCCGGCGTCGGCCCAGGCGGCGATCGACGACCCGAGGGTCACGGCGGTCGCCGCGATGATCGCGGCCGCGACCGCGATGCGGAGGACCGCGACGATGCGGGAGAAGGTCATGGGCGGCGGTCTCCTCGGCGGGATCACAGACAGGGGTCCCCGCAAGGATAGAGGGCGCAGCGGGCCTCGTACAGGGCAGGGTCGTGTCGGCCGCCGACCGTCCGCTACCGTGGATTCTGGACGCACGGAGGGGGAGCCGGATGGTGCACGGACGACGGGACGGTCGGAACGGTCGGAGATCGACCTGGGCGCGGGTCACGGCAGCGGCGCTGTCCACCGCGCTGATCTCCGCAGCGCTCCTCGCCGGGGCCGAGGCGTCTCCGGCGAACGCGGACTTCGCCTCGCAATGCGCCGCTCCCACCCGCACCCTCCCGGCCGGCGCCACGTCCATCAGCGTGGCCGCCGGTGAGACCGTGCTCGTCGCCGCCGACTTCACCGGAGGCATCGACGCCCTCCCGGCCGGGGCGACGCTGTGCGTCGGCGCGGGCGCCACGCTCACCGGCTCCTATCTGAACAACCCGGCGGGCGCACTGGTCGTCGCGAGCGGAGCGACGCTCACGATGCCCGGCGTCGCCGTCAACGCGGGATTCTCGCTCGACGTCGAGGGGACCGCGACGTTCGCCGGTCTCGCCATGAACGGCAACGGTCTCGTGACCGTCGCGTCCGGCGCGCACTTCACGGTGAACGGATCGCTGTCGTCCGCGGCGGGATCGTTCGAGAACTCGGGCATCTTCACCGTGCAGGGGGCGTTCGACCTGAACAGCGGCGTCACGTTCGACAACAGCGGCATCCTGTCCGTGCACGGCGGCGCCGCGATCAGCGGACCACTCACGAATTCCGGGCTGGCCGGATTCCAGCAGGGGCTGACGATCAACAGCTCCGGCGCCCTGCAGAACACCTGCGCCATCAGCGCGACCGGAGACCTGGTCAACAACAGCCCGAACGCGAGCAACGCCGGCCTCGTGATCGCCAGCGGTGTGCTCACCAACAACGGCGGCGCGACCTGGGCGCAGTCCAACCGCGGCGTCGCCCGGGCCGCCGGCCTCCGCGACGACGGTGCCGTGGTCGGACTCGGCCGCTACAGCTTCACCGGCACGACCTCCGTGCAGGGCGGCTTCACCGGAGCCTCCGCCGCCGACCCGATCGTCGTCCAGTCGGTGGCCCCCGCCGGCCAGATCTTCGATACGGCGACCGGGACGGTCGCCAACACGGTGCGCGGCACGGTGAATCTGCTCGACCCGTTCCCGGACTGCGGAGCGTCGGCGACGCCGTCCGCCGATGTCGAGGTCCAGAAGGACGGCCCGGCCACGGTGCTCGAGAACGGCGTCGTGACCTACACGGTCACCGTCGTGAACCACGGTCCCGGCGCTGCCGCCGACGTCGTGCTGAACGACACCCTTCCGGCCGGATTCACCCTCGACCCCGCGTCGACGACGGGGACGGTCGCCGGTGGGGTGCTCAGCTGGCAGGTCGGGACCCTCGCGGCGGGAGCGACCGCGTCCTTCACGTTCTCCGGTACGGCGACCGCCCCGGCGGGGACGGTGCTCGTCAACACGGCGCGCTCGACCTCGTCCACCCCGGACACGGCGCCGTCCAACAACGACGGCTCGTCGGCCGGCTCCACGGTCGACACCGAGGTGATCGCCGTGCCGCCGCCCGTGAACAACCCGCCTGTCGCCGACGACCTCGCCGTCGACACCTCGACCGGGCTGCTCACGCTGGGCCGCGTCCATGCGACCGACCCCGACGCCGGCCAGAAGCTCACCTACAGCGCGATCACGCGCCCCTCCCACGGGAGCATGTACTTCTCCGGCACCGGCGGTTTCGTCTACGTCTCGGCCAACGACTTCAGCGGCGTCGACACCTTCGAGTACCAGGTCTGCGACAACGCCTCCCCGACTCCCGCGTGCGACACCGCGACGGTCACGATCACCGTGTACCCGCGCGCCCTCGCGGACGCCGCGCAGACCTTCCGGGACACGGCCGTGACCATCCCGCTGACGGACAACGACACGGCCGGTGCCCCCCTGGACGGGACCGTCGTCACGGCGCCGCAGCACGGCGCGGTCACGCTCGACCCGGCGACAGGACACGCGGTCTACACACCCGCCGGCGGGTACACGGGGCCGGACTCGTTCGACTACCGGATCTGCTCCCCGACCGCTCCCGCGCTCTGCGCCACGGCGCATGTGACGATCGACGTCCTGCCGCCGAACGTGCCGCCGACGATCGATCCGTTGACGCAGGTGACCACCACGAACGTCGCCGCCACCGACACGGTGACCACCGACGACGTGAACCCCGACGCAGTGCTCACCGACTTCCAGGGCGTCCCGCCCCGCAGCGGAAGCGTGTCCGTGAGCGCGGACGGCACCGTCGTCTACACGCCCCGCACGGGCTTCGCAGGCCGTGACGAGTACACGGTGATCGTCTGCGACGACGGCACGCCGCAGCTCTGCGCGACGGGCGTCGTCCACGTCGAGGTCTACCCCGTCGCCACGCCCGATACGGCCACGACGACACCGGGGACCCCCGTCGACATCGACGTGCTCGGCAACGACGACGGCACCGTGGACCCGCCGACCGTCGCGACCGCGCCCGGCCACGGCACCGTGACCTTCAGCGGAGGCGTCGCGCACTACGTCCCCGCGCCCGGGTTCTCGGGCACGGACACGTTCCGCTACGCGATCTGCGCCCAGGGCCAGGCCGATCTCTGCTCGACCACCACGGTCACGGTGACCGCGCAGCCCGCGGTCGTCGTCCCACCGGTCGGTCCCGGCGGGTCCGGCGGTGCGGGCGGCTCCGGTCCTGCGGGAGGGAAGGGCAGCGGCCTGGCCGCCACCGGCTCCGACGCATCCGGTCCGCTGATCGCCGGGCTCGGCGCCCTCCTCGCCTTCGCGGCCGGCGTGTCGCTGCTCGCGACGCGGCGCCGCCGACGCCACCCGTGACGACGGGCGGCGTCGGCCGCGTAGGGTGACGGGGATGAGCATCGACGCCTTCCGTCTCCACGTCCCCGACGAGCTGCTCGACGACCTGCGGGCCCGGCTCGCGTCCACCCGCTTCGTCGACCCGCTCGGCTCGGCGCCGTGGGAGGGAGGCGCCGGCGGTCCCGTGCTCCAGGACCTCGTCGACGCGTGGCTCGCCTTCGACTGGCGGGCGCAGGAGGCGCGCCTCAACGCCTATGACCAGTACCGGGCCGACGTGGGCGGGCATCTCCTGCACTTCGTGCGGGTCCCGGCCGCCGGCTCCGCGGAGACCCGCATCCCGCTCCTACTGCTGCACGGGTGGCCGAGCGCGTACACCGAGTACCTTCCGCTCGCCGAGCTCCTCGCCAACCCGGCGGGCACGGGGTCGGACGCGCGCATCGCGTTCGACGTGATCATCCCCTCGCTGCCGGGTTTCGTCTTCTCCGAGCTGCCGGACGGTCCGCTCACCCGGCAGGCGATCGCCGCCGACCTCCACGAGCTGATGACGACCGTGCTCGGTTACGACCGGTACGCCGCGTTCGGCGGCGACATCGGCGGCGGGGCCGCGACGTGGCTCGGCGTGGACCACGCCGACCGCGTCATCGGGGTCCAGCTGCTCCATGCCCCGTTCCCGGCCGACGAGGAGCCGCGCACCGACGAGGAGCGCGCCTACCTGGAGTCCGTCGACGCCTACGACGCGGCCGACGGCGGCTACAGCGAGATCATGGCGACGCGCCCGGACACCATCGCAGCCGCCCTCGCCGACTCCCCCGCCGGCCTGCTCGCCTGGATCGCCGACAAATGGCACGACTGGGTCGACGGCGACCTGGACGCGGTGGTCCCCCGGGACGAACTGCTCACCATCGCGACGCTCTACTGGGCGACCGGCAGCATCGGCACATCGTTCCGCCAGTACTTCGACTACGACGCGAACCCGCCGCGGCCGCCGATCGTCGCACCCGTCGGCGTCCTGCTCAGCCGGGAGCCCGTCATGGCCGGATTCCCGCGTTCGCTCGCCGAACGGGCGTCCGACGATCTCCGGTCGTTCGAGACGGCTCCGCGGGGCGGGCACTTCCTCGGGCTGGAGCAGCCGCGGATGGCGGCGGACCGCATCCGGGAGTTCTTCGCCGGACTGGGCTGATCGCGCCGCCTCCGTCGCGAGGCGGCACCCGGCAACGAACCCGCCATTTCGCCCCACTAGTATGCCTACGTGGCCGCCATGCTCTACATGCAGATCGCCGATGACCTCCGTCGCCGGATCGTCGGCGGCGAGCTGTCCCCCGGGGACGAGGTCCCCAGCGAGGGCGAGCTCGCGGAGCTGTGGCGCACCTCCCGCGGCCCGATCCGCAACGCCCTCGCCGCGCTCCGGAACGAGGGTCTGATCGAGACGCGCCGCGGCCGTCCCGCCCGGGTCGCCGAGCGCAAGGCGCAGCAGGCGGCGGACGTCTCCATCCCCTTCACCCGCTGGGCGCGCAGCATGGGCACGGTTCCGGGTGCGATCACGCAGGAGGTGTCCCTGCGCCGCGCCGACGACGAGAAGGCCCGGGCTCTCGGCATCCCGAAGGGCGCGCCGATCGTGGACGTGGTGCGGCTGCGCCTGCTCGACGGACGCCCGACGATGCTGGAGCGGCTGACGTTCATCGAGGAGGTCGGGCGGGTGCTCTTCGACGTCGACCTCGACACCGTGTCGATCACCGAATACCTGGACGAGCGCGGCTACGGCTACACCGACGTCGACCACGAGATCGACGCCGTCGCCGCCGACGAGCTCGACAGCCGGCTGCTCGATGTCGAGCCCGGCACCCCGATCCTGCGCCTGCACCGGGTGACCCGGGATGCGGACGGGCGCGTCTTCGAGGCGTCGGACGACCGCTACCGCAGCGACATCATCCGGTTCACCGTCGCGGCGTCCGGGCGGGCGCGCGAGGGCACCCACTTCATCCGGGCCATCGGCGCCTAACCGGCCGCGCGCGTCGAGCGGGCATCCGGGACGACGCCCACGCGCACGGCCGTCCCCCGCGCCGCGGCGGCGATGCCGGCGTCGAGGTCGCTCAGCGGCACGGTGGCCCCGACCAGGTCGGCCAGCGGATAGACGGCGCTCCGCGCCTCCGCGAACCGGACGGCCTCGGTCAGCTGCGCCGGCGCGTAGTTGTGCACGCCGCGGATGGTGACCAGGCGGCGCACCACGCTCTCCGGGTCCAGCGGGACGGCGTCGGTCGGGAACACGCTCCCGATGAGGACGGCGACGCCGCCCACCCGCACGCACTCGATCGCGGACGCCACCGCGCGGGGAGCGCCGGACGCGTCGAACGCGGCGGCCGGTCCCTCGTCGAACGCCTCGAGCGCACGGGAGAGGCTCTCGCCTGCCCGCCGTGCGCGGGGGTCGGCGGTGGCCACCGCGCCGAACCGCACAGCCAGCTCCCGGCGGTGCCGGTCGGGGTCCACCACCACGACCCGGGCGCCGCGATCGGTGGCCATCGCGCAGAGCGTGAGGCCGATGAGCCCTGCCCCGAACACCACCACCGCACCGCCGGCGATCTCGGTCACCGACTCCGCGGCGTGCAGCGCGGCCGCGGCCGTCGCCGTGCCGCACGACACCGGTGCGAGCACGCGGGCGTCGAGCGCGGGATCGACGGGGACGATCGCAGTCCCCGCCCGCAGATGGACGTGCGTCGCGAAGCCGCCGGACAGCTCCCACCCGGTGACCAGACGCTCGTGGCCGTACTTGCGCACCGTCGCGCACTTCTGCGGGAGGCCGCGGCAGCACGCGGAGCACGTTCCGCAGGCCACCGTGAGCGACCAGACCACCCGGTCACCGACATCGAGCGGGAGACCGTCGGCCGTGACGGCTCCGTCGCGCACGGCGACGACACGACCCACCTGCTCGTGCCCGAGCACGACCGGTGTCGGGGTGGAGCGATGGCCCTGGGTGGTGTGGACGTCGGAGCCGCAGATGGTGGCGAGTTCGACCTCGACCAGGGCGTCGCCCGGGGCGAGTGCGACGCCGGGCACCGCGACGGCCTCGTGCGGCCTGCCTGCCTCGATCCAGACCATCGCGGTGGGCGCCGGGTCCACCCGCACCGGGACGACGGGGACGGCGGGCGTCGCGACCGCTGTCCGCCTCATCGGCGCGGCAGCAGCTGCAGCTGCGGAACGGCACGCAGCTCGCGCACGCTGTCGAGCACGAGATCGGCGCCCGCCTCGGCCAGCTGTTCGCGCGAGTGCGCGCCGGTGACGACGCCGATCACCAGTCCGGCGCCGGCATTCCGCCCGGCCTGCACATCGCTGACCGTGTCGCCCACGACGGCGACCGCGGCGACGGAGCTCGTCCCCGTGGCGACGAGCGCGCCCAGCACGAGATCGGGCGCGGGACGGCCGCGGCCGGCATCGGCCGGCGAGAGCACGGCGTCCACGCTCCAGCCCAGCCGGCTCAGCACGGCGTCGCGGGTCTCGGGTGAGAATCCGGTGGTGAGGGCGACCGAGAAGCCGGCGTCGCGCAGCGCGTCGATGGTCTCGGCGGCACCCGGGATGGCGTCCACGCCGACCTCGTCGATCAGCTCCGCATAAGCGGTCTCGAACGCGCCGTTTGCCCGCTGGGCGGCCTCCTCGTCGCCGCCGGTCAGGTGACGGAACACGTCGATCTTCGACTGGCCCATCGTGTCGCGCACGTACTGCAGCGCGGTCTCGAGGCCGGCGCCCTCGGCGAGACCGACCCGGCGGGCGGCGCGCTCGAACGCCTGCTCGACGATGCCGTCGTCGACGACGGTCGTGCCGGCCATGTCGAGCACGACGAGCTCGATCGGGGTGGTGGCGGTGGTGGCGGTGGTGCTGGTCATCGTTCCGTGCTTTCTGTGAGGGTGGTGGTGTCGACGCCGACGGGAGCCGCGCCTGCGTCGAGCCGGGAGCCGACGGCGTGCTCGGCGAGGCCGAGGCCTGTCGTCATGCCGATGCCGGTGGTGACGACGGTGAGGAGCACGCCCGGTTCGACCTCCTCGACGAGGAACTCCTCGGGTGCGCTGGCGTAGACGCCCTGCCAACGCTCGACGACCTCCGCAGCGACCCCGAAGAGCTCCTCGAACTCGTCGAGGAACGCCCGCGCGGCGACCTCCGACTGGAACGGCTCGATCGCCTCGCCCTTCCAGTGGCTGTCGCCGACGATGAGCGACCCGTCGGGCAGCTGCGTGTACATCTGATTGAGGTCGAGCGCCGCGAGATCGGGGCGTTCGCCGTGCAGGCGTTCGCGGACCGCGGCCGACGCCGGTGTCCCGGTGAACCCGCTGTACCGGATGAGCGACCATCCGGTGAGCAGGGGGCCGGTCAGCCGGCCCGGCAGATCGGCCCGCACCCGCAGCATGTCGAGACCGCACCGGACGACGGCGCGGCGTTCGGCGAGACGCGGGTAGAGCTGGTCGACGTCGTGGTTCACGGCCAGGACGATCAGTCCCGCCCGGATCGAGCCGCGACTGGTCTCGACCCGGCCGCTTTCGGCGCGGAGGACGCTGGTGCGCAGGCGGAACTCCACGCCACGACGTTCCAGGTAGGCGCGGATGGCCGCGGCGGTGCGTCGGGGATCGACCTGCAGGTCGTACGGCAGCAGCGCTCCGCCCACGGTCGTGCCGGCCGGGAGGGCCGCACGCGCTTCGATCTCCGCCGCGTCGAGCAGCTCGACCTCGGCCCGGTCGCCGCGCGGGCGCTCCGCGGGCGGGAGCCCGGAGCGCTGCTCGGCCAGCTCGCGCAGCAGCTCGAGCTCGTCGGGGTGCCGCGCCGCCACCAGGGTCCCCGTGTCGTCGATCCAGAAGCCGGCCTCCCGCGCCAGCCGGAGCCAGATCTCGCGGGCGGCGAGGGCGTACTCCCGCGCCTGGCCGCTCTGCGGGGTGAAGCAGAGGTGGCCGAAGTTGCGGATGCTCGCGCCGACGACGGCAGCGCCGCGCTCCACGACGATGACGGACCTCCCGCGGTCGACGGCGGCGAGCGCCGCTCCGAGACCGACGATGCCGGCTCCGACGACCACGACATCGAACGCGTCGGCGCCGAACGCCGATCCTTCCCGCGCGCTCACCGGAACACCCGCCGCATCCACATCGCGATGCCCTCCACGAGGAGGACCGTCACCAGGATCATCAGCACGATCGCGGTGACCGTGCCGTAGTTCGAGCCCTGGCTGGCATTCAGCAGGTAGTAGCCGACGCCGCCGGCGCCGACGATGCCGAGCAGGGTCGCGGCCCGGATGTTGGTGTCGAGCATGTAGAAGGTGTGGCCGATGAGGGCGCGGACGCCCTGCGGCAGGGTCGCACCGGCGTAGACCTGCAGGCGGGTGGCGCCGGTCGCGGCGAGTGCCCGCTCCGGGCCCGCCTTCACCTCCTCGAAGGAGTCGGCGATCAGCTTGCCGAGCAGTCCCACACCGCCGACGGCCAGGGCGATGGTCCCGGCCTGCGCCCCGAGCCCGGTGATCACGATCAGGACGATCGCGAGGATGATCTCGGGGATGCCGCGGACGAGCACCAGCAGGAGCCGCATGCCGGCGCGCGTGCCGCGGTTCGGAGCGACATTGCGGGCCGCGAGCGAACCGACGACGATCGACACGATGAGCGTCAGGAGAGTGGCTGCGAGCGCGATGGCGATCGTCTCGCCCATCGCACCGAACATGGTCTGCGCGTCGTAGTTGCCGAACGTCGGCGGCCAGAACTGCGCGGCGATCGCCGGCACCTTCGCCCACACGGTGATCAGCTCGGACCAGTGGATGTCGCAGACCAGCACGCTCCCCACCACGACGGCGACGGCGACCCAGCCCCAGATCGCCGTGCGCACTCGCGAGCGGTCCCACGGTCGACGGAGGCGGTCGGCGAGGTCTCCCGGCGCGGCGCGGCGGACGCGGGCGACGGCCCGCACCGTGCGGTCCCCGATCCCCCGCCCGGTGGGGGCGATGCCGAGCATGGCGGCGCGAACCGCGCTGGAGACGACCTCCATCACCACGCAGAGCACGAAGATCACCAGCGCGTACCCGAGGCCCAGCCCGTAGTCGAGCGATTTGAAGGCGAAGGACATCTGCATCCCGAGCCCGACGACGCCGACGTAGCCGAGGATCACCGAACCGCGCAGGTTGATGTCGTTGCGGTGGAGGACCGTCGCCACCCACGAGGGCATGACCTGAGGCAGGACGCCCGCGGAGAACTCCTGCATCCGGCTGCCGCCGGCCGCGCGGATGGCGAGGCGCGGGCCCTCGTCGATCTGCTCGATGGCGTCGGCGAACAGCTTCGAGATCATCCCGATCGAGTGGATGCCGATGGCGAGGATGCCGGGGAGCGTGCCGAGCGAGAAGATCAGGACGAACACCATGGCTAGCACCACATCCGGCACGGCGCGGGTCAGCACGCCGACGAAGCGGGCGGCGGCACGCCATCCTGCGCCGGGGGTGGTGTTGGAGGCGGCGAGGTAGGCGATCGGGACCGAGATGATCGCTGCGAGCAGGGTCCCGCAGATCACGAGGCCCAGGGTCAGGGCGGTCAGGTAGGCGAGATCGCCGGGGTCGGGGAAGGCGATCCCGCCGACCCGGGTGAAGAAGCGTTCGGCGTTCGACCAGCTCGCCGCCATGGCGGCGGGGTCGATCCCCACGCCGGCGAGGGCGACGGCGGAAGCGACGAGCAGCGCGAGGAGGGTGAGTCCCGCAGCGACGCGCTCCGGCGAGAGCCGGCGGCGCGGAGGGGCGCCGACGGGCCCCGCAGGGGCGGGCGCCGTCGCTCGTGGACGGACGCCGACGGCAGCGCTCATCGGACGCCTCCCGCGACGCCCTCGGCGAGGAGCTCGGTCTGAATGGCCTCGAGCTGGGTCGTGCTGGTGGCGACGCGTCCGTAGATCTCCATCACCTGCGCCTTGCTCAGGCCGTCGGTCGGGGTGTCGAGCACGACCCGGCCGTGCCGGAGCCCGACGATGCGGTCGGCCCACGACAGGGCGAGGTCGACCTGGTGCAGGCTGCAGAGCACGGTCAGCCCCCGGTCGAGGGCGATCTCGCGGATCAAGGCCATCACCTGGTCGCTCGACTCGGGGTCGAGGGAGGCGACCGGCTCGTCCGCGAGCAGGATCTCCGGATCCTGCATCAGGGCCCGGGCGATGGCGACGCGCTGCTGCTGACCGCCCGAGAGGGTGTCGGCGCGCTGGTACGCCTGGTCGAGCAGACCGACGCGATCGAGATGCCCCAGCGCGGCGAGCCGCGCGGAACGGCGGTAGGACCAGAGGCCGAGCCGTGGGCCGCGGACGCCGGCCAGCGACCCGGTGAGGACGTTCTCCAGCACGGTGAGGGAGGGCACGAGCTCGAACTGCTGGAAGATGAACCCGACCCGGCTGCGCAGCGACCGCAGCCGCCGGCCGCCGAGCTCGGGCACCTGCTCGCCCAGCACCTGGACGGCGCCGGCGTTGGGCCGCTCCAGCCCGTCGATGTGGCGGAGGAGGGTCGACTTGCCCGACCCGGAGAGTCCCAGCAGGACGACGATCTCGCCGCGGCACACCGTGAGGGTCACGTCCTCCAGCGCCCTGATCGTGCCGAAGTCCTTCGTCACGCCGGTCAGCTGCAGCACGTCGGCCGTCGCGGTCTCATCGTTGGTCATGGTGTTCTCCGGGTCGGGGTCATCATCGGGTCAGGCGTCGTGGCGGGTCAGGCCTTGCACTGCTTCGCGTCGGTCTTCGTGCAGATGTCGCGGATCAGGTCGTAGTACGTGTCGTCGACCGGCGCGGTGGCGTAGAAGACGCTGCGGAAGCCGTCGGAGTCGGCGCTCGTGATGCCGGCCTTGATGATCTGGTCGATCGTGACCTTGCTGAGGATCGAGGTCAGCTTCGTCTTGACGTCGGTGGGCAGAGCGGTCGACATCACGATGGGCGCACCGGGGACCATGGTCTGGTCGATCACCTTCACCTTGTCGGACTTGGCGACCTCGCTGTCCTCGGCGAACCCGGCTTCGCACTCCGTGCCCTCGCCCACCTTGGCGACGCTGACGTCGTGCTTGCCCGCGAAGACCGGGGTGACGTCCTTCTCGGGGTCGACACCCGCCTTCAGCAGGTTGTAGCTGGGGAACAGGTAGCCGGAGGTCGAGGAGGGGTCCACGAAGCAGACCTTCTTGCCCTTGAACTGCGCGAGCTTCGTGATGCTGCTGCCCTTCGGCACGATCGCCTGCGAGTAGTAGCCCGGCTCCTGGCCCTCCTTGGTGATGATGGAGGAGATGGGGGTGAGCTTGGCGCCGTTGTTCTTGGCGGTGACGTAGGTGAAGCCCGAGAAGGAGGCGACGTCGACCTTGCCCGCGATGGCGGCCTCGATGAGCGCGGCGTAGTCGGTCGACTCGTGGTACTCGACCTTCTTGCCGGTCTCCTTGGCGATGTAGTCCATGAGCGGCTTGTAGTTGGTCTCGGTCTCGACGGAGTCGGGCACGACACCGAAGACGAGCGTGTTCTGGTCGACGGCGAAGGTGCCGGCCGCGTCGACCCCGGCCGAGCCGGTCGGCGACGACGAGGCGGCGGAGGAGCAGCCGACGAGGGTCAGGGCGAGGAGTGCTGCGCCGGCGAGGGCGGTCGCGAGCTGTGAGCGACGGAGGTTCATGACGACCTTTCGGGTGAGAACGGGACGTCAGAATGGTGACACGGAGAACACCGACTAATGTACCTAACTCGTGCCATTTCACGAGCCGTTCACCTGTTGTATTCCTATCTGGGGTCACCCGGCGAGGAGCGCAACTCCCGCGAGCACCGTGACGGCCGCCGCGATCCGCCAGAGTGCGCGCCCCTCCCGCAGCACCAGCACGCCGAAGAGGCTGACCAGGATCACGCTGACCTCCCGCATCGGAGCGACCAGCGCGACCGGGGCGAGGGTCACGGCGAAGAGCACCAGGATGTACGAGAGCGGGGAGAGCACCGAGAACGCCAGGACGCGCGGCCAGTGCCGCACGATGACCTCCCGCACCCCGCGACCGCGACCGCGGAGTGCGGCGGTGTACAGCGGGATCTCGGCGAGCGTGCACCCGACCATGAACGCGACCGGGGCGAGCCCCCAGGACTGCACGGCGTGCGCGTCCCAGATCGTGTACGCCGCGATCGCGGCGCCCGTCAGCAGCCCGTACAGCAGCCCGCGATCGATCGCGGGCCCGGTGCGCGGCGTGCCCCGGTCGACGAGGCCGATCGCGACCACGCCGGCCACGATCGCGCCGACGCCGAGCAGGGCGATCGGCGACGGACGCTCGCCCAGCACGAGCACAGCGACCAGCACGCTGATCGTCGGGCCCGTGCCGCGCGCCGTCGCGTAGACCGTCGAGAGGCCGCCGGCCGCGTATCCGCGTTGCAGCACGAACATGTAGACCACGTGCAGCACGCCCGAGACGGCCACGCCGAGCAGCAGGGCGCCGAGGTCGGCCGTGCCCAACCCTCCGGTGAACGGGATCGCGCACGCCCAGAGCACCGTGCTGCCGACGGCGCCCCACCACAGGAACGGCACCCCGAGCCGGCTGACCCCGTGGGCCAGGATGTTCCACGCGGCATGGCAGACGGCTGCGGAGAGGACGATGGCGACAGCGAATCCGGACACGACGAGACCCTTCGAGCTGCCGCGGGCGCGGTCAGCCGGGGTCCTCCGGGCTTTTGTCCTGTCAGATGACGGCCCTCGTACGGACGACGGCCGTGGCGCCGCTCGGACCAGACGAGCTCTCGCTCCGGAACCCTAGGCGCTATCGCCGACGAGCATAGCGGACGCCGGCCGACGCCGCGCACCACTGCGTGTGTGGGGGGCGGTGCGGGGCTAGACCCGCACCGCGGCGGATGCTGGAATGACAGCGACACGAACGACGTACACAAGGAGCGAGCATGGCGATCTCGGACGAGCGGGCGCGGGACGCATACCTGTACGCGTACTCGATGGACAAGGCGTACGGCTTCCTGCACGAGACGACGATCGCCCCCGGCGTCCGTCTCAACGCGTTCCAGAAGCTCCGCGACCTCGCCGACGACACCTACACCGCGCACCCGACGATCAACAACGACACCCTCCACCTGCAGGGCTGGTTCGACGTCGCCGCCGAGCCGGTCGTGGTGACAGTGCCCGACGTCGACGGCGATCGGTACTGGATCCTGCACACGATGGACATGGGCCACTACACGACGGCGATGATCGGTTCCCGCACTCGTGGGCCGAAGGGCGGCCGGTTCCTGTTCGCGGCCCGCGGATGGGACGGGGACGTGCCCGACGGGATCGACGAGGTCGTCCGCTCCGACTCGAACCTCATCAAGGTCATGGGCCGCATCATGACGACGGGAGGCGACGACCTCGAGGTCGCGCGCGGCCTGCAGGACCAGTGGCTCCTCCAGACCCTCTCCGAGCACCTCGGCCGGCCTGCGCCCGCTCCGGTGTCCCGGGACTTCCCCGATCCGGCCGCCACCACGTGGCTGCATCGGGTCGACTTCCTGCTCGCCGACGGCTCGATGGCCGCGGCCGACGCCGAATGGCTCGACGGGCTCGCGGAGGTCGGGCTGGAACCGGGTCGCACGGAGTTCACCGCCGACCAGCTCGACGCTGCCGCGCGCGGGGAGACCCTGGCGACCCGCCACCTCGCCGAGCTCGCACCGACGCTCACGAGCTCCAAGGGAGTCCTGGGTACGCGCGAGGAGCTGCAGCATGCGCCGCGGGACGTCTTCGACATCGGGACGATGCTCGGCCAGTGGGGCCTGCCGCCGGTCGAATCCGTCTACCTCAAGATCGAGACCGGGTCGGACGGGTCCCCGATCAACGGTTCGGCCGGCCGGGAGTACCGGGCGCGCTTCCGCGCGCCGGACGTGTCGGAGTTCTGGTCGTTCACCGTGTACGGCGACGACGACCGGCTGATGGCGCACAACAGCATCAATCGGCACAGCCGGGGCGACCGCACGCTCTCTCCCGACGACGACGGGAGCTACTCGATCCTCCTGAGCGCAGATGTCGAGGCGCACGCGGACGACCCGCACTTCCTGCCCATCCCGGAGAAGGACTCCTACCTGATCCTGCGGCTCTACGGACCGAGTGAGGCCATCCAGAACGGCGACTACACCGCGCCGGTCTTCGAGCTGACGACGGGCTGATCCGCGGGTCGTTTCGCACTCGCAAAGGTCCAGAACACGAACACCAGCGCCAGGATCTCCCCGGCGATGCCGAGGAACAGCCCCACGCTCGGGCCGACCGTCCCGTGCCCCGTGGCGAAGGTCGTGAAGTCCCACGCCCCGTGCAGGACCATCGCCCAGACCAGACTCCCGGTGACCCGCCGCACGATGTAGAAGGCCGTGCCCCCGAGGAAGGCGAGCACCACCTGCTGCATCGTCTGTCCGACCGGGGCACCGCTGATGATGTTCGTCGCGTGCATGAGCCCGAACAGACCGCTCGTCGTCAACCACACCCAGACCTCGCGGACGCTCGCCCGCATCCCGGTCAGCAGGAGGCCCCGCGTGACGAGCTCCTCGTTGAACCCGACGAGCACGCCGAGGGTGAGGAGACCGGCGAGGTATCCGCCGTCGATCCGCGCCCAGTCCACCGTCGGCAGGCCGATGAGGATCGACAGCGCCATGATCGCCGGGGCGACGATCGGCCACCGGTGCCTGCTGCGCTCCGTCTCGAACAGCGCGCTCCGCCACCAGCCGAGCACGGTCGTGACGATCACGAGGTAGACGGCCCCGATCGCGAGGAACAGCGCGGCGCCTCGGAAGAGCGTCTCGGCGGAGTCCCCGATGTGGTCGTACCCGACGCCCGAGAGCGCCCCGACCACGGTGACGATGACGACGTATCCGAGCCAGACGGCGATCCCGATCCAGGGGCGAGGCGGCACTCTCATGAACTGCTCCAGACGTGACGGTGGGGCAGCCGCCGCCGTAGACGCGACCGGCTCTGGGTGAATGCTAGCGGGCACAGGCGACCCAGCGGCAGCACCTGCCGGAGGCCTTCCGGACTTTACCAACCGGATGGTAAAGTGCGTGTCATGCCCGTCACCCGATCGACGCCGCGCGCCGACGCCCTCGACAGCACCCTGGGGATGCTGCAGGCCGGCGAGCCCATCTCGCTGGAGAGCGCTGCGCGCGCGGCCGGCCTCACCAAGCCCGGCCTCATGTACCACTTCCCGACCAAGGAGGCGCTCATGCTCGCCCTGGTCGACCACGTCGTCGATCGCTGCGAACGGGCGATCGTTTCGCGCATCGGCGACCCGGCGACGGCGACGCCGCAGGAGCGCGCCGCCGCGTACGCGACCTGGTCGATCGAGGGCCCGCACGACGCGAGCGAGCTCGTCGTCTTCGCCGACCCGCGCCTGCGCGACGCGCTCGTGGCGCAGTGGGGCGAGCGTCTGCGCCCCTACGTCGAGCTGCCCGACGACCTCGATCCCGATGTCCGGGCGCGCCTCCTCGCGGTGCGGCTGCTGGCCGACGGCGCCTGGTTCGCCTGCGCGTCCGGCCTCTTCCCGCCGGACGAAGCGGATCGCGTCCGGCTCCAGCGCACCGTCGACGACCTGCTCGGAGGCATCGCGTGAACCGCTGGCTCTTCCTCGCCGGGGCGATCCTGTTCGAGGTGACCGCGTCGCTCTCGCTCAAAGGGGCGCTGACGCATCCCGCGCTCTACGTCGTGGTGGGCATCGGCTACGTGGCCTCGTTCGTCTGCCTCGCTGCGACCCTGCGCGCCGGGATGGCGCTCGGCGTCGCGTACGGCATCTGGGGCGCGACGGGCGTCGCCCTGACCGCCGCCCTCTCGACCGCTCTGTTCGGCGAGCCGTTCACCCCGCTGATGGGGCTCGGCATCGCCCTCATCATCGGCGGCGTCCTGCTCGTCGAGCTCGGGTCGCAGTCGGCGCACCGGCGCGCGACGGCCGCCGCGTCGTCCGCTTCGTCCGGCTCGGCACGCGAGGGAGGCCGCGAGTGATCGCCTGGCTCGCCCTGGCCGGGGCGATCGTCTTCGAGGTGTCCGGCACCATCTCGCTCCGGATGGCGACGGCCGGCCCGTCCCCGAAACGGATCTGGTACCTCCCGGTCGCCGTCGGCTACGTGGTCGCGTTCACCCTGCTCTCGGTCACCCTGGCCCTCGGGCTGCCGCTCGGCATCGCCTACGGCGTCTGGGCGGCGGTCGGCGTCGCCCTCACCGCCGTGCTCAGCCGGGTCCTGTTCCAGGAACCGCTGACCAAGGTCATGGCCCTCGGGATCCTCCTGATCGGCGCCGGCGTCGTACTGGTGGAGCTGGGGTCGATGCACTGACGGCGGCGACGGCGACGGCGTCTTCGGCGGCGGCGGGACAGCGTGCGTCCCCGTCGGTACTACATCGCCGGCTGCTGCTGGGTGACGCAGTGGATGCCGCCGCCGCCCGCTCCCAGATGGTCGATGGCGACCTGCTCCACCACACGCCCGGGGAAGAGCGCGGCCAGGGCGGCCTTGGCCGCGGCGTCCGCTCGCACGTCCCCGAACTGCCCAGCGATCACGGCCCCGTTGCACACGTAGTAGTTGGCGTACGACGCCAGGAAGCTGCTGCTCGTCGAGCGGATCCTGTCGTAGTCGGGACCCTGGATCGCCGAGACCGTCATCGCCGATCCGCTCGCCGTGGTGGCCGCCGAGAGCACGGAGAACTGCTTCCGCGCATCCCGCGCGAAAGCGTCGTCGTCCGATCCGTGCGGCAGCTGGACGACGCCGCGGCCGGCGGCGACGAAGCGCGACGTCGCGTAGACGTGGTCGTCGGTGATGTCCTGCCCGCGGACGCCGTCGAACCAGATCACGGCGGAGGCCCCGTACGCGTCGAGCATCGCGTCCTCGATCTCCTGCTGCGACAGCCCTCGATTGCGGTTGTCGTTCACGAGGCTGCTGCGCGTGGCCATCAGGGTGCCGAACCCGTCCTGCTCGATGGCGCCACCCTCACCCACGAAATCGGCCCTGGCGAACGGCACCCCGACGAACGAGGCGATCCGAGACGCGACGCGGGCGTCGGCAGTGTGCGCCTGCTTCCCGCCCCAGCCGTTGAAGTTCAGACCGACGGCGTCGAGGGCGCCGGAGTCGTCCACCCGGAACACCGGGCCGGTGTCCCGCATCCAGCAGTCGTCCACGGGGATATCGGTGATCACGGTCACGCCGCTCCCGCACAGGGAACGCGCCCGTGCGGCGCTCGCGGGGTTCGCGCAGAGGGTGACGGGCTCGTGCTTCGCGATCGTCGTCGCGATCCGCGCGATGTCGGACTGGACGCCGCCGAGCCCGCGCCCCCAGATCGCCGTCCGGTCGGGGAAGGCCATCCAGGTCCGGGCATGCGGCACGTCCTCCGCGGGAACGCTGAACGTCCCCGCTGCGGAGGCCGGCCGCACCGACGCGGAGGGCCAGCCGGCCCCGATGATGGGCGCAGCGACCGCACCGGCCACCACGACTCCGGCGGCCGCGAGGAATCCGCGCCGGGACACTCGCGTGCCCTGGTGTTTCGTGTTCTGGCGTTCCGTGCGCTCCTTCATGATCCGGTCGCCTACAGGATCCCGGCCGGGAGCTGCTGAGTGATGCAGTGCGGACCGCCGCCGCCGGTGGCCACCGTGGCCGCTTCGACGCCCACGATCTCGCGGTCCGGATAGATGGCCTCGAACGCGGCGAGGGCCGCGGCGCCGATCGGCCCGGCGTCGACGGGGACGATCACCGCACCGTTCACGATGTAGTGGTTCGCGTACGACACCTCGGCGTCGAGCGGCGGATCGAAGAGCTCGATCTGCAGCGGTCGGCCGAGCGCATCCGTCTCCCCCTCCAGCGCGGCCAGGTTGGCGCGCGAGCGGTCGTACTCCGTCGACGCGGTGGAGCTGGGCTGCTCCAAGAAGATGCGTGCCGGACCGGCGAACTGGGCGACCCCGTCGATGTGGCCGTCCGTGCCGACGGGCCCCGTGTCGAGACTGTGCCCGAAGGGAAGCCAGATCACCTTCGTGACACCGAGGTAGTCGCCCAGGATGCCCTCGATCCGCTCGCGGTCCAGAGTGGGATTCCGGTTCGGGTTGAGCAGGCACTGCTCGGTCGTGATGAGGGTGCCTTCACCGTCGATGAAGAACGACCCTCCCTCCAGGATCATCGGGGCACTGAACAGCGGCACCCCGAAATGCGCGGCGACGCGATCCGGGATGAGCGCGTCCTGATCGTAGGGGTGCCAGCGGTTGCCCCAGGAGTTGAAGCCGAACTTCACGGCGACGGCATCGCCGTGCTCATTCGTGACGAAGATCGGGCCGGCGTCGCGCGCCCAGGAGTCGTCCGCTCCGAACTCGAGGGGCTCGACGCCCGATCCGCAGGCGTTCCGGACGAGCTGCGCTTCACCGGGCTGGCAGACCATGAAGACGGGCTCGAAGGCGGCGATCGCCGATGCGACCGCCGCGTACTCGCGGCATGCCGCTTCGTAGCGGTCGCCCCACAGGCGGGCGCGGGCCGGCCAGATCATCAGGGTCGCCGCGTGGGCCGACCATTCCGCCGGCATCCGGTAGCCGGCCGAGATCGGGGTCAAGGGAAGTGTGGTCACGGTGTCCTCCACAGTTGGATGTCATCCAATTTTGGATGACATCCAAGAAATGCGCAAGGGGTTCCGTTTCAGCTGCGCGGGTCGTCTTCCGACGCAGCCGTGTCCGGCGCGCCCGCAAAGCCGAGGACCCGCGCCGCCCCGAGTTCGCACAGACGGAGCGCTCGATCGCGATCGACCCGCGGGGAGCCGACCGTCACCTGGATCGACAGGCCGTCGATCATCGCGGACACGATCTCGGCGGCGTCGTCGATGTCGGCCACGCGGAAGGCACCGCGTTCGGAGCCGTACTCGATCACCTCGATGAGGATGCGGAACCAGCGCTCGTCCAACTGCTGGTGCTCGCTCGAGACCGTGTCGTCGGCCATCCCGCTCCCCCAGACCTGCAGCCAGAGCGCCCAGCCTTCGTCCTGGACCCCGTCCGCCGCGGAGAGCTCGATCAGTCGGCGCAGGCGCTGCCACGGGTCGGCGATGGCGGACAGCCGCTCCCGGGACTGCTCGATGAGCTCCTCCTCGCTCCGCCGGATCGCCAGCAGCAGCAGATCGTTCTTCGACGGGAAGTAGTAGGTGACGTGACCCGGAGTCATCTGCGCGCGCTCGGCGATGTCGGAGACGCGCACGTTCGCGTACCCCAGCTCGGCGATCGCCTGAGCAGCGGCGGCGAGGACGGCTTCCTCGCGGCGCTTGCCTTTCGTGAGACGGTCCACCGCGTCAACTCCTTCGGGTCTGCCTTCGGCCGTGTGCGACGCCATCGATGCTACCGGGGCGCCGCATCTCAGAGCCGGGGAGCCGCCGCCAGCAGCTGCCGGGTGTACTCCTCCCGCGGCGCGTCGAACAGACCGTCGACGTCGCCGGTCTCCACGATCCCGCCGTCCTTCATCACGATCACGCGGTCGCTGACGTGCCGGACGACGGAGAGGTCGTGGGAGATGAACAGGAGTGTCAGTCCGAGCTCGGACCGGAGCCGGGCGAGGAGATTGAGGATCGCCGCCTGCACCGACACGTCGAGCGCCGCCGTCGATTCGTCCGCGATGAGGACCGACGGCTCGACGGCCAGCGCCCGGGCGATCCCGACGCGCTGCCGCTGGCCGCCGGACAGCCGCCTCGGAAGTGCGGTGAAGGTCGAACCCGGCAGGCCCACCATCTCGAGCAGCTCGATGGCGCGGGCCCTGGTCTCCCACCGCGGGACCATGTCATGGAAGCGGATGAGCTCCTCCAGCATCCGTCCGACGGTCATCGACGGATTGAGCGAGGAGCTCGGATCCTGGAAGACCATCTGCACCCGGCGGATCTGGTCGCGCGTGCGTCGGGACCCGAGGTGCTCCCCATCGAGGAGGATCTCTCCGGCGCGGGGCCGGACGAGTCCCACGATCACTTTGGCGAACGTGGACTTGCCCGATCCGGACTCGCCGACGAGCGCGACGGACTCCCCACGCCCGAGCGCGAGCTCGCCTCCCTCGAGAGCGAGGACGGGATGCCTCCGGGATCCGTACGCGACGGTGACGCCGCGCGCTTCGAGTACCGTCTCCGATGCGGTCTCGCGCACGAACGGCAGGACGCTCATGCGCTGAGCTCCTCGACGACATCGGTCCGGATGCACGCCGTCGCCCCGCGCCCGCTCGGCATCAACTCGCCGGACGCCGCCCGGCACCGGTCGACGGCGAAGGGGCATCGAGGAGCGAAGCGACAGCCCGGCGGGAACGCCCGCGGGTCCGGCGGGCTCCCCGGGATCGTCTGCAAGGGGTCCCGTCCGGAGACCGCCGAAGGCGTGCAGGCCAGGAGCTGGGAGGTGTACGGGTGCTGTGGGTGGCGGAGCACGTCGGAGGTCCTTCCCGTCTCCACGATCCGCCCGGCGTACATCACGGCGATGCGCTGGCTGATCTGACCGATCACCGCAAGATCGTGCGAGACGAACACCATCGCCATGCCGCGGTCGGCGCACACGCGCTTCAGCAGGGCGAGTATCTGCGCCTGGATCGTGACGTCGAGGGCCGTGGTCGGCTCGTCGCAGAGGAGGACGTCGGGCTCGGTGCCCAGAGCGGCCGCGATCATCACCCGTTGCCGGAGGCCGCCGGAGAGCTCGTGCGGCCAGGCGCGGGCCCGTTCCGCGGCGCGCGGGATCCCGACCTCGGCCATCACCTCGATGGCGCGCGCCCGAGCCGACCGCCAGGAGCACCCGGAATGCGCCCGGATGGCCTCCGCGACGACATCCCCGACCCTCATGGTGGGGTTCAGGGCGAGCATCGGCTCCTGGAACACCATCGCGACCCGCCGAGCGGACCTCTGAGGCGCGCCTGTCTCGTCGAACACCGTGACGCATCCGTGGGAACGGCTGGTCTCGGGCAGGACGCCGAGCACGGCGCGCAGCGTCAGGCTCTTGCCCGATCCCGACTCCCCGACGATCCCGAGGACCTCCCCTCGCGCGACCGAGAAGCTGATCCGGTCCACGGGGCGGAAGCGCTGTCCCTGTACGGCCAGGTCGATGGTGAGGTCCTCCACCGCGAGGACGGACCCGGTCACTTGCGGCCCCATGCTTCCACTCCTTCACCGATCATGCTGAGTCCGAGGCCGAAGACGACGATCGCCAGGCCCGGGACGGTGGCGAGCCACCACTGTTCGCGGATGTAGGGCTGCCCCTCGGCGATCATCGCTCCCCACTCCGGCGCGGGCGGCTGGATGCCGAGCCCGAGGAACGAGAGCGCCGCGAGCCCGAGTGTCGCGGCGACGATGTCGGAGGGCAGGTAGACGAGGCTCTGCCCGATCGCGTTCGGGAAGGCGTGCCGCCAGAGCACGCGCCGGCGGGAGAAACCGGAGACGGTTGCCGCGGCGATGTAGTCGGATTCGCGCACGCGCAGCATCTCGGTGCGCATGAGCCGCACGTAGGCCACCCAGGAGACGACCGTCATCGAAACCAGGATGGAGACCGGCCCCGCCCCGAGGACGAAGACGAGCGCGATCACGAGGATGTAGCTCGGGAACGCCTGGACGAGGTCGGAGACGCGCATGATCAGCGTGTCCAGCCATCCGCCGAAGAATCCGGCCGCTGCGCCGAGGACCGTTCCGAGGATCGCCGGGAGCAGCGCCCCGAGGAACCCGATGAGGAGGTCGATCCGTGCCGCCCAGATCAGACGGGAGAGCACATCGCGCCCCAGTTCGTCCGTGCCGAGCAGATGCTGCCAGCTCGGTGCGGCGAGGGCGTCCGCCACGTTCTGTGCCAGTGGATCGTACGGAGCGATCAGCGGCGCGCACAGGGCCGCCAGGACGAAGACGCCGACGATCCCCATCCCCACCCACACCATCGTGGGTGGACCGGAGCGGCGCACGGAACGAACCGCGAGGGCGGCCGGCTCGACGGCCGGAGGTGCGATCACCGTCATGAGTCGACCTTCACTCTCGGGTCGAGGATCGCCTCGACGACATCGGCGATGAGATACACGAGGATCACGGCGATCGCGAACACGATCGTGTACCCCTGGATCAGCGGGATGTCGCGCTGGCGGGAAGCCAGGACGATCCCCTGGCCGAGCCCGGGGAGGGCGAAGGTCGTCTCCACCACGACCGCGCCGAAGAGCATGTAGCCGATGTTCAGGGCGAGGACCGAGACGGTGGGCGGCGCCGCGTTGCGCAGGACGAATCGACGGGTGATCCGACCGCTGCCGATGCCGAGGGTGCGCGCCGCCGTGATGTACTCCGACTCGCGGACGCCGATCAGGCTCGCTCGCAGACTCCGGATCTGCAGCGGTGCCATCGTGACGGCGAGGGTGATCGCCGGCAGCACGATGGAGCGGAGGTGGTCGACCGTCGTGTAGCCGAACCCGCCCACCGGGAACCAGCCGGTCGGCAGGGCGACGAGGAGGATCAGCACGATCCCGGTCCAGAACGACGGCATCGCGAACAGGAGCAGCCCCACGCCGCGCGCGCTGTGGTCGAACACCCCGCCGGGGCGCCGTGCGGCGACGATCGCGACCGGCACCGAGATCACGACGGAGAAGAGGGCGCTGAAGCCCAGCAGCCACAGCGACACGGGGAGCCGCTCGGTGATCACGTCGGTGACCGGCTGCTGCGACTTGAAGGAGAACCCGAAATCGCCCACGAAGACGTTGCCGACATAGTGCAGGAACTGCGTGATCGCCGGCTGGTCCAGCCCGAGTTGCTGACGCGCCAGGGCGAGCTGCTCCGGCGAGGCCCGCAGGCCCACGATGAGTCGAGCCGGATCTCCCGGCGTGATCTTCAGGAGCAGGAACACGAGCAGCACGACGCACAGCGTCAGGGGAATGGCGAAGGCGATCCGGCGGAGGACGAACCCGAAGCGATCGGACATCTCAGTTGCCGCCCAGGGTGATCTCGCTCCAGTGGTACATGCCCCACGGAGTCGGCGCGAACCCGTGCACGCGGGGCGTCACCGCGTAGAGCACCTGGAACTGCGCGAGGGCCGCGGCCGGAAGCTCGGTGATTCCCGTGTCCTGGACCGCTAGGACGATCGCCTGCTTGGCAGCCGCGTCCGGGGCGGACGCATACGCGCGGAACTGCTGGGTGACCTCGTCGGTGTTGACGCCGCTGAAGAGCCAGGATGTGCCGCTGATCCACGCCAGGGGGTCGACGACATCGGGCGAGACCGCGCCGTAGGACCAGATCACCAGGTCGGAGGACAGGCCGTAGGCCTTGTCGAGGAAGGCGCCGGTCTCCAGCGGGCTCAGCGTGAGCTGGATGCCGATCGCGTTCAGATTCTGCTTGAGGATCTGGGCGACGTCGTTGTCCGCCTCGTTGGACGCGTCGTAGACGACCTCGAGGGTCGTCGGCTTCGTCGCCGCGAGGGCGAGCTCAGCCTTGGCCTTCTCGAGGTCGAGTCCGTACCCGGGCACGTCCGGAGCGGACCAGTTCGCGAGCCCCGAGGGGATGATCCCGGGAGCATTCGTGCCGTAACCCTTGAACGCACCCTTCACGATCGCCGGATAGTCGATGGCGTAGGCGATCGCCTTGCGCACGTGGATGTCGTCCAGTGGTGCGCGGGTGGTGTTGAAGCTGAGGTGCTCGATCTGGCTCGAGGGAAGGGCTTTCAGGTTGGACCCGTAGATGCTCGCGTCCTGCGGCGCCAGGTACTGGGAGATGTCGGCCTGCCCGGACTGGAGCATCGCGGCGCCCTGGTTCGAATCGGTGACGGTGTCGATGACGACCTTCGTGACGCCGACCTTCTCGTAGTAGTGCGTGTTGGCGGTCAGCACCGTCTGACCGCCTGTGGACCACGACTGCACGGCGTAGGCTCCGGCCCCGACCGGCTTCTGCCAGTACGCGTCCTCGCTTCTGCCCCCGAAGTCCCGCGGGAAGATACCGGACGAGCTCCAGGTCATCAGCACCGGGAGGATGGTATTGGCGTCCGACATGTGGAAGACCACCGTGTGCGCGTCCGGCGAGGTGACACTGCTGATGTCCGAGTACAGGGAGCCGTAGTTCTTGCCCTTCGCCCACACACCGGCCGAGAAGATCACGTCCGCGGGCGTCACCGGTGCGCCGTCGCTGAACTTCACATCGGGCCGGAGCGTGAAGGTCCACGTGCGCGCGGCGTCGTCGTACGTCCACGCGGTGGCGATGCCGGGATCGATCGAATGCCCGTTCGGATTCGACTTCACCAACGGCTCGAGGACGTTGTCCAACGTCTGATAGGTCGCGTACGCGGCCGCCGAGTCGGGGTTCCAGCCGTCGAACGACTCCGATCGGATCACATGCAGGGTGGTCCCGGCGGCCGCATCGGCGCCGGAGCACCCCGAGAGTCCCAGAGAGAGAACAGCAGCGGTACTGACCACCGCCGCGAGTACAGTGCTTCGTCGCATCAGGCCCTCGCTAGAAATAGGATTTGGATGAAATCCAAATATGCCTCGCTGCCACCGATCTGTCAAGGCAGAACCCGCGGTCGCGTGCGGGCGCGATCGCATCGAGCGCGCGCGGGACTCTCACGAGGAAGGTCCTGAGGCCGCAGCCGCGACAGCGGGCGGACGGAGCCGGAAAGGGCGGGCCCAGCGACGGTGTCGGGCTATCGGAAGGCGTTCTTGAGCCAGACGAGGTAGACGATCGCGAAGACGACGACGATCCCGATGTTCGTGCCCAGCCGCCACCAGAAGTGCTGACGGAGGAAGAGAACGTCCAGGGCGACGATGATCGCGCCCATCAGGACCAGGTAGACCGCGACGAAGATCGTGTGCGTCACTGCACCCCTCCATTCGTCGCCTGCTGCAAGTATCTGTGACCTTCGGCGTTCCCGCGACATTCTTTAACCGAGGGGGTGCCGATGGAGAGCACAGGGGCGAGCGACGCGGGTCTGCTCCAACGCGTCGAGCGGGGTGAGGCACGAGCGCTGGCGGAGCTGTACGACCGGCATTCGACGGCCGTCACCCGCTATGCCTGGGCGCTCGCGGCCGACCGGCACGATGTCGAAGAGCTCCTGCAGGACACGTTCGTGACGCTGTGGCGGAACGCGCATCGCATCCGTCTGGTCGACACGTCCGCGCTCCCGTGGCTGCTCGTCACCTGTCGCAACCACGCTCGCAACCTCGCCCGCGCGCGCCGGCGGAACCGGTCGGATCCGCTCCCCGAGGACCTCCCGTGGGACGACGATCCGGACGCCCGGGATCGTCTGCGCTGGGTCATGGATGCGATCGGGCGGCTGGACCCGGTGGACCAGCGGGTGTGCGAACTGTGCCTCGTCGAGGGACGCCCCTACACGGAGGTCGCCACCCTGCTGGGGAGCAGTGTCGGCGCCATCAAGCAGCGCGTGGCACGGAGTCGCGCGCGTCTGCGGAAGGAAGTGATCGAGCATGAAGGCTGATCCACCCACCGGAGACGACATCGCCCAGCTGCGTGCCGATGTCAAGGTCCGCGTGCTCGATGAGGCGGCCACCACCCGCCAGCGCACGGCACGACCCGCCCTCGCGGGGCTCCTCGTCGCGGCGGCGGCGGTGCTGATCGTCGGCGGGGCAGGGACGGCGCTCGCGGCCACCCTCGGTTCCGGCGTGTTCCACCCGATTCCTCACTCGAGCCACCGGGCGAGCGATCCGCCGCAGACCGTGCCTGCGCCGCGATCCGGCGAGCAGATCACGCCCGAGCAGGCATCGCTGGACCAACTGTGGGCGCTGGCGAAGTCGGAGCTGGACGACAGCGGGGACGGCTCGTCGGTGCCGGGCGTCGGAGCCGGCATGAACGACTTCGCGGCGGCTGTCGCCGCCCGGTGCTATCCCCAGCTTTCGCCCGCGGAGACCGCAGACCTCGAATCCCTCCGAGCCGCCTATGCGTCGGCGTCCGGGGCAGCCTCCCTCGCCCCGGCACGTCTCTACTTCGATCGCGCGACCGCGCTCTGCATGTGACGCTCCGCAGCTGCCGCGATCTCCGCATCGGTTCCCCGAGGACGACGGACGGGGATACGATCACGCCATGAGCGGCGACGACGATGCGGCGACTCGTCCCGACGGGACGGCCCTTCCCGCGGCGATGACCGGCCGTGCGAGCCCGGCCAAGGCGGCCGTGGGCGATGCACCGGTCTTCGCCTACATCGCGAGCCTCCCACAGCCGCAGCGGGGCATCGCCGAAGCCGTCGACGCGCTGGCTGCCGCGACCCTCCCCGGCCTGCACCGTTCGGTGAAATGGGGCATGGCGTACTACGGCGTCGGCGACGGATGGTGCTTCAGCTGCGGCGGTTTCGCCGGTCACGTGAAGCTCATGTTCATCAACGGCGTGCGCCTCGAGCCGATCCCGCCCGTCACCCCGGTCGGGATGGGCACGGCCACCCGGGGAGTCGAGCTCGCCTCCCTCGACGACCTGGACGACGAGCGGCTCGCCACCTGGATGCGGCAGGCCACCTCCGTTCCCGGGGTCGGGAAACGCACGACGGCGACGGCTCGGCGCCGGGATGCGACGTGAGCACGAGCGGATTGGACATCGTGAGCGGCCCCGCACTGGTGGCCCGTCCGGCCGTCGCGACTCTCGGGATCCGCGAGACCGTCCCGTTCCGGACGATGCTCTCCCACCGCGACCGGCTGCTCGCGGAACTGATCGCATGGCTCGACGAGCACGGCGTCGAGCCGAGCGGCCCGTTCTTCCTCCGCCTCCACGTCGTGAACATGTCCGACCAGATGCAGATCGAGGTCGGTGTCGCCGCGGAGTCCGGGGCGGCGGACGATCGCGTCGCGACCGGCGTCATCCCTGCCGGGGACTACGCCGTGCTCGCGTACCGGGCGAAATCGCTCGCCGCGAACCGTCTTCTGCACGCCTGGGTCCGCGACCACGGACTTCGACTGGACACGGAACCGCATCCCGAGGGAGAGGCGTTCGCCTCGCGCTGCGAGACCTACCTGACCGACCCTCGCACGGAGCCTCGCAAGACCCGCTGGGTCGTCGAACTCGCGTTCCTCACCCGCGGGTAGGGATGACCGGCGGCAAGGTTCGCCGTCACTACGGCCCGAGCTGCGGCGGGGTCGCGCCGATTCCCTTCAGGCTGCCGACCACGTCGCCCTTCGGGTAGAACACGACGCAGACCGCCCGTCGTTCGCCGCTCGCCCAGCCGGCCTGGTCGGGCACGTACACGCCCGGGTCGAGGTCGGAGACGGAGACGCTCTGACCGACGTAGCCGGTGAAGTCGTTCGTACAGGCGTCGGACGCCGAGGCCGCGACGCTCTCATCACCGGGATACGCGTCGCCCGGAAGACCAGGGAGGCTGTAGACCTCGGAGCTGTGCGCCTCCGAGCACGGCACGACGGTCACCGTTCCGGATTCGACTTGCAGGGACCCGGCGAGTTCGGTCAGACACATCCCGATCGACAGGTCGGCGAAGGCGGTGGGCGTGGGAGTGGGAGTGCCGGTCGGTGTCGGGAGGGAGGTCGGGGTCGCCGTCGCGGTCATTGTGGTCGGAGCGGATGCGGACGCGGTGGGCGTCGGGGTGGGCGAGGTGCAGCCGGCCAGGAGCACGATGCACGCGGCGAGCGCCACGCCTGCTCCGGCTCCCGCTGCGGTCCGAGTCGCACTGTTCATGATGCTCCGCTCCGAGTATCCACCCGCTCCAGTCTGAAGCACGGCGTCGTTTCCGGCCATGCGAAACCGGTCATGAATGCGATGGGCGGGCCCACCCGGTCCGCGGCAGCTTTGACGGTCCGCCGCGGCATCGCATCGGGCACCCCATGCCCTACGATCGGCGAGGGAGGGGCGATGGCGCGGAAGAGTGTGGCAGACCGGTTGCAGGAGCAGTTCGAGTCGCGCCCGCCGACCCGGCATCGCCCGATGGCGCCGATGACCTCTCTGCGTCGACGGCCCCGGTCGGCGCTCTTCGGGCTCGTGGTGGCCGGCGTCGCGTTCGCGATGATGGGGTACGTCATGACCTCCCTCGTCGTCGACGGGATGTGGTGGAACGTGCAGTCGCAAGCCGTCTGCACGATCACCGCCACCGCGCACCACGCGGTGTACGGGAAGAGCGGGTTCCTCGGCACCGACTGGGACATCTCGACCGCCGACTGCGGCACGTTGCAGGTGACGCGCAACGGCGAACGGTTCCCCGACTCCCAGGCGCAGCGCGTCGCGCGCTCCCTCCATGTCGCGAGCACCTACCGCCTCTACCTGCGTGGATGGGACGGCTGGCCGGGCGGTTCCCGGGCGATCATCGCCGCGACGCAACCGGGAACGGCGGGGCGCTAGCGACCGCTGGGCTCAATGCCCCGGCACGGATCGAGTCGCACCGCGAATGCCAAGAGTGCCGCCCGAGCGAGCCGTGTATGGCTCTTTCCCGGAACGCGAAAACCCCCGCCTCCCATGCGAACACGGGAATGCGGGGGCTTCGTTCTGGCGGTACCGGTGGGATTTGAACTCTCGTCCGGCATTGCCCACGTCGCACTCACTTCTCGAATTCCGCGGAAAGCCAGCGAAGTCGATGCTCCCTGATCGCAGCTGAAAGGTCTCGATTTCGACCAGTTGTAGTCAAAATGTAGTCACGCGGCCGCCCGATCGCGACGCGTCACAGGGCCCGGAGCGTGAACTCCGGGCCCTGCGAAAACGGTCGGGCTAGATTTCGCGACGACATCGGGTGAGCAACGTCACCCCCACCGATCAGCACTACCGCGGTGATGCCTACGGGTCACATCGCCGCGGATCCGGTGAAGTCGAGAACCCCGCCGGGCTCCACAGACACGACGTAGCTGGACAGATCGGAGAGGACGGAGTCGCACCGTTGGCCAGAGTACCGCCTGCAACCGCTGTGTCGGACACCCGTCGCGCCTTCACGTCGGCGGCCGTGGTGACAATGTGGCTGTGCATGTGACGGTGGGTGCAACGGAGGCGAACTCGGCCGGGCAGTCGATCTCGCTCAGCGTGCAGGTCCCGGTGAACGCACTCTCCTCGACCTTGACGTCACGAAGCGCGAGGTTGCAGGCGTTGGTGATGGCAAACCGAGCAGGGCCTGGTCTTCGGCGACGGGGTCGTCCACCAGCGGCGGCCGGATCAGCGCAAGGGCTGGTTTGTCTATGCGAAGAAGCGGTCCGTGGCTCCTGCAGAGCTGACGATTCACGACCTCCGGCACGCGGCGCTAAGCCTCGCGATCGCGTGGGGAGCGAACGTCAAAGCCTGACCAGCGCGCCACCGTCCACGCTTCATACGACGGCGATCGCAGCTAGATCCGAATCCGGCTCCGTGGCGGCGCAAATCCGGCGGGCCAACGCGTCTGGTCGTCATAATCGACACGGCTCAGGTGTGCGCCCATCAAGTCCGCGGTGGTCAGATTGGCATTTCGCAATGACGCGTTGGCCAAATCCGCCCCCTCGAGTCGGGCTCCCACGAGGCTGCACTCCCAGAGGAGTGCCGAGTGAAACGTGACCGTCATTTGGGCGTGCTCACTCGAATCACCTCCCCTAATTCCAGAGAGGTCGGCTCCCGTAAAATTCGCGCGAGTGAAGTCCGCCCCCCAGACAGCCGCGTCGGCAAGGACCGCTCGCTGAAACTTAGCGCCTGACGCGCTGGTGCTGACGAGTTCGGACATCGCCAAGTTAGCGGCCTCAAAGCTTGCGTGGTCTAGCGTCGAATCGACAAAGCTGCTCTGTTCAAGGTCTACCCCATCGAACCTTGCCCCTGAGAGCACGCAATCGGAGACAACTGCACCCCTGAGAACCGCTCCTCTAAAGTCCGCCGCAGGCAGGGACACGTTTTCTAACCGGACAGGACGGAGCGGCGGGAAACCTTTCCTTCCGGGCATGGCAGTGATTCGAGCGATAACGAGCACGGCGGCGCTGACATCTTCGGATAGCTGTGCTGGTAGGTCGGGCACGGAACGCGCCCGGGCATGACGAACAAAAGCGGTGACGACATCCAATATGGTCTGGCGGTCTCGAAGCGAATCCAAAGCGATTCGTTCCAGCGCATAGATTCCTCCCAACCGAATAGCGATGCTGGTTTGGTCACCAAGCTGGGTGACAGCTTCTGTGTATCGGCTAGTCCGATTCTCGTCACGCGTCAACTCGACAGTCGCGCGAGTCATTCGGTCTCGATACCAAGTGAATCCGAGCGTGACGACCGCAATCAGTCCGCCTGCGGCAAAGAGCATCGCTTGCCTGGCCGACGCAATCGCCGATGCCAGAGCGTCCGGCGACGCATCGGCCGAATCCGCCGCAACAAGAAGGGGAGGAAGGAGCGCGATGGCAGTTACAAGCCCTCCGAGCCCGACAACTATGCCTGCCCAGACAGCCACGTGCAACCATCGGTGGCTCAATGTGTTTCCCCTTCATGTGATGGCCGATCGATTCGGACTCATGGAGTGTACGGCCTGATAGGCGCCGACCAACGCCACGAAGTGGCGTCGGCGGACGACGACTGAAGCGACCCAGCACGGACCGGAGGAGCGCCGGCGACGAGCAAGATTCCATTCAGCGAAGCGGAATGGAAACGCAGCTCAGCCCCACCTCCGCTTTCACCCTTTTCCTCTCTCGCCCGACTCAGGAGTTTCAGCGAGCGATCGAGGTCACATCTGCTGGCTCACTCTTCCCGCAAGTGTGGGCAAATTGTGGGAAAATCGCCTCTTCTGGGAAAGCGAAAACCCCCCAATCCCTTATAAAAACTGGGATCGCGGGGGTTTTCTCTGGCGGTACCGGTGGGATTTGAACCCACGGTGGGCTTTCACCCACACAACTTTTCGAGAGTTGCACCTTCGGCCGCTCGGACACGGTACCGCGGATTATCTTAGGCGAACTTTCCGCAGGCCGCCAATCAGCGCGCATCCAGGCCCCGCACAGCGCACACCCACGGGGGCCTCACGGTACGCGGAGTACGCTGCACGCATGAACACCACGGGTCGCATCGTCACCACGGTCGGCGTCGTGGGCGCCGTCACCGGTGGCGCCGCGTACGCCTGGAGCCGCATCCAGCAGAAACGCGCATCCGTCGCCGCCGGGAAGGTCCGCCTGAACGAGATGCTCCCGGTGCACTCCAAATGGTGGCGGGACATCGCGACGACCGAGGGCGAGATCCTGTACGTCGCGATCGGCGACAGCGCCGCGCAGGGGATCGGGGCGTCGCAGCCCGAGAACAGCTACGTCGGCGTGATCGCCGATCACCTCCGTGCCGCGACCGGCCGGTCGGTGCGCGTCGTGAACCTGAGCGTCTCCGGGGCCACGGTCGCCCTCGCCGTTGCCGACCAGCTCCCCCGGTTCGAGACCCTGCAGCCCGACATCGTCACGGTGTCGATCGGCGCGAACGACATCGCCTTGTTCGATCCGGCGACCTTCCGCGCCGGGATCCGGCGCGTGCTCGGCGCGCTCCCGGTGGACGCGGTGGTCGCCGATCTGCCGTACTTCTACCTGCCGTGGAATGAGCGGAAGGTCGCCGAGGCGAACACCATCCTGCGCCAGGAGGCCGCCGCCGCCGGCCTCACCGTCGCTCCCCTCCACGCGTCGATGAGGCGGGAGGGTCTGCGCGGCGCGTTCACGCAGTTCGCCGAGGACCTCTTCCACCCCAACGACCACGGCTACCGGGTGTGGGCCTCCGCCTTCCTCCCCGCCGTGACCCGGCTGGCGAAGGCGAAGTTCCCGAGGACGCCGGCGACGGACGACCGTGCGGGGGCCACTACCGCCAGCACGGCGCTCAGCGGGTCGAGCCCGGCGCCAGGTGCGACAGCACCCTCCCCCACGCCGGCACGATGACCAGATGCCCGGTGCCGGGCACCATCTCCATCCGGGAGTCCGGGACGGCGTTCTTGTACCAGACGGCATGGGCGTTGCCGGCGATCGCATCGCCCTGACCGCCGACGACCAGTGTCTTCGCCCGCACCTGGGCGGGATCGAATCCCCACGGCCGGGCGGTGTACGAGAGGATGTCGGCGGCCGCTCCGACGGCACCCTGGCGAAAGGCGTCGTGCAGCATCCGGCCGAGCCGATCGCGCACCCCCGGTCCTGCCAGCACCGCCTCGTCGACCGCAGTGGCGCCGACCGCATCGGGCGGGACATCACCGGGCTCGGTCACGGACAGCACGGCCTCCGCCTGCGGCTCCAGCTGGGCGCTGAGCTGCTGGACGGCGGCGTCCGGAGCGAGCGCCCCCAGCCGGTCCGACTCCGCCTGGAGCTCCGGGGGGATCCACGGGACGGCCTCGTTCGGCGCCGGAGTGGCGACGACGGCGACCCGATCGGTGAGCTCGGGGTGCCGCGCGGCGAAGGCGAGGGCGACCCGGCCACCCGCCGACCAGCCCACGATGCCGACCGTGCGCGGACGGCCCACCCCGGACGAGCTCTCGGCGAGCACGACGGACCGCAGGTACTCGGCGATGTCGTCGGCCGCCCGGGTGATGCTCGGCCACTCGCCGTGCGGCCACGGATCGCTGGCGCCGTACCCGGGCCGGTCGAGGGCGACGATATGGACGTTGCGGGTGGCGGAGGCGTCGGGATCGGGGTCGAACACCGAGGAGCCGGGGGCCGCATGGCAGAACACCACGATGCGTTCCGCGTCGGCGTCTCCCAGGGTGGTCAGGCCGACCCTCCGGCCGGAGCGCAGGGTGTACGTCAGGTTCGCCATGGCGCCCATTCTGCTCCCGGGAGCCGCGGCACAGAACCCTCGACAGCGGGCGCGGGCAGCCGGTTCTCCCCCGAACCCCGCGATCCTTCCGGCAGTGACGGTGGCCGCCCGTAGTGTGGGCGATGGATCGAGGAGGTGCCGTGGCGAAGGCTCACGTCAACTACCGCTGCACGGAGTGCGGCTGGACGGCGGCCAAGTGGGTCGGCCGCTGCGGCGAGTGCCAGGCCTGGGGCACGGTGGAGGAGACGGCGGCGCCCACCGGCGTCCTGCGCGCGCTGACGCCGGTCACGATCGGAGCCGGGCGGGAGGCCCGCTCGATCGCGCACATCGAGACGGAGGCGGCGGGCCGGCGGCCGAGCGGCATCGGCGAGTTCGACCGGGTGCTGGGCGGCGGGATCGTGCCGGGCGCGGCCATCCTGCTGAGCGGCGAGCCGGGCGTCGGCAAGTCCACCCTGCTGCTCGAGGTCGCCTCACGCGCGGCGGCCCAGCAGGCGCGCGTGCTGTACGTGAGCGCCGAGGAGTCCGTCGGCCAGGTGCGCATGCGCGCCGAGCGCACCGGCGCCCTCCACGACGAGCTCTACCTCGCCGCCGAGACCGACCTCGCCACGATCATCGGCCAGATCGACGCCGTCGCACCCTCGCTGGTCATCGTCGACTCGGTGCAGACCGTCTCCAGCGGCAGCATCGACGGCATCGCCGGCGGCCCGAGCCAGGTGCGGGAGGTCGCCAGCACGCTCATCCGCATCGCCAAAGAACGCGGGCTGCCCATCCTGATCGTCGGGCACGTCACCAAGGACGGCTCCATCGCGGGCCCCCGGCTGCTGGAGCACCTGGTAGACGTGGTGTGCCAGTTCGAGGGCGACCGGCAGACGTCGCTCCGCTTCGTGCGAGCGCTCAAGAACCGTTTCGGGCCGACCGACGAGGTCGGCTGCTTCGAGATGACCGGCGACGGCATCGCCGAGGTCCCCGACCCGAGCGGGCTGTTCCTCAGCCGCACCTCCACCCCGGTCTCCGGCACCTGCGTGACGGTCGCGATGGAGGGACGGCGCCCGCTCCCGGTGGAAGTGCAGGCCCTCGTCGTGGCCACCGCCGCACCGAACCCGCGCCGCGTCACCAACGGCGTCGACAGCTCGCGCGTGGCGATGCTGCTCGCCGTGCTGGAGCGCCGCGCCGGCATCAAGCTCGGCGACAAGGACGTCTACGTCTCCACCGTCGGCGGCGTGCGGCTCACCGAACCCGGCGCCGACCTGGCCATCGCCCTCGCAGTGGCCTCGGCGGCCTCCGACCGCGCCATCCCGCACGCCCTCGTGGCCTTCGGCGAGATCAGCCTCGCCGGCGAGATCCGGCCGGTCACCAACGGCAAGCAGCGGGCCGCGGAGGCGAAACGGCTGGGCTTCGCGACGCGCGTGGACGACCAGAGCGCCTCCATCCGCGAGGCGCTGCGGCTGGCGTTCACCGCCGGGTCCACTCCCCGCGAACGCGAACTCGACGCCGCCTTCTGACCGCACCCTTCTGACCGCACCCGCCGAGCCCGCACCCGCCGAGCCCGCACCAAGTGGGCCCGAAAGCGTCGAGTACGCAGAAAATGCGCGGACTCGGCGACGGCCGGGTCAGGAGGCCAGGGGCTCCTCGGCAACTGCGTCCGCGCCGGCGAGCGGTTCGCTGATCTCGGCCCACACGGCGTCCAGCGACAGCCCGAGCACAGCGGCGATGGCCGCGATCGTCGGGAAGGCGGGCGTCGCCACCCGGCCCGACTCGATCTTCCGCACCGTCTCCGGCGACACACCCGCATCGAGGGCGACCGCCAGCATCGACCGCTCGCCGCGCGCGCGGCGCATCAGCGCACCGAGCCGCTGACCACGCTCGATCTCGGCGGGAGTGTTCGGCAACCTGACCATGACCCCATACTAATACCGGGATACTCATACCGGTATAGTTATCGGCATGATCGAGATCCTGACCCCGGCCGAGCTGACCCGGGCGCGTGCCGCCGGAGCGCTGGTCGGGCGCATCCTCCAGACCCTCAAGAGCCGCGTCGCCGTCGGCACCAACCTGCTCGAGATCGACAGCTGGACGGCGGCGCTGATCGCGGAGGCCGGCGCCGAATCCTGCTACGTGGACTACGCGCCGTCGTTCGGACGCGGCCCGTTCGGCCACTACATCTGCACGGCGGTCAACGACGCCGTGCTGCACGGGATGCCGCACGACTACGCTCTCGTCGACGGCGACCTCCTCACGCTCGACCTCGCTGTCACGCTCGACGGCATCGCCGCCGACGCGGCGATCAGCGTCATCGTCGGCCCGACGCGCGCGCCGGCCGACGTCGCGATGATCGAGACGACCGAGCGCGCCCTCGCCGCCGCGATCGCCGCCGCCCACCCCGGTGCGCGCATCGGCGATCTGTCGTACACGATCGGCTCGGTGCTGCACGAGGCCGGCTACCCGGTGAACCTGGAGTTCGGCGGCCACGGCATCGGCTCCACCATGCACCAGGACCCGCACGTCTCCAACGACGGCCGGCCGGGCCGCGGCTATCGACTGCGCCCCGGCCTCCTGCTCGCACTCGAGCCGTGGGTGATGGCCGACACCGCTGAGCTCGTCACCGACGCCGACGGCTGGACCCTCCGCAGTGCGACCGGCGCCCGCACCGCCCACAGCGAGCACACGATCGCGATCACCCCCGACGGGGCCGAGATCCTCACCCTCCCCTAGCCTCCATCGAGACGGCGAACTATTCGCCGCCTCGGCGAGAATGCGTGCACTGTGTGCCGCCTCGGCGGCCGGCAGCGCCCGCTACTGGAGGATGAACTGCTTGGTCTCGGGGGATTGGATGCCCGCGACCGTCGTCGTCAGGTGGTAGGAGGCTCCCCCGGCGGGGACCTGCTCGCGCGTCGCCTGGCAGGTGGACGGGTCGGAGCGGGTGCGGTCCCAGGTGATCGGCGCCTGCGACGAGATGGTCTTGCCGGGCTCGAGGAGCACCTCGGCATCCACCTTGTCGGTCTGGCAGTCGGTCGACTTCCAGTAGGTCTCGGATCCGCTGGTGATGGTGAACAGCTGCTGCGCCGTCCCGGCGTCGATCTTGCACGCCGTGGAGCCGGTGTTCGTGATCGCGACCGACAGCTGCGGCAGCTCGCCCGCCGCGTAGGTCGCCTTGTCGGTGACGGCCTCCACACGCACGTTCGCGTTGTCGCACGCGGCACCGCTCGCGGTGGTCTTCGTGGTCGGGATGCTCGTCGACGCCGGCGCCGTGGTCTTCTTCGGAGCGCTGGTCGTGGAGGCCGGAGCGGGTGCGCCGTCCGAGGCGCCGGGGCGCACGATGATCAGCACCACGACGAGGATCACGGCGAGCAGGCCGAGACCAAGGATGAGCCGGCGTCGCCAATAGACCGTGCTCGGCTGCGGGCCGACAGGATGCTTGAACGTCGACATGCCCGCAGCATAACCGCGCGCCGCGGATTTCCCCGGCGCAACGCGCTCAGAGCCGCTTCAACATCCTTGTATTTCCCAGGGTGTTGGGCTTCACGCGGGCCAGGTCCAGGAACTCCGCGACGCCCTCGTCGTTGGAGCGGACGAGCTCGGCGTAGAGTGCGGGATCCACCGTCTCCTCCCCCATGTCCTCGAACCCGTTGCGCTCGAAGAAGCCGACCTCGAACGTCAGGCAGAACAGGCGGCTGAGACCGAGGTCGCGGGCGTCCGTCTCGAGTCGCTGCAGCAGGGCACGGCCGACGCCTCGACCGAGCCATTCGTCGGCGACCGCGAGGGTGCGCACCTCGCCGAGGTCGCTCCACATGACGTGGAGCGCACCGCAGCCGATGAGCGTGCCGTCCTCGTCCTCGGCGACCCGGAACTCCTGCACGGCCTCGTAGAACGTCACCGTCTCCTTGCCGAGCAGGATGCGTCGTCGCACGAGCGGCTCCACGAGCTCCTGGATGCGCGCCACGTCTCCCGTGCGCGCCCGACGGACCCGGACCGCTCCTGCCTCACCACTCACTCGTCCCACCCTACCGACACGCAGAAACCGCCGAGTACGCGAACTCTCTGCGTACCCGGCGGTTTCCGGCCGACTCTGTCTGTACTCGGCGGCTACAGGTCCGCGTTGGCGGCGAGGTCCGGTGTCGCCGGGCCGGTACCGATGGCGGCCGTCGCGTTGACGCCGGCCCCGATCGCGTCGGCCCGGGCGGTCGTGGTGAACACGAACTCCCCGTCACGGAAGTCGACGTGGACGTGGTCGCCCGCGTTCAGCTCGCCGTGCAGGATCTTCTCGCTCAGCCGGTCCTCGATCTCGTGCTGGACGGCGCGGCGCAGCGGGCGGGCGCCGAGCGTCGGGTCGAACCCGACCTCGATCAGGCGCTCCTTCGCCGGGAGCTCCAGCTCGATGGTCATGTCGCGGTCCAGCAGCCGGTCGGAGAGGCGCTTGATGAACAGGTCGACGATCTGCAGCAGCTCGGCCTTGTTCAGCTGCGGGAAGACGATGATCTCGTCGACGCGGTTCAGGAACTCGGGCTTGAAGTTCTTCTTCAGCTCCTCGTAGACCTTGCCGCGCATCCGCTCGTAGCCGGTGGTCGGGTCGCCCTCGATCTGGAAGCCGACGGGGCCGCCGGAGATGTCCTTCGTGCCGAGGTTGGTCGTCATGATGATGACCGTGTTCTTGAAGTCGACGACGCGACCCTGGCCATCGGTCAGACGACCCTCCTCCAGGATCTGGAGCAGCGAGTTGAAGATGTCCGGGTGCGCCTTCTCGATCTCGTCGAACAGCACGAC